>JBCBXB010000012.1:0-139507 GCA_039816785.1 Pseudomonadota bacterium
GCCCCCCTCGCGCTCCCCCCGTGGTATTTATGGTCAGAAGAAGGAGCAGACTGTGATTCCTATCCAGACGATCCAATCCACTGCTGAGGTCCTTATGGACAAGGCGGCCATCGAGATTCCGCAGGATTACCTCGACGGTTTGCAACAGGCCGCCAGGACCGAGGATGGTGATCTGTCGTCCTTTGTCCTCAAAGCTATGCTCGACAATTACGAAGCGGCCAAGGAGGATCGGCGCGCCATGTGCGGTGACACCGGTGTGCCGCGTTGGTTCGTCAAGATGGGGAACGAGGCGCGGGTCGAGGGGGGCATGGTCGCGCTTGAGGCTGCTCTGCGCCGCGCGACGGCCAATGCAACGAATGGCGTACCCCTGCGCCCGAACCGCGTGCACCCGCTTTGGCGGACGGATCACGACAACAATGTCGGCATCGGCGCGCCGGAGATTGAGTATGGGTTCGAGCCGGAGGGCGCATGGATCGACCTGATCACGGTGCACAAGGGCGGGCTCTTTGGCACAGACTACCGGATGCTGTTCCCCTCGGATGGCGTTCAGGGAATCAAACGGTTTTACCTCGACAGCCTCATGGCGTTTGGCAAACGCGGGCTGGCGTGCCAGCCCGCGATCATCGGCATCGGCCTTGGCGGGTCCAAGGACATCTGCATGACGCTGGGCAAGCGCGCATCGACTTTGCGCATCGTGGGCAGTCGCAATACGGATCCGCGCATTGCGGAGATGGAGAACGAGTTCAAAGAGCTTGGCAATTCGATCGGCATGGGGGCCATGGGCTTTGTCGGCAAGAACATGGTGATCGATTGCAATATCGAGGTGGGCTATTGCCATACTGGCGGTATGCCCATGTCGGTGCACGCGTTCTGCCTGTCCTCACGCCGCGCAGTGGCGCGCATCCACGCGGATGGGCGGGTTGAGCATCGTACGGATCCGGATTGGTTCACCGACTACCAACGCCGCGAGACGGTCGAATGGGAACCGCAGCGCGAGGCGGCGGAGTAAATGGCGCAGCCCAGACCAAAGGAGATGCGTGAAGATCGCCCGGACATGGCCGCCGTCATGACCGGCGCGGAACTACGCCGCTGGTACTGGCGCAAGGATGAGCTTCTGGCCCATGCCAAGCGGCTGGGCCTCAAGACGACGGGCGGCAAGTTCCTGATCCTCGACCGGATTGCGCATCACCTCGACACCGGCGCCACGGAGTTTCCCGGCGATATCGTGGCCAAACCCACATCAACATTTGACTGGCATTCCGCGGCATTGACCGACGCCACGGTGATCACCGACAGCTACAGGAACAGCCAGAACGTGCGCCGCTACTTCAAATCGCGGCTCGGCGACAGGTTTACGTTCAACATCGCCTTTATGGACTGGATGCGCGCCAACACCGGCAAAACGCTTGCCGATGCCTGTGCGGCCTATGGTACGATGCAGGTCGCCAAGGGCCAGACGAAGATCCGCGATCATAACCAGTTCAACCAGTACACGCGCGACTTTCTCGCCGACAACCCTGACCTTGGCATGGACGACGTCCGCCGTGTCTGGGCGCGCAAGATCAAGCTGCCGTCGGACACAGGGCGCCACCGATACGCCCGGGAGGATCTAAACCTTGACGACTGAGACAATTGCCGGGACCACCTCATGACGATCCGCGAAGTCCGCCTCTCCACCACCCCCACCGACGAGGCCATAGCCGATCTGCGGCTTGGCGATGTCGTCTACCTTGATGGCCTCATGTACACCGCGCGCGAGGGGGTCTATATGCGCGCGCTGGAGGACAAGGCGAACATCCCGATGGAACTGCCCAGCCAGTCGGCGGCCAATTTCCACTGCTCGCCTGCGGCCCGGATCAATCCCGATGGATCATTTGACATGGGGGCCGTGACCGCCACGGCGTCGTTCCGCTTTGCCAAATGGCTCCCCGAATGGATGGCCAAGACCGGGGCCAAGCTGATCGTGGGCAAGGGCGGCATGACGTCCAGGGACTACAAGGAATACTTCGTGCCCAACGGGGCCGTCTACCTGTCGACCGTCGGCTATGGCACCGGCGCGTTGCTGGGGCGCGGCGTCGAAAACGTCGAAGCGGTGCACTGGAACGAAGAGCTGGGCCTCGCTCAGGCCATGTGGGTGATCAAATGCAACAGGATGGGGCCGTTTATCGTCGCCTCCGACATGAATGGCGACTGCCTCTTTGAACGCGAGAACGCCAAGATTGCCGAAAACGTGGCCCGCGTGTACGAAGGGACCAGACCGGCTGTCCTCAAACGCTATGGCGAAAGCGATGACCGCACGGACGAGGTAATATGATGCGTCCATGCCCGACCCTTCCCTGATCGCGTTCGCCAGCGCCGTTCTGCTGCTGGCAGGCACCGTAAAGGGGTTTATCGGGTTGGGGATGCCCACCGTGGCCCTGACCCTGCTGACGCTTCAGGTCGATGCACGATCCGCCGTTACCCTGATCGTGATCCCCATGCTGCTGAGCAATGTTTGGCAGTTCTGGCGCGGCCCGGACATGGCGGGATGCGTTAGGCAGCACTGGCGATACGCGGCCATTCTAATCCTGTGCGTGGCGGCAACAGTCTGGTTCAGCCAATCCGCGCCCGACCGGTTCCTGCGCGCTGTTCTGGGGGCGTTCGTGCTGGCGTTCTGCTTTTTCAGCTGGCGCAACATGGTGCCCCCGATCCCGGCGCACCGGGTGCGTCTGTTCGAGGGGATCAGCGCCGTGGTCGCCGGGCTGGTCGGCGGGCTGACAGCCGCATGGGCCCCGCCTTTGGCCATGTACCTCACCGGCCTGCAGCTGGATCGCGACGCCTTTGTGCAGGCGCTCGGATTCCTGATCACGGCTGGCAGCATCTCGATCTTTGTCATGTTCATCGCGGTGGGTCACAGCACGGCACCGCAACTGGCCGTCTCGGGCTTTTTGCTGATCCCGACGCTGATCGGGTTTTCGGTGGGCGAGCGTTTGCGGCACCGATCGGACCCGGAGCAGTTCAAGAAATACTTTCTGGGCGCGTTTTCAGTGCTGGGCGCGAACCTGTTGGCGGGCACACTCTTCGGGTAAGCGCCTAGGCCAATTCGCTCAGCAGCACGCCCACGCCCATCGCCAGCGTCAGCAGGATGAGCAGACGCCGGAACATCATGTCGCTCAGCCGCCTAAACACCATGATCCCGATCTGTGCGGCGACCAATCCGGTAGGCACCGTGATCAGCAGGGCGGACAACGCCGTGCTGTTATACGCCCCCTGAAAGACCAGGAGGCAAACGGTGGTGCTGAGGATGACGACGTTGAACGGTTGGAGCACCGCGCGCGTCTCGGACTTGGTCCACGGGCGGATCGACAGCCACATCGCGGGCAGCGCGCCGGACACGGACGCCGCCCCGCCAAACACCCCGCCTGCCAGACCGACCAGCACATCAACCACGGGCGTGGGCCGCGAAAAGGCGGGCAAGGCCGCGCGGAACCCGAAATAGCAGCCGTAAATGATCAGTGTCGTCGCAATCGCGATGCGCAACACGCCTGCGTCGATCACGGCCAGCAGCGACACGCCCACCGGCACGCCGAGCAACCCGGGCAGCAGAAACCGCAACAGCCTTCGCGGCTGGGCGAGGATTTCCGCACGCACGATCCACAGACCCTGCAACCCCGCCAGAACGGACATCAGCGCCACGATGGCCACCGCCTGTACGGGCTCCAGCACCACAAGGTAGAACCCCAGCGCAAACAGCGCGGTGCCCGTCCCGGACAGCCCGTTGATGAACCCGCCCGCCACAGCGCCGAGCACGAGGTAAAGGGCAAAGTCAAAGCTGATCAATGTGCGGGCACCCGTTGCGACGATGCGGCCTCAATGACGGACACGAGGACCTGATACAACTCGTCCAGCGCCTGCATCTTGAGCTGGTTGTCCCGATGCACCAGACCCAGCGTGCGCCGGGGCGCCTCCGGGCCAAGGCTCAGCCGTTTGACCGGCACGACGTCCGGCGGCGGCACGGCAAGGTCAGGCACGATGGAGACGCCAAGATTGGCCCGCACCATGCCGGTGATCGCCTCGGGGCTGTCCAGCTCCATCGTCTCGTTCACCTTGATCCGGTGCGACAGGATCCAGTTGTCGATCAGCGCGCCGACCACGGCGGTGCGGTCGAACCGGATGAACGGGCGCGTCTTGAGCAGCGCGATAGGATTATTGCCCGGCTCTTCCTTCGCCGCAATCAGCTGCATCGGCTCGTCAGCCAGCGGGCGAAAGACCACGCCGGCGGGCATCTGGTGCGGTTGCGAGGTGATCGCGGCATCCAGGTTGCCCCGCTCGATCTCGGCCAAAAGCTCCGCCGTCAGCCCCGGTCGGATATGCAGACCCATATCCGGGAACCGCGCCTTGAGCGCGGCCATCGCCTGCGGTGTCAGCCCGGTCAGCGTCGTGCGCAGCACGCCCAGCGTGACGGTGCCGCGCAGGCCAGTGTCGTTCAGAACCGAGGGCACGAGGTTGTCATACTCCGCCACCAATGTGCGGGCCTTGGCCACGATCTGATGGGCAAGCGGGGTCAGCTGCGGGGTCCGGGTGCTGCGGTCAAAGAGCGTCACGCCAAGGTCCGCCTCGAGCGCCTGCATCTGCTGGCTGACGGCGGCGTGGGTGACATGCACCACCTCTGCCGCGGCACTGAACGTCCGGGTTTCCGCGATTGCGACGAGCGTGCGCAGTCTGCGTATGGTCATGGGCTTTGGCGACCTGAAAGCGTTGTTGACGGTACGGGCTAAAATGCCCCACTTATCTTAAGCCTACCTTACATCAAGCCATACCGCTCTGACCAGTCGCGCGTGGCCAGACGTCAGCCACAAAAAAGGGCGGCCCAAGGCCACCCTTTTCAATCATGCGATACGTTCCGCCGGATCAGTGCAGCGGCTGCGGCGCGTAGTCGTGCTGCCGGGCCAGCGCGAGCGCCAGTTTGTGATCGGCCACAAGCGCCAGTTGCTGCCCTTCCGCGTCATGCACGGCAAAGAGCTGGTCCAGCCCTTCGGCCTGGTCGCGCACCTCTTTGGGCAGGTTGTCGACGGCGATGGGTTTGACATACACCATCCGACCCACATCGGCGTTCAAATCATAGGGCGTGTTCATGACTTATCCTTTCCTGATGCTGATGGTCTGGACGATCTTTTCCGGCTGAGCGCGGGTCAGGTCCACGTGCAGCAGACCGTTTTCCATGATCGCCTCGCCGACCTCGACCCCGTCGGCCAGCACAAAGCTGCGTTGAAACTGGCGCGCGGCGATGCCGCGGTGCAAAAACACGCGTTCGGTGATGTCCTCGGACTGGCGCCCGCGAATGACCAGCTGCCGGTCCTCGACCGTGATCGACAGATCAACCTCGGCAAAGCCCGCCACTGCCAGCGTGATCCGGTACGAGTTTTCGGAGGTCTGTTCGATGTTGAACGGCGGATAGCCTTCGGCGCTTTTGGCCGTGCGTTCCAGCAGTCGTTCCAGTTGCTCGAACCCGAGCATATGCGGGTATGAGCCAAGCGTCATTTTCGTCATGCGACACGTCCTTTGGTCAAGCGACAGTCAGATATCCACCCCTTGAGCGGCAGCGGACACATCAAATATGGGCAGTAACCGCGACCGGAACAAGGTCTATGCGCAACGCAAAACTGTGATTATATTCAACGAACCACCAGAAACCGGAATCACCGCCATGAACGCGCCTTCGGACATCTCGATGAAAACCGACGACGTCTTGCGCGTCGAGCTTGAGGTGTTCCGGCGCGAGCATCGCGACCTCGACGAGGCGATCCGCGCCCTGCAGGACAAGGGCACGTCCGACCAGCTGACGATCCGGCGGCTCAAGAAGAAAAAGCTGTATCTCAAGGACAGGATTGCCGTCATCGAGGACCGCCTGACCCCTGATATCATCGCCTGAGCGCCCCCATTGCCACGGGATGCGTTCCGGCTATAGTGCGCGCTCTTTCCAGACGGGCGACCTGACATGACAGACATCCCTCCTGCCGTCGGCATCATCATGGGCAGCCAGTCGGACTGGTCCACCATGCGCGAGGCGGCGGATATCCTCGACACGCTGGGCGTCGCGTATGAGACGCGCATCGTGTCGGCGCACCGCACGCCTGACCGGCTGTGGGAGTACGGCAAGACGGCGGTGGACCGGGGCCTCAAGGTGATCATCGCGGGCGCGGGCGGGGCCGCGCATCTGCCGGGCATGATGGCGTCCAAAACACGGGTGCCGGTGATCGGCGTGCCTGTGCAGACCAAGGCGCTGTCCGGTGTCGACAGCCTCTATTCCATCGTTCAGATGCCGCGCGGCTATCCCGTGGCGACCATGGCGATCGGGGCCGCAGGGGCTGCGAATGCCGGGCTGATGGCCGCCGCGATCCTCGCGACATCGGACACAGGCTTGGCCCAACGGCTCGAGGCGTGGCGCGACACCCTGTCGGCGTCGATCCCCGAGGCCCCGCAGGATGACTGAGCCGCTGGCGCAGGGCGCCACCATCGGCATCCTCGGCGGTGGTCAGCTGGGCCGGATGCTGGCGGTTGCCGCAGCGCGGCTCGGGTTCCGCACTCACATCTATGAGCCGGGCGCCAATCCGCCCGCCGGGGACGTGGCGCATATGGTCACGACGGCGCCCTACGAGGACAACGACGCGCTCTATGCCTTTGCCACATCCGTGGACGTCATCACCTACGAGTTCGAAAACATCCCGACCCTGACGCTGGACGCGCTGGAGGATCACGCGCCGATCCGACCCGGACGCGAGGCGCTGCGGGTCAGTCAGGACCGGCTGGTGGAAAAGGAATTCCTTCAGGGCCTCGGCTTGAAAACGGCCCCCTTTTCGGATGTGCCGGACATGGCGGCCCTTGCCACGGCGCTGTCGGGCATCGGCACCCCCGCCATCCTCAAGACGCGCCGCCTGGGCTATGACGGCAAGGGACAGGCGCGGCTCACCACCCCCGAGGACGCCAAAGGTGCGCTGACCGAAATGCAGGGCGCGCCCGCCATCCTCGAAGGGTTTGTGGATTTCAGCCACGAAGTGTCGGTGATCGCGGCGCGTGGCCTCGACGGCTCTGTCGCCTGCTATGATCCGGGCGAAAACGTGCACGAGGGCGGCATCCTGCGCACCACCACCATCCCCGGACGGCTGTCGGCGGCGCAGCGCACCGACGCGGTATTGCTGGCCGCACAGATCCTGAATGCGCTGGACTATGTGGGTGTCATGGGGGTTGAGCTATTCGTGACGTCGCAGGGTCTGATCGTGAACGAGATCGCGCCGCGCGTGCACAATTCTGGCCACTGGACGCAGAACGGCTGCACCGTGGACCAGTTCGAACAGCATATCCGTGCAGTCGCAGGCTGGCCCTTGGGCGACGGGCAGCGGCATGCGGATGTGGTGATGGAGAACCTGATCGGTGATGACATGGCCCGTGTGCCCGACATCGCCCGGGAAAGGGATGCGGCGCTCCACCTTTATGGCAAGGGCGAAACGCGCCCGGGCCGCAAGATGGGCCACGTGAACCGTATTAGACGCTAGGCCGCGACGAACCGCGCGGCGACGTCCCCCGACATATAGCTGACCCGCCCACCGGCGAGGGTGGCCGCAACGCGGTCCGACGCATCGAGGATCACCAGATCAGCGCGCAGGCCGGGCACGAGCGTGCCCCGGTCGGTCAGGCCCAGCACCCGTGCCGGACCCGAGGACAGCAGCCCCCAGGCTGCGGCCAGATCCAGCACGCCGGTACGTGCCAGCATCAGCGCCGCCCGGCGCGGCGAGGGGTAGTGATAATCCGACGCCAGCGCATCGCACAGCCCCATGGCGACCAGGTCAATGGCCGACGCGTTGCCCTTGTGCGACCCGCCGCGCACCACGTTGGGCGCGCCAAGTACAACCGCGTCGCCCGCGTCTCGGGCGGCTTCGGCGGCAACGGCGGTTTCCGGGAATTCCGCCACATGTACGCCGCGCGCGTGCCATGCCATGCGACCGCCGGCGGTGTGATCATCGTGACTGCCAAGGCGCACGCCCATCTCCAGCAGGCGCGGGCACAGGGTATCGAGCGCGGGCGTCACCGCATCCGACGCGCGGTGCATGTCAAGCAGCATCTCGAAATGCGCATCCGGATTGCGCCCGGCCTTGAGCGCTTGCCCCGTGAGGCGCGGCGGCTTGCGCCCTTCGCCCAGTCGGTCATGCGGCAGGTGATCGTTGAACACGACATAGTCGACGCCCCACCCCGCCACGCGGTCCGGCAAGTCGTCGTAAAGCTCCAGCAGATGCGTCTCGAACCGGAGCTGCGCGCGCAGGTCGGTCACCACCTGCCCCCGCACCGCGCTCAGCCCGGCAAAGACCTGATCGGCAAATTCGAGCCCGCGCAGCCCGCCTTCCCAGCTGACAAACTGCGCCAGCACACCTGTGGTAATGCCATTGGCGGCCAGTTCGGCCTCGGTGGCGCGCAGCCCTTCGGTCATCTCCTTCATCGCGCCACGGCGCGGGGCCACGTGCCGCTCGAACCCGTCGCCATGCACGTCGATGATGCCGGGCAGCACCCGGTAGCCACTCAGATCCACAGGCTTGCCCACGTCTTCTGCCACGATGGACCCGTCCGCGAGGCTCAGCCGTTCACGCATCAGGCCGTCCGGCCCCAACACCTCCGCACCGATCAGATCAATCGCGAGCATCGTCATCCCCGCCAAACTGCTCCAGCACAGCCTCTGCCCAGCTCAGGTCCGGGTCAAAGCGCCCGGTTCGCAGAAACTCGACCACCTGCACCAGCACGCGCGGGTTGTTCATCATGAAGGTGTGGGTCACAGGCAGGGTCAGATGCGCCGTCATCCCGTCCACACGGGTGGAGGCGACAGACACCTTGCCATCATCCGGCCCGGGCAGCAGCGAAGAAAAGTAGGGGTTCAGCGATTGGCTGCCAGCGATCACGCCTACCGGGTAGGTCACCCGCGGCAAACGGCGCGGCAGACCCTGCGCTCCGGTGCCCAACTGCGCCCCGGCCGGCCCGTTGAGCCAGCCAAAGGCGGCCAGATCACCCAACGTGTCGACCACCTCGCTGCCCTGGTTCGGCGGGCCCATCATCACCACCTGCCCCAGACGGTCGGGCACCCCGTGCCGGTCGATCCAGTAGCGCAGCAGGATGCCCCCCATGGAATGGGTCACCACATGCACCGGCCCCGCATCGCACCGCGCCAGCGCGTGCGGCAGGACCGCCTCGGCCAGAGCCTCGACCGAGGCGGAGGTGGACGGATAGCCCGGACGCACGACGTCAAAGCCTTCGGCCTCCAGCGCGCTTTCCATGACGATCAGAGACGCCTCGCTGCGCGCCAGCCCGTGCAGCAGGATCACGCAATCAGCCAACGCGGGCCGCGCCAGACAGAGCATCAATATGAGGACCGAATATCGCATGACGCTTGAGATAGCCCGTCCTTGCGCCCTATGGAATACGCACCAGCAGATTGGACCGCTCATGCGCCTCAAATCCCCACGCCTCGCCGTGCGCGGCATCCTGATCGAAGACGCTCGCCTGCTGATGGTCAACGCCTATCCCGACGGACAAAGCGCGCTGATGTGTGCGCCGGGCGGGGGTGTAGAAGTGGGCAGTTCGCTGCCCGACAACCTAGTGCGCGAGATGTATGAGGAAACCGGGCTGCGCGTGCAGGTGGGCGCGCCCTGCCTCGTGAACGAATTCCACGATCCCGGCACCGGGTTTCATCAGGTGGACGTGTATTTCCACTGCACCCTCGCCCCGGACAGCCCGCGCCCCGACATGTGGACCGATCCGGCGGCCATCGTGACCGAACGGCGCTGGCTGACCCGCGACGCGCTGGCCCGCACGCCGCACAAGCCCGACAGTCTGGCCGATGTCGCCTTTGGCGACGCGGGAATCAGCTACGATCCGCTTGAGCTTTTGGTGCGGTGATCGCCACCGCAATCCCGCCCAGAACCAGCAGCGCCGACAGCAGCAGGTCCAACCCGACCGCCTCGCCCAGCAGCAGCGCGCCCGCCGCAATCGCGATAATCGGCACGCTCAACTGCACGACCGCCGCCGTTTGCGCCGCCAGCTGCGGCAGCACCAGATACCAGAGCGCATAGCCAAGGCCGGACGTGACGGCACCACACAGGACCGCCAGCGCAATGCCCGACGGTGCCGCGTGCAGCGACGCCCCCACCAGCAGCACCAGCATGACGGGCAAGGTCACCACGAAATTGGCCCCCGTGGCCGCCAGCGGGTCCCGCGACCCGCGCCCAGCGAGCGTGTAGGCAGCCCAACCGAGGCCTGCGAGGACCATCAGCATTGCACCGGACAGGTCCGCCGCCGCCGCCCCCGCCCCACGGGGCCAAAGCGCAAAAACCAGACCGGCAAAGGCCACGCTGGCACCGGTCAACTGGCGCACAGTCGGTGCAGCACCCCGCAGCGCGCCCCAGCCAAACATCGTCACCTGCACCGTGCCGAACAGGATCAGCGCGCCCAGGCCCGCATCCAGCGTCACATAGGCCAGCGAAAACCCGACCATGTAGACGCTCAGGCTGATCACGCCCACCGCGCGGCCCTTGGCCACCACCGGCAGGCCGCCGCCGCGCACACTCAGGATCATGCACAGCGCGACAGCCCCCGCCAGCACCCGGATCACGGCAAAGCTGGAGGCGTCGATGGACCCGCTGTCCACCGCAAGACGGTTGAGGATGGAGTTGGAGGCAAAGGCGACCATTGTCAGGCAGGTCAGTAAGATCAGACGCATGGCGGCCTTTCAACGGTGCGGCACGCCCAAGTTGCCCACAGCCAGAGCGGCGTCAAGATGCGACAGGAACGCCCGCACCTCTGCCGGACTGCTCAGGTGATAGCGCGCCTTGTCCGCAGGCGCGCTGTCATAAAGCGCGCGCATCCGGTCCCGAGCCTGCCTCCGTGTTCGCCAGATGTAGGTCAAGAATTCGGCGTTGAAGTGCTCGGGACACCCATCGGGCAAATCCGGGCGAGACTGGCCATAATACCGCACCACGCGGCGCACCACCCGCCACAGGCGCAGGCCAACGGGCAGATCCAACCAGATCAGCGTATCGGCGCGGTCCAGCCGCTCGGGCCATGTCGCACTGTGACCACCTTCGAAAATCCATGTGGGCCGCGCGCTGGCCTCGAGCGTGAGCCGCCGCTTTTCTTCGCGTGACCGCTCCACCCAACCCGCCTGCCAGTGAATGTGATCGATATGGATCACCGGCAGATAGGTGATCTCTCCCAACCGGCGCGCAAGCGTCGATTTGCCCGATCCGGGCTGCCCGATGATCATCACGCGCTGCATGCCCCGACCGTCGCGCAGGACAGACCCCAAGACAAGGGCGCTGCTGTGTGGGTTGGCGGGTGGGCGCCTTTTGTCCCGGCACGAGGCAAAACAGTCCACCGGCCAACGAAAAGGGGCCGCATCGCTGCGACCCCTTCCCAATCTCAAATGGCAAGCGTCAGCTTACATCATGCCGCCCATGCCGCCCATGTCGGGCATGCCGCCGGGTGCACCGCCTGCGCCTTCCTTGGCAGGCTTGTCGGCGACCATGGCTTCGGTCGTGATCAGCAGTGCCGCGACCGAGGCCGCGTCCTGCAGAGCAGTCCGCACCACTTTGGCCGGGTCGATCACACCAAAGTCGAACATGTTGCCATATTCTTCGGTCTGCGCGTTGAAGCCAAAGGTGACGTCGTCGCTTTCGCGGATCTTACCCGCAACCACGGCACCGTCGACACCGGCGTTTTCGGCGATCTGACGCAGCGGCGATTCGATGGCCTTGCGGACGATCGAGATGCCGACGTTCTGGTCGTTGTTCTCGCCGGTCAGACCGTCGAGCGCCTTGCCAGCCTGCACCAGTGCGACACCGCCACCGACGACGACACCTTCCTGCACAGCAGCACGGGTCGCGTTCAGCGCATCGTCCACACGGTCCTTGCGCTCTTTCACTTCGACCTCGGTCATGCCACCGACGCGGATCACGGCAACACCGCCGGCCAGCTTGGCCACACGCTCTTGCAGCTTCTCACGGTCGTAGTCGGACGTCGTCTCTTCGATCTGGCCACGGATCTGGGCGACGCGCGCTTCGATCTCGGCCTTTTCGCCGTTGCCGTCGATCACGGTGGTCTCGTCCTTGGTGATCTGGATACGCTTGGCGGTGCCCAGCATGTCCATCGTCACGTTCTCGAGCTTCATGCCCAGATCTTCGGAGATCACCTGGCCACCGGTCAGGATCGCGATGTCCTGCAGCATGGCCTTGCGGCGGTCACCAAAGCCGGGGGCCTTCACGGCTGCGATCTTCAGGCCGCCACGCAGCTTGTTGACCACGAGGGTTGCCAGTGCTTCGCCTTCGACGTCTTCGGCGATGATCAGCAGGGGTTTCTGCGACTGGATCACCGATTCCAGCAGCGGCACCATGGGCTGCAGCGACGACAGTTTCTTTTCGTGCAGCAGGATCATGCAGTCTTCGAGCTCGGCGGTCATCTTGTCCGCGTTGGTCACGAAGTAGGGGCTCAGGTAGCCACGGTCGAACTGCATCCCTTCGACAACATCGGTCTCGGTCTCGAGGCCCTTGTTCTCTTCGACGGTGATCACGCCTTCATTGCCGACCTTTTGCATCGCATCCGCGATCTGCTGGCCGATGTCGGATTCGCCGTTGGCGGAGATGGTGCCGACCTGTGCGACTTCGGCGCTGTCGGACACTTCGCGCGAGGCGGCCTTGATGGCTTCGACGACTTTCAGGGTCGCCAAGTCAATGCCGCGCTTGAGGTCCATCGGGTTCATGCCGGCGGCAACCGATTTCATGCCTTCCTTGACGATGGACTGGGCCAGAACGGTGGCGGTTGTGGTGCCGTCGCCCGCTTCGTCATTGGTCCGTTGGGCCACTTCCTTGACCATTTGCGCGCCCATGTTCTCGAACTTGTCTTCCAGTTCGATTTCCTTGGCAACCGACACACCGTCCTTGGTGATGCGGGGCGCGCCAAAGGATTTGTCGAGCACAACGTTGCGACCCTTGGGGCCGAGTGTCACTTTGACGGCGTCGGCGAGAATGTTCACGCCGTGCAGCATGCGCGAGCGCGCGTCAGTGTCGAATTTGACGTCTTTTGCAGCCATTTTCGTTCTCCTTTGAGAATTGAGGTATGGAGGTCATCGTTGGATGGGCAATCTGCCCATCAGCCAGGCGGGCTGGCTCAGGCGATGATCCCCATGATGTCGCTTTCTTTCATCATCAGCAGCTCTTCGCCGTCGATGTTGACCTCGGTGCCGGACCATTTGCCGAACAGCACCTTGTCGCCGGTTTTCACGCCCATTTCGATCAGCTCACCGCTGTCCTTGCGTGCACCGGGGCCAGCGGCGACGATCTCGCCTTCGCTGGGCTTTTCCTTGGCGCTGTCGGGGATGATCAGCCCGCCAGAGGTTTTCTCTTCGCTTTCGGTGCGGCGTACAAGCACGCGATCATGAAGCGGTTTCAATGCCATCTTTGTAGCTCCTTGAGGCTCAAAGTTTCTCCCGTGACCCCGGCTCGGGGCCGTTAGCACTCATCTGCTGCGAGTGATAACGTGGCGTAATTAGGGACCGCGCGAGTGTGAGTCAAGGCACGGCGTTTCATTGGAATGCGAATGTATCGGGACATCTGCAGCGGCTCAGTGGATTTCCCGTTGACGGAATGACAATGGTCCACTTTTCCATCCCTGTGCCGCGTTTTCCGACACGGAAAACGGCCGGAAACCGTGTCGGTTTCCGCGCACCGCGTTGACCAGAGGTGCGCGTCTGACCTAGGCTCGCCGCGTATAGGAAAAAGGTTGTACCATGGCACATTACATCAAGATCGCATCCGCATTGACCGTCGCACTGCTGGGCGCAGGCTGCGGAGAACCGCCGCAATCCCCCGAGACCGTGCGCATGTCGGTGCAGGACGGTGGGCAGGCCATCGCGGGCACCTACAGGAGCAGCGGTTTTTCCCAATCGCAGGTCCGCCAGATGGTCGGGCGCGTATGCACCAATGCCGGGTTTTCCGGCTTTTCCCAGACCGCAAATGGCGACCTTGTCAGCTTTTCAGTCTCATGCGCGGCGCAGACGCGATACGTGAACGGTGCCGATGCCCTGTTTGTGTTGCAGGACAATGGCTCAGTCGATTTCTCCATCACCTACACCCAGAATGGTCGCGCCGTCGAAACCGGCGGCAACTTGACAGTGTAATCAGCTGCCCAGCTGCATGCGTGCGGCACTGACGGCCTCGGCGCCCTGTGGCGTCAGGCCGTAAACGCCCTTTTCGACCTTCTCGAACCAGCCATAGTGGTCATCGCGCATCATCGTGGTGGCCCGCGCCACCCCTGTTTCGCGCGCCACGTCCGCGCCTTTGCTCGCCCCCACCTCAAAGAGGTAGAGCGCCAGCCGCAGCGCATCCTGCCGATACGCTGTCACCAGGCCCGCACGCGTCTGACCACCATCGTTCGGATCGCCCCTGCGCGCCGCGAATTCCTTCAGGAGCCGACCCTGACGCTTGCCGTTCTTGCGCGGCGCATAGGGCCCGGGATCGCAATGCACCTGCACCAACCCGTCCGACAGCCGCACCGTCATCAGCCCGAGGCCCAGACGGCGGCAGAGCCGCGTCATGTCCTTGGCCGCCTTGTGAAACCGTTTGCCGGTGCCCCGCGCAACGGCCATGTAGACGTCGTCACTGACCCCCAGCCGGGCCACGCACTGATACACCAGCGCCAGCGAGAACCCCAGTTTCAGCTCCACGATCACCGGCGGTTCGGCCCCGCGCACGGCGACAACGTCCGCCGCCCCCACCTCGGATTTCACCACATAGCCCTGGTCTTCGAGGAAGGCTTTGACAGGCGGGTAGAGGTCGGTTTCGCGCATCGTCGTCATGGGGCGCATGATGGGCCGGACCTGCGGCGAAAGGCAACGCCCCTAACCCCCGTGACAGCAAGACGCGCGCTGCTATAAGGACGCCAAATTCGGATGCTAAAGGATGCCCCCATGACCACCCTCGTCTTCGGCCACAAATCGCCCGACACCGATTCCACCGGCTCGCCGATTATCTGGGCCTGGTACCTGAACGAGATCAAGGGCAGCGCGGCCGAACCCGTCCTGCTGGGCGAGCCCAACACCGAAGCGGCCTTCATGCTCCAGCACTGGGGCCTCGATAAGCCGCGCGTCATCGACGGCGTCGATGCCGATCAGCCCGTGGTGATCGTGGACACCAACAACCCCGCCGAGCTACCCGATGCGATCAATGACGCGGACATCACGGCCATCATCGACCATCACAAGCTGGTTGGCGGGCTCGAGACAAAGGGGCCAATCGACATCCGGATCGAGCCGCTGGCCTGCACGGCGACCATCATGTGGAAGATGATCGGCAAGGACATGGCGCAGATGCCAAAATCCGTCAAAGGCGCGATGCTGTCCTGCATCCTGTCCGACACGCTGGAATTCCGCTCGCCCACGACGACGCAGGAAGACAAGGCGATTGCATGGGATCTGGCGCAGGATCTGGGCGTGGATATCAGCGCCTATGCCGCGCAGATGTTCGAGGCAAAGTCAGACGTGTCGGCGTTCTCCGACGCGGAACTGCTGCGGATGGACAGCAAGGAATACGAAGTGGACGGCACGCAATTCCGCGTGTCCGTGCTGGAAACCACAGCGCCCAAGATCGTGCTGGACCGCAAGGACAGCCTGATGGCGTCTATGGTCGACGTGGCGGCTGAGGACGGCGCGGACGAGGTGCTGCTCTTCGTGGTCGACATCCTGAACGAGGAAGCCACGATGCTGATCCCCAACGACCGTGTGAAGGGCGTGGCCGAGAAAAGCTTTGACGCCACCGTGTCGGGCGACACCGTGGTGCTGCCCGGCGTGATGAGCCGCAAAAAGCAGATCATCCCGAACCTCAAGGTCTGAACCTGTTAGCAGAAGCGTCACGCCTCGTGCCGCGCCAGCGGGTCAGGGCCATGCGGGCCGTAAACAAGGTGGCCAGCAGCGCGGTTGCGAGGAACACCCAGACGTTCATTTCGCGCGCCCAGTCAAGGCCGTGGCTGCACACAAAACCAACGGCGCATCCCGGCGCGACAAGGCCGATCAATGCGCACCGCAGTCGTGCCGGTTGCGCCCACATCGGGTCTGCCGATGTCGCAGGTACAAGCACCATCACCGCCGCAATTGACGCAGGCAAAACCAGCGAGACGGGGAAGAGGGCCGGCAATGCGGTCAAACAGAAAAAAAACGCGACCAGACCGCCAAGGACCGCGAACGCGCCGCGGGTCCAGGGGTGCGCCCGCTGGGGGCGTGCGGCAACACCGCGTGCCCCACGGCAAGCATAAGCGAGCCAAGGGCAAGTTGCGGCCAGAACTGACCCGGCGGCGTGCCCTCAACCGTCCAATAGTGTCCGCACCACAGACCCAATCCGACGCCCAGCCCGAACGCGGCCATCGCACCCGCAGCCAGGTTGCGATGCAGGCTCCAACGCAAAAGGAAGAGTGCCGTCACGCCGGTGATGACACCGTGCCACCCCACGCTCGTCCAGAACAGGCTCAGCGGCAGTGCGGCGTAAAGCTCGAAAACAGGGACGCCCTCAACCAGCAGGCCCATGACGGAGGCGGCTGCGAACAGGCCCGGCATGCCGCCGCCTGCCCGCATGTGCACCGCCAGCACCGCAGTCCAGGCAAGCACGCCATAGACAAGCACCAATTCGGCCAATCCCCACCGCAGCTCCACCGGATAGAACAGCAGTTCCGAGACCGCCGCCGTGACAAGGCCCAACCCGATAATCGCGCGCAAGTGATATGTGATCCCGGCCACCATGACCCCGCCAGGCTATGGCGGATTGCGCGAAAGCAAAAGATTGGACAATCCGGGCTGTGCGGCCCGGGCGCGATGTCCTATATGGCGCGTCTTGGCAGGCTCTGCCGCATGGCACCACACCTGTCCCCCGTTGAAAGGACACCAAATGACCCAGATTGTCACCTCGCTTGCCGAGATTTCAGAGCGTTACGACGCGCTGTTCGTGGACCTGTGGGGCTGCGTGCACAACGGGGTGCATGCCTTGCCCGAAGCGGTGGCGGCGCTGCAGGCCTATCGCAAGGCAGGGGGCAAGGTGGTGCTGGTGACCAACTCGCCGCGCCCGCGTGCGGGTGTGCAGAAACAGTTGGTCCAGTTCGGCGTACCTGATGACGCGTGGGACACCATCGCCACCTCAGGCGACAGCGCGCGGGCGGCGATGTTTCGGGGTGTTGTCGGCACCAAGGTGTACTTCATCGGCTATCCGGGGGAGCAGAAGTTTTTCGAGCCCATCGGCGTGATCAAGGACCCGGTGGAGATCAACATGGTGCCACTGGACGAGGCCGAAGGGATCGTGTGCACCGGCCCGCGCGACCCGATGGCAGACCCGGAGGTCATGCGGCCCGAGTTTCTCGCGGCCAAGACGCGGGGGCTCAAGCTGCTTTGTGCAAACCCGGACATTGTCGTGGACCGCGGCGAGGTGCGGGAATGGTGCGCCGGCGCGCTGGCGCAGCTTTATACCGAGATGGGGGGCGAGAGCCTCTATTTCGGCAAGCCACACCCGCCGATCTATGATCTGGCGCGGCTGCGGTTGGCGGAGCTGGGCGCGGATGTGCCCGATGCGGGCATTCTGGCCATCGGCGACGGCGTGCTTACGGATATCGCAGGCGCCATGGGTGAGGACATCGATTCGCTCTTTATCTCCGGCGGGTTGGCGGCGGCGGAGACCAAAACGTCACAGCAGCCTGACCCGCAGGCGCTGGAGGCCTATTTGACCAAGGAACAAAGCGCGCCGACCTACACGATCGGCTTCTTGCGCTAGGTCACATTTCGCTTGCTTTTCTGCGTGCGCAAAGTAATAACCTTGCGTGTGAATGCTGTTTTGCATTAGAAAATTACCGGAGCGAGAAGATGTTGGACAACCTGCCCCGCGGTACAATCTGTATCGAAGACATCGAGATGGGCATGTTCCGGTCCCTGCGCAAAACCGTCACGGACGAAGACATCGAGATGTTTGCCGCTATCTCCACCGACCGCAATCCGGTGCATCTGGACGATGATTACGCGCGCGATACGATCTTTGAGGGGCGGATCGCGCACGGGATGCTGACCGCCGGTCTGGTATCGGCGGTGATCGGGGAGCAATTGCCGGGCCATGGCACGGTTTATCTGGGTCAGTCGCTAAAATTCCTCGCCCCCGTACGTCCAGGCGACATGGTGGAGGCAATCGTGACCGTGACCGACATCGACTTTTCCAAGCGACGGGTGCGGATGGACTGCGCCTGCACGGTCGACGGCAAGAAGGTCCTGGTCGGCGAAGCGACCGTTCTGGCACCGTCTCGCAAGTTCGACTGATCCAAAGGCCGCTGCGCGACGACATGTTTCAGGGGGCTTTGCCCCCGCCCTTCGGGCTCCCCCATGGTATTTCTGGTCAGAAGAAACGGATGGTTGCCCTTGCCAATTTGCGCGGCTAGGCAAGGCCCATGCGGATCATTCGGGATTATCAGTTTGTGGATGCGGCAGACCGGGGCGCGGCGGCGGCGATCGGGAATTTCGACGGCGTGCATGTCGGGCATCAGTCGGTCATTGATCTGGCGCGGCGCGCAGTGCCGGAAGCGCCGCTGGGTATCCTGACATTCGAGCCGCACCCGCGCAGCTACTTTGCCCCAGACGCGGCGCCGTTTCGGCTGATGAACCCGGCGGCCAGGGCAAGCCGGTTGGAAAAGCTGGGTGTCGCGCGCCTTTATGAATTGCCGTTCAATGCGGAGCTTGCGGGGCTGACCCCGGAGGAATTTGCGCAGGATGTGGTGGCGGACGGGCTGGGGTTGCGGCACGTGGTGATTGGTGCGGATTTCTGTTTCGGCAAGGGCCGTGCCGGGACGGCGGCCGACCTGCAAGCCTTTGGCACGGAGATGGGGTTTGGCGTGACCGTCGCGCCGCTGCTGGAGCAGTCGGACAAGACGGTATCGTCCACCGCGATCCGGCAGGCGCTGAGCGACGGGCGGACGCGGGATGCCGCGGCCATGCTGGGGCACTGGCACCGGATCGAAGGGCCGGTCATCGGCGGCGAGCAGAGGGGTCGCAAGCTGGGCTATCCGACGGCGAACATGTCGGTGGACGGGCTACATCTGCCCGCCTTCGGGGTTTATGCGGTGTTGTTCGACGTGCTGGATGGTCCGCATGCCGGGGCCTATCACGGGGTGGCGTCGTTGGGTGTGCGGCCAATGTTCGGGGTGAACACGCCCAATCTCGAGACCTTTGTCTTTGACTTTTCCGGTGATCTTTACGGAGCGGCGGTCTCTGTGGCCCTCGTTGCGCATCTGCGGGGCGAGGAGAATTTCGACAGCGTCGAAGCGCTGATCACGCAGATGGATGCCGACAGCGCTGGAGCGCGTCAGATATTGGCCGGCCTATGAGCGATCCGATTACGCGCACCGGGCTTACGCCCCGGTATTGGGAGACAAAGCGGCTGGACCAGATGTCGCCCGCCGAATGGGAGGCGCTCTGCGATGGGTGTGGCAAGTGTTGCCTCAACAAGCTGGAGGATGACGACAGCGGCGAGGTGGCGCTGACCCGTGTGGCGTGCCGGTTGCTGGACGATGCCACCTGCCGCTGTGCGCAATACGACATCCGCCATCAGTTTGTGCCAGACTGCATCGTGCTGAAACCGTCGACCATCGACGAGCACATGTACTGGTTGCCACAAACCTGCGCCTACCGGCTGCTGCATCTGGGCAAGGCGCTGCCGGACTGGCACCCGCTGATTTCGGGCGATCCGGAGACAGTGCATGCGGCAGGCGTTTCGATGCGTGACCGTACGGTGAGCGAGTTCGATGTGGCGGATGACGACTGGGAAGACCACATCATCGAAGAGCCGATGGGCGACTAGGCCGGCAGGTCCATAAAGGCGCTGATTGCGGCGGCGACAGGCACGGGGTCAGTGACCGGAGCCATGTGCCCGACATCGGGGAGGCAGACCTCCTCCGCCTCTGGCAGGCGCCGCGCGATAGCCCCGTTCACCTTGGCCGCCCAGGGCGACAGGGCACCGCGCATCAGCAAGATCGGCAGATGGGCCTCATCCATGCGCCCGGGCGCCAGCAAACCGCCGCTGTCATGCATCAGGAACGGGGCACTGTGATGCACAAAGCCGATGCGCTTGGCCATGTCTGCGCGGGTACGCTCGGACAGCGTATGCCAGGTGCCAGCCCCGGCCCAATGGCGGTTGAAGATGCGCGCCGCGTCTTCGTGGCGGCCGTCGACATAGGCGTCATGGCGTGCGTCATCCACGGCGGCGTATTCGGCGCGAAACCCAGGGTCGTCGGCAAAGGCGGGTGCAAAGAAAACCGGCTCGAACAGGGCCGCCCGCCGCAGCCGTGCTGGCATCTCGACCGCGAGGCGCAGGGCGACGGTTGCGCCAAAGGAGTGGCCGATCACGTCGATGGGCGCGCCGCCGATGTCGTCCAACACAGCGCGGGCCATGGCGGCGGCGGTGTCGTGCATGTCACCGGTGCCGTCCCAGTCGCCGGACTTGCCGTGGTTGGGCAGGTCAAACGCATGCAATGTCACCTGATCGCCCAAGGCAGCGGCAAGGCCGCGCCACGCCCCGGAATGGGCAAGCGAGCAGTGGATGGCGAGGATCGGATGCGACCCGGACCCGAAGGTCCGGCGGTGGATATGGGGCGTCACAGATCGCCCGCGAGGTGGGCATCAAGGTCTTCGATCTTGTCCTGCCCCCAGAACCGCTGGTCGCCGTCCACGATGTAGAACGGCGCTCCAAAGACACCGACGTTCACCGCCTCTTCGAGGTTGGCGGCATAGGTCTCGGCCCCGCTCAGCAGGCCGCTGTCGGCGAGGTCCGGATCAAACCCGGCCTCCGTCAGGCAGGCGCGTACGACATCATCCTGCGCGATGTCCTTGTCCTCGGCCCAGACGGCGCGCAGCACCGCGTGCACCAGCGTGCCAAGGTCACCGCCGCCTGCGTTTTGCGCCGCGATGATCGCGTAGGATGAGGGGGCCGCGTTGGTGGGCCAGTGCGCGGGCTTGATGTTGAACGGCAGCTCGTTCTTCTTGGCCTGCCGCACCAGTTCCTGCGCCCGGTATTCGATGCGGTTGGGGTGGCGGTCCTTGGGCGGAGTGCCGCCCGTCCGACCAAAGAGCGCGATGACGTCCAGCGGTTTGTAGGTGACTGTGGCGCCGTGTTTGTCGGCCACCGCCTCGAACCGTTTCCCGGCCAGGTAGGTGTAGGGGGACAGCGTCGCGAAATAGTAGTCGATATGGGCCATTTTGGTCTCCGGTTCGGGGGTCTTCTGTTTCGCGCGACGGTAAGCCCGTGCTAAGCGGAGTCAACATCACGAATCTGTCACATAAGCTGCTGCTGCGGGGGACATGAGATGCCGAATATCGAGGAACCAAAGCTGATATCGGGCAACGCCAACCTGCCGCTGGCTCAGGCCATTGCGCGGCGGATGACGATGCACCGCGGCGTGCACACCGGTCTGGTGGATGCCCGGGTCGAACGGTTCAATGACGGTGAGATCTTTGTCGAGGTGTTCGAAAACGTGCGCGGTGAGGACATGTTCATCATCCAGCCGACCTCGAACCCGGCCAACGACAACCTGATGGAACTGCTGATCATGTGCGACGCGCTGCGGCGCTCGTCTGCGGCGCGGATCACGGCGGTGATCCCCTATTTCGGCTATGCGCGGCAGGACCGGCGGACCAAGGCGCGCACACCCATTTCGTCCAAACTGGTGGCCAATATGCTGGTCGGCGCGGGCATCGAGCGGGTGCTGACGATGGACCTGCACGCGGCACAGATTCAGGGGTTCTTCGACATACCTGTCGACAACCTCTATGCCTCGCCGGTCTTTGCGCTGGACATCAAGACACAGTTCGCGGGTCGCATGGACGAGTTGATGATCGTGTCGCCGGATGTGGGCGGGGTGGCGCGTGCGCGCGAACTGGCCAAGCGGCTGGGCGCGCCCCTGTCCATTGTCGACAAGCGGCGCGAAAAGGCGGGCGAAGTGGCGGAGATGACCGTGATCGGCGACGTGACGGACAAGGTCTGCCTGATCATCGACGACATGGTCGACACCGCTGGCACGCTCTGCAAAGCCGCCGAAGTGCTGACGGAAAACGGTGCGAAGGAAGTGCATTCCTACATCTCGCATGGCGTGATGTCGGGCCCCGCAGTCGAACGCGTCACCAACTCTGTGATGAAGTCGCTGGTGATCAGCGACACGATCCAGCCCACGGACGCGGTCAAGGCCGCGCCCAACATCCGGATCGTCCCCGTGGCACCGATCTTTGCGCAAGCGATCCTGAACATCTGGCATGGCACGTCCGTGTCATCGCTCTTTGAGGCGGACACGCTCAGCCCGATCTATGACGGCATGTATGCGGCCGAATAGCCCTCAGGCCGCGTGCGGCCGGAGCGCCTGCACCTCGGGCCTGTAGGGCGTCGCCCCATCGGGCAGGTCATAGAGGATGACGGCATCCTGATAGCGTAACTGTTTCACCAGCACAGGCAGCATCCGGCGCAAGGCCGCGCCAATCGACGGCTCGGGTGCGGGCACGTCATGGGCGATCAGCTTGTGCAGTGCTGGCAAGTGGTAATAGGGCACCATCGTGAACATGTGGTGCTCGAGGTGGTAATTCATGTTGAGGTAGATGAACCGGCTGACCGGGTTCATCAGCACCGTGCGCGTGTTCAGGCGGTGATCCGTGACGTTCTCGGCCAGCCCCAGATGCTGCAGCACACCCGTCATCACCCGGTGCCATGCGCCGTAAAACGCCGGCAGGCCGACAACCATCAGCGGCAGGATGGACCCCATCGCAAGCGCGAGCCCAATCGTCGCCGCGTGGATCAACAGCGCAATGCGCGCGGCGATCGTCACGCGGTCACGGTCCTCAGGGCGGACATACTCCGCCTCTTCGGGGTCGAGCCGCCCGACCGCGTGCAGAAACATCCGCCGGATCATGTGGTAGCCGTCGATCAGGCCAAAAACATTGAGCCCGAGCCTCGCCAGATCGGGCGGGCGCATCGCCTGGATTTCCGGATCACGGCCCACGATGATCGTATCGGTGTGGTGGCGCACATGGCTCGCCTGCCAGACATACGGATTGCGAAACAGCATGAAGCTGGCGATGTGGTAGATGACGCGGTTCATCCACTCGGTCCTGAACGCCGTCCGGTGCCCGCATTCATGCCAGCGCGCGTCCGAGCCCGAGCCGTACATGACCCCGTACACAAACCAGAACGGCGCAGACCACCACGAGGGCCACAGCGCGATGGCAATCGCGGCGCTGACCACCATGATCCCCAGCCACAGCAGCGCGTCGCGCCCGGCGATGGCATCCGATTTCTGCATCAGCGCACGGATCTGGTCCGGGTCCACCTTGGGCCGGAACCAGGACGGGTTGGAGAGCTGGGGCGTGCCCTCGGCCAATGAGTAGTCGCGTCGCATGCCGGCACGGTAGCGGGCGCTGAGCGCGCGGGTCAATCGCCTTTGGCTCAGGCCGCGGCCTCAACCTGCGACACATCCAGCCCGTATTCGAGACAGCACGCGGCGTGCGCCTCCTGCATCTCGGCATAGTCGGGGTGATCGGGGCCAAGGTTGCGGGTCTGCCACCAGTCCTGCGCCAGATCAAAGAACTCGGTCGAGCCGTCCTCGTATCGGATGAACCGGTACTTGCCTTTGCGCACGCCGGCATTGTCGCGCAGGATCGTTGGCACCGCCCGGTCCGGCGCATGGCCCCATTCGCAAAGCGGGCGCAGCGACCGGCCCGGCGTGCCCTCCAGCGGCGGCAGACCGGCGTAGTCCATGACCGTCGGGCCGATATCGATCAAGGCCACCGGATCGGTCACCACATGGGCCACCGGGCGCGCAGGATCGTGCACGATCAACGGCACGTTGGCCACCTGCTCCCACAGGGTGTGTTTGCGAAAGCGGTTGCGCTCGCCCAGATGCATCCCGTGATCGGATGCGATGATGACGATGGTGTTGTCCGCATGAGGTGACGCCTTGAGCGCATCCCAAACCCGGCCCAGATGATGATCCGCATGGCTGAGCGCGGAAAAGTAGTTGCGCACCGACTTGCGCCAGACGTTCACGCGGGACGGGTCAAAATTCCGGGTATAATACTGGTCGAGATAGGGGTGGCCGGGGATACCGTCGCCCCACGCCTCGGGCATGCGGAACTTGTCGGCGTCATACATGTCCTTAAACCGGCGCGGCGTGATCCAGGGGCCGTGCGGCCCATAAAACCCGACCTCGCGGTAGAACGGCTGCGTGCCGTCCTGCGCCTTGAGGAACTGGATCGCGGATTTGGACGCCTGAAAGTCGTAGAACCGCCGGTCATACTCCTCGCTGATCGTGGCCTTGCCCCCGCGAAAGCCGCCGAACTCCATACTGATGGCGGGCGGCACCTTCCAGTCGACCCGGAATGACTTGGGCTCATCCGAATAGATGACCGAATGGATGTCGTCCACGATGGGCGGAAAGCCCTGCATGACCTTGCCGCCGGACGAGTTGAAGTAGCCATTCTGTTTGAGCAGATACGGCCACATGTCCTGCGGCGGGATCTTTTCAAATACCTCCTTGTAGGGCGTGGTCAGCCCGCTGTGATGCGGCGCCTTGCCCGACATGAAAGACGCCCGCGACGGGCTGCACACCGGGGCCTGCGTGTAGGCCGCGTGAAACGCCGTCGATTGTGCGCATATGCGGTCCAGATTGGGCGTGTGCAATGTTTGGCCGAACACGGCCTTGTACTTCCAGAACGCTACCGCATCGTCAAAGGTGATGAGCATGATGTTGCGGCCAGAAGGGGTATGAGCGGTCATGGCATATCCCTAGGCGGCAGCCGTCAGCGTGCCAAGGTCAAAGCCGTAGTCACGGCAACAGGCAGCATGCGCGTCCCGCGCCTCCGCATAGTCCGGATGGTCCGGGCCCAGATTGCGGGTCTGCCACCAGTCCCGGCCGATGTCGAAAAACTCGGTCGAGCCGTCCTCGTACCGGATATACCGGTACCGCCCCTTGCGCATCGCCGCGTTGTCCCCGCGCACCGTCAGGACAGCGCGATCCGGCGCGCGGTCCCCTTCGCAAAGCGGGCGCAGCGACCGGCCCGTGCAATCCGGCAAGGGGGGCAATCCGGCGTAATCCATCACCGACGGGCCGATATCCAGCAGCGCCACCGGATCGCTCACCACATGACCCACCGCCTGGTCCGGATCGTGCACGATCAGCGGCACATTGGCGACCTGCTCCCACAATGTGTGTTTGCGGAACCGGTTGCGCTCGCCCATATGCATCCCGTGATCCGACGCGATGATCACCACCGTGTTGTCCGCGTGCCGCGACGCCTTGAGCGCATCCCACACCCGGCCCAGATGATGATCCACATGGCTGAGCGCGGAAAAGTAGTTGCGCACCGATTTGCGCCAATATCCCAGCGGCTTGTCGTCGAAATTCTCCTCCGACACCGTGTCAAAGAACGCATTGCCGTCGAACCCGTCCGCCCAGGCGCGCGGCAGTTCGAACTCCGCCTCGTCATACATGTCCTTGAACCGGCGCGGCGTGATCCAGGGCCCATGCGGCCCGTAAAACCCAACCTCCCGATAAAACGGCGCATCGCTATCATAGCTCGCCAGAAACTGCATGGCCGAGCGGGACGACTGAAAATCATAGTACCGCCGGTCATGCCTGGGATCATCCGTGGCGCGCCCGCCGCGAAACCCGCCAAGACCGGTGCTGATATCCTTGGGCACTTTCCAGTCCAAGCGGAACGATTTGGGCGCATCACAGTAGAGCACGTCGTGGATGTGATCCTCCAGCGGGACGTAGCCAAGGATGATCTTGCCCCCGGACGACGTGTAATACCCCTGCTGTTTCAGCGTGTGCGGCCACATCCGCTCGGGCGGGATCAGGCCGAACATGTCCATCTTGGGCAGGGTCATGCCCGACTGGTGCGGTGTCTGCCCGGACATGAACGACGCCCGCGAGGGGCTGCAAATGGGCGACTGGCAATAGGCGGCATGAAAGGCCGTCGACTGGGCACAGATACGGTCCAGGTTCGGC
Source organism: Pseudomonadota bacterium (assembly GCA_039816785.1). Lineage (GTDB taxonomy): Bacteria > Pseudomonadota > Alphaproteobacteria > Rhodobacterales > Rhodobacteraceae > Tateyamaria. Next base: position 26,071 of record JBCBXB010000012.1, read on the forward strand.
GTCCGCAGCGTCGCGCCAAAGATGTTGCGGTACTTCCAGAACGCCACCGCATCATCAAAGGTGATCAGCATGATGTTCTTGCGGGGGGCCGTCTGGTCCATCGCTGCCTCATTCGTCGGGGCGGATCAGCGCCCTGCTGCCTTGCCGCGTGTTGCCGCGCCTCGGCCGACAGCCTAAGCGCTTGGCGCACAGCGGACAAGCGCCCGCAAGGGTGATCGTATTGCAGGCAGGCACAGCGTGCCTTGCCCCACGCATCTGTATGAGGGGTGGACAGCCCCGCCCGCTTGGTCAAGATTTCACGCAAACCATAAGGGAGACGACAGATGAAACCTGTATTGACCGCCGCGCTGTTCACGGCCCTGGCCAGTGCCGCGCTGGCCGACGGCCACTGCGCAGCCGGCAAGACCCTGACCGACGGCACGCTGACCATCGCCACCGGCAACCCTGCCTACTACCCCTGGGTGCTGAACGACGCGCCCGAAGCGGGCGAAGGGTTCGAGGCCGCCGTGGCCTATGCGCTCGCCGAGGAAATGGGCTTTGCCGCCGACGCCGTGACATGGGTCCGCACGTCCTTCGATGAGGCGATCCAGCCGGGTGCCAAGAATTTCGACATCAACATGCAGCAGTACTCCATCACCGCCGAACGCGACAAGGTCGTCGACTTTTCCGCGCCCTACTACACAGCACCTCAGGCCGTGCTCACGACCCAAGCCGTGATCGACGGCGGTGCCACGGGCACGATGGGCAGCCTCAAGGGCCTTAAATGGGGTGTCGTCGCCTCGACCACCGCGCTGCCGGTGGTGATGGAACAGATCGAACCCAGCCAAAGCCCGCTGGTCTATGACGACAACGCCAACGTCACCGCCGCCATTCAGGCGGGCCAGATCGACGCCGCGCTGTTTGACCTGCCCACCGCGCTCTACCTGTCCGCCGTCGTGGTCGAGGGCGGTGCCATCCTCGGTCAGTTCGACCCGAACGCCGCCGAAAACCCCGACCAGTTCGGCGCGCTCATGCCCGAAGGCTCCCCGCTCAAGCAGTGCGTTGACGCAGCCCTCACCGCCATGACCGACAGCGGCAAACTGGACGAGATCGAGGCGCAGTGGCTGCAAGAGGCGACAGGCGTGCCCCTGATCCAGTGAGCAGACGCGCCGCGTACGAGGCCCGGCAACGCCGCCGGGCCAACCTGGTCGCCGGGCTCAGCACCATCGCCGTGGTGGGCCTCGTGATCCTGCTGGTCCCCTTGGCGCCGGGTTGGGAGGCCGTGAAGCGGTCGTTCTTTGACGGCGAAACCTTCGTCAACACGTTCCCGACGCTCTTGCGGGCCTTCCTGCTGGATGTGGCGATCTTTGCCTGGTCGGTGCCGATGATCTTTGCCCTCGGGCTGGCCATTGCATTGGCGCGCGGCGCGCAATCTCCCGCCCTCTTCCCGTTGCGCATTTTCGGCGCGATCTATGTGGACCTCTTTCGCGGTATCCCGGTTGTGCTGCTGGTGTACCTCGTGGGCTTTGGCGTGCCCGGCCTTGGCCTGCCGCGCCCCTGGAACTCGCCCTACATCTGGGGCACCGTGGCGCTGGTGCTGACCTATTCCGCCTATGTGGCCGAAGTGCTGCGTTCGGGCATCGAAAGCATCCACGCCAGCCAGCGCAACGCTGCCATCTGCCTCGGCCTCAACAGCCGCGACACGATGCGTTTTGTGATCTTGCCGCAGGCGATCCGCCGGGTCGTGCCCGCCAACATGAACATGCTGGTCGCCCTGCAAAAGGACGTCGCCTTGCTCAGTTTCATCGGCCCGGTCGAAATCCTGCGCCAGGCCGGTATCTTCAAGAGCCTGCTCGCCAATTTCACGCCCTATGTCGTCGCGGCTGTGATCTTTCTCTGCGTAACCGTGCCCGCCACGCGCTACGCCGACTACCTGCTGAACCGGGACCGCAATGCCCGATCCTAGGCTGTCCCTGCGCGGCGTGCACAAGACATTCGGCGACGCCCATGTGCTGCGCGGCATCGACCTCGATATCGGTGTGGGCGAACTGGTCTGCCTGATCGGCGCGTCGGGTTCCGGAAAATCCACGCTGCTGCGCTGCATGAACGGGCTGGAGCCGGTGGATGACGGTGCTGTGCGCCTCGACGGCGTCGACATTGCTGAGCCAGGCTTTGACCTCGGACCCGTCCGCCAGCGTATCGGCATCGTGTTCCAAAGCTTCAACCTCTTTCCGCACATGACCGCCTACGAAAATGCGGCCCTCGCCCCGGCCCGCGTGCTGGGGCAGACAACCACCGCCCGTCCCCGGATCGAAGGGTTGTTCCACCGCTTCGATCTGGCCGACCACATGACCAAATACCCCGACCAACTCAGCGGCGGGCAACAACAGCGCGTCGCCGTGATCCGCGCGCTCGCCATGCGCCCCGAAACGCTGCTGCTGGACGAGATCACCTCCGCGCTTGACCCTGAACTGGTGGGCGAAGTACTCGATGTGCTGCGCCAGTTGCGCGATGACGGCATGACCATGGTGCTGGCCACGCATGAAATGAGCTTTGCCCGCGATGTCGCCGACCGCGTCGTGTTCATGGATCAGGGTGTCATCGCCGAAGAAGGCGCGCCCGAGGACATGTTCAGCAATCCCAAACGCGACCGTACGCGCAAGTTCCTCGCCAGCGTGCTGCGCTGATCCGTCTCTGTCCCCGAAAAATCCCCCCCGGAGGGCCGATCAGCCACCGCGCAAAGCGACCTCAGTAAAGGTCCCATTCATCCACTTGTCGCAACTCACCCATTGCAATCCAGGCGAGGCGAACCCGCGCAACGCGCGTATCGCCCCAGGTGCGAAACACCAGGTCGAAGCCATCCCGCGTAACCGTCTCGGCCGCCACGTCGGCCCGCATCGCGGTTGCCGTGTCCACATCCCACATCGAGATCGACACATGCACCAATGGCGCATCCCGAAATGGCTCGGAGAACGCAACGCGCCGGCGGCGTTCACGCTGCCCGCGCCCGGTCCACATCTCGCCGCCATCCTCGAAGTCGGAAAAAAGCACCGTATCACCCTGATCGATGCCCACCAAATGATTGCGCAGTCGCTTCATGCCAAAACGTAACGTTGTCCCCAGTTCACGTGCAGTATCACGTCCCGCAAGCAATGGGAGTCCCCATTCGCAAGCGACACCAGCACACCGTGCGTCATAGGCGTCAATCAAGCGTTACCAGCTACCAAAAAACCCCGCCGAGGCGGGGTCATTCCTTGGTCGAACGTTGGACAGCGGTCAGAGGTTGGGTTGCTTCGGGCTCAGCCCGATCTCACCGCCCATGGCCACCATATCGGCAAGCAGCTTGGCGGCGTCATCGACACCCGCAGTCTCCTTGGCCCGGTCGTAGCCGTCCTGCGCGTCATCCATCATCGCATCCAGCTGCGCCTGCGTCATGTCACCCTTGGCCACGGCCTGTTCCGCCAGAACCGACACGCCTTGCGCCCCGATCTCGGCAAACCCGCCGGTCACGACAAATTCGTGGGTGTCGCTGCCCACCTCGACCTTCAGCACGCCGGGGCGCAGAGTCGTGATCGTGGGCGCGTGATCGGCCATGACGGTCATGTCACCGTCGGCACCCGGGATCTGCACGGCATTTGCATCCATCGACGCGAGGCTGCGCTCGGGGGAAACCAGATCAAATTGCATCTCTGCCTCCTATGCAGGGCGATGGGCACATTGCCCATCCTACCCTTGACGTTGGCGTAGGGTGGGCAATCTGCCCACCACACGTGAATTAGGCGGCGTCGGCAGCCATCTTCTCGGCCTTGGCGATCACCTCGTCGATACCGCCGACCATGTAGAACGCGCCTTCGGGCAGGTGGTCATATTCACCGGCCACAACCGCCTTGAACGACTTGATCGTGTCCTCCAGTGGCACCTGCACACCGTCGGAACCGGTGAACACCTTGGCCACGTCGAAAGGCTGGCTCAGGAAGCGCTGGATCTTGCGTGCGCGGGCCACGGTCAGCTTGTCTTCTTCGGACAGCTCGTCCATCCCGAGGATGGCGATGATGTCTTGCAACGACTTGTAGCGCTGCAGGATCTGCTGCACCTCCGACGCCACAGCATAGTGCTCTTCACCCACGATCTGCGGGTCCATCAATCGCGAGGAGCTGTCGAGCGGGTCCACAGCCGGGTAGATGCCCAGCTCGGAGATTGCACGGGACAGAACGGTCGTCGCATCAAGGTGGGCAAAGGTCGTCGCAGGCGCGGGGTCGGTGAGGTCGTCCGCAGGCACGTACACGGCCTGAATGGACGTGATCGAACCCGATTTGGTCGAGGTGATCCGTTCCTGCATCGCGCCCATGTCCGTGGCCAGCGTCGGCTGGTAGCCCACCGCCGAAGGAATACGACCCAACAGGGCCGACACTTCAGAACCCGCTTGGGTAAATCGGAAGATGTTGTCGACAAAGAACAGAACGTCCGTGCCCGAGGCGTCGCGGAACTGTTCGGCCAGCGTCAGACCGGTCAGCGCCACACGGGCCCGCGCACCCGGAGGCTCGTTCATCTGGCCATAGACCAGCGCCACCTGGCTGTCCTCAAGGTTGTCGGGCTTGATCACGTTCGACTCGATCATCTCGTGATAGAGGTCGTTGCCCTCACGCGTCCGCTCACCCACGCCGGCAAACACAGAATAGCCCGAGTGCACCTTGGCGATGTTGTTGATCAGTTCCATGATCAAAACGGTCTTGCCCACACCGGCACCGCCAAAGAGGCCAATCTTGCCACCCTTGGAATAGGGGGCCAGCAGGTCCACGACCTTGATCCCGGTCACCAGCACTTCGGACTCGGTGGATTGTTCGGCGAATGCGGGGGCGTCCGCGTGGATCGGGCGCTTTTCCTCGGCCTCGACCGGGCCACCTTCGTCCACGGGCTCGCCCACGACGTTCAGGATACGACCCAGCGTCTTGGGACCCACGGGCACCATGATCGGGCCGTCGGTGTCGGTCACAACCTGACCACGCACCAGACCTTCGGAGCTGTCCATCGCGATGCAGCGCACGGTGTTCTCACCGAGGTGCTGAGCCACTTCGAGCACCAGCTTGTTGCCGTTGTTGTCGGTTTCCAGAGCGTTCAGAATCTCCGGCAGGTGGTCATCGAACTGCACGTCGCAGACGGCCCCGATGACTTGTGTGATTTTGCCTTTAGCGTTTGCCATATCTCGTCTCCGGATGTCTTACAGCGCTTCCGCGCCGGAAATGATTTCAATCAGCTCGTTGGTGATCACGGCCTGACGCGAGCGGTTGTATTCGATGGTCAGCTTGTCGATCATCTCGCCCGCATTGCGGGTCGCGTTATCCATGGCACTCATGCGGGCACCCTGTTCGGAGGCGCCATTCTCAAGCAGCCCGGCAAAGATCGCCGTGGCCACGCCGCGCGGCAGAAGGTCCGTCAGGATCGCCTCTTCGTCCGGCTCGTAATCATAGAGCGTATCGGGCGCCTTATAGTCTTCGGGCACCTCGAACGGGATCACCTGTTGCGCGGTGGGGATTTGGGTCACGACATTCTGGAACTTCGAAAAGAAGATCGTCGCAACATCGAACTCACCCGCATCGAACCGGCCAAGGATATCCTTGGCCACGTTCTGCGCATCCGCGTAGCCGACATTCTTGACCTCGGTCATGTCGACATGGCCGACAAAGTGGTCTTCGAAGTCGCGCTTGAGCTGATCACGGCCCTTCTTGCCGACGGTCACGATCTTGACCGTCTTGCCAGCGGCCACCAGCTCTTGCGCCTTGGTGCGCGCCAGCTTGGCGATGTTGGTGTTGAAGCCACCGCAGAGCCCGCGTTCCGCCGTCATCACCACCAGCAGGTGGGTCTGATCGGAGCCGGTGCCGCTCAGTAGCTTGGGCGCACTGTCGCTGCCCGCCGCCGCCGACGCGAGGCCCGCCATCACCGCATTGAAACGCTCGGTATAGGGCCGCGCGTTTTCGGCCGCTTCTTGTGCCCGCCGCAGTTTCGCGGCGGCCACCATCTGCATGGCCTTTGTAATCTTGCGGGTCGATTTGACCGACGCGATCCTGTTTTTCAGGTCCTTGAGATTGGGCATGTCCCGATCTCCTTACGCGAAGGTCGACGCGAACTCGTCGAGGACCGCCTTCATCTTGTCGACGTTTTCACCCGACTTGAACTTGGGGTCCTCGTCGGCGATCCACTTGACGAAATCGGCCTGCTGCGAGCGCAGGAATGCGAGCAGACCCGCTTCGAATTTGCCGACGTCTCCGACGGGGATGTTGTCGAGATACCCGTTGGTGCCCGCAAAGATCACGCAGACGATTTCGGCGTTGGTCAGGGGCGAATACTGCGCCTGCTTCATCAGCTCGGTCAGACGCGCGCCACGGTTCAGCAGCTGCTGTGTGGCCGCATCGAGGTCGGAGCCGAACTGCGCGAACGCCGCCATCTCGCGATACTGGGCCAGCGACAGTTTCACCGGACCGGCGACGGACGACATCGCATCCGTCTGCGCGGACGAGCCGACACGCGAAACCGACAGACCGGTGTTCACCGCAGGACGGATACCCTGATAGAACAGTTCCGTCTCAAGGAAGATCTGGCCATCGGTGATCGAGATCACGTTGGTCGGGATAAAGGCCGACACGTCGCCGCCTTGGGTCTCGATGATCGGCAGCGCTGTGAGCGAGCCCGCGCCATTGTCTTCGTTCAGCTTGGCCGACCGTTCCAGTAGGCGCGAGTGCAGATAGAACACGTCGCCCGGATAGGCTTCGCGGCCCGGCGGGCGGCGCAGCAGCAGCGACATCTGGCGGTAGGCCACGGCCTGTTTCGACAGGTCATCGTAGATGATCAGCGCGTGACGTCCGTTATCACGGAAGAATTCCGCCATAGCGGTTGCAGCATATGGTGCCAGGAACTGCATGGGCGCGGGGTCGGACGCGGTCGCGGCGACCACGATGGAATAGTCAATCGCGCCGCTCTCTTCGAGCTTTTTGACCAGCTGCGCCACGGTCGAACGCTTCTGACCAATGGCGACGTAGATGCAGTAGAGCTTCTTGCTCTCGTCATCGCCTGCGGCGTCGTTATAGGATTTCTGGTTCAGGATCGCGTCCAGCGCCACAGCCGTTTTACCGGTCTGACGGTCACCAATGATCAGCTCGCGCTGGCCACGGCCAATCGGGATCATAGCGTCCACGGCCTTGAGGCCGGTCGCCATCGGCTCGTGCACCGATTTACGCGGGATGATACCGGGCGCTTTGACGTCCGCAACGGAACGCGTGACGTCTTCGATGGGGCCCTTTCCGTCCAGCGGGTTGCCCAGACCGTCCACAACACGACCCAGCAGGCCGTTGCCCGCGGGCACATCCACGATGGAGTTCGTACGCTTGACGGTGTCGCCTTCCTTGATGTCCCGGTCAGAGCCAAAGATCACCACGCCGACATTGTCGTTTTCGAGGTTCAGGGCCATGCCCATGATGCCGCCGGGAAATTCGACCATCTCACCGGCCTGAACATTGTCGAGGCCGTAGACGCGGGCGATACCGTCGCCCACCGACAACACGCGGCCCACTTCGGCCACTTCTGCTTCCTGACCAAAGTTCTTGATCTGGTCTTTCAGGATCGCAGAAATCTCTGCTGCTTGGATACCCATTTATCCGACCTCTTTCATTGCATTCTGGAGGGAAGCGAGCCGCGAGCGGATCGACGTGTCGATCATCTTCGAGCCCACTTTAACGATCAAACCGCCGATGAGGCTTTCATCGACGGAAGCTGTGATGGAAACGTCCTTGCCCATGCGGGCCTTGAGCGTCTTGGCGAGTTTGTCCGATTGCGCCTTGGTCAACGCCTTGGCGGAGGTCACTTCTGCGGTCAACTCGCCCTTGTCTTCGGCGATGATGGCGCGCAGCGCCTGCAACAGTTGCGGCACCACGAACAGACGGCGCTTGTCGGCCATCAGGGCCAGCGTGTTGGTCATCAGCGCGGACAGCCCGGCTTTTTTGGCAATCGCGGTGATCGCGGTGGCCTGCTCTTCTCGGCTGTAGATCGGCGAATGGATCAGGGCGTTGAAATCTGCACTGTCCGCGATTGCGGCGCTGAGTGTGTCGATGTCCCCTTCGAGGGTCCCCACGGCCTTGTCGTCTTTGGCGAGGTCGTAGACCGCTGTGGCATAGCGGGCCGCAATTCCTGTTGAGATCGAAGCTGGTTCGGACACGTCCACCCTTTCGACGTCTTGGCCCCGGTTGGCAGTCCACAGCACGTGGTCCGGGGGCGTTGGTGCGCCGCGCGTTCACCCGCGGAGCCAAAATCAGGGCGGATGTAGCAGAGGGTTTGCCACCCCGCAACATGTGTTCGTGATCACTCAAAATCGGGGTTTGTTAACCTTTTCATACCCTTAGGCAAAGTGCGACCGTTTGGCCCGCATGAATTGTTTGATTTCTGACACAAAACGCGAGCGTCGGGGCGCGATTCCAAGGCAAAAGGCCCACGAGGACTATCGCGAGGCACTATACTGACGCGCGAACCGGCCAGTGCCATTCGAGGTCATTCAGGCCCGCCCGCACCAGTTCTTGCAGCACCGACAGGTCCACCCGCGCCAGCCGCGTGATGTAGAGACAGCTCTTGCCTTTTGAATGCGGCCCAAGCCGGTCAAGGATGGGGGCAAAGTCGCTGTAGCCGGGCATGATGTACACGCTGATCCTGGCCTTGCGCGGGGCAAAGCCGGTGGCCATCCACGTGCCCGTGCGCCCCGATGCATAGGTGTAGTCGTAGGCCCCGTAACCCACGATCCCGCCTGTCCAGACCTGCGGGGCAAAGCCGGTGGCGTCGCGAAACAGCGCATCGAGGCGGCGCGCCTCGTCCTGTCGGGCCTCCGGCACATCCGCCGCGACCCAGTCGTCAAAGCGCACATCCAGCACCTTGGTTTTCGCGTCCGCCATCTCACCTCGCGCAAATATGAACACCGTCAGGCGCACCTTCGCACGTGACTATGCGTCACGCGCCCTATCTCAGGGTGTACCGACAGGAAGGATAACACCAATGTCCCACACCCCCAAAATCTCCCGCCGTGCCGCCCTTGCCGGGGCCGCCACACTCCCCTTTGCCGCCTCTGCCGTGAAGGCGGCAGCGCCCATGCTCGGCGCGTCCCAGCCGCCCTTCAAACGGGTCAAGCTGGGCGGGTTCGAGGTCACGAACCTGCTCGCCGGTACAGCCGTGCGCGAAGAACCACACTCGATCTTTGGCATGAATGTCGACAAGGACACCTTCGAAGCGGTGTCGAACGCCGCCAATCTGCCGCTCGATGCGGCACAGTTCTTTTTTACACCCGTGGTCGTGAATACCGGGTCCGAGCTGATCCTGTTCGACACCGGCCTGAACCCCGCGGGCACGACCGCCGCGCTTGAGGCCGCAGGCTACACCGCCGATCAGGTCGACAAGGTCATCATCACCCACATGCATGGCGACCACATCGGCGGCCTGCAAACCGACGGCACGCCGACATATGGCAACGCGCAGCATTTTGCGGGCGCGGTCGAGATGAACCACTGGGCCGCCGCCGGGAACGAGCGTTTCGACAACATCGTCAAGCCGCTGATGGACCAGTTCACCATGGTCGATGACGGCGCCAGCATTGCATCGGGCGTCACCAGCATGGCGGCCTTCGGGCACACGCCGGGCCACATGGTCTACATGCTGGAAAGCGACGGCGCACAACTGATGCTGGGTGCGGATTTCGCCAACCACTTTGTCTGGTCGATCGGCCATCCCGACTGGGAAGTGCGGTTTGACATGGACAAGGCCGCCGCCGCCGCCACACGCAAGACGCTGCTGGACATGATGGCGACCGATGGTGTGCCGTTCTCCAGCTACCACATGCCATGGCCCGCCTTTGGCTATGTGGAACGCAACGGCGACGGGTACCGCTATGTGCCGCACAGCTACCAGCTGACGCTCTGAGCAGGGTCACGGACAGCCTTGCGGCGATGGCCGCGATGGCGCAGGAGACAGTGGAAGGGCTGCCGGAGCCCTTCCGCGAACACGCACATTCGGTTGCCGTGCAGGTGGTCGACTGGCCGCCCGCGGACGTGCTGGCCGATCTTGGCATCGACGATCCGCTTGATCTGACCGGCCTTTACGACGGCACCCCGCTCACGATGAAAAGCGTGACTGACCCGGAGCCCTACCCCGATACCGTATGGCTCTACCGTGAGCCGATCCTTGATGAGTTGCGCCACAGGCCCGGCATAACGCTGCGCCAGCTTGTCACCCATGTGGTGATCCACGAATTCGCTCACCATTTCGGCTGGTCGGACGAGGATATCGCGGCGATCGACCCGTGGTGGGAATAGCGTTCAGCCGCGCTGATCCCGGGCGATGGCCGCTGCCTGAAACGCCTGCGCCGTCGCAATGATGTCGCCCAGATCGGCATCCAGAACCTCGCCCGGTACGATGATGTGCCAGTTGTCCGACAGCGGCAGGCGCAGGTTGAACTGCCACATCAGCCGGTTTTGCCGGTTGCGGACTTCGGCACGGTCGAACAGCTCAACGCCCAGCGAACGGCTGCGCGCTTCCTTGCGGTCAATGCGCAGGATATCCGTCCAGTCGAGCGTCGGCACGTAGTAGCCCGACACCCCGTGCCGGTCGAGCCGCAGCGCCACGGGACGCGCGCGCGCTATGCCGATACTGAGCGCGCCAAAGTAGACAAGCAGCAATCCGATCACGAGAAAGATGTTGAAGAACAGCGGAACGTATTCACCGTAGACATAGACCACAGCGCAAAGGCCCGTCAGAGACAGCCCCAAACCGATGGAGTTCCGGGCCGTGCTGCGCATCTTGTCCGGTATCACGTGCAGCACCATCGGCTCCGGCACTTCAGGCTTGTCCATCGCCGCCCCCGTATCGCTGACGCCAGTCCTGCAACAGCTGCAACAACGCGTGATGCGACATCGCCAAACCCTGTCCCAAGGTCAGGTGATACTGCCACGGCTCATCCAGATCGACCGGCTGCAACATCGTCTCAATGCGGCCCGCATAGGCGCCCGGATCACGAAGCGACAGCGCAACGCCCTGTGTGTCCCGGCCCAGTACAACCAACCCGACGGTCTTGATCTCCGACCAGGCCACTGGCGCATCGATCATGTATCCCGACAGCCCCTGCGGGTCGAGGCGCAACCCGGTCGGGGCACGGTTGCGGATAACCCATCCCCGCACGGCTGCGGATACCGCGCCGCACAAGGCAAGGCCCGCAATCCACCACAGCAACCGGTCGGTGTCTTCCAGCCCGCCGAACATGGCAATGACACCTGCGAATGCCGCGATGCCCCCCAACACCCATGCCAGCCCCAAAAGCGGTTTGTCGTTCATGGGCAGGCGCAAAACCTCAGCGTGCTGAGCCATCCCGGAACCTGTTCACGATGGGATAGCGCCGGTCGAGCCAGAACGCGTGCTGGGTCAGCCGTGCGCCCGGCGCGGACTGAAAACGCTTGTATTCGCTGAGGTAGATCAGCCGCTCGATCTTGCGGGCAGTGTCGGCATCGTAGCCTGCCGCCACACAGTCGGCGATGGAGCCGTCCCCATCCACCAGTATTGCCAGCAGCGCATCAAGCTCAGGGTAGTCGGGCAGGCTGTCGCTGTCCTTCTGATCCTCGCGCAGCTCCGCCGAGGGCGGTTTCGAGATGATCCGTTCCGGGATAACCTCGCCCGCGTTGCCCTTCATCCAGTCGCGATGGTTGGCGTTGCGCCAGCGGCAGGTCTCGAACACGCGCGTCTTGTAGAGGTCCTTGATCGGATTGTAGCCGCCCGCCATGTCGCCGTAGATCGTGGCGTAACCCACCGCCACCTCGGACTTGTTGCCGGTGGTCAGCAGCATCTCGCCGAACTTGTTGGACAGCGCCATGAGCAGCAGACCGCGAATGCGGCTCTGGATGTTTTCCTCGGTCAGCCCTTCGTCGGTGCCGGCAAAAAGCGGCGCCAGCGTCGATGTGACCGCCGCACGGGTGTCGGCGATGGGCACGTAGTCGTAGCGGCACCCCAGCGCGGTGGCACAGGCCTCCGCGTCCTGGAGGCTGTGGGGCGAGGTATATTCGGACGGCAGCATGACGCAGCGCACGTTTTCCGGGCCCAACGCGTCGGCGGCGATGGTCGCGGTCAGGGCACTGTCGATGCCGCCCGACATACCCAGCAGCACTTGGCCAAAGCCCGCCTTGGCGCAATAGTCCCGCAGCGCGGTGACCATGACCCGGTAATCCTGTTCCCATGCATCGGGATGGGCGGTGATCTCCCCTTCGACCACGCGCCAACCGTCGGTGGTGCGGGTGAGGTCGACATGTGTGACCACCTCTTCGAACACGGGCAGTTGCAGCGCCAGCTTGCCACCGGGGTTCAGCGCAAAGCTGCCCCCGTCAAAGACCTGATCGTCCTGCCCGCCGATCATGTTGAGGTAGATTGTGGGCAAGCCGGTTTCGACAACACGACTGACGATATGGTTGAGCCGCACCTCGAACTTGTTACGGTGATAGGGCGAGCCATTGGGGATCAGCAGAAATTCGGCGCCCGTCTCTTCGAGCGTTTCGGCGACATCCGGATACCATGCATCCTCGCAGATCGGGCTGCCCACGCGGGTATTGCCCACGGAATACGGCCCACCCAGCGGGCCGGCATCGAAAATACGCACCTCGTCAAAGACGGTGTCGTTGGGCAGGTGGTGCTTGAGCATCCGCGATGCGATCTGTCCGCCCTTGCAAATGAGATAGGCGTTGAACAGCTCCGCACCTTCGGCCCACGGACCACCGATGGCGAGCGCGGGACCTTCTGCACAATCCGCAGCCAGATCCTGAACCGCCTGCATGGCAGCGGCGTGAAACGCAGGCTTCATGACCAGATCCTGCGCGTTGTAGCCCGTCACGAACATCTCCGGCAGCGCCACGAGATCGGCGCCTGCATCGCGGCCAGCCTCCCAGGCGGCGCGCGCCTTGGCGATGTTGCCGGGGATGTCACCGACAACCGGATTCATCTGGGCGATCGTGATACGGAATGTGTCTGCCATGGCGGCGCTCCTGTTCGCGAGGCGTCATGTAGCAGAATGCCGGGCCGAGGGAACCCACCCGCGACGAGATGTTCCGAGCTATGCGTTGTGCACCGTCCAGAAAATTCGCCGAATTTTCTGGACGGTTGGTGCCCGGATCACAATAGGTCAAGCCCATTGCCCCTTGCCCGCCCCTGTCCTAACCTCTGTCGCGTCCGGGTGTTGTGCTGCGGGCAAGCGAATCCGAAAAAGGTGACACATGCGCGTTCGCAGTCTGATCATGGCCCTCACCCTCGTGCCCGCCCTGGCCTTTGCCCAGAGCGGCCAGGTGCAGACCAAACAATATGACGATGGCGGCATCTACGAGGGCACCTTTCGCGGTGGCCTGCAGCATGGGACGGGCACCTATCGTCTGCCCAATGGCTATGAGTATTCCGGTGCCTGGGTGGACGGGGAGATCAAGGGCGAAGGCGAGGCGCGTTTTCCCAACGGGTCGTTCTACCAGGGCAATTTCGAAAAGGGCAAGCCGGACGGGTTCGGCAAGATCACCTTTGCCGATGGCGGCACCTATGAGGGCACCTGGCAGGCCGGTGCGATCATCGGAGAGGGTGTGGCCCTCTATGCCAACGGTGTGCGCTACGAGGGGCAGTTCCGCAACGCCAAGCACCACGGCAAGGGCGTGATGCAGAGCCCCGGCGGCTATGAGTACAAAGGCGACTGGGTCGACGGGATCAAGCAGGGCACGGGCGTGATCACCTACCCCGACGGTGCGGTCTATGACGGCCAGATCGTGAACGGCATGCGCGAGGGCCAAGGCAAGCTGTCGATGCCCGACGGGCTGATCTATGTGGGTCTCTGGAAGGACGGTCAGATCGACGGGACCGGCATGCTCACCCAGCCCAACGGAGACGTCTACGAGGGCACACTGGTATCGGGCAAGCGCGAAGGCGATGGCAAGGTGACCTATGCCAACGGCGACATCTACGAAGGACAGTTCAAGGACGACCGGCGCCACGGGACGGGCACGTTCACGGGCACGGATGGCTACGTCTATGTCGGTGCGTGGCGGGACGGGCAAATCGCCGGTCAGGGCCGGGTGACCTATCCCGACGGTGCCGTTTACGAAGGGGCGTTTCAGGATGACCTGGCGCACGGCAAGGGCAAGATCACCTACACCGACGGCTCCACCTACGAAGGCGACTGGGTTGCGGGCGTGATCGAGGGCATGGGCCGCGCCACCTATCCCAACGGTGTTGTCTACGAGGGTTCCTTCAGGAATGCGCGCAACCATGGCACCGGCGTGATGACCTACGCTGACGGCTACCGGTACGAAGGCGACTGGTTGGACGGGCAGCGCCATGGGCAGGGCAAAGCCACCTATCCCGATGGCACGGTCTATGAAGGTCAGTTCGAGGCGGGACAGCGCCACGGCACGGGCAAGATCACCATGTCCGGCGGGTTTGTCTATGACGGGGAGTGGGCGCGCGGCGAGATCGAGGGCACCGGAGTGGCGACCTATGCCAATGGCGATGTCTACGAGGGCACCTTCAAGGCGGGCAAACGACAGGGCAGCGGCACGATGCGCTACGCGACCGGCGAAGAGGCAACGGGCGAATGGGACGGCGGCGCACTGGCCGACGAAAGCTGATGCCTTGGCGGGTGTTGCTGGGGCGCCGCCCCCGCGCCTGCGGCGCTCCCCCGTGGTATTTCCGGTCAAGAGAAGTCTGGGCCGTGGTGCTGCTGCTATTCGCTCAGCCCGCTATGGCCGACTGGGTTTTTGTCGAGACGTGGACTGATCCGATTGACGGGTTCGAGACCAAGGCCGCGCAGAACGTGAACGCCGACGGCTTTGGCCTGCACCTCTATCGCAATCCGCGCGGTCGGGTCATGGCGCTGTATGTTCTGCCGGATGCGTCTGGCGATGTGCCCGCAGAAGGGCCGGTCGCCGTGCTTATGCCGCAGGGTTTCGCGCCGAAGGAGATTTTGGCGCGTCGCGAACAGGGGCGGATTGTGGAATATGCCAGATCCACCGGCCGGGCCGTGCGCGACCGGCTGTGGCATGGGGAAGGTCAGGCACCGGTGGGCACGTTGGCCGACATTCTGGCCGCGCCTTCTGTTGCCCTGTCGGTGACGTTGACCACCGGCGGCACGGTCGACACCGAGTGGTCGATGGACGGCGCGAACCTGCCGATTGCCCAAGCGCTGGGTCTGAACATCGATGGTGTGCCGGCCGGGGCGGCCTGGGAAGATGCCGCATCACAGGCCATGCTGGCCGCCATGAGTGCCTGCCAGTTTCCCAAGCTCGATATTGCATGCGTGCAGAGGGTTACGGAATGCGGGCCGGAAATCAGCACCGCACGTGACATCGATGCCTTTGAACTTTGCGTCCAGGCCGAAGATTAGGACGGACCAAAGTGCCCTTGGTTCTGCGACGCTCATGCTTCGGCCAACCGGCATCAAACGACGGCCCCGTCATCGAGGCGCTCCAGAAACGCCTCCGCCTCCGCCAGCACAGTCTCCCTCCGGTCCGCATCCATACGGTCCCACGTGCGGTACATGTTGCCCATCCGCGCATTGTTCGAAAAGCGCTCACGATGGCGATCGAGAAAATGCCAGTACAGCAGGTTGAACGGGCACGCACCCTCGCCGGTCTTGACGCTCACCTTGTAGTGGCATCCCTTGCAGTAGTCCGACATCCGGTTGATGTAGGCGCCCGCCGACACGTAGGGCTTCGACGCGATCACGCCGCCATCGGCGAACTGCGACATGCCCACGACATTGGGCGCCTCCACCCACTCGAACGCATCGGCGTAAACGGCCAGATACCACTCCGACACCTGCGCCGGATCGAGCCCCGCCAGCAGCGCAAAGTTGCCCGTCACCATCAGCCGCTGGATGTGGTGGGCATAGGCCTCTTCGCCGGTCTGTTCGACCGCCTTGGACACGCAGCGCATCCGCGTCTCTGCCCCCCAAAAGAAGTCGGGTAGCTTGCGGTCATGCCCGAGCCCGTTGCGCGCAGGGTAGTCCGGGCCCTCGTGGTAGTAGATGCCGCGCATATACTCGCGCCAGCCGATGATCTGGCGGATGAACCCTTCGGCGGCATTGATCGGCACATCGCCTGCGCGCCACGCCTCTTCGGCCGCCTGACAGACCTCAAGCGGGTCGAGCAGACCGATGTTCACATAAGGCGACACCAGCGCGTGGTAGAGAAAGCGGTGATCGGCCAGCATCGCATCCTGGTAGTCGCCGAATTTCGGCAGCGCCTCGCGAATGAAAAACGCCAGCGCCTGGCGTGCCTGCCCCTGATCCGTGGCAAACCAGAACGGGTGCAGATCGCCGAAATGATTGCCGAAACGACGCTCCACCATGTCAAGCACGGCCTCCACCGTCTCATCCGGTGTGAACTGCATGGGGCCGGAATAGGACACGCCATCCTTGGCCGGTTTGCGGTTGTCGTGGTCATAGTTCCACTGCCCGCCCGCAGGATCGTCACCGTCCATCATCAGGCCGGTCTTGCGCCGCATCTCGCGGTAGAAATACTCCATCCGCAGCGCCTTGCGCCCTTCGGCCCAGGTGTCGAACTCGGCGTGGGACGCGATAAACCGCGTGTCCTCCAGCATCTGCACCTTCAGAGGACAGTCCTGCAGCGCGTCGATCAGACGGAATTCGCCGGGTTCTGTCGCGATGACCTCGGACGTGCCGAATTGCGAGGCGCGCCGGATCAACTCGCCCGGGATCGACTGGGTGTTGTCGCTGTCATCAAGCTCGGAATACGCCACTTGCCAGCCGTCGCTGCGCAGCCGCGCGGCAAACTTGCGCATCGCGGCGAGGATCAGTGCGATCTTCTTGGGGTGGTGCGGCACGTAGGAACCCTCTTCGGCCACCTCCGCCATGACGACCACGTCCTGCGCCTTGTCCGCTGCCGCAAGCGCCGCGATTGTGTCGGACAACTGGTCCCCCAGGATCAGAATCAACCGGCTCACCACGGCACCTCCGCTCCGCTGTAGTCATAAAACCCACCCGACTGCGCAGTGCTCAACCCATCCATCACGGCAATCAGATTGGCCGCAGCGTCCTCCGCCGATACCGACGGATGCCGGCCCAGGTACTTCTCGGTAAATGCCGTCGCGACCGTGCCCGGATGCAGCGCCACGACGGCCGCCTGCCCATGCGTCCGGCCCAGCTCCACCGCCGCCGTTCGGACCACTTGATTGACCGCCGCCTTGGCGCTGCGGTAGCTGATCCACCCGCCGATACGATTGTCGCCGATGGAGCCCACCCGCGCCGACAGCACTGCAAAGACCGCAGGCGCATCGCGGACCAACAGGCGCGCCGCATGGCTCAACACCAGCGCCGGGCCGACCGCATTCAGCGCAAACTGGTCCAACATGGCCTGCGCGCTGACACCCCTGATCGTCTTCTCCGGCGCAGCACCGGCAATCTCCAGCGCACCGGTCGCCACGACGACACGCGTATAGCCCGACCGCCCCGCCAGATGCGCCGCCACCGACGCCTCATCCGTAACGTCCAACCCGTCCACCGACCGCGACAGCCGATCCACCTGCGCGCCCCGCGCCGCAAACCCCGCCGCCAACGCCGAGCCAATGCCGCCCGACGCGCCAATCACCAAAACCTGTTCCATGAGCGCACCAGCTAGGGGCCGAAACCGATCCATCAACTTCATCTTGCCAAATAAACTCCCCCCGGAGGGTCGGACCGCCCAACACAGCCACCGCCCGCAATTTCCAGCCTTCCCATTTGCCAAAGCCACGGTATAACGGAGCCATGACACAGACCACGCATATCCCCGGCCGTCGCCCTGCGGGCGCAGCTCTGCGTGGCCTCCTGCTTCTAATCCGCCTCTGAGCGCACCGACCGGCGCGCCTGCTCAGAGGAATGCGTTGCGCGCCACGGACCACGAAGCAGACAAACGGAACAGACCCATGACCAAAGACAGAGTTGTCATCTTTGACACCACCTTGCGCGACGGTGAGCAATCGCCGGGCGCCACCATGACCCATACCGAAAAGCTCGAGATTGCCGGGCTGCTCGACGAGATGGGCGTGGACATCATCGAAGCCGGGTTCCCCATCGCCTCCGAAGGCGACTTTGCCGCCGTCAGCGAAATTGCAAAACAGGCCGACACCGCGGTCATCTGCGGCCTCGCCCGTGCGCAGCTGGGCGATATCGACCGCTGTTGGGAGGCGGTCAGACACGCCAGACAGCCCCGCATCCACACCTTTATCGGCACCTCGCCCCTGCACCGCGCCATTCCGAACCTGACCATGGACGAAATGGCCGAACGGATCGAACAGACGGTGACCCACGCCCGCAACCTCTGCGACAATGTGCAGTGGTCGCCCATGGACGCGACCCGGACCGAGATGGACTATCTCTGCCGTGTCGTGGAAATCGCGATCAAATGCGGCGCCACCACGATCAACATCCCCGACACGGTCGGCTACACCGCCCCGCGCGAAAGCGCGGACCTGATCCGTGACCTGATCGACCGCGTGCCTGGCGCGGACGAGGTTGTCTTTGCCACCCACTGCCACAACGATCTCGGCATGGCGACGGCGAACTCTCTGGCGGCGGTCGAGGCGGGCGCGCGCCAGATCGAATGCACCATCAACGGTCTGGGCGAGCGCGCGGGTAACACTGCCCTCGAAGAGGTCGTCATGGCCCTCAAGGTGCGCAGCGACATCATGCCGTTCGAGACGGGCATCGACACCCGCAAGATCATGAACATCTCGCGCCGCGTCGCCACCGTCAGCGGCTTTCCGGTGCAGTTCAACAAGGCCATCGTGGGCAAGAACGCCTTTGCGCACGAGTCGGGCATTCACCAGGACGGCATGCTCAAAAACGCCGAAACGTTCGAGATCATGCGCCCCGAAGACGTGGGCCTTGCCGGTACCTCGCTTCCCTTGGGCAAGCACTCCGGCCGCGCCGCCCTGCGCGCCAAGCTCGAAGAACTGGGGTTCGAAGTGGGCGACAACCAGCTCAAGGACATCTTTGTCCGGTTCAAGGATCTCGCCGACCGCAAGAAGGAGGTGTTCGACGATGACCTCGTCGCCCTCATGCGCACCTCCACCGACCCCGACGACGAGCGGCTGAAGATTGAACAGCTGGCCGTGCGCTGTGGCACCGAAGGCCCGCAAGTGGCCGATCTGGTGATGGAAGTGGACGGGGAGCGTCACATGACCACCCAGACCGGCGACGGCCCTGTCGATGCGACCTTCAACGCGGTCAAGGCGCTGTTTCCTCACGAGGCGCGCCTGCAGCTCTATCAGGTGCACGCGGTGACCGAAGGGACGGATGCGCAAGCCACCGTATCTGTCCGTATGGAAGAGGACGGGCGCATCGTCACCGGCCAGTCCGCGGATACCGACACAGTGGTCGCCTCGGCCAAGGCCTATGTGCATGCCCTCAATCGCCTGCTGGTGCGCCGCGAAAAGGGCGGCACCGACAAGGCCGAGATCAGTTACAAGGATGTGACCTGACGGGCCTGCACTTCGACTTTTGGTTTGCGAAACAACCTGTGTTTCGGATAAACCCATACCACTGCTAACTTTTTTGAGAGATTTTGATGAACCGAGTTATTGCCGCAGCCCTCGCTGCAAGTGTTTTTGTCGCCCCGGCTTTCGCCTCAACGATGACCATAGTTTCGGAATCCACTGCGCCGATGGGTGACTACGCCGATCTTTTGGGCGCATCAACAAACCAGCTTGGCAGCATCCCTGCTGGCATCGCGACCTTGTCCGGCAACCTGACGGCGCCCAATGACAATATCGATGCCCTTTTCTTGACCATCGATGCGCAAACGGAACTTGTGTCGGCCAGTATCACCACCACAGGCGGTATTGCGAGCATGTTTGCAACGCTACTCGACAGCGCAGGCATTACGGTTTTCGAAGAATTTTTCGACGCCAATGGCACAGTTGACTTGCTGACCTTGGCAGACACCCCGCTACAGGAGGGGACGTATAACTTTGCCGTCGGTTTCATCTCATTCGAAGCTGGCGATCCACCAGCAGTGTCCTGGACGACTAACAGCGTTATCAACGAAATCCCCGCGTCTCCCGTCCCGCTGCCTGCCGGACTGCCGCTTTTGCTTGCCGGTCTGGGCGGGCTCTATGCCTTGCGACGTAGACGCGCGTCGCACTGACGCCGACAATCACGCCTCATGCAAACCAAAAAGACCGGTGCGCGCGCCGGTCTTTTTCATGTCCCGCGCACGAAACTCTCGACCACACCGCGCAACGCTCCCGCGGCGTCGGCGCAAAGGTGCCAAATCCCACACTATTACGGCCTTTAATCCACCGTTGGGCGACTTTATAAGGCGGCAGTCACAGGCTTCGACTCGAGGGGCCTATTGAATTTGGGGCACGTGCATGTCGGTTTTCGGAAATCTCGGTGGGTTGTTTTCGTCGGATATGGCGATCGACCTCGGCACTGCCAACACGCTGGTCTACGTCAAGGGCCGCGGCGTGATCCTGTCGGAACCTTCGGTGGTTGCCTACCACGTCAAGGACGGCGTCAAGAAGGTGCTGGCGGTGGGCGAAGACGCCAAGCTGATGCTGGGCCGGACCCCCGGCAGCATCGAGGCCATCCGCCCTATGCGCGAGGGTGTCATCGCCGACTTCGACACGGCCGAAGAGATGATCAAGCACTTTATCCGCAAGGTGCATAAACGCTCCACCTTCTCCAAGCCCAAGATCATTGTCTGCGTGCCGCACGGCGCGACACCCGTTGAAAAACGTGCCATTCGCCAGTCGGTTCTGTCCGCCGGTGCCCGCCGCGCGGGACTGATCGCCGAACCCATCGCAGCGGCCATCGGCGCAGGCATGCCCATCACCGACCCGACCGGCAACATGGTCGTGGACATCGGCGGCGGGACCACCGAAGTGGCCGTGCTGTCGCTCGGCGACATCGTATATGCCCGCTCCGTCCGTGTCGGTGGTGACCGCATGGACGAGGCGATCATCAGCTACCTGCGCCGCCAGCAAAACCTGCTGGTCGGCGAAACCACAGCCGAGCGGATCAAGACCTCCATCGGCACGGCACGCATGCCCGACGACGGGCGCGGTACGTCCATGCAGATCAGGGGCCGCGACCTGCTCAATGGTGTGCCCAAGGAGATCGAAGTGACGCAGGCGCAGATTGCCGAGGCGCTGGCCGAGCCGGTGCAGCAAATCTGCGAGGCGGTGATGACCGCGCTGGAGACCACACCGCCGGACCTGGCTGCCGATATCGTCGACCGTGGTGTGATGCTGACGGGTGGTGGCGCGCTGCTCGGCGACCTTGATCTGGCGCTGCGTGAACAGACGGGCCTTGCCGTTTCCATCGCTGACGAAAGCTTGAACTGTGTCGCCCTTGGCACCGGCAAGGCGCTGGAATACGAAAAGCAACTGCGCCACGCCATCGACTACGACAGTTAGGCGCACGCCGTCAGGCTTGCCCTGACGGGCCAAATCTACGACCATCGCGCCACGGCACAGACGTGAGGTGAGACCACCTTGGCAAAGGACCGCAACAGCGTTGACTACGGCGGCCCGCTGCGGCGGCTGGTGCTGGCTGTGCTGATCCTGGCGTTGACGGGCACATTCCTGCTCTGGCGCATCGACAGCCCGCGTGTGGAACGGTTCCGCGCGCAGGTGACCGACCGGATCGTGCCCAACATGGACTGGGCCATGGCGCCGGTGACGGGCACCATCAACCTCTTCCGCGATTTCCAGAGCTATCGGCGCATCGCCGAGCAAAACGCCGAATTGCGGCGCGAGTTGCGCCAGATGGAGGCGTGGAAGGAAGCGGCGCTGCAGCTGGAACAGGAAAACGCGCGGCTGCTGGATCTGAACAATGTCCGCCTCGACCCGCGCCTGACCTACATCACCGGCGTTGTGCTGGCCGACAGCGGCTCGCCCTTTCGGCAGTCGGTGCTTTTGAACGTGGGCGCGCGCGACGGCATCGTCGAAGGGTGGGCCACCATGGACGGCATCGGCCTCGTGGGCCGGGTGTCGGGCGTGGCGCAGAACACCGCCCGCGTGATCATGGTCACCGACGCCTCCAGCCGCGTGCCGGCGATCATCCAACCCTCGGGGCAAAAGGCGATCGTGGCCGGCGACAACACCGCCGCCCCGCCCATCGATTTTCTGGAAAACCCAGACCTGGTGCGCGCGGGCGACCGTGTGATCACCAGCGGCGACGGCGGCGTATTCCCCGCCGGTCTGCTCGTCGGTCAGGTGGCCGAAGACCCCGGGGGCCGCCTGCGCGTGCGTCTGGCCGCCGACTATGAACGGCTCGAATTCCTGCGGGTGCTGCGCCATTACGGCACAGAGCCCGTGTCCGACACCACCGACGTGCTGACCCCGGCCGAAGAAGCGGCCCTGCTGCAAGCGGAGGTGCCGGAATGAGCGAGCTGAACCCGGCGCGCCCCTGGACGATGCGCATCGCCTTTGCCGCGCTCGTCGTGGTGATCCTGTTTTTTCACATGTTGCCGCTGCAGACGGCCACGGGCGGCTGGATCTGGCCGGATTTCATCCTCGCCTTTGCCTTGGCGTGGTCAGTGCGCCGGCCCGACTTCGTGCCGCTGGCACTGCTCGCCTTGCTGTTCCTGCTGGCTGATCTGCTGCTGCAACGCCCGCCGGGCCTGTGGGCCGCACTGGCGCTGGTGGCGTGTTCGCAGATGCAGCATCAGGCGCGGTCGCTGCGCGATGCAAGCCTTGCCACCGAGTTGATGTCAGCCGCCGCGTGGATCGTCGGCGTGGGCATCGGCTACCGCATCGTTCTGGCTGTGCTGCTGGTCGACATGCCGTCGCTTGCGCCCGCACTGTTGCAGATCGTGATTACGGTCATGGCCTACCCGGTGGTCGTGGGCATCACCCATGCGCTGATGGGCGTGCGCAAATCCACGCCACATGACATGGGCAGCGCGGGGGTGCGGACATGAAACGGCCCCGCGTGGATACCGAGGCGAGCCAACGCCTGATCACCCGCCGCGCCGCCCTGCTGGGCTCTGTTCAGCTGGCATTCATCGGCGC
This sequence comes from Pseudomonadota bacterium, assembly GCA_039816785.1. Classification (GTDB taxonomy): domain Bacteria; phylum Pseudomonadota; class Alphaproteobacteria; order Rhodobacterales; family Rhodobacteraceae; genus Tateyamaria. The sequence continues at coordinate 49,102 of JBCBXB010000012.1, forward strand.
GCTTGGCGTGCGCATGCAGTACCTGCAGGTGGATCAGGCCGATCAGTTCCGCCTGCTGGCCGAGGAAAACCGGATCAACATCCGCCTGATCCCGCCGGAACGGGGCGAGGTGTTTGACCGCAACGGCATGCCGCTGGCGCGCAATGTGCCCAGCTACCGCATCGTGATCGTGCAAGAGGATGCCGGCGACGTGGACGCCGTGCTGGACCGACTGAGCAAGATCGTAACGCTGGACTCCGAAGAGCTGGTGCGCGTCAAGGACGAGATCAAACGCTCGCCCCCGTTCCTGCCCGTGACCGTTGCCGAAGAGGTCAGTTGGGACGACCTGAGCCGGGTGTCGGTCAACGCCCCTGCCCTGCCCGGCATCACGCCCGAAGTGGGGCTGAGCCGTGTGTATCCGCGCGGCTCGGACTTTGCCCACGTGCTGGGCTATGTGGGCCCCGTGAGCGACTATGACCTCGAACGGATCGAGGACCCTGATCAGGTCCTGCGCATCCCGCGCTTTCAGATCGGCAAGGTCGGCGTAGAGGCCAAGATCGAGGACCGCCTGCGCGGCAAGGCCGGTGCGCGGCGGGTGGAGGTCAACGCCTCGGGCCGGATCATGCGCGAACTGGACCGGCGCGAGGGTATCCCCGGCTCGGACGTGCAACTGACCGTCAACGCCGAGCTGCAAAGCTATGTGCAGGCACGCCTGTCCGACGAAAGCGCCAGTGCCGTGGTCATCGATGTGGACAGCGGCGATCTGGTCGCCCTCGCCTCCTCGCCCACCTATGATCCCAACCTCTTTGTGCGCGGCATCTCAAGCCGGGACTACAATGCGCTGACCAGCAACAAGTACCGCCCGCTCGCCTCCAAGACGGTGCAGGGCACCTATCCGCCCGGCTCGACCTTCAAGATGATCACCGCAATGGCGGCACTGGAAGAAGGGTTGATCGGGCCGGACGAGACGGTCTATTGCCCCGGCCACCTCGAGGTTGCAGGCCGCCGGTTTCACTGCTGGAAACGCGCAGGCCACGGCTGGGTCGATCTGCAGAACTCGCTCAAGCAGTCCTGCGACGTCTACTACTACGATCTCGCCGTTAAGGTCGGGATCGAGAAAATCACCGCCATGGCCAACCGGTTTGGTCTGGGGATGCGCCACGACGTGCCGATGTCGGCGGTGGCACGTGGCCTCACCCCGACGATGGACTGGAAGTCGCGCGTGCATGGCGCAAGCTGGGTCGTCGGTGACACGGTCAACGCCTCCATCGGGCAGGGCTTTATGCTGGCCTCACCGCTGCAGCTGTGCGTGATGACGGCGCGGCTGGCCAGCGGGCGCAGCATCACGCCGCGGCTGGTGAAATCGGTCAACGGCATCGAACAGCCCTCCGGGCGCGGCACCGATCTGGGGATGAACGAAAACAACCTGCGCAAGATGCGCCGGGCGATGTACGCCGTGGTCAATGACCGCCGCGGCACGGCCTATGGCAGCCGCATCATCGAGGATGCGATGCGCATGGCGGGCAAGACAGGCACCAGCCAGGTCCGCAACATCACCGCCGCCGAACGGCGCGCGGGCGTGGTCCGCAATGAGGACCTGCCATGGGAGCGGCGCGACCATGCGCTGTTCGTGAACTTTGCGCCCTACGACAACCCCAAATACGCCATCGCGGTGATCGTCGAACACGGTGGCGGCGGCTCACGCGCGGCGGCCCCCATCGCCCGCGACATCACCCTTCAGGCGCTTTATGACGGCGAACCCCCGGTCGAAGCTTACCCGACCAAGGACCGCGACCGGATCAAGGAACAGCAGCGCGCACTGCGCGAGATGCGTCCAATTGCCAACATCGCGGGAAGCGATCAGGCATGAGCTATCTTGAGTACACGGTCAAATATGTCCCCGCAGGCCCGCGCAAGATCCTGTACCTGAACTGGCCGCTTGCGCTGCTGCTGGCAGCAGTGGCGTGTGTGGGCTTCCTCATGCTCTATTCCGTGGCGGGCGGGTCGATGAGCCCATGGGCCGAGCCGCAGATGAAGCGGTTTGCCATCGGCTTTGTGCTGATGCTGCTGGTGGCGATGGTGCCGATCTGGTTCTGGCGCAACCTTGCCGGGGTCGCCTACGCGGCCTCTATCCTGTTGCTGCTGGGGGTCGAATTCTTTGGCTCCGTGGGGATGGGCGCGCAGCGCTGGATCGATCTGGGGTTCATCCGGCTGCAACCGTCCGAGCTGACCAAGGTCACGCTGGTGATGATCCTGGCCGCCTATTACGACTGGCTGCCCGCGCACAAGAAATCCCGACCGCTGTGGGTGCTGATCCCGCTGCTGCTGATCCTGCTGCCGACCTATATGGTTGTGCGCCAGCCGGACCTTGGCACCTCGATCCTGCTGATGGCGGCGGGGGGCGGGCTGATGTTTCTGGCGGGCGTGCACTGGGCCTATTTCGCGGCCGTCTTTGCCTCTGCCGGGGGGCTGATCACGGCAGTGTTCCAGTCGCGCGGCACCGAATGGCAACTGCTCAAGGACTACCAGTTCCGACGGATCGACACGTTCCTCGACCCCGCGTCGGACCCGCTGGGCGCGGGCTACCACATCACGCAGTCCAAGATTGCGCTGGGGTCCGGGGGGTGGACCGGGCGCGGGTTCATGCAGGGCACACAGAGCCGGCTGAACTTTCTGCCGGAAAAACACACCGACTTCATCTTTACCACGCTCGCCGAAGAGTTCGGCTTTGTCGGGGCGTTTTCGTTGCTCGTGCTTTATGCGCTGATCATCCTCTTTTGCGTGGTTTCGGCACTGACCAACAAGGACCGGTTTGCTTCGCTGCTGACGCTGGGCGTTGCGCTCAACTTCTTTCTCTTCTTTGCTGTGAACATGTCGATGGTCATGGGCCTCGCGCCCGTTGTTGGTGTGCCACTGCCGCTGGTGAGCTATGGCGGGTCTGCAATGCTGGTTTTGATGCTCGCCTTTGGCCTGACGCAAAGCGCGCATGTCCACCGCCCGCGATGACAGCCCCCAAGTCCCACGGTCGCAAGGCCATCCGCCCAACGTTGCAGCCGTCCTCCCTCATGGACGAAGCGCCCGATCTGGTTGGCGTGTGGCAGGCCCGGATCGTGACCCTGTTTCCCGAGACCTTTCCAGGGGTGCTGGGCGCATCGCTCACGGGTAAGGCCCTGCAGGACGGCAAATGGCAACTGCACACCCATGATCTGCGCCGCCACGGAGTGGGCAAACATCGCAACGTGGATGACACACCGGCAGGCGGCGGTGCGGGCATGGTGTTGCGTCCGGACGTGGTGCATGCCGCCCTGAGCGAGGCGCAAGGCCATGCTCGCGGTCGCTGGCCGATCCTCTATATGTCGCCGCGCGGGCGCCCCTTTGATCAGGCGATGGCACGTGATCTGGCGCGGTGCGACGGGGTCACCATGCTGTGCGGCAGGTTCGAGGGCGTGGACGAGCGCGTGCTGGAGCATTGGAACATCAGCGAGGTGAGCTTGGGTGATTTCGTCATGACCGGAGGCGAGATTGCAGCGCAGGCCATGCTGGATGCGACCGTGCGGCTGCTGCCCGGTGTTCTGGGCAATGCCGAAAGCGCGGTGGAAGAAAGCCATTCCAGCGGTCTGCTGGAGCACCCGCAATACACCAAACCCGCCACTTGGGAAGGGCGCGATATCCCCGATGTGCTGATGTCAGGCCACCACGGCAACGTAGACAGCTGGCGCAAGGCCCAATCAGAAGAGCTGACGCGCACCCGCCGCCCGGACCTGTGGGCCAAACACGAGGCCGAAGGCTGAAGCCGCGAGTTCGGCCAAGACTCTCCTCAGATCGGCCACATTGGATCTTTAACGCTGAGGGCAGAAGGAAGTCTGCCATGACCGAACATATGATTACGCCACCAGCGGCCCCGACCCGGGCCGGGATCGTCGGCTTTGTGCTGGGCGGCATCGCCCTGCTGCTGGTGCTCATCACCTTTGTCGCTGGCCCGTTTGCGCCGCAACATGCCGTTGGCGTCACGCTGGGCGAGATCGCGGCAGAGGCGGGCAAAGCCACCCTGCGCAACTGGATCGGCATGGAACAGCCCGCCCCGCAAGCCGCCGCGTGGACCATCGACCGGGTCCTGTGGGTTGTGGGCATCGTGCTGGGTGTCATCGCCATCCTGTGTGGTGCGGCCGCCTATATCCGGCGCGAGTCCCGCACTGTTGCCGGCTGGGCCACGGGCCTGGGCGTTGCGGCGATCACGCTGCAATTCGTCAGCAGTGCGCTGATGATCATCGTCGGCGCGATGGTCCTCTGTGCGCTGATCTATGCGCTTGGTGATCTGCTCAGCTTGGGGTGACGGGCACGTCACGACCCCCTTGATCGCCACGCCGCCTCCCCCTATACACCGCCCATTCCGACTCGGGCCCGGCCCGGTTCGGCCCTTTGTGCAGTGGTGCCTTCTTCGGCATGCGACCATGGCACAAGGTGGACCACAACAAGGAACGATGACCTGACCTCTGGCGGGCGCAATGGCGGACCCGGTGAAGACCAAGAGCTCTGAGGGCATATCAAACCTTCGCGGACAAAACCGCGAGCATCATAGGAGTGATGGTCAATGGACCTGATCGCACAGCTTGAGGCGGAGCAGATTGCCGCCCTGGGGAAAGACATCCCCGACTTCAAAGCCGGTGACACCATCCGCGTCGGCTTTCGCGTGACCGAAGGTACGCGCACCCGTGTGCAGAACTACGAAGGCGTCTGCATCGCGCGCAACAACGGGCACGGCATTGCCGGGTCGTTCACCGTTCGCAAGATTTCCTTTGGCGAGGGCGTGGAGCGGGTGTTCCCCCTCTACTCGACCAACATCGACAGCATCACCGTGATCCGCCGCGGTCGCGTGCGTCGCGCCAAACTGTACTACCTCCGCAGCCGCCGCGGCAAATCGGCCCGGATCGCGGAAGTCACCAACTACAAACCCAAAAAGTCCGAAGGAGCCGAGGCATGAAAGCCGACACGCATCCCGACTACCACATCATCGATGTGAAAATGACCGACGGCACCGTGGTCCAGATGAAATCCACCTGGGGCAAGGAAGGCGACCAGCTGGCGCTAGACATCGACCCGTCCGTGCACCCTGCCTGGACCGGCGGCGGCGCGCGCCTGATGGACACCGGCGGTCGCGTCTCCAAGTTCAAGAACAAGTACGCAGGTCTGGGCTTCTGAAGCACCGCTTTCTGCACGAATGGAAAAGGCCGCTCCGGATCGGGGCGGCCTTTGGCGTTTCGGGTGTGCGGCGGTGGGCGTCATGCACCGCTACAGAGCGGGCAGGAACATGTCCTTGTACTGCTCGCGCAACGCTTTCTTTTGGACCTTGCCCATCGTGTTGCGCGGCAGTTCCGGCACCACCACCAGACGCTGCGGCTGCTTGAACCGGGCCAGCGAGGTGCCGATGCTGGCCTTGATCGCGTCGAGGTCCAGACCACCATGCCCTTCGGCCACCAGCACACCGACGACCGTTTCGCCGAAATCCGGGTGCGGCACGCCGATCACGGCGCTTTCCAGCACGCCCGCCGCGTCGTCCAGCACCAGCTCAACCTCCTTGGGGTAGATGTTGTAGCCGCCCGAGATGATCAGATCCTTGTTACGGCCGACAATGTGCACATAGCCGTCCTCGTCGATCCGGCCAAGGTCACCGGTGATAAAGAACCCGTCTTCCCGCAGCTCCTCCGCCGTTTTCTCCGGCATCTGCCAATAGCCCTGAAAGACGTTGGGGCCGCGCACCTCGATCTCGCCGATCTCACCCTGAGGCAGCGTTTGCCCGGTCTTGCAGTCGGTGATCTTCAATTCGACGCCCGGCAGCGGAAAGCCGACGGTTCCGGCACGCCGTTCCCCGTCATAGGGGTTTGAGGTGTTCATATTCGTCTCGGTCATGCCATAGCGTTCGAGGATGCGGTGACCGGTGCGCGCCTCGAATTGCAGGTGTGTTTCGGCCAGCAGCGGCGCGCTGCCCGAAACGAAAAGCCGCATGTGCCGGGCCGTGTCACGGGTAAATCGCGCGTCCCCCAGAAGCCGCGTGTAGAATGTCGGCACGCCCATCATCGTCGTGGCCTGCGGCATCAGGTCCAGCATCGCATCCAGATCGAACCTGGGCAGGAACAGGATCTTGCCACCCGCCAGCAGCGAGATGTTGGTTGCCACGAACAGACCGTGGGTGTGAAAGATCGGCAGCGCATGCAGCAGCGTGTCGTCGGCGGTAAACCTCCACGCGGCGGCCAGCGTCTGGCAGTTCGACAACAGGTTGCCTTGGGTCAGCATCGCCCCCTTGGACCGGCCCGTCGTGCCGGACGTGTAGAGGAACGCGGCCAGATCATCCGCGCTGCGATCGACCGTGTCGAACGTGACGGGCATCGCGGCGGCCTGATCGGCGAAACTGCCGCCACCATCGGCGTTCATCGTCTCGAGCCCGGCGCCGCAGGCCTTGGCCACGGGTTCCAGAGCACTGAGTGCCCCGGCGTCGCACAGGATCAACCCGGCACCGCTGTTATCGGCAAAGTAGGACACTTCGTCCGCCGTGTAGGCCGTGTTGAGCGGCAGGAACACGATGCCAGCCTGCACACAGGCCGCATAAACCGCCAGCGCCTGCGGTGATTTGGCGACCTGCACCGCCACGCGATCACCGGGTGCGACGCCGAGATGCGCCAGCAGATTGGCGTATCGCGCGGCCAGATCCAGAAAATCGGCATGGGTGAAAACGGTCCCGTCCGCCAGCTGCAAAAACGGCGTACCCTTGCCCCGGTGCTGTCCAAGGAGTGTGTCGTAGAGAGGGTTTGCCATCTTCGGACTCCTAGGTCTTCGGGGTGACCGACGCGCTCAGCGACGCCACCGCGTCCGAGGCGACGACGGTCTTGTCACCCACGAATTGCTCATGGTTCTGGGAAATCTGGGCCAGATCGTAAAGGTAATTCACCATGGTGCCGTTGGATTGCTGCCGCCCGTTGTCGGAAATATCGGCATTCGCATGGACCGCATGCACCATCGCACCATTGCCGAGGTGGAACCGGGCCACCGGATCATAGGGCATGCCGTCGGGCCGCTTTGCCTGCAGCAGGTAGTGCGCGGCGAGGGCCTGATCATCCGTCGTTTCAAGGGCGTCGCGGTCAACCCCATCGAGCCAGCGGTTCAGGCCGGGGATCGGGGACAGGGTCACAAATGCCTCAAGCCCCGGCAGGTCCCTCGACAGGTCAGAAACGACCTGCTTGATCAGCGAATTGCCAAAGGAAATGCCCGCCAGACCCGCCTGACAGTTCGAGATGGAGTAGAACACAGCGGTGTCCGCATCCTCTGCGCCGATCTCGTCGCGATCATCAGCCAACAGGTCCTGCACCGAGGTCGGGATACCCTTGGTCAGTGCTACCTCGACAAAGATCAGCGGCTCGTCCGCCATCGCCGGGTGGAAAAAGCCAAAGCACCGCCGGTCGCTGGGCTTGAGCCGGCGGCGCAAATCATCCCAGCTGTCGATGGCGTGCACCGCCTCGTAGGCGATGATCTTGTCGAGGATACCTGCCGGGCTGTCCCAGTTGATGGGCCGCAGCACCAGAAACCCGCGATTGAACCACGACGAGAACAGGTGTTTGAAATCCACATCCAGCGGTTCCAGATCGGGGCGGTCGTCCAGCATGGCCAACAGGTCCTTGCGCATGGCAACCAGCTGGCCGGTGGCACCCGGCACCTGATTGAGCCGGCGCGCCAGTTCCTGACGCCGGGGCTCGCACGCCGCAGCAAAGGCGCGATAGGACCCTTTGCCGGGCGCGTCGCGGTAGGCTTGCAGACTGGCAAGAACCGCGTCCGGGTCAATCTCGAGCTGGTGGGTCATGTAGTCAAAGAACGCGCTTTTTTCCCCTGTCGTCATGTCGGCATAGCGGTCCAGCAGGGTGCGGGCCAGCGTTGCCCCCGACACTTCCCCGTGACTGCTGAGCAGCGCCTCGCACAGGTCCGAGGTGGTCCGCCCCGTAACCTCGTCGGACAGCGCCTTGCTGTAGCGCCGTTCGAACACCGTCGACAGCAGCTCGCCGAAGTAGCTCATATCGCGGCACCCATCACGACATCCGGCAACCATGTCGCCAGCGCCGGAAAGAAGCACAGCAGGACAATCGCGATCACCATACACGCCACGAAGGGCAGCGACCCCTTTAGGATCGTCTTGAGCGAAATATCCGGCGCGATGCCGTTAATCACGTAGAGGTTCAGGCCCACGGGCGGCGATATCAGCCCGATCTCCATGTTGATGGTCAGCACAACCGCAAACCAGATCGGGTCGAACCCGGCGGTTGTGATGATCGGCAGCAGGATCGGGGCCGCCATCAGGATCACCGCCACGGGAGGCAGGAAAAACCCGGCCACCAGCAGGAACAGCATGACAAAGGTCATCAGCACCCAGCGGTTCACATCCAGCGTGCCGATCCATTCCGCAATCGCCTGCGTGATGAACAGGCTCGACAGCATGTAGGAAAACACACCCGCCGCAGCGATTATGAACATGATCATCACGCTTTCCTTGGTGCTGTCGCGCAGCACCAGCCACAGGTCCTTGGGGTTCCAGAGCTTGTAGATGATCATCGCGATCATCAGGCACAGCAGCGCACCGACGGCTGCCGTCTCGGACGGTGTCGCGATGCCGCCATACATCGCATAGAGCACCGCAACGATGATCGCGAGGAACGGCAGAACGCGGGGGAGGATCTCAACCTTCCGCTTCCAAGTATAGGTGCCCGCGGTCAGCAACCGTTTGTCGCCGGACTGCCAGGTCGAATAGAGCGACCAGACCATGAACAGCAGCACCAGCAGCAGCCCCGGTATGACGCCCGCCAGAAACAGCCGGCCAATCGAGGTTTCGGTCGCGATGCCGTAGACGATCATCGTGACCGATGGCGGGATCAGGATGCCGAGCGTACCGCCCGCCGCGATGGAGCCTGCCGCCACGCCGTCCGGGTAGCCGCGTTTGCGCATCTCGGGAATGCCCATCTTGCCGATGGCCGCACAGGTCGCCGGGCTGGACCCGGACATCGCGGAAAACAGCGCGCAAGCCCCAAGGTTGGAGATGACGAGGCCGCCCGGAACCCGGGTCAACCACCGCTCCAGCGCCTCGTACAGGTCCGCGCCCGCCCGGGTCGAGGCGATGGACGAGCCCATAATGATGAACATCGGGATCGAAAGCAGGGCAAAGTTGTCGAGCTTGCCGAACAGGATCTCGGGGATCAGCTCGAGCGAGCGCATGCCGTCAAAGATCAGCAAGAAACCGGTCGAGACGATGATCAACCCAAGTGCTACGGACACGCCGGAGAACAGCACGAGGATGGTGGCGACGGCGACAATCGCGCCCAGCAGGATCGGGTCCATTACGCGTCCTCCAGCCCGAACGGTGCATCGATTTTCAGGATTACGGCGACCAGATCAGCGATCAGCTGCAGCAGGAACAGGCCAAAGCCCACCGGGATCGACAGGTACGGGATCCACAAGCGCACGCCCCAGACCGTGTCCGATTTCCAGTTCCGCTCGTAGGTCAGATGCCAATGCTCAAAGCCATAGAACAGCACAATCGCGACGATCACGATGGAGAGGGTCATGGTCAGCAGGTACATGTAATATCGCGCGCTACGGGACAGCGCGAGCGGGATCAGATCGACATTCACGTGGCCGCGCAGCCGCTGCACATAAGGCAGCCCGACAAGCGTCGCACCGATGGCGAGATAAACCACGCATTCCGTCTGCCAGACCGTCGATTGGTTCAGGACAAAGCGCACAAAGATCATTTGGCAAGTGATCGCGACAGCCGCAACGATCATGGCGGCAGAACACCAACCGGCGAGAGTGGACAGTGCCGCAACACCGCGCAGAAACAGGTTGTTCCCGGTGCGCGAGGAGACAGCTGAGCTTTGGCCAGCCATGTCAGCTTTCCTTTTCGGACTTTGGAAGGTCTGGAAATGTGTCGGCGACCGCTGGTGCGCAGCGGTCGCCGGGGCAGTCGGTTACTCGACGGCCAGCGCCATATCGAGCAGGGCCTGACCATCCGGCACATCCTCGACAAACAGCTTGTAGGACGTCTCCTGCGCGAGCGCGCGCCATTCGGCAAAGTCTTCGGCTGTCATTTGCGCGATCTCCACGCCCGCTTTTTCGAACACCTCAACCGATGCCGCGTCCTGCTTTTTGGCTTCTGCCAGGTAGTAGGCTTCGGCCTTGGCCGAGGCGGCCAACAGCGCCTCCTGCTGCTCGGACGTGAGCCCTTCGAACGTGGATTTGTTCATCAGCAGCGGCTGATACATGAACCAGAGCGCCACGTTTTCAGTGGCGGGCGTATAGCACGAGACCTGTTCGTAAATGCGGTAGGACACGAAAGACGAGGACGACGTGTTGGCCGCGTTCAGAATGCCGGTCTGCATCGCGTTGTAGATTTCCGACGACGCCATCGACGTGATCGAGGCGTTGGCCCCGGCCAGCATCTGTTCGAACGACTTGCCCGCCGCGCGGGTCTGCAGGCCGTCCACGTCGGACGGGCTCGTGATGCACTTGTCCTTGCCCACGAAACCACCCGCAAGGTAGCCGTGCACCAGCACCATCACGTCATCTTCGGCCATCTTTTCCTCGAGCGCCTGTATATAGGGCGACTTGCTGAGGCGCGCGGCGTGGTCGTGGTTTTTCACGAGGCCCGGCATCAGCGTGAGGTTGAATGCCGGCTGTTGGCCACCCGCATAGCTCAGCGGCAATACGGTCATGTCCAGCTGGCCACGGGTCAGCGGGCGATATTGCTCGCGCGGCTTGAACAGCGACTTGGAACCAAAGATCTTGATCTCCAGATCGACATCCGCTGCGGCGACCTCATCGGCAACGATTTGAGCGACCTGATGACGGATGTCCTTGTTGGACCACTGATGCGACAGGCGCAGTTCAGCAGCACTTGCGACCGACGCCAGACCCAATGTCGCGGCGAGCGCCACGGATGTCAGGAATTTCGTTTTCATGGATACCTCCCAATTGCGAGCCGACTCTCCTCAGGTCGGCTACCGGTTAGTTATAGGGGTCATGCATTCTCAGTCAAACTTTTTGTATACAAGAATATGATGATTGCGTTCATGATGTGAGATGTAGTATTGTGCACACATGGAAGCGAAACGCGCAGACCAGATCGCAGACTCCCTCGAGCAGCTTGTTTTCAAGGGCGAATACGAGGACGGGCAGCGGCTTGACGAGATCAAGCTGGCGCAGATGTTCAGCGTCTCGCGCACCCCGATCCGTGAGGCGCTGCAACGGCTTGTCCTGTCCGGTATGGCCGAACAGGTCCCCCGCCGTGGTGTCTTTGTGCGGCAACCGGGCCCGGTGGAACTGCTCGAGATGTTCGAGACGATGGCCGAGCTTGAGGCGGCGTGCGGGCGGTTTGCGGCCGTTCGGATGACCGACGATGCGCTGGCACATCTGGCGGACGCCAATGACCGGTGCCGGGCCGCAGTCGAGCGGGCAGACGCCACCGGGTATTACGAGGAAAACGCGGCCTTTCATCAGCTGATCTATCGCGGGGCGACGAACACGTTCCTGCAAGGCGAAACGATGCGCCTGCAGAACCGCTTGCAGCCCTATCGCCGCGTTCAGTTGCGCTTTCGCGGGCGGATGTCGCAGTCACTCGCTGAACATGACGCAATCGTGGAGGCACTGCGCGCAGGCGATGGCGAGCTGGCCGCAAACACATTGCGCAGCCACGTCACCGTGCAGGGCGAAAAGTTCCAGCAACTCATGGCGAGCCTGAAGCAGTAAAAGCCGCACGCGCGACCGGTCCAGCCGGACCCGCAGCGCGCGCGGCACTGCGGATCAGGCGCGCCACAAAGGCAATCAGTTCAGATCGATCTTGGACCCCTTGAAGCTGACATTGCCACCGGCCTTGCCCTGGATCTTGGACGACGCCTTGATCTTGAAGTCCTTGCAGGTCAGCGTGATCGTCCCGTCCTTTTTCATGTTCAGTTCGGACTTGCCCACCTTGACGTTGAACTCGTCACCGACGGTGATGGACATCGTCTTGCCCACCGTGATCTCGGATGTCTGACCGACGTCAAAGCTGTGGGACCGGCCCACCTTGTCCTCGATCCCGATCCCGACCTCGCGCTTGGCATGCAGACCGACGGTGACGCTTTCGTTGGTGCCGACAATGACCGTCTTGGCCATCTGCACCGTCTGGTCATAGTTGCCCTCGCCCTGAATGATGCCGCCGAGCTTACCCAGCCCTTCGGCGATGCTGGGCAGTGAGGTATAGTCGCGGATGTCGTTCACCGCCTTGACCACGGAACCGATCGATTGCGGCCCGACCGTCAGCGTCATGTTGCCGCCGATCTGTTCCTGGTGATCGTTCTGGATCTCAACCGACTTGTTGTGACCGACCGACTGGACCCAGTTGTTGTCGATCCGTTCGGTGTGGTTGTGCAGCGTCTTTTCGTTGCGGTCCTTTTGCGCGTGGATAAAGATTTCCTCCTTGCCGCCCTTGTCCTCGAAGCGCAGCTCGTTAAAGCCGTCGGCCTCGTGGCTATCGGTCTTGAAGGTCGAGCGTGTCTTGTGATCGGGCAGTGTGTAAGGCACGTCGTTCTTGCCGTTGTAGACACAGCCCGTGACCAGCGGCTTGTCCGGATCCCCTTCGAGGAACTCGACGACGACCTCCATCCCGATGCGGGGGATCACCATCCCGCCCCAGCCCTTGGACGCCCAGTTTTGGCTGACGCGGCAGCGCATGGAATAGGCCGCGGTCAGATCCCAGTGGAACTGCACCAGAATGCGGCCGTATTCGTCACAATCAATCTCGCCCTCGCCCACAACAGTTGCCGTTTGCGGCCCCTGAATGATCGGCAGCGCCGTTTGCCGCGGGGGCATCATCGGTGCGGTGACCGGCGTCAGGGTGTATTGGGCTTGATAGGCTTTTGTGTCCTCTTCCTTGCCGCCGGTGGCGTAGGATTGGCCGATGCAGGCGTAGCGCGCCGCCAGACAGACAAAGTCGCCACCGCCGCCTGGGCACGGGTCGCCGCCCAACTGGGTAAAGATCATGCCCGGACGCAGTTCGGCGCAATCGCCTTCGGCGCTGTAGCGGACGTCGCCCGCGCGTTCCTGGTTGGTCCGCAGACGCGACATTGCATCGCCCTGCTCGCGCGCCAGATAGTCGCCCGGATAGTCGTAGCTTTCGATCTGGCCGTTGGCATAGCTCGCGTCGCCCTCGAACTCGGATTCCATCGCGGCTGTCGGCGTCTTGAAGTTGTAATCCATCTGCCGGATGGCACCGGTGGTAAACCGGCGCTGCGGCTCCCACATCCAGATGTGCTGTTCGTCGGTCTGATGGCTTTCGCGGATCGGATAGTAGGGCAGCGTGGCGATGTTGTCGTGACCGTTGACGTGGTCGGAGATCACCATCACGTGGTTGCCCATGTCATGGGTAAAGTGAAAGCTCATCCCGAACCGTTCCATCAACCGCCGCACAAAAGCCAGATCGCTCTCGCGGTACTGCACGGTGTATTCCAGCTCTGCGTAGGTGTTGAACAGACGCGTTTCCATGTGTGGCGCGCCCAGATGCGCCCAGTCGCTCAGCACTTCGGAAATGATGGCGGGCGCGTCCATGTTGTGGAAAATGCGCTGGTTGCGCCGCTTGCCCAGCAGCCAGAACCACGGGCGCAACACCAGCTCGTATTCCCAGCCGTTGGGGCCCTGCCCGCGCCACCGCGCCTCGGTGATGATCCCGTCAAAGGGCACCGGGCCCTGCCCCGTCTCCACCTCGACGGTGGCGTGCGTTCCGATCAGCGCGTCAAAGTCGATGTCAGCGGATTTGGCAAAGGCCTGAACCCGGTATTCGAACAGACCGTTCATGAAATCCTCACCGTCAAAACGGTTGAGGACAAGGACATCCAGACCCAGATCGGTGGTGAGCCGGGCGAGGCGCGATTTTTGTGAAAAGACGTTCATGGACAGGACCTAATCAAATTATGCGTGGCACCGGTGGGCGGGGTGCTGTGCGTTTCAGGAAACCTCTTCGAGGGGGATCGGCTCGTCTTCTTCCACGGTGGCCTCGTAAAGGCCAAAGAGCCGGATCGGATTGGTATTCAGAACAATGCTGGTGCGGTATTTGGACCAGGTGGCACCAGCGAGGACAAGCGCGTGCAGCGGCTGTTCATGCGCCACCGCTTCGGCGCAGATCTGGGCGATGGCGGCGCCCAGATAGGCAGCCCCCACATCGCCGAAATCCAGCATCGGGTAGTCGGGCGCGACGTCGGGGCCAAGGTAATTGGCCACAAGCCTGTGCATGCAATAGGCGCCTTCGGCGGCGCGGTACCGTGCGTTGTTGAAATCGGTGACAAAGCAGTCGACCGGCATGCGTGCCGTGCCCAGACCATCGAGCGCCGCGAGCGCGCTGTCGCTCATCGCCTGCGACAGGGTGTCGGTATTGTCCATCTCCCCCACAGGCTCACGCTCGGCCGCCGCGCCGCCGATATAGGCCAGCGGTTCGCCGATGCGCATCGCCTCGGGCAGCAGCAGCAGCGCCGCGGCAGCCTCGCCCGGGATCAGGCTGTAATTGGCGACCCCATCCGCAAAGAGCCGCCCCTGGTCCAGCAGCGCGTTCAGCCGATCGCGGTCGCTGTAGCTGTCGGCGCAGATCATCAGGAATGCCCGGTCGATCCCCTTGCGAAAGATGCTTTCGATCACGCGGCCGGGACCGGTCTGGGCATCCGTCACCATCCGCATTCCCGCGACATCGAGGCAGGTACCGGCAAGCTGTTCGTAGATGGCGGCGGGCAGCGTCTCGCTCAGCGTGGTGAGCCGTTCCGCGGACACGCCGTCCTTGGGCGCCGGTTCGGTCAGGCACAGGATCACGTCCACCGGCAGATTGCCGGTGTCCGGTCCCAACCGCTCCAGCAGATCGTCCAGCGCCTGCCCGATCAGGCGCGGCAGCGCGTCTTCGAGCGTTTCGACATCGTCATTGTCCTGAAATGCACAGACCTGCTCGAGGTAGTCCGCCCCGACAAAGCGCAGGTTGCGCACCATGCAGCGTTCGCTGTCCAGCCGGGCCTGAACAGCCGTCCCGAGGCCCGCGCCAAAGGCAGAGGCAAAGCCCATATCTGCCAGCAACAGCGTCATTCCTCGGTCACCTCCGCCCGCACGCGACTGATGTCGCCACCATTGAGGGTCGCCACCAGCTCAAATAGGAACACCTGCTCGATCGAGATGGCGTGCACCGTCAGCGTGCCGGGACCGCTCAGAAACATCTCCTCGTCACCCGGTTCGTGCGCGGCGTCCAACCCGATGGGAATGAATGCGTTCATCGACGATACGGTCAAAAAGGCGTCTTCGGTCTCTTCGTCCAGTTCATCGAAGGTCAGGTTTGAGATGACCGTTTCTTCGGCCTCCATCAGGATCGCATCGCCCACCGGCCCGGACGCGGGCACATGCACGTTGTGCCAAAGGGCGGCGCGGATATCGACCGGCATCGGCTCCAGCCCCTCGGGGCCTGCCACCTGCACCGTCAGCGCGCCGACATCGCGGTCATAGACCAGCCCGCCAAAGACCTCGTTCGCCTTGTCCACGTCGCCATCCACCGCATCCAGCACCCGCTGATAGCCGTCGTCGGGCGTGTGGTGTGTGGCCGCGATCAGCCGCACCAGCATATGCACGAGGTTCACATGCGCGCCGGACGTATCGACCGTTATGACCAGCTTGTCCGGCCCGGTCAGCACCGCGCTCGCCGACACGGGCACCTGCGTCGCAAAGGGCCGGGCAAGAAATCCGACCCCGAGCAGCCGCACGAGGTCTTCGCACATCTCTTCCCAGACCTCCGCCCGCTCTTCGGGGCGGCCATTGGCCAGGGCGTCCGGGCCGTAGCTGAGGGTGGCCACAACGCGCGTGACCACCTCCGGCAAGGTGCCGGGAATGCTGAGACGGCCAAGAACCTGGTCAAGAAGCGTCATGCGTCAGTCCTCATACCGCTCGTACCACTCTTCGAGCCGGTCATTGCCGTCCGGATCATCGACTTGATTGCCAAAAAGCCCGTTGAGCATCGGCCTGAGGCTGGCGCGGGCGGGCGCAAGCGCGGCAGCGACCGCCTTGTAGGCCGAGATATCCTCGTCCTTGTTCACGTCGCCCCAAATGGGTGCGGGGCCTGCGGTCACGGTCAGCATATCATCGGTCTGCTCGACCGTGACGCCCTCGGCATCGATCGAAACGGCCCCCAGACGCGGCAGGTAGTACGCGCCCAGCATCGTGCGCCAGCCTATGTCGACAAAGCCGTCGGTCGCCTCGGGGAATTCGTCCCAAAAGGAGTTACCAATGTCCTTTCCGATGCACCAACGCGGCCCATCCGCCATAAACTCGAGGGCGGTCTTGTAGCGCACAAAACCGCGCGGCAGGTAGGTTTTCAAGCTTTCAAGCGCCATGGGCAGGAAAAAGCCCATACCCGTAACGGCATATAGTGTCGGCATCGTTTTGAGAATTTCAGTAATCTTGTCCGACAAGACAACGGCAGTCTCCGGATTGTCCGGCACTGAGATATCCATCACAGCCAGATCGGCATACTGTTCCGCACGAAACGAGGGCACAGTGATTTCATCATTGATATCACTGTGCGTCCCGAACACGCGGGCGGTGGCCGGCCAATCCTTCGGACCGGCGGCCAGCCAATGCCGCGCGTCATCCAGCAACGGGTCGTCAACCTCTTTGCCTTCGAATGCACGCTCTTCATCGGCCACAATGATGAACGCCAAATCCTTCCGATACTGTTTAACAAAGATGTCAAAAATCGACGCCAACCCGGCAGCAACGGCGGGGTCCCCGAGGCCGGCGGGCCAATACGCCAGAATTCGGAACGCGGGTTGCGCGATCGCCTTGTCAGCACGGTGAATGTAATCTGGCATGCTTTATCCTAGTATCTTCTTGGTCTTGGTCTTGGCCTTGCCATCGCAATTGCAGGTCTCATTGTCGACTTTGATGGGCTCTTTGCCTGTGGCGGCCTCATAAGCCTCTTTTTGTTTGTTGTTTTGCCAATCGTCTTTGTACCCGGTTTTTGGGTCGTCGAATTTGAAGTCATAGATGTCAGCCAGCGACCCATCCGGGTTTTGCACCGAGAAATCAGGCCGGATTTTGATCGCATCATCCATCACGGACGCGGCGTTGAGCGACTTGTAGATCTCGCGCACCATCAACCCGGTATCGACGATATCATAAACGGTTGAGGCGATATTCAAGCCGGGGATCAGCTTTTTCCAGCCCCCGATCAGCATCTTGGCCCCCTTCTTGGTCAGGCCTTGGCCGACCTCCTTCTTGATCTGACGTTTCAGGGCGCGCTTGAGCCCCTTTTCGTCATAGACCTTCCGCTTGCCGTTGAAACGACCCTTGTTGTTCACGAAAAACTGCTTTTCGGCGCCGCCGACTTTCCCCTTGCCGGCAGGATCAACCGCCTTGTTCAGCTTTGAATTCTTGTTCTTCAGCTTTGCCTTGGTCTTTTCCTCGGCGATCTTGGAGGGCTTCTTGCACTTGGCTTTGCCCGACGCCTTGCAATCGTGCCATTCCTTGCGCGCCTCGCAAAAGATCTGGCACAGCTCGAACATGATCGACCCCGGCGGGTGCGGTATCTCGAAATGCCCGCCGGTGCCGGAGATGCAGTTGCGGTTGTTCATGAACATCTTGTCGGTCAGACGGCAGACATTCTTGCCCTCGGCATAGACCGTGGGCGAAAAGGTGATCCAGTGGCTCTGGTGGATATTCGTGCTAGAGATGACGCCCTTGAGCGTGCCGGGCTCATCCCCGGTGCAGCGCGAATGCACAGACGGGCGGTGCGCAATGGAATTGCCGCCATCGGCGAACGTCTTTGTGGTGCCCTTGGCCAGATCCGACGACTTGGAGATGATGACATAAGGCACGGGGATCACCGCCGACCCGGCAGGCGTCTTGCACACATCCGGGACGGTGTTGATCTCGAACCCCATCGTGCCCTTGTGCGACAGGGTGAGCATGTTTGCGTTGACGGTCTGGGCCATCAGACGGCCTCCTCGAGGTTGGCGCTGCGCTCGAACAGCGAGGCGTGTTCGGGCCTGACGCGAAAGCCTGTGCTGTCTTCGAGAGTGATCACCGTGGTGTCGACCAGCACGTCGTTCTTGCCCGCCTCGATCGGCAGCGTCGCCAGATAGAACAGCGACACGCGGCGCGCATCCGCCGCGATGTGCACGGTCTGCAATTCGGGGGTCAGCTGGGTCCAGTCGCCGCGGAACCGGGTCACCATGTCGAGGCACACATGCGGCAGCGTGAAGGTGACAGGCGGGTCGGCCCAGGCCCCGTCGCTGGACGTCATGTTGGTCAGCGTGATCTGTGCGCCCTCGGCGGCGGCGCGGTCCAGCCGCTGGTCACGGGGGACGGCCTGCCAGTATTCGGGCTGCAGATCGTCAGGCAAAAGCGGCGACCGCCGCCGCTGCCACGCTGCGTCATATGTCCCGCTCAGGGCGTCGCGCACCGCCCAGGACCGCGGGATGGCATTCAGCGCGGCAGGCGGCACGGGCGACTTTGGTTGCTGATAAGGCTTGCCCGGCAGGCTCAGCCGCGGCACCTGCACGGCATCGCGATCCGCCTCCGGATCGTCGCCCATCCCGATGGGATTGGCGTCAGTCCGCATACCGCCAAAGCTTTGGCTGTAGCGCAGCGGGACGGGATCGTGCGGCACGTTCTGGACCGGGCTGACCCCCTGCCAGCGGCTCAGCGTCGAGTGTGGTGCCACCTGGATCACTTTGGTCAGCGGCCCCGCCTCGACCTGCACCAGATAGGGCTGTTCGGGCCGCGCCTCGCGCGGGGGATAGGCCGTTGCGTCCACAACCAGATCCACCTGCCCCTTGGGCAATGTCACATCCGTGTCCGCCAGCATGTCGGATTGCGTGTCGTCATCGGCAAAGCAGGGCCCGTAAAACGGCTCGATCTGCTCGGGCGTGAACAGGCACGGCTTGCCATGGCGAAAGTCGAACGTCGCCTTGACCCCAACCACCCAGAGCGACCGGCCCTCTGCGTCGCGCAGAAAGGTCATCGCGTGGGGAAACGGGGTTGTGTTGTCGACCTCCCACATGGCGTTCAGTTCAGATCAATCGTTGCACCGTTCAGCCGCATGCGGCCCCGCGCGCCGACGCGCACGTCCTCGCCCGAGATACGCACCCGGCCGTCCGCCATCAGGCGGATCTGCGCCTTGCCGTTGCCGATGGTGATGTCCTGATCGGGGCGCGCCTTGCCCACCGCCACCAACGCCTCGGCCAGCGGCACGTATCCCAGGACGATCAGCCGACCGTCCATCTGTGCATGTTTGCAAACGGCAAGGTACGTGCCCGGATCACCGTCGGGCAGCGGGTCAAGCGCGGTTGCCTGCGCCGCGCCTGCGAGGATCGGGCCGCCGTCATCCCTACGGCCAGTGATCGCCACCAGCAGCAGTCCCCCCGCACGCAGCGCGTCAGAGGGCGGGTCCGTATCAAACGAGGACGGATGTTGCATTTTATATCCACTTCGAAACGCTTTGCAGGCCTTTGAAATACCGTAGCCCACAGTGATAAAACTCTTGTGCCCTACATTATTCGATAGGCCCTCTAGAGTATTCGCGCTTGCCCCTTGGCTTTCAAGTCCGGAGATTGAACAGGGCTCCAAAATGCAGGAAATCCATACCTCTTTTGCCGGGAATCGGGCCCATATTGGCCCGGCAACAACCGCCACGTGAGAAATTTGGCCCGCTTTTCAACAGGAAGCGCCACCTGAGTCTCGCGCGCCGGCGCTCGTCCTTGCGCCGTTTTGGGGGCGGGAACGGTGCGCCGGGACGCTGTGCTTGTCGCCCGTTTGCACAGGCCAAAAAGGACGGTGCACCGACCGCGATGCACCGTCCTGTGAAGCAATTGATCAGCCGAACAACCCGTCAGTCGGGGTGGTATCGATCCCGATAATCAGCGGGTCATGGTCGGACGAAGCGAACTTGCTGCCTTCAAAGAAGTTCGCATTGTTGAAGGCCGAATTGAAGTTCAGCAGGTCCGGTTCGTCCGCGTTGATGTGCCACTCGGCGGCACCGGTCACCATGTCGGCCATGTCATCCGACGCAATGGCGTGGTCCAGCGCCCCGCGCTGCCCGTCAAAGACAAAGCTGTAGGCTTCGTCCTGTCCGATAAACTGATCGATCAGGTCCACCAGATCCGGATCATCGGTCAGCGTTTGCACCGGGTCTTCCTGCGCATAGGCGTTGAGGTCGCCCATGATGATGAAATCCGACACCCCTTGGCCGAGATAATCGTTTTCGATCCACGTCTGAACCTCGGCGGAGGCGTCGGCGCGGACCTGGTTCCAAAAGGCCTGACCGTCGCCCTGATCATAATTCGGATCGTTGATGAGCGCGTCGATATCCGCCTGCGTGATGTCGGTGCCGCCCGCGTCCAGATAGTCTTGTGCAGCCTCGACCAGCCCGTCCAGCCCGCTCGGGCCCTTGGACTTGAAGTGGTTGGACACGATCGTAAAGGTCTCGCCGGTTTCGTTGTCCTCGAATGTGGCGGCGACCGCGGGGCGGTTGCGCTGGAAATCCCCGACTTGATCGCCTTCGGGCACCACGGCGTTCAGCACGTCAGCCAGGGCAAAGGTGACGGCGGCGGAGCTTTCCTCGAACACGAGGAAATCCGAGCCGACCAGCGACACCGCGTTGGCGTCATAGATGATGCCCGTCGTGATCGCGTCCGTCCCGATGAAACCGCCGTCAGCGGTCGGATCGATAAAGGCGTAGTTCGCGCCCGACGCCGTCATCGCAGCTTCGACATTCATCGCATCGACGAGGGCGTCAATGGCCGACCCTTCGGCAAATCCACCGTTTTCCAGTTCTTGCAGGGCGAACACCTCCGCCCCGGTGCCTGTCAGCGCATCGACAAGCTTTTCGGTCTGGCGCTCCAGATCGGCCTCAGACCCCGCACCGCGCGGGTTGAGGTCGTTGGGGCCGGAACCGCCCTCGCCACGCAGCGTGGTAAAGTAGTTCAGCACGTTGACCGACGCCACCTGCACGTCGCCACCGACATCCGGCGGAGTGTCCTCGCGGGCACCGGAATTGGTGCTTTCGTCGATGTTCAGCGTCCCGTCGACCAGCATCCGGAATTCGCCAAAGCCAAAGGTCATGACGCCCGTGGTCGGACCGTCGACCTCTGCGCCCAGACGCAGGGTCGGCCCGGCCTCGGTGAATGTGTCGCTGGCGTCCAGAAACCCGTTGCCGTTGTCGCCCGATGTCGTGTTGGGGATGTACTGAAACTCGTCCGGGTTCTGCGCGGACGCACCATCGTCGATGATCAGCCGGTTGTTGGCGTTCTCTTCGGCCAGCGCCGCGACCTCCGTTGCTTCGGTCTGCGCATCGAAAAGCTGGGTGGGCTGCGTCTGTACCCCGGCAGAGACGGTGATTTCGCCAAAGCGGTCCAGATTGAAGTTCTCGATGACCGTGATGTTTTCGCCCTCGACCCCGCTGTCGAGCGAGATGCGCATACCTTCGATGGTCTCGAAATTCTGTGAGGCCCCACTGAGCAGCACCGTGGCAGCCGTCGGCAGGTCGTTGCCCGACGACACGATGAGCAGGTTGTCCTGAGCAAGCTGCGTCTCGCCAAAGACCTCGTCCACCACACCGCGCACCACGGCCTGATCGCCGATCTGCGGCTGGTTTACTCCGCCATTGAACACAAAGATGCCTTCGGACGTCTGGGCGTTGCCGTCGCTGTCGGCGTCTTCTTCCTGCAGGAAATAGCCGTCCTCGGTGAGGTAGGTGACAATCGCTTCGACCGTGACGACCTGATCGACCAGTTCGCTTGCCGCGCCTTCGCCCTGAATGTCGGAAATCAGCACCCGGTCGTCATCGTCCAGCACCTCGACCGACGCCGTTTCAACCGTGATGTCGCCGCCCACGGGGTTGCTGAGCGTCACGGTGAACGTCTCATCGTCTTCGACCACCGTGTCACCGCTGACTGCGAAGATCACAGTGGCGCAGGTCTGACCGGCGGTGAATTGCACCGTGCCGGTGGGCAAGACACCTCCGAAATCGTCGGCATCCACGTCACCGCCAATGGCAAACTCCACGCTGCCCGCTTCGGACACGTCACCGTCGCGGGTGATCTCAAACGTCACCTCGGTCACGCCATCGTCGCCTTCGAACACGTCGCCGCTCAGGGCCGACACGGCATAGGTGGGCGGCTCCGGCTCTCCACCGCCATCGCCCACCCCTTCGACCACGATGTTCTGGAAGGCAAACGCCTCGTCCCCGCCATTCGTCTCGGCGGTGAAGGTCAGGTTCAGGACGGAGCCGGTGCCCTCAATCTCGCCGCTCAGGGTCTGCAAGATGTTCGACAGGACCATCCCGGACCCTGCCACCGTCAGCGGGTCGGCCAGCGAAACGGTGGTGCCCCCGGCCAAGGTGTAGTCCAGCGTCGCATCCTCATCGGCGACAAAGTCAAACAGTGTCTGCTCGGTCCCGCCGTCGATGTTGTAGTTAAAGGTAAAGCTGTCGGAGCCCTCGAAATCGCCCATCGCACCGGCGTCAAGCGACAGCATCAGGTCGCTGAAGCCGGAGATATCAAAAGCCCAGGTCGCCGACACTGGCCCGTCCGTGTCGTTGTTGACGGTGTCTGTCGCGCCGAAAAACGCATCTGTGTTGCTGCTGCTGTCGATGATCCCGAGTGCGTCGGACGCAAAATTATCCGCACTAGCGTCAATCAGAGCGAAGGGGATCGATGCATCGACCCCGACCTGAAAGATGCCGAACCCGTCGGCATTGCTCGTGAATGCCGGAGCCGCGTTCGTGAAGGATATCAGGTTCACATCCGCGCCGCTTGTAAGGGCGGAGGCCACCACTTGCGGCTCACCTGACCCTGCCGCCTCGATCACGAGGTTCTGCATCGCAAATGCCTCTGACCCGCCATCGGTGCTGGCCGTCAGCGTGACATTCAGCACCGATCCGGTGCCCGCCAGATCAGCGCTCAGGGTTTGCAGGACGTTCGACAGAACCTCGCCCGTGCCGCTGACCGTCAGCGGATCGTCAAGCGACACGACAGCACCACCGGCCAGCGTGTAGTCGAGGCTCGCCGCGTCATCGACCACGAAATCAAACAGCACCTCATCCGGGCCGCCATCGATATTGTAGGTCAGCACGAAGGTGTCGGAGCCCTCGAAATCGCCCATCGCACCGACGTCGACACTCAGGGAAAGGCTCTCTTCGCCCGCGACATCAAAGCTCCAGGTCGCCGAGACCGCACCGCTTGTGCTCGTGTTGACCGTGTCCGTCACACCAAAGAACACATCCGTGTTGCTGCTGCTGTCGATAATGCCAAGCACATCAGCGGGAAAGCTACCCGCGCTGTCGTCCACCAGACTGAACGGCACCTCGCCGCCCGCCTGGAAAAACCCGAACCCATCGCCCGGACTGGTAAAGGCAGGTGCATTGTTCACAAAACTCAGCAGGCCCAGCGACGCACTCCCGACCATGTCAAAAGCGATGGTGCTGGACCCGCTGCCACCTGTCGGGGGCGTCGGTACAACCTGCACTGAAACGCTGCGCGTCGTGCTTTCGCTGCCATCCGACACCGTCAGCTCAAGGTCATAGATGTTGTCGCCACCCTCATCCAGCGGCGTATCCGCATCCGGCGCATCGATGAAACTGATCGCACCCGTGTCGGCGTCGATGGTGAACAGCGCCGCGTCCACACCGGACAGGGTAAAGGTGAGCGCGTCGCCGTTTGCATCGTCGGCATTGATCACGGCCTGGAAGGTGCTGTTCCCCTCGATCAGGCATATCTGGTCGACGGTCAGCAGGCTCGGCGCGTCATTCTCGCCCTCGATCGTGACCGAAACGGTTGCTGTGACCGTGCTGCCGTTGTTGTCCGTGACAGTATAGGTGAACGTGTCGGTCGCCGTCTCACCGTTGCCAAGGCTTTCGAAAAGGTTGCCGGGGTCGTAGACGACCTCGCCATCGACCAAGCTGACGGTCGCGCCCGCCGCACTGGTCGCAGATACCCCAGTGATCTCAAGCGTGTCACCGTCAAACTCACGATCATTCGCCAGCAGCGCATTGGTCGTGATGGTCAGCGTCACGGTCTCGGTCGTGGTCACCGCGTCGTCGCCGGCCAGCACCGCATTGTTCAGCCCATTGAGAAACAGCGTATAATCGTCCGCCGCGAAATACAGCGCCTCGACACTGTAAAGCGTGTCGTGACCCGCATCCCCGACCTCGGCATTGACGGACGTCACCGTCGTCCGGCCCCAAAAGCCGCGCGCGTCGATGTCATAGTCGTCGATGCCGCCGGCATACTCCGCAGTATCGAAACCGAACCCGCCAAAGATGCGGTCGTTTCCCGCTCCGCCGTTGATCGTGTCGTTGCCAAAACCGGCAAAGATCAGGTCGTTGCCCGCCCCGGTCGAGATCGTGTCGTGCCCGCCGAACGCGAAAACCACATCCCGACCATCCGTTCCCGTCAGGTTGTCGGATGACCACGATCCGAATTCAAAATTGCGATGATGACGACCCATGTCACGCCCCCCAGAAGTGTTGCTTTTGATGTGTCGTGGCATCTAGTTGTGAAAGTCATCCGACAGTCGAATGACATTTTTTACCATCAGCGAATTCCCGCTCAGGTTGCTTTTTGTTGCCTTGCAGCGCGCAGAACCTGCTGCGGGTCTGGCTGCGGCTGCTGCGATTGCGCGCCCGCACCAAACAACCTGATCACTGATCCTGAGCGCGCGCAGGCTCCACCACTGAACGAAAGTGATCCGCCAGTTGGCGCGTGCCCGCAGGCGGTGCGGTCATGTTCATCGCGCTGGCTGTGAGGAAAAACTGCGCCGGTCCGGCGACCCTGCGCGGCGCAAGCCGCGGCAACAGCCACAGCGCCACCCGGCGCACAAAATCAGGCAGGCGGGTGACGCGTGGGCGCTGACCCAGAACCTCAAAGCACAGCGCGGCGATGTCGTTTTGCGTGAACGTGTCCGGCCCGCCGATATCCGCCCACGCCGCCCCCGCATCGATTGCATCATGGATCGCCGTCGCAAGGTCCGCGCCGTGGATCGGGTTGATCCTTTGCTGGCCCGAACCAAAAAGCCAGACACGCCCTGCCTGTGCCATCTTCAGTATATCCGTCATATCGGAAAAGTATCCGGTGGGTGCGATGATCGTGGATTGCAGGCCCGCCGTCTGCAGCTTGCGCACGAACGCAGCCTTTGCCGCGACGAGGGGGACATGGTCCATCCGGTCCGCATTCAGCACATGCACAAAGGCAAAATGCCCCACGCCAGCGCGCAGCACCTCGTCGAGCAGATTCACATTGGCCTGATAGTCGACGTCCCAGTATCCGACACCATCCGCCTGACGGGTGATGCCAAGGGCCGAGACGACCAGATCGGTGTTGTCCATCGTAGCGCGGAGCGTTTCGGGCCAGGTGGCTTCGGCCACGACAATCTGGTCAGCCGACAGGGTGACGCCACTGCTCTTTTTGCGCACCAGTGCGGTCACATGCCAGCCGCGGCTCCGATACTCTGCGCACAGATGACGGCCAAGATATCCGGTCGCCCCCGCGATCATCACTCGTTTCATCGTTTTGACCTCCTACTTCACCAGCGGGCCGTCCGCCGCGAAAAAGCCGTTGAGCAGCGCGCCCGGCGCAACGTGCACATAGTCTGGCACACGCGGCGCACATATGCCGATATCCTGTGCCAGATGGCTGGACAGGTAATGCTGCCGGGGCAGCTCTTTGCGAGCCGCCCCTGTGAGCAGGTCATGCAGCGCCTGAAAGCGGCGCAAGCGGACGTGAACGATTTCGGTCATCTGTTTCGCCCTCACCCGACGACCCGGTGGCCACGACCACGCAGGCACGCCACAACGATCGCTTCGCGCCGTTCGCTTGCGTTCACGGCACCGGCGGCACCCCCGGCAAGCGCACCGACAATGGCGCCGCCCAGTGCATCCCCATCGTGATCCGCCTCGCCAAGGACAGCGCCGACACCCGCGCCCATCATTGTGGCGGTCCGTGTTTCCCGGTCGAACTGCGTCTGATTGCGCGCCAGCGACTGGCACGCCGACAGGTCGGCCTGAAACGCCTGCGTCGGTGAACCGTCGAGGATCGGGCGATAATTGGCTCCGCTGTCGGCGCAAGCCGCAATGCTCAGAGCCACGGGAAACGCGAAAAGATATTTCATGTGCGATGGTTCTTTTCATCCTTTGCGCCACTGTCCAGCGTGCCTTGCGCACCTGATGCTGCAGCGGTGTGACAGGATTAAAGGGCGTGGCTTGCGCCATGCGACCGGGCAGGCTGGACCGGACGTCCGGACAAGCTGGCTCGTACTGATTGGAAATTTTAGGTAGCGTTTACAGAATGTTCCGCCAAACGCCTACACGGCATCAGGGCCGATGCGTTGCCCGCCACTGCGACGGGGTCTGGTCGGTAACCTTCTTGAAACTGGTGTTGAACGTGGATTTCGCATTGAACCCCACCGTCTCGCTGATTTCGATAATGGTGTCGTCGGTGTCGATCAGCAGCGCGCAGGCATCGCGAATGCGGCACTGGTTGACGTAATCATAAAACGACATCCCCAGCCTCATGTTCAGCACCTCTGACAAATGGATGGGCGGTACCGCAATCGCCGCCGCGAGCGCGCGCAGGTTCAAACCGTGATCGCGCCACAGTTGCCCGTCCACCATGCGGCGTTCCAGCCGGGCGGCGAGGCGGTCAATGTCCTCGGCCCCGAGGCCAGAGCGCGCATAGCGGGTCGGCGCGTCCTCCCGGACCTCGGACACCGATGCGTCGTCCAGTACCTGTTCCGACCAACCGGGCAAGGGCGGGCTGGCGCGCAGCGCAAAGATACCGAACGCAACCGGCAGGACCACATCAAAGAGCATCCCCCACACCCCGGTGCGCAGCGACTCCGCCCCCATCAGGAGCCGTATTTCATCCACGATGACGACAAGCGCAAGAATGAGGATCGTCGCCACCAGACCGTCGAGCCTGCGCAGCGTCTTGCCTTCGAGATCGGAAAATACGTTGCGGATGTTGCGCCTGTGCCGGATCAAACGCCGGATGCACAGGGCCCCGTAGACGATCAGCAGGCCGATCCAAAAGACCCAGAATGCCGTTTCGCCAACATCTATCAGCTGCTGGTATCGGTCCGGGATCGCACCATCCACGGTGCCACGCCGGACGTCCCCCGGCAGCATCAGCGTGGGTGACAGGCACACCAGCCCCAGGCCAAAGGGGATCAGGTGCACCGCATCGCGTCGATGCAGTGCCGGGTTCGCGTCGGTCAACGCGCGCACATAGATAAAGAGCGACACCATGAAGCCGGGAATGATCACGTCGTTCCAGCGAAAAAACGCGCCGGGGGCCGAAAACATATCCGAGTACGCCAGGGCATTCACCCCATCCGCAAGGTTCACAAGGAAAAATGCGATCATCGCCCAGATGTGGACCCGTGGGCCAGGTGCATCACGCAAACGCAGCAGCAACCCGAGCAAAACAAAAAACGTGACCGCCAACGCGCCAGCCAGACCAAGATGTTCCCAATAAAGCTGTTGATGGATTTCTATCACGGTACGACCTTGGTTCAGGCCTTTCCAATGGCTGTACCGGGAATTCATAGTCCGGTTGCAGCCGCTGCTATCGTGTGATGCGGGTCTGGTGACCGACCGGTGCGTGCGCGTTGCAGGCGACTTGTGCGGCGCACGTCGGTGAAAACTTCATCACATGGCGCGGCAGCGGCGGCGCGGTACGCCTGTTCCAGCGCCCGCACCGCAAAGGTGTGCTATGCTGCGCTGCAACATGATTTGTCCGCCCATCGCATTTTGCCCAAAGGAACAACGCAATGACCCGACATCTCAGTGCTGCCCTTGTGCTTGCGCTGCTCCCGTTCGCCAGTGTCGCCGACCCGCTCCCGTCACTGAACCTCGCGCCCGGGGCGACCACGGTATCCGGTCTGTCCAGCGGTGCGTTCATGGCTGTTCAGCTTCAGGTCGCGTTTTCGGAGGCGATCGCCGGGGCCGGTGTCATTGCTGGCGGCCCCTTCGGCTGCTCCGACGGGAACGTGTACCGGGCGGTTCGGGTGTGCATGAATGGCTATCTCGGAACTGCGGACGCGGAAGATGCTCTCGACGCGATAGAGGACATGATCGCGGAGGGGGGTATTGACGATGTCAGCCACCTAGCCGCCGACCGCATTTACCTGTTCCACGGGCAGGCGGACCACACGGTTGCGCGGACCTCGATGGACGCCTTGCGCCAGAGCTATGCGATGCTCGGCGTGCCAGACCCGCAGGTCACCTATAAGACCCGGATCAATGCCGGCCATGGCTTTGTCACCGAGCGCGGCGATCTCGGCTGCGATGTGACCGGGCCCGATTTCCTGATCGATTGCGATTTCGATCAGGCGGGTGATGTCCTTGGCCAGCTTTACCCCGATCTTGCGCCCGCCACCGAGGCGCGGCCCGACGGTTTGCTGCCCTTCGATCAGGCGCAATACCTCCAAGGTGCCAAAGGCATGGACGACACCGGATTTGTCTACGTGCCCGAGGCGTGCGTTGCGGGCGCGAAATGCCGCCTGCACATCGCCTTGCACGGGTGCAAGCAGGGCCGCGAGGTAATCGCGGACGACTACGCAAGGCTGACCGGCTACAACCGATGGGCCGAGGCAAACGGCATCGTCGTGCTTTACCCGCAAGCGCAGAGCATCCCGGCACCCTGGTGGAACTGGTTCGGCGGCAATCCCAACGGATGTTGGGATTGGTGGGGCTTTGCTGGTGACGATTACCTCAGCCGCGATGCACCGCAAATGGCCGCCATCGCGCGCATGGCGTCTGCCCTCGGTGCGCCGCTTGTGGACTAGGCATCGCGTTGGGTTTGGCCGTGGACGGCCAGTTGACGTCGAACGGTGTGCAATATGGTGTGTTCTTCTTGCCGTCCATGGCGAGATCGCTTTGATGAAAACTGCCATGGTCGAGTTTCTGACAAAGGTTTGGAATTGCCGTCTGAAGTTCTTGCGACGGCTGTATCTGGCGGGTTCATGATGCTGCAAATATCGCCTGCCAAGCCGGGTCACAACAGGTGTTGATGTCGAGATGAACATTCCTTGGCGTGTTGTAGAACGCTGCTTGGCGGCGAGACCCGTTAGATAGTCGGCATGCGGCGGCCATGCGGAAAAAAACATCGCACCTCGTGTCATTGCATTACGTTCAAGGAAATCCGTGGCGCTGCGAACTGCAACACCGATTGATGTCACCCGCAAATGGTCACGAGTGCCCGAAGCATAAAGAGCGCCAGCGTATTTCAGGACCGAGCCCAAAGATGACACGGCCTAAGCAGCCAAGGTCTAAAAGACGTCGCCTTTGACAAATCGCGCCCGGGCGCGCCGACCATTCAGGCCATGTTTGCGGGGTTACAACCTGCGGGTGCCTCAGACACCATTACGATCTATGCCCACAAGGCAACGCACGACCCTGCCGCTTCAGGACGCTTGTCGGTCAAAATCCAGGTGTTGTACAGGTTCGGACACGGTGCCGCGTTCCTGCTGATCTACCGTGAAATGTGAAACCGCCAAAGCAAGCCTGCTCGCCTCCTGTTTCATGGTCTGTGCGACGGCGTTGGTCTCTTCGAACATGGCGGCGTTTCGTTGAGTCGATTGCTCCATCTTCGCGACCGTGCTGTTGATTTCAGTGATACCGGTCGATTGTTCGGCTGCCGTGTCGACCATTTGCACGACTTCCCGCGTCATGCTCGAGATTGACTGCTGAATGCTCTCCAGTGCTGCATGGCTGCGCTTGACGCTTTCGACACCGACGCTGACCTGCGCTTCGCTCTTGGAAATCAGGTCATTGATATCCTTCGCCGCATCAGCGGCCCGCTGTGCCAGAATACGCACCTCGGAGGCAACGACTGAAAAACCGGCTCCTGCTTCTCCGGCGCGGGCGGCTTCGACGCCGGCATTCAGCGCGAGCAAATTGGTCTGGAACGATATATCGTCGATAACGCTGGTGATTTTCGAGATCTGTTCGGACGACTTGGCAATACCTTCCATCGCCTGAACCATATCGCTGACCGCAGCCATGGATTCGGCAGTTTCTTCCTTGGTGGCCTGCGCCGACTTGCTGACCTCGTTCGCACCCTGCTCTGTCGACTTGATGGCTTCGGTCAATTCTTCGACCGATGCAGAGGTTTCTTCGAGCGTTGCCGCCGCGTTTTCTGTCCGTTTGGCAAGATCATCCGCAGCGTCGGACAGTTCGGCCGACGACATCTCCACGGTTTGAGCGCCGCCGGAGATTTGACTGACAACCTGCGACAGCTGTGTCGTCGTCCGGTTGATCTTCTGACTTATGTCGAAAAACACACCTTCGTGGGCCTCGGACATCTGTCGGGTCAGGTCACCATTGGCAAGGGCATCCAGAACGTCCGCCAATTCGGAGAGACCGTTTTCGGTGACTTCGCCAATCCGGTTAACGCCCTTGCACAGGTCGGCAAAGACCTCGTCCTTGTCCTGTGTGCTCAGGCGTTGTGAGAAGTCGCCGCGCACGCATGCCGATACGACAGCGTTCAGTTCTTCAATCGCCCGCTCACCCGCCTGCGCGGCAGCGACCTGGTCCTCAAGCACCTTGCGATCCTTTGCCGCCTGAGCGTCGGTGACCTGTTCCACGACGGACATGATCTGGTTCAACCCTTCGCCCAGGATTTTGGAAGCACCTTGAAGATCGCGCAACCGAATGCGGGCTGAAAAGTCGCCAGCCGAAACCTCCTGCGTCATGCGCGCGATGCCGTCCACGGAATTCATTTCCAATTCAGTCTGTTGCGTGTTCAACGCGCGTCGGTCCAACTCACCGCTTCGAAATATGGCGAGGGCGTCGGTAATGCGCTTGAGGTCCGACGGCCCGACGTCCGGAATGTCGCTGTCGATATCCCCACTGGCCAACGCTGAAATACGATCTGACGTTGCGGAGATGGCTTTTACCACGCTCCGCGCGAGGGTCATGGCCGAAAGACCTACGATGGCAAGCAATCCCACAAGTTGCGACATTGTTCTGGCAATCTGGGTTCCGGAGGCTGCCAATGCCTTGTCGGTTTCGCTGAGCAGCTCCGCCGCGCCCTGATCCTCGAGCGTCTTGATCAGATCGATCAGCTCTGTGCTGCGCGAAAACCACGCCTCGGCAGAAATTGCCGCAATCGCAGCGACATCGCCCGCGTTGGCAACGCTGCGCAACGCGATCACATTTTCCAATGCCGGACTTTTTGCAAAGTCTCCCAGAGCCTCGGCAAGAGGTTGCGATGCGACCTGCTCGTATATCCGCAGCAGAACATCCTGTTCCTGGACAAGAGTATTGAAACGGCTCAGGGTCTGTTTGGGAAACAAGCCGCCATTTTGCGCGGCCTTGGCAAAGCCTGCCGCACCGGTCGCCCGTTCAAGTCCCGCAATGTCTTTGGCGGTCATCAGGATCGCGTGCCGTTGCACCGCGCGGGCCGCATTCGCGAAACTGATCTCCTTGCCGAGCGCGGGCAGGACAGCGATCGCCGCCCGGTTAAGCGCTGTTATCGTTCCAACCGCGGTTGACAGATTTGTCTGCAAAGCATCGATATCCTGACGCAAAACGGCAAGCTGCGCAATTTTCCGTCGGACATCCGCCAATTGCAGGACGACTGTCGAGTCAGCCGGCAAGAGGCTTTTGGCCAGGCCAGCGGCCTGCTCAAAATCTGCTATCGCATCGTCACTCGCCCGCCTCTGAACCGGCAATATGTCGGCAAAACTGTTGCCCGCGCTGGAGATATAGCCCGCACTGGCGCCGCGTTCCTTTTGCAGTTCGTGGGTCAGGTTGCCAATCGTGGTGGCGAGGCTGGTCAATTGAGCGTCAACCTGCAGTTTCTGCCGTTCCCGCAACAGATCCGACACCAACGGACCTGCAAAGGCCAACGTCACAAGAAACCCGGATGCCGTCAGCAGCATCATCATCTTTGTGACCGACAGAGCGCGCAATCTGTGCATACGGGGATTCCCAGACTCAGTTTCAGCCGTCAGCCATAATGTCTGGTGGTTAAAAACACGTAATCGATCAAATTACGTGGTTAAAAGGCGTTACCGTCACAGCGGATCATTGGGACGCAACCGGAATTCAGCCGGCAGCATTTAAACCAACGCGCGACCGGCTCATCGCTTGCAACCGAGCGCGTTATGGCGCACCATTCAACTATAAGTTTTATTTTAGGCAATGTTGATGAATCGCTTTTTGGTCGATCAATCCGTGAACCGTTTTGAACTCCGGTTATCAATGCTCAGCGCCACGAGCCGTCTATGGCGCAGTCGCTACACGGACTTTCACGGCGATCACGAACAGCAATCAAACGATACGAGGCAATAGAAGACAGCTCCCCTACCAAAGGGCAAAAACCTGCGGTTTTTTTTGAAAGACACCTTTGTATGCACAATAAATTCACGATCGTCGCGCCCATTTTGACCGGCCATCACGCGACCGTGCAGGACATGCTGAAACCCTTTGGCACCATCTGCCCGGACACCACTCCGGACAGTTTTGGGTTTGCACAGATCGACACACTCCATTTTGCGAGCTTGTGCATTTTCAACGATGTCCAGGACGGTTGGTCGCTGCTCTTTGAACACAATATCGACGGCCAGATCGAGGACCATATCGACAATCTGATCGCGGTTGCCGAAGCCTTGGACGGCGGGGCATTCCTGCTTGAGCTGTACAACCATTGCGCAGGCTTTGACGGGCAGACGCTGGCGGCCCTGCGCACCTATCTGCTGCAACATGTGATCAAGCCGCAGGCCGGTTTCATCTCCGCCGTCGGCATGAGCCGGGACCAGATCCGTCTGGATGCGCGCGTCTACGACGTGGTCGACGCGACCCTTGGTGCCGCCGGTCAACCGCTGGCGCCCGGCACAGCGCAGGCGCAAGTGCTTGACGCGTTGAACGCGGACACGTCGGTGGCGGACTGGCACAGCTTTCCCGATCCGGGCATTGACCTTGGGCTGCTGGGCAAGCTTGGCGCAGTCCTCAGCCTGCTCGGCAACGCCATCGGCTTTCTGGTCCTGGCCATCATCAATTTGCCGCGCGAACGGGCCGCGGATCAGGAACGGGCACGGCCCGACATCGACTTTCAACTGTCGCTCGCCGAGAACGAGGACATCATTCCGACAAATCACATGCTGAGCGTCGTCTATGTGCACACCGATGCCGGACGCCAACTGGCCAAGAGAGCGGCGTTCGGGCTGTTGCGCACACTGGTCACGCTGGTCTTTCGCAAGGGGTTTCTGGGCGAGATCGACACAATCCACTTCGCCCACTGGTCGTTTTGCAACGACAATCGGCGACTGATCTTTGTCAGCAACTACGACGGCAGTTGGCGCAGCTATCTGGACGATTTCACCCTCAAGGCCAGCAACGGACTGAACCTCGCATGGGGGCATTCGGTGGGCTATCCAAAGACCTGGGCGATGCTCAAGGGTGGTGCATCCAACGGCCCGCAATTCATCGATTTTGCACGCCGGTCCATGTTCCCGACACTTGTCTGGTACAGCGCCTACCCATCGGTCAGCGCGACGAATATCGGCCGCAACCGCAAGCTGCGGGCGGCCCTGATCAAGGCGCGCAGCGGCAGCACTGACACATCCTGGCTGGAGCTTGTTTGAACATGGCAGAGACTGACCTTACCGCCAGCCCGGACATTCAGGGCATCTTTTTCCGGGGCTATGTCAAGCTGGACCAGGCCGCGTACGGGTTCTTTCGGATCACAGACCGGATCGCGTTTCAGGACTGGCTGCGGCAGATGCTGGACGATGACCTGATCACCACAGCCAAGGACAGGCAACCCGCGGACGGCGTGAAAAACCGGATGAACATCGCCTTTTCAGCGCCGGGCCTGCAGACGCTTTTGGCGGCGGGCTACCTTGCCGACGGCTATGATCATGCCTTTGCCGCCGGAATCACCAGCCCGCAGCGCAACCGCATTCTGGGCGATGTGGACGCCAATGACCCCGGCAAGTGGGATTGGGGCGGACGCGAGCCGGTGCACGGTGTCTTGATGTCCTTTGCCACGACAACCGACATTGCCAAGGCGCGGTTGCTGACCGCCCTGTGTAAGGAAAACGGGGCCGACTGCACGCACACGACGTTCGGCCATCTGGAGCCGGACCAGCGCGAACCCTTCGGGTTCAAGGACGGTGTGTCGCAACCCGTGATCGCGGGGACCAAACGTGCCGAATACCTCAGGCAAAACCACCCCAAGGAAGCCGCGGTGAGCATCGTGCCGGCCGGGGAACTGCTGCTGGGCTATGTGGACGGGACCGGCAAACTGCCCCGCACACCGGCGACAAGTGCGGGCCTCGACCCGGATGGTTTGCTCGACCCGCATCCGGTCTGGCACGACCGTCGCGATCTGGGCAAGAACGGCACATATCTGGTGTTTCGCCAGCTGGAACAGCATACCAAAGCGTTCTGGGATTACGTCGAAAAGACCGCCACCGGCGAGGGTGACGACACCCCGAAACGCCTCGCCGAAAAGATGGTTGGCCGCGGTATCGATGGCGAAGGTCTGGCGCCAGGCAAGCACGACACGCGCGAGACGAACAACGACTTTGATTTCACCGATGACCGCGACGGGCTCCATTGTCCTATCGGCAGTCACGTCAGACGCGGCAACAACCGTGCGGTGAACATCAAGAACGCCAAAGTGTCACTGGATGTCACGCTACGCCACCGGATCTTGCGCCGGGCGCGCATCTTCAAGGACGACGATGGTGCGACCGGCCTGCAATTCATGTGCTTTAACGCGTCGATTGTCCGTCAGTTCGAGTTTGTTCAATCCGCCTGGTGCAACAATTCCATGTTCCAGGGCCTGCAAAAGGAGGTCGACCCGATCATCGGCACTCCGCGGGCCGCACGGTTGGGCGTTCCGGATGTCGACCGCTTTACCATACCGCGGTCGCCCTACCGGCGGGTTCTGGAAAACCTGCCGCAGTTCGTGACGGTCCGCGGCGGGGCGTATCTCTTTATGCCCGGGATGCAGGCGTTGCGGTTTATGGCGCAAACCTGCCGGGCGGAGGCCGCGCTGACCAACGCGTTCACGGATCAATCAGACCCGGTGTCCTGATCCAAGACGTTTCGACCCGACACCGGACACCACGTTTCATTAATGATTTTTCACTGAACAACTGCCTGAAGAAAAGGGATTTTTCATGACCACAGCATATGACAGCAACACGCCCGCACCCGGTTGGAAGGGCGGCTTTGCGCAGTCCGACCCGGCCTTTGCCTACCCTGACCCGGATCTCTCCAGCCTGCCCATGCTCGACAACCTTGCCAATATCGACAAGCTCGAGCGTCAGCAGGATGTGCTCTGGCCTGAGTTCAGCTGGCTCACGATCCCCGGCGACAAGGACTCCCGGTGTTTCCAGATGTTCGCCCCCGACATCTCGCGGCTTGGCTATACGAACGAGGGGCGCGTTTATTCCATCATTTGCCCGCAGCAGGGCGCTGCATCGCCGACCTTTGGCGCGCTCAACGTCGAAGTGACCGTTACCGGCCAACGCGGTTGGGTGGACGAAGACACCAAGGCCGTCGCCGCCGACATGACGGTGGAGGGCAAGGTCTGGTTCAGCCCGGCGGCGCATCAGCACGGTCTTGTGCGTCTTGCATGGGACCTGTTTGCCAACAGCGATCATCCGTTCCCGTCGTCCAAGGCCAATGCGATCCGTGTGAAGACACATCTGCCGGGCAATGGGGATCAGCCGATCTTTCCCGTGCGCACGGGTGCGTCGACCCTGTTCGAGAGCCCGGATTTCGCGATCCACACGGATCAGGCCTGGTCGCTGGCGCATATCGACGTGGAAATCGGCGACATTCACCAGACAGGTGACGAAATGGTGGACGACTTCAATGAGATGATCATGGAAGTGTTCAACCTGGCCAAGGGTAACATCCTGACCAAGGGCACGATCCTGTCGTGGAATGTCTGGTTCACGGCCCCCCAACACGTGAACCGGGCAGAGTGGCGAAACCACGCGGAGGTCTGGCGCAAATCCATCGACGCGGACCATGGCAGCCCGGACGGCCCGGGCACGGACCCGCGCTATTTCGACGGTACGCCATTCAGCGCAGTCGAAAGCCAGATCGACCATGAAATCGGGCTGATCAAGGCGTGGCTGAAGAAACACCTGCTGGGCGCATAGGTCTTGGGGTGGCGGGGATCAAACTGCGCAGAGACCCGCCGCTCCCGTACACGGCGCGATGGTGTCAGCCGGGTTCAGACCGGTCGCTGAATGGCGGCAAAATGGGTGAGGGTGCCATCGGCATCAAAGATCGGGCGCAGTTCGCATTCATGCAGGAACGTTGTCCCGTCCTTGCGGTAATTCGTGATCCGGATTTTGCCGGGCTTGGCTGAACGGATGAGATCCCGAAACAGCTGGACGGCCTCGGGTTCGGTGCCTTCGCCCTGCAGCATGGCAAGGCTGCGCCCGACCACATCCGCGGGCGCATAGCCCGTATGCGCCTCGAACGCGTCGGACACAAATACGACCGGATTGCCCGGCTCCGTGGTGCAGATGACCGCGGCATTGCACGCGACGTCGGTCTTGAGACCTTCGGACATATGGGCGTCCCATGACCCTGCAGAAGATGTCGACAGATCATTCGGCATGTTCGCCTGTCCTCCCTTGCGCGACAATGGCTTCGACCAGTTGTACGAGCCTCAGTTTGGCATCCAGCCCGGTCAGCTTGACGTAGGAACTGACCAGACGCGACAGAAGATCAGCCTCGAGCTTGGGCCCGTGCAGGGGCGACATCTCGGCCTCTTCGGTCTTGGTGTCCGGCAAGGCCCCCAGCGGCAAAATCTCATCAATTGAGACATTGTAGAATTGGGCCAGCATGAGAATGTTGTTCAGACTGCATTTTGTATGTGCGTCTTCGTATTTTTGATACTGCTGCGGGCTGACATGAATGACCCGTGCGATATCCGCCTGGGTCAGACGTTTTGCCGTACGCAGTGCGCGGAACCGCTGGCCGACATGCGCGTACACGTCGTCCTGGCTCATTTGATGCGTGGTGCGCTCTTGCACGTCACTCATCAGGACCTCCAATGATCTTTGCCTGTTGCGACACCGGTCTGACGCCGGTGCTTTGTTATTGTTGCGCAAGTTATCGGGCGGTCACGCCTCAAAAGCAACGGTTTCGCGCGGCAACCATTACGCAAAGCGCCCATTTTGATGGATGGTGTGTCTTTGGCGTCGTACCCCCGCCGCGCCAGCGGACCCTTTGACCGCCTGCCGATTGCACCCGGAAACGGCATGAAAAACGGCCCTCTCAGACCTCTCAGCTTTGGATCGTGACGCCGCGCTGCACGGTCGAATTCTAAAAAACAGCATGCATTTACCAAAAATTCGACAAGATTGCCCGGCATTTCCTCAGAAAATGATAATGGCAGAAGAAGGCTTTGCTATGAACATCTTTGACGCAGATTTCGACGCGGGCCCGCAGGCAGACGAATTGCCGGCAGGCACCGAATTGATGCTCGGCCAGTATGAGATCACGCGCTACCTGAATTCCGGCGGGTTCGGCATCACCTATCTGGCCAAGGACAGCCTCGACCGCCCCGTGGTGATCAAGGAATGCTTTCCGCGTTCGTTCTGCCGTCGCAGCAATATGCTGGTTCAGGCCCGCGCGCATGAGAACAATGGCGAGCTGCGCGCGATTGTGCGGCTCTTTACCCAGGAAGCCCGCGCGCTGTCCAAGCTGCAGCATCCCTTTATCGTCGGCGTGCATCAGGTTTTTGAGGACAACAACACCGCCTATATGGCGCTGGACTTTGTCGACGGGCACGACCTGCTGTCCGTCATTGAGCAAAAAGTGCTCGTCCTGCGCCCGGATCAGGTGACAGCCATTCTGAAAAAGACGCTGGATGCGATCAAATGCGTTCATGCTGGCGGCCTGCTGCACCGGGACATCGCGCCCGACAACATCATCATCACCAATGAGCTGAATCCGGTCCTCATCGACTTTGGCGCGGCACGTGAACAGGCGACGAAGGCCACCCGCGCCCTGTCGGCGCTGCGTGTCGTCAAGGACGGCTACTCGCCGCAGGAATTCTATATCGCAGGAAGCGAACAGGGGCCGTTCAGCGATCTCTATTCCCTCGCGGCGACATTTTACCACCTGATCACGGGCGAACTGCCCCCCGACAGTCAGGTGCGCATTGCGGCACATGTGGCAGGCAACCCGGACCCTTACATCCCGCTTGATCTGAAAACGTCTGACTACGGCCCGACCTTCTGTGCGGCCATCGACAAGGCCATGGCCGTTCTGCCCAAGGACCGGATGCAGTCGGCGGATGAATGGCTGGGCGACCTGGCCAAGCCCGAAAAACCGCGTCGCGCCTCGCGCTTGCGGTCAAAGCAGGGCGCCCGGTCAAGGCAGGTGTCGCGCGCCGTGGCGGACAAGCCCGCGCGCACATCATCGCGCGGAGTGCGGATCACGGCGCTGATGGCGGGCGGTGCGATTGCGGCTGGTGGTGCTGTGGTACACTTCGAACAACAGGACAACGTGATGCGCGCGTTCGACAGCGGTGTGGCACAGGTCGCCGCGCTGTTCGAGCCCGCCGAAGAGAGCACAGTGGCGGCTTCCATCGCTCCGCAATTTGAGACAGCGCCGACGCCCGAACCCGCTGCGGACGTGGTTGTCGCCGCCGCAGCACCCGCCCCGACAGACGTGGCCGCCGCATCGGACTTTCTGGCATCGCTCGAGAAGAAAGAGGCGCAGGTTGCAAAACCCCAGCCCGTTGTAGCCGAACCGGTTGCTGCACCGACCGGTGACGCCGTGCTGCAAGACGTTGAGACTTCCTTTGCCGACGGTCAGGTTGCGCTGGATTGGCACGCCGACCTGCCGGTCACCTTTGATGTGGATGGTACGATTTCCGCGCTGCACGAGGATGCGCCGGACTGGCTAGCCGTTGGCCAACGCCTGACCGCCGTGAACGGCGTGGCGGTGGGTGATGGCGACGACATCCTGCGCACCATCCGCGAGGCTGCGGTGACGCGCGACGGCCTGACCGCGGCAATCATGATCACGGCCCAAACGCCTGACGCAGATGCGCCGGTCACCGGAACCATCGATGCACAGATCGTCTATTCCGCGCAGGTCACCGACGGCTTCACCTTCCTGACGGAGCATGCCGAAGGCACGTGGCAGACCAAAGTCGTCGCAGCACCGGCTGGCGCAGAAACCGGCGACACCGCGTCTGTGCTGCGCCCCGGCGACGTCATCGTCGCGGTGATGGGCAGCGAAGGCGACCTTACAGACGGCCCTGCCATCGCGCGCATCTTTGGTCAAAAGATCGAGAACGGCACAGAGCGCGTGCAAGTCGCCGTCAATCGCGACGGTCTGATGTGGATCATCGACGTGGACATGGACGCCT
The DNA here is from genome assembly GCA_039816785.1 of Pseudomonadota bacterium. Taxonomy (GTDB): domain Bacteria; phylum Pseudomonadota; class Alphaproteobacteria; order Rhodobacterales; family Rhodobacteraceae; genus Tateyamaria. Next base: position 88,524 of record JBCBXB010000012.1, read on the forward strand.
GAGGCGCAAACCGAATTTGAAGGTCAAAAAGAACAATGAACTCAGCAGTGACATCATCGCGTGTCGACGTGGCGACAGCGCTTCATTCCGGCGCGCGGCCCTATCAGGAGGATTGCATTATCGCAGATTTTTCCATCGGGCGGGACAGCGGTTTTGCCGTTCTGGCCGACGGGATGGGGGCGCATGCCTCCGGTGATCTGGCGAGCAAGCTGATCGTGGGTCGCGTCTTTGGGCTGCTCAAGGCGCAGATCGACACGTTGGAGACCGATCACAGCGCGGTGCAGGAGGCTTTGTTGACCTGTGTCGAGCAGGCCAACAGCGCGATCCGGGATCACGTGCGCAACGCCCCCGACGATCGGGGCATGGGCTCCACGCTTGTTGTGTTGCTGCTGTTGCAGGGCAATCTTTATTGGGCCTCCGTCGGGGACTCGCCGCTTTATGTTGCCCGCTCTGGCGAACTGATCCGGTTGAACGAGGATCACTCGATGGCGCCACGCATCAAGGCGATGGTTGCCGCCGGGCAGCTGTCCGCGGAAAAGGCAGCGATGCACCCGGACCGCAACGCCCTGACCTCCGCGATCTTCGGGGCGCAGGTGGCCCGTGTGGATTGCCCCGCGACACCGTTCGAGATGCAGGATGGCGACACGATCATCCTGTCGAGCGATGGCCTGCAATCGCTGCGGGACGAAGAGATCCTGAAAACAGTGCGTCGCCACGGGCAACGCTCCAGCCACCAGCTGACCGAAGCGCTGCTCGAAGCAGCGCTCGACCTGCGGCGGCCCGAGCAGGACAATATCTCGGTCATCGTAGGCAAATACGCCGCCGTCCAGCAGCCAGCGCATTTTGAGCCCGCCCAGACACATGCGTCGCCGCAGCCCGACATGTCCGAGGACAGCACGGACGTGGTGGAGCTGGATGTCGAAGAGGCCTCGGATGACCTGCTGGAGGCGATGTCGCTCTGAACAACACGATGTGGGGGCCGGCACTGGCCAATGTAACGAATGAACCGGAGACGTGAGATGTCCAACGCAAACCTGACGAAAACGACCCTGTCCGCCATCGCCGTGACAGCTGCACTGACCAGCTCCGCATTGGCCAATCAAGTGGTTCTGAAGTCCCGTGACGGGGCGATCGAAGTGTCGGGGCAATTGCTCGCCTCCAACACGGACGCTTATGTCATCCGCACCGCCTTCGGCCCGCTGTCCGTATCCAAATCCCGCGTGCAATGCGTGGGTGAGGAGTGCCTGCAAGAAGACGGGTTCGAGGCGAACTTGCGCGTCCTTGCGACCGGCAACATGATGCAACAGCTGTTGCCAGATGCGCTGGCGGAAATGGCGATGTCTGACGGTTCAACCCTGGACATTCGCGCGGCGGAGCGGGGTGGCTACTATGGTCAGCTTGTCGCGCAGGGTGGCACCAGTGCCGAGGCGATGAAATTCCGTGTGGGTCCGGCTGGCACCAAGGACCCGCTCGCGCAGCTGGTCTCGGGCGACACGGATGTCGTGTTCTCCGCAGGGTCGCCCGCGCTGGCTGAAACGCCCGAAGGGGTCACCGAAACGCAATTCGGCCAACACGTCCTGTCGGCTGTGGTGCACCCCGACAACCCGCTGTCCGAGATCGGGCTGGAGCAGTTGCGCGCTGTTTTCACAGGTCAGGTTACCAACTGGCAAGACCTTGGCGGTCCGGATGCGGGCATCACCGTGATCCATCCGGCGGACGGGGCCGGAATGCTGGGTATCCTCAAACCAACTGACAACGGTCAAAGCATCGACGCCAGTGCCCTGACCAGCGCCGGCGATGCCGAAACGTCCCGTTTGGTCGGTGCAGATCCCCACGCCATCGGCCTTGTCGGACTGTCTGCTCAGGATACTGCCAAGACCCTCGGCATCATGTCCGCCTGCGGAATTGCGACCCACCCTGACGATGTAATGGCGCGCGCCGGGGACTACCCCCTGTCGCTGCCCGTCACGATGTACCACCGCGATCCGTCTGAAAACCCGCATCTGGCGGACTTCGTCCGACATGTTCAAAGCGACGCCTTTGCCCATCAGCTCGAAACCGCGGGTTACGTCGACACGTCGATCAATGTGCAGCGCGATGCACTCGCAAGCCTGAACATCGAACAGGACGCAAGTGTCGCCGCAGGTTGGTACGAACAGCACGCCTTTTCCAAGATCACCGAAACCCTGGACGGGTTTGACCGCCTGTCCATGACGGTCCAGTTTCCCGTTGGCTCGTCCCGTCTGGATGCCAAGGACACGGGTGATCTGGACAGGCTGGTCACCTACCTGATGACCCTGCCAGCCGGCACGTCCATCGTTTTCGCAGGCTTTAGCGACAGCATGGGGACAGCCGCCAAGAACTACTACCTGTCCGAAAACCGCGCCGAGCGGTTGGAACGCATGGTGCTGGACATGATGCCGGAGGCAGTCGCCGAACGCATGAACATCTCATCCGTGGGGTTCGGGGAAATTCTGCCCCGCGCCTGCGATGAGGATTGGGGCGGCATGGACCTCAATCGCCGGGTGGAAGTCTGGTTGTCGACAAATACACCCTCCTGAAATGAGGAAAAGCCGGGACGCGAAACGTCCCGGCTTTTTTTTTGCTGCCGCCGCGCGATCCGCGGGCTGAGCCAGAGAAATTCCGTTACCAACCAGAGGCTTGACCCAAGGCGTCCACGGTAAAAACCCATGCACGTCGCTCATTTTCCATGCACAATTGAAACTGGTATTATCGCAATACGAGAATCCATCAGAATTCGCCGAAAATAACCCTAATAAAGTGAGAATGTATCAAGCTTTCCACCAATTCTCGCCTCAATTGAAGGGCATTTTCTCAATAACTGAAAATGAACGATGCAGTGGAAACTCGAAATGGTCTTATACTCTCATCGCCTCAACTCGATCCTTCAACAGGTCGTCGTGGAGCTTGGCCTGGATCTGGTCCTGTCGGACGAGAACTCGCCCCTGTCCCTTCAGGACAACGAACCGATGCTCAAGGAAACGGCGATGATGTTGAACGTCGACGTCAAGAAGCTGTCGGCCAAGAACGGCAGCATCCTCTTCAAATTCCAACGGAGAGCGTGATGCCCCGGAAACAGAAACAGACCCAAACGCGCTATGCGCGGGCTGGCCTGCCTCTAGCACGCGCCAAGCGTCTCAAGACCCAGACCGACGCCCTGACCAAGAGCCGCTCCGGTGGCATCTTCGGGCTCAGCGTGCTGAGCGTGAGTGCGATTGTCGCCATCGGTGTGCTGGACGACGGCAAGGGCGGATATGCCTTTGCCAAGGACCTTGCCGGGTTGAACTGGTCTGACGTCACTGGCGCGTTCGGGCCCGCCGAGACGTCCTTTCCGCCCGAGGCGCTGGTGACCGCGCCGGAACCGCTGAACATCGAAGACCCGGCGGAACTGACGAGCCTCGCGCCGCAGGTTATCGCGCCCGTCGCGCCGGCGATCACCGACAGCACAAAGCCCGAGCCCACCGCCACGCCGACACAACCTGTCGCCGCTCTGGCCAGTGCCGCGCCCTTGTTGCCCAGCCCGGACGCACCGGCCTGTGTGCAAGCGGTCGAGTCGCGCCTGGGTTCGCTGAGCCTGTCTGCGCAGCAGATGGTACCGTGGATCGACCTGCAGGATGAGCTGGGCACACTGGTTCAAAGCACGCTCGATTGCGATGCCGCAGGCGTGCAGATCGTCGGCAGCCTTGCCCTGGCCGCAACCGAATTCGCAGACATACGCCTGCGTTGGGACCGCGACGCCTACATCCTCGAACTGGCAACGGTCGCGCATGACGCGGCGGACCGCCAGATGGCGCTGGTCGACACCCGTTCTGTCGAACTTGTCTTCCGTTGAGAAAGGAATAGACAATGGACTTTCTACCCAACATGGAACAGGTCGCGGGTGTGTGGAATACTGTGTCCACCAGCGTCCTCGCCTTTGAAGCGCCGGTGCCCGACGCCGCATTGCTCGCAGGGCTTCTGGTCGCAGTTGCCGCCCAGCGGATTGCACATCGCCGGACCTTTGCCCGTGTCAAAGGGCTCTACCACAATGCCTATAACGGTGAGCTTCTGAGCGCGAACCGCAAGGCCTATCAGGCCCGGGCGGAGTTGGACATCGCGAAAAAGGAAATCGAACACGCCCGCCAGATGGAGCGTCGCGCCAAGCGTCAGGCGGCCAAGAAAGCCGCCCTCGCCAAGGCTGCCCAAACACCAGAGGACGTGCTGACATTCGCCGAAACCCAGCGCCCGCAACCGGCACAAACGGTTGTCGCAGCCCCGCGCCATGATCCGCGTCAGCACGCCGATGCGGTCATCCAACTCTCGGAAAACCTGTCTCAACTGAACATCGCCAAAGGAGCAAACCAATGAACCTCACTCGCCTTGTGTATTACAGCCAGCGCAACCCGTCGGTCAGCATCGACATGGACAAGCTGCTCAAGACCTGCACCCGCAACAACTCTGCCGTGAACGTCACCGGCATGCTGCACTTCAACGGCAACTACTTCCTTCAGGTTCTCGAAGGGGGCCGCGCCGAAGTCAGCTCGATCTATCACCGGATCGCGGCGGACAACCGTCACACGAACATCATCATGATCTCGTGCCAGGACGTGCGTGAGCGTATCTTTCCGAACTGGTCGATGTCGCTGCACGAAGGTCTCGAGGGTGAAACCCGCGACATCTTCCTGCGCTATTTCCCCAGCAGCACGGTCAACCCCGAAGCGGTCAGCACCGAAAGCCTGCTCGACTTTATGCAAGACGTGTCGACCGAGCTCGCCTGAGCCCGCACCACATTCCGCAGGGAGATTGCACATGAACATCTTGCCCCAATGGGTGAAACGCAACAGCAGCGTTTCGCACGACACCGATGCGACGGAGTATGCCGAAGACCAGGGCGCGCCCCAGGTCCACCCGGCAGAGATGTCGGCCGAGCCGGACGTGTACGAAGAGGCGGATGCCATGGCGCCCGTCCCGGCCGATGCGCCGCAGGCGACAGACGTGCATGACGCGACCCCGCGTCCGGCCCGCAGCGCCTGGGATCTCGCGGACGATGGCACCACCCCGTATATCGGTGTGCCACAGGCGCAGGCCCAGTCCCGCCCGGTGATCGAATTCCCGGCGGCAGAGCCGACGGAACCGGCGGCCCCGGCCCCGGTTGCCGGCACGCAGCAAAAGCCGAACGCCACGCGTACGCGTCTGATCGGGTTTGACAAATCCGACGGGACCTCGGTCGATCTGTTCGATCAGCCCAAGGCAAAGGCCGAAGGCCGCAGCATGTTCCCGGTCGGTTGGATTATCGTCGTTGACGGCCCCGGTCGCGGGCACGCCTTCACCCTGCACAGCGGTCTGTCGCCCATCGGGCGCAACGACGATCAGGCGGTGGCACTGAACTTTGGCGATACCGCGATCTCGCGGCACAACCACGCGGCCATTGTGTTCGACAGCGAAACCGACGGTTTCATGATCGGCCATGGCGGCAAGTCCAACATCGTGCGGCTGAACGGCAAACCCGTGATCGCCAACGAAGACCTCGCAGATGGCGACATCATCACAATCGGAGAGACCGCGCTGCGCCTCCGTACGTTTTGTGGCGCCGACTTCACCTGGGAAGACCGCGCCGCCGAAACAGCCGACGTCCTGTCGGTTGTGTAGGGCCGCGCCGCCTGTCCCATTTTCGCCAGTACCGCGCGGCTGCAACGCTTGACGATCACGCCGAGCAGCCGCGCCACAACGAACCGACGGTAGTATGATGAGCAACACGGCAAACATGGATATCGAACCGGCACAGCTTGTGGCAGAGGCCGCCCGTTCCGGCGCGCTATCGGCAAGCGATACGGCCCTTTGCGATGACCTTGTCGGGCGCTTGTCGAAACCGGTGCGCGTGACCATTCTGGGGCGCGATGCGGCACCGCGTGCGGATATTGTCAACCTGATCTTTGGCGGCATGCTCTTGCCGACAGAGGCACTGTCGGGGGCGGTTCAGTTCCAATACGCCAGCGCGTTCGCCTGCACCGCCACGACCCAAGACCGCATCAGCAAAGAGGTCACCGACCCGCGCGATCTGGCCTCCCTCGCCGATGAAAAGCTCGTGTTCACGGAAATCGGCTTTCCGCATGCGCTGCTGTCCAAGATCTCCATCCTGTCGCTAAGCCCGCCCGACGATCCGGCGGAATTCGAACCGGCACTGAACTGGATCGCGAGCCGGTCGGATGTCGTGATCTGGTACAGCGAAACCTGGACTGCGCTGGAACATGACTTCTGGAGCATGGTGCCCGCGCGGCTCAAAGATCATTCGTTCCTGTGCACATCCCGGCAAAGCCCCGGCGACACCCTCAAGCCCGCCTTTCGGTCGCGGTTTTCGCTTGATATCGCCGAAACGCGGCGCGTTGTGGCAGACGGCATGTCGGATACCGCGGCCCTGCGCGCCTGTGGTGCTTATGACCTGATCGCGGCAATCCGCAATGATCTGGCGGCAGCCCGACGCGAGGTGGATGACCGCATCGCCCTGCTGGTCCAGAAATACCCGCAGGCGATGGATGCGGCGCGCCACGCGCTGGAAAACGGCACCTCCGACAACGTCACGGAGATTGCCGGCGCCATGCCTGCCGCACCCGCGGCGGCTGTCTACGACCCCGCCACGCTGATCGCAGCACTTGAGGGGCTGGGCACAGAGTTGCAGGCGGATGCGAGCTTTGAGTTCAAAAAGGTGTTCCGCCGCGCCTCCGGCATACTGATCGAGGCGGCGGACGACATGGCGGCCAGTGCAGCCCATTGCCCGCTGACGGATGCGCTGAAACAGCGGGTCGAAACGGCCTCGGACGTGCTGGAACTCGTCGCCATCGAAAGCGACATGCAAAGCTGCCCGGACGGTATTGCGCTGCTGCTGCAGATCAAGCGTGACGCGCAAAAGCTGCAGGCCACCATCCCCCTTTTCGAGGCCGAGCCTGACGCATCCGCGCTGACCGGCGACACCGCAAACGTTTCGATCGGAGCATGACATGAATGTTGCGACACAGTTTGACGTGGACGATCATGCACCAGCCGTTGCCCCTCCGGCCTTCATGCACGCGGGCACGGATCCGTTTCACGAACTGACCGATGAATTCGCCGACCTCAAGGAGGTCCTGAACGACATCGAATGCCTCAGCGGTGCCGAAACCGCGCGCGAGCTGGACAAGATGCGCAAGGGCATCGACCGGTTCACGCAGGAGATCACTTTCATCGGCCAGATCAAGGCGGGCAAGACCATGCTCGTCAACGCAATGGCGGGTCGTCCCGGCTTGCTGCCCTCGGACGTGAACCCCTGGACCTCTGTGGTGACGTCGCTGCATATGGACACGCAGCGCAGCACCGACGGTGGTGCCGATTTCCGCTTTTTCGAGGCCGACGAGTGGGACAGGCTGATGTCCGGCGCGGGCCGTCTGGGCGAAGTGTCCGAACGGATCGGTGCCGAGGACGAATACGCCCGTCTCGTCGAACAGACCGCCGAAATGCGGGAGATGTCGCAGGCACGCCTGGGCCGCAGTTTCGAACGGCTTCTGGGCCAGAAACACAGCTTCGAACACTTTGATACCGACGTGATCCGCCGCTACGTGTGCCTTGGCGATGCGTTTGCTGCGGACGATGCGCGCAACCGCCAGGGCCAATATGCCGACATCACCAAATCCGCCGACATTTACCTGCCGATGGATGTACTGCCCTATTCGCTGGTTCTGCGCGACACGCCGGGCCTGAACGACACGTTCCTGATGCGCGAGCAGGTCACCATTCGTGCCATCCGCGACAGCCGCATCTGCGTGGTTGTCCTGTCGGCGCAGCAAGCGCTGAACACGGTCGACCTCGGGCTGATCCGCTTGATCTCGTCCATCAAGTCGCGTCAGGTCGTGCTGTTCGTGAACCGTATTGACGAGCTGTCGGAGCCCGCCCGCGAGTTGCCCCGCATAAAGCAGAGCCTGCTGCGCACGCTGGCCGACAGCAACGGCCCGGAAAACCCCCGGATCATTTTCGGCAGCGCTCTTTGGGCAACCGCAGCTTTGCACGGCTCCACCGACACCCTGCCGGGGCCGAGCCTGCTGACGCTGCGCAATTACCTCGACGACGCCGCGCATACGGAGATTTCCCCGCAGGATTGCTGGGCCGCCTCGGGCATTCCCGAACTCTACGCCTGCATCGGTCGCCGGATTCAGTCCGGCCCCGGCCAAAAGGCGATAAGCAGCTTGCGCAAACGCGCCACCAACATGGTGCTGGGCCTGCAAGCCTCCACGCAAGTGGCCGGTTTGACCGCCAAAAGTGACCACGTCCTGAAAATGACCGACGACCGCGTTGCATCACGCATCGCTCAGGTCGAAGCCACCGCGCAGACCGCGCTGGACGCGGCCCTGACCAAGACCTTTGACGGTTTCGGGTCACGCATCGACCGTGCACACATCAATTTCCTGAACCGCGCCGTCGAAGCGTTGTTGCAGCACCTCGACACCTATGGCGAGCACGAGGCGTGGAACTACAGCCCGGACGGTCTGCGTTTGCTGGCACGCTCCGCCTACAGCGCGATGAGTGTGAGCCTGAAGCGCGACGTCACGGACGTCTTTACCAAAGTCTCGGCTGACCTGACGGCGGCCTATGGCGACATCTTCGATGTGGAGGCCGGCCATTTCAAGATCGAACCGCCCGAACTCCCCGACCTGCCGCCGCCCGTCACCATCGCCAAGACGATCATCCTCGACATCAGTACACCGTGGTGGAAGACTTGGTCCCGCAAGCGGCGCGGCTACAGCGCGCTCAGCAGCGACTTTCGCGCGCTCATCGAAGGTGAGACGGACAGCATCCTCACGGACCTCAAGATCGTCCAGCTGGCCGAAATCCGCGAGATCATGCGAGGGACGCTTCGAGAATTCCTTGCGGAGCAGAACAGCATTCTGGCGGATATCCTCACGCGGTCCAATGTCGGCGTCGACGATTTGAACACGCTTTACGGTCTCAACCAGCAAGCGGAACGCAGCGACATGCTGAACATCCTTTTGAACGAGCTCGACGCGCCAGTGGACGCGCCTGCGGATGAGGAGTTGCAAGATGGTAACGAGTAGAGACCCGGCGCGCACCGTCATCGGTGTCATGGGCGAATTCAACGCGGGCAAGAGCACACTGTGCAACCTGCTACTGGGGATGAGCGACCTGCCGGAGATGATCGTCCCGACGCAACTGCCGCCGGTCTGGTTCACCAAGGGCCCGGAACGCCATGAGATCGTGATGAAGTCGGGCGAGGTGGTCGATATCGATGACGATTTCGACCCCGAAGACGCGTTGGCCACCGCCAGCCACCTGCTGATGCATCGCGACATTCCCATGCTCGAGCATATCGACATCGTCGATTTCCCGGGGATCTCCGACCCCAACATGTCCGCCGACGTCTGGCAGCGCGTGTTGCCCGAGATGGATGCGATCCTGTGGCTGACCCACGCCACCCAGGCTTGGCGCCAGTCCGAGGCGGCTGTCTGGAACACCGTCGCGGACGAGATCAAGCCGCGCAGCGCGCTGGTCGTGACGCAGATGGACAAACTGACCTCTGACGCCGACAAGACCCGCATTCTCAGGCGGTTGGCGCATGATGTCGCGGATGATTTTGCACAGATCATACCCGTGTCGCTGCTCCGCGCGGTCGCGGCCCAGGACGATCCCGCTGCGCTCAAGGCGTCCGGAATGGCTGACCTGCAGGCCTTCCTGTGCGGCTTTGGCAAGGGCGCGGAAACCGCGCCGGACACCAGCGCAACCGCCCCCTGCGCGCCAGAGCCAACGCACAACCTGATCGTGCCCCGCCGCGTGAAGCCGGCGGGCAAGTCGTCGCACATGCGACCGCGACCGCCTGCCACCACCAGGACTGCTGGCGACGCGCCCGCGGTCGCCATGTGATGCAAACCCTTCGGCAAGGAGACCTGACATGATGGAAAACGACCCGGTATCGGACCTGCTCGAGGATATCCCCGGGTGCCGCGCGGCCACGCACGCCAACCTGACCACGCGCGTGACATATCGCGCCGCCAGTCGGTCGGACATCGATCAGCACACCTGCGAGAGTGCGTGCGCGCGCGCCGCTGAACTGCTGGGGGATGCACCGCGCCCGGATGGCAGCCAGTCTGATCTGGCGGCGGTCCTCACCCCCGATACGACCGACCTGTACCTGCGCCGCGCCGAAGAACCGGACGAGGTCATTATCTGCACGTTTGGTCGCAGCACATCGCCCAACGAGGCATTGCAAAAGATGTACGCCACATCGGAGAAGTTAAGTGAACATTGATCAGAGTTCCGCCAAATTCGCCGCCCTTCTTGTCGGCGAGGCACCCCGTTTTGACGGCGCGCATCGCGTGCTGGATACGTCTGACGCCTATTCTTCGGTGATTGACGAAATCGACCAGACCGTGGTCGGGACATCCTTGCGTTTTTCGTCAGGCGACAGCAGCCTTGCGCTTGCGGTTCAAGCACGGCGCGTGATCGCCGTGTCGGACACCGACGACCCGGCGGCCAGGCCGCTTGTCGGTCAGGTGCTGACAGCCGACCCACAACCCGAACACGCGCTGGTCCGCGCGGCGATCGCGCGGCTTGCTGAACACGCGCAGACGGCAGGGCGCCTGAGCGTTGACACCGGCCCGCTTGAGCCGGACCTGATGGGCAAGACAGGGCAACTGCCCGCCGACGCGCTGGCGCAGCCCGATGCCCGCCCAGCAGCACCCCGGCCCGTCCTGGCAGCCGCTGAGATCGTCACCGCATTCGCCCCCTTGGCGCACGCGATTGCCGCCTATGACCATTCGGGTACTGCGGACGCGAAAGGGGATGCCGACAGCCTCGCCGAACTCGACAGGCTGGCGGGTGACATAGACTTGAACCATCTACCGGAGCCGTTGATCCTGACCGTCGTGGAAAGCGCGCTGGCCGACGGAATGGCGGCGGCTTCCATGACAGGTGATGGCTATGTCGTCCTTTTCGCGGTGGAGGCAGAGCGCCTCTTCGACGTGATGGAGCGGTATTCCGAGATCGCGCGAACCTGAGCACCGACGGGCCGGCCCGGCACGCCGCCACGACGTCAGTGGTGTGCCGGGCCATGCGCACGGGTGCCGGATAGCGGCAGCCCGGCGTGGTTCACTCGGCTACCTGCGCGGCCGGAGCGGCCCAGGCATTGGCACGAAATGCGTCATCCAGCGCGGTGTCCGCCACGTGGTTGGTATAGTTCGACAGCACCTTGAGCGCGGTGCCGACAATGACCTCGAGAACCGTCTGTCGTGAATATCCGGCTGCGAGGAACGCGTCGATGTCGGCATCGCTCGGCCACCCCCGACTTTCATTGACCACAATGCTGAACTGGCGCAAAGCCTCCAGCTTGCGGTCCGCGATGGGGGTGTTGTTGCGCAACGCGGCGATGACGTCATCGGCGACGCCGGCCATTTGCGACAGGGTCGTGTGCGCGGCCATGCAATATGTGCATCCGTTCAGACGATTGTTCGTCATCAGGATGATCTGGCGCTCGGTCTCCGACAAATCCGTTGCGCCGAAAATCGTCGAGAGCGTTATGTAGCCTTCCAGCAGGCTCGGCGCTTCGGCCATCGTGGCGTAGAGGTTGGGCACGAACCCGTAGCTTTTGAGCGATGCCTGAAGAATGGGCCGCGCGGCTGCGGGGGCTGTGTCGATGCTGTGAGTGGGAAAGGGGGTCATGTCGTTCTCCTGTCTTGCGGGGCTCATGTCCGGCACCCGCCACTTGGGGCAAGGTTGCGGAGGCGCACCTTGCAAGCGCGCGCCCCCGCGTCGTGTTGCATCTGGTCAGAGTTCACCGATGGGCGTTGCCGCGATGTCGGGCCATTTCGCCATGGCACCGGCGATCACATTCGCCTTGTCCTCGCGGTACTTGTCGAAGATGGCGGCATTGACGAACAGGTAAAGCTTGCCGTCCACGATGTCGGCATACCTCACGTCGCCATCCAGCTTCTTGCCGACGAACACGCCAAAGGCACAGAACCCGCCAAACTGCGGCAGATAAGTTGTCGGGGCGGCGTCGAACGCGGATTGGGCCGTTTCAGACGTGAAATAGTAGTCCACCCCATCATATGTGGACGTATAGGCAGCCAGCCCCGACGCCGGTGACGCACGCTCGAACATGGACACCGGATCGACGCCGTGCATGCCCAGAGGGTTGCCATTCAGCGTCAGACCGTTGCCAACATTGTAGTCGTCCGCCGCAAAGGCGGCGGTCGAGATGGCGAGGGACACCGACAGGGCCCGAACAAGGATTGAGAGTTTCATGGAAATTGTCCTTTGGTTGAGAGGTATGGCGGCATTCACCGTGGGTTCAGGCGGATTGGCCGATGCGGATGACCGCTTCGTCGGTCCACCAGACGGCGTTGGCGATCATGCGAAAGTTGATCAGCGCGGCGAGGTATCCGTCCCCCTCGGGGACTTTTGCACCCGCCGTCGCATCCCGCACCACCGCAACCTCAAACCCGGTTTCCAGCAGTTCACGCATATGGCTTTCGACGCACAGATTGGCTGACATCCCGGCCAGGATCACCTTGTCGATCCCGATCTTGCGCAATTGCAGCACCAGATCGTTCTGCTCGGGGCCGTAGACCTTGTGGGGCGAGCAGACGATGGTCTTGCCGTCGTTGATGTACTTTTTGTACTGCGGCATCCAGTCGGCGCCCGACCCTTCGAACCCTTCGAGGTCGAGCGGGTCCTTGCGGTCGAACATCTCGATGCCGTGCATGACCCGTTCGAGGGTGCCTTCGAACTTCCATTTGTGGTCTTGTGGATAATAGTAATGCGGCGACACGACCACGGGCATGTCAGCGGCCCTGGCGGCGATGAACAGACGTTCCAGATTGTCGACAACACCCTGTTCGGTGACGCTTTCGCCAACCACGCCCCAAGCGACGCCATCCGCGTCGAGGAAATCGACCTGTGGGTCGACAACGACAAGCGCGGTGCGCTCGGGGTCGATCTCCATGTCCATGTCGGGCAGTGCCGGGTTATCGGGGTCGGCATAGGTCGCGCGCGCCGCGGGCGTTGCGGCCTGCGCGCCACTGCCTGCGACGCTGGCGGCACCGGCAGCACCTGCCGCGGCAACGCCGGCCAGCACCTGACGACGCCCGAGGTCAACGTTGTTGCGGGTCGGACCACCCTCATCCCATTCTTTTTGATCATGTGTCATTCTCAGTCTCCTTCGGGTTTTGCGGAGGCGGCGCGATGCGCACCCCCTCGGGGTTCGGGTCGGCGGATCGGGCAAGGCTGGACCGTTCGCGCCGGAGACCGCCGCGTTCCAAAAGCCGATTTTGCTTTCCCATTGGGGCAGCGCCTGTCGCAGCGCTGTTAAGGTGTCACGGGTCCCGCCTCACAGTCCCAGCGCGTCGAGCCCTCGGTGGTCTTCGGGACGAGCGGGCGAGGTCTTTCGTGTTCCAGGCGTCTTCGGCCATGCGGACCTTTTGCACTGCGGTCGCATGCGTGAACGGGGGCACAGGTGGTCGGGTCATGTCCGGGTCCCCCGGGCGCATCCATCTAATGCGCACCGTGCATGGATGTCCGGCGCGGTCTGGCGCTGGTTCGGACAGACAGGTTCAACAGGTGACGGAGAAGCCGACATCGGCCCGAATGCTTGGCATCCGGCTTGGCACGGGAGGCATATGCCAACGGGGACGATGGATGCCGACTTGGGGGCAGCGTTGTTCGGACAGATCATTGCGACTTCTCCGTCAGGAGATCCGCCACCGGGGGCTCGGGGGACTGAGCGGTGCCCGGCGGCGTCTCTCGTTCAATCGATGATCCATGCCTACAGGGCTGGCGATGTCGGGTATCGGCACTTTCTGCCAAGGTTTGTGCAGTTTCTGCCAGACCGGCAATCCGGCCCTGCCCTCAGGACAGTTGCCTGAATCTGGCCGGTGCCTCGCCCACCCAGCGCTTGAACGCCCGGCTGAAGGCGCTTTGCTCCGAAAAACCGGTCAGAAACGCAATCTCCGAAATGGAGCACGAGGTTTCGGACAACAGTTCGCGGGCAAGGGCGGATTGCGCATCCTGCACGACATCCCGGAAAGACAGGTTTTCATCGGACAGGCGGCGATACAATGTCCGCTCGCTCATGCCCATCTGCCGCGCGATGTCGGTTGCCAGAGGGACGCCGGTGCTCAGGCTGTTGGAGATGTGGCGCAGCACTTCCTCCTTCAGCGGCGACCGATCCGACAGGCGCGCGATCTCGGTATCGAGGTGTTGCGTCAGGAAATCCGAAATGCCCTGGTCGCCCAACCGGTTCGGCAGGCACAGCATGTCCCGGTGCAGCACAATCGCGTTCATGTCGGCGTCAAAGCGGACGTCGCATTCGAAAAACGCCGCGAACCGGGCCGGATCATCGCGGCAGGAATGCTTGAAACTGACCAGATCGAAAGACAAGGCGGGGCCGCCAAACGCCTTGATGTTGCGGGCAACGGCCGCCAGCGCGCATTCATTTCGCAACGGCAACGCGCGCCGCTCCTCGGTAAAGCCCTCAAAGATGAACAGGGCCTGATCGCCGGTTTCCAACAGTCGGTAGGCGGCCGTATCGGTGACAAGCCTGAAATAACGCTCCAGACGCCTGAGGGTGTCGCCCAGAACGGGCGCGGATTTCGCAGCCAGCCCAAGCGCGCCGATGTCGTCGGTATCGATCTCGCTGGCGTAGCGAAACACCAGCCCCGTTGTATCGTCACACCGCGTGCCGATCCACTCGATCAGATCGAAATAGGATGCGTCGGGGATGCTTTGGTCAAGCGGGGCGGGCAGCCGGTAAACGACATCATCATGCGCACTCACGCAGCCGTCGGGCCGGATCGCCAATCCTGCGGCCCGCGCAAGCGCGGTCGCAAAAGCAGATGTCACACTGGCCATCGCTCGGTTACTCTCCCCCACGCCAGACCGCCGGCCGTGTGACAGGCCCCACGAAAAAGATCCGGCGGATCATGGCCGTTTGATGTTAGACCGGGCCGGTACGCATTTTAACCCCGTTATACGCACCACGATTGATTGACCTGCAAACCCCTCGCCGGGGGTCGCCCTTGATGGAAATACCGGATGGACTTCATCGTTACCCTGCTGCTGCCGCTGGCCATCGCCATCATCATGATGAGCCTCGGCACCGGGCTGACGCTGAATGACTTTCGGCGGATCGGACAGCGCCCGCGCGTTTTTCTGATCGGTGCGCTCTGCCAGGTCGTTCTGCTGCCTGCCCTCGCCTACGGGGTCATCGTCATATTCGGTTTCGCGAACCAGACCGCCGTCGGGATCATGATCCTGGCGGCCTGTCCGGGCGGGGTCACCAGCAACATCGTCACCAAGCTGGTCGGATGGGATGTGGCGCTGTCGGTGACACTGACCGCAGCGAGCAGTCTGACCTGCGTCATCACCGCCCCCCTGATCCTCGACGTCGCGATGCGTGGCTTCGTGGCGGCAGATACACCGTCGGTCGACATCTCGCGCACGGCTCTTGTGGTGTTCATGTTGTCGACGGTGCCGGTTATGGCAGGCGTGGCGTTCCGCGCGTTGGCACCTCACACAGCGTCCCGGATCGAGCCGCGCCTTGCCCGCATCGCAGTCCTGTTGTTCTGCGCCGTGATCGTTGCCGCCATTCTGTCGAACCTGAACGTGATTGCCGACGACCTGTTGCGGCTTGGCCCCGCACTGCTGTTCCTGATCGTGACCCTCAGCGCTGTCAGTTTCCTCGTCTCCCGCCGGTTCGGAGCCACGGCGATACAGGCCAGAACCGTCACCATCGAGGCCGGCCTGCAAAATGGCAGCCTTGGCATCGGAATCGCGGCACTGGTCGTCGGTGCAGGCGACGGTTTCAGCCCCTATGCCGTCCCGAGCGCGGTCTACAGCGTGATCTATTTGCTCACTGTGTTGCCGGTGCTGTTTCTGGTCCGGGCGCTCCGATAGTCGGTGCACAGGCGTTTCGGGGCGTCGCGTCGCAAGCTCCGGAGGGCGCTGATCCCATTGCATATCCGGCGTCGCGCGCCCGCGTCATGGGCGCTGGTGCAGACATGCCCCCGGCCAATTGCACACGATCAGCACGCTCCGGATTGAGCGCACTTGAAGTCAGCGCCATCGTGCAACAAGGTACCCCGACAGCACAGCTTTTCGGGACGCCAGCCCTCGATGAACCGAACTCGCAGCCTTGCCGGACTTGCCCTTGCCGCCGCCCTCAGCGTCGGTGCTGCGGTCGTGTGGCTGTGGCCGTCTCAGTCGCGGCATTCCGAGGCGGAGGCGTTCGAGGTGCACGGGTTATACCCGATGACCACAACCATCGCCTATGATGAGTTCTGGCGCCTGACACCTGCCCTTCTGCTCGTCGTCTATGACGCGTTCGGCCAGACCCAGGAAGACGCCATTTACGACACGCTCGCGCAGGTCACTCACGGCGAGGCGCTGGAATACCTCTACCTGGAACGGGTGGGTGCCATGGCCGGTGGCGGTCTCGATGAGGCCGACCAGACAATCCACGAGATCAAGCTGCTGGACGCGCAGGTCGGACGCGACGCGGCAACGCTGACCATCGCGGCGTCGTGGCAGGTGATCGGCACCGTCGGTCATGCGGAACATCTGCATGTCCGCGGCAACACCTACAGCGCCGATCTGTCAGTCGCCCCGGTCGACGGCGCGTGGCGCATCACCGGTTTCGAACTGCTAGAGGTCAACCGTGACGCGGCCGGCGAAACCTTTCCGGCGCTGCAAACAAACTGATGATCACAATCGAGGATCTGTCATTCCGCTACAGCGACACCAGCTTTGGGCTGCGCGTGCCGGAATTCGCCTTGCAGGATGGCGAGCGCGTGGCCATCGTCGGCCCCAGTGGCAGCGGCAAGACCACGCTCCTGAACCTTATCGCCGGCATCCTGACCCCGCAGGCCGGGCGCATCGATGTCGCAGGCACCGATGTGGCCCACCTGTCGGACGTTGCGCGCCGGCAGTTCCGCGCCAGCATGATCGGCTTTGTCTTTCAGGATTTTGCGCTGCTCGATTACCTGTCGGCGCGACAGAATATCCTCTATCCTTACCGGATCACCCCTGCCCTGACCCTGAATGCCGAAGCGCGCGACCGTGCCGAGGCGCTCGCCGCCTCCTGCGGTATCGGCGACAAGCTGGACCGGCATCCCACGGCGCTCAGTCAGGGCGAGCAGCAGCGCGTCGCGATCTGCCGCGCGCTGGTGACCCGGCCAAAGCTGATCCTGTCGGACGAGGCCACCGGCAACCTTGATCCCGACAGCAAGGCGCGCATCCTCGACCTGCTCTTTGAACAAGCGACCGAGGCGGGTGCCGCAGTGCTGGCCGTGACCCACGACCACGAGTTGCTGCCACGGTTCGAACGCGTTCTGGATTTCGCGCAGTTCCGGCACGGGGCTCCGGCATGAACGCGCTATACCTCGCCTTTGCCTATCTGCGCTATCATTGGGCGCGCAGCCTGATCCTGACGCTGGTCGCGGCGCTGATCCTGTTTGTTCCCATCGCCACCCAGATCCTGCTGTCCTCGAGCGAGCGGGCGCTTGTCGCGCGGGGGGAGGCGACGCCGCTCCTTCTGGGCAGCCGTGGCTCGCAGCTTGATCTGACTATGGCGGCCCTCTATTTCTCGGATGAGCGGCCCGATCCTGTCCCGATGCGCGAGGTCGAGGCCATCTGGGACAGCGGCCTTGCCATCCCGATCCCGGTGCACACCGCCTTTTCATCAAATGGTTTCCGGATCGTCGGCACCACGCTCGATTATTTCGAGTTCCGCACCCTGATGCCGACTGTCGGGCGCGGCCTGTCGCTTTTGGGGGACGCCGTTATCGGCGCGGATGTCGCCGCCACCTTGGGAAAAGGCGTCGGTGATACGCTGGTCTCGTCGCCGGAAAACCTCTTTGATCTTGACGGTGTCTATCCGCTGGAAATGCCCATTGTCGGCGTTCTGGCCCCGACCAACTCACCGGATGATCAGGCGATTTTCGTCGACATCAAGACGGCATGGGTCATTCAGGGTATCGGCCACGGGCACGAGGACGTCGTCACCGCCGACGAGGTCGCCGCGGGCAGCGCAGCGGTCGCCAACGCCGCCGTCGTACAGTACCAGCGCATCACCCCGGACAACCTCGACAGTTTTCATTTTCACGGCAGCCAGGATGACTTTCCGACCTCCGCCGTGATCTTGGTCCCCAATGACACGCGCTCCGCCACCATCTTGAGGGGTCGCTATCTCGACACCGAAGGCCCGACGCAGATCGTCGAACCCGCGGGCGTGATCCAGGGGCTGGTGGACCGTATCTTTCGGATCAAGGCGCTGCTGGATGTGGTCACCGCGATTATCGCGATCGCCGCACTGGCCGCCATCGGGCTCGCGGTGTTTCTCAGCTACCGACTGCGGGCGCGGGAAATCGCCACTGCGGTCAAAATGGGCGCACGGCGGGGCATGGTCCTGCGCCTGTTGTCAGCCGAGACGTTCACATTACTATTGATTTCAGCATGTATTGCAGCGGTGGGCGCGCTGATCGTGTCGCGCAACGCCGAGGTCTGGGTGGGCTGGTTGCTTGCCTTGGGGTCATAATCAGAAGGAGGTTCCATGAAACGTCATCTTGTCACAGCATCGCTTGCCGGTCTGGTTGCGGCCACACCGGCCCTGTCCCACTACGGCATGATCATCCCAAACGATCCGATGATCAGCCAGGAGGATGGTCGCAGCGTGGACTTGACCATGTCCTTTTCGCATCCGTTCGAACTGGACGGCATGATGCTGGATACTCCGGTGGCCTTTTCGGTGACCCACCAGGGCAGCACGACGAACCTGCTGGGCGGGTTGCAGGACGCCACGGTCATGGACGATCAGGGCTACACCCTCGAATATCAGCTGGACCGTCCCGGCACGTACATCTTCGCAATGGAGCCCAAGCCCTATTGGGAACCTGCCGAAGACGCCTTTATCGTCCATTACACCAAGACCTACGTGACCGCCTACGGCGACGACGAGGGCTGGGATACCGAGCTGGGCCTCAAGACCGAGATCGTTCCGCTGACCAAGCCGTTTGGTCTGTGGGAACACAACGTCTTTCAGGGCATCGTCAAGATGGACGGGGCCGCCGTGCCTTACGCAGAGGTCGAGGTCGAGTTTTTCAACAGGGACGCAGAGGCGACCGTGCCGGACGATCTGATGATCACCCAGACCGTCAAGGCCGATGCCGATGGCGTGTTCACCTACGCGCCCCCGTCGGATGGCTGGTGGGGCTTTGCCGCACTCAACACGGCAGACTACACCCTGCCGCAGGACGGCGAGGACACGGCCGTGGAACTGGGCGCCGTCATCTGGGTCCATTTCGAAGAATGGACGGGCCAGTGATCCGAACAGCGATCATGGGCGGCCTTCTGGCCGCTCTCCCAGTCGGGGCGATGGCGCATCAGATGGTCGTCTTTGCCTCGGTCGATTGCGAGGCCGTCACGGTGGAGGCCAAATTCTCCAACGGCAATGCCGTGCAACAGGCGGACGTTCGGGTACTTGATGGCGACAACGGTCTGCAGACGACCTTGCCCATCGACACGGACGGGACCGTCATGGTCCCGCTCGACAGTGTCGACCATTCCGGCGGGCTTGTGATCGAGGTCGATACCGGCAGCCACGATAACTATTGGATCGTGACACCCGAAGACATCGCCAAGAGCTGTCAGAGCTGACCATGCGGCGCCTGTCCAAGTCACTCTTCGCCGCAGGGCTGATGCTGTTTGTGGGGACCCTCGCCAGCGCGCAGGACCGCGCGCAGATCGTCGCCGTGAACTATCCGCTGCGATTCCTGGCCGAGCAATTGGCCGGTGACGCGGCCGATGTCACGTTTCCAGTGCCGCAGGATGTCGATCCGTCCTTTTGGCGGCCGTCCATATCCGACATCAGTGCGGTACAGGCTGCCGATCTGATCCTGCTGAACGGCGCGGGCTTTGCCACATGGGTCGACCGCGTATCGCTCCCACGGTCAAAGCTGGTGAACACCTCCGCCGCCATCGAGGATCAGTTCATCGTCACCGAGAGCATCACGCACAGCCATGGCGACGGCGACACGCACTCACACGAGGGACTGGCATCCTATGTCTGGCTCGATCCCGGCCTCGGCATTGCGCAGGCGCAGGCGATTGCCGCGGCCCTCACCGCGCGCGGCCTTGCGCCAGAGGACGAGGTCACTGCACGGCTGGCGACGCTGACAACAGAGCTGGAAAGCCTCGACGCTGCCGCACAATCCGCGCTGCGGGACCTGTTGGGCGCAACCCTCATCGCCACCCATCCGCGTTACCACTACTTTGCACGCCGCTATGGCATGTCCGTCCTGTCGATGGAGTGGGAGGCCGGCGCGATGCCGGATGACGGGCAACTTGCGGAATTGGAGGCCTTGGCCGCCCAAAGCGATGCAACCGTCCTGATCTGGGAAGCGCAACCGCCAGACGCCGCCCTTGATGCCACGCGCGCGCTTGGCTTGCGCAACGTCGTATTCCCGCCGCTGGCACATGCGGTTGAGGGGCAGACTTTCCTGCAAGGTTTCACACAGGCGCTGTCCGACCTGGCGGACGTGGCGGGGCAATAGCCTGCCAGCTGCGCCGGCGTGACATGCCACCTGATTGAGGTTTCCAAGGTCAGCAGAAGCTCTGCAGTGGATCAACATACGAACGCGAATTGTACACCAATGCGCATCGGCTTTTCCGATGCAAAGCGCGTTGCACTAGATTTCGCGCCCTGCTTGTTGTGGCCCGCGGCAGACGCGTGGCAAGGTTTAAACGGATCACCGGTGACGAGGGACGGATGAACGACGATACGCAAGCGCACGGGGGCGATGACCCCTACTGGCACCTCCACGACGAGGGTTTCGAGGCCCCGTTCATGTCGCCGCGCCTCACGGCAGAGCGCTCGGTTTTCATGGGCGGGCGCGATGTTGTCTCGCTGAACGGAGACTGGCGATTTGCCATCGATCCCATGCGCGAAGGGCTGCGCCAGCGTTGGTTCGAATACGATGCACAACCGATCGACGATTGGGTTGTGCCGCGTGATTACGACAGCGGCGACTGGCAGATGACGCCCGTGCCCGGATGCTGGACAACGCAGCGCGCCGAATGGCTGCGCTACGAGGGGGCTACTTGGTACGCGCGGACGTTCGACGCCGTGCCGCCTGCGGGCAACAAGCGTACCTTTCTCAGGATCGGGGCCGCGAACGAACGCGCGCGGGTGTTCCTGAACGGCGTGTTCTGCGGCCTGCATCTGGGTGGCTCGACCCCGTTTTTCGTCGATGTCACCGCGCATTTGCAGGCGGGCGAGAACACCGTGATGATCGAGGTCGACAACACACGACGCGCCGATGCGGTGCCGATGCACCATACCGACTGGTTCAACCATGGCGGCCTCTATCGCGATGTCGAACTGGTCACGGTGCCGGAGGTCCACATCACGAACCTGTTCGTCCGGCTGACGACGGGCGGTGTGGCGGTAGACGTGACGGTGAGCGGCCCCACGGACGGAACGGCAGAAGTGAGGATTGCCGGGCTGGCTGGGGCGCGGATCGAGGTTCGTTCCGGCACGGGCACTGCGGTTCTGGACTGTGCAACGACGCTTTGGTCGCCCGACACACCGCACCTCTATGATGTCGACGTCACCTTTGAGGAAGACCGCGTGACCGACAGGGTCGGGTTTCGCACGATCACGCGGCAGGGCAGCACGATCCTCCTCAACGGTCAGCCCTTGCGGTTGCGCGGCATCGGCGTGCATGAGGACGACCGCGATACGGGCAAGTGCAGCGACGCGGACGACATCCGCCGCCGCTTTGCGCATTTGCGGGACCTGGGGGCCAACATCGCCCGCGCCGCGCACTACCCGCACCACGAACGTGTGGCCCGCATCGCCGATGAGATGGGTATATTGCTGTGGGAGGAAATTCCCGTCTACTGGGCCATTGCCTTTGACAATCCCTCCACCTTCGAAAACGCGCGCAACCAACTGGTCGAGCTGATCCGCCGTGATGCCAACCGGGCCAGCGTCATCCTGTGGGGCGTGGGCAACGAAAACGCCGACACCGACGCACGGCTGGCCTTTATGCGCGGCCTCGCGGAAGCCGCCCGGGCCGAAGATCCGTCGCGCCTCGTCACAGCCGCCTGCCTGATCAATCGCGAGACGTTCCGCATCGAGGACCGGCTGGCAGAGCATCTGGATGTGATCGGGCTGAACCAGTATTTCGGCTGGTATGAGCCCGGTTTCGAAGGCCTCGAGCGGTTGCTGGAAAACTCCGATCCGGACCGCCCGGTGGTGATATCCGAAACCGGCGCGGATGCGCTGGCGGGGATGCACGGGCCCGACACCCAGCTCTTTACCGAGGAATATCAGGCCAAGGTGCTGACACGGCAGGTCGAGATCGCGGCCCGCGCCGACTACGTGGCGGGCGTGTTCGTCTGGCTGCTGTACGATTTTCGCACCGACAGGCGGCAGACACGGCACCAACGCGGATGGAACCTCAAAGGCGTCGTCGCCGCGAACAAGACCACCCGAAAGCTGGGCTTTGATGCGCTGGCCCGCGCCTTTGATCGGCATTTCGCCGATCCGGACTAGATACGGGCGAGAAAATCCAGCAGAGCACGGCGCATTTCAGGTGTCTCTACGTGCCCGGTGTCTGGGCTGCGGATAACCTGCAGCTTGTCCGAACACGCCTCATATGCCGCGTGCAGCCGCGCCAGCGCCGGGTCGACGGCGGTTGGTGGCGTCAGCGGGTCCTGATCGCCGATGCCGACACATTGCGGGCGCGGGGCAATCAGGGCGGCGATGTCACCGTTGGACGCAAGTTTCAAGAGCCCCGGAACCGTCAGGTATATCCCGTGCCGGTCATGTGCGCCGCACGCAATCAATTGCTCAAAGTCGGCAAAGCAGCATAGGTGGGCCACGGCCGCCACCCGAGGGTCGACCGCCGCAAGCCAGTAGCCCAGCGTGGCCCCCATGGAAATGCCGAACAGGCCGACGCGGTGCGGGTCGATCCCCTCCTGCGCGGACAGCCAGTCAAAGGCTGACGACAGCTCTCCAAGCATCTGGCCCGCCAGCGATCCACCCTGCCAAAGCGCCGCCTTGGCCAAAGCACTCTCCGGTTCGCCCGCCCGCCCGCCAAAACCGGGCAGGTCGATGCACAGGACGGCGAACCCCATGTCGACGAGGGTCTCCCCCAGCGGGCCTTGCAACGCGGGCCTGCCGTCCAGCACTTCGCGGGCGCCGATGTCGTAACGGTCGCCATGGGCATGGACATAGAGGATGGCCGGAGCCTGTGATGTGGTACGGGGCTTGCTGAAAAACCCGCGGACCGCCTCACCGCCCGACGTGGCAAAGCTGACCTCGCCAAAGCGACTGCCGGGCAGTTGCCTGCCCCGTTCCGGACGGGGTGTCAGCGGGTGCTGGCCAACTTCGAACACGGCCCGCAGCCGGTCGCGCAGGGTCACGGCGCACCCGGCCTCATTTCAGCGCGCCCAACCGCGCGGCCTGCGCCTGAGCCGTCAGGGCAAGCTCCATGACCTTGAAACAATGCGCCTGTGCCATCGCCGTCTCGGACCGCGTGTTCACGTCATGGATCAGCCGTTCGAAATAGGGCAAGGTCGCGTCGGAGGCGTCGATATGTTCGCACACATCTCCATTGACCAGAAACACGTGGTCGGTGCCATCGCGCCCCGCCACATCCACGTATTTGCGCAGCTCGATGTAACCTTCGGTACCGAGGATCGTCAGCCGCCCATCGCCCCATGTGGGTAGCCCGTCGGGCGTGTACCAGTCCACGCGGATATAGCCCTGTCCCCGGTCAGAGCGCAGCATGATCTCGCCGAAATCCTGCAGGCCGGGATCGTCCGGATTGGCAAAGTTGCCGACACTCGATGTGACGATTGCGGCATCGGTCGACCCGGTAAAGAACAGAAACTGGTCGACCTGATGCGACGCGATATCGGTCAGGATGCCGCCATAGGCCGCCTCATCGAAAAACCAGTCGGGGCGCGTTGCCCGGTTCAGCCGGTGCGGCCCCAGGCCAACGGTCTGGATCACCTGTCCGATGCGCCCTTCGGCGATCAGTTCGGCCGCGCGGGTGACGGCCGGCACCTCGAAGCGCTCGGAAAAATCGATGGACCAGATGCGGCCCGTGTCGGCAACGCAGGCGCGCAGGGCGGCCAGCTGATCAAGCGTTGTGCAGCCCGGCTTGTCCGTCATCACGTCCTTGCCCGCGCGCATCGCCTCGATGGCGCGGTCAGCACGGTGCACGGGCACGTCGGCAAGCAGGATCATGTCGATCTCCGGATCGTCCAGCAGCGTTCGCCGGTCGGCCACGCGCGGGATGTCGGGAAAGCGTTCGATGAACCCGTCCAACGGTTGCGGCGTGCCTTCGGTCCACCAGCCTTTGCAGGTGCAGCCAAGCGCCTGCATCTTTTCCAGCTGGCCAAAGATATGCCGATGATCGATACCGATCACGCCGAGTGTGAGGGGCTTCATGGGCTCATCCCTTGCTGATTTGGGTTTTCTGTCCTGTGCGCGACGACGCCTCGATGGCCGCGATCAGGCGGTGCACCTGCAGCGCCTGCGCCCCCGCGACCCGTGGTGCCCGTCCCGCCCTGATCGCGTCGGCGAAATCGGCGATCAGCGAGGCGTGCCAGTCAAAGGGAAAGGCCATCGGATCGGCCCCGCCGCCGGTCGTGGCCTCCTCGCCGAACGTCTCGACCCGGCCGTCGCGCCAGTGCACCGTCAGCACCCCGGATTTGAGCCTTGCCGATCCCTTGTCGCAGTCGAATGTCAGGCTTTCGGCATCACCGGGAAAGCTGGCGGTGCTGGCAAAGATCGACCCCAGGGCACCACTTTCGAATTGCAGCGCTCCGGCGGCGATATCCTCCGCCTCCATCCGGTGAAACGGCGTGGTGGCGCACAGCGCCTGCACGGCAGCCACGGGGCCCGTCATCGACAGCATCAGATCCAGCGTGTGAATGGCCTGGCTGATCAGCACACCACCGCCGTCACGCGCATAGCTGCCGCGGCCCGGTTCGTCATAGTAGCTCTGATCGCGCCACCACGGCACATCGGCGCGCACCACGCGGATCGCACCCAGCGCACCATCCGCGAGCAGCCCGGCCAACGCCTCGGACGCCGCGCGAAACCGGTGCTGGAACACGACACCGAGCTGAACACCGGACGCCGCACACAGGTCTACGATCTCCTGGGCGGCCTCGGTTGTGCGTTCCAGCGGCTTTTCGGTCAGCACATGCTTGCCCTGCCCCGCAAACAGGGCAACCAGATCGCGCCGCGCATTGGGGGGCGTGATCAGCAGCAGCGCATCGACCGACGGATCACGGGCCAGCGCATCCAGATCCGTCGCCGCGGGCAGGCCGTATGTGTCGCAAAAGGCGTGCCGCGACTCTGCGGACCGCGCATAACAGCCGCGCACGTCAATCCGGTCGCTCAGCGCCTTGAGGGCCAGCGCATGCGGCTTGGCCGCCATGCCCAGCCCGACAACAGCCAGCCCGATCCGGTCGCTCATGGCGCGACCCGGTTCACGATCACCTGACCGTCGGCGTCGAACAGATGCATGTGCGCCAGATCGAAGTGCAGCGCCAGCGACTGGCCCTTGGTCACCGGCAATTGTCCGGGCTGGTGCACTGTGATCTGCGGCAGCCCCTCCACATCGCAATACAGGTACGTCTCTCCGCCCAGCTGTTCGGCAAAGGCGACCGTGGCATGGGTATGCCCGGCCCCGTCCGCGGCGATGCTCACATGTTCGGGGCGGATGCCCAGCGTGCACTGCGCATCACCAACCAGACCACCGACATCCGGTATCGGCACCGACAGGTTGGCCCCGGTCAGATCCCAGCCCGCCGCACTCTTGCGGGCCGAAACCTCGATCAGGTTCATGCGTGGCGAGCCGATGAAGCCGGCGACAAAGGTGTTCTGCGGGGTGTTGTAGAGATCGAGCGGGGCGCCGATCTGTTCGATCCGCCCGCCCTGCAACACCACGATCTTGTCGGCCAGCGTCATGGCCTCCGTCTGGTCATGGGTGACGTAGATCATCGTGTCACCGATATCGGCGTGCAGGGCCGCCAGTTCCTTGCGCATCGTCACGCGCAGTTCGGCATCCAGATTGGACAGCGGCTCGTCCAGCAGAAACGCCTTGGGTTCGCGCACGATGGCCCGCCCGATGGCGACCCTCTGGCGCTGGCCACCGGACAGCGCCTTGGGCCGGCGATCGAGGTAATCGGTGATCTGCAGCATCTCGGCGGCCGCGCGCACGCGGCGGTCGATCTCGGGCTTGGGCATTTTGGAGTTTTCCAGCCCGAACGCCATGTTCTTGTAGACGCTCATATGCGGATAAAGCGCGTAGGACTGAAACACCATCGCCAGCCCGCGCGAGGATGCGCTGACGCTGTTGACCGCCTCGCCGTCGATCTCGATGGTGCCGGATGTCACTGTGTCCAGCCCGGCGATGATCCGCAGCAGCGTGGACTTGCCACAGCCCGATGGCCCGACAAAGACGCAGAATTCGCCCGATCCCACCGTCAGGTCGATGCCGTGGATGACCTCGACCTCGCCATAGGATTTGCGGATGTCCTTCAGCTTGATTTCCGTCATCTGGGGGTCTTTCTGGTCATCGGCTGCGCATCTTGGCGGCAAGTTTCGGGTCGGCCCGCTGCATCCGCAGGGGTGGCAATCCGGCGAGGATCTGGCCGATATCGTCCAGCATCGCCTCGCGGATGCGGGCATAGGAAGCGTGGAGCCCACCGGCCAGATGGGCCGAGAACACGACGTTGGGTGTGCTCCTGATCGGGCTGTCTCCGGGCACCGGCTCTTGCGGGTAGACGTCCACCGCCGCGCGAAAGGCACCCGCACCGGCAAGGCTGAGAAAATCGTCGAAATTCACGATCTCCGCCCGAGACGCCAGCACGACACTGGCATCCTCGCGGATCGTCTCCAGCAGGGGGCGGCCCAGAAACCCCTCGTTGTCCGATGTCACGCCCGCCAGCAGAAACAGCACGTCCGACCCGCCAAGTGCTGCCTCGAGCGACACCGGCTCCAGTCCCTCGGCGCGCAGATATCCGTCGGACAGCCACGGGTCATGCACCATCAACCGCACGCCAAAGGGCCGCAAGAGCGGCGCCAGCGCGCGACCCAGATTGCCGTAGCCGATCATCGCCACATCCGCATCATAAAGGCTCTTGGCCCGCCGGTTGCCGGCAATCCCGTAGGCTTCGGTGCCGGCGCGAAAGGCCGGGTCGGCCCGGTGCAGGCCCCGCAGCAGCATGATCGCCTGCCCCAGACAGAATTCGGCCACCGCAGGTGCCATGGCCGGTGCGGCAGACAGCACGTGGATGCCGCGCGCATGGCACTCGGCATAGTCGATGTTGTCTTCCCAATTGGCCTTGACGTTGAGGATGGCGCGCAGGCCCGGTGCCCGGTCCAGCCTGTCCCGCGGCATCGCCGTCTGGCCGATCAGGATGGTCATGTCCGCCAGATGCGCCTCGACCAGATCATCGGGCGCGCGCGACCCCCAATGGGCCACCACCCGGCCCATGTCCGCCAGCGCCCCGGCGCAATCAGGGGTGTAAACCATCGCCTCGTTGCGCGGAAACGGATCCATAAAGATCAGATGGTCGCTCATTTCATGCCCGAACTTGCGATGCCCGTGGTGATGAACTTTTGCAGAAAGGCAAATACAACTACGACAGGGATCAGCGTCACCACCGTCATGGCGAGGATGTAATGCCACTGCACGTCAAGCTCACCCTGGAACGCATTCAGCCCCACCTGCAGCGTGTAGACCTCGGACCGGTTCAGCACGATCAGCGGCCAAAGGAATTCGTTCCAGCGCCACATGATCGAGAATATCGCCAGCACCGCGATGGCCGGCATCGCCAGCGGCAGCACCACCTTGGAATAGATCGCCCATTCCGATGCGTTGTCCATCCGCGCGGCCTCGATCAGGTCCTTGGGGATGGTCAGCATGTACTGGCGCAGCAGAAAGACGCCCGTGGGCGTCGCCGCCCCCGGCAGGATCACAGCCCAAAGCGAGTTGATCATCCCCAGTTGCGTGACCACCAGATAGACCGGCACAAGAATGACCGTGATCGGGATCATCAGCGTGCCGATCACGAACAGCATGATCGCATTGCGTCCGCGAAACTCATAAATGCTCAGCCCGTAGGCCGCCATTGAGTTGATCAGCAGCGTCACGAGCGTCGCGGCCACCGTGACCACGACCGAGTTTTGCAGGTACTGCACAAAGTTGAACCGTTCCAGCGGGTCCACGTAGTTTTCGACCGCCATGCGGAATTCGCGCACTTTGGTGCGCTGGTCGATGGGCACCTTGATGGTGTCGCCCGGGTTGGCCGGGTCGACCATCTGGCTGATGATGCCGATGCGCCGGACCTGTGCCAGCTGCCGCGTGGTGCCATCCTCCATCGTGACGTCGAACAGCAACAGCGGCTCGTCATAGCCTTCCACCGGGACCTGCACCTGCCCCAGCGGCAAAAAGGTCGGCGGGAATTCCACCAGACCCGCCGGCGTCTTGAACGAAGACATGACCAGCCAGATCACCGGCCCGAACATCAAAAGAACACCGAACAGCAGGTAAAAATAGGTAAACACGTCACTCCAATGCAGCGCGCCCTGCCCCCGCCGCGCGGTCAGCATCGCCCCGAAGGAGCGGGTAGGGACCGTTGCATCAGCCATGATCGCGCGCCCGTGTTGCCGCCAGTTGGGTCATCGTCAGCACGAACAGCACCACGCCCAGCACCACCGATGCCGCGGACGCGAGGCCGAAATTCTGCACCTGTTCGGTAAAGCCGGTGTTGTAGATGTATTGCACGATGAACTGCGTCGCCGTCCCCGGCCCGCCGCCCGTCAGCACAAAGACTTCGTCGAAAATCTGCACGCCCTTGATCAGCGCCAGCACCACGACAACCAGCAGGTTTGGCCACAACAGCGGCAACGTGATGCGCCAGAACACGCGCTCGCGCGACGTGCCGTCCATCTCGGCGGCCTCATAGAGATCGGGCTGGATCGCCTGAAGCCCCGCCAGCAAGATCAGCGTGTAGAACCCCATATTGGCCCAGATGGACACGAATACCGCCCAGAACATCGACCATTCCGGGCTAACGAAAAACAGGATCTTGTCCAGCCCCATAGACACGAGAAACGCATTCAGAATGCCGTCGCGCAGCAGAATCCACTTCCAGATCAGGGCCACAACGACCGGCGACAGCAGCACCGGGAAAAAGAACACCGCGCGGAAAAAGCCCCGCGCGCGGATCTTGCGATTGAGGATCAGCGCCGTGATCAGGGAAAACAGCACAAGGAACGACACCTGGAAAAAGATGAACACAGCAGTGTTGTAGATCCCCTTCCAGAAACGGTCCTCGCGGCAGGTCACCGGATCGCCGAAGGTCTCGCATTCCAGAAGGAAACCGTATTGCTCGGTGCCCGTGTAGACCCGGTTGCCCAGAAAAAGCTCGGTGCCGCCGGTGAGCGAAAAGGCAAAGTTGATGAACAGCGGTATAACGACGAAAACGCCAAAGAAGGCGAGATTGGGCAGCAGGAAAATCCACGGCATCCGGTGGGTGCCGATCAGGCGCTGGATGGCCGACAGCGGATAGTCGAGCACCTTGAACAGCGCCTGCACGGGCCATGCCGCCAGCGCCGTCAGGCGATCCATCACGCTCATGCGGTCTGTCGATGCATCACTCATGATGCGACCCCCTCCCCGGATTGGACGAGGGCCGGCCCCTGTCGGACCGGCCCCGCCGAACGCTTACTCGCGCTCTTTTTCGGCCAGTTGCTTGGCCACGTCGTCTTCCATCCGCGCATAGGCCTGTTCCAGCGTCATTTCACCGACGATAGCTTCGTTCAGGCGCGAGATCAGGGCGTTGAACAGCACACGGTTGTTCTTGTAGCCCTGCAGATCGAACGCGATCGGCGAGATGTTGGGCACGGCCCCCGAGAACGTCTCGAGCGCGTGCTTGGCCCGCGGGTCCTCGGTGGCAAAGTCGACGCCGCCGGTAGCCAGCTTCAGGTGTCCGGGGATAAACAGCGTCTTGCCGTAGAACTCGGCCAGGGTTTCCTCCTGCGCGAGGAAATCCATCAGCTTGCCGACCTCTTCGGGGTGCTGCGTATCCTTCATCGCGACAAGTGCGGCCCCGCCCGGCATGCCGGTGCAGGCTGCGTCGCCGCACGGTGCAGGCACCGCCCACCAATCGAACGCATCACCGATCTTGTCGGCGAATTGCGGGATCTGCCACGAGCCGGACATGTACATCACGACCTGCGCGTTGGCGAAATCCTCGTTCGCGCCCAGATAGGTCGACCCGGAGACAGAGCCCCACAGCTCCTTCGACATGGTCCCGTCCTGGTGCCAGTCATAAAGCCGTTGGGTCATCAGCTTGAGCCCGTCATCCACCAGCGCAGGCTCGCCCGCGGCGTTGAACATCTGTGCGCCCATGGCAATCGCAGGGCCTGACACGCGGTGTCCGGACCGGTCCCAGGCCATCGGGATCGGAATGTCCAGCTTGCCGGCTACCTCGTTGACAGCCGTGGCCCAGTCATCCCAGGTCGCGCCCGCGCCGGGCATGGCAACCTCGGCCTGCTCGAACAGGGTCTTGTTGACGTAGGGACCGGTGACCGTCAGCTGCGTCATGAAGCCCGAGATCTGGTCAGAGCCGGGGGCCAGCCAATCCAGGAACGGGCCAAAGCTGGCCTCCCAATAGGCAGGGTCCGAGATGTAGGGCGACAGATCGAGGTAGTGCTCGCTCAAGCCGCCCAGATCAGTCACGCGCGCCAGGTCCGGGCCCGCGCCAGCCGCCAGCTGGATGGGCAGCGACTCGATGATGGATTTATAGGGCACCACATCCAGCGTCACCGAAATGTCCGGGTTCGCCTCTTCGAAACGGTCGAGCAGCGTCTGCATCACCTCGCCTTCGATGCCGTCATTGTACCACATCATCCGCAATTCGGTGTCCGCCATGGCCGAACTCGCCATAAGCGTTGCCGCGACGGTCGAAGCCGTCAGCAGTTTTCCAATTTCAAAAGTCATCGTTTTCCTCCCTTGGGTCGATATTATTCGTCTTCTCCCGGCCCGGCACGATCGGGCAAATTCATTATCCCCCCATACGCGTCGAGTTCCAGAACCGAATTTACGTGATCATGCATGGCCCGCGCAGCTGCGTCGCTATCGCCTGACCGAATTTGCTGGATGATCCGCGCATGTTCTTCGTAGGCACGTTGCGACCTCATGGCGATTCCCGCCATCAGTAAATAGCGTTGCCGGTCCACATGGCCCTTGATGGACAGCGCCAGTTTCCATGCCCGCGGCACACGGGCCAGCCGCGACAACTCTGCATGGAACGCCTCGTCCTGCACAAAGAACGATGCATAGTCGTCCCGGCTGGCGGTGCGCTGCTGCGCTTCCATGATCGGATCGAGGGTGCTCAGGTCCGCCTTCATGTCGACCAGCTTGCGGACAACCGCCGTCTCCAGTGCGGCGCGAATGAACACCGCCTCGCGAAGCTGCGTGACATCCAGCCGCGCCACCGTCGAGCCGACATGCGGACGCGTATTGACCAGACCCTCCGACGCCAGTTGCTGCAACGCAGCCCGCAGCGGCGTCCGACTGATGTTCAGCCGTTCGGCCAGCGACGCCTCGCTGATCTTGGCCCCCGGGGACAGCCGGTTGTCGACGATACGGGCCCGCAGGTAGTTGTAGACTTGCGGCGCGATGGGCAACGCGTGATCGATTTCCTTGGAATGCAGATGCGCGGTGAGGGTCATTGCACCGCCTCGCGACCAAGCCCGGCAACCACACCCCGAATTTCGGCAAGCCCCTTGAGCCGGCCAACGGCGGGATAGCCGGGTTGCGCCTGCACGGTCAGGTCCGACAGGATTTCCTGCCCGTGGTCCGGACGCATCGGTATCTGTGCATCATCCCGACCCTCGCGCGCGCGCCGCGCCTCTTCGCCGAGGATGACATCGATGACACCGACCATATCCACCCGCCCGGCAAGGTGCTCATCCTCGAAAAACGAACAGGGGGCACGCTCGCCGTCACAGGTAACATTGCGCAGGTGCAGAAAATGGACCTTCGGGGCAAACCTGCGCGCGATTACGACGCAGTCGTTCTGCGGGTTCGCACCCAGCGACCCGGTGCACAGCGTCATCCCCACGGCGGGGCTGTCCACAGCATCCAGAACGCGGGCATAGCCCTGCTCCGACGACATGACCCGCGGCAGGCCCAGCAACGGAAACGGCGGATCATCGGGGTGGCAACACAGGCGCAACCCGAGGCGTTCGGCGGTCCCTATCATTTCGGCGAGGAAATCGATGTGATTGCGCCGCAGTTCGTCCGCATCAATGCCCGCATATCCCGCAATCGCATCGCGAAGCCCGGACAGTGTCCAGGTTTCGGTCGCGCCAGGCAGGCCCGCGACAATGGCTTGCGTCAAAGCCGCTTTGGCCGCGTCGCTCATCGAGGTGACATGTGCGCGCGCGGCCTCCAGCGTTGCATCGTCATAGTCGTGAACCGCACCGGCGCGTTCCAGGATGAAACAGTCAAACGCGGCGAACTCCGTCAGGTCGAACCGCATCGCCATGCCGCCATTCGGCAGCGGCCACCGCAGGTTGGTGCGCGTCCAGTCGAGCACTGGCATGAAGTTGTAGCAGACCGTTTCGATACCGGCCTCAGCCAACGCGGTCAGTGACGCCTTGTACGCTGCGATGTGCTCGCCAAAGTCCCGGCCCTTGGTCTTGATCGCCTCGGAGACGGGCAGGCTTTCGGCGACGTCCCATGTCAACGCGCCTCCAGACTGTGCCTTGATTTCGTGCTGACGCGTCCGGATATCCTCGGCGCGCCACGCGATGCCCGGTGGGATGTGGTGCAGCGCGGTCACGACACCACGGGCGCCCGCCTGACGTGCGGAGGACAGGCTCACACTGTCACCGGGTCCGAACCACCGCCACGTCTGCCGCAATGCACGCCCCCCCCTCGACGCCAATACTCTACTGTATAGCGGTATACCGGAGCACCGCACCTGTCAATTTCATTTGGGTCAGCCCTGCGGTGTAGCCACAGCCGGAAGGACCGCCGCAGTCAGGGCGCGGCGCGGCGCGCCGTCCGGATCGGGCTGCCGGTCGTGATCCCGCGCATCCACCGAATAGCCCGCGCCCCAGACCGTCCGGATGCAGTCATCTGTGGCCCCCGCGTCGCGCAGCGCGCGCCGGATCTGGCAAATATACACATCCACGATCTTCGCGTTGGGCGGCTCTTCCCAACCGTACAGGTGATTGAACACCATCTGGTTGCTCACCACGCGCCCCTGCTCAAGAAACAGCAATTGCAGCAGCTTGTGCTTTTTGTACGGCAGTCGAAACGCGCGTCCATGCACGGAAAAAACGTCCGTGCGGGAATGGTAGGTGACGTTGCCGGACGTGATTTCGGGCGACGCCGCATGATGCGCCAACCGCATCAGCGCGTCGCATTGCAGCTTGATAAACCGGTCGTCGGCACAGCCGGTCAGCGCGATATCGAAGCCGGATGGCAGGGTGTCCATCGCGTCCCGGGTCTCTTGCCCCGGCAGCAGCCCGATCACCACAGGGATATCCAGCCGGTTCTTGGCCAACCTGATCATGCGCCGCAGGTCGGGGCCGTCCGCCACGAGGCCAAAGAGGGCCGCCTGAAACCGGTGTGTCCCGACGAAATCCTCCACGCCCTCCGAATTGCCGGCCCGAAAGATGTCCCATCGCTGGCCACAGGTCTGGTGGGCCATGCGCACCAGCAGGTCATCCGGCCCGCAAAACAGGACGTTCATGACAGATCTTCAGGGTCCGTGCCGTCTTCCATGACCGACGCGCGGCGCGTTGCCGTGCTGTGCACACCGGGCTTTATCCGGTTGACCGCCGCCGTTGTGAGCGTTGCGATGAGGCTGGCCTTGTCGATTGGCAGAAAATAGAATCCGTCCACGCCAAAGGAGGACAGATAGTCCTTGAAGGACGGATGAAAGAAGTCCGCAAACGCAACGATTGTCGATCTGTGGCTTGCCGAGGTCGGCGTGCGGATCGCTTCGATCATCACGGGCGAAAACACGTCGACACCGTTCGTGTCGATCAGCACGAAATCAAATTCCGCAACCTGCGCCCTTTGCATCGCGTCGTCACCGTCATCGGCAATGATCGTGGCCCAGTTCACGGCCGTCATGACCTCGTCAATGCTTGTGACTGCGGCGGTGTCAAAGCCGACCAGCAAAACGCTGCACCGTGGCCTGGGTTTGCGGTCAGCGCCTGAAGTCTCCTGTGTCATGGGTATCACCAAGCTCTTGTCAAATGTGCGAGACCAGACTGACGGGCGGTTTGGTTGCGCCCGGGGTCTGTTGTTATCCGTCAGTGTGTGTGTGGCTGCGAAGGTTTTTGGTGCGACAGAGCCACGGCAATGCGCGACAGCTGCGATGCGATACGGATCAGTTCCGCCGTAACTTCGGTTGACGCCTTCGTTGCCAAATTGAACGCAGCCGTCTCCGCAAGGTAGGCCGCCGCCATCAGTGCGACCTCGTCACTCAAGTCCTCGAACGGGTTGTGCACCGTTTCCTCGCCCGACAATCGGGACAGCATGCAATGCTCGAGCTGTTCTTTTGAGACCGATTTGGACATGTGCGAAACTCTCGGAAAAGGCGACTGGAAAACGCCGCAACGGCCAGAACGGGATAAATAATGCGATGCGGAATGACGAGTCGCGGAACTCGTCCCTGACTTGCGCGTTGGGTGCTAACACATATGAAAAATCATGGAATTTCTTACTGCACGCAGTGACATCACCGCGAATCTTCTCTAATAACGGGAGTTCAACAGCGA
The DNA here is from genome assembly GCA_039816785.1 of Pseudomonadota bacterium. Lineage (GTDB taxonomy): Bacteria > Pseudomonadota > Alphaproteobacteria > Rhodobacterales > Rhodobacteraceae > Tateyamaria. The sequence goes on from JBCBXB010000012.1 coordinate 123,394, forward strand.
AACCTGAGCAGAAATAGCGAAAGGTGTTTGGTTTTGGGTATCGAAAATAAAGAGTACGCCACGCAGACCTTCGGCCACCGCCTGCGTGAACTCAGTGACGCCAAGGGATCGTATTCGCAGATCGCGCGTGACCTCGGCATCAACCGTCAGCAGTTCGCGCGCTACCTCAACGGATCGTCCCGCCCGCGCGACGCGCTTGTCCAGAAGATGGCGGAGTATTTCGATGTGGACGTCAGCAGCTTTTTCCAAAGCCGCCCCTTCACGTCCAGCGATGCGTCCGTGCCGCGGGACTGGCATTCCATCGCTGACAGCTTTCTGGATTGCGTGGCACAGTTCGACCGGGACGTCGTGACCGAAACGGACCTGCCCAGCGGGTTCTACATGCAATACAAACAATCGTTCACACAGCTGGACAAGGTCGTGTGCATGCTGTCGCAGGTCAAGCGTGACCGGAACGGCGTGGCGCGGTGCAAGCGGCGGTATTCCACGCGGGTCGTGCGTGACGTGACCGGGATCGAGGTTTCGCACGTCTCGCACAGCGTGTTCGTCAAGAACCTCGGCAACCTGATCTGTTTCGAAACGGACGGCGTCGCGGGCGACCTTGTCTTCAGCGCGTTCAAGCCGTCCTCCATGTTCACCATTGCCGACCGCGTCCGGACCGGTGTGGTCATGACCCATGGGCGCATGGGCGGCGTCGGCCCGGTCGCGGGCCGCCATATTATCGAGAAAATCCCCGACAACGCGTCCATCCTCGCCTGGGCGCGATACCAGGGCTTTCGGTCCGTTGACGCTTTGCCAAGCTATATCCAGCACCATTTTGCGTCGCCGTCAGACTACCCGGACACCGTTCTGGCCACCCGCTGACCGGATGCGCTGCACAGACCCCATGCGACACGGGTGCTGCATCCGCAAGGCAAGGGCGCTAGATCACGAAAATAGCGTGGTTGTCGAATTCGTGGTCACGCAGCGCCCTGTAGGTGGCCCCAACGACGTTCAGCGCGTCATAGCCCGACAGCCCATAACCATCCCCGTGCATAGCCACCGCCGACGCACCGACTTGAGCGGTTTTGCTCATGACCTGCGCGCCGTCCAGGGTCAGGGCGAGATGCGCAACTTTCGAGGTGACCATGGCAGTGGAGCCTTGGGCCGCGACGGACGACACATAGCCGCCCAGCAACGCGCCCGCAGCGCTCCGGGTGACTTGCCCGTTCTCCACCACAAACAGCACGTTTTCCGCAGCGGCGCGCCCCGCATCCGCCACTTGCGCCCCGGCATAGAGCCTGCCGGTAGCGTCAAACGCCAGATGGCGCAGCGACACGCCCTCGGTCCCGCTCCAGAACCCCCATTCATCGACCGTGCCGGTGTCGAGGTCGACCGCCAAAAGCTGGCTGCGAAAGGTGGACAGGTTGAGCGCCGTGCGCCCGTAGTCGGGGTGCGTCTCCAGCCCACCCAGCGCGATCAGGAACCGGTTTTGACCCGGTGCGCGAATGATCTCGTGCGGCCCCGGACCGGGCAAGGCGATGCTGCCCAGCCGGGACAGGCCCGCGCGCGCGTCATAGACGGCGACATGGCCCTGCAGCGTCTTCAGATCGTTTTCGGTGACCAGCAGGTGGCTGCCATCCTGCGAAAACGCGCCATGCCCGCAGAACCGGCGGTGCGCCGGGGCAGTGGTCACCGATTTGACCTCCAGCGTCGTGACATCCAGCAACGCCATGCGGTCGCCGGGCCTGCGCGGGAACACGATCAGCCGCGCGCCGTGCTGCGCCATCCCATGGGCGCGAAAGTCGAGCGCGGTGGATGTCAGCCGCCGCCCTGTGTCCGAGAAAAAGCTGGTGCGGCTACGGCCTGTGACCGCAGAGGTCTCGATACCGACATAGCGTGCACCGTCGGCAGGCTGGCCCACCGCACCCCGGCACGCCACAACGCCAAGACCCAGCGCCAGTTGGTGCAGAACAGCGCGCCTAGTCGCCATCGGCTGCCGTGAACCCGGCGCTCAGGCCCAACGCGGCCAGAAAACCGGTTTTCAGAAACGCCTCATGAAAAAGGACAAGATCGGCAAGGCGGCGCAGTTCCTGCGCGTCCGCACCATCAGCCGCCGCGATATCTTCGAGCGTGCCGTCCATGATGGATATCGCATCCGCCACCGAAGACGCGGTGTCCCCGAGCACCAGATACTCCAATGAGCCCCCGACATCCGGGGCCACATCAAAAAGGCCGAACGGCACGTTATAGAGGTCTGCAAGCGCGCGAAAGCTGGCCTCGATACTGGCCAGCCCCAGACCGCTCAGACGGGCCTCGGTACGTTCGGGGCGGGCGGCACCCGGCCCATCGCCCAGCCCGCGCATCATCTTGAACTTTCTCAGACGGTCGACATGGACGACCGTGCCGGCCAACAGCTCGCGCATCAACGCGTCCACGTCCCCGTAAACCGCATTGCCGGTCGCGGCGGTATCGAACGCTTGCCGATACGCGCTGCCCGGTGTCCAGTGGGCGACCAGCCCGGCGGCAAGCTCTGCCTGATAGGCCGCAATCGCCGTGGCAAGGTCGCAGCCGTAGCTGTCGGGCGGCAGATCACCGTATATCAGGTATTCCAGCGCGGTCAGACCGGTCAGGGCGATGGACCGCCCTTCGACGCCACCGGGTTGCAACAGGGCCGGGTCCTGATCGCGCAGAGCCGACCGGATCGCCCGCTGACTGAACCCTTTGGGATCGGGCCAGAGTTGCACGCGCATCGGCCCTTCGGCTTCGGTGATCGGGCCGGTCGCGATCAGGCTGGCGCGCTGCCAGGCAAGGAACAGGTCCGCGAACTTGTCCTGCGCCCCGTCCACATCACCGGCCCCCGCGCAATAGGCAACCAGCGCCTGTTCGAGGCCGTCTGCACCGGCGGATTGACCCTGGTAAGCAGGCAAAATGAATGCATCCGCCGTCTCGATCAATCCCTCTTGCAACGTCTGCCGCATGTCCGCCGCCTGGGCCCCTGCCCCAACCGGCAGCGCGCAAAGAACGAGTGCCATCAGCGCCCGCATCACAGGCTTTCCAGAAAGGTGATGAGTGCGGCCCGTTCCACAGCGGCCAGCGCCGCAAAGGCATCCCGCGCCGCACGCGCTTCACCGTCATGCCACAGGATCGCCTCTTCGAGCGAGCGGGCGCGCCCGTCATGCAGGAAATAGCTGTGGCCGTTGACCGTCTGTGTCATCCCGATGCCCCATAGCGGCGGCGTCCGCCATTCCGAGCCGAGCCGGTCTGCCGTCGGGTTTGCGTCCGCCAGACCCGGCCCCATATCGTGCAACAGAAAGTCGCTGTAGGGCCAGATCAGTTGATTGCGCAGGGGCGGTGCCGCATCGCTGCGCGTCGCGAATTTGGGCACGTGGCAGGCGATGCAGCCCGCGTCGTAGAACAGCGCCTTGCCACGCAGCACATCGCGTTCGCCTACGTCGCGGCGGGCTGGCACGGCCAGATGCGCGGAATAGAACGCCACCAGATCCAGCAGATCGTCCGCGATCTCAGGCCCACCGTCGGGATTGCCATGGGGCGTCGTGCGGCAGGCGGTTTGCTGGTCCGTGCAATCCCCCCACGGGTCCGGGCGCAACCCGGTGGACAGCCCCATATCGTTGAAAAACGCGTTGGCCGATTGCTGGCGCAGGCTGGGTGCCATCGCCTTCCACCCGAACCGTCCCACCGCCGCACCGACATACCCGATGCGCCCCGATATGCCGTCGCCGTCCACATCCCGCGGGTCCGCGTTGCGCTTCAGGTCCGCGTCGGCAATGGCCTCGACCAGCCCCAGCCCGATCATCGGCGGTGCGATGCGCGGGTTGAGCGAGACGCCCGGCGCCAGCGCTGCATCCGTGCTGTAGCGCGGTTTGCGCAAGGCAACTTCGGTGCCGTCGGGATAGGTAAATAGATGCGGGTCGTATTCCACCTCCACCCGACCCTCGGACGCATACCCGGAAATCGCCTGATCCTGAAACTGGTGTCCCAGATGCGGGTCGGGCCCACCGTCCGGGCCGCTCAACGCAAAGATCATCGACACCAGATTGATGTCGCCAGGTTCGGGCGGGTGGCCGCGTCCATCCTTGATATGGCAGCCCTGACAGGACCGCGCATTGTAAAGCGGGCCGAGCCCGTCAGAGGCCAGCGTGGATGCAGGCGCCGCCACCCAGGGCCGGTCAAACACACCGTTGCCGATGAAAAAGTCGCTCCGCTCCGCAAAGCTCAGCGCACCGGATGGCAGCGAAAAGGCGTTGGCGTCAAAACGTTCGGTGTTGGTGCCGGAGCCGCCTTGCAGCGCTTCGAACGGTTCGGGACTGGTGAAATCAACGGTGGGGGCAAGGATGCGCGCCTTGCGCTCTGCCGGGGTTTCCGCCTGCGCCAGCGCGACACCTGCCACGATGAGGCCGCCGAGAAACCACAGATGCCTCATGCCCCTGCCCGCCTCACTGGAACACGGCGCCCGGATTGTCGAGGCTGTCGGACCCTTCGACGCTGATGCTGTTTGCACCCAGCACGGCCACCAACGCCTCGAGCGTGCGGGTCTGATCGACCAGCGCATCAATGGCGTCCTGCACCACGGCGTTGCCCTCGACATTGCCAAAGCCGATCATCTGGTCATAGGCCTCGATACCGCTGTCGGCGCGGTCCTTCATCACCTGCATGGACGCCATTGTCGCGGCCAGCCTGGCGGTCATCTCCGCATCCAGATCGGCGTTCGCGCCGCGCGCCAAATCTGACAGTGACGGCACCTCGACCACCGTACCGTCGGTCGCGACATAGCGCCCGTGATAGACGTTCTGGATGCCCAACGCGTCGTAGAAATGCGAATTGTGGGTGTTGTCGGCAAAGCAGTCATGTTCCTCTTCGGGGTCGTGCAGGATCAGGCCAAGCTTCATCCGTTCGCCCGCCAGTTCACCATAGCTGAGCGAGCCGAGCCCGGTCATGATGGCCGAAATCCCGTCGCTGCCCGACATGTTGTCGAGGTCGGTGCGCGCAGCCCCGCCCACATCCCATGCGGCGACGATCTCTTCCAGATCGGTGACCAGCAGCGCGGTGGCGGCGGTCAGGTAATCGGCGCGGCGCGCGCAGTCGCCATTGGTGCAGTTTGCGGGATCGTAATCGGTATGTGCACGCGCGCCCGCGCCGGGGCCGGTGCCGTTCAGGTCCTGCCCCCACAGCAGAAATTCGATGGCGTGATAGCCTGTGGCGACATTCGCCTCGACCCCGTCGATCTCGTGCAGGTCCTGCAGCAGGGCCGGTGTGATCACCGTCGCGTCCACTGTCTGCCCGCCAATCTCGATCTGCGGAGTCGCGACGATGTTGGCGCGGAAAAACAGGTTCTCCTCACTCGTCTCACCATAGGCGCTACTGTCGACGTAATCGATCAGCCCCTCGTCAAGCGGCCAGGCGTTCACCCTGCCCTCCCAAGCGTCCACAACCGGATTGCCGAACCGGTAGGCCTCGGTCTGCTGATACGGCACGCGCGCCGCCAGCCACGCCTCCTTGGCCGCCGCGTGGGTCGCCGCACTTGGCGCCTCGACAAGGGCCGCTACCGCGGTTTCGAGCGTTCGGGCCGCGTTCAGGCTGTCGCTGTATTTAGCCAGCGCGAGGTCGGCGTAGCCCGTGACCACATCGCGCGCGGACTGGGCCAGCGCCCCCTGAGCTGTGCACAAAACTGCAATCATTGCGGGAAAAAGGGCAAGGCGGTGCATGGTGTTTCCTTTGCGGGATGAGGCAGCTTTCCCAAAGCGTGCATTTATCTGAGTATTTTTGTCAAGAAAGAATTCCTGTCACTCGCCTGACATGTTTTCTGGTATAGTGTAAGGCAAACATGACAGGAGTTTGTCATATGCGTTTTGCACTGATTTCCGTCCTCGCCTTGTGTGCCGCGCCCATGGTGAGCGCGCAGGAGGCCACCATAGCAGCCCCCGCACCCGGCATTGCGAACTATGACCCGACAATGAGCGCGAGAGAGGCCGTGCTCGCCAATTGGGAACTGGCCGCGGCGGGCATTCGCGCCGGGCGAATCGTCGGGACCAAGGTGGTGGATGCAGGCGCTGGCGACGCGTCATACGGGGCGCTGCTGCGGCAGGCGAAGTTCGCGCAAAAGACAATGGTACAGCGCTATAATGCAGCGCTGTGGGTCTATACCCCCGGCACCGGCATATCCTCGCCGATGGATGCGGACACGCTGGCAGCCGCCGTGCAGGCGACCGAGACGCCGTGCGATGCAACCGATTGCAGCGCGGAACGTGCCGCATTGCTGGACGCGTTCGCCGCCGCCTCCGCCGCGCTGGATGCCGCGGCCCGGGACGCCAAGGCGGCCCTGACCGCGCGCGAAAACGACAGCGACACAGCGCTGATGTCCGAACAACTGGCCTTCATGGCCACCTATCTGGAAAGCGGCGTCTGGGCCGACAATCTGGCGCTCACCGATTTTGGCCGCGACGGCGAAGAGATTGCCGCACGCATCGTCGGCACCATGTCGCTGTGGCGCAATATCGAACCGTATGTGGGTCTGGCCAATCCGGAACTGGACGCCGAGATCAACGCCGGCGCCACACATTTGCTGCGCACCTTGCGGCGCAACACACGCGGCACCTCCCCGCTGGCCCCGGACGGCCCGGAACTGACCGCGATCAAGGACGCAGCCACCGCGCTCGCGCTGCAGTTCAGGCGCGCGTCGGCCATCTTTGCCGCCTGAATGCGGCGTCGCCTGCTTTCGCTGTCGGTCGCGCTGTGGGGGGCTGCGGTGCCATTGTCCGCCGACGATGCGGCGATACGGCAATGCCTGTCCTGCCACCTTCTGGATGACGGGCAAATCGACATCGTCGGCATCCGCGCCCTGTCGGCACTGCCGCCGGAATGGCCGTTCCTGTTCGAGGACGAATTCGACCTCGATGGCGACGGCGTCGCAGGCCGCATCCGCTTTGTCAGCGGCGACACCGGGCCGATGATCGCCAAGTTCGGCAAGTCGCTGGCCGCCGCCCGCTTTGCCGATTTTGCTCTGATCGCGGGGGCCGCCCATGATATCGACTTGACCGCGCCCGGCACGCTTGCAGCGCTGGAGGCCGCGTTCGAGGCGCGCTCGCCCGAGCCGCACTGGCCGTTTCCCGACGCCGCGTCGCAGACGCAGTTCGAGGCGCGGGGCTGCGCCAGATGCCATGTGACCGAAACCTTTGCCTTTGAGGGGCGCAGCTACATGCCGCTCAGTGATTTCCTGTTGCACGATCTGGGCGAGGGTCTGCGCCGCACCGCACCGCTTTGGGGGTGTATCACCTGCCTCGATGCGGACGCGCCACACCCGTTGCCCGACTGATCTGATCCGCCAAAACGGCAAAAGGGGCCGCGGTTCTCACCGCGGCCCCTTTGCACTGATCTCGACAGCAGGTCAGTCCAGCAGCGACAGGTCGTAGGCCGCCGCAGGCAGGTTCAGCTGGTACATGAACACCTGGCCGCCCCGGTCCGCTTCGACATCGGCCACCTGGCCACCGGATTTCGTCCGGTGCTGCACGACGCCCAGCAGCAGGTGCTCGTTGATCGGGATCGACGCGTTGATCGCCGCTTCACCAGTGCCTGCCAGTTCGTCCATGGTGTAAAAGCTGCCGTCATCCTTTTGCGTCAGCATCGCCGTCAGGTCCCAGGACCCCGAGAACTCCGACGTGCGCGGCTTGTCGATCGCACCCGCCAGCGCCGTGGCACCCGCCTTGGCACGCGGGCTTTCGTCACCGCCCGCCATCGATAGGAAGTAACCCTTGCCCTCTTCGACCAGCTTCATGGTCGCAGGGTCCAGCACCAGCGCGTATTTGCGCTCGCCAAAGGCGTTGCCGGAATCCTCGTCGGCCAGCAGCACATCGGCATCCGATCCCTTGATCCACAACAGGCCGTCAGGCGCGTTGGCCTTGGCGATGTCGTTCTCGTCGGTGGCGTGGGTGCCCATGCCGCCATGCTTGATGCCCTTATCCGCAACCTCGACCGTCAGCGTGCCGTCGTAGTTGGCCAGCGTCCGGATCGCGACACCGCTCAGCACGGCGGGCAAGCGCCCTTCGGCAGCTTCCAGCTCTGCGGCGAGGTTGGTCAGCTCAAAGCTCAGGTAACCGCCCTCCTGGCTCATCGACTGGACCCAGCGCGCCTTAGTGACGTCGGGATCGACTGCGGGGTGCTCCGTCTTGCTGTCACCCACAAGGAACATGTGGCCATCGGGCTGTTCGTCCGCCTCCTGCCACAGCGTCATCTCGGTTTCGCTCACCGCGACGGGGTTGTCCCAGCCGCCCCACTGGTAGGATGTGGGCGCAAAGGCCACGGGGAATTCCTCGGCCGCGTCGGGGTTGCCCATATAGGCTTCCATCATCTTGTCGTTGACGGAGGGGTTGTCGATCCCAAGGTCGGCAAAGGTGTCCATCGCGGCGGCAACGCCGTAGATCTTGCCATGCAGCAGGCCGTTGCGCGCGAGGAACTGATCGCGCTGCGGCGCATCCGCGCTAATCGGCAGGCCGTCCACATCCGCACCTTTCTTGCCAATGTAGATCTTGAGCGGTGCAGGCTCCAGGTCGTGGTTATAGCCCGCAGCCACGATCACGACATAGTCGGGATGCTGCGGGTTGATCGGCATCAGCTTTTCATAACCGGTCTGGCCAAGCGCGGGCACGGTATAGGCCGTCTCGTTCTCGATATCGACAACGATGGAGGCGAGCCCCATGCCCTTGTTGGTGTCCCACAGCATGTTGGGCTCGTCGCGCGTGCCCACATTCCACATGCGGTTGATGTTCCACTCTTCGGCGTTCAGCCAGACGTCGTCGACAAAGCCCACGCCATCGCCATATTTGTTGGCGGGCTCGTAGTAAGAGCCGCAGAAGGATTGGAAGAAGAAGTCGCCGTTCTGCAGTTCGAAATCAGGGGCGAATTCGATGAACGTCTTGTCCGGCAGCGCTTGGTTGCCCCAAATACCGCCTTGCGCCCGGGGCAGGACCTCATCGCCGAAGACGTTGTAGATCGTGTGGAACAGGTGGCCCGACCCTTCGAGGATCTCGGATGCCGCCTGATCATTGCCCAAAAAGGACGCCAGACCGGCCCGCGCATAGTCCAGCGTATGGATATGGCTACCGGTGAATTTCACGCCCGACTTCATCTCCCAGCCATAGGTCTCGGTCGACATGGTGGCGTAGGATTCGGACTGGTACGCGATCCGCACCGTATCCTCGTCCAGCAGCCAGGCGGCGTTGCCATCGGGCCAGCCCGTTAGCGCCATGCCCGTCTCGGGATCGACCTCACCCACGGTCGCCAACGCCTTCATCCCGGACAGAAAGGGGAAATCGGTGTCGGCGGATTGACCGTCAACAATCTCGAACCCGTCGCCCGCGGTGCTGGCCTCGGCAACGAGGGCGGTCGTTTCGCCGATCTTGACCTTGTTGGCGTGCCCGTCGGCCACAGCCGTCAGCGAAGATGTAACGAGGAGAAATGCGGTCAGGGAGAGAGTCGTGGTTGTCTTGAGCATGGCGTGAATCCAATCGAAATGTGTCAAGTTACCGTTACAGTTTATTCCCGAATTGTATCACATTATTGACAGTGTCTATCATTTTTCTTCGCCCATCGGTTGTAGGCGCAATGTCCGCGTTTGCATATGCGGCCCTGATGTTTGCGCGTGCCAAGACGCGCACTGGCGTCCACGTATCCTCAAAAATCTCTGACAGACCGTTGCAATTGCTCTGGCGATATGGACTGGCTCGGGGTGCCTGAGTAACAGCCCCGGTTGCCGCTATATGAAGTTGAGTACGCAGTTCCCCCTCGCGACCCTGTTTTTCAAACACTGGTCAACCGACGATACAGAGTGCGGCGTTGTGATCGCCAAAGCATCGTTTAACCGTGACGCAAACCGCTGGGTTGCAGACGACAATCCCGTACTGGAACTGGAAGACACGTTCGCCGGTGATCCCGGTTGCACCCCATTGGTGCAGGAACAGGACATCGCGCCCGGCAAGGTCGGGACCGATCTGATCGTTCACGCAGTCGCGCGCAGTCCGGACGCTGCGTTGTTGGGCGATTGGCCGGTCAGCCTGACGATAGAAGACAGATTGCACTATGACTTTCAGGTGCGGGGTCCGTCGCGGTGGTCCAAAGGACCAAGGGGCAAATGGACACGCACGCCCCCCGAACTGGTCTCGGAAATACCCATCACATACAACTTGGCCTATGGCGGCACCACGACCGGCCCCGATGGCGAGGTAGAGACCTATCAAAACAACCCAAGCGGCTGCGGCCACGTGACGCCGCACCACCTGTCGGAGCAGACGGAATTCAACGCACCGCAAATCGGGCTGCTGGCAGAGTTCATGAGCCCCGATCCCCTTGCCGAAATGAGCGTTCACGGCTTTGGCCCCATCGCCAAGTTCTGGCTGCCGCGACGCGGTCACGCGGGTACGTTTGATCAGACCTGGAAAACAACGCGCCATCCGCGCATGCCCAAAGACTATGCGCTGACTTTCTGGAACGCAGCGCCGGCCCCCCTGCAATGTGATCCCCCGTTGCGCGGAAACGAGATCGTCAGCGTCGGCGGCGTTTCTCATAGCGGGCCGGTACGTCTGAAACTGCCTTCGGTCGCTTGCGCGTTGCATCTGGGCCCGGACGGCGCGCACCCGCAAAAGATGGTGCTGGATACAGTGACGCTTGACCTGCGATCCGCTGACCCGTCAGACTACCGCGTGGACCTTGTCTGGCGGCTGTGGCTGGCAACCCCCGACAGGTTCCAAAGCGCCGAAATTGCAGGCTACGCCCTGGAGGACTGACATGGAGTTTTCAGCCGCACGCCACAGCGGAAAGGCCGCGACGATTGTCTGCCTGGCTCCGGATGTCTGCCTCACGCCTGTCGGGAATGCGGTGGTCCCGATCCCCTACATGATCATCTCCAAGCTGGATTGGTCCGTCACGACCGCCACCAGCACGATCCTCACTGGGCAGGAGGCCTTTACCATGGCGTCGCGCACCGACAAGGTGACGGGCGATGAACCGGGGACCAAGGGCGGCGTCAAATCCGGTGTGAACAAGGGCTATTGCCGCCCCATCTCAAAAAAGACCAACGTCTTTGTCGAAGGCAACGAGCTGATTCAGAACGACAACCTTTATGACATGAATTGCAACGGTCCAAACGGGCCTGGCAATACCGTGGGCAGGCTAGTGTACTTCGAGTGAGGCGTCGCCGCGTGAGGCCAGGGTCGGGCCCCCCGGGGCAAACCGGGTTCAAGGGGCGGCATTCCGTTGTGCGCGCAAACCGGGCAGCAAGAAGGTGTACGCGCATGGCAAGAACGTATGATAGTTGCCTGACGCCAGAAATATCCGCGCCAATCCGACGATGTCTGCCACAATTCGATTGACCAAAGGGTTCAGCGTGGTGCGCGCATAGTCCGACGTTCCCACGGATACTGTCGGCACAGGTGATCCGGTCGTGACGGCTGCCATGAGCGGCGCCTGAAGAGCCTTCAAATCCGGCAACGTCACATTTTGAAGCTCTTGTGCCTCGGTGTGGCTCAACCGTTCATCAGCCGCAAGCTCGTCAATGATGTGTTCCACCACGTTTTCGACAAAGGTCGGCAGATCGTTTGCCCGGGCCGCCGCAGCGATAATGGGCCCAAGACCGGGAAATCCGGATCGAATGAACTCTTCCTGCCCAATCGGAAACAGCTTGGGCAGGGCTTGCCCCTCCGGGCTGGCCTCCAGCGCGAGGATCGGCATTGGGCCCGGGCTGACACCGATCTCCGATATGGGATTGGGCACCGCTAGCGGCATGGATTTTTCGCCCCAGGACAAAACATCGGCAAGAAACGGAACGATCCGCGTGGCAGACTGCATCGAGTTCAGAATTTCGCTGTGCACGTGACGCGCCCGAATGGGTACGTCGGATGCGGCCGATAGACTGGCCGGGATACGCGCAGCCGTGTTTTCGTGAAGTCCTGCGGCGTTGTATGTACGCGCTGCAATCCGCAGTTCCGGCTTGTGCCTGCGCGCGGATATTGCGCCCGCCGATGCAAGCCCCCCGCCAAGCGAATGACCGGTAAAGATGATCTGGTGGCCCCATTCCTCGGTCGCCGCAAAATCGGCAGCGAGCCTGCCGAATTCGATCGCCTTGAGGTACTGGCCAGGCACATTGTTGCCAAGACCCTGGGCAAAGTTGACCGGCCAGTCGCCTTCCAGTCCGTAAAACAGGCTGGTGTTGACGGTCCACGCCAGGGACGCCCGCGCGGCACGGTGAAGAGGTATCGTTACCTGGAAGTTTTCTGTCCCTGTGACACCGGTGAACATCGTTTCTTCGTGGTGACCCGGCAACGCGCGCAGCTCTGCAAACGTCTTTCCGAAACTGTTCGGATGGATGCCCGCGCTATAATCGAAGTCGCCGGCGATACGGATGTCATCAGGGACTTGCGGAAAGGGCGACCACGGGAAATCGACCTCGAACACGTAAGTTCCGGACAGGCCGAATATCAGCTGCTCGCGGTCACGTTCTTCGCTGTCGGAGCCGCGATACACCATGACGGGCGGGCACCCGCCCATGTCCCCTTGTCCGCGGTTCTTGGGCAGGTAAAGCGCGCATCGAAATCCGTCGTCATCATCCGCTTTGATATCCGGATGCTCTTCCCAGTGCTGCTCGTTTATACGGATGTAGGGTTTTATCGCGTCCGGCACGGTGCCGATGGCCGTATCGTAAATGTCGAAATTCAACATCCCCGCATGCAGAATACAGAACTCGGAAATCGCATCCCCGAGAACGCGCGACGAGTCAGCCATCCCAGCGTTCGTTTCCTGTTTGGTTGTCGGTGGTGACCTTTTGGTCAGTATCCGGTGGCGACCGAAGTTCTCCGGGCGCGAGGAAGAACCCAACCTCTGCCGATGCGTCGCCCATGGGCTGCGCCTTTAGGGCGGCGGTCGGCTCGGCATCCATCTGTGGCAAGGCCTCGCGCGCAAACATCGCCAGCGCCCATTGTCGGGACGTCGCTTCGGGTCCTGTGCCCTCGCCCACAAACTCCGCAATCTCGTCAATCCGGGCAAGCAGACGTTCACGTGCTTCGGGGTCGGCTGTGGCAAAATGGCCGTCTTTGGCGATGCGAAACGCAACTTCGAGGCTTTGCTTGTTGGCACTGATCAGAAGCTCGAAGAAGCTTTTGAATTTCATCTCCGAACCAGCCGACAGCGGCGGGCGATACCACGGGTCTGCGCCGGCCTCCAACAGGATCAGGATCGCTTCGAGGTTGTTTTGAGGTGTTTCCATCAGCAACGGCCAGGTGCGCCCGACATGTGTTGCCTGCGGGTCGCCACCGGCCTCCAGCCAAACCCGCAACATCGCGTTCCCCCGGCTGTAATCCGGAAACCACACATCGCGCGCACCGTCCGGAGTGGCGACGGCATGGAACGGAAACTCGTTGTCGTTGAACGAGATATCTGCACCTTGAGCAATCAGCAAACGCGCGGCTTCGGCATTGCGCGCGAGCATCGCCTCCCGGAGCAGCGTATGGCCGAATTCGGGTCGCTTTGTCGGAGAGATTTGCAAATAGCTTGCGTTCAAAGTCTCTTGATCAAGCTGCTCAATGGCGTCGGCGATATCATCGCCATACACGGCGATGGACTGCGCAAGGAGACGGACCACCTCGGGCGCATCGGCAAAGCGCTCCGCACTCTGATCGGCGATAGCTTGATCGCTCATGGCGGGCTCCCCTTGCGTTGCTTGTGACACCGGGACGGTGGTTGTGCTGTCCGGTTTCGGATTGAGGTTCCAGACAAGAAATACCGCCAGAACACCTAAGCCAACACCTGCAAAAAGACCGAAACGACGCATCTGGTCAGTTCAACTTTATGACGTCGGCCAGCATTTTGATCAGTTTGTCAGCTGTCACATTTATCGTTTTGCCGTTGACCGAAATCTGGCCGTTGTCTTCCATGACAATCTTGGTTTGACCGCAGGTCAGAGTGATGCTGTCACCCGCGCGGATATCCAGTTTCTTGCCAACAGATATGCTGTAGTTGCTGCCGACGTCGGCATGTTTGTTCTTTGCGATTTCCTGGTTGTGGTTTGCGCCTATGGTTTCAATCTCGTTGCGTTCCACGGAGATGGTGTAGTTGCCGTCGCCCTGACGGTCCCCAAACCCTTCGGGCGACCCTGTCATGCCTTCTGGATCGGTGTGGGCATGGGAGCTGGTGACCATGCCGGAGTTGCCGGGGCCAATCCGCAGGTTCAGGTCCCCATCCACCACCTGCAACAGGTTCGCGCCCACCTCGCTGGCCTTGTTTTTGCCGACGCTTTCGACCTTGTTGACGTTCACCCGCTCGGACTGGTTGTTCTCGACCTTGGTGTTGCGGTCCCTTTGGGCATGGACAAAGATCTCTTCCTCACCCTTTTCATCTTCAAATCTCAGCTCGTTAAAGCCTTCACCCTGGTGGGTATCCGTCTTGAACGTGCTGCGCGTTTTGTGTTTCGGCAGTTCGTACGGCACATCATTCTTGCCGTTGTACACGCACCCCGTCACGATCGGTTTGTCTGGATCACCCCGCAGGTGTTCGACGATCACCTCCATCCCGATGCGCGGTATCACCATGCCGCCCCAACCCTTGGACGCCCAGTTCTGACTGACGCGTACACGCATCGTATGCGCACCCTCGAGGTCCCAGTGAAAGCGGCACAGGATGCGACCGTATTCGTCGCAATCGATCTCGCCATCGCCCACGACCACGGCCGTTTCCGGGCCCTGGACACGCGGGCCCGCGGTGCGGCGCTCGGGACGGTAGGGCGTGTCATCCGGCATCAGGACATACGCCCCCGCATAGGGCGTCTCGTCGCCGCCCGCGTCCCCGGTCCCGTATCCTTGCGCGCAGAACCGGTGCCGCGCCTTGAGGCACACGAAGGTGCGCCCGGTCGCACCCGGCACATCGTCGCCCCGCAGGGTCACGCGCCAGCCTGCGCCAAGCGACACCACATCGCCCTCGGCCTCGTGGCGCGGGGCCTGGCCCCGCTCGGCGTCGACGCGGCGGCCCACCACGCCCTGCCCCTCGCCCTGCCTCAGGTAATCGCCCGGCCAATCGTAGCTTTCGATGTCGCCACCCGGATGAGACGCGTCAGCGACCTGATCGACCTCTTGCGCAGCCATCGGAAACTTGAAGTTGTATTCGGTCAGGCGCACAGCACCGGTGGTGATCCGCTCCCCCGACGACCACAGGCCAAAATGCTCTTCGTCGTGCTGATGAAAACCCTGGACACTGTAGAACGGCCGCGACTTGCCCGGGATGTCCGGCAGGCTGAAGGCGACGTCCGTCAACAGCATCGTATGGTTGCCCGCATCGTGCCGCCATGACCAGCTGATGCCGTGCCGTTCGAGCTGTCGACGGACGAAAACGGCATCGCTTTCGCTATACTGTACCGTATATTCCAGAGCCGGATAGTCTCCGGTGATCTGCACATCCAGATGCGGGCTGCCGAACCCGGCATAGGCCGACAACACCTCTTCGACAATTTCGATAACGGTCTTGTCGTGAAATATCCGCATGTTGCGGCGCAGGCTCGCGGCATGCAGCCACGGACGCAGCACCAGATCATAGCGAAATCCGTTCTCGAACGCACCGCGCGCGCGGGCTTCGCAGACAATGCCGTCAAAGGCGCGGGTGCCATCGGCATGGTCGATCTCGACCGTGGCGTGGGTGCCCAGCAGGGCGTGCAGATCAAGCCCCGCCTGATCCGAAAGCGCCTCGACCCGCCATTCGAAATCGCCTGACAGTTCTTCGTTGCCGTCCATGCGCAGCAAGACCAGACTGTCTGCACCAAGCACCGTATCCAACCGGCCTTGCCGCGCCTGCTGACTAAAAGGCTTATTCAAACCGACGATCCAACTTGCCACGTACCTTTTGACAATAGCACCGCCCCCACCGCGCGAAAGGCTTTTCTGTGAACCGACAGGGCGATGGAAGATCAGGTCGCCCGGATGCGCTTTGGTTCCGCCGCTCCGCCGGCGCGCGCTACTTTGAAGTGCGACTTCTATTAGAAAACAACGCGTTATCTAATAGGAGATCATCACATGGGAGCCGTTTATTCGCAACTTTCACTTCAGGAACGCCGCAGGATCGAAGACTGGTGGCTCGCAAAGGTGCC
>JBCBXB010000011.1:0-150834 GCA_039816785.1 Pseudomonadota bacterium
AGGATATCTTCGACTACATCGAAATGTTCTATAACCCGAAACGTAAACATGTCAGAAACGGTATGCTGTCGCCCGTCAAATTCGAAAACAGACAGTTCAATGTGAACCAAGAAGGTGTCTAGGAAACTAGGGGCTATTCACACAAAGTAGTATTTGCGCACCAAACCTTTGATCAAATTCCGTCCAGTTTGGGTATGCCAGCCGTGCCCAGTGTCGACTGTCTCGCAACATACCCAAAATGAACGCGATCCGGCTCTGCATCGGTGTTCGCGAGGACGTCAGTTTCGGGTATACCTTATATGGACATGCTGATAAGGTACACGGTCAGCAAGTTTCCCGAACTTGGCCGGAAACACTGTTCTGCATTCTATACTTGCGATGGCCCACGCAACGTCACGCCATTTTTGCCACTGTGTACAATGCCGAACCTAAACAGAAGTGGCCAAGTGTTTCTGAGCAGCGAAGCCAGCGCCATGATTTTCAAATGTCGCGATTTGTATTGACACACAGCGATACGCGACATACCACGGCAACAACCCCTCGTGCTCGTATGTCAGCTAACGGAGGGAACCATGACTAAGCTTGTTGCTATGCTGCTGAGAAACAGCAAATTCGTGGTCACGTATGAAAAGGGTAGGATTTCCTTTTCGATCACAGGCTTTCTTTTGATCGTGTTGTTTTGGGCGTTGGTGGCGACCTTTGTCGCCACCAATCTTGTAAATCCATGAACAGTAGCAGCGTTGGACGAAACCTCTAGTCGGTGCTTCCGACACCCTTCCAAAAGTCATGTCTATCCCAATTTTTTGGGAAACCCATGACATGGCAAACGTTAAGGCACTCTGGTGTAAGGGACTTGCTGTCCAGCGTTGAAAACAACCGCCAATGCCACCTAGTCCGCCGGGCGACGCACTTTAAGCAATGATAAAGTACAATGGATGTAGAATAGAACTTTCGTGCGGGAGAATTCCCTTGCTCGGACTTGTACAAATTAGGGTATATTTGCTTTGTTATTCTTACGTCGTTGGAATGCGTACGGTTCCATAGCCTTGAATGATGCGCCGCTGAGTTCCGCACCGTCGTCATGCGACGGAGCCAACCCTCAAAAACATCATGAGGTACTTTGAAGTTGCTAGATACTCTGGCTTGCCCTCGGGCCCCCAAACGCTCATAAATTCTAGATGCCACGCCCAACGTCATGGCATCGGCTATGTGCCGCTTATCAAGCAAAGCGCATATCTCAGTAGGTGTAAGTTTGTTAAATGCTATTGGAGGAGTTACTTGCTTAGAAGGATCAAGGTGCGCATCCTTCTCTTCCTGAGACCTTACGACCAGAAATTTTAACTCGGGCGACTTTCGAGCATTGATGGCAATGTCTTTTGCAGCTTTAGTAATAATTTTTGAGGGTATATCGCCTTCCTCATTTTGTCTTGGAGCAAGGTTAAATCCATCAAAACTTCCAGACAATATTTCACTTAGAAAATGCCGGCCGAATTCTTCTTCGAGGAAAGAGCAAATTTCCACCTTAACTGCTACTTCGATGCGCTCAATTGCATCTAGGCTCAGCAACCGGAGCTTTCTGTCTAGCTTATATAGTCGGAGCACATCGTCAATGCCAACTTGGTTGGCATCTTCCGCTTCAATAATCGGCTTTAAGTCAACGTAGTAGGCATGAAATCGCTGCATACCTACCTTAGAGATGTAATGCGCAGCCTTAGAGCGGCTATGTCTACTCAACTTATTACTTGAAACATGTAGTCCACTGTTTGCGAGGTCTTTGATGTATGGGGTCACGTGCTGATAATACGGCGCGAAACGGTCTCCGAACTCCATGAACACTTCCTAAAACAAAACAGCCCACGCACATCCAGGGAATTTGCTCCCGGAGCGGTACGTGGGCCTTCTTCCAGCGCACAAATTAGCTTTGTCAACATCAAGTTGCAACTAATAAATACGCTACCTGCAACCAGGATATAGTAGTCAAGCCGCCTGTCAAGACACCATCTAGCGTTACAACACAGCATTTTGGTTTGCGCAACTACAAATTTTTTCGGATGAACAGTGCGAAACTGCGACGCACTGGCGCTGGTTGATCGACAGCTGACGCGACCCATACCGGTATGAACAACTTTTGAACTGTGTATTTCAAGCAAGTAAGCCTGTATTGACAGTAGGATCGTACCGACTTCGCTAGGCACAACGACCAGCGTCGAAAAAGATGACCCGCGAACGGGTCATGTAAAATTGCAAGACTTGGGTGCGATTGTGACTATGTTGCCCACTTCGGCGGTAGTTTGGCATCGGTGATGCCGATGTATCCGGCAAGTGCTCCATCGGTTAGCCGCACGGGCACTGCCACGGTGCCTCGCAAAACACCGCGCGGTGCATATCCAATCCCCAGAGCTTCTGCATCCTCCGGCTCCATCCCCAACGCCTCAACCGCCGGATGATCCGCCTGCAAGTAGTCGAGGGGGGCGAAGCCACGTTCGCCTCCCCTCTCTGGTGATGACCTTTCGGCCTTCTCCAGTGGAGCTGTACCACTAAGTAATTGAGCTGCTTCTTTGACGGTGCAGTCGTTGACAAGCTGAACCAGCGCCAGCACATCGCCGCCTTTGTCGAGCCCAAAGGAATACCAGACCCCTTTGCTCGGCGTGATGGCCAGGGCTCGTTCGCCGCCCTCACCGGACGGACATCGGCCACGCAATGCGTTGCCTGTTTTCTTGAGCTCCAGCCCCAAGCGTTCGGCCACTTCAGCGATTGGGTTCGCCGCCTTTACCTCTTCGAAATCAATGAATGTAGACACCACGGTCTCCTCTCATAAGGACATCCGTGGCTCATTGTATCATGCGTCATCGAAGCGCTGGCCGCAGACGATGCACTCGTAATCGTAGTCCCAGGTGAAGCGCTTGTGCTTGTGGGCACAGGGTTTTGTCAGGATGATCCGGTACGGGTGTTTAACCAGCTCGTAGAGTAGTTGCATTGATCTGCTCCGGTGGGAGGCCAATGCGCAACCACGGCGCATCGAAGATTTGGGGCAATGTCGGCACGTCGTCGCCGCTCACAATCGGTAGCCAATGACCCAAAAACAGATGGCTCTCTTTGACCACACTCCGCCCGACCACAAACTTGTTTTCGATCTGCGTCGGGGTAGGCGCTACCACGAGCACCCGCATGTTCTTGATCCCAAGATTGCCGTAGACGCGCCGCCAGTCAATGTCCCGGTACTGCATGAACTTCTTGCGAGTGGAAGTTTGCGATGATTTTGGATCGTCGTCGTCCGTCCGGCTGTTTGGCTTGTTGTGCTCGGCTTCGACTGCAAAGAACGTACTTTTGCCGCTTGGGTATTGAAAACCGATCAAGCCATCCGGCACGACTGTGTATGGCACAACCCTGCCTGTTTTGCGGTCGGTGTAGACAGATTTTCTTGGGAAGATGAACGGCGCGGTTGTCGTAGACTGCCGGGCAATTTCTTCCGCTGATATCGGGCGCACTCCCCTTTCCCGCGCTCCCGCCACCAAATTTGAAATCAAGTCGATGATCATCATCGAATGATCCCACTCATGATTGAGACGGAACCCGAGCGCACCATGAGACGGAACAAAGCAAGGCGGCAGATCGCGCCCAGCCAAGGCGTCTCTCCCCTTCTGGGACAACGTGTACGTGTCGTGCTGATAGAGCGCATTGAACCGGCGCAGCTCGTTCACTTTGTCGATCAAGCCGTGATCAAACAGATTGCGCAGTGAATGCAGCAGGCCGCGTTCGTGCCGGTGGGGCAAATGCATGGCGATGTGATGTGATCGCAGCGCTTTGAATTGGTGTAAGAGCTCTAGCACCTGATAGCCGCCCTCGCGCAATTGCAGGGCGGATGTTGGCTTTACACGTTTGAACCGAGGCTTGCGCATACCTTCGTCTTGGCGCGCCTTTGGGGCTGCGTCAAAGGTCAGCATGGGCCTTGTGGTTAGCGATGTTTGGGATGCTCACCTATGCAGTATAGCAACTTTTTCAGTCGAAATTTTGCGGGGCGTCTGGATCGATGTCCTTGGGGTCATCGGGGCCGGGCTTTGTGGGCGGTTGCTCGTCTTTTGGTGAACCAGCGTCGTCTTCCCAGTACCCCTCAAAGTCCACTTCCGCCTCCGGGTCGTCAGGTTCGTCGTTTGGCGCACTTGCAGCGGTCGGCGTGTAGTGGTGGCGCTCGATCATCTCAGCCTTGATCGCATCAATATCCCCTGGCTCTTCGGCAATGTGGTCTTCGAGCAATCCGGGTGTTACGCGATATGTGCCCGTGCCCTGTTGCTTCAGCCACGCCGCGAAACTCAGTGGTTCAACGCCCCGGATCG
This sequence comes from Pseudomonadota bacterium, assembly GCA_039816785.1. Classification (GTDB taxonomy): domain Bacteria; phylum Pseudomonadota; class Alphaproteobacteria; order Rhodobacterales; family Rhodobacteraceae; genus Tateyamaria. Next base: position 4,335 of record JBCBXB010000011.1, read on the forward strand.
TCTCCGCGTCGCTGTCCATCTCCTTGGCCAGCTTGTTAGCATCCTGGGCGCTGACACCTCCGGCAAACTTAATTGACGTGAGCGAATTGAGCATCCGTTCAATGCCCGCTCGCTCCAACTGGTCGAGCTCCTGGCAGGCGGTCACCATGCAAAGACCCCGCTTGCGACCCTGCTCGTAGAGGCGGCGGATGATCGGGCTGTCGGACAAGTATTCCTGCGCCTCGTCCAAATAGAGATACACCCGGTCTTTGGTTTCGGCGCGGGCCAGCACTTCTATAGCGATCTGAGCAAAGCAGTATTTGCCAAAAAGCTGCGCCCCTTCATCACCCAACACCGCCTGGGCGGTATTGATCAGAATGATCTTCCGGTCGCGGATCGCCTGGGCAATGTCCACTTTGCTGTTGGGTGCGTTGAACATGCCCTTGAGCGTTCGGCTCTCCATCAACGTGAACAACCGGCGGGCCACCTCTTGCCGGGTTGTGCGGTAGCTTTGGCTGGCGCGCTTGTCTTTGGGATCGCAGAGCTGGGTCGTGATGAACTTTTGCGACGTTTCCTCTAGCTGGCCGACATACTCGGCGTATGGCTCATATCCGTCTTGCAGGATTTCCAGAGCGGTGTCGAAATTCGCGTTTGGGATGACCATCAAGAACCGTGACAGGAAGCGGTAGAGGGTCGATTGCGTGGTGGTGAGGGCCGTTTCCCGCACGGCAAACATATGCTCGTAGAGGGCCACAGCGGTACGCACTTTTGGTTCATCTTCGGGTCGGTGGGTCGATCCGATGGCAAAGGCACTCAGCGCCAAGGGCTGGCGGATGTTGCCACCGTCGAGATACATGATCCGTTCTTCCGGCGCGATGTGCAGAAGCTTTTCCAGCATCGATCCCTGACTGTCGATCACGATGACGCAACTGTCGTCGTCTTCAAAATCCTGCATCAGCATCTGCTGCAAACACTGCGTCTTGCCGTGACCTGTACCTGCTACGATCATGTGGTGCTGATTTCGCAACTCGTAGGGTATTTCGATACTGTCGTCATGTTCCATAAGCGACATCAATACGAGTGGCGTGCTGCGCAGGTATGCATCAACATAATCTTCACCGGCGTAGTCTATGAGCGCTAAGCTTCCGAGTGCGAAGTAGTTTTCATCCAATCGCTTGGCCAACCGGGGTAGCATTGGACGACCATCATCAAAAGCTTCCACAGCGTTGACGATCACAGCGGCCAAGTTTTCTTTTGAAGGCGGCAAGCCGCACAGGAGGGCAACCCGGCAGATGTGCTCCAATCGCTGCTCATAGTCGTTGGGCGAAACCTGGTTCAGAAAGTCGCGGTACCGACCTCCCTCAACTGTGTTGCACATCTCCGGTGGCTTGGGCGGATAATCATCTAGGTCTTCGAACGCAACCAGCCGGGACGCGATACTGAACTGCAAATCCGTGTTGGTGCCATCGTCCGGGACACCAATTCGTTCTACAAACAACGCCGGGATATCAATGGCGGTGAATTTGCGCTCAACACTCCGATAGAGCTCCCACGTGCGCTGCGCCGCTCTGCGCTCCACGGCAGCGGGTGACTTGATTTGCTGCCAGTAGATTGCGTACCCGATAGCCCCAGGTACCGCCGCAATCGCCACCACATACCCAACGGTGACCACCGCAAAAACGACCAGAACGATGAACGCTGCACCAATAATCAGCCCCAGGGCGTCATCCATTACAACTCAAACTCTTCCGCTTGAGCTGGGCCGCTGTGTGCATCCATGTGTGCCTTCAGGTTTTGCAGCGAGCCTTTGAGAACTCCGATGAACCCTGTTGCCGCACCTTCGTTTTCAAAGCTAGCTTCAAACCCATAGCCATCTCCTATCATATCGACAGTCAAATCCATTATCGCACCAGACTTAAATGGAACACCTTCGACTACAGCATGTTTTTTTATGCCCAAAGCATCTACCTTGGCTTTCTCTTCCTCCGAAAACGTGACGCTGAATGACACCGTGTGCACAGTCGATTTAAAAAGCAGGCCCTTTTGTTTCGTGCCAGGCGTGATGGAAACTTTCATCTTTCAATTCTCCAGTGGAATGGTCACCCCATCGGGGGCGTATCGATCAAATGGAATTTCACGGTATGAATAGTTTGGCATTCGATCAAGCGATACCTTGGAATGGTTTGGTGGCATCAATGGCGACAATACCTCAGCATCCGAGCGGGAAACCCGAAACAGGAATTGTTGTTCGGTATTGCCCAACAGCGCATTAAACAGGCCTGGGTCAAGCTGGCGGCTGTGTTGGTGGGCGACCGTTGTAGACAGGCCGTACCGGCTCGTGCTTACCAGTGCATTTTGAATGGTATCGTGGGCGTACAAGTGGGCGTCGTCGATGTACAAGTCGTATGGTCGCGGGTCGTTGCGCTCCAATAGAAGTTGCGTGAGATAGGAAATGATCAGCGATCCCACCAGCTTGACCTTTGATTTGCCGTACAACCGAACCGGCAACCGCACGTGCAGCACCTGATCCCGCAAGAAGTCGGACAGATGCAGTCCCTTCTTGTTGACCCCAAACATCCGGCGCAGGCGCGGATCGGCCAGTAAAGAATAGAACTTGTTGATTGTGCTCGACACCTCTTGGCGTTGCTCGCGGGCGTTCAAGGCTTCGAAGTCAGCCCAGAACTGTTTGGTGACTGTATCAGTGTGGTGCAGCGTTGAACGGTACTGTCTGTCGGTCAGCAGTTTCAGGATGTCCGTCAGATTATGCCCGTTCTCGATCAGCGCCGCTGCCGCAAAGAACAAGTACATGTCCATAACTGGCGTTGTCAGACCCGCGTAGTCCCAGGCGCTCTTGGTGGTCTCTTGAAACAGACTGGCCGCCAGCGCCGGATCGATGGGCTCGCGCAGCGGGTTCCAGCGCGTCGTTGCGGGATCAAAAACGGTACCCGGCAGGTTGATGCCGTGGGCGTCAAGGAAGCAGACGCCGTGGCCGCGCGCGATGCTGTCCAGCATCAGCGCGACCAGCAGCGAGGTCTTTCCGGTGCTGTGGGAACCAATGGCCAGTCGATGCGCCATAACGGTAGCATACCAGTCCCCCGCCCCGTGTGCGGTGACCAGTCGGGGGCTGCATGGATGCTACCGTCAAAGAACATCCCACGGACATTATACGCCTCCCCTCCCCCGGACGCATGTCGCGTGGCGCATTCCGTTCTTTTGGGAGGGGGGTGCCGCGCAACTGGGGGGTGGGTGTGATGCGGTCTGTATCAGAAACAGTGCTGTGCCAGTCACCGCAGCAACTGTGTCGTCTGGCCGTAGGGCCATGACCCAATACGCTTTACCCGGTAGGGCTGAGGGGGACTTCGTACCCTAAAGGGTATTGGGTCATGGCGTGAGCCTGACGACCAGTTGCTGCGGAATGGTGTTGTATGGGGCCGTGTGTTCGGTCTCGAAGTGTTGGTAGAAACGTGGAAACAGAACGCATGTTCCCTTCCACTTTCTGTTCCACGAATATTTGGTGAAATTATTGCTTATTGGATGTAAGTGTGAACAATCAGTGGTTGGCGGTGGGCCGACGAAGCTTGGACTTTTTTGGTGGTTGAATTGGACATTTTCTTTGAAAATTTGGCAGACATACTTGCGAACTTACCGCAAAATCCTTGGGCAATCGTAGCATTAGTAGTACTTGTGATTGGCGTTCTAGCTTTTCTCTTTTTCGATAAATCAAAAGACTGGGTTAAGCTACTCGCATTCTCTCTTTGTCTCGTAGGAGCTGCTGGCATCATTTACGTGGTCGCAAACCACGATGTAGCGGAAGCTTCGAGTGCCGTGGCGACTAAGCCAAGTACCAGCGGCATCACCGGTACAACGAGTGAGCCTATTGATGGCCAAACACGCACAGAAGAACCTGTCGAAGTCGACTGCAATGAACTTGAACAAATTGACTTCGAAACATGGATGGATAGATGCAACAAAAACTAGTTTTTTCGGCCACATTCCTCTTGGCCACAACCCTCTGCAACTTGGCTTATGCGCAGGACTGCCCTTCACCACTTCCGGCAAAGCCTACAGCCGCACAGATGATTTCATGCATAAATGAAATGCAGCAAGAGATCGGCGCGTTGAAAGATGAACTAGAGAGCCGGTCTTCTTCTAACGCGCCAGATCAAATGGAGTTCATCAGCCCCGCGCCGTTTCCGCGCGGCTGGTCAACCCATGGTGGAGAATATGAACAAAACTTTGAATATGCTATTGATAACAATGGCATTGTTCATTTGCGTGGTTTGATGACTGGTTGCCCCAGTAGCGAAGCAATTTTCACCTTACCCGAAGGTTTTAGGCCCGCGATACGCTCCGTTTTTGGTACGATAGGAGGCGACGGTGCTTTAAATGCAAGAGTTGATGTTAAACCGAATGGTGAAGTCTTGTATCGTTATACCCCAAAATGCGACAGTGCACACCCTTGGCTTACGCTCGATGGCATCTCATTTAAGGCCGAACAATAGGTGATGCTGCTTGTATTGGGGGACGGTTGGACCCGCCCCCCTGCCCCGCTAGGAGGCGTCGCGCTTAGCTATCTGCGCAGCAACCCAGTCATGGACTTCCTGCTCCACCCAAAACACCCTGAAGCCGATCTGGACACGTTTTGGGAAACCCAAATGCGCATACGCAGGATCGATCTCCATGCGGTCGATGTGAGCGAAACTGAACCCCACAATCTCGCGGACTTGCTTCTTGCTCAGTAGTCTATTCATCACGATTATCTCCAGTATTAGGAGCAATCGCGATCACCCCGGTTTGCGAAAACCTAGGCGGATGTAGTGTCGTCGGAATGCGTGAACCGGTCAAGCTTAGCGAGATGCACGCTAATCGGCTTCAAACTCGATCACCGGCAGAGTGGCGTTGGCGTCCAGTCCCAGAAGCTGCACCGCAATCGCGCGCTGCTGCCTCTGTGGCAGAGCTGTGATGTGCGTGACGGCTTCGGCAAAGAAAATGTCCATACCTACCCGAACACTATCGTTACACCAATCGCAGCGGCCAAGATCGCACCCATAGTGGTACAGCCGTGGATGATGAATGCGCGCTGCATCGCCACTCGGAGCTCGAGTAGTTCGGACTTAAGGTCGTTGATGGTGGTTGGACTTGTCATACGAGGGTGGTTAGAGCGCAAACTGCACGATGCCGATTACGAGAGCTGCCGTTGCTCCGGTTTGGATCAACATGGCGCGGTAGAGGCGCATCTCCAGACCACTGATTTCCGTGGCCAAGTCGCTTTTGGTGACAAGCTGACTTTCGGTCAAAGTCTCTATGATGCCTTCCGCCTGCTCTTCGGAAAAGCCGCGTGATTGCAGTTTCCGGATAGTTTTGTGAGTGTCCAAAGCAAGGGTGTTCATAAGCGATTGAATTACAGCAATAATGTACCACAAACCGCACTTTCTGCCAATATGCACCGCCTAGAAATCACCGTATTGCACACGAAGCCTCTGGAACGCGCTACAAGGCGCTCTACGGGCTCTTTTCAACAAAGGTTGGGGTCACATAGACTTTGCTGATTAAAACCTGCACAGGCTGATTTCGGGGCTTTGGTGACATGTGTGATCGTCACTTTGGTCAGATTTTTCAAGCGATGGTTTGGTTTAAATTTATTTATTGGGAAAAACTGCCATCTCTTTGAAATCTAATATGTAAACTTATATGAATGAACGACAAATTTGTCGTCAGGTGCCGACCATGATGTCGTCAGGTGGCGACAAATTTGTCGGCGGCTCATTCCGACCGGTTTCTATCTTCCCCGCATCTTGCCAATGAGATCGGCGCGCATCGCAGCCAGATCGCGCATATGCGCATCATCTAGGTGCCGGTACTTTCCTGTAATGCGGATGGTTCGACTGTCATCCTTCTTGTCCACTTCGACCGTGACATAGCCTTTGTCCTTGAGTGACTTGATCAACCGTTGAGGCTTTCGCTCGTTCGCATAGCAAAACATTTTCATGAAGTGCTCGTTGCCCGCGATGCAGCCAAAGGAATTGTCGAGCGCAAAGATTTCGCCCCACATGAGTTTTTCATCGCCAGACAGTTCCGGGTTGATCCATATATCCTTCGGGATGAACGCCCCCTTGAAGTCGCGAAAGTTGTCCGTTGGCTGGTTGTTCATGTTGCATGGATTATACCGCACTCTCGCCACCTTCTTGCTGTGAGTAACGCACAGGTTCGGTCGCGATGTCGGTCGAGTTTTGTGCTGTTTTGCTGCTACGTTCTAGCCGCCCCCCGATTGCAATAGTCTCCAGGGTCTCGAGCATTCGGTTTGAAATCTGCACAACCGCGCCGCGTTGATCGCGTGATGCACGGACTTCTTCTCTTAAAAACTCGATCTCGTTTTGCTTACCTTCAAGTTGTAATCGAAGCTCGTTGACCAGTGCGGTGAGTTGAGGCGCGTTTGGTGATGCCTCTGTTTTCGCTTCTTTGGAGTTGGAAGCAGCGGCATGCGCCTGAACGTCCAAGTCTACGTTCTGCTGCACACCGCTGCGTGCGGGTTCATTCTCATCGGCATGCACCGGCATGCGTTTGTGTGCAGGTTTCGGTACAGGTGCATCACCCTGCACGTTGGCATAATCCATCTGATCTTCGCCTGACCTTTCCGCAATCATGTCGGGAAGGAGTTTTTCTTCGAGCGCGCTTAAAGACGCCTCCGTCGTGAAATAGCGATTGAGAACGCCACGCTTTTGGCAGGCGAGTTCGCCGGTGCGACACCACCTTTGGATGGTGTCTTTTGACTTTTGCAGGCCCTTGGCGCGGAAGTGCGCGCGCACCTGGTCAACAGAAATTGTAAATTCCTCTGCAGGCGGGTCTGCTTGCGGCTGCACCTTGTTAGATGCCACTGCATGCACCTGCAAAGCGTTGTTTTGGGCCGTATCTTGTAGCGCTGCATCGGGCTGCGCGACTGTATGCAGGGGCACGTCTCTGCGTGGGCCAATGTAGTTTTCGATCATCCTTTGATTGTAGCACGACGCCGCATATTTCAGATCAAGCGGTCAAAAAATCCGCCAGCTGATTTGGCAACACCCGGCGCTTTTTGAGCAAGTCACTACGCTGATACGCACGCTCAACCTCGCTGCCAACTTGGTGACTAAGCGCCTTTTCCTTCGCTTATCGTTGGAGCATCGAGTGCAAGTTTGACCTGGGGCCGGGAAGGGGTGCTTGACCGCGACGACGACCGGGTGGTCATGCTTGTCGAGCTGCGATATCCAAGAAACGTGGGCTTGGTTTCATCCAGGCCATCCAAACACTGGGCTCTGCATGTTCGAAAGTAGAGACAAAAAAGAGACAAAATTCTAGAGTACTTCTGGTAAGTACTTGATTTAAAATAAAGGCCCCGTGGCTCAACTGGATAGAGCAGCCCCCTCCTAAGGGGCAGGTTGCAGGTTCGAATCCTGCCGGGGTCGCCAAAAACACCTGAAACCACCGTCAAATACTGCGCGCATAGGCGTTGAATGCTTCGATTTCTTCAGGCAGTGCCGCGCGGCCGGTGAAGCTCAACAGGTAGTCAGGGACCAGTTGCAGCCGTTCTTCGAGGGTCTCGCCCAGCTGGGCATCCTCGTATCCCAACTGCATGTAATACAGCACCCGCGCGCGTGCCTTGGCGTTCTGGGCGGGGTAGCCGTGGCGGGCGAACATCTGCGTCAGGGCGGCCACGCGCGCGGCGTCGCTGCTCTCCAGCACGGCCCGTACCTTGGCCGACCGGCGCGCCCAGTCGCGGATCGCGACATCCAGTTGCGGGTCAAAGAGGCGGGTGTCGATGTTGCAGCGAAAGATGTTGCAGCACGCCTCGGTGATCGTCTGCGTCGGGGCGTGGGCCTGTGCCACGAGCGCTGCTGTGTTCGTCGCCTCCCAATGGGCCAGCAATGCATCCAACAGGTCGGTGCGGTTCTTGAAATACCAGTAAAAGCTCGACCGGGACACTTGCAGTTGGGCGGCCAGTTCGGCCACCTTGACCGCCTCGACCCCGCCGGATTTCAGCACGGCCAGGGCGGCGTTCAGCCAGTCCTGCCGCGTCACCTTGATGTTGCCGATCAGCGGGTCCTTGGCCGGGTCGTCGCGGTGCAGAAGCATCAGCTGATCGGCGGGCAGCCGCCCGCGTTAGTGCGTCGCGCGATATAGGAGTCGAGCGCGTCGAGCCTGTCGCCATTGCCTTGCGGCGGGACAAAGTCGCGCAGAGTGCCCTTCCAGATGTCCGTGGCGCGGGTCGTGGCATCGACGCTGCCGCGTTCCGACCAAGTGCCGAAATTGGCGAAGTCGGCCACGACCGGCTCGTAGAACTCGGTCGCATACCGCGCCATCGTATGCGCCGCACCAAAGAAGTGGCCGCCGGGCTGTACCTCTTCGAGCGCATCGAGCGCGATCTCGGCCTCTTCGGCGGGGGTTTCGGCGCAGAGCTCGGCCACCATTTGCAGCACTTCGACATCGGTCACGAGTTTCTCGTAGGACACGGTCAGCCCCCCTTCGAGCCAGCCTGCCGCGTGCAGCGTCACCGTCGCCCCGGCCATCAGGCAGCCCCATGTGCCGAACTGCGTCTCGTTTGCGGCCTGCACATCGCCCAGGTTCGCAGCCGAACCGGAGGCACAGCGCCAGGGCAACCCGATATGGCGCGCCAACTGCCCGGCGGCGAGCGACGCCTTGAAGTGTTCGGGCGTGCCGAACACGGGCGCGCCGGATTTCATGTCAACGTTCGAGGTAAAGGTGCCGTAGCAGACCGGTGCACCGGGCTTGACCAATTGGCCGAGCGTGATTGCCGCCAGCGCCTCCGCATGGCTCAGCGTCATGGCACCCGCGACGGTGATCGGGGCCATTGCCCCCATCAGGGTGAAGGGCGTGATGATCGCCATTTGCCCGGCGCGGGCAAAGTCCATGACCCCCAGCGCCATCGGGATGTCCAGCTGGCGCGGCGAGTTGGTGTTGATGATCGTGTAGCAATGGGACCGTGCCGCGAAATCCGCATCCGACAGGCCGCGAAAGTCGCGCAGCATCTCGAACGCTTCATCGACCTGACCGCTGCCGCGCGCGTAGATGAACGGTACCTTGTCGGTCAGCTCCATCTGCCCGCGGGTCATGGCGTAGTGGCGCAGGTGGATCGGCACATCCTGCGGCTCCACCAGCGGTGGGATCATGTGCAACACGTCGAAATGCTGAGTGAGCGTGATCAGCTCGCGAAAGTCCTGTTCGGTGCCGGGTCTGCGCCCGCGTTCCAGGTCGGTCGCGTGGGGGCAGCCAGCACCGGGTTGAAAGATCATCGACCCCAGTTCCATCACCAGATCGCGGCTGGGGTCACCCGCAACAAGGGGAAAGGATTTGGGCGCGGTGCTCAGCGCCGTCGCCACGATCTCGCGCCCGATATGGACCATGTCGTCCTTGACCGTGGCACCGGCGGCGGCAAAGGCGTCGCGCGCCTCGGGCAGCAGTACCTTGATGCCGAGCCGTTCCAGCACATCCAGCGCTGCCTCGTGCATGGCCGCAATACGGTCGGCGGAAAATACGTCCATGGGCGGAAACGGGTTGCGCAGATTGCGGTAGTTCACCTCCCGTTTCTGCGCGGGCGGTGCGCCCCGCCCGCGTCTGCGCCGTGGCTGGTCGGTCATCCCCGCATTGCCTTGCCAGTCGGGTCATAGGGGGAGGGCGGGATGACACGCGCGGCACGTTCCACGCCGACCACATGCACCTTCAGCTCCGTCCCTTCATTGGCGTAGTCGCTGTCGACCAGCGCCATGGCGAGGGATTTTTGGATCGTGTGGCCATAGCCCCCGGACGTCACGAACCCCACGCGACCCGCGCCGTTCCACACCGGCTCGTACCCGCTGGCATCCGCGTCGTCGGCGTCGATCTCAAGCGTGACCAGTCGCTGCGCCGGTCCGTTGCCGTCGCGTTCGGCCACGGCGGCGGCCTTACCGACAAAGTCCTTGTCCCAGTCGATCCAGCGGTCCATTCCGGTCATGCCGGGGGTGTAGGCCTGCGTGAATTCCGCCGACCAGATGCCGAATGATTTCTCCAGCCGCAGCGACAGCATCGCGTTGAAGCCGTATTCCTGCAGGCCGAACGCTGCGCCCGCCTCCAGCAGGATGCGCCGCAGCTTGACGTGATCGCCGTAGCGGCAGTTAATTTCGTAACCAAGCTCGCCCGCGACCGACAGGCGCGCCACGCGTGCCCTGACCATGCCCACGTCAAACGCGCCACAGCCCATGAACTTGAGCGCGCCCATATCCTCATGGCAGACCGCTTCCATGACCTTGCGTGCTTTCGGACCGGTGAGGCCAAAGCCGCACATTTCCTCGCCCAGATCGCGGACGCTCACGCCGTCGGTCATGTGGTCGTCGAACCACCGCATATGCCAGGCCCGCAGGTAGTAGGACCCCATGATCCAATACGTGCCATCGCCCCAGTTGAGCACGGTCAGGTCGCCTTTCAGGCGTCCGTCCGGCCCCAGCATCGGGGCCAGTTTGGCCCGTCCCTGGTTGGGCAGCCTGGACGCCATCAGGTTGTCGAGCCACGCAGTGGCGTTGGGCCCCGACACCTCGAACCGGGAAAAACCGGAAATATCCACCATGCCGACATTCTCGCGCGCATTCCGGCACTCGGCCCCGACAATGTCGAACGCGTTTGACCGTTTGAGTGTCAGGTTCTCTTCGAACTCCGGGCTGGGCGCGAAATAGAGCGGCGTTTCCAGATCCCAGTTGGAGCCCCACCGGCACCCGGCAGCGGTCATTGCATCATGCGCCGGGGCCATTTTCAATGGCCGTCCCGCAGGCAGCTGTTCGTTGGGGTAGGACATCACGAAGCGGCGGGAATAGAACTGGCCGGTGGTTTCCTTGATGTACTGCTTGTTCTCGGCAAACTTGCCGTAGCGGGCGACGTCCATGCAGTAGACGTCCGCCTCCGGCTCACCCTCGATCATCCATTCGGCCAGCGATTTGCCGACACCGCCCCCTTGCAGGAACCCGGCCATGACCGCGCAAGCGGACCAGTAGCCCTTCTTGCCCGGCACGGGGCCGACCAACGGATTGCCATCGGGGGAGAAGGTGAACGCCCCGTTCACCCATGTCTTGATTCCGACATTCTCTGCGGATGGATAGCGGGCAAAACCCAGCATCAGCTCGTTCTCGATCCGGTCGAGATCTTCCTGAAACAGCTCCATCCCGTAGTTCCACGGCGCGCCGTCCATGGCCCAGTGTTGGTGCTGCAACTCGTAGATGCCGATCAGGATGCCCTTTTGGTCCTGCCGCATGTAGGTGAACCCTTCGAGGTCGACGGTCATCGGCATCTCGAAGTCATGCGCAGCAACCTCCGGGATCTGATCGGTGATCAGGTAGTGGTGTTTGAGCGGCGATACCGGCAGTTCGATGCCTGCCATGCGCCCCACCTGCTTGGCCCAGAGACCGGCGGCATTGACCACATGTTCGCAGCGGATGTCGCCCTTGTCGGTTTTGACGAGCCAACCGTCATGGACCTGTTCCAGCGCCTCGACCTTGGTGTGTTCAAAGACCTTCGCGCCGCGTTTCTTGGCCGCTGTGGCATAGGCGTGCACTGTGCCGGTGGTGTCCACATACCCCTCGCGGTCGGCCCACATCGCGCCCAGCACACCGTCGGTGGACATGATCGGGCAGCGCTCCTGCGCCTGTTGCGGGGTAAGCAGCTCGCAATCCTCGATCCCAATGGACTGGAACACGCGGTAGGCCGACTGCAGCCACTCCCAGCGCTCGGGCGTGCCTGCGAGGGTGAGGCCACCGGTCATGTGCAGTCCGATGTTCTGGCCGCTTTCTTCCTCGATCTCGGTCAGCAGGTCGATGGTGTAGGCCTGCAGGGCCGCCATGTTCGGGTCCGCGTTCAGCGCGTGGATGCCGCCCGCCGCGTGCCACGACGACCCGGCGGTCAGCACCGACCGTTCGATCAGGGCCACGTCCGTCCACCCCATCTTGGCCAGGTGGTACAGCACCGAGGCCCCCACCACGCCGCCGCCAATCACGACCACCCTGTATTGCGAATTCATGTGCGTCCCTCGGAATCAGCCCTGGTTGGCACCAGCGTCGGGCAAACTGGACAGACCTGTCCAGTGCTTTTGCGACACGGGCCATCCCGCGCGCGACGGCACTGAGCGACGTTATTTCGACAGCAAGAGGGGCAGTTTGGCGTTGCGCAGGAGGGACGTGCTGGTGGCCCCGACGACAAAGTCATAGGCGGTGGAGTGGCCGAACGCACCGGTGACGACCAGATCGGCCCCGATCTCGAACGCGCAATCCACCAGAACATCCGCAATCGCCTGACCGGCCTGGTTGAGGTGTCGCAGTTCGACCTTGTGACCGTGACGCGCCAGCGCCGTGGTCACGTCAAGCATGTCGCTGTCCTCCATCTCGCTCCGGGCGAGGTCCTTGACCCGCAACACCACGATGTCCGACGCGGGGGCCAGCATGGCCAGCATGTCATGGGCCGCCCGCGCTGCCTCGCGCGTCTCGCTCCAGCCCAGCAGCACCTTGTGACCGACCGGCGGGCCGTCATAGTCCAGCGGCACCACGATCACGGGCCGCCCGCTTTGCCGGATGACGTCCGCCTGCGCGCGGCGCTGATCGAACCGGTCAACGCTGCGGTCCTCGTGGGCCATGATGACCAGATCGGCAGCACGCGCGCTTTCCACCATCCGTTCGGAGGCGGTGCTCGACTCTGCCTGCACAACGCGGAATTCACCGACGAAATCCTCCGCATCGACATGCGCGCGAAAGATCGCCTCGATCGCGTCGGCCCGGGCCTTCTGGCTGGCGATGAACGCCGCAACGGCGCTGTCGGGCACATGCACGGCGATGCCGGGATACACCTCGAGCCGTTCGAGCGTGTGCAGGCCGACCAGATGCGCCCCGCTGCGCCGCGCCAGCGGCACGGCCACCTTCATCAGGGTTGCGGCATGTTCCTGCGTGGTCAGGCACACGAGAATAGTCTTTGGTCCCATTGGGTGGCCTCCGATCCTTTGGTGTTCGGTTCGGCCTAGCAAATCCGCCCGCCCGCCGATTGATCCTTGTCAATCGGGCGGTGCCATCCCGCGCTATCCAGTCGCTGCAACAGGAGGAGAGTTCGAGATGCGGAGATGGTGCATCGCAATGGCCGTCGCACTGGGCACAGGCCCGGCGCTGGCAGAGACGACGGTGACCGAGAACGGCGGCGATACCTATGTGGCGGGCGAGACGGTGACGCAGACGCTGCCGGAGATGTCTTTGTCGCCGGACGCTCCACCACCATCCTTGGCCAGACGGAGGGGGATTTTCACAGCGCCGGTTTTGATGTCGTCGTCGATATCGACGTGGCCCAAGACGCCTATGCCGCCGGTGCGACCGTCACGCTCAGGGGTACGGTAGGCGACGGCCTGTCGGCCGCAGGCTTCACCGTCCGGACCGAGGCGGCGTCGCGCGTGGCGGGCAATGCACGGCTGGCGGGGGCTACGGTGGTCGTCGACGGCGCGATTGACGGAAGCCTTTCCGCAGCGGGGCGCGACGTGCTGCTGAACGCGCCTGTGGCCGGGGATGCGCGCATCACGGCCAGGAGCCTGCGGTTCGGGCCAAATGCCGTCGTGTCGGGCCGGCTGACCTACACGACTGAAGCGCCGCTGGAGGTGCCGGAACGCGTCGCCCCCGCCGCGCGCGTCAGCTACGAGGCGCCGTCGGGCGCGTCGCTGCTGCGTCAGTGGGAGGGGATGGGCGACATGACCGTCTTTCCGACCTTTGCCTCCATTTTCTTTGGTTTTCTGGTCACGCTGTTGTTCTTTGTTCTGTTGGGCGCGCTTGCGCTTGGCTTTGCGCCGCGGCAGGTGTCGTGGCTGCGCAAGACCATCGGCGCATCACCGGGCCGGACCCTGCTCAAGGGCGTGGCCGGTCTGTCGATCCTGATCGGCGCGATCCCGGTCACGGGCATGACCATCGTGGGCATCCCGTTTGTGCCGGTGGCAGTGCTGGGCATCGTTCTGGTCTGGACGCTGGCCTACGCGCTGGGGGCCTATGCCGTGGCCATGCGTGTGTGGATCGGGCTGGGCGGAGAGATCGACCCGCCGACGCTCACCCGCCTTGCCGTGCTGGCGGCGGCGATTGTTGTTGTGGCCCTGCTGAACTTCATCCCCTTTGTCGGGTGGGTGGCCAATTACACACTGGTCCTGCTGGGCGTGGGTGCGATGACACATGCCGCGTTTCTGGCGCTGATCCCCGATGTCGACCCCGCGCTTGATGCGGACATGCGTCCGATCGGGCGGTGAGGGGCGGGCCGTCTCAGTCCGACCCCAGCGCCAGCTCTTCGAGCGTGTCAGGCTCAAGCACGGTGATCGTCTGCGCCCCGTCCAGCGCGATCACCCCGGCCTTGCGCAAGCCGGTAAAGGCGCGGCTGACCGTTTCGGTCGTCAGGCCCAGAAAGTCGGCGATGTCATTGCGGCACATCGGCAATTCGATCTGACGGCAGGGTCCAAGGTCGGTGCCGTAGTGACGCGTGACCACATTGAGGAATGACGCGACCCGTTCGGCGGCGGATTTCTGGCCCAGCATCATGACGTGATCCTGCATGGCGCTGATCTCGCGCAGCGCGGCCTGCAGCAGCGCCAGATGCAGTTCCGGATCGCCGTCACCATGATCCAGCGCCGCGCGCCGGTAGGACCGCAAGGTCGCGTCCACCAGCGCGTCGCAATCCGTGTGGTGGCAGCCATCCGCGGGAAAGCCGATGATGTCACCGGGATAGCCGAACGCGATGACCTGACGCCGCCCGTCCTCGAGCATCCGCGTCAGGCGCACGACGCCGCTGACCACCTGATACAACCGCTCGACCGGGTCTCCTTCGCGGTAGAGGTGTTGCCCGGTGCCCAGCCGCGTCAGCGGCGCGTGCCGGGCCGTGCGCATGGGCTGTGGCAGTGCGGGAATTGGGCGGTTTTCCGCAGACAATGTGACGTACATGATGGCCCCCTTCTGAACAGTGAGGGACCGTGGTGGACGGTGTTTGTATTGTGGCATACGGTTGAAAACGAGATTTTTGTATCAATGTGTAACGCACCCCCGGCCGCAAACGCGCAGGTTCCGGGGGCAACCGGCGCAGCCGCGCCAATCCGGTGGAGTGCGAGGTGGCCGACAAGCCGACCATACTGGTCGTCGAAGACGACCCAAAGGTGCGCGCATTGCTGCGCAACGTCCTGAGCGACGACGGCTTTGACGTGATCGAGGCGTCCGGGACCGCGCAGACGCTGGATTATATCGCCACGCGCACGTTGTGCATGGTCACGCTGGACATCCATCTCGGGCGGGAAAACGGGCTCGATCTGGCGCGCGAGATCCGCAAGGTGTCGACGGTGCCGATTGTGATGGTCACCGGTAAGGACGACGTGATCGACCGTGTCGTGGGCCTCGAGATCGGGGCGGATGACTACATCACCAAGCCGTTTCACGTGCGCGAGGTGGTGGCCCGCATCCGGGCCGTGCTGCGGCGGCACCAGTTTGCCGAAGCCGATGCGCACAAGCTGACCGAAGCCGCGCCAGCGCCAGCGCCGGAAGACAGCGGCGCCTATCAGTTTGACGGTGTGATCATGGTGCCCGACCGAAGGCAGGTCATTGACCGCAGCGGCGCCGATTGCGGGCTGACAACGGGTGATTTCAACCTGCTAAAGGTCTTTCTAGAACGGCCCAAGCGCGTGCTGTCACGCGACCAGCTGATGGACCTGACCGGTGGCGTCGAATGGTCGCCGCTCGACCGGACCATCGACAATCAGGTCGCCCGCCTGCGCAAAAAAATCGAGCGCAACCCGGCGCAGCCCAGCCTGATCAAGACGGTGCGCGGTGTGGGCTATACCTTTGCCTGCGAGGTCGAACATGGCCCCGCGGAGGACGCGCTTCACAACAGTGCCTGAAGCCGTTCTGCCAGATCCGAATGGCGGTAGGGTTTGTGCAGGATCCGGTATGCCGCCGTTCCGCCCATCCTGTTCGTGACCACGTCGCTGGCATAGCCCGAAGTCAGCAGGATCTTTACCTTCGGAAATTCACTGCGCACCAGTGCGGCGAGGTCGTAGCCGTTCAGCGTGCCCGGCATCACCAGGTCGGAAAAGAGCACGTCCACATGCGTGCCGGAGGCCAGCGTGGCAAGGGCCTCGTCCCCGGTGGACGCCTCCAGCACCTGGTATCCCAGATCGCGGATGCGCGCGATGGACAGCTTGCGCACGCGCGGATTGTCCTCGACCACCAGTACGATCTGGCCGTTGCCCATTGGCAACGCCGTGTCGTCCATCGTACCCGGCGCGGCATGCGGCGCATGCGCCCGGCCCAACGCCGGAAAGTAGAGCCCAAAGCTCGTCCCGTGCCCCAGCTCACTGTAGAGCGTGATGTGACCGCCCGACTGCCGCACGAACCCGTAGACCATGGCCAGCCCCAACCCGGTGCCGCCACTGTCGGTCTTGGTGGTAAAGAACGGCTCGAACGCGCGGCGCTGTGCATCGAGCGTCATGCCCGCGCCATCGTCGCTGATGAACAGGCGCACATATTCGCCCGGCTGGATGTCGGTTTCCTGCGCCATGTAGTGATCGTCGATGGTGACATCCGCGACCGAGATCAGGAACTCCCCGCCCTCGGGCATCGCGTCGCGCGCGTTCAGGGCCAGGTTGATCAGCGCCGATTGCAGCTGCACGGGGTCGATCATCACCTGACTGACGGTCTTGGCGAAATCGGTGCGGATCGTGTAGCGCTCGCCAATGGTGCGGCGCAGGATGGCCAGCGCATCGCGGCACTGTTCGCGCAGGTCGACCTCGACGGGTTTGAGGTTCCCCTTGCGGGCAAAGACCAATAGCCGCGAGGTCAGGTCGGCACCCAGTTCCGCCGAAGCAAGCGCGTCGTCGATCAGGCCGGTCTGGCGGTCGTCCGGGCCGCGCATCTGCAGCAGTTCGAGGTTGCCGATGATCACCGTCAGCAGGTTATTGAAGTCATGGGCGATCCCGCCGGTCAATTGCCCCACCGCGTCCAGCCGCTGCGACCGCGCCAGCGCCTCATGCGCGGCGGACCGGTCGGTCAGGTCGTGCAGGATGCTGATGAACATCGGCTCGTCACCGATATCCGCGCGCCCCACCGACAGGTGCAGGGGAAAGACCGTTCCGTCCCGGCGGGCCCCTTCGACATCGCGCCCGATGCCGATGATGCGCCGTTCGCCGGTGGCCAGATGGTGCGCCATGAACCCGTCATGCAGTTCGGCAAGCGCGCGGGGCATCAACACGTTGACGCTTTGCCCGACGAGGCTGCCCGCATCATAGCCAAAGAGCCGATCCGCCGCGCCGTTGGCGCGCTGCATCATGCCATGCCGGTCGGCGACGATGATCGCGTCGGTGGCGGCGTCCATGAGGGCGGACAGGAGGGCTGCGTCGCGGGCGTGGTCCAATGGTCTGGGTTCGGTCTGTTTCAGGGCATGTGCGGCAAATGTGTGCGGGTGGTCGACGTTTCGGTCAAGCGGTTGCAGTTGCGACCACACTCTAGCGGTGGCGTTGGACGCGCTATTGATATCCCTCAAGCGACGGCGGTACGGCCGCGACGCACCGGGTTTTGACAAATCTCAAAGCGACACCGGGCGACGGTGCCTAGGCTAAAGTGGCCGATCGATGGAAACGGGAAATGCCGAATGCCGCAACGACTCCAAGTGACGGACACGTTCGCCCCATTTCTGACTATTGCGTCTGCGCATCTTCAGGACGTGCGCGCTGACTGCATTCCACGCGGCAGCAACGTCACAATCAACGGCGAGGCCGAACTCGCCATGGTGCTGACCGGCGCTGTGCATCTGACCTGGCAGAACGGTTTTGCAACAGATCTCACCGGTCCGGCGCTGGTTCTGTCGGCGGATGTGCGCGGCGTCGACACCCGGGCAACGCGTGAGGTCCGGCTGATCAGCATGACGAATGCCAGTTGCGCGGTTTTGCTGGCGCGGCACCGCCCATTTCGTGACCTGTTCTTTGAGGCGCTCAGCCGGCGCATCCACGGCCTGCTGCCGCTCAGGGATCGGCCCCGGCGCATCCTGCACTGACGCAGCTGTTCGTCCTCGCTATTGCTGGATGCTTTCCAGATAGACGGCCAGGGCTATCAGGTCGGACGGGATCGGCGTCGATACGCCGCCATCCTCGACCTGAACGTCCTGGCCCAGATCCGCGTTCCCGAACTCGGGCATGGCCGATGCGGGGTGGTTGCGGCGGTTGAACCCGTCGATCACGCTCATCACGAAGTTTTGTGGGAAAATGCCCCGGTTCTGTGCCGACAGCGTTGTGAGGTCGGGGGGCGGTGCGCCCAGGCCCAGCGATTCCCGTCCGGCCCCCTTGCCATCATCGCCATGGCAGGCCGCGCATTTCTGGAAAAACAGCATCTCGCCCCGCGCGACGCTCACATCCGGGTCGGTGTTCCGGCTTTCTGGTGTGCAGCCCGTCAGGGTGGCGACCGCCACGAGGGCAGGGATCAGTTTGAAACGGGATGTCATGGTTGGCGCGCCTCTGCTCTTGTTATGTCTCGCAACCCTATGAGGGGCGCACGCCGCCGCCCTTGATTTACCTCAATCCGTTGGCGTGGCTACAGCGCGATGAACCCGCTGAGCAGCAAGAGCCCGCTGGTCACGACGCCAAGGATCGGCACGAACAGTGGCGTGTGAAAATGAGTCCCGGCATCGCGCGCCCGCGCCTTGACCCGGATCAGCGCAAGGTTGACCAGCACAAAGACCCCCAGCACGATCTGCGAGGTCCACCCGGCCAACGCCTCGATCGGCAGCAACAGGCCAAAGCCGAGGATCATCAGGGTCACACAACCCGTCGCCACGCTCGGCGTGCGCGTCCGGGGCGAGACCTGCGCCAGAAGCACAGGCAGTTGCCCCCGGTCAGCCAGACCGTAAAGCACGCGCGAGGCCATGATCATCTGGATCAGCACGCCGTTGACCGTCGCCACGATGGCCACAACGGCAAAGCTGGTGCGCACGATCTCGGGCGCGTTGGCAAAGACCAGCATCAACGGTGCGGCGGCCCCCGACAGCTGCGCAATCGGCACGCTCACCAGCACCGCGATGCAGGTCGCGACATAGAGGACCGTGGCGACGATCAGCGTCAGAAAGATCGCCCGCGGCATGGCATGGGTCGGGTCCTTGACCTCTTCGGCGACGTTGACCATGTCCTCGAACCCGATAAAGGCGAAAAAAGCCAGCAGACTGGCCGCCGCAATCCCGCTCCACACCGCCATCTCGGCTGTGGGCAGCAAGTCGGCAGGAGGCACGCCGCCGCGTTCGGCAACGCCAAACCCCCAGGTGATGACACAGACCAGCCCGAGGATTTCCACCACCGTGATGATGGCAGCCACAGTCACCGATTGGCTGATGCCCCACCACGCCACGAGGCCCATGCTCAGCACCACCGCCACGACAAGCCCGGCCTGCCCGAACCCGGTCACCCCGGCGATGTAGCCCGCGGCCCCGATCGCCACGGCAGAGGCCGAAACGATCCCCGACAGCGCCACCAGCAAGCCGACGCCCGTCGCGATCCAGCGGCGGCTCAGCCCCGCCTCGACATAGGCCGCCTCGCCCGCGCTGACCGGGTAGCGTGTGGACAGTTCCGCATAGGAAAACGCGGTAAAGGCGACGATGCAGGCGGCCAGCAGAAACGACACCCATGCCTGCGGACCGGCCACCGCCGCGGTGGCGCCGATCAAAACGTAGATGCCTGCGCCCACCGTGACGCCCAACCCGTAGAGCGTCAGCAGCGGCAGCGACAGCGCCCGCCGCAGATGCGCGCGAGCCGGGGCGGCCGTGTCGGAAAGGGCGGGGCCGGCGGTGCTCAAATCTCCAACACGATCCGGCCGGTAATCTGCCCGGCCTTCATCCTGTCAAAGATCGCGTTGATGTTCTCCAGCCGGTCCCATTCGAAATGCGTGGCGACCTGCCCCTCAGCCGCGAGGCTGAGTGATTCCGCCAGATCAAGGCGCGTGCCCACGATGGAGCCGCGGATGGTCAGACGCTTCAGCACAACCTCGAAGATCGGCAGCGGAAACGACCCGGGCGGCAGACCCACAAGGCTCATGGTGCCGTGCCGCCGCAGCATGCCCGTCGCCTGCGCAAAGGCCTGCGTGCTGACGGCGGTGACCAGCGCACCGTGCACGCCGCCCAGATGGTCGGTCACCTCCTTGACCGGATCGGTGGTGGCCGCGTTGATCGTGACGTCCGCGCCCAGTGATTTGGCCAGTTCCAGCTTGTCATCGGCCACATCGACGGCGACCACATGCATGCCCATCGCCTTGGCGTATTGCACGGCCATGTGCCCCAACCCGCCGATCCCGCTGATCGCAACCCACTGCCCCGGGCGCACCTCGGTTTCTTTGAGCCCCTTGTAGACGGTCACCCCGGCGCACAGCACCGGGGAGGCGGGGCCGAACTCCAGCGCATTCGGCAGCGGCCCGACATAGTCCGCATCGGCGCGCACAAACTCGGCATAGCCGCCATCGACCGAATAGCCGGTGTTCTGCTGGGCCTCGCACAGTGTCTCCCAGCCGCCCGAGCAGTGTTCGCAGCGCCCGCAGGCGGTGTGCAGCCACGGCACGCCGACGCGGTCGCCTTCTTTCAGGTGCGTGACCTCTGCACCCAGCGCCGCGACCTCGCCCACGCCTTCGTGGCCGGGAATGAACGGCGCGGTCGGTTTGACCGGCCAGTCGCCCATCGCCGCGTGCAGATCGGTGTGACACACACCCGAGGCGCGCACGCGCACCAGCACGTCACGCGGCCCGATCTGCGGCACCGGCACCTCGCGGATGTCGAGCGGTTGGCCAAGCTGGGTCACAACGGCGGCTTTCATCGTCTTGGGCAAAGTGTCGGGCATGCCGCGGCTCCTATCGGGATGTCTCTGGATGCTGAGTGCCACGCGCTTTCGCTGCGCGAATTGACATTGCTCAATCCGGGGGATGGTCGCGGCGTTAAACCGGCCCGGAAAGGAGCTGGAGCCATGCCCGCCACCAAACCGCCTGCCATCTATTGCTACTCGCATTCCGGTCACACGCGCCGCGCCGTCGATGCGCTGGCCGCGCGCACCGGGGCCGAGATCGTGCCCGTCGAGGTCGACCGCTACCGCGTGCCATACCTCTGGACGATCCGCGCTATCTGGGACGTGGGCCGCTGGCGCTTGCCGCCGCTGCGGACCGGCAACGTCGTGCCGGTGGACCGTCCGTGGATCGTGGTGGCCTGCCCGATCTGGGCCGACCAGCCCGCGCCACCGGCGCGCAGCGTTCTGACCACACTGGCAGGCGTGACCGTGCCCGTGGGCCTGCTGACGACGTCGGGCGGGTCCGCCGAACCGGTCAAGGGCCTGCGTACCTGCGAGTGGGTGCTGGGCCGCAGCATGGCGGCACATGTCAACATCCCCAACAAGGTCGACGGTACGCCCGACATGGACCAGCGGCTGGCGGCATTCGCCGACCTGATGATGTCCTGCCCATCGCGAGGGGCGGCATGACCGAACCGCCCGCCGAACGCGTGTTCCGCACCGAAGGGCTGACCAAGGTCTACGACACCGGCGAGGTCAAGGTATACGCCCTCGACGGTGTCGATCTTGAGCTGTTTGCGGGCGAGTTGACCGTGCTGCTGGGCCCCTCGGGCAGTGGCAAGTCCACGCTGCTGAACATCCTCGGCGGGCTGGATCACGCGACCGACGGGCGGGTTTGGTTCCGCGGGCTGGAGCTGACGAACCTGCGCGACCGGGGGCTGACGCGCTACCGGCGCGATCATGTCGGCTTTGTCTTTCAGTTCTACAACCTCGTGCCCAGCCTGTCGGCCCGCGAGAACGTGCAGCTGGTCACCGATGTGGCCCCCGACCCCATGCGCCCCGAAGAGGCGCTGGAGCGTGTCGGCCTGACCCACCGGATGGACCATTTTCCCGCACAGCTGTCTGGCGGGGAACAGCAGCGCGTGGCCATTGCGCGGGCGGTGGCGAAACGGCCCGAAATCCTGCTGTGTGATGAACCCACGGGCGCGCTGGACAGCAAGACGGGCATTCAGGTGCTCGACGTGCTCAAGCAGGTGAACGAAGACCTGGGCACATCCACCGTCGTGATCACCCACGCCGCGGAGATCCGCAAGATGGCGCACCGGGTGATCTGGTTTCAGGACGGCAAAATCGCGCAGGTCGACGTAAACGAAACGCGCCTCGCCCCGGCCGAAATCGCCTGGTGACCGGGATGGACGCGCTGGACCGCAAACTGCTCCGTGACTTTCGCAGGCTCTGGTCGCAGTTCCTGGCCATTGCGCTGGTGCTGGCGGCGGGGGTTGCCGTGCTGCTGATGTCGTTCGGCATGTCCGGCGCGCTCGACAACACGCGCACCACCTATTACGAGCGCAACCGCTTTGCCGACATCTTTGTCGATGTGAACCGCGCGCCCAACACCATGCTGGAGATCATCCGCGACATCGACGGTATCGCCGCCATCGCGCCGCGGGTGACGACCTATGCGACGCTGGACATCCCGGCCAAGGTGGATGCGACCGTGGCGCACGTGGTGTCGTTCCCGGAAAACGGGCCGGTGCTGAACCAGCCGACCTTGCGGCTGGGCAATTGGCCCGACGCCACCGCGACCGATGCCGTCGTGCTGAACGCCCCCTTTGGCGAGGCCAATGACCTTTGGCCGGGCGATACGTTCACCGCGACACTCAACGGGACCAAGCGCACGCTGACCGTCACCGGCTGGGCGCTGTCACCCGAATTCATCTACGCCATCGGCCCCGGCAGCCTGATCCCCAATGACGCGGATTTCGGGATTTTCTGGATGCCGGAACAGGCGCTCGCCTCGGCGCTGGATCGCACGGGCGCGTTCAACAACCTGTCGGTCAAGCTGCGCCCCGGCTTTGCGGTCGCACCCGTGATCGACGAGCTGGACCTGTTGCTGGACCCCTATGGCGGGCTGGGGGCCATTGACCGGTCGGAACAGGTCTCCAACGCGTTTATAGACGCCGAGATCACGCAGCTGGAAACGCTGGCCTACACGCTGCCGCCGATCTTTCTGGGCATCACGATCTTTCTGGTGAACATGGTCATGGGCCGGATCGTAGCGCTCGAACGGGCGGAGATCGGGCTGCTCAAGGCGCTGGGGTATTCGGACGCAGCCATCCTGACGCATTACCTGCTGCTGGCCGGTCTGGTCGGGGTCGTGGGTGTCGGCCTGGGCTATGCGGCCGGCAGCTGGCTCAGCTTTGAGCTGGCGCAGCTTTACGCCCATTTCCTCAAGTTTCCGTATCTGATCTATTCGGTGTCCTGGAACATCTACGTCATCGCCGGCCTGCTGGGGCTGGTCGCGGCGGGCACCGGGGCGGCACGCGCGGCCTGGGTCGCCGCCCGGCTGGCGCCTGCAACGGCCATGTCGCCGCCGGTGCCGCCCCGGTTCACCACCAGCTGGGTGGATCGCGCGCTGCATGCGCTCCGCGTCAGCCAGCCCACGATGATGATCCTGCGCAGTGTCATCCGCTGGCCGATGCGCGCGGGGCTCAGCGTGCTCGGCATGGCGCTGGCGGTGGGCATTCTGGTGTCGTCGAACTTCTTTCCCGACGCGCTGGACGTGATCATCGACACCGCCTTTTACCAGTCGAACCGGCAGCACGCCGTGCTGTTCTTCAACGACGAGGTGGATGATCGCGCCGTGGCCGAGGCCAGCCGCCTGCCCGGTGTCCTGCAGGCCGAAGGGCAGCAGGTGATGACGGCCGTCCTGCAGTATGGCCACGGGCACAAGCGCACCACCGTCGAGGCGCGCAGGCCCGGTATGAACCTCAGCCGCATCGTGTCGACCGCGGGCGTGGTCGTGGATGCGCCGCCGGGTGGCATCATGCTGTCGGAGCGTCTGGCCGCACAGCTGAACGCGGCCGTGGGCGACGTGATCGAGGTCAGGTTTCTGGGCGTGCACCAGGGCACCTATGCGCTGCCGGTCACGCAACTGGTCACGCAGTATTTCGGGCTGGGTGCCTATATGGATCAGGCCACGGCAAACCGCCTGTTTCAGCAGGAGCCGCGCGTTTCCGTCGTCAACGTCACGCTGGACCCGGCCCATGCGGTCGCCTTTCAGCAAAGCCTCAAGGACCTGCCGCGCCTCGCCGGGCGCGCGATGCTGGCCGAAAACCGCGCGGGGTTCGAGGATACGATAAGCCGCAATATCCTGATCACCACGACCATCTACGCCGTGCTGGGCACGCTGATCACGGTCGGTGTCGCCTATAACGGCGCGCGCATCCAGCTGTCGGAACGGGCGCGCGAGCTGGCCAGCCTGCGCATCCTCGGCTTTACCCGCGGTGAGGTCGGGTTTGTGCTGGTGGGTGAGATCATGTTGCTGGCGCTGCTGGCGCAACCCCTTGGCTGGTGGATCGGCTGGGGCGTCGCGAAAATGCTGACCGAAAGCTACACCAGCGACCTTTATGCGATGCCGTTGGTGGTGAGTGCGTCGACCTTTTCCTCGGCCAGCCTGATCGTACTGAGCGCGGCCCTCGTCTCCGTCCTGATCGTGCGGCGCAGGCTGGACCGCATCGACCTCGTTTCCGTGATGAAAACCAGAGAGTGACACCATGGCCCATACCAGTCGCAATATCGTCCTTGGCCTGATCGGCGTCGGCATCGCCGGAGGCCTTTTGTTCGTGACCTTCCGGCCCGAGCCTGTGCCGGTCGATCTGCACATCGTCGAGACCGGCGATTTCGAGATCACCGTGGATGTCGACGGCACCACCCGCGTGGTCGAGGTGTTCGAAGTGTCGGCCCCTATCGCAGGTGTCGCGCAACGCTCGCCCGTGCGCGTCGGTGACCCGGTCACGGGCGGCGAGACGGTCGTGGCAATGGTGGAGCCCATCGCGCCCGGTTTGCTTGATGCCCGCACGCGGCAACAGGCCGAAGCGGCGGTGAGCGAGGCCGAAGCCGCGCTGCATGTGGCCGAGACCGAACTGGCTCGCGCGCGCGAGGACCACATCTATGCCAAATCGCATTTCGAGCGCACGCAAGCGCTGGTGGAACGCGGCGTGGCCACCATCACCCGCCTCGAAGAGGCGCAGCAGCAGTTCGCCATTGCCGACGCCGCCCTGGAGGCCGCGGATGCCCGGATTGCGCAGGCGCAAGGCGGGCTGCGCCGGGCCGAGGCGGCGCTGGTCGAAAGCGTGCCCGGCGGCGACGGCGGCCAGTGCTGCATGTCGCTGTTTTCGCCCACCGATGGGGTGGTGCTGGACATCGACGAGGTCAGCGCGCGCCCCGTTTCTGCCGGGGAACGTCTGCTGACCATTGGCGATCCCACCCGGATCGAGCTGGTCGCGGACCTG
Organism: Pseudomonadota bacterium; assembly: GCA_039816785.1. GTDB lineage: Bacteria > Pseudomonadota > Alphaproteobacteria > Rhodobacterales > Rhodobacteraceae > Tateyamaria. The sequence goes on from JBCBXB010000011.1 coordinate 29,634, forward strand.
CTCACCTCCGATGCGGTCAGCCTCCCGCCGGATGCCCGCGCGGTGGTCGAACGGTGGGGTGGACCGCCGCTGGAGGCGCGGCTGGCCTATGTGGAGCCTGCCGCGCGCATGAAAGTGTCCGCTCTGGGCATAGAGGAGCAGCGCGTCGACGTTGTCTTTGACCTCGAAACTCCGCTGGAGATGCGGCCCGATCTGGGCCACGAATTCGCCGTTTACCTGCGCGTCGTCACCTATGCGCAGGCAGATGCGCTGCGCATCCCGCTGAGTGCGGCGTTCCGTACCGACGACGGCTGGGCCGTCTTTCGCGCCACGGGAGACCGGGTTGCGCAGGTGCCTGTGACGCTTGGTGCGCGCAACGGGCGTCATGCGGTGGTCGAGGCGGGGCTGGCGCCCGGTGACCGCATTGTCGAACACCCAAGGGATGACCTGACCGACGGTGCCCTGATCGAAGAACGCAGCACATTCTGAAAGGACCGCCGGTGCCTGATCTCGACGACAACCGATCTCTTGACCGTATCCTGCACAGCGCGATTGGCCGCGCCACCGGGGGCCTGTCGCCCACAGCGCTCAGCACCGCGTGGCTGGACTGGGCCCTGCATGTCGCCGCCTCGCCCGAACGGCAGATGCAGCTGGTCTTCAGCGCGTGGACCAAGACGTTCGAGGCCTGCGCCGTGCCCAATGGCAGCGCGGCGGACGCGTCCGACAAACGCTTTGCCAGCGCGGCGTGGGACCGCCCGCCCTACAGCCATCTGCGGCACCTGTTCCGCCTGCAAGAGGCGTGGTGGCAGGAGGCGACCGCCCCGCTGAACGGTGTGGACCCGGCACATCAGCGCATCGTGTCCTTTGTCGCGCGCCAGATCATCGACACCATGTCACCGGCGAATTCCGCCCTGACCAACCCCGACGTCATCGACCGCACGATGCAGGCGCATGGCCACAACTACGTGCAAGGCTGGCGGCACTGGATGGAGGATTTCAACCAGTTGATCAGCCAGACGCCCAAGGTGCATCCCGACTACCGCGTGGGCCAGACCCTCGCTGTCACCGAAGGCGACGTGATCTATTCCAACCGGCTGATCGAGCTGATCCGCTACCGCCCCACGACGAAACAGGTCCATGGCGAGCCGATCCTGATCGTGCCTGCGTGGATCATGAAATACTACATCCTCGATCTGTCACCGCAGAATTCAATGGTCGCCTATCTGCGCGATCAGGGGTTCGAGGTGCACATCATTTCGTGGAAGAACCCCGATCAGGGGGATGCGGACCTGTCGTTGCAGGACTACCTGACGCTTGGCCTGTTCGCCGCGATCAACCACATCGCGCCAAAGCCTGAGGATGCGGTCCACGCGGTGGGCTATTGTCTGGGCGGGACGCTGTTGGCGACGGGTGCTGCGGCCATGGCGCGGGATGATGACGCGCGTTTGCGCAGCATGTCGCTGCTGGCGGCACAGGTGGATTTCTCCGAACCGGGCGAGCTGTCGTTGTTCATCAACGAAAACCAGGTCGCGTTCCTCGAGGATATCATGGCGACCCAAGGCTACCTGCGCGCCGACCAGATGGCCGGGGCGTTCCGCATGCTGCGCTCGACCGACCTGATCTGGAGCCGGATCGTTCGCCACTATCTGCTGGGCGAGCGCACGCAGATGAACGACCTGATGGCCTGGAACGCGGACGCGACGCGGATGCCTGCCCGGATGCATTCGCAGTACCTGCGGCAGATGTTCCTCGACAATGCGCTGGCCAAGGGGCGGTTCGACGTGGACGGCAAGCCGGTGGCGCTGACCGATCTGCGGATGCCGGTGTTCTGCCTCGCCACCGAGACGGACCACGTGTCGCCCTGGCGGTCGGTGTTCAAGCTGCAACTGCTGACCGATACCGACGTCACCTTTTGCCTGACGGCGGGCGGGCACAACAGCGGCGTGTTGTCCGAACCGGGCCACCGCCGTCGCCACTACCGGCTGCGCACCCGGTCCGACGGGGATCACCACGTGTCCGCCGATGACTGGCTGGGGCAAACACCGGTCGCGGACGGCTCATGGTGGCCCGCCTGGACCGATTGGCTGGCCGGGCACAGCGGGCCCAAACGTATCGCGCCCCGCGCGGCACGCCCGAGCCTTGGGCCCGCCCCGGGCACGTATGTGTTCGGCTGAGCCGCCTCAGTCCTTTTCGGGCGTCGGCGGCGTGTAGATGTCGTGGCTCATCTGGACCAGCTTGCCGGTCTCGGCGGTGTAGTCTTCGATGGCGGTCTGAATGAACTCGGCCTGGATGTGCTGCAACTCGCTGACGTTCTTGCAGTGGAGCATCTCGTGCTGCGTCTTGACGTCTTGCTTGATCCGGTCGGCGACAAAGGACAGCACTTCGCTGCCCAGATCGCTCATCCCTTCGACCCAGGCCAGACCCATCTGCGACATGGATTTTAGCGCCTGATCCTGCATGGCGGCCACGTCGCCTGTGATGTCCGCCTGTTGCGGTGTGGTGCCGGCGTGTTTCGGTGGCATATCGATCTCCTGACTGTGATTGATGCCGCGCAGACTAGCTGCGCCGCGCCACGTCACGGTTGATCTTTCTCAAGACAGGGATCGGTGCAGCACCGCACGGGTCTCAGGATTTCCGGATGCTCTGGTCGGAGTGAGAGGATTCGAACCTCCGGCCCCTGCCTCCCGAAGACAGTGCTCTACCAGGCTGAGCTACACTCCGACCGATGCCGCGAATTACTCGGACGCATCGTCTTTGGCAAGGGGCTTGTCGCGCTGGCGTCCGGAGGTCATCAGATCGCCGATGCGCATGATCGACGGGGTGCCGACCCGGCTACGGGTGCGCAGAACGGGCGTGTTTTCCGACGTGCCGCCGCGGCTTTCGCGGAACACGATGAACAGGCCCGAGGCGATGATGATGCCCGCCCCCACAGCGGTATAGAGGTCGGGCGTTTCGTCGAAAAACAGCAGGCCATAGCCGGTCGCCCAAAGGATCTGCGAATACTGCATCGGGGCCACAATCGCCGCCTCGCCGGTCTGGTAGGCGGCGATGATGAACCGTGCCGCGATCCACGCCATGACCGCGATGATGGCCAGCATTCCCAGATGCTCCGCCGGCATGGGTTTGTAGACGAAGGCCAGCGCCGCCCCCATCACCACGAAATTGGCAACCATCGGATAAAGCAGCATGACCGCCGTCCGCTCCTCCGCCCCGATCTTGCGCACCACGATGGAGGCAAAGGCACCGGCGAACGCCGCGACAATCGCGGCAAGGTGGCCCAGTGTCAGGTCCGTGGTGCCGGGGCGCAGCACGACCATGACACCGGCAAGGCCGACCATCACGGCAATCCAGCGGGGCAGGCGCACCGTCTCGCTCAGAATTGGGATCGACAGCAGCGTGATCAGCAGCGGCGTGGCAAAAAGGATCGCGTAGGTCTGCGTCAGGGGCAGGGCAGTAAAGGCATAGAACGCCGACACGCCCGTGACCACCGCGCCCACCGTCCGCACCGCCATCCACCACGGGTGCACCGGCAGCAGCGTGCCCGGTTTGGCGTCGCGCATCAGCATGATCGTTGCCAGCGGAAAGCTGAGCAGGACGCTGAAGAACACGATCTGGATCGGTGAATAGATCGCCCCGAGCGTCTTGATGAACACATCGTGGGTCGAAAACAGACCAAAGGCGATCAGGGCCAGAACGGCCCCTTTGGCATTGGATGACATGGGTGCGGCCCCGGCGGTTGCTGCCCGCTTTGCATAGCGGGCCTGCCCGGGCATTGTCCACCGACCGCGCCTCAGATTGCGAGCGCTGCGCGGCCAAAGATGAACTGCCACTGGCTGCCGTCGGTCATCGTGACAGTGCCGGACCCGGCAGTGGGCGACTGAAAGAACGCGGTGCCCAGCCCACGCAGCCCGTTGTTGCACACCACCGGAAAGCTTACGGTGCTGATGTCGTCGTATTTTTCATAGGTGCCGGTGCAGACCGCGGTGCCGTTGGTCGCCTGAAAGCTGCCGCCGTGCAGGAACGTGTCCGTGGCCGAGCCCCGGAAGGTCATCCCACCCTCGCCGATGACGGTGACAGGATAGGCGACGTCGCAGGCGCTGATGGCCAGCAACCCGAGACCGGCCAGAGCGGCGCGGATGGAAAAAGATGTCATTTCGTATTCCCTTCAGGAGCTATGAACGCCGTTCAAGAAGTGAATGAACAGCGTTCACAACAAGTAGGGAATACCCGCCGTGACAGAGCGCCCGAAATGTGCGGGGTGCCGCGTCGGTCAGAGGCTCGCGTCGAGTGCGGCGAGGATCGCGTCACCCATTTCGGTGGTCGACAGGGGCGTGCCACCCTCGGGGCCCATCAGGTCTGCCGTGCGTGCGCCCGAGGCCAGAACCGACTCGATTGCCTGCTCCAGCCGCGTCGCCTCGTCCCCGTGGTCAAAGGAATAGCGCAGCGCCATCGCAAAGCTGAGGATACAGGCGATGGGGTTGGCCTTGCCCTGGCCGGTGATGTCGGGGGCGGAGCCGTGCACCGGCTCGTACATCGCCTTGGGCCGACCGTTCGCCATGGGCGCGCCGAGCGAGGCCGAGGGCAACATGCCAAGCGAGCCGGTCAGCATCGCGGCACAATCCGACAGGATGTCGCCAAAGAGGTTGTCGGTCACGATCACGTCGAACTGCTTGGGCGCGCGCACCAGCTGCATCGCGCCGTTGTCGGCGTACATGTGGCTCAGTTCAACCTCGGGGTAGTCTTCGCCGACACGTGTCACGACCTCGCGCCAGAGGATACCGCTTTCCATCACGTTGGCCTTTTCCATCGAGCAGACCTTATTGCTGCGCCGCATGGCCAGTTCAAAGGCGGAGCGCGCGGCGCGTTCGATCTCGGATTCGGTGTAGCGCTGGGTGTTGATGCCGACGCGTTCGTTGCCTTCCTCAAAGATGCCGCGCGGCTCACCGAAATAGACGCCCGAGGTCAGCTCGCGCACGATCATGATGTCGAGCCCGGCCACCACGTCCTTTTTCAGCGACGAAAAATCCGCAAGCGCATCAAAGCATTGGGCGGGGCGCAAGTTGGAAAACAGGTCCATCTCCTTGCGCAAGCGCAACAGGCCCCGTTCAGGTTTTACGCTGAAATCCAGATCGTCGTATTTCGGGCCACCTACGGCACCGAGCAGTACCGCGTCCACCTCTTGGGCGCGTGCCATCGTGTCGTCGTGCAGGGGCACTCCATGGGCGTCATAGGCCGCACCACCGACAAGGTCCGTGGACACGTCAAAGGGCATGTCGCGCTTGTCGCCGAACCAGTCGATGACGCGGGTCACTTCGGCCATGACCTCGGGGCCGATGCCGTCGCCGGGCAGGATCAAAAGCGTGGGTGTGGACATGGGGCGCGCTCCTTGTTTTGCTTGGCAGTTCGCCTACTCGGGCAGGGCCGGAATGGCAAGGTCCACCCAGACCAGCCGGTGCCGGCTGGCGGTCTCGACCATGTTCACGATCGGGCTTTGGTCGCCGGGCCAGAGCACCTGTTGGCCGGTGATGCGCCAATGGGTGGAGGGCAGGATATAGCTTACCCGCAGGTCACCGGGCACCGGGTCCGTCCAGTCCACGGTGTCGGTGCCGCGCGCGCCCTGCGGTGCGGTGTCCTGCAGGCGGGGGTCGGCCAGTAGGTCACGTATCACCTGCTTGCGGCCCTGACCGTCAACAGGGTCCAGATTGGCATCGCCCGCGATGACAAAGGGGCCGGGCGGTGGCGTGCCCACCACACCGTCGAGCAGCAGCTGCCACAGCCGGATTTCGTCGTGGTTGCGGCGGCCATTGCGATCCTCCGGGCCATCAAAGACGGGGGGCGAGGCGTGAAACACCATGAGGTCCACGCGCCCCTCGGGCAGGGCGATGGGCACCACCCAGTGGCCGGTGGTCGACAGACGCTGGGCCGCGCGCGCCTCGGCGCTGGGGAAGGGCGCGCTGTTGACCTCGGGCAAGAGCGCGCCGGGGACGTCTTCCCACAGGATGCCGGACAGGTCCTGCACCTGATCGGCGAGAACGGGATAGCGCGACAGCACCGCCATGCCGCCCTGACCGGTGAACCGGCCATAGCCCTGCGCATCGCGGGGCCCGCCCAGCAGGCCGTCACCGTCCATGTCCAGCCCCGTGGCAAGCCCGGTGTTGGGCCGCAGGGCAAAGGCGTGAGGGTAGCCCGCCGCCGCCGCCAGTCGCGTCAGCGCGGCCCCCGTCAGGTCATAGTCGATGCCCTGCAGGGCGACCACGTCAGCGTCGGCATGGGCCAGCACACCCAGCACGGCGGTGATCTGCGGATCCTCTCCGCGCGCCAGATCGCGCAGCAGCAGGCCCGGCCCCTTGCGGGCCAGTTCGGTGTTGAAGGTGGCAAAGCGGTAGGTTTCGGCCACTGCACCCTGCGCCAGACACAGGCAGGCCAGCAGGATCAGACGACCTGCAATTCCCCGTCCACGTTGGCGTAGGCCCGCTCGCGCTGCTCGCGGATCATCTCGCCGATGCGGTGCATCGCGATGCCGCGCATGATCATGCTGGCAGGAAGAAAGGCCCATGCGGTCATTGTCCAGATCAGCGTTTGCGGGTTGTCGAGCGTGATGGGGTTTAGCAGGTCCGACGCCGCCTTGACCACAGCCGGGATCATGAACGGCAGCAGGAACCCGACCGCGATGTTGATGCGGGCGTCGCGGTGCAGCCGGTGCAGCACATCGCCGCCTGCGGTGGGGTCGAAGAGGGGCATGTTGACCCAGACGTTGAACGACCCGTGGCGCATCGGCCAGCCGAGGATGCGCACCAGAAACAGGAACGCCGTCATCGCACAGAGCGAGCTGAAATAGGCCATGCCGGCGGCGGTGCGGACCGATGCTACCAGTTCTTCTTCGGAGCCGTCGGGCAGCATCAGGACGACCATGCGCACCGGGCTGTAGGGGAAATCGATGCTGTTGCCGACAATGGTGCCGATGGCGGTCAACGCTTGCGTGGTCACGGTCGGATCGACCTTGCCCTTGAGGATAAAGCTGAGCGCTAGCACGGTGACGAACAGGGCCGCAAAGCGCAGCCGGTTGAAGGGTGCGGCATCGCGAAACTCAACGATACTTGGGCTTGCGGCGTTATATTCGATAAAGGTCAGCGTGGCCGCGAACAGCGCGATCAGCACAGTAATCTGCGACGTGTCCATGGATACGCCCGGCACCACAAGGGATGGCACCGCGATCAGCAAAGCCACCAGAATTGCGCGCGCAGCAGCGCTCGTCATACGTGCAATCACGTCTTCGATCCCTTCAAACTGGCCAACCGCGATACGTGCCGCGGCTTGTTCCAACTTGATCCCACCGGGTCAGGCGGGTGCCTCAATTTGGCCTCATTTCTGCCTTGATTGACCCGATGTCACAAGCCTTGTGGTTAATAGGACGTTAACGGTCGGGCATTTTGAGGGAAGGTGTGGTGCGTTTGTGCATCATTTCTGAGGCGGGAATTAGGCGGGGCGCAAGATGTTGTGGATGCGCCCCGAAAGCGGCATAGCGGTACGCCTCCGATATGCCTTATATTGGTTAACGCGGGCTTAGACCCACGGGCGCGCCTGGCTGGCCTGCGCCTCGAAACTGTCGATGCTCGCGGCCTTTTCCATGGTCAGGCCGATATCGTCCAACCCTTCGAGCAGGCAGCGCTTTTTGAAGGCGTCCACCTCGAAGGCAAAGCTTTCGCCGTCGGACGTCGTCACGGTCTGGGTTTCCAGATCGACGGTGATGCGGGCGTTGGCGCCTTTCTCCGCGTCCTTCATTAGCACGTCGACGGCGTCCCGGGGCAGGGCGATGGGCAGGATGCCGTTCTTGAAGCAGTTGTTGTAGAAAATGTCGGCAAAACTGGTGGATATGACACAGCGAATGCCGAAATCCTTGATCGCCCAGGGCGCGTGTTCGCGGGACGAGCCGCAGCCGAAATTGTCGCCGGCCACGAGGATCTCGGCCTTGCGGTAGGCGTCCTGGTTCAGAACGAAGTCGGGAATTTCGTTGCCGGAGCGGTCAAACCGCATCTCGTCAAAGAGGTTCGCGCCAAGGCCCGAGCGTTTGATCGTCTTGAGGAACTGCTTGGGGATGATCATGTCGGTGTCGATGTTGACCAGCGGCATGGGCGCCGCGATCCCGGTGAGTGTCTCGAATTTGTCCATTTTCGTTAACCTTTCTGAGGCGGGTGGCGGGGTGAACCCCGCCCTACATCTTGTGTCTGGTGTGGTGCCGGGGATGGGGCACAGGGCGTACACAACCTGTGCACAACCTGTGCACCGGCAGCGCGCGTTGCGATCCGAAAAGTGTTAAGGTCCGGTTACTCATTGCCCTGCACCCGGTCGAGGTCGGGCGCATCGCCCTGACTGAGGCGCAGTGCGGTGCCGGTGTCAATGGCGGTGCAAAACTCGCCGTGCAGGTTCGACACGGTCACATCATGCAGGAGTTGCGGGTCGTAATCGGTCCCGTCGGGCCCGATGCGGTTGCAGGTGGCGCAGGCGTCGTGCACCAGATAGGTGTCGTAGCCCATGTTGCCGGACATCCGCACCGACGTCTCGACGCAGAAGTTGGTGAAGAACCCGGCGACGACCAGACGGCTGACAGCATGCTGGCGCATGCGCAGTTCCATGTCGGTGCCGACAAAGGCGCTGTTCACGTCCTTTTCGATCACCACTTCACCCGCGACCGGGTCGAACCCGTCGATCTGTGCGCCCGTGGGCAGCGAGAACTTGAGCGGCGAGGCGTCCTCGCGGCTGTTGTGGCGGGTGAAGAACACCGGGTTGCCGGCCTCGCGCCAGCGGGCGAGCAGCTGCTGCATGCGCGCCTCGGCGTCGGGGTTGTTGCGCCGCCCGGTGGGGCCGCCCCAATGCTCAAACGTGTTCACACCCTTCTGGATGTCGATGAGCAGCAGGCCGGTTTCGGGGCCGAATTGGCGGATCATGTCACGCTCCCTTTTCGGGACGTGCGATGGGCAGGATTGCCCATCCTACGCAACGATCGCCTGTCGCGTAGGGTGGGCAATTTGCCCACCTCACATCAGGTCCCGCACATCCGTCAGCTTGCCGGTGATTGCCGCCGCCGCCGCCATGCCCGGCGATACGAGGTGCGTGCGGCCCTTGTAGCCCTGGCGGCCCTCGAAGTTGCGGTTGGAGGTCGATGCGCAGCGTTCGCCCTCGCTCAGCTGGTCGGGGTTCATGGCAAGGCACATGGAGCAGCCCGCGAGCCGCCATTCGAAACCGGCCTCCTTGAAGATATCGGCCAGCCCTTCTTCCTCCGCCTGTGCGCGCACGAGGCCGGAGCCGGGCACGACCATGGCGCGTTTCACCGCGATCTTCTTGCCCTTGAGGATTTCGGCAGCGGCACGCAGGTCTTCGATCCGGCCATTGGTGCAGGAGCCGATGAAGACGGTGTCGATCTCGATCTCGGACAGGGGCGTGCCGGGCGTCAGGCCCATATAGTCGAGCGAGCGCTGGGCCGCGCCGACCTTGCCGCCTTCGAAGTCGTCTGCGGCGGGCACGGTGGCCGTGATGGGCAGCACGTCCTCGGGCGAGGTGCCCCATGTGACGACGGGTGCGATATCCTCGCCCTTGATCGTGATGACCTTGTCCCAGTGGGCGTCGTCGTCGGAATAGAGCGTCTTCCACCACGCGAGTGCGGCTTCCCACTGCGCGCCCTTGGGGGCGTGGGGGCGGCCCTGCACATATTCAAACGTCTTTTCATCGGGCGCGATCAGGCCTGCGCGCGCGCCGCCTTCGATGGCCATGTTGCAGACGGTCATGCGCCCTTCCATGCTGAGGTCGCGGATGGCTTCGCCGCAATACTCGATCACGTAGCCGGTGCCGCCGGCGGTGCCGGTTTCGCCGATGACGGACAGGGTGATATCCTTGGCCGTGACACCCGGGCGCAGCTTGCCGGTGATCTCGACCTTCATGTTCTTGGATTTCTTCTGGATCAGCGTCTGGGTGGCCAGCACGTGTTCGACCTCGGACGTGCCGATGCCGTGGGCCAAAGCGCCGAATGCGCCGTGGGTGGCGGTGTGGCTGTCGCCGCAGACGACCGTCATGCCGGGCAGGGTCCAGCCCTGTTCGGGGCCGACGATGTGCACGATGCCCTGACGGATGTCGGAGACGGGGTAGTAGTGGATGCCGAAATCGCGCGCGTTCTTGTCGAGGGCGGCGACCTGAATGGCGCTGTCCTCGGTCATGTTCTTGGGATCATCGCGGCCGGTGGTTGTGGGCACGTTGTGGTCGGGCACGGCGATGGTCTTGTCGGGCGCGCGCACGGGGCGGTTCGCCATGCGCAGTCCTTCGAAGGCTTGCGGGCTGGTCACCTCGTGCACCAGATGGCGGTCGATATAGAGCAGGCAGGTGCCGTCATCGGCCGCGTGGGCCACATGGGCATCCCAGATTTTGTCGTAAAGCGTCTTGGGGGACATCGGTCCTCTCCCTCTCGTCAGCGGGTTGTCTCGGGTTGGATGAGCGGGGCGCGGCCTTATTGGCGCGCCAGCACCGTGTGCGTGGCGCCAAAGAAGCGTTCGCGCAGGCGGGCGCGGTCATCCATGTTGAAACGACACGTCATGGGGGTGGAATACATGCGCGCGCGGCCTGTCGCAAGCGGAGTCACGCCACAAGGAGGGCCACCACGAGGCAGGCGGCACCCAGGGCGCGGGGCAGCCCGGTGTGCAGGTCGACGCGCGACCGGCCAAGGGTCCGGGGGTAGAGCGGGCAGACGGCACCGCCCAACACAAGCACGGCGACAAAGATCAGCGGCGCCCGGGGCGGCCAGATCAGGGCCGACAGCCCGAGCGCCAGCAGCAGGACCGGCCAGCCATAGTAGAGCACGCGGCCACGGGGCGTGGCGGTCATGGGGCGGGTCAGGTCATAGTGATCGTCCCTGACCGCGCGGCCCCCGCCACCAGACGTAAAGGCCATGATCCCGCCAAAGAGCACACCACCCACCGCATATGTCACGGCAAAGGGCCAGGGCGAAGGGTCGTCCGGCCAGATCAGCAGCACCATGCACACGGTCCAGAAGTAGCCCATGTAAAACCCGAACACCCACGCGTTCGGGTTGCGCCAGCTGGGCGGGCGGGCACCGATCTGCGTGCTTTCCAGCACGTCCTGCATCATCAGGGTCATGGCGGCGAGCAGCAGGAGGCGGGGCAAGAGGTCGGTCGCTTGCGCCTCGGGCGGTACCAGCCAGGTGGAGATGGTGTAGCCCACCGCGACCAGCATGACGCTGAGCAGGATCGGCATTGCATTCGGGTCGGAGCGCAGCCTCTCGAACATGGCGGAAAAATACCGGCGTGCCGTTGGGCGTTCAAGAGCGTGGCGGGGCGGGTTGCGGGCGTCGGCAGTGTGCTGCCGGTATGCGCATCCTGCGCATCGCGCTGTCCCTGCCGGGAAATGTGACGCATGGCCGGGCCTTGCTGCGTGCCGACCATCCGGGCTGCGCTTGCTGTGGATATGCGGCCCGTGTCACTGTCGTGACAAAAGGGGGCGGTTCGCACCAATGGCAAACCATACCGAAGACACTGGCAACACCGTGTCCGACGCGCTCAACTCCGCGGCGGAGGCTGCGGCGCAGGGTGAGGTTGCGCGCGAAATGAACCTGCCCGACACGCTGCTGTCGGTGGGCCAGATGCTGCTGGCAGAAGGGGAGGCGGCGATGCAGTCGCTGCTGCGCCCGTGGGTCGGCTATCAATTGCTGATCGTGCTGGCGCTGCTGGTCACGGCACACACGCTGCGCGCGGTGCTGGGGCCGCCGATCCGCACCTGGATGGGCACGCGCGAGGGCTGGCCGAAATGGCGCATGCGGGTGCTGGTGGTCGTGCATCAGCGGCTCAGGCCGATTTTCTTTGTCGGGCTGATGTGGGCCGTGGTGCTGGTCATGCGCGAGGTCACATGGCCGTCGCGGTCCTACGTGCTGGGGCTGATTGCGACACTGGCGAGCGCCTGGCTGCTGGTGGTCTTTGCCACACGGCTGATCCGGTCGGTCTTCCTGCGCCGGCTGGTGCGCTACGGCGCGTGGATTTACGTGACGCTGTATGTGCTGGGCGTCGTCGACGAGACGGCGCAGGTGCTGGACGCGGCGGCGTTCCGCGTGGGCGAATTCCGGCTGTCGCTGCTCTTGCTGGTGCAGGGGGCGGTGGTGATCGGCATCCTGTTGGCGCTGGCGCGTTTCGTGACCCGCACAACCTCGAGCCGGGTGCAGGCGAACGAAGATATCTCGCCCTCCATGCGGGTGCTGATCGTCAAGGTCGTGCAGATCGTGTTCTACGCCATCGCGTTCTTTGCCGGGGTGCGGGCGCTGGGGATCGACCTGACCGGGCTGGCGGTGCTGTCGGGTGCGATCGGCGTGGGGCTGGGCTTTGGCCTGCAAAAGGTGGTGTCGAACCTGGTGTCGGGCGTGATTATCCTGCTCGACAAGTCGATCAAGCCGGGGGACGTGATCAGCCTCGGCGAGACCTTTGGCTGGATCCAGACGCTGGGCGCGCGCTATGCGTCGGTGGTGACGCGGGACGGCAAGGAATACCTGATCCCGAACGAGGACCTGATCACCAGCCAGGTGGTCAACTGGTCCCACTCGAACGAATTCGTGCGGCTCGATATCTATTTTGGCACGTCGTATTCCTGTGATCCGCATAACGTGCGCCGGTTGTCCATCGAGGCGGCCAAGGGAGTGGAGCGTGTGCTGTCCTCGCGCCCGCCGGTCTGCCATATCGTGGGGTTCGGTGACAGTTCGGTGGACTATATCCTGCGGTTTTGGATCACGGACCCGACGGGCGGGCTGACCAATATCCGGGGCAATGTGTATCTGGCGCTGTGGGACGCGTTTCAGGAAAACGGCATTTCCATCCCCTTCCCGCAGCGCGAGGTGCGCATGCTGGGCGAGGAGGCGGCGGCAGAGACACCGGCCCGGCACGCCGCCCTCGACTGAGCAGCGCGCCGCGCCGATCTGCCACAGAATGCGACAGCTGCATCCGTGCCGCGGCGTCCCGGCGCCGGTTTCATTGAAATGTCACCTGCGGGTTGCTACACTATACGCATCCTAGCGCCAGGGCATGGTGGCGCGATGTTCAAGGAGGACAATGTCCTGTCATTCTCTGCAGAGGCGGCTCAGACCGCTGATGGAGCCGCGGCGATGAAGGCCGCATCCTACAGTCCCGCGACAAGCGAAACGCTGCTTGCTGCCGTGCTGTCTTCCCTTTCAGACGACAAGGCCGAAGAGATCGTGCAGATTGACCTGCGCGGCAAGACGGCGTTTGGCGACTATATGGTGATCTGTTCGGGGCGGTCGTCCCGTCAGGTGGCGGCGATCTCGGAAAAGCTGGCCGAGCGGCTGAAGTCCGAGTTCGGGCGCGGCGTCCGGATGGAAGGCAAGGATACCGGCGATTGGGTCCTGATCGACACGGGCGACGTGATCGTCCACGTGTTCCGGCCCGAGGTGCGGGAGTTCTACCAGCTGGAAAAGATGTGGCAGCCTGAGCTGGCCACGGCCAACTGACGCCGCACCATGCGCGTGACCATCTGCGCGGTGGGCCGCTTGCGCGGCGGCCCCGAGGCGGATCTGATTTCCGATTATGTGACCCGGTTTGACCGCACGGGCCGGGCCCTTGGCCTCGGCCCTCTGACTGTTGTCGAGGTGGAGGACCGCAAGGGTGGCGGCATGGTCGCCGAGGCGGCCCTGCTGCGCCGGGCCGTGCCCAAGGGCGCGCTGGTCTGCGTGCTGGACGAGCGCGGGACGCTCGAGCCCTCGCCGGCCTTTGCCAAACGGCTCGCCGGGTGGCGGGATGCGGGTCGCGGTGATGTCGCCCTGCTGATCGGTGGCGCGGACGGGCTGGAGCCGGGCCTGCGCGCGGGCGCCGACCATGCGCTGTCCTTCGGCGCGATGGTCTGGCCGCATATGCTGGTCCGGGTGATGCTGGCCGAACAGCTCTACCGCGCCGCCTCGATCCTCTCCGGCGGCCCCTACCACCGGGCGTGATCCAACGGCCGCCTGACGGCGACGACATTATTATTTGGCGGCGCTACTGGCGGCTGGCGCGTTGGAGCGTCCGGCGTGCGGAGGATGTGAAATTGAGGTTTTCCGTATTTTGAAAGAGAAGAAGACGAGGGGAATGCGCTGGTATCCCTGTCTCTGTCCCTGAAAAATCCCGGGGGTGAGGCCGCAGGCCGAGGGGGCTGGCCCCCTTGAACACGACGGTTCAGTCCGTCGGCAGGTCCACGATGGTCGTGCCGTCGTTCCACCCTTCGGGCAGGTCGCGGGCCTGTACCTGGACTTGTGTGGTGCCTGCCGGGATCTGCACGCCGTTGAGGCTGCGGGTGAAGGGTTGTTCGTCCACGTGCGGGTGGAACAGGACACGCAGCCCAAGTTCATTGCCGTCCATGTCCAGCACGCGCCAACCGTCGGCGTAGTGGTCCCAGCCAGTATCAGGGTGGCTGATGGTGACGGAGAACCGGTAGGTGTCGGTGCCTGTGCGGGTAACGGTCACATCTTCGATCACGGGGTCGGCGGCATGGGCGGGGCTGGCGAGCAGCATCAGGAGCAGGAGGCGTTTCATGGTCAGATGTTTATCTGTTTGCGCGGTGGCTTGTCGCCTCACGTCTTTGTGCCCAGCAGGATGGTGCGGGAGTTCGAGGCGAATTCGCGCCGCCAGATGACCGCCAGCGTGAACAGCGTGGCAGCCATGAGCGCCAGCGGTCCGGCGAGCCAGGCGGCGCAGGCCAGCCCGAAATAGACCGCGCGCAGGCCCCGGTTGAAGGAGCGGGCGGCGGTGATGTTGATCTCGGCCGCCTGGTCGGCGCGTTTGGCGCAGAGCGCGTCGTTGGTGTCGTTGGGCACGGCTGCCATCACAACGGCGGCGTAGCCAAAGAGCCGGTTGGCCCAGACGAATTTCAGGAACGCGTTGGTCAGGAACAGCGCAATCACGACCAGCTTGGCCTCCCAAACAAACGTTGGTGCGTCCATCAGCACCAGATCGTTCGCGATGCCTGTCAGCCGTTCGGCATTGCCCATGAGCGCCAGCGTGCCGCCGATGGCGATCACTGCGGTCGAGGCAAAGAATGCCGTGCCCTGACGCAGGCTCGCCACGATTTGCGCGTCGAAGATGCGCGGCTCGCGGGTGATCATCTGGCGCATCCACTCGCGGCGGTAGTTGGCCATGATCTGCGAGGTCGACGGATGTTTGGCGCCGGGATGTTCAATCCGCCAGCCGATGGCGAGCCAGCCCACCAGCAGCAGGGCCAGAGCTGCGGCGTCCAGAGGTGCAAAAAGCGCAATGCGGTCGAGCCATGTCATGCGGGGTGCATACACTTTGAGGAATCGGATTGCATCCCGGTCAAATTGGTAATATCTTTTTACCAATCAGAGGAGATGTGCCATGCAAATGCCAAAGCCTGATCCGCAAATCCTGTCGCGCAAGGCGCGCGTCGTGGCGCGTCTGCGGGATGTACTGCCCCGTGATGCGGTGATCGACGACCCGGCTGAGACGCGGGCCTATGAGTGCGACGCGCTCACCGCCTATCGCTGTCCGCCGATGGTGGCGGTGTTGCCCGCAACGACGCAGGAGGTGTCGGACGTGCTGCGCATCTGCCATGCCGAAGGGGTGCCGGTGGTGCCGCGCGGCTCCGGCACGTCGCTGGCGGGTGGCGCCTTGCCCACCGCCGATTGCGTGATCCTCGGTGTGGCGCGGATGAATGCCGTGCTGGAGACGGATTACGACAACCGATTTGTCCGGGTGCAGACGGGTCGTACTAATCTGAGTGTGACGGGCGCTGTGGAGGCGGATGGGTTTTTCTACGCCCCCGACCCGTCCAGCCAGCTGGCCTGCGCCATTGCGGGCAATATCGCGATGAATTCTGGCGGGGCGCATTGCCTGAAATACGGGGTGACCACCAACAACCTGATGGGTGTGACGCTGGTCCAGATGGACGGCACCGTGATGGAGCTGGGCGGCGCGCATCTGGATGCGGGTGGTCTGGACCTGCTGGGCGTGATCTGCGGCTCCGAAGGGCAGTTGGGCGTGGTGACCGAGGCGACCTTGCGCATCCTGCACAAGCCCGAGGGCGCGCGGCCTGTTCTGATGGGTTTTGACAGTGCCGAGGTCGCGGGCGCCTGTGTCGCTGACATCATCAAGGCGGGTGTGCTGCCTGTCGCGATCGAGTTCATGGACCGCATGCTGATCGAGGTCTGTGAGGATTTTGCCAAGGCGGATTATCCGATGTGCGAGGCCCTGCTGATCGTGGAGGTCGAAGGCTCCGACGCGGAAATCGATGCGCAGCTGGCGCTGATCATCGACATTGCGCGGCGTCACAACCCCGTCGCACTGCGCGAGAGCGCCAGCGCCGAGGAAAGCGCGCGCATCTGGGCGGGCCGCAAGGCGGCGTTTTCGGCCATCGGGCGGGTCAGCGACTATATGTGCCTCGACGGGACGATCCCGGTGTCTGAGCTGCCTTATGTGCTGCGTCGGATCGGTGAGATGTCGAAGGAGTACGGGCTGGCGGTGGGCAATGTGTTTCATGCCGGTGACGGCAACATGCACCCGTTGATCTGCTACGACGCCAACAAGCCCGGCGATCTGGAGACCTGTGAGGCCTTCGGGGCCGAAGTACTGAAGCTGTGTGTTGAGGTGGGTGGATGCCTGACCGGAGAGCATGGTGTCGGCATCGAGAAGCGCGACCTGATGAGCCACCAATATGCGGCGCCAGATCTTGAGGCGCAGATGGCGGTGAAGGATGTGTTCGATCCCGCGTGGCTGTTGAACCCGGCCAAGGTGTTTCCGCTGGACGTGTCGGAGGCCCGTCGGGCTGCGGCGCTGGCGGCGGAGTAACAGCGCCTGCCATGCGGGCCGGGACGCGGCGGGCTGATCGGCCCTCCGGGGGGGATTTTTTTGGGACAGAGACGATGGATGTGTTGAGGACAGAGCAGGACGTGGCGGAGGCCGTGCGGGATGCCAGCGGTGCACTGGTCGTGCGGGGCGGTGGCACGCGGAGCGTCGGGCGCGGTGCGGGTGGCGCGGTGCTGGATGTGTCGGGCCTGTCGGGCATCACGCTCTATGAGCCGGGCGCGCTGACGGTCGTGGCGCAGGCGGGCACGCCGGTGGCGGAGATCGAGGCGGCGCTGGCGGCGGAGAACCAGCGGCTGGCCTTCGAGCCGACGGATATGACGGCGCTGCTGGGCACCAGCGGTGCGTCAACCATCGGCGGTGTGATGGCAACGAATGCCAGCGGGCCGCGGCGGATACAGGCGGGCGCTGTGCGCGACTTTGCCCTTGGGGTGCGGTTTGTGGACGGGGCCGGACAGGTGATCAAGAACGGTGGCCGGGTGATGAAGAACGTGACCGGCTACGATCTGGTCAAGCTTATGGCCGGCTCCCATGGCACGCTCGGGGTGCTGACGGAGGTGAGCCTCAAGGTGCTGCCGGCGGTCGAGGCGGAGGTCACGCTGGTGGTGCCTGGGGTGGCGGCGGAGCAGGCGGTGCGCGCGATGAGTGCGGCACTCGGCTCGCCCTACGAGGTGTCGGGGGCGGCGTGGATCGACGGCGACGTGTGGCTGCGCCTTGAGGGGTTTGCGGCGTCTGTCGCTTACCGGGCGGAGGCGTTGACGCCGCTGCTGGCCGGGTTCGGCGCGGTCGAGACGGTCCAGCAGGCCGATTGGGCCCGCGTGCGGGATGCGGCACCCATGCACGGGGCGGAGGCGGTCTGGCGCGTTTCGGTCAAGCCCAGCGACGGGCCTGCGGTGATCGCCACCCTGCCCGAGGGCGCGCGCAGCCTGATGGATTGGGGCGGTGGCCTTGTCTGGGTCGGGCATGACGCGTCCGAGGCCTTGCACCGGGCATTGCAGGCACAGGCGGCCACGCTGGGCGGGCATGCGACGCTGATCAAGGGGCCGGAGACCTTGCGCGCCGCGGTCCCGGTGTTCCAGCCCGAAGCGGCCCCGGTGGCGGCCCTCACCGCACAGCTGCGCGCGCGGTTCGATCCGCGCGGTATCCTCAACCCCGGACTGATGGCGGCCTGACCCATGCAAACCACATTCAGCGAAACGCAACTGCGCGACCCGCAGATCGAGCGTTCGAACGAGATCCTGCGCAACTGCGTGCATTGTGGGTTCTGCACCGCCACATGTCCGACCTATCAGGTGCTGGGCGATGAGCTCGACAGCCCGCGCGGGCGCATCTACCTGATCAAGGACATGCTGGAGAACGACCGTGATCCGGACGAAAAGGTGGTCAAACATATTGACCGCTGCCTGAGCTGTCTGGCCTGCATGACGACCTGTCCGTCGGGCGTGCACTATATGCATCTGGTAGATCACGCGCGCGAGTATATCGAGAACCGCTACAAGCGGCCGCTGACCGACCGTGCCCTGCGCTGGGTGCTGGCGCGTATCCTGCCCTATCCGACGCGGTTCCGGGTGGCGTTGCTGCTGGCCAGGATCGGGCGGCCCTTTGCCCCGCTGATCCCGGATGCGCGGCTGCGCGCGATGCTGGACATGGCGCCCAAGCATATCCCGCCGGTCAGCCGCAATGATGACCCGCAAAGCTTTGCGCCCACGGTGCCGCGCAAGAAACGTGTAGCGCTGATGACCGGCTGTGCGCAAAAGGCGCTGAACACCGACATCAACGACGCGACGATCCGGCTGCTGACGCGGCTGGGCTGCGAGGTGGTGGTGGCCGACGGCGCGGGCTGTTGCGGTGCGCTGACGCATCACATGGGCAAAACCGCCGAAAGCCACGGCACGGCGGCCAAGAACATTCGCGCCTGGACGGCAGAGATGGATGGCGAGGGCCTTGATGCGATCGTGATCAACACCTCGGGCTGCGGCACGACGGTCAAGGATTACGGCCACATGTTCCGCACCACCGATCTGGCCGCGGACGCGGCGCGCGTCGCCGATATCGCCATGGATGTGAGCGAAGTGCTCATGCAGCTGGACCTGCCTGCTGCAGCTGCCCCGCAGGACCTGCGGATCGCCTATCACGCGGCCTGCTCTCTGCAACATGGCCAACAGATCAAGACCTTTCCCAAGGACTTGCTGAAACGGGCGGGTTACACGGTGGTCGAACCTGCCGACAGCCACCTTTGTTGTGGTTCTGCGGGGACTTACAACCTCATGCAGCCCGAAATCTCGGCCCAGTTGAAAGAGCGCAAGGTGCGCACGCTCGAGGCTGTCACCCCGGATATCATCGCTGCCGGCAATATCGGCTGCATGATGCAGATCGGGTCTGCCGCAGGGGTGCCGGTCGTGCATACGGTCGAGCTGCTGGACTGGGCCACAGGCGGGCCGCGCCCCCCGGCGCTGGACCGCACGTCATCGGATGTCCCAATTTTGCGATAAATTTGTGCGTTGCCCTAATTTTGCCTCCATTCACCCTTAATCCGCACGGAGTTCGGTAACTCCAAGGAAGATGTAATGATGCGGCGATGGATGGCCCTCTCGCTTATGGCTCTGGTTGTCACATCAACCGCCTTCGCCCAGGACAGCAAGCTGCGCCGCCTCACGACCGGGATCGATGCGGGCGCGTGGCAGGCTGTGGGCCGCCTGAATGTGGGCGACAACGGGTTTTGCACCGGCGCGCTGATTGCCGACGATATGGTGCTGACCGCGGGGCATTGTCTTTTTGACAAGGACACCGGTGCGCGCATTCCGGCGGATGAGATCGAGTTTCTGGCCGGGTGGCGCGATGGCCGCGCCTCGGCCTACCGGACGGTGAAACAGGCCGTGCTGCACCCCAATTATGACCGCGCCGACCAGACACGTGCGGCGCAGATGCGCTATGACCTTGCGCTGCTGCGGCTCGATCATCCGATCCGCGACGGGCGCATCAAGCCATTTGACACCGCCACCCGCCCCGGGCCCGGGGCAGAGGTTGCGCTGGTCAGCTACGGCAAGGGCCGGGCAGAGGCACCGTCGATGCAGGACACCTGCACCGTCATCGGACAGCAGGACGGCGTGCTGGTCACCTCCTGCTCGGTCGAGCTTGGCAGTTCCGGCGCGCCCATCTTCGTCATCGAGGAAGGCGAGGTGCATATCGTGTCCGTCGTGTCGGCCAAGGCCGAGGTCGAAGGACGGGCCGTGTCGCTTGGTACGTCGCTGGGCACGCCGCTGGCACAGTTGCAGGCCGAACTGGTTGCACAGTCGGAGGCGGGCAACGTCCGCGTGGGTGGCCCGCGCAACGACACCGGCGCAAAGTTCATCACGCCATGAGAGCGCTGGTGATCGCCCTGTTCCTCGGTCTGACCGGGATGGCCACGGCCCAGACCACGGGTCTGCGCGCGCTGGATACGGATTACGCAGCCGCCAGTTGGAAGGCCGTGGGGCGCATCGACTTTGGCCGCGGGGCGTTTTGTTCCGGCACGCTGATCGCGCCTGATCTGGTGCTGACGGCGGCGCATTGCCTTTACCGGCCCGGCACCAGCCAGCTGTGGCCCACCGACAATATCCGCTTTCACGCCGGTCTGCGCGATGGCCGCGCGGTGGCCAGCCGTGGCGCACGTGACGCCGCCGCCCACGACCTCTTTCAACCGACCGAGCCGCTGTCGGCGGACAACGTGGCCTATGATGTGGCCCTGATCCGTCTGGCAGAGCCGATCCCGACCAACGAGGTGCCGCCCTTTTACGTGCATGACGATCGCATCCGCACCGGCGCGGTCAGCGTCGTGTCTTATGGCAAGGGGCGTTCCAACGCGCAATCGCGGCAAAAGGAATGCCAGATGCTGGCCCGCCAGGGCGATGCGATGATTTTTGACTGCGACGTGACCTTTGGGTCATCGGGCGCGCCCGTGTTTTCGCACCTCAACGGACGTGGCCGGATCATGGCGGTGATTTCGGGTATGATCGCGGTCGGCGGCGAAAAACGGTCGGTCGGCATGGTGCTGCCCGACCGCGTGACCGAGCTGAAGCGGCAATTGCGCATGCAGGTGGCCCCGCCCACCGCCAATGTGCGCCGCATCACCGTGGGTGGTGGCGGCAACCGCAGCGGTCTGGGCGCGAAATTCGTCCGGCCCTGAGGGTCTTGAACGGCCCGAAATCCTCACCACATCATGAGCATCGGATGCCCGACCGGGGTCCGACCATAGCAACCCAGCGGGCCTGTCCATGACCGGAAGGCCCGCCGTTAATCGCTCAAACGATGAGGATGACATGCGTACATACGACTTTGCACCGCTTTACCGCGCGACCGTTGGTTTTGACCAGATCGCCGACCTGATGGACCGGGTTCTGGCCACGGACGGCAACGCCAACAGCTACCCCCCCTACAATATCGAAAAGACGGATGACGACACCTACCGCATCTCGGTCGCTGTCGCCGGCTTTTCCGAGACCGATCTGAATGTCGAGGTCAAGGACAAGGCCCTCGTCATCGCCGCCAAAAAGGCCGACGAGGACACCAAGACCTTTCTCCACCGTGGCATCGCCACGCGCGCCTTCGAACGCCGCTTTCACCTCGCCGACCACGTGGTGGTGACGGGTGCGTCCCATGTGGACGGCATGCTGCACATCGATCTGGTCCGCGAAGTGCCCGAAGCGCTGAAGCCCCGCCGGATCGAGATTGCCAGCCAGACGGCGATCGAAACGGATGTGGTCGACGCCAAGGCCGTCAACTGAGCTGAGAAACCCGTCACACGCCTGACCCGGGGTGCCGTCCCGCACCCCGGGTTTTTTTCGTGACATGGTTGTCGCAAGATTGGGTTATGCTGCCAGCCATTGCAGCAAAGGACCTTTTCCCATGACGACCCATCACATTGCCTTCTGGAATGTCGAAAACCTCTTTGGCCCCGAAAACCACGCCCCCCGCATCCCGTGGGTGGATCGTGCAGTGCGCCGCGATCTCGAAGGGTGGACGGACGCGCTTTACAACACCAAGCAGGATCAGCTGGCCCGCGTGATCACCGCGATGAATGGCGGGGCGGGTCCCGACATCCTCGGCGTGTGCGAGGTCGAGGATGCGTTTGTGCTGCGCGATCTGGTGGGGCGGGTCGATGCGGGGACGGGGCGCAAATATGACGTGGTGCACGCCAACAACGACAATGACAGGCGCGGGATCGACACCGCGTTTATCTATGACACGGCGCGCTACACGGTGGACACGCGCACCGTCTTCAACCACTTCGTGATCCGCCGCACGGGCACCCGCGACATCCTGCAGGCGACCTTTCGCACGCCCGAGGGGCGCGAACTGGTGTGCCTCGTCAATCACTGGCCCTCGCGGTCGGGCGGGGCCGCCGAAAGCGCGGGCTTCCGCGCCGTGGCGGGCGAGACGCTGGCCTATTGGCACGGGCGCATCCGTGAAGAGGCGGCAGATGGCGACCGCAGCTGCGTGCTGGCGCTTGGCGACATGAACGATGACCCCTGGGACCCGTCGGTGCGGTTCAACGCCAACGCCACCCGCGAACGCGGCGATGTGGAGCGGTCGCGCAGCCCGCGGTTCTACAACCTGTCGTGGGAATTCCTGGAATGGACGTCGCAGACCCGCACCGGCACCACCCGCACGCTCGATGGCACGCTCTATTTCCGCGGCGACGGCAACGTCTTTGACCAGATCCTCGCCGCCCGCCCCCTGTTGGATGCTGAGGCCGCCGCCTTCAAACTGGTGGAGGGCAGCGCCGGGCCCGAAGTGATCCCCGACATGATCAGCCACCGCGTCGGCGAGGGGCCGATCCGTTTTGGCCTGCCGCGCGGTGATGTCACCAACGTGGACCCGACCGGCTATTCCGACCACGTCCCGGTCTCCGTCACCCTGCGCGAGGGTTCGGACGTGGCCGTCTAAAGCACCAATCTTGCGTTTCTTCTGACCGGAAATACCACGGGGGTGAGGTGCGTAGCGCCGAGGGGGCTGGCCCCCTGCAACGCCCGGAAAAAACAGCGCCGCGCGAGCCTATCGCGCGGCGCCACCTTAGCGGACAAACCCTACATCTGACCGATGGAAAAGAACATCGTCTCGCCCGAATGGTCATCCACCCCGTCATTGTCGGTGGAAATCCAGGCCGTGCCGTCCTCCATGATCGCCAGCCCCTCCACCTTGTCGAGGACATAGCCCCCCGTCGATGTCAGATCGGGCAGCAGGTCGCGGACAAGCTCCTTGCTCACCACGGGCAGATCACCGTCCAGTGGGGCCGGAACCATCTCGGCCAACGGAATGCGGTAGACCCTTTTGGTGACCGCTTCGATGCCGTGCTGGTTGTCCCGCTCCACCACATAGACAAAGTCGCCATGCGCCACGATCTCCGACAGGCCGACCCAGCCCTTGGCCGGTGCGGCCTTGGGATAGTGCACGGCACCCCATTCCTCGGTCTCCACATTGTAGGCGACCAGTTTCACGTGGTTCTCCGGGTCGTCCTTCCACTCGCGCTGCACGGCCATCCACAGCGTGTCGCCGATCCGCGTGATCCCTTCAAAGCCAAAGCGCCGCTCGACCGCCATCAGTTCGGGCGGCAGCCCGATCTCGCCCGACCGGAACTGGATCTGGCCGCTGCCATCGATGTGGTAGATCGCGTGCGGAATGACCCGGTCGGTGCGCCCTTCGGACGCGACAAAGAACCCGCCATTGCCGTCCAGCGTGATGCCCTCCATGTCGATCTGCTGGGCCGCGTCACCATTGGCGCGGGTCACCGGGATCGCCTCGACGATGCGTGCGGGCGTCGTGCTGGGATCGATCCTGAAGATCGTCGGCTGGAACCCGTAAAAGCTGTCATTCACGGCCCAGATGAAATCGCCGTCAGCCACCATGCCCGAAATCGCACCCCAGCCGGTCAGCGTGTCCATCCCTTCGGAGGTCAGGTGCGGATAGACCGGGTCGCCTTCGCCATATGCGAACAGCATGACATGCGCGCGTGCCGCGCCATCCTCCAACCCGTCATATTCGTTGGCCGACACCAGCAGGCCCCGATCCGGGATGGTCACATAGCCTTCGGGCCCGATGCCCGAGGGCAGCATCTGTTTCAGCACAGGTGCTGCCGGGTCGGTCACGTCGTAAACCCCCACGATGGAGCCGCGCTCGGACCCGACAAATACATACGGCGTGCCGTCGAATTCGGCAAATGTCACGCTTTCCGGCTCAACGCCCTTGGCGTCGGAGCGGCGGTCGGGATAGTGCCCGATCTGCACCATCGCATGTTCAAAGCTCACGCCGCTTTCGTAGACGACTGTGCCGTCCTTGTTGAAGATGGTCCAGCCGCGGCTGCCGCCGTCCATGTCGCCTTCGTTCGCGGTGGCGAAATGCGTGTCGTCGATCCATGTGACCGCATCGGGTTCGCGCACGCGGCCCGGTTGGCTCTCGTCAAAGATCAGCGCGGCGCGTTCGTCCGTGGCGTCGATATTGTCGAGGTCAACCGCACCGGCGGAAAAGTGGCTAAGCACGGTGCCATCGCGCGACACCACCACCAGGTGGTTGTTTTCCTGCAGCGTCACGACCGTCTCACCAAGGCTGTTGATGGAGACATATTCCGGCTCCGGGTCTTCGGGCGACACATCCGCAAGCCCTGCCAGATCGACGGAGCTGAGCGTCTCGCAATCCAGCACGCCGTCCTCCGTCAGGCCCACCATGACGAGGAACCCGCCCGGCAATTGGCCGGTGCGCCCGTCGCCAAGGTCCTCGTCCCGCTCGTTCTCGATGGCGATGGCCACGAACGCATTGTCGGGGGCGACGGCCACGCTGTCAGGCTGACCGCCCAGTTCGCAGCGGTTGGCCTCGGTGCCCGATGCGACGTCAATGGACGCGATATAGCCGGACGGCTCGGTGTAGCTGGCCGAGGTGTTCACACCCACGACGGCATGCGCTGCGGGCACCACGACCGAAGTCGGCTCGCCATCCAGCGCGATGTTGCCCAGCGGTTTGGGGTTGGCCGGGTCGGTGATGTCGATGCGCCCGAGCGCCTCAAGCGGGCTGTCGGTGTAGACCAGCGTCATCCCGTCCGCCGTCACGTCGATGATCTCGGGCGAGGTTTCGCGGCTTGTGTCCTCGCCTTCGGCCATGTTGGTCACGACGGGAAAGGACGCGATGCGGTTGAAATGCTTGGTCCCATGGCCCTCGGCCCATGCGGCCCCGGCTGTCAGGGCAAGACTGCACGTCATGCAAATGGTGGTTCTGGTCATAAGACGCTCCTTGAGGAATTCTGCCGGAGCGTGGTGACCGTCTGGTTTGACGCGCGCGTAACGGTTCTATGTCAGAATTGTAAAACCGTGTCGCCGGTTGACCTGCCCTGCCGCCACGCGGATAGTCGGATCAGAGAAATAGATTGATAGTTCAGGGAATTGGGACATGGCCGACGAAAACAAGCTGCTGATGTTTTTTGCCGAAGCGATTGCGGGGATCAGCGATGATATCCCCGTTCCGGCGGGCTCACCGCATGCGCTGATGCTGTTTGCGCACGCACCAAGTTTTGTCGAAGGGCAGGAGATCGCCGTGGGCGGAGCCACCGAAATGGGCTGGCTCGACGTCAAGGTGGTCAAGGCCGGCGAGATCAAGGAAGGCCCGATGAGCATCGATGAGGAAGCGCTGCGTCTGGCCGCCGAGGACGCGGTGGAATACGGCCTTGGCCTCGTGGTCTATGACAGCGAGCTGCCGCCAGAGGGCCTCAAGCTGACCCCGGGCATCGGGGTGCAGCCCGACGCCACCTGAACGCGCGATGACCGGCCGGGCGGACATCGTCCTGTTGGACGGTGGGCCTGGTGCGTCAGGTGAGGTCACGGCCCTGACCGACGGCTTGGCCGCGCGTGGTCACAGGGTGCTGAAGCCGGTGCAGACCGGGCACAGTATCGCGGACATCATCACCGGGCTGCGCGGCGACATCGCGCGTGATTGCGCATCCCCTGTCGTGCTGGTGGGCTGGTCATGGGGCGCGTGGCTGGCTTGCCTCTATGCCGTGGCGTATCCCGATGACGTGCGACGGATCGTGTTGCTCGGGTGCCCGCCGTTGACGGAACGCGGCGCTGCGCAGTTGCGGCAGACCCGCGCGGCACGGCTCAGCCCCGCGCAGATCGCGGAGATCGAGGCGCTCAGCGCGGCACCTCCGGCCCCGCAGATCACTGCGCGTCTGATGCAGCTTTTTGACCTGTCCGACGCCTATGACCCGCTCGACACGCCGCATCCTGCGGTCACCATCGACTGGGAACAGCACCATGCGATCTGGGCCGAAGCATCGGCCCTGCGCCGGTCGGGCGCGTTGCTGGACCGGGTCGCGTCGCTGCCCATGCCCGTCCGCGCATTGCATGGGGTTCACGATCCGCACCCGGCGGACGATGTGGTGCGCAGCCTATCGGGGCTGCCCGACTTCGAGATAACGGTGATCGACGCCTGCGGCCACAAACCGTGGCGCGAGGCGCGGGTGGATTTTCTGGAGCTGCTGACGGCTCAGCTGACCTGAGGCGTGGTGCCTGCCAGCACCTGCGCGAACCAGCCGGTGTCGATATTGCCGCCGCACAGGATCACGCCGACACGTTTGCCACGCATCGCATCGCGTTCCTGCATCAGCCCGGCCAAAGGTGCGGCCCCCGCGCCTTCGGCCACGTTGTGCGTCGCGGTAAAGTAGAGGCGGATCGCGTTGGCCACCTCATCATCGGTGACGGTGATGATACGCTCCGCGCCCTTGGAATAGATGTCGAACGCCTCTTGCACGGGCATGCGCACGGCCATCCCGTCGGCGAATGTCGCGGCGGAGTTCGTCTCGATCAGCCGTCCCGCCTCCACCGACAGCTTTGCCGTTTGCGCCTGATCCGATACCACGCCGACAACCTTGGTGCGCAGCCCCAGCGCGTCGCGGGCCATGATCGTGCCGCAGATGCCCGACCCGCAGCCAATGGGCACATAGACCGTGTCGAGGTCGGGCAGCGCGGTGAAAAGCTCGTAAGCATAGGTCGCAACACCGCGCACCAGCTCGGGATGGTAGGGCGGCACGATGAACAGGCCCTGTTCCTCGGCCACGCGATACGCCTCGAGGCGGGCGGTGTCGAAATCGTCGCCGTGCTCCACCAGTTCGGCGCCAAAGGCGCGCATGGCCGCGTTCTTTTCCACCGAATTGCCGCGCGGCACATAGACCAGCGCGCGCATGCCCGCGCCCGTCGCGGCCCAGGCCTGCCCCTGCCCGTGATTGCCTCGCGTGGCGGTACAGATACCCGGATAGCCCGGATGTGTGCGCACCAGCCAGTCGATAAAGGTCAGCGATCCACGCACCTTGAAGGCACCGGTGGGCGTGTGATTTTCGTGTTTGACCCAGACCTCCGCCCTGGCTGCCGCGCTCAGCAGCGGCCAGTGGTGCTGCGGCGTGGGGGCCATGCGGGCGTGGACAAAATCGGTCGCGGTCTCGAGATCGGAGCTTGTCAGCATGACCCGCATCTCAATGAGAAATGCGGGCCAGCGTCAATGGGGTCAGGCGGCAAAGCCCAGCTTGGCCACATGAATTTCAAAGGTCGGGTGCATCTCGGCGCCGATGATCTCTTCGCGGTGGTGCCGATAGATCGACCGCCAATAGGGCTGCACCACCACGCCTTCGTCCTGCATGATCTTTTGCAGCTTGGCCATCACCTCCGACCGCTGTGCGGCGTCGGCAATCGACATGGCTTCGGCCAGCAGCGTGTCGAACTCGGCGCTGGCAAAGGCGCTTTCGTTCCACGCCTCGCCCGACCGGTAGGCCAGTGCGAGCACCTGCACACCCAACGGGCGCTGCGCCCAGTCGGTGCTGGACAGCGGGTACTTGGCCCAGTCGTTCCAGAACGTCGATCCGGGCAGCACCGTGCGCCGCACCGGGATGCCCGCGTCGCGCAGCATGGCGGCGGCAGCGTCGGTGGTGTCCTTGCGCCAGTTGTCGTCGATGGAGATCAGGTCATGCTCGAAATCCGCCATGCCCGCCTCTTCCATCAGCGCCTTGGCGCCAGCGGGGTCGTGCACGGGCGGGGGCAGTTCCGCGTATTCGGGGTGGATCGGCGACACGTGGTGGTTTTCGGCCACACGTCCGTTGCCGGAAAAGCCCAGTTCGAGCAGCACGTTGTTGTCAATGGCCATGGCCAGCGCGCGACGCACCCGGACGTCCTCGTAGGGTTTGACGCCATCGACCTCGGCCAGCTGGTTGGGCCGGATCACGACGGTGTTGGCCGTGACCGCCTCGGACCGGGTCCAGCCGATGTCGTCAAAGATGCCGATGAATTCGCCGAGCGATTCGTAGACCATGTCGACCTCTTCGGAATCGACCGCGTTCAGGATCGACGCCTGGTCGGTGCCGTAATCCAGGTACTCGATCCGGTCGAGATAGGCGCCGTCGCCCCACCAGCTGTGACCTTCGTTCTTTTCCAGAACCGCGCGCACGCCGACCTCGAACTCGCCCGGCAAGTAGGGGCCGGTGCCAATGGGGTTGTCGAGTGGATCTCCGTTAAAGCTTTGGTGCACAATCGCTGCCGGATAGTCTGAGAAGCCCGCAATCAGGGTGATATCGGGCTGGTTCAGCACCAGCTTGACCGTCATGTCATCCACCACGGTGATCGCGCCTGTGCGGGCCGACCCGGTTGCCTCGTCCACCAGCGACGCCATGCGCGAGGCCATGGAATTGCCCTCCACCGCCTTTTCGCACCAGCGGGCAATGTTAAAGGCCACGTCGGCTGCTGTGAACGCGTCACCATTGCTCCAACTCACGCCGGGGCGGACGTTCAGGGTGTATTCGGTCGCATCGGCATTGATCTCCCACGCTTCCAGCAGCGACGGCTCGAAACTGCCATCGATCTGGTATTCCACGAGGTATTCCAGATAGCCGCGGGTAAAGTTGGACATTTGCGGCCAGTCATAGGTGCGCGGGTCCTTGAGAGCCTTGACCGTGGATTCGATTCGTAGCGTGCCACCGGGCTGAACATGCGCCGCCCCGCGCGCCGGGCGTGTCAGCCCCAACAGGCTGTAGGCTGCTGCGGCAGTGACGCCCAGCGATGTGGCGCGGGTCAGGAATTCGCGCCGCGACAGGGTGCCTTGGGCAACTTCGGTCGCATAGGCACGCGCGGCGGGATGAAGTGTTTTGGTGTGTGGCATGAGGGTCTCTCTGGCTTGGGCAGTCGGTCACTTGGTCCGTGGTCGCCGAGGTTGCGGACCGCACGCGGCGAGTCCTTTGACGTTAATAAATAGCTCAAAAACAGCTCAATCCACAGAAAACGACACTGACCCGCGTCACCGCAAGGGCTAATCCGCCAGAATGGACCATGCGCAGGGGTCCGCGCATGGTCTGTCCCATTTCATGAGCATTTGCGCTGGGGTACCGTCACACGCCCCCATCCGGCAGCTTGATCGCGCCGGCCCCGACACGTTCCGGCGACGGCGCATCCTCCAGCGCGAAGGGGTGGTTGGTTGCGGCCTGCTGCGCCCATGTGCGCGCGGACACGGCGCTTGCCCCGATCTCTTCGGCGGCGAGGCGGGCGACCTGTGGCGCTGCGGTGCTGGTGCCCGACCCGCGCACCCACGACCCGCTGCGCGAGCCCGCGGAATAGACCCCGCGCAACACCCAGCTGTCGTCGCCCTTGGCCGCAAGGTCCGGACCGTCGCGGGGCGGCAGCGGCGAATGGGGCGACGGGTTGAGCGGACCAGCGGCGGAATACCCCGACAACACAGCCTCTTTTTCCGTATAGGCGGCCACGACGATGGGCGACGCACCCGTGGCGAAACCGCTGATCGTGGTCGCACGCCGCACTGGACAATCCGTGCCCGGTGGATCGACGGGCAGGGGCGCGCCGAACGGGCCATGCCGCACATAGTCTGCGTTCTCGAAAAACGCCTGCCGCCCGCCTGGGCCATGCCCGTGCAACGTGTCGTCCCGGTCCACCCATATGTGGATCGGGTCGTTGCCCGCAATCGTGCGGCGCTTGACCTTGATCTTCCAGATGCCCGCGGGGGCAAGATCGCTCGCCTCCTCGAGGCTGGCAGTGCGGTTGATCGACAGGGTGACCAGCCCGCGTTGCGTCATGCCGCCGACATACTGATAGGCCAGCCACCCGATGCGCGCGCCGTTGGCGTTCGTGATCTCGGCATATTCGCCGGGTTGGGAATTGATCGACACGCTCGTGGCGCTAAAGGGCGTGGTCACCTTGATCTTGGCAAAGTTGCCCTGACCGTCCTCCGGGCTGGAGGGCATCCAGAACTGCACGTGGTTCGGCGTGCGGTCATCCGGCAGCACCACCAGATCTAGCGAGATGCGCCGACGCGTCATGCCGCGCGCGTTCACCGCGTGCAACCGCGCCAGATTGGCGTTGCCCGCAGGCAGCGTCAGCCACGCCTTGTGTTCGTCGCCCCCATTGTGCAGCGCGTCAGGCCCGAAATACCGTTCGAACATCGACGCATAGATGCCTGTCCCGTCATGCGGCCCCTCGAGGTTGCCGTAGGAAAAGTTGAACAACACCGGGGCCAGCCCGCCACAGGGCGTGCGATAGCGGCGCGCCTGTTTCACCAGGATGTGGAACGACAGATAGACCAGCGGCAGAAGGTCCACGCCCGACGTATCCTTGACCACCCGCGAGGGCAGGGCGGCACAGATGATCGGGCGGTCGTCCACCCCGTCCGCCATGTCATGCCCCGCGCCCAGCCCCATCACATGGGTGCCGTGCGAACGCTGGATCGCGACCGTGGAAAAGATGTCCTGCGCCAGATCGACCTGGCCGGACCGGGTGTAGAAAAGCTCTTCGTCCAGCACCTCGTTGTAGGTGCAGGCGTCCAGCAGCGCGTCGATATCCACACGCTCCAACACCCGGCCGATGCTGGTCGGTGACGACGGCAGCGGCACGGTGTCGAAGATCTGGGCAAAGTCCACACGGCTCGCCTTGGGTCCCTTGCGAAACAGGTCATGCGCGATGCCCATGCCATCATCGACAAAGGCCTGCACAACCGTGCCCGCGGGCACCTTGATGTCCGGCAGGGGCTTTCCGGGCCGCACGCGGGGGTCAAGAAACGCCTGATCCACGATGCCGCCCACGCGGAGCGACGCAATGCCCAGATCGTTGCGCCGGTCATTCAGGTACGTCACCAGATCGGAGGTCGCGAACAGCACCACCGGCTGATAGGGCACCACCTGTTTACGGTCCTCGGCGTCATAGGCGGCGGGCACCACGAGGAACCGGCTGAACTGCTCCTCTTCCAGACGCCCGATCAGGCGGTCGATGCTGGTGCCTTCCAGCTCGGTCAGGACAGACCACCATTCCACGTCGCTGCGCGGATCGACATATTGCGCCGACTGCGCCAGCCGAAAGAACGTCACATGATCGACGATTGCCTTGGCGTCGAAATCCTTGTCATCGGTAAGCTCTGCCATGGCGCGGCCTACTCGCAGTCACGGGGTTCGAAGTCGGTCCACTCGGCCAGCGCCTTGCCCCAAAGCCAGGCGAGCGCCGGCGATGCCTCGATGCCGTTGTCTTCCTGCACCTCGGCGGTGGCCCAGACATTGCCGTCGAACTTGACCTCGTCAGTCTGCGTGTCGCCGTCGGGGTCATAGAGCTGGTGCCAGTCAAAATCGCTCTCGGCGTCGAAATGCGGGCCGTAGAACGTGGACGAGGTCCACTTGCCGCCGCAGCACATGGAATAGAAGTGGTTGGCCAGTGTCAGACCCAGCTGCTGACCGGCCACGCTGTCGACGGGAAAGTGTACGCCCGCGACGGTCCGGTTCGTCGCGATCCGCGCCGCCTGCCGCATCATCATCGTGCCCCACAGCGCCCTGTCATTGTACTGCGGCGCGCCGCTTTCCATCAGCAATTTCCAGAGGATGCGGGCCATGACGAACACCTCGGTCGAATGCCCGCTGGGCAACGTCCCATGTGTCGGTGTCGGGATCATCGGCTGGATTTGCGGCGAGAATTCGATGGGGCGTTTCAAGGCGAGCGCGTACTTCATGCGCTGGATGACGGGCAGGGCAAATCCAAGCGCTGTGTAAAGCATCTCGACCGTATAGGGGGTGCGTGCGGGATCGATGAAGTCGATGGATGCAAAATACGCAGTCGGGACCCCGACTTGTGACAGGATTTCCGCACCGCGGTCCGGACGGATACGGGCATAGCCCGACACCAAATGTAACTGCGTGCTGAGCTGTTCCATTGTCGGTGCGGTCATCTTGACCATCGGGTCGAAACACACTTTGCGCGCGTCAGTTGTGGTATCCTCCGTCATGCGCCAGAGGGTTGCGACCGGGTTGCATTTCTCATCCATCTCGAAGGTAACGTCGACGCTTGGCCCCAGCTCCGCCTGAAAAATTGCGGAACGTACGCTTTGCGAAAGGCGCGGCAGGTTGTTCGGGCTGTTGGCGCGGCCTGCTGTCGGTGTTGCGATGTTTTCCATCCGGGCACCGACGATTCCGTCGCGGTTGGTCAAAAGGCTTTCCGCCAGCAGTGGGCTTTCTCCACCGGGGCCGCCATAGGAGTTGTAGGAATTGTAGCTGTTGTAAGAATTGTATGAATTATAGGAATTGTACGAGTTGTACGAATTGTAAGAGTTTTCAGGACCAATACCCATTCTAAGTCTCCCTCGGGTGTCATTCGTGTTTATTCAGGAATTCCAGCTGCTTGTAGCATCTGCGCAAATCGTTTTCCGTTCTGAAAATCGGCACTTGGTGCAGTCTCGAGCCACTTGCTGACCCGCAAGTCCGGCTGCAACCTGAGCAGTTCGGTCGTCGTCTTTCTGGCGTCGCTTAATTGGCCTGCGCCTTGCTGGGCAGCGGCCAAAACGCGCAGCGTCGAAACATGTGTCCTGTTCAGGCGCAGGGACTCTTTGGCCAGCGTGACAGCCCTAGGGTAATCCTCCGCCGACATGTTCGCGCCAGCGGCCAGAGCGAGGTATAAAAACCGGTGGGGATCAAGCGGACTCAGGTGCAACGCCCGTTCGGTGTCACGTTTTCCATCTGCCCCGCGATCCTGAAACGACGCCAGTGTTCCACGTTGCGCGCGCCCTTGGGCATCATTGGGATTGATGGACAGCGCCGCGTCATACCGGCTTTCGGCCTCATCAAGTCGATGCGCCAGATGCGCCAGAACTTGCCCCTCACACACCAGCGCAAGCGTGTGGTTCGGGTCGAGATCGAGCGCGCGGGACGTCAGGTTCAGCGCCGCTTGCGACTCGCGTTTCGGATCATCCGCCCACCCCTGCACCGTGCGCAGCACGTGCCAACGGGCCAGCCATGCCAGTGGCGTGGGGTGGTTCGGCACCTGCGAAATCACGTATTCCAGATAGCTCTGCGCGAGGTTGAAATCCTTGAGCGCAAAGCGGTGCATCAGCCCCACCGCGCCGTGCAGCACACTGAACAGCTTGAGGTCATTGAGCGGCGCGGAGCGGGCGCGGCGCACTTCGTTCACCATGATCGCGCGGCGGATA
Organism: Pseudomonadota bacterium; assembly: GCA_039816785.1. GTDB lineage: Bacteria > Pseudomonadota > Alphaproteobacteria > Rhodobacterales > Rhodobacteraceae > Tateyamaria. The sequence goes on from JBCBXB010000011.1 coordinate 62,933, forward strand.
TGGGTGACGATCTCGTCCACGCTTTCGCTCTCGCTCAGCCAGGTCTGTGCCGGCAGTGCCATCCGGTCGGACCACAGGACCAGCTGCGTTTCCGCCTCGGAAAACTCGATCATCAGGATGATCGTGTCGCCCATCTCCAGCACGCTGCCCGACAACACAAAATCCGTGTTCAGGACGCGCCCCACATCCCGCACATTGCCGCCGCCCTGCGCCAGGTCCAGTGTCGACAGCCGCGAGATCACGTTCATGTCATCGGACCGGCTGATCGCGCGGGCGATCTCGTCGCCCAGAAACATGCTCATCATCGAGCCGTTGGCGCTGTCGGCCTGCGCGCGGAACGGCAAAACGGCGAGCGTCGGCAGCACGTCGCGCGGATCGAGCTGCGGCGTGATCGACGGCTCGGACAGGAGCGGCTGCAAGGCCGATGCGACCGGCGCGCGTGATGTCCGCGCCGCGGCCGGGATACCGCCCGACACCGGCAGCAGCGGTTGCGGTGCGGGCGTACCGGGCGCCTCGATCACTTCGCCATGCAACACGTAGCCGCGTTTCGGCACCGTCTTGAGGATCTCGCGCTTGCTGTCCCCGATGGCCCGGCGAATGTCGGAAATGCACTGTGTCAGGCTGTCGTCGGTCACCGCCACGTCGGGCCACACCACGGCAATCAGGTCGTCGCGCTGAGTCAGTCGGCCCAGATGCTCCACCAGATAGCGCAGCACCAGCGCCGATTGCGACCGCAACAGCACTTCGCCGCCCGACGCGGTGACGATCCGCTCCGTTCCCACCTGATACGTGGCGTCGCCAAGCCGGATATGACCCAAGTCCGAACTCATGTTGTCTGCTGTCGACGCTTTCCCCAATGCGTCGCCACCCGCTCCGCCACACACGCTCCGGTTCGCGTCAAAACCGTCCAAAGCGCTGGTGTTCAGCGGTCCAATGGCCTGATTTCGCACGGCAAGCCCGGAGGATGTGGTCAGGGGCAGCAACTGTTTACCCTCGGCACAGTAGTCATCATTGTCCCGTCCCGATAGCAAAAACATCACGGCACCCGCTGCAGGAAAAGGGCGGTGTCCCTGGTGCTGACACAGCTGAGGTGATCAAGGGTGATGGACTGCATCGTTCTGGCCGACCGCGCGCCCAGCGTGATGCGTTCGGCCCCTTCGCAAAACGTCATCGGCAGGATGGCGTCGTCGACCAGAATGCCCATCATCGACGGGCACCCCAACCGCGTCATGACAAGCCACCCCGACTGACCGATGCGCGCCTGTGCAACACTGCCTTCGGGCGCGGATGCGGGAAAGATGGCGACGATGTCGGTGAGCTCTTCCAACTGCACGAGGACGGAATCGACCTGTGGCAGCATCGGGGAGTAGCATGTCGGGTCCGCCCAGTGGCGGCTCACCCCGAACATCAGCCGCTTGCCCACCGCGGTGCAAAACAGCCAATGCGTGGTCATGCGGCCCTTGCCCTCACGCAGCGCGGTACAGCTGTAGGTGGCGCCCACATGCACCTCGCCGGTCACATCGGCGTTGTCGACGGTCAGCGTGTGATAGGCCTGCCCGGCGAAATGGCCGGTTTCATAGCGCCCCACACCCTTGCGCGCCACCGGATCCACCTCGAGGGGGATGCCACGGTAGTACGGAAAGATGTTGATTTCGCTCAGGTCCTCAAATTGGACACTCATCATGTGCGATGTCTTTCAAATCAGGTTCTCCCAACCGCGCCCCCCGCGCGCGGTCAATGTTCTACGTCCCAATCTGAGGCCGGGCGCTGGTAAAGGCCCGAAGTCTTTCCGAAATTCATCCGAAACGATGCGTGCACGGGGTGTGGCGGACCTGGCCACCTCTGCCTGAGTTGCGGGCAGACGCGGGTGGGCGACACCCCTTTAAGTATCGCCTAAGATATTAAATTTCATTCAAATACCGCGCGTTCAGACGCTCATGCAGATATACTTCATCTCAAGGAACTCTTCGATCCCGTGATGCGAGCCTTCGCGGCCCAGCCCCGATTGCTTGACCCCGCCAAACGGCGCCACCTCGGTCGAGATGATTCCCGTGTTGACCCCGACCATCCCGTATTCGAGCGCCTCGGCCACCTTGTAGACGCGGGCCAGATCGTTGGCGTAAAAATACGCGGCAAGGCCAAAGATCGTGTCGTTGGCCATCGCGATCACCTCATCCTCGTCCTCGAATTTGAACAGCGGCGCGAGGGGGCCGAACGTCTCTTCCTGCGCGACTTTCATGGCCTGCGTGACGCCGGTGACTACGGTCGGTTCCAGAAACGTACCGCCCAGAGCGTGCGGCTTGCCACCCGTCAGGATCTCACCGCCATGGTTCACCAGATCCGCGAGGTGGTCCTGCACCTTTTCGACCGCCTTGTCGGTGATCAGCGGCCCGGTGGTCACCCCGTCCTTGAGGCCGTCGCCCACCTGCAGCTTTTCCACCGCCACTTTCAGCTTGGCGGCAAAGGCGTCGTAGACACCCGCCTGCACGTAGATGCGGTTGGCGCAGACGCAGGTCTGCCCGGCATTGCGGAACTTGCAGATCATCGCCCCCTCGACCGCATCGTCGAGGTCGGCATCGTCAAACACGATAAACGGCGCGTTGCCGCCCAGCTCCATCGAGCATTTCATGACCTGATCAGCGGCCTGCCGCAGCAGGATGCGCCCCACCTGGGTCGAGCCGGTGAATGTCAGCTTGGCCACCGCCGGGTTCTCGCAGAACTCCTTGCCCGTTTTGGAGGCATTGGATGTCGTGACCACCTGAAAGATGCCGGCAGGCAGCCCGGCGCGGTCCGCCAGCACCCCCAGCGCAATGGCCGACAGCGGCGTCAGCTCGGCAGGTCGGGCGACAAACGCACAGCCCGCCGCCAGCGCCGGTGCCGCCTTGCGCGTGATCATCGCGTTGGGAAAGTTCCACGGCGTGATCGAGGCGGCCACGCCGATCGGCTGTTTGATCACCGTGATGCGCTTGTCGCGCTGGTGGCCGGGGATCGTCTCGCCATAAATGCGCTTGGCCTCTTCGGCAAAGAACTCGATGAACGACGCGCCATAGCCGACCTCGCCACGCGCCTCGCCCAGCGGTTTCCCCTGTTCGGCGGTCAGGATGGTGCCCAGATCGTCGACGTTCTCCATCATCAGGTCAAACCAGCCGCGCAGCACCGCCGCCCGCTCCTTGCCGGTCCACGTGGCCCAGTCCTTTTGCGCGGCCTTGGCCCCGGCGATGGCATCGGCCACCTGCGCCCGGCTCAGATCGGCCACCTGCGCGATCACGTCGCCGCGCGCGGGGTTGGTCACGTCAAACGTCCCTTCGTCTCCGTCAACCCATGTGCCGTTCACATAGGCGCGGGTTTCCAGTAGCGATGGGTCGGAGAGCATGGATTTGAGGTCGGTGATCTGGTCGAGCATGGGATGTCCTTTCCGGGCCTGGCGCATCTGAAGCAACGATGTTTACCCTTGTCCAGTTCCAAAACCGCCGAGTGTGCCATGCCAGACCTAGATGATGCCTATGCCAACGGGGCCTATATCGACGGGGCCGACGCCTTTCCCCCGCGCTGGCAAAGCGCTGCAGCGGCCTATCGCGACGCCTTGGGCGCGCGGGCGCAGCTGGGGATCAGCTACGGCCCGACCGACCGGATGGCCTATGACCTTTTCCAGCCCGAAGGCGCGTCATCCGGTACGATGATCTTTGTGCACGGCGGCTACTGGCTCAAGTTCCATCGGGACTATTGGTCCCATCTGGCGGCGGGTGCGAACGCGCGCGGCTGGTCGGTGGCGATGCCGTCCTACGATCTGGTGCCGCGTGTGCGGATTGCCGTGATCACGCAGCAGATCGCGCAGGCGGTCACGCATATCGCGGCCAACACGTCCGGGCCGATCACCCTTGTCGGGCATTCCGCCGGGGGGCACCTTGTGGCGCGCATGCTGGCGCCTGGGATGCTGCATGGCGATGTGACGGCGCGGGTGGTGCATGTGGTCCCGATCTCGCCCATCAGTGATCTGACGCCGTTGATCCGCACCGCGATGAACGCCGACTTTGCCCTTGATCCGGCCATGGCCCGCGCCGAAAGCCCCGTGCATCAACCCAAGCCCACCGTCCCTGTAACGGTCCGCGTCGGCGCAGGTGAACGGCCTGCTTTCCTCGATCAGGCGCGGTGGCTGGCAGAGGCGTGGGAGGCACAGCATGACGTCGTACCGGACCTGCACCATTTCGATATCATAGAAGCCTTGCAAGACGCCGCGCATGCGCTTGTGCAAGAACTCACGTCACCCTAATCCACGACCGATGGTGCACAGGGACCGCCGGTGACACACTCCAGCAATTGCGCGACATTCACTTGGCTGGCGATAAACAGATCGTCCCCACATGGGCTGGTCGTCAGTGTATAGCCGACCTGCCCAGGCGCGCCGTGCAGAAATACGATGACCTCACCGGGCAGTGGCGCGCCGCAGGCGCTTCCGAAGCATTCCACCTCAAGCGTGATATGCCCCCCGATGCTGCGCCGATATTGCCCGGATGTATGGTTCTGCGGCTCTCGAAAGTCGGCTACGGCATTGCCTGTGAACAACGCTCTGATCCGTGTGGCGTCGGGCTGGTCTTGGCCACCGGCTATTGGCAAATCAACGGTCCGAAAAAACAGCGTGCCAATCGCAGGCGTATACAACGACCCGGAGGCTTCGGCGCGCAGGTAGGCATCCGCCACGTTCCAGGGCGCGCAGGTCTGAGCGTGAAGGAGCCCGGGCACTACAGCCAGCAGAGTGGCAAGGATACGCATCACATATGCCCCTCGAATTCCGCCAGCACCCGCACATAGACATCCCGCTTGAACGGCACGATGGCGTCAGGCAGATCGGCGGGCGGCATCCAGCGCCAGGATGAAAACTCGGGCTCTTCGGTGTCGATGTTGATCTGGTCGTCGGACCCGAGATAGCGCAGCAGAAAGTACTTTTGCTCCTGTCCGCGATACCGCCCCTTCCACAGCTTCGGGATCAGATCATGCGGCAGCTCATAGGGCAGCCAGCCGTCGGTTTCCGCCACTACGTCGACCAGATCGGGGGTGATCCCCGTCTCTTCCTCCAACTCGCGCAGGGCGGCGGCGCGGGCATCCTCGCCTTTGTCGATCCCGCCTTGCGGCATCTGCCAGGCGTCCTTGTAATTGTCCTTGCGCTGGCCGACCCAGACATGGCCGTCCGCGTTCAGCACCATGACGCCGACATTCCGGCGATAGGGCAGTTTCGCGATCTCTTCGGGTGTCACAGGGGCTTCTCCATCTCGGCGCGGCGCAGCGTTTCGCCTTGCCGCGCGACCTCTTCGTGCCGGATAACATGAAAGCCGAGCGCCGCAAATGCAGGCTGCGCCATCAGGCTCGCATGGGTCCAGAGCCGCGCAGCCCCGCCCGCGCGTGCCTCAGCCTCCACCCGATCCAGCAAGGCGCGAAATACCCCGCGCCCCTGCACCCGCGCCAGCACATAGGCGAAGTCGACATAGCCGCCCGCCGCCAGCGTGACAAAGCCGACCATCGCGCTGTCCTGTTCTGCCACCCATATCCGCTGATCCCCAAGCCGCGCGGCCCAGTCTGCGCCCGCGGGCACATGCGGCACCCATGCCCTGCGCTGCGCCTCGGAATACGCGCTGCGCCCGTTGTGCACCGCGTCCCACATCACAGCGCCAAGGGCATCCGCCGCGTCGATCTGCGCGCGCCTGATGTCAACCAATTGCAAATCTCCTTTGACGCCGCGTTGCACGTGACATCGCGCGTCCTATACCTGAAACCAAGGGGAATGACCCGTCGGGAGGACACCATGACAGCCTATCCACACATGCTTGCACCGCTGGACCTCGGGTTCACCACACTGAAAAACCGCGTCCTGATGGGGTCGATGCATACGGGCCTCGAGGAAACGAAGGACTGGAACCGCGTCGCCGAATTCTACGCCGAGCGTGCGCGCGGCGAGGTGGCGCTGATGGTGACCGGCGGGATCGGTCCCAACCTCGAAGGGTCGGTGCTGCCCGGTGCGGCCATGATGACGACGCCCGAGGACGTGGCCAACCACTCGATCATCACCGATCGGGTGCACGATGCCGGTGGCAAGATCGCGATGCAGATCCTGCACGCGGGCCGCTATGCCTACGGGCCGATGTGCGTGGCCCCGTCGCCGGTCAAATCCCCCATTTCACCCTTTCCCCCGGCGGAACTGGACGAGGACGGGATCGAAAAGCAGATCAGCGACATCGTCGCCACCGCCGCCCGTGCCCGCGAGGCCGGCTATGACGGGGTCGAAATCATGGGGTCCGAAGGGTACTTCATCAACCAGTTCCTCGTGACCCACACCAACAAGCGGACCGACCGCTGGGGCGGGTCCTACGAAAACCGCATGCGCCTGCCGATCGAGATCGTGAAACGGACGCGGGCGGCTGTGGGCGATGACTTCATCATCATCTACCGGCTCAGCATGATCGACCTGGTGCCCAACGGCTCCACCCACGAAGAGGTCGTGCAGCTGGCACAGGCGATCGAGGCGGCGGGTGCCACGATCATCAACACTGGCATCGGCTGGCACGAGGCGCGCATCCCGACCATCGCCACGTCGGTGCCGCGCGCCGCCTTTGCCTGGGTCACGCAAAAGCTGATGGGCAAGGTGTCGATCCCCGTGATCACCTCCAACCGCATCAACACGCCCGAAGTCGCCGAGGAAGTGCTGAGCACCGGCTGCGCCGACATGGTGTCGATGGCGCGGCCCATGCTGGCCGACGCCGATTTCGTGAAAAAGGCGATGGACGGACACGCCGCGCAGATCGCGCCCTGCATCGCCTGCAATCAGGCCTGCCTCGATCACACGTTTTCGGGCAAGATCAGCTCGTGCCTCGTGAACCCGCGCGCCTGCTACGAGACGGAACTGACTATTGCACCCGCCGACGACGCCAAGACGGTCGCGGTTGTGGGCGCGGGCCCGGCGGGCCTGTCGGCGGCCATGACGGCGGCGCAGCGGGGCCACTCGGTCACTCTGATCGACCGCGCCTCCGAGATCGGCGGCCAGCTGAACCTGGCCAAGCAGGTGCCGGGCAAGGAAGAGTTCTGGGGCCTCGTCGACTGGTTCCGCACCATGGTCTCCACGCTGGACATCGACGTCCGGCTGGAAACCGACGCAACGCCCGAGATGCTGCAGGACTTCGACGAGGTGATCATCGCCACCGGTGTGCTGCCCCGCGATCCCGAAATCCCCGGACAGGACGCGGACCACGTGCACTCCTATGTCGACGTGCTGACGCAAAAGGCCAAACCGGGCAAGCGCGTCGCGGTTGTGGGCGCGGGCGGCATCGGTTTCGACGTGTCCGAATTCCTCGTGCACGAGGGCGACAGCCCGACCGAGAACCTGCCCGAATGGATGACCGAATGGGGCGTCAGCGACCCCGCAGACCACCGCGGCGGCCTCGCCCCCGAAGGTCCGCAACCAGACGCCCCCGCACGCGCGGTGACCCTGCTGCAACGCAAGGCGGAAAAGCACGGCAAGCGGCTGGGCAAGACCACCGGCTGGATCCACCGCGCCGCGCTCAAGATGAAGGACGTCGAATTTGTCGGCGGCGTAAATTACGAGCGCATCGACGCGGATGGCCTGCATGTCAGCTTTGGCGAGGCGCGCGAGAACCCGACGACCATTCCCGCCGACGACATCATCCTGTGCGCGGGCCAGCTGCCCAACCGCGGCCTTGCCGATGCGCTGGAGGCGTCGGGTAAGCCCTGCCACATCATCGGCGGTGCCGATGTGGCGGCAGAGCTGGACGCCAAACGCGCCATTGATCAGGGCACAAGGCTGGCCGCGACGCTGTAACCGGGATGGGCAGATTGCCCATCCTACGCGTTGGGTGAGCGCCGCCCCTGCAAGCGCAAGCCTGTTACTCGACGGTGATCGTGATCACGTCGCTCATCACCGGCGGCACGTGCGGGATGTGGTTCAGGTCCCCCAGCACCAGCTGCAGCGTGTGTGTGCCCGCGGGCAGGTCCAGTGTCGCCTGCGTCTGGCCCTTGCCGTAGTGGATGTGGTTTTCATCCGCCAGAATGCCGTACTGCAACTCTTCGGCGCCGTCTTCGCCTTCGCCCATGGGCGCGCGGTTCAGCAGCAGATGGTGGTGGCCGGTGTTTTCGGCTTCGACCCCGGCAGGTGCCACGCCCATCCCCTCGAGGCCGAACACGACCGTCACCGGAGAACTGACCGTCGCGCCATCCTCAAGGTTCACAATGTAGACACGCGCCCCGTCCGCCGAGGGCGTTTCTTGTGCAAAAGCGGCGGAAGCCAGCGCAAGCGCCGCGACACAGCTGATCACGATTTTTTTCATTTCCCATTTCCTCCGAAACATGCTGGGTTTAATAAACATTAACACTTTGGGACAGAAATAATTCGCACGTCTTCACAAAACTCCGTCAACGAGGTGCGGGACGGCATGGGCGCGGTGTTTCCGCGCCTTTGGCGTTATTCCGTTGCGCTGACCGGTCGGCGGGATTGGGCCGATGATCTGGCGCAGACCACCTGCCTGCGCGCGCTGGACAAGGCGGACCAGTTCGAAGCGGGCACACATCTGGATCGCTGGATGTTCCGTATGGCCCAACGCATCTGGCTGAACGAGTTGCGCTCGCGCAAGGTGCGCACCGGCGGCGGTCTTGTCCCGGTCGAAGAGATCGACCTGCCCGATCATTCTCCGGGCGCAGAAACGAATATTCTGGCACGTGACGTGTTGAACAGAGTGAACGCCTTACCAGAGGCACAACGTCACTCAGTCTTTCTCGTCTATGTGGAAGGCTACAGCTACAAGGAAGCGGCCGAGATCATGGAGATCCCCATCGGCACCGTCATGAGCCGCCTCGCAGCGGCCCGTAAACGGCTCGGTGAGGAAATGGCGGACGCGGCAGGCCAAATGTCATGAACCAGACACGTACATATACAGACGAAGAACTTACCGCCTTTCTGGACGGAGAGGCGGATGACGCGCTGGCCACCGAAATCGGTGATGCGCTGGAAACCGACGTCGCACTGGGCGAACGGCTGGCGACGCTTGATATCCCGATCGCGGCCCTGACGCAGGCCTATGACGCACTGCTGAACGATGCGCCGCCCATGCCACCGCTGCCCGAGGCGGTGCCGGAGCCAGCCAATATCAACCGGTTCGGCTGGGGTTGGGGTGTGGGCACCTTTGGCACCGGTCTTGCGGCGGGCCTTGCGGTGGCACTGTTCACCGGCTTTGGCCAACCTGCACCGCCACCCGCACCCGGATGGGCCGCGTTCGTGGCGTCCTACCAGTCGCTCTATACGCCCGAGACGCTGGCGTCGGTGACCCTGTCGGAGGCGGAGCGGCAAGCGCAGCTGCAGACGGTGTCTGCTGCTGTCGGGCTGGACCTGACCGACGTGCCCGATGCCGAAGGGCTGACGCTCAAGCGCGCGCAGATTCTGTCCTTCAACGGCAAGCCGCTGGTGCAACTGGCCTATCAGCGCGCCGATGGGACGCCGGTGGCGCTGTGCATCATCCCTGCGGGCCCGGACGACAAACCGGTCAGCATGGGGGCCGCCCAGGGCATGGAACTGGCCCGCTGGAACACGCCCGGCTTTGGCTACATCCTGATCGGCGGGCAGGAACAAGCGCCCCTGCAATCCGAGGCGCAAGCGCTCCAAAGCTGGAGCGTGGGCGACACGATCTGAGGCGCGCGGGACCGGCTCACGTCGTTTCCGCGCCTTCAACGATCCAAGCAATACCCCGATATTATCTCATCCGTGCCCCGATCCTGCCCAGATTGGTCAGCATACCTGCATCTTGAGTAGACCAACGAAAGGGCCGGCAATGGACCGCCTCACAGAAATGGAAGCCTTCGCCACCGTGGTTGACCAGGGTGGTTTTACGGATGCGGCCAAGAAGATGGGGATTTCCAAATCCGCCGTCTCAAAGCACGTGTCTTCGCTGGAGGCTCGTCTGGGAGCACGCCTGCTGAACCGGACCACGCGCCGTGTGTCTCCGACTGAGATTGGCCTGGCCTATTACGACCGCGCCCGCCGCGTCCTGAATGATGCGGGCGAGGCGGATGCGCTGGTCACGTCGATGCAGTCGGCACCCTCGGGCCTGCTGCGCATCTCAGTCGCGACGGATTTCGGCGTGAACCACCTGTCGCCCGTGCTGTCTGAATTCCTTGAGGAATTTCCCGACATCACCGTGAACATGGTTCTGAACAACCGCTACGTCGAGCTGATCTCCGAAGGGTTCGACATGGCCGTCCGCATCGGCGAGCTCGAAGACAGCACATTGCGCGCCCGCAAGCTGACCGAGACGACCAAGCGCATGATCGCGAGCCCCGAGTATTTCGCCAAGTTCGGCCACCCGGAAAAGATCGACGATCTGAACGAACACAAGCTGCTGCATTATTCCAACCAGTCCTCCGGCAATGTCTGGAAACTGACCGCGCCCTCGGGCGAAAAGCGTCAGGTGCGCACCGCGGGCTGGTTGAGCGTCAATGACGGCCAGTCGCTGCTGAACGCCGCGATCTCCGGCCTCGGCATCGCTTACCTGCCCAGCTTTCTCTACGCCGACGCGATGGACAAGGGTCTGGTGCAGGACGCGATCCCCGATCTGCCGATGGAAACGCAAGGCATCTACGCCGTCTACCCGCCGGGCCGCTTTACCCAGCCCAAGGTCCGCGCCTTCATCGACTTTCTGGTCCACGCCTTTGCCGACAAGGGCCCTTCGGACTGGTGAAATCCATACCAACCTCCCTCGGTTGAACTGCCCCGGTGTGTCCCAAGCGCATCGGGGTATTTTTTTGGCAACGCGCGGCTTAAATCCGCGATAACGGACGCGTAGGCCATATAGTGGATTTTGACGGCGGAACGCTCCCCAACAACGGCCCCTTAGCCATCCTCGCGCACGACGATCACCTCGACCCGTCGGTTTGCCTCGCGGCCCTCTGGCGTGAGGTTTGAGGCGTGCGGGGCCAGGTAGCCCATGCCAGCCGCCTCGATCCGCGCCGGGTCGACGCCGTAGGTGTCGATCAACCGGGTGCGCACGGCGGCGGCGCGGGCGCGCGATATGTTGATGTTGGCATCCAGGCCCCCGGCGGTGTCGGTGTGGCCGACAATGGCGACCTCGAGGCCGGGGCGGTCCTGCATCAGGGCGGCGAGTTCGGACATCTCGGGCGAGGGCGCGTCGGACAGGGTCGTTGTTCCCACCGCGAATTCGATGCTGTGTATGACTGCGGCCCCGGTGGCCAGCAGCGTCGCGATGAAACCGGTTGCAAGCGCGTCGGGTGCGGGGCCCGTGGGTGCCGGGACGGGGGCTGTCGGTGTGCTCCGGGCCGCCTCGCCTACGGAAATGACCTGAAGGTACCCAGCGCTTTGTGCGGCGCTGGCCAGCAGCATCACGGCGTCACCCTCCGCCGTGCGGGCAGCGATGAAATGGTAGGCGCGGATGTTGACGTACATGTTGGGCGCCGGCAGCACCTCGATCGCGAACCGAAAATCAAATCCGCCGCAGCTGTCCTGATCGCAGTCCAGCACGACCTCGTACCCTGCCGCCTCGATCTGTGCGCGCAGGGGGGCGAGCAGCTGCAGGGGTGTCAGCCCCTGACTGGCCACGCGGTAGGCGCGGCGCTGCACCGGCCCTTCGATCCGCACGGCGTCCAGCCCATCGGCGCCATAGGGTGCGACGGGCAGCGCCACCTGCGCCAGCGCGCTGTCGCGTTCCGCCGTTTGCCGCGCGGTCTGCGGCAGGTCCAGCTGCAAGGGCAGGACCGGCGTCGCCGACAGGATCAGCGCAAGGATCGCGGCGCGTCGCACCGCCCTACCGGGCCTGTCCGTGATATTCGGCGTTGGGCTGCATCGCCGTGGCCGACGCCACCCGGTTCGACATGTTGAAGAAGGCGGCGACATTGGCCAAGTCCCAGATGTCCCGGTCGCTGAGCCCCTCATCGCGCAAGGCGGCGCGGTCCGCCTCTTCGATGGTGGCTGACGCCAGTGTGATCTTCTCCGCAAAACCCAGCATGGCCCGCACACGCGCGTCCACATCCGCGACGCGCCAGTTGGTCACCAGCGCCTCGCCCAGCTGCGGATCGCCCGACAGCTGCCGCACCGCCGCGCCATGCGCCACAAGGCAGTAGTGGCAGCGGTTGGTGGCCGACACGACGACGGCGACCATCTCGCGTTCGAGCTTGGTCAGGCCGCTGGGGGCCAGCATCAGATCGTTGTAAAGGGCCGTGAACGCGTTCAGCTTGTCGATGTCAAAGGCGTGCGCGCGCAGCACGTTCGGGACAAAGCCCAGCTTTTCGTCGCAGATGTCGAAATAGCGCTGCGTGGCCTCGGGCAGGGGGTCCACCATCGGCAGATCAAGGGCGGTGGGCAGGTCGGTCATGGGGCCTCCGGTGGTTGCCCGGCCTCGGGCGCGGGCTTGATACGGTAATGATAGCCGGACGCGTCGGCAAAACCCAACCGCTGATAGAGCGCGTTGGCCGGGCCGTTGTCCGCAACACAAAGGACGGCAAGCGTGTCTGCGCCGTTCTCCGCCGCCCAGAAGGCCGCGCGGCGCATGATCCAGCCTGCAACGCCACGGCGGCGCTGGTGCGGCAGCACCTCCACCCCGTGGACCATCGCGACGCCGTCATGGACCGCGACATAGCCGACACCGGCGGGCTTGTCGGCGTGACGGGCGAGGATGCCCGTCTTGACCGCTGGGCGGTGCATGATCGCCATTCGCGCAGGGCCGATACCCGCGGCGGCCCAAATCTCGGACATGATCGCCAGCGGTTCCCACACGGCAAAGGCGGTGACGCGGGGAATGGGAATGTCGGTGAGCAAGCCGACCGGAGCGACGTAGAGGTTGACCGGGTCGATGATGCCATAGCCGTGCTTGGCCAGCTGCCGGTCCAGCGCATCCTCGCCCGGGCGCAGCATGAACAGCCGGTCTTGGCCAAGGGACAGCATCGCCGCCTCGGCCTGTGCGATATCGCTGTTGGTCGCCGGCACCCTGGCCGTGGCAGCGGACACACGTTTGCCGCCGCCCGCGCCGTCGCGGATCGTCCAGACGCCCTGCTGCGTGGCGCGGGCCGGGGGCCATGTCCCCTCGATCGCCGCCAAGAGCCGGGCGGTGTCGGTCATGCGGGAAAGGTGCCGGACAGCTCTGCGATGGCGCTGTCGACCTGACCGGCATCCACGCCCCGGATCACCACATTGGCGCCGTAGCGCCCGTCCTTCTGGAACGGGTAGCAGCCGATGTTCAGCTCGGGATGCGCCTCGGCCAGCTGGCCCAGCGGGCCTGCAATGTCGCCCTCGCCCCGGTCGATGCGAAAGGTGCGCGACACCAGCGGCTGGCCTCCGGTCAGCGTCGGCAGCACGCTGGCCACCATCGCCTGGAACACCGATGGCACCCCGGCCATCACATGCACGTTGCCCAGCGTGAACCCGGGCGCGGCAGAGACCGGGTTTTCGATCAGCGCCGCGCCGTCGGGGATGCGCGCCATGCGAAGCCGCGCTTCGTTCAATTCGGTCCCGGCCTTTTCGTAATGCTCGGCGAGGATGTCGCGCGCGTCCTGCCGCACATCGATGGACGCGCCAAAGGCATCCGCGATGCAGTCGGCGGTGATGTCGTCATGGGTCGGCCCGATGCCGCCGGAGGTGAACACGCTGTCGTACATCTCGGCCAGCACCTGCACTGCCGAAACGATGGCCACGCGGTCGTCGCTGACCACGCGCACTTCCTTGAGGTCGATGCCCGCCTGCGTCAACTGGCCTGCAAGGTGGTGCATATTGGCGTCCCGCGTGCGGCCCGACAGGATCTCGTCTCCGATGACAAGCATCGCGGCGGTGGGATTGGGCATGTGCGCCTCCTTGAGCATGTTGCCCGCGAGGTATAGGCCCGGCCACATGCGCTTTCAAACCGAACTTGTCCCGGCCACCCTGATCCGACGTTACAAACGCTTCCTTGCGGACTGCACGCTGGAGGATGGGCGGGAGGTGACGGCGCATTGCGCCAACCCCGGTTCGATGATGGGACTGGCCACGCCGGGCCTGCGCATCTGGCTGGAGCCCAATGACGATCCGAAGAAAAAGCTGAAATACGGCTGGCGTCTGGTGGAGCATGGTGGCGGCCATTTCACCGGCGTGGACACGTCCGTGCCCAACCGCGCCCTGCGTAGCGCATTGGCGGCGCGTGCCGTGCCGGGGCTGGAGCGGTACACGACCGTCAAGCCGGAGCAGAAATACGGGCAAAACAGCCGCATCGACTTTCTGTTGCAGGGCGACGGGCTGCCGGACACCTATGTCGAGGTCAAATCCGTCACTTTGTCGCGGACCGAGGGGCTGGCCGAATTTCCCGATAGTGTCACGGCGCGCGGGGCCAAGCACCTGGACGAGCTGGCGCGCATGGCCGCACTCGGGCACAGAGCGGTCATGTTGTATCTGGTGCAGCGTACGGACTGCACCCGTTTCACGCTCGCGGATGATATCGACCCGACCTATGCGTCCGCGTACAAGGCCGCCAGACGGGCAGGGGTGGACACCATGTGCCTCGGGACCCATATCTCGCCCCAAGGGGTCGATATCGGCCCGCCTGTTGATGTGATGATTTGACAACTGGTGGCACCGCCCGCCGCGGTGCACTATAACCCTGACCACACGCGCAAAACGATGGAGCGCCCCCGTGAAGCATGAAAGCCGCGGCCGCCTGACCAAAGACGGCATCCGCATTTACGAGACCGCAGACTTTGCCGGCATGCACGCGGCAGGGGCGCTGGCGGCTGGCATTCTCGACGCTCTGGCGGACCATGTCTTTGTCGGGCAGACCACGGGCAAGATCGACGAGATCATCACCCGGATGGTCGACGATGCGGGCGCGAAATCGGCCACGATCGGCTACAAAGGGTATCAGCACGCCAGCTGCATCAGCGTGAACCACGTGGTCTGCCATGGCATACCGGGGGACAAGCTGCTCAAGGATGGGGACATCCTGAACATCGACGTGACCGTGATTGTTGATGGTTGGTTTGGCGACACCTCGCGGATGTATGTGGCGGGCAAGCTGCCGCGCAAGGCCGAACGCCTGATCGAGGTGACCCATGACGCGCTGATGCGCGGGATCGACATGGTCAAGCCGGGCAACAGGTTTGGCGATATCGGCCACGCCATCCAGAGCTTTGTCGAAGGTCACCGGATGTCAGTGGTGCGCGACTTTTGCGGGCACGGGCTGGGGCAGGTGTTCCACGCGCCGCCCAACGTGCTGCATTATGGCCGTCCGGGTACGGGCGCGGTGCTGGAGCCGGGCATGTTCTTTACCATCGAGCCGATGGTGAACCTGGGCCGCCCCGAGACCAAGACGCTGGCCGATGACTGGACCGCCGTGACCCGCGACAAGTCGCTGTCGGCGCAGTTCGAACATTCGGTCGGAGTGACCGAGGACGGTGTGGAGATTTTCACCCTGTCGCCCGCAGGCACGTTCCACCCGACGTACACCGCCTAAGCTGGGCGCAGGACCGACAGGGCCAGTCGAAACACCTTGCCTATTTCCTCTGCCGGGATGCCTTGTCGCTGCAAGTTCATGATCGCCGCGATTTGCGCATCGATATACAGCGCTGCCGTTTTGGACGTGATCGGGGCGGTGTACTGACCCGCCGCACTGGCCCTGTCGATCCACGCCGCGTAGCGCTCCAGCGACAGCTGCCGAAACGCATCCACTTGCCCCCCCGCCAGCGCGCCCAGCTGGTCGCGGCACTGGCACATGTCGACGAACAGACACCCGTTCGGCGTGCCATGTGTCGCGTGATCACGTAGGATGTAGGCCATCAGCGCCTCCAGTGCCGCGTCAAAGGGCTGGTCGCGGTCGAGCAGGTCAAAAAGCGGTGCCAACGTCATGGCGTGATAGTCGCGCAGCACCGCCTGCTTGAGCCCATCCTCGTTGCCGAATTCATTGTAGAGCGATGGCTTGGACACCTTGGCCCGCTGGCAGATCGCGTTGACCGACACCTGGGCCACCCCGTCCTGCCAATAGGCTTGCATCGCGACGTCCAGGACGTGGCTGCGGTCGAATGTCCGTGGCCGTCCGCGTGTCGGTTTGCTGTCGTCGGGGATCATTTTAGTACCGTATGGTTTTTAATTATTGACAGGGTGCCTGGGCATATTCATACCAGCCGGTAGTATTCCATCAAGCGGGAAACATCATGAGCGAACTCACCCTGTCCAGTCTTGGGCTGATCCTGCTGATCGTACCGTTCCTTGTCCATGGGATCGAAGTGCTGTTTCCCACGCAGGCCCGACTGGTGGTGAACTGGGTGCTGCCGTTCTTTGCCCCTGGTGTGCCCCGCTACGCCGATGCGCTGGTGCTGGATGAACAGATGGCCATGCTGGACGCCGCAGTGCAGGCCGCGCCGCAGGGCAAGGCGCGGGCGGGCGAGGACTACGTGTTTTTGCTGATGTTCGAGCAGCGTCAGGGCGCGATCGGGTTCGCTGCGGCGGCTGCGGGTGCTCTGTATGGTCTGACACTGGGTGTGGGGGATCGGGACACGTTGCATTTCGTCTTTGGCGTCATGTCGGTGCTGATGATGCTGGTGAACGCAAATCAGGCCGGGCTGCCGGTCTTTGGCAATCACCCAAAGGTGTCGGTGAACGGCAAACATGTGGGCGTCGTGTTCACGCCGTTCTGGGCGGCGGCCCTGGTTTTAAACGGGTTGGGGTTCGCATATGCGTTGGCGTAGTTCCGGGCAGAACGGACTGCATTTGCATGGGTGGCGGGCCGGTTGGCCCACCTGCGTCAGAGGCTTGCGCGGTGTTTGGCGCAGCCTCTGACTGTTCTGGTGACGTCACTCGGCGTGTGTCACGGTGCCGGACTGGGTGTCCGGCCTCAGGACTTTCTGCGGCGCAGATATGCCAGAGTGCCAATGCCCGCGATCAGCAGCGGCAGACCCGCCGGAACAGGGACAGGCGCCACTGAACCGTACTGAATGTTGTCAAATTCCAGCGTTTCGGTCTGCGTCACCGTGAACGAAATCTCGGTAAACCCATTGAGGTTGTTCACGCCAAAGAACCCGGCACCTGCCGTGACCACAGGCTCAAACAGATCGTCGTTTGCGCCGCCGCCATTGTCAGCATAGGCCACATTGGTCGCTGTTTGGTCGAAGGACGACCAGTCGATCCCGAAAGCTGTCTGTACAGAGTCAAAGAGGAACGTCACGATATTGTTGCCCGAAAAGCCAAGCCCGTTCTCACCTTCTGTGCGGGTCAGGCTGTTGGCCCCAAAGAGAGTGAACGCGCCGGTCGCGATGGAGACGGAAAAATCGCCAAAGTCAAAAAAGCTGTCGCCGGAGGACAGGCCTTCGAAGCCTTCGCTGGACAGCGTCGCGCCCGATGCTGCGGCCCAGACGGCGCGTTCAGCCTGCAATGTGCTGACACCGCCCCCTGGCAGAATGTCTTCCGCGATATTGAAGGATGCAGCATGGGCTGAACTGCCTGCTGCAAGGATTGCGGCGGTCAGGACCGCACTCTTGATTGTTTCAAACATCTGTTTTCCCTTTTCCAATTACGCAAGGGATGCTCATTGAACGGTTTGCCTATCTGCACGCCTTGCCCCCGGTGAACACCTGAGCACGGCATGTCCAATGACCGGGTTTGTAACTTTTTTGGCTTTGATCACGCCACGGACACAGTGCAGACAGTAGGCAAGTATTGTTTCCGGGTCAGGCGGCAGTGCCGACGGGCAAGGCGCATGTCAGACCTTGCAACGTTCCCGAAACGGCAAACCCGCTTCGCGACTGCTCAGCCCGTCCGCTCCAGCACCGTGACATGCACACCGCCAAACCGCCGCTGATCCAGCGGCGCATAGCCGTCGGGCGGGTCCTGAAACGCCTCTTCCTCCCAGACGACGGTGGCGCCCGGACGGACCCAGGCGCGGGCCGCCAGCAGGGCGGCGGTGCCCATTCCCTGCCCGTAAGGCGGGTCGAGGAACACCAGATCGAACGGCGCGCCCGGGCAGGCACTCAGCCGGGTGGCGTCAGCCCGGATCAGCGTGGCGGCATCGGTGCCCAGCTTGGCAATGTTGTCGGCAATCAGGCGCTGGCCCACGCGCCCTTTTTCAACCAGCACCACCTCTGCCGCACCGCGCGACAGCGCCTCGAGCCCCAGCGCGCCGGTGCCTGCAAAAAGGTCCAGCACCCGCGCGCCGTCGATCACGTCGCGATGTGTGAGCATGGAAAAGAGGCTCTCGCGCACCCTGTCGGGCGTGGGGCGCAGATGCGCGCCCGCGTCACCCTTGCCCACGGCGGCCAACCGCAGGCCACGCCAGCGGCCCGCGATGATCCTCACCGCAGCAGCGCCTTGAGGTCGCTATCAGGGTCGGCCACCACAGCGGGGTCGGCTGTCTTGCCCGCCTCGATCAGCCGTTTGCCGATCATGTAGCCACGCGGATCATTGGCTGCGTCCACCGCCAGCAGGCGGTCGCCCTGATAGTACCAGAATGACCGCGCCGTGCCGCCGTCGCGCACAATCACGCGGTCATAGCCGGTGTTGAGGCCGGCGATCTGCAATTTGACGTCGTACTGGTCCGACCAGAACCAGGGCCGCGCGATATAGTCCTGCGCCGTGCCTGCGATGTTGGTGGCGACGCATTCGGCCTGATCGATTGCGTGCGGCACGCTTTCCAGCCGGATGCGGGTGTCGCCATTGGGAAAGGATGCGCAATCGCCCGCAGCCCAGACACCGGGCGCCGACGTGCGCCCCTGCGCGTCCACCGCGATGCCGTTGTCCAGCGTGATGCCTGCCGCCTCGGCCAGCGCAGTAGCGGGCGCGATGCCGACGCCTGCGATCACGAAATCCACCTCGATCTCGGTGCCGTCGGTCAGCTCGGCCCCGGTCACCTGCGTCTCGCCCACGAGGCGCTGCAGTCCGACGCCCTCGCGGATATCGACACCGTTGCGGCTGTGCAGCGCCCGGAAATAGTCGCTGGTTTCGGGTGCGGCCACCCGTTGCAGGATGCGGTCGGCCATCTCGACCAGCACAACCTCCAGCCCCTTTTTGGCCGCGACGGCGGCGGCCTCCAGCCCGATATAGCCGCCACCCACGATCAGCACGCGCCGCCCTGGCCGGAATTCGCGCGTCATGGCGTCCGCATCGCCCAGATCGCGCATGACGAACACCCCGTCGAGGTCACCGCCTATGGACGCAGGCAGTCGCCGCGGGATTGACCCGGTGGTCAGCACCAGATCGTCATATCCCAGCACCTCGTCGCCGATGGACACCGTGCGCGCGCCCGTGTCGATGCCCGTTACCCAGGCGTTCAGGCGCAGGTCGATGTTCTGATCGGCGTAGTAGCTTTCGGGCCGCAGAAACAGCCGCTCGAGCGTCATGTCGCCCAGCAGGTAGGCCTTTGACAAGGGCGGGCGCTGATAGGGCGGCACGGCCTCGGCCCCGATCAGGGTGATGCCGCCGTCAAAGCCGAGGTTGCGCAGCTTGGCCACGCAGGAGGCCCCGGCCTGGCCTGCGCCAATCACCACCACTTCGCCCATGATTTGCACCTTTCGCTCGCCTCGCCCCACGGCGCAGCCTATATCGCAGGGGAACGCAGACGCAATTCCAAGAAAGGCGCAATTCCATGGCAATCTCCCAAGGTGACACCCTCCCCGATGCAACGCTGGTCGAAATGGGGGCCGACGGCCCCGCGCAGGTTGCCCTGTCGTCCAGGACAAAGGGCCGCAAGGTTGTCATCTTTGCCGTACCGGGCGCCTTTACCGGCACGTGCACGACGGCGCATGTGCCCAGCTTTGTGCGGACCAAGGATCAGTTCGACGCCAAGGGCGTGGACGAGGTGATCTGCCTGTCGGTCAACGACCCCTTCGTGATGAGCGCCTGGGGCGAATCCACGGGGGCCACGGCGGCCGGCATCACGATGCTGGGCGACGCCGACAGCAGCTTTACCAAGGCGATCGGCATGGATTTCGACGCCCCGCCGGTGGGGCTGATGGGCCGGTCCAAACGCTATGCGATGCTGGTGGATGACGGAACGGTGTCGATCCTGCAGGAAGAGGAAAACCCCGGCGTCTGCGATGTGTCCGGCGGCGAGGCGCTGCTCAAGACGATGGGCTGAGCGCCAAATCGGGAATGATGTAAAAGGCCTCCCGCTCAGGGGGGCCTTTTTCCTCTGGATCACGTGCCGTCAGTCGCCTGCCAGCGTGTCCATCTTGCGCGCCAGCTTGGCGTCAAGCGCACTGAGGCCGCCGACGTCGTGGGTGGTCAGGGTCACCTCGACGGTCTTGTAGACGTTGGACCATTCGGGGTGATGGTCCCACTTTTCCGCCCAGATCGACACGCGGGCCATCCAGCCGAACGCCTCGACAAAATCGGAAAAGACAAAGCTCTTGTGGATCGCGTCGCGCCCCTCGACCAAGGCCCAGCCGCTGGCCATCAACGGATCAAGCAGGGGGCCCCGTGTCTCTTCGCTCAGTTTCTCGGTCATTGCTGCTCCTCCACGTGGGTTTTGCGAAACGGGCCATAGTCGGTGAGCACTTCGATCTCCTCCTCGATGGCCTCCCGCTCGGCGTCAAGATAACGTGCAATGGCGTCGGTGAAACCCGGATCAGCCATCCAGTGCAGCGAATGGGTCTGGGTCGGCAGGTACCCGCGCGCCAGTTTGTGTTCGCCCTGCGCGCCCGCCTCGACCCGCGCCAGACCGCGGGCAATGGCGATGTCGATGGCCCTGTAATAGCACAGCTCGAAATGCAGGCAGGGGTGATGTTCGACGCAGCCCCAGTAGCGGCCAAACAGCTTCTCGCGCCCGACAAAGTTCAGCGCGCCCGCCACATAGCGCCCGTCGCGTTCGGCCAGCACCAGCGCCATGTCGTCGCGCAGTGTCTCCTGCGCGATGTCAAAGAAGCGGCGCGTGAGATAGGGCGTGCCCCATTTGCGCGCCCCGGTGTCCTGATAGAAGACCCAGAACGCATCCCAGTGTTCGGGCCGCAGATCGGCGCCGGAATAGGTCTGGATCGTTCCGCCAAAGTCCTGCGCCTGCCTGCGTTCCTTGCGGATGTTCTTGCGTTTGCGGCTGGCCAGCGAGGTCAGGAAATCGTCAAAGGTGGCGTAGCTGTCATTGAGCCAGTGAAATTGCTGTGTGGTGCGCGGCAGCAGGCCCATTTCGGCGCCCGCATGGCGCTCGTCCTCGGTGCAAAAGGTGATGTGCAGCGAGCTGAGCCTGTTCTGCGTGCCCAGCTGGATCGCCCCCTGGATCAGCGCCGCCAGACCCGCCTCGGGAAAGTCGGGATGCGTCAGCAGACGCCGCCCTGTCGCTGGCGTGTGCGGCACGGCGATTTGCAGTTTGGGGTAATACCGCCCGCCTGCCCGCTCAAAGGCGTGGGCCCAGTTGTGGTCAAAGATGTATTCGCCCTGGCTGTGCCCCTTGGCGTACATGGGGGCCACGGCGATGGTCTGCCCGTCGATCACCGCTTGGAGGTATTGCGGCTGCCAGCCGGTGCCCGGGCCGACCGAATTGCTGTCCTCCAGCGCGCTCAGAAAGCGGTATGTGGTGAACGGGTCCAGTGGCGGGCCGCCATCCGCCGCCTCGGGGCAGGCGCAGGCGTCCCAGTCTTCTTGCCCGATCTGGGCAATCTTGGACTGGACGCGGATTTCGATCTCTTGCGCGGACAAGGGCGGGTTCCTGAGTTGGGCCAGAGCGTCAGAATGTGTGCCGCGCGGCGTGCAGATCAACCGGGCTGCGCGGCCAAGTACCCCTCAAAGGTCACATTCTCGGCAACCTTGCGCGCCTCTGCCTCCGCTTGCGGCGATTTGACAGTCCAGCACAGCACATGCGCGCCTGCCGCCTTCAGCTCTGCCACGCGCGGGCGGGCAAGGTCGGCGACCTCGTGGCTGATGAAGCATGCACCCACCCGGTCGTAATCGGGGATCGTGCGCAGGTGGTCACAGACCTCCGGGCTCAGCGGCCAGTCGTCGGGGCCATAGCTGCTGGTCACCAGTCCGCGGGGCACGTCCGGGCACAGCTCTGCCATGCGGGCGACGCTGTGCGGGTTGAAGGACATCAGCGCCACCGGCCCGTCATAGCCCGCAAGCGCGTGGGTCACCGCAACCTCCAGCGGGCCACCGGCGGGGCCCATCGCACCGTCCTGATCCTTGAGCTCGATCAGCAGGGGCACGCAGCCGCCCACCAGCGTCAGCACCTCGGTCAGGGTCGGAATGCCCTCATCCCCGCCCTTCAATTCGACCTCGGTCAGTTGCGCCGCCGTCTGCACCGCCACTGGCCCGGAGCCGTGGGCGAGCCGGTCGAGGCTGTAGTCGTGGAACACCATCGCCGCGCCGTCGACACTCAGCTGCAAGTCGATCTCGATGCCATAGCCGTGGCTCATCGCCGCCCGGATCGCCGCGCGGCTGTTTTCCGGCCGCCCGTCCGACACGTCGTGCAGGGCACGGTGGGCGATGGGGGTGGTCAGAAAGGCGTCCGGCAGGGTCATTTGATCTGAAAGATGCCTTCGATCTCGACCGCGACTCCCAGAGGCAGGGATGCTGCCGACACCGCCGACCGGCTGTGACGGCCCGCGTCCCCCAGCGCCTCGACGAGGAAGTCAGACGCGCCGTTGATCACCTGCGGCTGTGCGGTAAAATCGGCGGTGGAGTTGACGAAACCGGTCAGCTTGACTACCCGCACCAACCGGTCAATGTCGCCGCCGCATGCGGCCTTGACCTGCGCCAGCAGGCTGATCGCGCAGGTGCGCGCGGCTACCGCGCCGGCCTCGACCTCCATATCCGCGCCCAGCTTGCCGGTGATCAGCCCGTCCGGCCCGTTGGAGATCTGGCCCGACACGTAAACGATGTCGCCGACCTGCACGAAGGGCACGTAATTGGCCGCAGGCGCGGGCGCGTCGGGCAGGGTAACGCCAAGTTCGGCAAGGCGGGCTTCGATGGACATGGGGGCGACTCCTCGTGCGTGTTTGCGCGGACGCTAGACCGGGGCGCGCGTCACGTCCACTGCCGTTGTTGCGCTGGCCCAGCGTGGCCTGTGCGCGGGGTCGCAGCAAAAAACCATGCCTCTGCCCAAGTGCTGACACGGATGGCGACTACGCCGGTGTGGTTTCAGGCAACGACGGGTTCCGGCGCATGCACATTTTACAGAAGATCACGCTTGCCACCGGCTTTGCCCTCGTTGGCGGGGCCGGGATAAGCGCGGATTATGTCCTGCAAGGCCAGAACGCTGACGGCCCTTACGACACGGCCACCTATATCGACGGATTGTTTGACCGGTTCGGGAACGATGGCGGCTTTCTCGGCCTGATCTTTCGCGATTCTGCCGCCATTGATCTGGCGATGCCGGAACCGCCCACGGGGTGGGAGGCGTGGTACGTGGACGACCACCACATGACCGCGGTCTTTAGCGATGAACAGATGGTCGCCGCCAATCGCGAGTTTGCCAAGGTCGAGGCACAGGTGCCGGAACTGGACCACATCAGCGGTATCGACGAGCAACTTTGGAACGCCTATTTCGATGACACGACCACCGCGTACACGCGCGGCGACAACGTGATCCTGCTGTATGTCGAGGACGACAACAACACCGTGAACCAGCCCGCTTTGCGGAAAATGATGGCGCTTTCCGAGGCCCATTTCGACGCAATCGAAACGTCGCAGCCCTGGCGCAGCTTCAACGGTCAGATGTGGGACGAGGTTGAGGGGCCTGTAACGCAGGCCGAGAACGGCTTGCGCCCGCATGAGCTGCGGATGTTCGAAACCGAGATGGGGTCGATCACCATGTATCTGGAGGCGCGTGCCTCCGAAGCGGCATTGGCGCAGTTTCTGGAAGACTTTGATCTGACCGGGTTGCGGCAACTGGGTCAGGCCGGCGCGGAACTGTCCGCCGAGGCGACGCCTCGACCGAAGGGTACGCTGGACCACTCGTTGCGGCCGCAACTGCGACCTGCAAGCTTGTAAGCGTCCCTCCGGTCCACCGGCACCGCTGGTCTATTGGACCGGAAAATAGTCCTCGCAGTCGCCATCGCGGTACACATCCGCCGTGCAGCAATGCAGCCCGCCGCCGAACGCGTAGGCATCGCGCAGCTCGACCTCGACCACTTCCATCCCCAGCTTGTCCATCTGTTCGGCCTGATAGACCTCTGATTTCTCGACACAGACGGTTCCCGGGTCCAGCACCAGCACATTCATGCTGAGCCAGGTGGAGGAATAGCACAGCGGCGGCGGCGTGTTGTGCGCGGGCTGTGCGGCGTCCACGATCTCCCAGCCGTTCGCTTCGAACAGGCCGCGCTGATCGTCGGGCAGGCGACGCTGGGGGTTGTTCAGGATCAGACCCGGGCGCAGCGGCGTGAATGTCGCGTCGATGTGGATCGGGTAGGGGTCGCCGGGAAAGTTGACACTATGCACCCGGTGCTCGGGGAAGTGGCGGCGCAGCCATTCGATCCCCTTGAGGTTGGTGGTGAAGCCGTGCTGCACCACCAAATCCTTGCCAAACCGCAGCACGTCGGCGGCATCGAACAGCGGCTCTTCCTCGGTGGTGACAAAGAACTTGTCGGCGGCCCATTCCAGCCGCTTGGCCACGCCGATCTTTTCGCTGAGGTAGTCGGGGTGGTAGTCGGCATCGGTCAGGCGCGGTTTCGGCGCGGCCTCATGGCGAAACTTGGGGTCTTCGTCCCAGTAGCGTTGCAAGAGCGGGCGGTAGTTGAGGTATTCGAACCAGCGGCAGCGATAGGACATCGTCGCCTCCAGCATCTCGTGGCCCACGGTCAGCAGCACGTCGCGGGGTGGCATGCAGCCAAACTGGCTGTCGGTGTGGAAATCGGGCGTGGTGACGGGCTGGGAATGGTCGATGCTGTCGGGCCGGTCGACGCGCACCCCGCGCCCCCGCAGCTGATCCGCAAAGGCGTCGAGCAGTTCATTCGCCCGGTCGATCGTCTCTTGGGGGCGGCGGCCCCATTGGCCGCGCATATCGCTGTCTTCGGGCACCTTGGCGTCCAGCGCGGGTTCTTCGGGGGGAATGTGGCAATCATCCGCGCGCCCCACGATCACGTGGCGCAACGTGTCCCATTCATTCCAGCTTTTGACCTGCGTGCGGTCCGGCGACCAATCCGACATGTGTACCCTCCTGGCGGGGAGGGCAAGCCGGGCCTTCAACTCCCCCGTTGAAAGTCCCGGCGTACAGGATCGAACGATGGGCCACGCGCAAACACTCCGGCGACGCCATCGCCGAGGGCCTGTGGTCGTCGTAGCACCCGTGAGTGACGCGCGAAAGAGCCGCGCGCACGAAAAAGGGCCGCACGTTTCCCGTGCGACCCTGTCGTCATTGAAATGACTGTTGGCTTATGCGGCGTCTTTGACGTCGCCGACATATTCGGACAGCAGTTTTTCGGTCTTGGCGTCCTCGATCTTTTTGACGCGGTCCTGGCGCATCTGGTTGTCAAAGCGGTATTTGACAAAGTTCACGAGGCTCAGCGTCAGCAGCAGGATGCCGATGGCCCAGTAGCCCTTGGTGGCGAGCGGCACGTCCGTGGACAGCCACAGCGACAGGCCGAGCAGAATGTAGGCGATGGCAACGCCGGCGCCGTTGAGGACCATGATGAGCGAGTTGTCGGGTTTGTCAGTAGTCATTTTATGTCTCCGTTAGCTTTGATTGTGTGTTGGATAATCAGGGTGTTGGGCCGGTTTAAGGCGCAATCAGGGTTTTAGACGGGCAAGCACGTCGGCGGCGGTGACCTTGGTCGCGGCACCGAACCCGGCGGCGGCCATGCGGTCCTCGAGGCCCGAGTGGTTGAGCCCGGCGTTGATGTCGGCGAGGATCTGCGCCTGCTCCAGCGGGTCGTCCTTGCCGATGACGCGGTCGATCAGGTCCTGCGCCTCATCTGCGGAGGACGTGCCCTGCGATGTGGTGTTCAGCTTGGACTGCATCGACTGTTCGCGGCGCATGGAGCGGGCCTGCAACGCGCCCTGCTTGAGGTCGATGACACGGCGGTGGCCCGCCTCGACCGAGGCTTGCAGGCGCGTGACCTGAGCATCCAGCCGGTCGATGGTGCCCTGACGGACGGCGCATTCATTCTCCATTTCCGCGACGGCCTGCGCGGCCTCCTGGGCCAGCGTGTCCTGGCCTGCCTCCATCGCGCCGCGGGCGCGGTCCAGGATTGACGCGATGCGGGTGCGCAGCATGTCCAGCAGCTTCTGTTCGGAACGCTTGCGCTGGATCAGGCTGGCCAGTGTGGATTTCGCGGCCTGCACCTGCGCTTCGGTTTCGCGGATTTTCTGGTCGATCAGCTCGATCGCATAGATATCGCGCAGGCGGTCTTCGGCGCGGGCATTGGCACCCGCAAACAGTGTTCTGAATGTCGTGATCATTTGGGTTCTCCTTTGCATGAACATCGTTCACGAATGGAGATAGGGTAGCCGTGAACGATGTTCAAGAAAAAAGTTGAACGATGTTCAAAACACTGTGTTTCCAGTTGCAGAACGGAGCATCAGGGCAATCATGTTGCGGATCTGATCGCGGGGCACGCCCGAGATGCGGTTTTCGAGGCCAAGCAGCACAATACCGTGGATCGACGAAAACAGCGCCCGCGTCATCAGCGACACCTCTTCGGCGCGCATATCGGGAAAGCATTCCTGCACCGGCCCGTCGATATAGCTGAACAGACGCCCCAGTTCCTCAAGGTACCAGCCGGGCACATCCATATTCGTCGACATTTGCAGATCGAACAGCGCGCGCCACAGGCGCGGATGTGCGGCGGCATAGTCGAGATAGGCATAGGACATGACCACCAGCCGCTCGGTCGGAGGCAGGTCGCCCTTGCCGTCCAGCGCCTGCGCCACGAACTGCCCCAGCTTGCGGAACGTGCGACCGTTAACGGCGATGATGATGTCCTCAAGATCGCCGAACACGTTGTAGATCGCCCCCACCGAACAGCCCGCCGCCTGCGCCAGCGGCCGCGCCTTGATCGCGGCGATGCCGTTCTGCTCGATCTCCGCCTCGGCGAGGTCGATCAGCGTGTCGCGCAGCGCCTTGCGGCGTTCGTCGGCGGCCTTGGCCATGAAAGTGCTCCCTGAACTGCGTTCAAACGGTCTAGCCCGCGTGATCGGTCGATAAAAGCCCACCCGCGCGCTTTTCATTGTCAGATGCATTTGCAACACTTTGCGGGAATTCTGGGGGCTGCTGGATGTAAATCCCCGTTACATTACCTATATATGCTGCAACGCATTGATAAAGAGGGAGAGTTTGATGGCTGATTTTGAAACACAGGTCCGGGAATCCCAATCGCAGGTGGCCGAGGCGCAATCCAAGATCGCCGAACTGACCAGCCGCATCGAAACCGCGCGCGAAAAGATGAAGTCCGGGACGGACATATCGCTCGATATCGAGAACGCGTCGCTGGACGATGTGCACGCCCACACCGACCTGATGAATGCCAACATCGCCGAGCTGATCATGGGGCTGGACGATGTCACGACCGCCTTTTCCAAGGATTTCGATGAAATCCGGTCCAAGACGGGGTGGGAAAGCCTGGTCGGCGTGTTCGCCAAGGCCAAGGCCGAGAGCATGCGGCAAGAGCGTATTCGCACCGCCTCCATCGACGACAAGCTGCAGGACCTGATCAGCAAATCCGACGTGATCGTGCAGCTGCTCGAAGGGCAGTTGAACGTGCTCGAAGAGCAAAAGACCAAGGTTGAGGGCAACCTGACCGAGACGCTGGATGAACGCGAATTCACCGTGCAGGAGCTGTCGTCGCTGCAGGACGAAATCAAGGCCATGGACCCGGCCATCATCACGCTGGAAAACAAGATCGCGTCCGAGACGGATGCCGCCGCCCGCACCGCGCTGGAGACCGAACTGGCCGACCTGAACAAGCAATACAACGCGATGGTGCAGGACGAACAGGTCAAGGTGGCCAAGTCCCAGACCCTCGAGCGCTACATCGAAAAGGGCAAGACCTGGGTCGACTCGCTGCAAAACCAGGCGGCGACGCAGATGGTGCTGATCAACAAGCTGCAGACCGACACCAAGCAGCGCGTGGTGCTGTACGATGCGCTGACCAAGTCATTGAAAACCGCGCAGCAGCAGGACGTCGCCCACCGCATCAACGAGATCGGGGTCAAGACGGACCAAGAGGCGCAGACCGCCATGGCCGGTATCGGTGCCGCGACGAACCAGCGGATGGCCGATATGCTCGAGGCGCACGAGGACCAGATGGTCTTTGCCCGCGACGTGCTTGAGCAAAAGGCCAAGGCTGACGAACGCTTTGCCCGGCGGTTTGCCGAGATTGTCGAGAAGCATGACGCGAATGCGTATGGGGGATGAACTTGTTCGACCTGCTGGTCTCTAAACCGCAGTCTTGGGGTGTTTTGGCACTGCAAACCGGCGCCGCCGCTTTCCTGCTCGGGACTTGGATCTTGCTGGATCCAGACCGCAGCAACGTTGCATTAGTTCTCTTTATCATGGTGCTGCTGCGCTCAGTGTCGTCAGTGCTTGCGCTCACGGTCGCCAAGTACGTCCAGAACCGGGAGGACAAAACATGAAACTCGGCTTTGCCGCGATTGGCGTCTCGATCCTCAGCTTGCTTGCCACTCTCGCCTTCGGCGCGCCTGCCTGGGTGAATGCTGTGGGGTTCTTTTGCGGGATTGTCGGGTTGTATCTGCTGACCAAGGGGCGCAAGAGCGGGTGAATGTGCTATTGAGCCTTCTTACTCCCAAACGACCGGCACCTTTGCGCATCAAGAGCGTTGCCGAGCTGGCACCAGAATTTCGGCCTAGATGGGTCAAGTTGAGACGCATCATGACAGTTGCGGCTTTCATCTATTTTTTTGCCTTTTCATTCGTTCTTATGCCGTACGCAATCTACGCGGAGGAGGCTTGGCTAGCTGCTGGATTTTTTCTTTTTGGGAATGTGATCGCAAGCTTCGCCGTTTTCCCAATTGGTGCTTCTGCTGTTCTTGGCTTGCTGTGCAGACCATTCCCGCGGTTGGCGATCTGGCACGGACAATTTGAAAACTGGATGCAGTTTGATCTGGATTGGGACGATCAAGGAAAATGACCGATCCCTCGCACACAGGCCTCACCGACCTCTTCGCCTCGCGCCGTTACTTCCGCAAGTTCGAGACCATCATCTCGCATTTGGGCCGGGTCGCTGCCGTCATGGAAGCCGAGGGCGATCTGAACCGGGATGAGGTCAAGATCCTCACGCGTTATATCGCCGAGATGACGTTTACCTTTCGCGCGCTCAGTCTGAAATACCTGCTGGTCGGGCGCGATACGGGGCGGTTTTTCGGCAGCCTCGCGATTGACGCGCGCGAGAGCGGCTTTCCCATGGTGGACGAGTTGCTCACCATGGCCAGCGACGCGCTGCAGGCCAACCGGCATCTGGCCAACGCGCCATCGGCCGAGGCGCTGAAAAAGCAGATGGTCGAAGTGATCGTGGGCGACCGTGAGGTGCCGACCAAGCTGCAATTCGCCCTGTCCCAGCGGCTGTACTATGAAGAGTTGAAGATGGGCGAGCTGTTCTGGCCGCGCAACGACCCGCAGATCGTCTGGACCGGCAATATCGGCGAGCGTCGCCGCACATTTCGCCTGCATTGGGCGGTTTACGACAGCGGCCTGAACCTGCCCGTGATCTACATGATGGAGATCGAGGACAGCGGGCGCACTGCGCTGCCCAAGGACCAGCGGCGCTGGCCCGAGGTGCAGGCCCATCTGATGGCGCAATCGCTTGGTGCGCTCAAGCTGGTGACGATCGCCAAGGGGTTCGACGAGGATTTCGACGATCTGCACCCCAAACGCCTGCGCCGTTTTCATGTGGGCCCGATGTATTCGTCGGCCTTCACCACGCAGCCCGGCCCGGTCAGCGAGGTGCTCGCCGCCGCGCGTGCGCCCGCCGGTCAGGACTGGGCGTTGGTCTGGACCGAGGAAGAGCTGCGCTCCGAACGGGTGATCGAGGAACGCCAGGGTTGGTTTTCGACCGTGGAGCGCGAGGTGTTCGCGCTTGACCCCTTTGGCGGGCGCGGGGCGGAGACGGGAACAACGCGGCTGGAACGCAGCATCGTGCTGCCCCAACGCGCCTTCCAGTCGCTCGAAGAGATGAACCCGCCCGGTTTTGGGTCGGTGCGCAAGTTCGTGGTGAGCCCCGGTGGCCGGGTGCTGAGGTATTGACGGTTGGGATGAGATTTTTCGCCGAAAAATCTGGGCGGTGTGTTTGGCGGTTTTCTTTGGGTCGGATGGACCCTCCGGGGGGAGTTTAACTTGCGAGATGAACAGGGAATTTTCAGATGACTCAGACCGCTGATCAGATGGAACTGCGCGAGCAGGAAATTACCGCGCATTACCCGATGGCGCTGGCCATGTTGCAGGGCTTTGACCACGCGCCACGCATTGGCAAGGGCAAGGAGGCGCCGGCGCAGGAACGCTCCTCAGGAGTGGGCACGCGACGACGGTTTCGCAGCACCACGCCGGGGCTGGTCACGCGGCGAACGACGCCCACCGGGGCGGTGCAGATCATGGCGACAATCGAAGGGGCGGACGAAGACGACGCGCTGATGTCGCCGGTGCAGGCGACTGTGCTCAACGCGTTGCGGCGTGCCATTTCAATCGCGCTGGCGGTGGCGGAGAATTACGCCAGTGTATCGGGTCTGGGGGACCTGAAGCGTGCCAACCTCGAAGGGGCGTTGCCCGCCGCGCGCAAGACCGAGTTCGCCGAACTGCTGGCAGCCGAGGCGCTGATAACCCTCTATGTCTTTGGCAACGCCACCGCGTATCTACTGTCTGCGCACCAGACCGAAGTCACCGTCGAGGTGGGCGAGGTCGAGGAGGTGCTGACCGACAACGGCCAGACCGCCCTGCACGGTATCCTCTGGGAGCTGGATCAGGACATCGCCGCACACGCTCCGGATGACGCGCATCTGGTGGCAGCGATCACAGCCTTTGCCGAGGCGCTCATGGAAAAGGTGAGCCTGCGCGCGCAGACCGCGCCGCGGCTGGCGGCGTTCCAGTCGGCCAGCTGGCATGTGGAGGCGGATGATTTCACCGTGCAGGGGTTTACTCCCGCGACAAAGGCCAAGTCGTCCACGCTCACCATGACCTTCAAGAAACCCAACGAGGTCGTGGGCAACCACATCGCCAAGTATCAGGCGATGAAGCTGGCCAAGATGCTGATGGCCTATGATTTTGACCGGCGGCTGAACCCGTTTGCCGAACTGGGTGGGTTCATCTTTACCTTCATGGGCGATGGCGCCCCCGGCACGGGCAAGACCACGCTGATCCAGATGATGGCCGGGCTGATCAACGACTACTGCCAGGTGGCGGGCTATGCGTTCCGCTATCAGAACCTGAGCACCGACAATATCGACAGCTATCAGGGCAAGTCCGGCCAGAACGCCAAGGCTTTCATCAACAATGTGCTGGACCCGAACGCAATCGGTTTCGGCACCATTGACGACATCGATCAACTGGCGGGCAAGCGCGGGGACCGGCAATCCTCGGCAGGTCAGCTCGAGATCACGGCGGTGCTGATGGAGAGCTTTGCCGGGGCGAACACGGTCGTGCGGGGCAATTGCACCTTTGGCATGTTCTCGAACTACCCGGAGAATGTGGACGATGCACTGCGCCAACGGGCCGGGGCGCGGTTCCTTGTCGATGGGCCGCAGACACGCGAGGACTATATCGACATCCTCTATCTGCTGATGGGGCGCAATCACGACATACCCGTGGGCGCACACGAGGTGTTTTCGGCGCAGGAGATCAAGTCGGCGGTGGCGGCGTCCTTTGAGTCGCACAGCCGCCCGCATGAGGCGGGGCTGCTGGAGGTCTTTGACCGGGTGCATTCCGACATTGGCGCGCTGGATACGATTGCCAAGCTGGGCACCTATCTGAAGGGTATTCAGGAGGCGGACGAACGCTTTACCGGGCGGGCGATCAAGAACATCACGGATGCGGTCAAGGTGCGCGCGATGGATTTCGAGCTGCCGGATGCGTGGATGGAGAACCCCGAGCTGTTCCTGTTCAAGGATTACGACGCCAAGAAAGCGATGATTTCCGAGCTGCGCGTGCCGATCACGGTGGACATGGTGGTGCAGGAGATCAACCGCTACGCGGATAGTGAGTTCCGCTATGCGGACAAATCGGATGAGGTGGCGATTGACGCCATGGTGCGGGATTACGGTCGGCAGGAAGAGGCGAAGAAGCGGTATCTGGAGGGGAACAATGAGTGACCGTCATTTCATTGTAACACCAGAAGGTGTCCCAGACTTCTCTGGCATGATGTTGGTAACGCTTGCTGCACTAAAAGACATGGGCGGTTCAGCAACAATCCAAGAATTGGATGAAAAGGTCGCAGAGCTGGAGGGTGTTTCAGAAGAAGAACAATCGCTCCAAATGTCGGGAGATGATCCGAGGCCTCGATTTAATTACTACCTCGCTTGGGCACGCACCTATTTAAAGCGCGGAGATGCGGTTGAGAACTCGTCAAGAGGAGTTTGGGCGATAACCGAAGTTGGGTCTGCGATTTCAAACAAACGAGAAACGAAAGCAATAATTGATCGCGTTTTGGCCGAAGAGCGAGAGCGCGCAAGACTGAAACGGCAAGCTGCCAAAGCAAAGAAAGAAAAGCGAGAGGCTGCAAAGCTAAGTCAACCTGAACTGGATCTAGCGGAAGCATCTGAGGAACAGGACAGAGATTGGAAGGCATCGTTGCTCTTAGTCTTGAAGAGCATGGACCCAGCGGCCTTTGAGCGCTTGGCACAAAGGCTTTTACGCGAAAGTGGTTTCACAAAAGTTGAGGTAACAGGAAAGGTTGGAGATGGTGGAATCGATGGTGTTGGTGTGCTGCGCGTAAACCTGGTGTCTTTCCAGGTATTTTTCCAGTGTAAGCGTTATAAGGGCAGTGTAGGTGCCGCGGACATTAGAGACTTCCGTGGTGCCATGGTCGGGCGCGCCGACAAAGGACTGCTCATAACCACTGGAAGTTTCACATCCCAAGCCTCAGATGAAGCAACAAGAGATGGCGCTCCAGCAATCGATTTGATTGATGGGCCGCGTTTATGTGACCTCCTCAAAGACAATAGGCTTGGTGTTGCTACGCAAATGATCGAGGCGGTTTCGATTGATCCAAAATGGTTTGCTGCACTATGATATTTGTCGTTACCCCATGACTGACACCATCACCCTCTGGAATACCGGCCTGCCGCTCACCGTTGCGGGGGCGCTGGGCTGGGTGGTGCCGCGGTTTATCTCGCCGCCCGAGACGCGGTCGCATGGCAAGGTGGCCATCGCCATCGGCGCCTCTGCCATCGTTTTGATCCTGATCTCTGCCGGCCTCTTTGCCGTTGTCGATCTGGCCAAGTTTGCCCGCGCGGCCGAGATGGGTGGCCTCCTCCTTGCGATCGAGATTGCCCTGCGCGGCTCGATCCTGTTTGCCGTGGCGTGGGTGCCGATGCTGTTGCTGTGCTGGTTCAACATGGCCCAGCGGGTGGAATACTGGCGGGGCAGGGACATGGCCGCGCGAGGTGAGCCATGATCCTGCTCGCCTGCATCTGTGCCGCTGCCGTCGCGATGGGCCTGATCCTGCCGGTCAGGTGGGGTGTCCGGGGCTATCTGGGCGCCGCCGCGCTCCTTTTCGCCGCGCAGGCCGGGATCAACACCGCCATGGGGTTCGAAGGCATCCCGATCTCGGACTCGCTGCTGCTCTTCAACGACTCCTACCTGTCCTATGTCGGCTTCAACCTGCAGATCACCTACCGCGCCTTTGCGCTACCACTGCTCGCGCTTGCCGTGCCGTTCCTGTATCGTCTGAGCCGAAAATGAACGTGCAGCTCATCACCGCAACCGCTCTGATCCTCGCTGCCGGGTGGCTGTTGCCGGGGCCTGTCCTGCGGACAACCGGTCTGCCGTCGGGCGCGGTCGCGATCCTGTGCACGGTCCTGCTCTTTGGGGCGGGGCTGGGCATCATGTGGATGATGGACGCCTACGGCTACCCGGTCCGGTTCACCGATCTGACCGCAGAGGGCGCGTTGCTGTTCTCCGCCGTGGCCCTGTGCGTGCCGGGATGCGTGGCGCTGGCGGTGCGCACGGCGATGTTGAAAGGCACCGGGGAATGATCGAGCTTATCAAACGCGGCCTCATGTTCGGCAATCTGTTTCACGTGTCCTCGCCCGCGCTGGCGGCGCGCTACAATCGCGCGCTCACACATCTGACGGGACGCACGACCACGCTGACGGATTTCTACATCGATATCTCCGGCTACTCGCCCGAGATCGGCCAGGAACTGGGCGATCCGCTGTACCTGAACCATGACGGGGTGAACCGGCAATTCATCCTGCTGAGCACGGAACAGCGGCGCTGCCCGCTGCTGGACGCCAAGTTTTCCAACTCGCAGCCCATCCTGCAACGCTTCATCGCGGAGAACGAGGCGGCACTGTTCGCGCTGACCGCCCGTGACGCGGTGGCGGGGGAGCTGGTGAATTCGGTCTACGACATATCGGAACCTGCGCGCCTGTTTGATCTGCGCGCCATCACCGTGGAGGCGGACACGACCACGGGCACCGTGCGCAACGCGGCCACGCTGGCGCGCAAGATCGACACCTTTCTGGGCGAAGAGGATGCGTGGTTTGACGATGTGCTGATCGGCGAGATGATCCAGTTGGCCTCCGAAACGGGGGACGTGACCCGCGCGCCGGTGGACCTCAAGCCGCTGACGGTCGAGACGGGAAACTTCTGGACGGCGCATTTCGGCGGGCTCTACCTGTTTCCGACGTTGGACCATCCGGCAGTGATCGGCAGCGCTGCCGCCCCGCAAGACGTGCCGGTCAAGTACAGCTTTGACCTGAGTGACCGGAACCGCATCGCCAAGTTCTTTGAGTACAACGATCTGGTCGAACCGGTGGTCAAGGCGCGCGGCATCGACGGGACGGCGATCCTGCGCCAGAAGATGGACTTTGTCCTGATCTCGACAGTGGCCGAGGCGGACGTGGACCTGACGGGCACCACACGGCGCGACATGCGCCAGCTGGCCCGTCGCCACAGTGACCTGTTGCCCGATGAATTCCACGCGCTGGCCGACCTGGTGAACTGGGCCGAACATGGCGGCGCGTGGCCGCGCATCTCGTCCGAGCATCCGGCCTATTTCTACACGCTTCGGGCGGCGGACACAGCCGAGGCGCCACTGGTCAACATGTTGCTGTCCGAGCTCAGCCCGCGCGACGTGCGCCAGCTGTTCATCTGCCACAAACAGGCCTTCTATGCGGCCTGTGCCACCTGGCCCAAGCCGAAACAGGAATATGTCGCGCAGTACCTCGAAGCGGAGTATCAAGCCGACAAGATGGGCGTGCGCGCCGCCCTGTTCGGCCATGATGCGCCGTTGGAAGAACCGGCGCCTGCGCCGCGCGACATGATCGCCCGCGTTGGCCCCTGGGGCGCGGTGAGGAGATAGGAAATGGCCATGGTCCGATTGTTCATTATCGTCTTTGTGGTGCTTAGCATCATCTATATCAGCCTCAGCTTCTACAGTCGCGCCCGCGCCCGTGACCGGCTGGAGGCCGAATGGGACGAAGGCGGCATCAACATGCCGCGCGAGGCCTATGTGCGCCACGGGCTCAAGGATTACGACGGCTCGCTCCGGCGCAAGCTGATCCTGGGGGTCTATGTGGTGCCCATGGCGCTTGTGGGCCTGATCATCTATCTTGTGAACTTCGCCTGAAGGGGACACATATGCGCTATATCGGCTGGACATTTCTGATCGCCTTCTGGGTCGTTCTGGCGGCATTCCTGCACTACACTCTGCCGCAGCGCGACATCGTGCGGGTGCAGGGGACCGAGATCATCCGGCAGGATTTCTCGGGCATCAACCGCATCTTTTACGCCCAGGCTGACAGCGGCAACGACAATGCGGTGATCAACCGGGACCTGCGCCTGATCAATACGACGCGGGCCAATGGCCGGGTGATGGTCTACCGCAACGAGGATACCGGCTTCGGCTGGCCGCCCTATTTCAAGCTCGACAGCTCCAACCTGCAGGCCGAGGCGCAGGCCAGCGTGTCGACCCGGGCCGCCCCCGAATGGTATCTGCTGACCCATTACGGCTGGCGCAATGAATTCCTGACGATCTACCCCAACGCGATCGGTCTCAAACCCCACCCGGGGCCGGACGCGCCCAAGGGGCTGCCATGGCTCAACATCATCATCCTGATCGTGCTGGCGGCGCTATTCTACGGTATCTGGGTGCGTTGGCGGCGGTTCCGCCAACGGCGCATCGACCCGACGCTTGAGGAATGGCAGGACAATTGGGAAGCGGCCGGCGACGCCGTGCAGAAAAAGCGCGGGCGCTTTCGGCGGTGGCTGAACACGTGGAAGTGACGGGCGATGGGCAGATTGCCCATCCTACACCTTGATCCAAGCGTAGGGTGGGCAATCTGCCCACCTCACCTCACCTCACCTCAGCGCATCGGTCCGGTAGAGCCGCACGCGCAGCCCCCCATGTGCAATCGGCGGACCGTCCGGCAGAAACGGCAGGTCGGTCGATTTGGCCAGTGACGGCTCACTGGTGACCAGCCCCACGCGCCAGCCTTCGAACCGCGCGCGCAGCACCGCGCCAAGCCGTGCGTACACGGGGTAGAGCGCCTTTTTATTGCCGATCCGGGCGCCATAGGGCGGGTTGATCATCACCAGCCCCGCAGGGCCATCCGGTGGGGCGATGTCCCCGGCGTTGCGCACTTCAAAGGACGCGAAGTCACTGACCCCGGCGCGTTCCGCATTCTCCGTCGCCATCCGCACCGCGCCCGCGTCCCGGTCGGAGCCGGACAGGTGCACCCGAGGCTCCGCGCGCCGCGCCATCTGCCGCAGGTCCGCCACCGCGTCTGTGTCAAAGCCGCGAAACCGCTCAAAGGCAAAGGGCCGCGCGCGGCCCGCCTGCAACCCCGCCGCCATCTCCGCCGCTTCCAGCACAAAGGTGCCCGATCCGCACATCGGGTCCAGCACCGGCTGCGTGCCGTCATAGCCGCTTTGCCGCAGAAACGCCGCCGCGATGGTCTCGCGCAGGGGGGCCTTGCCCACCGCCGGTTTGGTACCGCGTTTGTGCAGCGGTTCGCCCGAGCTATCCACGCTCACCGTCACGCGGTTGTCGTCGATGCGGATCTTGAGCGTCACGGGCGCGTCTGCTGCCACCGTGTAGCCGCAGGCCTCCAGCCCGCCGGCCACGCGGGCCGTGGCAGCCCCGGCGTGGTAGATCTTGGATTTGCGCGAGGTTGCCACCTCCACCCGCACCGGTACTGCCGGGTCCAGCACCGCGCCCCAGTCGAACTTGTGCGCGCGCTTGTCCAGTTGGGCTAGGTGGAACGCCATGAACGACCCCATCCGCCACAACACCCGCGTCGCACAGCGCAGTTCCAGATTGGCGCGCCACAGCTCGGGCCAGCCGCCCGCGATTTCGACCCCGCCGGGCGTGACCTGACCCAACGCAAACCCCGCCGCCCGCGCCTCGTCGGCGAGGGTCGCTTCAAGTCCCGGCAGGGTGATGGCGTAGATCGTGGGGTCGTCTGACATGCGCCCGTCCTTAGCGCGTCAGCCCATGCGGTACGAGCGGGTATTTCTAGTCAGCAAAGAGATAGTCGACTGACGCGATCTCCCGCGCCTTGTCCTCGGGCACGGCAAGGAACCGCGACAACGCCTTGGCGTTCTCGGTCACGTCGGCGCCCTCGCGCATCTGCTCCAGATGCTCGAACTCCGCATCGCGGATACGGTCGCTTTCAAAGGTCATGTCGTTGCGGATCGTGGGCAGCAGACGTTCCAGCGTCTCGGGCGAGGTCTGTTCACCCGCAAGGCCCACGCGCATGGCGTGCCCGACCAGATAGCTGTCGGAAAAACCGCACTGGATCTCCAGCATCCGGGTCACGGACCGGTCGCCGGCGAAATCCTGCAACAGGTCCAGTTCGCCCGGGTCCATGCACACGATCAACCGGTCCGTCTCGTAATAGTCGAACAGCATCCGCATCAGCGCCCGCCGGTGGCGCGTCCGCTTGCCCAGCGTGGTCTGGATGCCGCCCAGATCCGGCAGCGGCGTGTGCTCCTCGTTAAACAGGTACTCGATTGTCGGCAAATTCGTCATGATCCGGATGCGTTCCAGCAGGCGTTTGGCCACGTGCCACTTCTTGCAGATGATGATCATCAACTCGCGGTCGCGGCCCAGCGTGCTTTCCGTTTCCCAGAACCGCGTGGCAAAGCGCCGCCCGATCCGCCCGCGCCCGGTGAGGAACTTGAACAGGCTCGCCCCTTCGTTCGAGATCTGGAAGGGCACGTTTTCAGCCGCATAGAGCAGGCCCAGCCGCCGCTTGAGGTCGCGCGCCTCCGCGCTGATCTTGCGGGCAAAGAGGAAATCCTGGCTGAGCAGCAGGTCATAGTGATCGTCGTAGAACGTCACGGGCATCCCGTAGTCGGTGAACATCAGGAATGTCAGCGTGCGCGAGTTGATTTCCTCTTCGGGCACCAGATGGCGCACGATGGTCTGAAAGAACGTCTCGTCTGGGATCCAGGTGGTGCTGAAAAACCGCATCACATCGCGGCGCTTGCGGGTGAAATCCAGCACCCATTCGATGGTGCGGCGTCGCAGGCACCACCACTGGCTGCCGATCATGACCTGCAGGTCCGCTGGCACCTCGCGGGTCAGTCCCAGACGCCGTTGCGCGTTGAAACTGGCGTAAAACAGCTTCTTGTGTTTGCGCTCGTTGAAGAAGTGGCGATAGATCAGCCGCTCTTCCTTGAAACCGGTCTTGATCCAGTCGCTCTCGAAATAGTCGAAGCTTTCGATGAAGTCGGCGTCGTTCTCATCGAGGAACTTATGCGTATATTCCGCCGACTTGATCGCCATGCAATCGCCCGACAGCATGTAGAAATGCGTGGCCCGCGGAAACGCCTCCACCGCCGCCTCAACAGCGTAGAGCGTGGCCTGCACAAGGCTCCATTCGCCCCAGCCACACTTGATCCGGCGATGCGCAAAGGTCACATTCGGGTTGTCAGCCAGCGCGCTGCGGATCTGGGCAAAGGCGCGCGCATCCGCCCGCGCGTCAAAGTGGATCGACATGTAGTCGCCCGCCGCCGTCAACCGCTCTGCCTGCTTGATGATGGCCAGAGGGTCCTTGTGACACAGCAATATGTAGGCGATTTTTGCCATATCCGAAACTGATCTGCCCTTTTACGCCTGATTGTTTACGTAGATAAGACTAAGCAGAGATTGAATAAACACAATTTCTTTGCTTTTTTGACGTTTAGGTAAGCCGCGGTCAAACGCAGCAAGTGTATGAGGAACGAGCAAGATGGGATTTCCCGGCACCTGGATGACGGAAAGTGAAAGCGTCGTGTACCGTGTGGTGCCGAAATGCGCCTGCTCCACGATCGGGCAGATCATGTTCTATTCCGACCACGGCGAATTCTTTGACGGTGACATCCACGACGCGCGGGGCGGGCTGCACAAATGGGCGCTGGAGGCGAGCCAGCCGATCATCTCCGACAACGTGAAAACGCATGGCTCCTACGCCTTTACCTGCGTGCGCAACCCCTACACGCGCATCCTCAGCTCATTCTTTGACAAGATCTGCGGCATCCAGCGCAACGGCAAACGCTACCGTGGCAACCTCGTGCCGCTGCTGATCCAGAAATACGGGATCGAGGTCGGTGGCGACGACGGCAAGGACGAGTTCGACCAGATCAAATCGTTCCGCCGCTTCCTGCTCTTTGCCCGCGACACCATCCGCTGGCGCCGCCCGATGGAGCCGGACATTCACTGGTCCGCCATGTCCGGCCATGTCAGCACGTTCATCGTGAACGGCGGCACCTACGACAAGATCATCTGGACGGAAAAGTTCAACGAGGGGATGGCCGACGTGATGAAGGCGGTCAAAACCCCGAACAAGATCAACCTCAAGACCGTCCCCCGCTTTAACGAGAGCGAGGGGCACGGCCCCAAGCGCGCCCACCCGGTCGAGGATTACTTCGACGACATGTCGATGCATCTGGTCTACGAGATCTACAAACGCGACTTCGAAGTCTTCAAATACGATTTCGAGGACCCGTCGAACAAGATGCCCATTGGTGAGATTGACCTCGACGAGGTGCACAAGAAGCTGGGCGAATAGGCCCATTCACCCAGGTTTGGTCGCCTTGGCCGTGGCAAAGGCCTGATAGCCATAAAGCGTTCCGTTGGCGGCCCGCCGGTTGTGCTCTTGGATCAGGGCGTCGGCCAGTGGCTGGCCGATGTCGCCCCGCTCCACCATGCCCTTGGTCGTCACCTCCACCCAGGGCAGCATGGACTGCGGGTTGGTGACCACCCGGCTTTGCACGCCGAAATGGTCCAGCGTCAGGCCCGCATCGGCGATCATGCCGCGCAGCTTGCCCACGATGAACGGGTCCGTCACGTAGCCGCGCACGAATTCCCGGGCGCAGATGTCGAGCGGGTCATTGGCAAAGCTGCTCAGCGTCGCCTTGGAGAAATCCGCATCGCACACCACCAGCGCGCCCCCCGGTTTCAGCACCCGAACGGCCTCGGTGATCAGCGCATCGGGGTTGGTGACATGGGTCAGAACTGTATGCAGGATCGCGGCATCCGCGCTGCCATCCGCCATCGGCAGTTCGGTGCCGTCCGCCTGCTGAAAGGACA
The DNA here is from genome assembly GCA_039816785.1 of Pseudomonadota bacterium. GTDB lineage: Bacteria > Pseudomonadota > Alphaproteobacteria > Rhodobacterales > Rhodobacteraceae > Tateyamaria. The sequence continues at coordinate 103,549 of JBCBXB010000011.1, forward strand.
GGTTGGCGAGGCCTGTGGCCCGGCTCCGCGCCTCAGCCACGAACCCGTGTGACGGCTCGAACCCGATAACCTTGGCCGGGGCTGCATGGGCCGCGATACGGCGCGAGACCGCCCCGGCCCCCGCGCCCACCTCGATCACCGTCGCGTCCGGGCCAAGAGGGAGCATCGCCAGATAGGCTGCGACGATCTCCTCCATCACCGGCTCGGCCTGACGCACATCCATCGCATCTGCAAAGAGCGTGATGAACTCGGCCCCCGCCGCGTCCACATCTTGAAAAGGATCCGCCATATCTCGCCCCGCCTTTGTTCTGTCCCAAGGCGTATGGTAGCCGAAACGCGCGGACACTGCCCGTTTTTTCAGCACCAGGGCTCAGCGCGCGTCGACCTCCGCGATCACCCGCGCCAGCCGCGCCGCAATCGCGGCACTCCCCTTGGGCGACGGGTGCAGCAGGTCGCTGTCGTGAAAGCTGCGGTCGCCGTCCGGCACCAGATCGGTGTTGGAGATAAAGACGACACCGGGATCACGCGCCGCCAGCGCCGCAATCCGCCCCTCCAGCGCGGTGCCAATGGCCACGCACCCCTCGACCGGAGACCGAAAGCCGGGCGTCCGCAGGTAGCCCACATAAGCCACCCGCGTGCCTTGTGCTCGCAGCCGCGCGATCAGCGCCGGGATCGCGCCGTCAGCCCCATCGGCGGTGATCAAACGCTCCAACTGCCGTGCACAGCGGCCACAGCCGCAGCCCAGCCACAGGTCGTTGCCGCCGCCGTTCAGCACGACCCAGTCCCAGTCGCCGTTCACGAACTGCCGTTCGATCCGCAGACCGAGGCTGCCACTGATCGGCAAGGGGTACAGGAAGCTTGCCCCCGACACCGACCGGTCCACCACCGGTTGGCCCAGCCGCGCCTCCAACGCGTCCGACACCGACCGGCCCGATGGCGCGTTCCACGCCAGCAGGCTGTCACCCATGGCCATGATCCGCGCCTCGCTATCCGAGGGCACAGGTTCCACACAGCCCGTCAGCATGAACAGGGCCACAAGGGCGCAGAAAACGCGTCGCATCATTCCGTCCTCAATCTGCCCCCGCACCCTTTAATCAAAACGTTCAGATTCGGTGAAGCCCCGGCAAACACCCCACCAAAGTCTTGCGCGCACGTCGCCCACCGCCTACATCCGCCCCCCATGGCCCAAGGTAAATCAGACCCCAACTACAAGGTGGCCGCCGAAAACCGGCGCGCCCGCTTTGACTACGCGATCGAGGATGACCTCGAATGCGGCATCGTGCTCGAAGGGTCCGAGGTCAAATCCCTGCGTGCCGGCGGCGCCAACATCGCCGAAAGCTATGCGACGGTGGACGCGGGCGAGCTGTGGCTCGTCAACAGCTACATCGCCCCCTACGATCAGGCCAAGAGCTTCAAACACGAGGAACGCCGCCGCCGCAAGCTGCTGGTCAGCCGCAAGGAGCTGTCGCGCCTGTGGAACGCGACCCAGCGCCAGGGCATGACGCTGGTGCCCATCGTGCTCTACTTCAACCACAAGGGCATGGCCAAGCTGAAGCTGGGCGTCGCCAAGGGCAAAAAGCTGCACGACAAGCGCGACACCTCCGCCAAACGCGATTGGAACCGCCAGAAACAGCGCCTGCTCAAGGAACGCGGCTGACCCCGCCCCGTCTCTGTCCCGGAAAAATCCCGGGGTGAGGCCGCAGGCCGAGGGGCAGAGCCCCTTGCACGGCTTGCCCGGCGGCGTTACCCAAGGGCGTTTTTCCCGCACGGCCAGAGACTCATCCATGTCCGACGATCCCAAGACCCTCGTGTCCACCGACTGGCTCGCCCAGCACCTAAAGGACCCCGACCTGCGCGTCATCGACGCCTCGTGGTACATGCCGGACAGCGGGCGGAACGCGCGCGCGGAATACGAGGCCTGCCACATCCCCGGCGCGCGGTTCTTCGACATTGACGAGATCGCCGACCAGCGTTCGGACATGGCGCATATGGCGCCCCCGCCGGAAAAGTTCATGTCCCGCATGCGCGCCATGGGCGTGGGCGACGGGCATCAGGTTGTTGTCTATGACGGCCACGGCATGCTCAGCGCGCCGCGCGTCTGGTGGACGTTCCGCCTGATGGGCCACCGCGATGTGGCCGTGCTCGACGGCGGTTTCCCCAAATGGCAGGCCGAAGGCCGCACCATCGAGGACCTGCCGCCTGTGATCAAGGACCGCCACCTCACCGCCCGCTTCCAGAACCATCTGGTGCGCGACGTCACCCAAGTCAGCCGCGCCTCCAAGCTCGGCAGCCCCCAGATCGTCGATGCCCGCGCCGCGGCCCGGTTCCGCGGTCACGCGCCCGAACCGCGCGAGGGGTTGCGCGCAGGCCACATGCCGGGTGCCCGCAACGTGCCCTACGACACGCTGCTCAACCCCGACAAGACGCTCAGGTCACCCGACCAGACCCGCGCTGTCTTCGAGGCGGCGGGGGTCGACCTGAGGCAGCCCATCATCACCAGCTGCGGCTCCGGCATCACCGCCGCGATCCTTGCCCTCGCACTCGAGCGGATGGGCCATGACAGCTGGTCCCTTTACGATGGCAGCTGGGCCGAATGGGGCATGTCGCCCATGGTCCCTGTCGCAACCGGAGACGCCTGATGTTCGAAAACCTGACCGCGCCCAAGCCTGACGCCATCCTCGCCTTGATGCAGATGTACCGCGACGACCCCCGTGACCAAAAGGTCGATCTGGGCGTCGGGGTCTACAAGAACGCCGCCGGGGTCACGCCCGTGATGCGGGCGATCAAGACCGCCGAAGAGCGGTTGTGGCAGGTGCAGGAGAGCAAATCCTATGTCGGCCTCGCCGGCGATCCGGCCTTCAACGACGCCATGATCCGGCTAGTGCTGGGCGACGCGGTGGCCCGTACCGACGTGTCGTCGGTCGCCACACCGGGCGGCACTGGTGCCGTGCGCCAGGCGTTCGAGCTGATCAGGATGACCAACCCGGACGCGCGCGTCTTTGTGTCGAATCCGACATGGCCGAACCACCTCAGCATCCTCGACTATCTGGGGGTGGACATGGTGCCTTACCGCTATTTCGACGATGAAACCCGCGGCGTGGATTTCGATGGCATGATCGCCGATATCAAGGGTGCGAAACCGGGCGACGTGGTGCTGCTGCACGGCTGCTGCCACAACCCGACCGGCGCCAACCTGACCGGCCCGCAATGGCAAGAGGTCATTGCGATGCTGCAGGAGACCGGCGCAACCCCGATGATCGACATCGCCTATCAGGGCTTTGGCGACGGGGTGGAGGCGGACGCCGCAGGCACCCGTGCCGTGGCGGCTGCTGTGCCCGAATGCCTCATTGCCGCCAGCTGCTCCAAGAATTTCGGGATCTACCGGGAACGCACCGGCGTGCTGATGCTGGTGGCCTCGGGCGGTGACAAGGCCGTGCGCCAGGGCACGCTCGCCTTTCTCAATCGGCAGAACTACTCCTTCCCGCCCGATCACGGCGCGCGGCTGGTGACCATGATCCTCGAGGATGAGGGCCTGCGCACCGACTGGCTGGCCGAGCTCGAAGAGATGCGCGTGGGGATGCTGTCCCTGCGCGAACAGCTGGCCAAGGAGCTTGAGCGCCGCTCCGGCTCCAACCGCTTCGGCTTCATCGCCGAACACCGTGGCATGTTCTCGCGACTGGGCACCACGCCCGAGCTGGTGCAAAAGATGCGCGAAGATCACGGGATCTACATGGTCGGCGACAGCCGCATGAACATCGCCGGGCTCAACGAGGCCTCCGTGCCCGTGCTGGCCGAGGCGATTGTCGCCGCAGGCGTCTGAACGCGCGGTGGGCAGATTGCCCACCCTACGCGGGACCCAAGTGTAGGATGGGCAATCTGCCCATATCCGCCCTCACATCACACCGCACACAAAAAGACCGGGCGCGAACGCCCGGTCAGTTGCTTCTTAAGGGTCAAGAGGAAGGAGAAGCTTAACCCTTGGAGAAATCGGGATACGCCTCCATGCCCATCTCGGACATGTCGAGGCCGTTGATCTCTTCCTCTTCGCCGACACGGATGCCCATGGCGGCCTTGAGGATGAACCAGACGATCAGCGATGCGACAAAGGTGAACACACCATAGGCCACGATGCCGGTCAGCTGTGTGATCAGCGATGCGTCGGAGTTGTAGAACACAACCGCGATGGTGCCCCAGATGCCCGCGAACAGGTGCACCGGGATGGCGCCAACCACGTCGTCGATCTTGAACTTGTCGAGCATCGGGATGGTCAGGACCACGATCACGCCACCCACGGCACCGATCCACAGCGCCCCAAAGAGCGTCGGCGCAAGCGGTTCTGCCGTGATCGACACGAGGCCCGCCAGCGCGCCGTTCAGCACCATGGTCAGGTCCGGCTTCTTGTAGAGGATCTGGCTCAGGATCAGCGCTGTCACAGCACCGGCTGCTGCCGCCATGTTGGTGTTGGCAAAGATGCGCGACACGTCGGACACGTCACCCACGGTGCCCATCGCAAGCTGCGAGCCACCGTTAAAGCCGAACCAACCCAGCCACAGGATGAATGTGCCAAGCGTCGCCAGTGCGAGGTTCGAACCGGGCATCGGGTTTGTCTTGCCATCCTTGTACTTGCCCAGACGCGGGCCCAGCACGATCACACCGGCCAGAGCAGCCCAGCCACCGACGGAGTGCACGACGGTCGAGCCGGCAAAGTCGGAGAAGCCGGCTTCGGACAGCCAGCCGCCGCCCCACTGCCAGGAGCCGGAGATCGGGTACAGGATCCCGGTCAGCACAACGACAAATATCAGGAACGGCCACAGCTTGATCCGCTCGGCCACGGCACCGGACACGATCGACGCGGTCGCGGCCACAAACACCAGCTGGAAGAAGAAGTCAGAGCCGACCGACGCATAGTCGAGCGCCGCGTCTTCGGCTGCAACACCCACCGCATCAAGAACCGTTTGCCCACCTATGGCAAAGTAGCCGTTGAAGTCGCCCGGATACATCGTGTTGAAACCGACGAGCCAGTACATGATCGCCGCGATGGAAAAGAGCGCGATGTTCTTGGTCATCTGCATGGTGACGTTCTTGGACCGCACCAGGCCGCCTTCGAGCATGGCAAAGCCTGCCGCCATGAAGAATACTAGGAACCCGGCCATACAGAACAGCAGGGTTGTCATGATATAGGGGCCGATTTCGTCGAAACCGGGGGCCGCGTCTTGCGCGAGGGCTGCCATGGGCAGGACCGTCAGCGCGGCAGCAGTTGGAATAAGTCGTTTCAGGTTCATTTCTCGTGTTTCCCTATCTCTGCCGCCGCTCTTACAGCGCGTCTTCGTTGGTTTCGCCGGTGCGCACGCGCACGGCCTGTTGCACGTCGAGGACAAAGATCTTGCCGTCGCCGATCTTGCCCGTCTGGGCGGTCTTGGTGATGGTTTCGACGATCTGGTCGGCCATGGAGGCCGCCACCACGATCTCGATCTTGACCTTAGGCACGAAATTCACCGCGTATTCCGCCCCGCGATAGATCTCCGTATGGCCGGATTGCGACCCGAAGCCCTTGATTTCCGTGACCATCATGCCGCGCACACCGGCTTCGGTCAGCGCTTCGCGGACCTCTTCCAGCTTGAACGGCTTGATTGTTGCAATGATGAGTTTCACTTGCGTCCCCTTCGTGTTGGCAGGCGGCCCTGCGTCATGCCGGGAAAAAAGAGCATCACGCCGGTGTGGCAAAGATTTGAACGGCTGAATCGGGCGGCACTTTGCAGCGGTGTGCACAAAAAATGCGCAAAATATGTGCTTGGCTTAAATTATAGGCACATTGGAATCGTGGGGTGCGGTACAGCGGCGCGTGGCAAACGTCTCGAAACCCGATAAGATACATCCAATGAAAAGGCCGGGCAGGGGTCACGACATGAGCAATGCGAAAAAAGGCAAGCGACCCTTGGTGGCCGACAGGCGCTATCCCAAGGCCGCCGACAAGCCCAGGAAAAAGGCGGCGCCCAAGCGGCGCAAGCGCACCCCGGCCCCCAAGCGGCGGGGCAACATCCTGACGCGCCTTGTGCGCTGGCTGCTGCGGCTGGTCTGGGTGGTGACGTCCCGTGCGAGCCTCGTTGGTCTGGTCGTGCTGGGGCTGGCGGTGGGCTATGTCTACATGACCTTGCCCGATCTCGAGGATTTGCTGGACGGTCGCGCGCGCGGCTCCGTCACGCTGGTGGACCGCGATGGCGCGGTCTTTGCCTGGCGCGGTGACCAGTTCGGCGGCGCCGTGACCGCGACGAGCGTGGCACCTGCGCTGAAAAACGCGGTGGTCGCGACCGAGGACAAGCGGTTTTACCGCCATTTCGGCCTCAGCCCCCGCGGCATCGCCAGCGCCGTGCGCATCAACCTGCGTGAGGGGCGCGGCCCGTTGCAGGGGCATGGCGGCTCGACCATCACGCAGCAGACGGCCAAGCTGCTTTGTCTTGGCGTCGAATACGACCCGACGGAATGGGAGAGCGAGGCGCAATATGTGTCCGACTGCCGCCGCGGTTCGATCCAGCGCAAGGCCAAGGAGGCGATCTATGCGCTGGCCATGGAGGCCAAGTATTCCAAGGACGAAATCCTGTCGATCTACCTCAACCGCGCCTACATGGGCGGCGGCGCCTACGGGGCGGAGGCGGCAACACAGCGCTATTTCGGCAAGCCCGCCGGTGCCGTGACCCCTGCCGAGGGTGCTATGATCGCGGGCCTGCTGACGGCGCCGACCCGGTTGTCGCCCACCGCCAACCTGCAACGCTCGCAGGACCGCGCCGCCACAGTGCTGCGCCTGATGGGCGAGCAGGGGTATCTGTCCGAGGCCGAAGTGGCCAAATGGCAGGCCGAACCGGCTGTCCTGTCGCCCGCTGCGCGCCGCAAGGCGGGTGGGTATTTCGCTGATTGGGTCATGGCCTCGGGCCCCGAATTCTTTACCCGCAACACGACCGAAGACGTGATCATCTCCACCACCCTCGACCAGCGCATCCAGAAGGCGGCAGAGGACGCGGTGCAGCAGATCTTTGACACCAAGGTGCGCGAAGGGTCCAAGGCGCAAGCGGCAATTGTGGTGATGAGCGCAGATGGCGCCGTACGCGCCATGGTCGGCGGGCGCGAGACGCAGGTGGCGGGCGTGTTCAACCGTGCCATTCAGGCCGAACGCCAGACAGGCTCAGCGTTCAAACCGTTTGTGTACGCGGCTGCGCTCGATCTCGGCTATTCCCCGCTCGACACGGTCGAGGATGCGCCACTGACGATCAACATTCCCGGTTCTGGCCCGTGGTCACCGCGCAACTACACCGGCGAGTATGAGGGCCGCGTGACCCTGACCCGCGCGCTTGAGCAAAGCCTGAACATCCCGGCGGTCAAAGTGTCCGAAAGCGTCGGTCGCGATCTGGTGCGGCAGGTCGCCAGCCAGTTCGGCATCGAAAGCGATCTGGCGGCAGGTCCGGCGCTGGCCCTTGGTGCGTCCGAAAGCAACCTGCTGGAGATGACGGGCGCCTATGCCGGTATCCTCAACGGTGGGTCATCGGTGACGCCCTACGGGCTGGTGGAATTGCGGCTCAAGGGCGACGACGACGCGCTGATGGGCACCGGCGGTGGCATCGGCGAGCGGGTCATTCAGGAGGACGCGGCGGCGCAACTGGTCTGGATGATGCAACAGGTCGTGGACCAGGGCACTGGCGGGCGGGCAAAACTGCCGGACCGGCCCGCAGCGGGCAAGACCGGCACGACCCAGGCCGCCCGCGACGCGTGGTTCATCGGCTTTACCGCTGATTATGTGGCGGGCGTGTGGATGGGCTATGACGACAACACGCCGCTGACCGGAGTGACGGGCGGTGGCCTGCCCGCCGAGATGTGGCGCGAGGCGATGGTCCGCGTGCATGAGGGCGTACCGGTGCGCCCGCTGCCGGGGCAGGTGCCCGCACAATTGCGCAACACCGCGCCGCAGCCGGAAACACGGCCGGGCCGCCGCGAGGTGCCGAACTCCACCGAGGGGCTGATCGAGATGCTGGTGCGTGACATTCTGGGCAGCATCGGCGAGCCGGGCCGCCCGAATGACAATGTGTCAGGAAGCGACCGTTAGGTCAGCCGGAGCGCGACAGGGCCGAAATCATCGCGTCTATGTCGCCACTGTTGCGGTCCAGCAGCGCGCCCACTTCGGTCCGTTCGGTGAGCAGCAGGTTGATACCCTCGATGAACATGTTGAAGAACAGCGGCTGGCCCGACCGGTCCGACACGTGGAACGTCACGGTGAACGGCGACTCGCCCCGCAAAAAGGCGGTGGTGCGCACCTCGTACCAGTTTTTAACCTCGCGCACGTCGTTGACCTCGAGCCGCGCGCCGATGAACTCGCGGAACCGCTTGCCGTATTTGCGCGAAATATATCCCTGGAACGCCTTGGAGAAGGCGCGTTTCTGCCCATTGGACGCGCGCCGACCATCCACACCCATCGCATAGGCCGCGATGTAGGACGTGTCGCTGTAGCGGGCAAAGATACGCTCGAAATCGCGGAACATCGCGTTCTCGCCCTTGCCGGAGGCGATCACGGTGTTGATGTCGCCCACAAGGCTGTTGACCAGCTGGCTTGCGCCATTGGCGGTCAGGGCCAGCGCGGGCAAGGGCGGCAGCAGAAGCGCAGCCCCCGTCCCGGCGACAAAGAAACGACGTGTGAGCATCAAAATCCCTCCGTATCCAGGGCAAACGGATCAATGTCGGTGCCCGGATCATCCGCACCCAGCTCGAACCGACGGTTTTGCAGATAGATCAGGCGCGCCTGCGCATAGCTGTCGGCGCTTTCATACAGGATGCTGTCCACCGTGTCGGTGAACCGCCCCCGCGTGCTGAGGCCAGAGGCGACGCCCGCGCCGGTGCCGTAATAACGCTCCGGCTCGTCGATGACGTAGCTCAGCGGATTGGTGAACAGGTCGACGACCATGCCGGTGGTGTCGCGCGTTGTCGACGGGCCCAGCACCGGCAGCTCCAGATAGGCCCCTTCGCCCACGCCCCAGACATGCAGTGTCTCGCCAAAATCGGTGTCATGCTCGGGCAGCTTGAATTCCGCCGCCACATCCGCAAGGCCAAAGATTCCCAGCGTCGAGTTGGTCAGAAAACGCACCGTGGACAGGCCCGCACCGCGCAGATCACCCTGCAACAGGCTGTTTATCGCAACCGACGGCTCGCCCAGATTGCTGGCAAAGTGGCCGATGCTGTCCTCGATCTCGTCCGGCAGCACGCTGGAATATCCGATTGCCGCAGGCCGCACCAACGCGCGGTCCAGACCGCGGTTGAACGCGTGCACCTTGCGGTTCTGCGTCTCGTACGGATCAAAGATGCCCGCGTCCGACACGGCCCCGGGCGCACCCCCGCCACATGCCGCCAGACCGGTCAGCAAAACAAGGGCCAGCATCAGCCGTCCCGACGTTCTCAAATGCGCCAATGGAAATCTCCGAACAACACGCGTAAGCACTGACTTAATACCTTCGTGAGAAATGCCCATAGGGCAGCGGAGGGATTTGAGTGGTTGTGGCACTTGCGTGACACGGAAAATGCGCCAAAGCTGGTGCTGCGACAAGGCCAAGTGCGACGCGGGCAAAAAGGTGCCGATGCAAAACAGTTTAGTGAATCGAGGCCGGTCCGAGTTGCGCAAGGCGCGCAGCCAGAGCCGTGGACTGTACTGGGCCGTCGGGCTGTTCAGCATGTTTGCGAACCTGCTGATGCTCACCGGGCCGATGTACATGTTGCAGGTCTATGACCGCGTGCTGGGCAGCCGCAGCTACGAAACACTGGTGGCGCTGTCGCTGCTGGTCGCGTTTCTCTACGCTATCATGGGCATTCTGGACTATGCGCGGGGCCGGATCATGGCCCGCGCGGGGGCCCGGTTTCAGGCCACGCTGGACCGGCGCGTGTTCGACGCGGTGTTGCGCAAATCCGCCGTGGCCCCGGACATGCCCTCGCAAACCGGCCTCGCCGATCTGGAAAGCGTGCAGCGGCTGATGACCTCGCCCGTGCTGATGGCGATGTTCGACTTGCCGTGGACGCCGATCTTTATCGCCGGGATATTTCTGTTTCATCCGCTGCTGGGGTGGCTTGCCGTGGGCGGTGGCGCGGTGCTGATCCTGATCGCGCTCGCCAACCAGTTGCTGTCGCGCCGCCCCCAGATGATGGCGGGCCACGCCGGTCAGGTGGCCACGAACATGTCCGACCAGCTGCGCACCGAGGCGGAGATGGTGCAGGCCATGGGCATGCGCGACGCGTCCTTTGACCGCTGGCAAAAGGCGCGGAGTGTGGCACTTGAGGAACAGATGCGCGCCACGGATGTTGGTGGCGGCTTTACTGCCATGACCAAGACGATGCGCCTGTTTCTGCAAAGCGCGATGCTGGGCTTGGGCGCATACCTCGTGCTGCAGAACGAGATGACGGCAGGCGCGATGATCGCCGGGTCGATCCTGCTGGGCCGGGCGCTGGCGCCCATCGAACAGATGCTGACCCAATGGCCCGTGGTGCAGCGCGGTGTGAAGGGCTGGAACGCGTTGGCCGAACTGCTCAGCGCCGTGCCCGAAGAACAGGACCGCACCGCCCTGCCCAAACCCAAGGCGCGGCTGGTCGCCAAATCCCTGACCGTGGTGCCCCCGGGCGAAAAGACCGCCGCCCTGCGCAGCCTCAACTTTGACCTGCCGCCGGGCAAGGCGATGGGCGTCATCGGCCCCTCTGGCGCGGGCAAATCGACGCTGGCGCGCTGCCTCACCGGTGTCTGGCGGCCCGCAGGCGGGACCATCCGGCTGGATGCCGCCGCACTTGATCAATATGAGCCTGCGGTGCTGGGCCAGCATATCGGCTACCTGCCCCAGCGCGTGCAGCTGTTTGACGGGACGGTGTCGGAAAACATCGCGCGCCTGTCCACCGCACCCGACGCGGAAAAGGTTGTCGCCGCCGCGAAAAAGGCCGCCGCGCACGAGATGATCCTCGAACTGCCCGAAGGCTACGACACCCGCATCAGCGCCAGCCAGCAGCGCCTGTCGGGCGGCCAGATCCAGCGCATCGGGCTGGCCCGCGCGCTTTACGATGATCCGGTGATCCTCGTGCTGGATGAGCCGAACTCGAACCTCGACAATATCGGCACGCAGGCGCTCAATCAGGCGATCCGGCAGCTGAAATCCGAAGGGCGGTCAGTGATCATCATGGCGCACCGGCCCGCGGCCATTCAGGAATGCGACCTGCTTTTGGTGATCGACGGCGGTGTCTGCACCGCCTTTGGCCCCAAGGACGAGGTGCTGCGCGCCGCCGTCAAGAACCACGAGGAAATTGCCCGCGCACCCGCCGGGTCCGGAGGTGTCTCATGAGCGCGCAGCGCTGGTCGGCCCGCACGCCTGTCGTGGTCGGGTTTCTGGGCCTCGCCGTCCTGCTGGGCGGCTTTGGCGTCTGGGCCACCCAGACCGAAATCGCAGGCGCAATCATCGCGTCGGGCCGCATTGAGGTCGACCAGAACCGCCAGATCGTGCAGCACCCCGAAGGCGGCGTCGTGGCCAAGATCGGGGTCAAGGAAGGCGACAGTGTCGAGGCGGGCGAGTTGCTGTTGCAGCTGGATGTCACGCAACTGCGCACGCGTCTGGCCATCGTCGAAGGCCAGCTTTACGAGCTGATGGCCCGCCGGGGCCGGCTGGAGGCGGAGCGCGATGACCGCGACGAGATCACCTTTGACCCCGAACTGCTGACCATCAGCCGCGACCGCCCGCAGGTGCAGGACCTGATACAGGGCCAGCAAAACCTCTTTGAGGCGCGCCGTGACTCGATCGCCCGCACCCGCGAGCAACTGGCGGAACGCAGCGCGCAGACCCGCAACCAGATCGTGGGCTTCGAGGCGCAGGAGGCGTCACTGGCCCGTCAGCTCGAACTGATCGAGCAAGAGCTGCAGGCGCAGCAAAGCCTGCTGGATCGTGGTCTCGCTCAAGCTTCGGGAGTGCTGGCGCTGCAACGGCAGGCGGCCTCGCTCGATGGGCAACTGGGCGAACTGGCGGCGAGCAAGGCGCAGGCCGAACAGCGCATCACCGAAGTCGAGATCGAGGTTCTGCGCCTTGGCACCAACCGCCGCGAAGAGGCGATCACCCAGCTGCGTGACCTGCGCACCCGCGAACTGGAACTGGTCGAACAGCAGCAGGGCCTGATCACCGACATCGACCGGATGGAGTTGCGCGCACCCGTGTCGGGCATCGTCTACAACATGCGCGTGCAGACCCTGCGGTCGGTGATCCGCCCGGCCGATCCGGTGCTGTTCCTGATCCCGCAGGACCGCCCGCTGGTCATCGCCGCGCGCGTCGATCCGATCCACATCGACCAGATCGTGACGGGACAGGCGGTCAACCTGCGCTTTTCCGCGCTCGATCAGCGCATGACGCCCGAACTGGTGGGGCAGGTGGCACTGGTGTCGGCGGACGCGTTTGAGGACGAAGCGGTCGGCGCCAGCTACTACCGGGCCGAGATCGTGCTGAACCCCGGCGAGGTCGAAAAGCTGCCCGACGGGCAGGTGCTGATACCCGGCATGCCGGTGGAGGCGTTCATTCGCACCGACGACCGGTCGCCGCTGACCTATCTGGTCAAGCCGATGATGGATTACTTCAACCGGGCGTTCCGCGAGAATTAAGTGTCGTCGGCGATGTCGGACCCGCTGCGCCGCGAGGCCAGCTTTTTCAGTGATGCGGTCATGCCCGCCACGTCCGATGTCCCTTCGACGCCGTTGTCGGGCAGCATCTGCTTCGCGCCCTCGCCCGGCTCGAACGCGTCGTCTTGCGTGGTGTCGGCGGTGACAGGCGGGTCCTTGGCGAGCGGGACGGCTGCGGGTGCGGGCAGCAGCTCGGGTTCGAAATCGTCCATCGCCGCTTTGACCGCGCGGCGAAACACCATCACGTTGCGCCACTCCGTCGTGGTCCCGGTCAGGCCCGCCCGTTCGACCGATGGCAGGGTCTCGGCGCGCTGAAACGCCCAGCCGTCAGCGGCCATTTCGTTCATCAGGCTTTCCAGTGCAAAGGCAAACCGGCCCTCGGCCCCTTTGACACCCTTGCCCTTGCGCCCCTTTGTCGGCGCGGGCACGACCTTGTATTCCCAACCTGCCATAATGCGGCCCCCTCGTCTGGCGCGCCATATACCGCGCGTGATGCCTGAGGGAAAGGGACGCTCACCCGCGCCGGCGGATCCCGATACGCGCGCCCGCCTTGTCGGGGCGCGGCAGGGCCGCGTGCGCGTCCCTCAGCGCGGTGACATTGGCGTAGATATCCGCCGGCATCGCGGCGACACGCGGCCCGGACTGATCCACATGCAGCGTCATCGTCTCACCGGTCGCGGCCAGCCAGCCGTCCTCGTGCCACAGCTCCTGATAGGAGTGAAACCGCTTTTCGTCGCAGTCGATCATCTGGAATGTCACGTTTACGGGCGCGTCCACATGCAGCTCGCGCACATATGAGATGTGGAATTCCGCCGAATAGGTCGTGTGGCCCGTGCGCGCCTGATAGTCGGGGCCAAAGCCCATCCGTTCAAAGATCTGGTCCGCCCCCTGATCGAACAGCACGCTGTAATAGGCCATGTTGAGGTGGCCGTTGTAGTCGATCCATTCCGGGCGCACCCGCATCACGGTCGAACGAAAGGGGCTGGTCATGGGCGGTCTCCTTTGCGATGACCCTAGAAACAGGTGCACCCCCATTGCAACCGCTTGCACGGCGGATCGCGCGGGCCGCGCCGCAGGAGGTGAGGGAGCATGGCATGAGCACATCGGACGTGCGGGCCCAGTACGAGGCCTACCCCTATCCCGAACGCGATCCCAGGAACGAACGCAAGCGGCTGATCACAGGCTCGCCCTCGCTGCCGGTCGAAATGGATCACTGGCTGTGGGGTGGCGCGCGCGACTGGTCCCGGCCCTTGCGGGCGCTGGTGGCCGGGGGTGGGACGGGCGATGCATTGATCCAGCTGGCGCAGATGCTGACAGATGCGGGGCGGCCTTACGCGATCACCTATCTCGACCTGTCGGAGGCGTCCCGCCGCATCGCCGAAAAGCGCGCCAGGATGCGCAAGCTGCAAGGCATCACCTTTGTCACCGGCAGCCTGCTGGACGCGCAGGCGCACAGGCCCTTTGACTATATCGATTGCTGCGGCGTGCTGCACCATCTGGACGACCCGCAGGCCGGGTTCGACGCGCTTGCAACCGCTCTCACCCCCGAGGGCGGCATGGGGCTGATGGTCTATGCGCCGCACGGGCGGTCGGGGGTCTATCCGTTGCAGGCGGCCTTTGGCACGGCGCTGGCGGGGCTGGAGCCGCGCGCGCGGCTCAAACAGGCGCGCGCCATCTATGACAGGATACCGGACGCGCATCCGTTTAAGCGGAACACGCGCGTGGTGGACCACGAACAGGGCGACGCGGGATTTTACGATCTGCTGCTGCATAGCACCGACCGCCCCTTTACCATCACCGCGCTGGTTGACGCGCTAAAGGCGGCGGGGCTGGACTACGCCGGCACGCCCGAACCGATGCTTTATGACCCGGTGCGGCTGACTGGTGATCTGGACCTGCCCGAGGGTGTGGCGCGGATGCAACTGGCCGAAGACCTGCGCGGCACGTTCAAGACACATGTGGTCTACGCCCGGCCCAAGGGCCGCGTGATCCCGCCGCCCTTGGGCAAACCCGACGCCATTCCGCACCTGCGCGGCGCGCCTGCGCAGGCACTGGCGCAGCACGTGGCCAGCACCGGCCGGATCATCATCGACACGGCGGGCGAAGCGTTCGAGTTCGCGCTGCCGAAACAGGCCGTTGCGGTGATCGCGGGTATCGACGGGCGGCGCAGCCTGACCGATATCCGCACGAGCGCCGGCATGGAGCCGATTGTGTTCGGCGCGCTGTGGGCGCGGGTCGAGGCGGCGCTGTGCGCCTCGGGCATGATGCACTATTCGCGGCTGCTGGTGACCTAGTCCTGCAACCGGTTGCACGGGCGGGGTGGCAGGCCCGCAGGCGCTGGACCTAGCGCACCGCGTCTTTCCAGCGCGCCGACAGCGCGCGCAGGGCACCCGCAAGGATCAGCAGGTCCAGCCCGGTGGCGACAAAGCGTGCACCCCAGTCGAGCACATCCTGCGTGAACTCTGGCGTCGTGGCGAGGACGCCGGGGGCCTTGCCCGCCGCTTCGATGCGCTGGAAGGCGTCCTTGATCGTGGCCTGCACCTCCGGATGGGTGAGCTGGCCCATATGGCCCATATCCGCCGACAGATCCGCCGGGCCGATAAAGACGCCGTCGATGCCGTCCACCGCCAGAATCTCGTCGAGGTTGGCGATGCCTGCGCGGTTTTCCACCTGGATCAGCAGGCAGATCTGGTCATCGGCGGTGGGGCCGTAATCGGTGATCGCACCAAAGCGGCTGCACCGCGCGCCGGAATAGCCCACACCGCGCGCGCCGGTGGGCGGGTAGCGCACGGCGTCGACCAGCTGGCGCGCCTGATCGGCGGTCTCGACCATGGGCACGAGGACGGTTTGCGCGCCTGCGTCGAGGACCTGTTTGATGATCCATGTCTCGCCCACGGGAACGCGGACGGCGGCGTGGCTGTCGGACGCCTCCAGCGCCATGAGCTGCATCCGCATTTTGGAGATGTCGTAGGGCGTGTGTTCGCCGTCGATCAGCAGCCAGTCGAACCCCGCCGTGCCCGCGATTTCGGTGGCGAGCGGATCGCCGAGCGACAGCCAGCAGCCGATGACGGTGCGGCCCGAATTGATGGCGGCCTTAAACGGGTTGGTGGGGGCGGGCATGGGCGATCTCCTTTGGTCTTTGGCGCACCATACGACGCTGTGCCCCGGTGGCCACCGTCGAATTGAGGCGCATGCGCGCCGCGCAATTTGAGACATCCGCCTCCGGCGGATGGTTTTGCCTCCGGCGGTGGTATTTTCAGTCAGAAGAAGGTCAGAGGACTTTGATCACGTCCTTTTCCACGGCGAGCATGTAGCCGCGGCGGGCGATGTTCTTGACCAGAAGTTCGCTGACGATCTGGTTGCCGAGCGTGTCCCGCAGGCGTTTGATGCGGGTGGCGCCTGCGGCCTCTTCGCAGTCGGTGGCGCTGCGGCCCGAGATCATCCCTTCGATTTCGGAGCCGCTGAGCACGTCGTCATCCATGCGGGCCTCGGCGAGGATCGACATGGTCTCCATGGCGGCGTCGGTCAGTTTGAAGCCGAGGTTGTTGAGGTAGACGGTGTTTTCCTCGCGGCTGATCAGCAGCGAGTTGACCTGGATGCCGGCGCGTTCGATCTGGGCCATGCGGCGGTTGAAGCCGACCAGCAGGATGAGAAAGACGAGCGCGGCGATCATCATGCCGGTGGCAAAGACCAGCAGCACGAAGATCACCAGCCTGTAGCTGGCCAGCGTGTCGGCAAAGGCGGTGCCGGACTGGGCGAGGATTTCCAGCAGCTTGATTTCAGCCTGGCCGGTGAGGTCCGCGTTTTCGATGAACATCGCCTCGACCCGGGCGTCGAAGGCGCGGCTGTCGGGCAGGGTGATGAACAGCAGCAGGGCCGCGGCGATCAGTAGGGCGAGGATGCCGCCGATCCCCGCGATGACAAGCCGCCCGCCGGTGCGGCGGATATCAGAAGCGGAGGTAGTATTGTCCGGCACTGTTTTTCCTTTGATCGAGGCCTTCGGGGCCAAAGACGGACTGGACCTGCAACAGGGTCCAGCCACGGGCGGCGAGGCGGGGCGCCAGCTCGCCTGCGGCGGAGCGGGCGTCGCAGGCGCCGCCGATCTGCGCCACACCGTAGTGCAGGCGCAGGGGCGCGTCCTTTTTGGCCTTGTAGTCGGCAAAGCACTGGGCCTGCGCCGTGCCCGCGCAGGCCAGCGCCAGGGTGAGGGAGAGGAGTAAGCGTTTCATACACGCAAACTGCGCCTGATATTCGGGATATTCAATAACGCAGGGGGGTTGGGGACCCTGATATTCGATAACAGGGGCCTGTTATTGCCTGTCTGACGGGTCCGGCCCCAGCTTGGGTGCAGAAGCGAACGATACCTCTTTTGCACCTCACGCCCTCGAAAGGACCTTTCTCATGATCATGCGCATCCAGACACGTTTCATATCCGCCATTGCGGCCCTTGCCATTGTGGTGACCGGGTTTTCAGCGGCCCCTGCGCGGGCCGGCGATGACGAGGCCGCCGCTGCCATTGCCGCCCTGTTGGGGCTGGCCGTGATCGGTGCGGTGATTGCCGACAAGCGCAAGGACAAGAAGGAGCGCGTCGTGGTGCATCCCAAGCGGCCCAAGCCGCTGCCGCCGCGGGTCAGCCGCAAGTTGCTGCCGCAGCATTGCCTGCGCAGTTTCCACACCGACCGGGGCCAGCGCCGGATCTTTGGCCAGCGCTGCCTGCATCGGAACTATGGGTTTGTGAACAGCCTGCCGCGGCAGTGTCATCGTGAATTCTATACCGACCGGGGCTGGCGTCAGGGTTATGGCGCGCGCTGTCTGAACCGGCACGGATATCAGTTGGCCCGCCGGTAAGAGCGGGCAGGCGGGCGCGCCCTGTCCCCAAAAGGGCCGCCCAACTGGGAAAGAGCGGTGTTCGGGCACCGCTCTTTTTTCGTGAGCGTGTGTCTGATTGGGTCGCCTGTCGGCGACATGCGATGTTTGCACTTTCCTCCGGAAAGTGCGTTTTTGCCTCCGGCGGGGATTTTTCGGGGACAGAGACGGGGCGATGCCGGATCTTGCGTTTGAGATGGAGATCGGCGGCCGGGTGGCCGGTGTCGACGAGGTCGGGCGCGGGCCGCTTGCCGGGCCGGTGACGGCGGCGGCGGTGGTGCTGGATCTGGCGCATGTGCCCGAGGGGCTGGACGATTCCAAGAAGTTGAGTGCCAGGCGGCGCGGTGCGCTGTGGGATCAGATCCTGGCGCATGCGGATGTGTCGGTCGCCCACGCGTCGGTTGGTGAGATCGACCGGTTCAACATCCTGCGCGCCTCGCATCTGGCGATGGTGCGGGCGGTGGCGGGGCTGCGTGTGCCACCCGATCACGTGCTGGTGGACGGGCGGCATGTGCCCAGCGGGTTGCAGTGCCCGGCCACGCCGCTGATCAAGGGGGATACCCGTTCGGTCAGTATTTCGGCGGCCTCGATTGTGGCCAAAATATGTCGTGATCGGATCATGGTGGATTTGGCGCAACAGCATCCCGGCTATGGTTGGGAGACGAACATGGGATATCCGTCCAAAAGCCACAGGATGGCGTTGGAGCGGCTTGGGGTGACCCCATGGCATAGAGTATCGTTCAAGCCGGTACACAACATGTTGTATCAAGAAAAATTCTCAACCGATTGATTCAAAAAAGAAATTGACGGCGAATCGCCTCTGACTCATCTTGGGGTCAACCAACGAGCGCACAAGCGCCAGGGACAGAGGCAGACGATGACGAAACATGTAAAGGGCGCCGAGGCGCTTCCCTTGAACCAGATACTTGCTGGCGATTGCATCGAGGTGATGCAGTCCCTGCCTGCGCATTCCGTCGATCTGATCTTTGCCGATCCGCCGTATAACCTGCAGCTCAAGGGTGAGCTGCACCGGCCCGACAACTCGCGCGTGGATGCGGTGGATGACCACTGGGACCAGTTCCATTCGTTCCGGGCCTATGACGAATTCACCACGGCCTGGCTCAAGGCGGCGCGGCGGCTGCTCAAGCCGAACGGGGCGATCTGGGTCATTGGCAGCTATCACAACATCTTTCGGGTGGGTGCGTCGCTGCAGAATGAAGGGTTCTGGATCCTGAACGACGTGGTGTGGCGCAAGTCGAACCCGATGCCGAATTTCCGGGGCAAACGCTTTACCAATGCGCATGAGACGATGATCTGGGCGGGCAGGTCCGAGGACAGCAAGTACACGTTCAACTACGAGGCGCTGAAGGCGCTGAACGAAGGCATTCAGATGCGCAGCGACTGGGTGCTGCCGCTGTGCACCGGCCACGAGCGGCTGAAGGATGCCGCAGGGGACAAGGCGCATCCGACGCAAAAGCCCGAGAGCCTGCTGCACCGGGTGCTGGTCGGCTCGACCAATCCGGGCGATGTGGTTCTGGACCCGTTCTTTGGCACGGGCACGACCGGGGCCGTCGCCAAGATGCTGGGCCGCGATTACATCGGGATCGAGCGTGAGACGGAGTACCGCGCGGTGGCCGAAGCGCGGCTGGCAGATGTGCGCAAGTTCGACCGTGAGGCGCTGACCGTATCGGCAAGCAAGCGGGCGCAACCGCGTGTGCCATTCGGGCAGCTGGTGGAGCGCGGCATGCTGCGTCCGGGCGAAGAGCTGTATTCCATGAACAAGCGCCACAAGGCCAAGGTTCGGGCCGATGGCACGCTGATCGGCGACGACATCAAGGGATCGATCCATCAGGTCGGGGCGCATCTGGAAAACGCGCCCAGCTGCAATGGCTGGACCTACTGGTGCTTCAAGCGTGACGGCAAGACCGTGCCCATCGACGTGTTGCGCCAGCAGATCCGGGCCGAGATGCACGACTGAGACACATATACGAGACACCGCCAGGTGCCTGCGGCCTTACCCAAGGCAGAACCGAAGGCACTGCAACTCAAGCCCCGCCAGAATTGGCGGGGCTTTTTTGTTAATCGGCGTTACATTGGGCGGTGAACAGAGCGGAGGCCCCGACATGGTAGACATCTCCAACCCATTCAGCGCAACGGCGCGGGCCGCCGAAGTCGATGACGTGCCGACCCATCAGCATGCCCGCGACGCGCTGGAGCGCAACAAGCGTGAGGGCATGGACCTGGCGGTGAAGGCGCGGATCGGGGCGCTGTCGGCGACGGCGCTGTTGCTGGTGTTTCTGAACCCGAACTGGGACGTGCTGTGGTATCACGGGCTGTTGCTGGCGCTGGTGTTTATCGGCCTCGCGCAGCGGCGTGTGGGCCGCGTGGGGCAGTCGCGGGCAGAGCTTGCGCTGCTTTTTGCCGATCTGGCGCTGATGACGCTGGCGCTGCTGGTGCCGAACCCGTTCGGGCCGGAGGATGTGCCCACGGCGCTGATTTTCCGGTTTGACGTGTTCCAGTACTTCTTTGTCATTCTGGCGGCGGGCGTGCTGTCTTATTCGTGGCGCACGATCCTGTCGGTGGGGACGTGGACCATGTCGCTTTGGCTGTTGGGGACGCTGTGTGTCTGGTGGTTCGGCAAGACTTACCCGGCGCTTGGTGAGGCGGCGCAGGTGATGTTCCCCGACCGGCCCGATCTGGCGCGGGCGTTCAACCCCAACTCGGTCAATTGGGACCTGCGGTTTCAGGAGGTTGTCGTGTTCCTGATCGTGGCGGCGATCCTGGCGGTGGCGGTGCGGCGCTATCAGCTGCTGGTTCTCGACAGTGCGAACATGGCGCGCGAGCGGACCAACCTGGCGCGCTATTTCTCACCCACCATGGTCGAGGAACTGTCGACCAAGGACGAACCGCTGGGCCAGATCCGCAGTCACGACGCGGCGGTGCTGTTTGTCGATATCGTCGGGTTCACCGCCTATTCCGATGGCCGCCCGCCGCAAGAGGTGATCGAGACGCTGCGCGCCTTTCACGCCCGAATGGAGAGCGAGGTGTTCGCCCATGGCGGCACGCTGGACAAGTATCTGGGCGACGGGCTGATGGCGACCTTTGGCACGCCGTTGCCGGTGGCGGATGACGCGGCCCGCGCGGTGGCCTGCGTGCAGGCGATGGCCGACCGGATGGATGCGCTGAACGCGGACCGGCGCGCCGATGGCCTGCCCGAGATCGACGCGCGGTTCGGGCTGCATTTTGGGCCGGTGGTTCTGGGTGACATCGGGGCCAACCGGCTGGAGTTTGCGGTGCTGGGCGATACGGTCAATGTGGCCAGCCGGCTGGAGGCGATGACCCGCGCGCTGGAGGTGCGCGCGGTCGTTTCGGATGCGGCGGTGGCGGCGGCGGGCGGGCACGGTGTCTTGCGCCGCGCGCCGGATCAACGGGTGCGCGGTATCGCTGATCTGTTGCCGGTCTGGGTGCTGGATTGACCCCCACTTGATCCGGATCAGGGCAGGTGCTGCCCAAACCTGCCATGCTGCCCCTGTCATACCAAATGGGAGAGGCGACATGAGACACCTGATAGCACTGACCGCAATCCTGATGCCCCTTGCCGCAAGCGCCGAAGACGTCGAGCGCGGCGAGCAGTTGTTCTGGATGCATTGCGCCGCGTGTCATGGCGCCGAGGGTGCGGGCAACGGGCCCATGGCGCCTGCGATGCTGGTGCAGCCCCGCGACCTGACTGTTTTGGCAGTCGAGAATGACGGGGTGTTTCCGACCGAACGTGTGATCCGGCGCATCGACGGCACTGACCCGCTGGTCAGTGCGGGATCGGACATGCCGGTCTACGGCCCGTTCTTTGCCGTGGATGACACCGCGACCAAGACCGAGACGGGCCAGCCGATCATGACCTCGTCCCCGGTCGTGGACCTTGTGGCCTACCTGAGGACGTTGCAGGCCGACGACTAGCGCGGCAGCGGGTTGGCGGCCTTGTTGTAGGCGGACCAGTCGGTGATCTCGGGGTAATACATCTCGCGCCACTTGCGCACGCGCGGGTTCATCACGCGCCGCCAGAGCGACGGGATCATCGCCGCGATGGTCATCACCGGGTAGCCGTAGGGCAGTTGCGGGGCCTCATCGGCGGCATAGGTCTGCAGGATGGGAAAGCGGCGGTCGGGCTTGTAGTGGTGGTCAGAGTGCCGCTGCAGGTTGATCAGCAGCCAGTTCGATGCCTTTTGCGCGGCGTTCCATGAATGGCGGGGCTGGACGTGCTCGTATTTGCCCTCGCCCAAATGTTTGCGGGTCAGGCCGTAATGCTCGACGTAGTTGACCAGCTCAAGCTGCCAGATCGCGACGCCGGCCTGCACGAGGAACAGGCCGGTCCCGGCCCAGCCCCCCAGCGCAAAGGCCAGCAGCAGGCACACGCCTTGCAGGTAGGCGTATTTCCAGAACGGGTTGGAGCTGTCGGTGGCGGGCAGGTTCTTGCGGGCCAGCATCGCCTTTTCCGCACCCAAAGCGCTGAGGAAGCATTGCTTCAGCACGCGCGGGTAAAACCGGTAAAAGCTTTCGCCCATGCGTGCCGTGACCGGGTCGCGCGGGGTGGCGACATAGCGGTGGTGCACCAGCAGGTGTTCGGACCGGAAATGTGAGTACAGCACCATAGCCAGCAGCGCATCGGCCATCCACCGCTCGAGGTGGTTTTTCTGGTGCATCAGTTCGTGGGAATAGTTGATGCCCACCGTCCCCGTGATCACACCCACGCCAAAGAACACGGCGATTTTCTCGACGGTGTTGAGGTGTTCGGCGGGGGCCACGTACCAGATCAGGCCGAACAGCATCAGGAATTGCAGCGGCGCCCAGGCCATCGTGATGGCGCGGTACCAGAACATGTCATCTTCGGACGTTTCGAGGTCCGCGTTGTCGGTGTTCAGCCCCACCGCCAGATCCAGCAGCGAAAACAGGTACCACGTCACAACCGGCAACAGCAGCACCGCCCATCCGCCATAGATCGCGCTGACAAAGGCCAGCGGCAGCAGCAGCAGCGACATCCAGAAGGGCAGCGCGTTCTGGAAACGGGCGACCTGTTGTGGGGGCAGGATCATGGCGGCGGTCCTTTGGGGTTTTTGCACACGGGGGAACCGTAGCCAAACTGTCCCCGCGCTGCCAAGAGTGACGCTGCGCCGCGGCTGTTCATTTTCGGGCGAGGTCAAAGGCCTTGCGCATGAGTGTGGGCAGGTCGGACGGGCGGAATTCGGCGATTGGCACAAAGCGACCCTGGTCAGGGGCCGCGTCCATCGGCAGCGGTGCCGTCATGACGTCCAGCATCAGGTGGAAATGGGTGAACGTATGGCGCACCTCGCCCGGCACGCGGGTCCAGTCAGCATCGAGGGGCGGTGCCGTGGGACGCGGATCGGTGGCGGCGACCCAGTCCGATCCGGGCCAGCCGAGCATGCCGCCCAGCAACCCCTTGTCCGGTCGCGTCTCGAGCAGCCACGCGCCATCGGCCCGCTGACCGAGGTAGACAGTGCCGTGGCGCACCGGCTTGGCCTGTTTGGGCGTCTTCCTGGGCAGCTCCGGTGCGGTGCCTGCGATGCGGGCTGCACACGGCTCGCGCCAGGGGCAGATGCCGCAGGCGGGCGACTTGGGCGTGCAGATCGTCGCACCAAGGTCCATCACCGCCTGCGCATAATCTCCGGGCCGCGCGTCCGGTGTCAGCGCCTCGGCCCGCGCCGTCAGGATCGGTTTGGCGGCGGGCAGGGGCGTGTGTTCGTCATGCAGCCGCGCCATTACCCGTTCGACATTGCCGTCCACGACCACGTGGCGCAGGTCAAACGCGATGGAGGCGATGGCCCCCGCGGTATAGGGCCCGATGCCCGGCAGTTTCAGCAAGGCGGCGTGATCTGCCGGAAACTGCCCGCCATGATCGGCCACCACGGCCCGCGCGCATTTCAGCAGGTTGCGCGCACGCGCGTAATAGCCAAGGCCCGCCCACGCACCCATGACATCGGCATCCTCCGCCGCGGCCAGATCAGCGACGGTGGGCCAGCGCGAGATGAAGGCGCGGAAATACTCGGTGACGGCGGCAACGGTGGTCTGTTGCAGCATGATCTCGCTCATCCAGACGGCATATGGATCGGGTGCGATACCCGCCGCCTTGTCCGCAGGGGACACGCGCCACGGCATCTGCCGGGCGTGCACGTCGTACCAGGCCAAAAGCTCTGCCGCCAAGTCACGCACGTGTTATATCCGTTGGTATCGTCATGGCTGGTGCCTGCCCCCACATCCGCTATGTTCACGACTGAGTGAGAGGGAACATAGCCATGGCCACGCGCCGCGCCACCACAAACGGGTTCAAACGGACGGCAAACCTGCTGACCGGGCAGATCCGGTCGGCCAGCGCCGCCAAAGGGTTTGCCCAAAGCCGCCTGCTGACCCAGTGGGCAGAGGTTGCCGGGCCGGACGTGGCCGCCATATCGCGGCCCGTCGAGGTCAGCTATGGCCGTGGCGGGATGGGGGCGACGCTGACCCTGCTGACCACCGGCGCGCAGGCCCCCATGCTCGAGATGCAAAAGGAACAGCTGCGCGACAAGGTCAACGCCGTCTATGGCTACAACGCCATTGCGCGCATCCGCATCACCCAGACCGCCGCCACCGGGTTTGCCGACGGGCAGGTCGCGTTCGACCGACCCGCGCCCGCCAAGGCAGAGACAACACCGGCACCCGTGCCCGCCGCCACGACCCTCGCCGCACCCGTCGAGGACGGGGACCTGCGCGCAGCGCTGGAACGGCTCGGCACGAACATCCTGAACAAATCACATGAAGGACAACGCTCATGACTCGTTTTCTGGTGCCCCTCGTGGCCATCGCCGTCGGCATCGGCGGGTACTTCCTCTGGAGCAGCACCGGTTCGGGTCCTTCGCCACAGCAGCAGGCGCAGGCCGAACAATTGCTGGGTGCGGCCAACGCGCAGACCACAGGCGAGGACATCGACACCTCGACCGTGGCCGAGATGCAGCTGGGCAACCCTGACGCGCCGGTGACGGTCATCGAATACGCCAGCTACACCTGCCCGCATTGCGCCCGGTTCCACGAAGGGCCGTACAAGCAGCTGAAGGCTGATTATATCGACACGGACAAGATCAACTTTGTCTATCGCGAGGTGTATTTTGACCGCTTCGGCCTGTGGGCCTCGGCCATTGCGCGCTGCGGCGGCACGCCCGAAAGCTTTTTCGGGATCACCAACATGATCTACGCCACGCAGGCCGAATGGTCCCGCGCCGGTGGCGGCGACCCGGCGGCGATTGTCGAGGAATTGCGCAAGATCGGACGTCTGGCCGGTCTGGACAACGACACGCTGGAGGCATGCTTGCAGGACGGTGACAATCTGCGGACGCTGGTGGCGTGGTATCAGCAGAACGCCGAAGAGGATGGTATCCGCTCCACCCCCAGCTTTGTCATCAACGGCACCACCTACAACAACATGAACTACGACGAGATGGCGCGCCTGATCGACGAGGCCGCGGGCAGCTGATCTGACGTCATGCCGACGTGACACGCCCGCCATCTGCGCGGGCGTTTTGCGTTATGGCGCGGGCAGTGTGTCCAGTGCGGCATCGAGGGCGGTGGTGTCGCCAAAGGTGAGGCGCACCGGCAGGGTGATCACCTTGCCCCGGTCGCGCGGGGCCAGTCGGGCGGCGTCCTTTTCCGTGGTGACCAGCTGCGCGCCGATCTTGCGCGCCTCGCCTTCCAATCGGCCCAGCAGGGCCGAGGAGAGCGGTTCGTGATCGGCCAGCGCCTCGGTCCGGACCACGTTTGCGCCCAGTTCGCGCAGGGTAGCAAAGAATTTCTCGGGCCGACCGATCCCGGCAAAGGCGAGGTAGCGGCCGCCGCTCCAGTCCATGCCGGTTTGCAGCGGTGTCAGCGTCGCCTGTACGCGGGGCGGGGCGTGTGTGGGCAATTCGGCGTCAAAGCGCGCCTGCGCCGCCGTGTCCCCGATGCTCAGCACCAGATCGGCGCGGGCCAGACCCACATCCACCGGCTCGCGCAGCGGCCCTGCAGGCAGGCACAGACCGTTGCCAAAGCCGACCTCCGCATCGACCACCACCACCGACAGGTCCTGCGCCAGCGCCGGGTTCTGAAACCCGTCATCAAGCAGGATCACCGTCGCCCCGGCAGCAACCGCCGCCTGTGCACCGGCCAGCCGGTCGTGTGCGACCCATGTCCGCGCAAAGGCCGACAGCAACAGCGGCTCATCCCCCACCTGTGCTGCGCGGTGGCGTGTCGGGTCCACCTCGAGCGGGCCAGCCTCGGACCCGCCATAGCCACGGCTCACGATATGCGGCTTGTGAAACCGGTCCCGCAGCCGTTCGGCCAGCGCAATGACGGTGGGTGTCTTGCCCGTGCCGCCTGCCGACAGGTTGCCGACGCAGACCACCGGCACCCCCACATCCGCATGCGGCCCGCGCGCCAGCCTGCGCGCCGTCGCCCGTGCATAAAGCGCGCCGAGCGGGGCCAGCGCCAGCGCTGGCAGACCACGCCGGGGGCTGGACCAGAAGCCCGGCGCGCGCATCAGGCGGACGCCTCCGCAGCGCGGTCGAGGTGCTGCCGGACATGCGACACGATCCGGTCAAGGCTTTGCGCCCCTTCGGTCAGGATGTCCCATCCCGCCATGGCCATCTGTGCGGCACGGTCCGGCGCGATCATCTGCGACACAGCCAGCCCAAGGCTGCTGGCGTCGTTGACGATCCGCGCGCCACCACCATCGAGCAGCCGCTTGTAGGCGTCGGCATGGGTGGGCACGTAGGGGCCATAGACGACGGCAGTGCCGTGCGCCGCGGCGGTGTAGGGGTCGATATCCGGCGTCTCGGGCCCCAGCGATCCGCCGAAAAAGGCGACGGGTGCCACCCGCAGCCACAGACCCAGCTCATCCTCGGCATCGGCGATCAGCACCTGCGCGTTTTCCTCTGGGAATTCACCATCGGCCCACAGCGTCGTGTTCAGGTTGCGGCTGGCGGCGACCTCTTTGGCATGCGGCACGCTGGCGGGGTCGGAGACCAGCAGGATCAGCAACAGCCGGTGCGCAACCTTGAGCGCCTGGCGATGGGCGGCCAGAACGGTGACCACCTCATCCGGGTGCACGTGGGCGGCGAGCCATGTGGGCCGTCCGCGCAACGCCTCCGTCACATCGGCCACGTCGCTGTCATTGGCGGGCAAGGTGTGACCGTAGGGGCGCAATGGGCTGACCAGTTCGATATCGCCGATCGGCCGCCCCAGTTGTACAAGACGGGCAAAGGCGGGCTGCGAGCGCGCCATGACCACGTCGAACTGCGCCAGCAGTCGCCGGGGCACTTCGGGCAGCCAGCGGTCACGGCGGCGGTCAAAGCCGTCCTGTGCAGCATCCACCAGGATCATCCGCACCCCGTATTCCCGGGCCGCCAGCACGAGGTTCGGGCGAAAGCCGCCCCAGGTCCAGACGAGCACGTCAGGCCGCCAATGCCGGACAAAGTCCTGCACCATTTCGGGGTGGTCACTGTTGATCGGTTGAAAGACGACATCGTCGTCCAGATCGTCCGGTACGGACAGATGCGGCCCCGTCAGCAACACGGTGCATTCCGGGTGCAGAGCCACCAGCCGCAACGCCAGATCCAGGACCGCCCGCCCATTGCCATCCTCGCCCGCATGGATCCAGACAAGCGGGCCGTTCGGGCGCGGTGCGGCCGGGGTGAACACAGGTGCAGGCTTGCGGCCCGACAGGGTCCGGTAGGCGGTCAGCCCCAGCGATCCTCGGGTTGCAGACTTCAGCCCAGTTCCTCCGTTGCGGTGGCGGCATTTTCCTCGTCCCGCAGCCGGTGCAGGTGGGCGATGTAATAGCGCATGTGGGCGTTGTCGACCGTACGCTGCGCCTCGGCCTTCCAGGCGTTATAGGCGGTCGCATAGTCGGGAAAGATGCCGACGACATGCAGGTCATCGACGTCTTTGAACACGTTCTTTGACGGGTCGACAAGCTCGCCGCCAAAGACCAGATGCAGGCGCTGGGTCATGTCAGGGGTCCTTTTGTCAGCGGCGATAGGCGTAGTTTGCGCATCTGCCCGCCGGGGTCAAGAAACGGCGGCACCCAGACCGGTCAGCATTGCCGTATGCAGGCCCGATTCTGCGGCGACCACACCATTCAGCAGCGCATCTGCCGTGTTGAAGCGCAAGGGCGCACCGGCCCGGTCCGTCACCGCGCCACCCGCTTCGGTCACGATCAGGGCACCGGCGGCGATGTCCCATTCCCAGGACGGGCGCAGGGTCAGCATCCCCTCGAACCGGCCCTGTCCCACAAGGGCGAGCCGATAGGCTAGCGACGGGCGATAGTGGCGGTCGCTGTCGGGCCGCCCACCCGGCCAGTGGCGATCCTCGAAATTCGGCTTGGCTGCCAGTATCTGTGGCGGCGTATGGGCCCGCCCGACCCGCACCGGCGCGCCGTTGAGCGTGGCGCCGACGCCTTGCCCCGCCGCATAAAGCTTGTCGCGCAGGGGCAGGTGAATGGCAGCGGCGGTCACGATGCCCTGCCGCGCCACGGCGATGGAAATGGCCCAGGTCCGCGCCCCTTCGACAAAGCTGCGGGTGCCGTCGATCGGGTCCACGATGAACACGGTGTCGCGGGTCAGGCGGCTGGCGTTGTCCTCTGTCTCTTCGGACAGCCAACCGTAGTCGGGGCGTGCAGCAAGGAGGCTGGTGCGCAGGTAGGTGTCGACGGCCAGATCGGCCTCCGTCACCGGGCCTGCGCCGTCGTCCTTGTCCCAGCGGCGCGCGGTGGGCCCGGCAAAGCTGGTGGCGATGCGTCCGGCGATACGTGCGGCGTGGATCAGCAGGGGCAGGTCACTGGCCGGCAAGGGTCATGCCTGAGACCAGAAGCGAGGGGACCACGCGGCTGAGATGGGTGCGTGCGTCATTGGCGGGCACGATCTGGCGCAGCATGTCGGGCAGGCTGCCCGCGATGGTGCATTCGTTCACCGGATAGGCGATCTCTCCGTTCTCGATCCAGTGGCCTGCGGCCCCGCGGGAATAGTCGCCGGTGTTGGGGTTGATCGTCGAGCCGATCATCGACGTCACAAGCAGCCCGGTGCCCATGTCGCGGATCAGGTCGGCGCGGCTGGCGGTGCCCTGATCCAGCGTCACGTTCCACGTGCTGGGGCTGGGCGGTGCGGATGTGCCCCGCGCGGCGTTCCCGGTCGAGGTCATGCCGAGCTTGCGGGCGGTGGCGAGGTCCAGCGTCCAACCGGTGAGCCGCCCGTCCTCGACAATCGCGCGCTGTGCGGTGGGCAGCCCTTCGGCATCAAACGGACGGCTGCCGGAGGCGCGCAGGCGGTGCGGGTCCTCGATGAGGTTGATGCCGTCGGGCAACACCTGTTCGCCGAGCCGGTCGCGCAGCCAGGATGCGCCGCGCGCCACGCTGCTGCCATTGGCCGCCACCAGCAGATGCCCGATCAGGCTGGATGCGATCCGCTCGTCAAAGAGCACGGGGTAGGCACCCGTGGGCGGCTTGCGCGCGCCATGGCGCGCCACGGCACGCTCCGCCGCCTCGACGCCGATCTCTTCGGGGGTGCGCAGGTCGGCCTGAAAGATCCGGCTGTCGCCGCTATAGTCACGCTCCATCCCGGTGCCGGTGCCTGCGATGGCCACGCAGCTGGTCCCACGGTCCGTTCGGCTGTAGCCGCCGGAAAATCCGTTGGTGGCCGCCAGCCAGATTTCGCGGCTGCTGTACCCGGCCGAGCTTTGCTGAACCTGGCTAATGCCCTCGACCGTGCGCGCGGCCGCTTCGGCGGCGAGCGCGTCGGCCTGCAGGTCTGCGGGCGACGGCTCCGGCGTGGGGTCGTACAGCTCAAGACCTGCCGCATCGCGCCGGTCTGTCAGCGCGTCCGGATCAGCTAGACCGGCATAGGCGTCTTCGGGTGCTTCGCGGGCCATGGCGACGGCGCGGGCTGCCATTTCCTCGATCGTGCGGGCAGAGGCGTCGGACGTGGACACGTTCGCCTGCCGCTGACCGACAAAGACGCGCAGGCCCAGATCGATCCCTTCGGCCCGTTCGGCCTGTTCCAGCGCCCCTTCGCGGACGTCGACGGAGGTGGACACACCCTGCACCACCATGGCGTCGGCGGCGTCGGCCCCTGCGGCGCGGGCGGCGCGCAGCATCTGGTCTGTCAGGTCGGGAAGGACGGTCATGCGCTGCTCCGGTTGGTTGCGCATGACCTAGCCGGGTGCTGGCCCCGCTTCAAGGGCGCGCGGCTAGCGCAGGCGCTGACCGTTGGCCAGCACGTGCCCTTCGTCGTTGACCTCGATCTTGGAGGTCAGCGTGTCCTCGGCCTCGCCCGGCACAGCAAAGAGGCCCATCATCATGCGTGCGCCCATCGCCTGATCCTCGGGCACGAGGCCCATGGCCACCAGCTTGTCCAGCAGGCCGTTGCCCCCGACCAGCGACAGATCCACCGCGCCCTTGGGCCGGGGCAGGCCGTCAAAGGTCACCAGATCACTGTTGTCAAAGGTGAAATCGCCCGCACCGGTCAGCTTGGCCCCCAGCGCGTCCAGTTCCAGCGCGTTCAGTGTGAGCGCGTTCAGCTCTCCCGGGACGGCATCGGATTGCTCCAGCACAGCCGCCTGCGCGGGGTCAAGGAAATCGAACAGCACCTTGGCCTTGCCCGACAGGTCCACCATCAGCGTCGCCGGATCGCGCGGCAGTTGGCCCGCTGCGTCAAACAGACCCCAGAGCGCGTCGGACATGGTCAGGTCGCTGAACCCGATGGCCATGCCGAAATCCTGCTCTTCTTCGGATTGTTGCAGCGGCACCAGCAGGTTCGTCGAAATCTCCGCCGCCGAGACGGAGATGGGCAGGGGCAGTTCGGTCAGCAGCATGTTCAGGTTCACGCCCATCTGCGACACGCCATAAGTCAGGCCGTCCGGCCCCATGGCGACCCGCAGCGTGCCACCGTCGGACGCGCTGTTGACGGTGCCGCCGCCGTCGGGGCCGTTGAACGTCATGTCATAGCCGCCGCCAGTCGTTGCGAATGTGCCGTCAAAGTCGAACCCGTCGCTGAGCATCGCGTTGAAGTCCTGCGCGTCCATGTCGAGCGGCAGATCGCCCTCGCCGTCAAAGCTGAGGCCTTCCATGTTGCCGGTCAGCTTGAACGTGCCTTCGCCCTCCGGATCCTCGAAAAAGACGTCATAGGTCAGGCCGCTCGCGCTCATCGTCTGATCCACGGCGCGCACCTCTCCGACCATGTTGGACATCACATAGGCCACGTCGCTGGCGACAATCGACAGGCGGGCAATTTCTTCAGTCAGGATCACGCCGCTGGTTTCGACCCCGTCGAGGCCAATGGCGATTTGCGGTGCGGCATAGTCGTAGGTGATGACACCAACATCGCCGGTGGCGGTCATGACCGGGTCCGTCTGCGTATAGGTCATCGTGAATTCCACATCGTCGTCATCGGCCAGACCGTCGAACACGACGCCGATTTCGGTGTCTTCGGGCAGCGCGATCCCGACGGTGCCGTCGCCGTTCGTCGTGAACACGATCTCTGCCATCTGCACCACGGTCGAGCCGGAGCCGGTGTCGTCGCTCAGGCCCATAGTCATTGCGACATCCGATACGGTCAGTGTGTCACCCGCGCTCGCCTCGGATGCGGTCACCGCGTAGCCGGTGCCTTCCATGTAGCTCTTCCAGTCGTCCCAGACATCCGCCGCCGTCAGGTCGGCCCATGCGGCAGTGGCGGGCAGCACAAGGGCGAGGGCCGTGGACGTGGTCAGAGTATGCAGGCGGGTCATGGCGGGGGAATCCTTTTGTCAAATGGCTCGGCACATCGTCCGGCAGGCAACCGGGCGCGTCAAGTCGGATCGCTGGACCTCCGCCCGCCCAAGGCCTAAGCCGTCCACGAAACAATCGGATGAAAGGCAGGCCATGATCGAGATCACCCGCGACGGCCCCGTCACCACGCTCACACTGCAACGGCCCGACAAGGCCAATGCCCTGACCGCCGAGATGCTGTCCGGTCTGGCCGAGGCCGTGGAAGGCGCAGGCGACGCGCGCGCCCTGATCCTGACGGGCGCGGGCAAGGTGTTCAGCGCGGGCATGGATCTGGAGGCAGCGCGCGACGGGCTGGCGACCTCACCGGTATGGGAGCGTCTGTCCGGCGCGATTGCGGCCTTTCCGGGCCTCAGCATTGCCGCGCTCAACGGCACCGTCGCGGGCGGTGCCATGGGCATGGTGCTGGCCTGTGATCTGCGGGTGGCGGTGCCGGGGGCCAGGTTCTTTTACCCGGTGATGAAGCTTGGATTTCTGCCGCAGCCCAGTGACCCCGCGCGCCTTTTCGCGCTGGTGGGTCCGGCGCGGGCCAAGCTGATCCTGATGGCCGGTCAAAAGATCGACGCCGGACAGGCGCTGTCCTTTGGTCTGCTGGACGAGGTGGTCACTGATGGCGACGTGCTGGCCCGCGCACACGCGCTGGCGGCAGATGTTGTCGCGGCAGACCCGGCGCATGCACAGGCCATAAACGCGCTCTGCACTGATCCAGATCATATGCCGCAGTAGTTCCGGCCGGGTATTCGTGGTATGTGCAAAAGAGGAGAGTGCGATGGCCCGCGATACCTACATCATCCGACCCACACCTGTTGCGCGTCCCGTGCAACCGAAACTGTCCCGCGATGAGAAAATTCACCACTTTGCCCATCTGGTTCTGAGCAATGTGGCCCGTCGTATCAACGACCGTACCGCCAAGACGCCATACGAACAGGCCTGATCAAGGCGCGGCGCATTGGCGCTAAGCTGTTATGGCGTCACATGTTTTGCGGAACGCGTCCGAGCGAGAGTGCCTGAATGTCTGGCAGGAGTTATCCAATTGCGCCGCGCAGGCGCGGGGCGTGTGCACTCAGCACGCGACAGGTCAGACCGAAACCGGCCCACCACCGTCCGCAGTATTCGAACACGGGCGATGCGCTGCAAACAGATCGGCAAGGATTTGCCGAAACCGCTGGTGCCACCCTTCCGATTCTATCGCTTGCGCCGCGCGCCGGGGACCTTGGAATGAAATGTCGGCGGGCGTTTGGCCACCCAGGCAAAGAATTTGGCCAACCGTGGATGCGCCCGCAGCGCCTCGGGCGTGCTATAGTCTCGCGCCAGTTCCGCCTCTGTCAGGGTCGCGTGCACTTCGCGGTGGCAAATGTGGTGCAGCAAGACGGTCGGGCCGCCCTTGCCCCCTTTGAGCTTGGGGATCAGGTGGTGCAGGCTTTGCGGGGCGTCCGGCGGGATGGGGCGGTCACACAAGGGGCACACCGGGTCTGACATCTGGCCCTCGTCTTGCGCTTGGCGGGTTCACCGTGAGAAGTGTGGCACATTGGGGCAGGGACAAGAGGTGCGCGGTGGAGTTTGATCTGGAGAGCCAGCCGGAGATCGTTCAGACGATCGCGGGCTACGGCCTGCAAGCCTGGGAACTGGCGCTGAGCTGGCTTTTGAGCCCCGCGGCCTGGTCGCAATTTGCCCTGTTGCTGGCCGCCTACGTCGTTGCCGTTCTGGTCACCCGCCGGTTGCGCCCGGTCCTGTCGCGCCTGCTCGACCCCGGCGATACCGACAGTTACGTCGCCCGCGCCCGCCGCTTTGTCGCGCAGTTCCTGCCACTGCTCCTGCCGCTGCTGGCCTACGTGTTCACCGGGATCGGCGAAACCGTGGTGCGGTCACTGTTCGACAGCGGTGCGGTGATCGCCTTTGGCAAGCGGGTGTTCCTGTTTCTGGCCGTGCGCGCGCTGGTGCGCGACATCATCGCCGATCCGTTCCTGAAACTGCTGGGCCGCTACATCCTGATCCCGCTTGCGGCGCTCTATACGCTCGGTCTGCTGGGCCTAGCCGCGGCATGGCTGGAGGCAACGGTCATCCCGCTGGGCAATCTGTCGTTCAACCTGCTGTGGCTGTTGCAGTTCGTCGTGGTCGGCGGCGTGATCTTTTGGCTGGGACAGTGGTCCAACAGCCAATCGTCGGAATTCATTGGCAAGCAGGACGAGATGCGCCCGTCGCTGCGCCAGCTGCTCGCCAAATCGGTGGAATTCCTGATCTTTGCCGTCGCGTTCCTCGTGCTGATGAACATCATGGGCGTCAACCTGTCCGCGCTTGCCGTGCTGGGCGGCGCCATCGGCGTCGGCCTGGGCTTTGGCCTGCAAAAGATCGCGTCGAACTTCATCTCTGGTGTGATCCTGCTGGTCGAGGGGCAGGCGACCGTAGGCGACTATGTCGAGCTGGACGGCGGCGAGGCGGGCACAATCGTCAAGATGACGGCCCGCGCCGCGATCCTCGAGACGTTTGATGGCCGCTGGATCGTTGTCCCGAACGAGGATTTCATCACCACGCGGGTGGTCAACTACTCGGACTCAGGCTCCGCCAATCGCTACGAGGCGCCGTTTTCCGTCAGCTACGACACCGACATCAACGCGCTGCCGCCGATCATCTCCGCTGCTGTCGCCGCGCTGCCCTTTGTGCTGGATGACCCCGAAGGGCCGGATTGCGAGCTGGTGGGGTTTGGCGACAGCGGTATCGATTTCTGCGTCGAATACTGGGTGAGCGGCATCGATGACGGGCGCAACAAGTACAAGAGCCATGTGCTGTTCGCGATCTGGAATGCGCTCAAGGACAACGACATCGAGATCCCCTATCCCCACCGCGTGATCGAGGTCAAAGGCGGCGTGCCGGCCATGCCGGAATGAGCCGCGTTGCCGTGATCGGCGGTGGTCCGGCTGGGCTGGCCGCCGCCGAAGTGGTGGCGGGCGCGGGCCACGCCGTGGACATTTACGAGGCCAAGCCCAGCCTCGGGCGCAAGTTCCTGATGGCGGGCAAGTCCGGGCTGAACCTGACCCATGCCGAACCGCTCGACGCCCTGCTGCCCCGCTATGCGGAGGCGGAGCATGCGCTGACCCCGGCGCTGCGCGCGTTTGACAACGCCGCGATTGTCCGCTGGGCCGAGGGGTTGGGGCAGGACGTGTTCACCGGCAGCACGGGCCGCGTGTTTCCCACCGCGATGAAGGCGTCGCCGCTGTTGCGCGCGTGGCTGGCACGGTTGCAGATGCTGGGGGTTGCAACGCATGTGCGCCACCGGGCTGTGGGTTGGGACGGGTCATGCCTCTTGGTCGATGGGCCGGAGGGCGTGGCCACTGTCGAGGCTGGCGCGTTCATCCTCGCCTGCGGTGGGGCAAGTTGGGCGCGGCTTGGCTCTGACGGTGCATGGGCCGACTGGATCAGCGCTCCGACGGCCCCGTTTGCTCCGTCCAACGCCGCCCTCGCGGTGGACTGGTCACAGCATATGATCCGCCATCTGGGCCAACCTTTGAAAGGTGTCGCGTGGCGTGCAGGCCCGTACCGGTCCCGTGGTGAGGCGGTGCTGTCGGCCAAGGGGATCGAGGGCGGCGGCGTCTACACCGTGTCGCGCGGGGTGCGCGAGGGCGCACGTCTGACGCTCGACCTGCTCCCCGATCTGAGTGTCGACGACGTGGCCGCACGCCTGTCCAGACCCCGGGGCAAGGCAAGCCTCGCCAATCACCTGCGCAAGGTGCTGCGCCTCGATGCAGCAAAGGTCGCGTTGGCGCAGGAATGGGGTCGTCCGCTGCCCGACACGCCGTTGCAACTGGCCCGACGGCTCAAGAAGCTGACAGTGCATCACGCGGGCCTGCGCCCGATGGACGAGGCGATTTCAACTGCAGGCGGTGTGCCGTTCGCGGCACTCGATGACCGCCTGATGATCCGCGCGAGGCCCGGTGTGTTCTGCGCCGGTGAGATGCTGGATTGGGAGGCGCCGACGGGTGGCTACCTGCTCACTGCGTGCTTTGCCACCGGTCGATGGGCCGGGCAGGGCGCCGCGGATTACCTTGCTGCTGCAGCCTTGTAGGCGGACCGTTCGCGCAGGCGTTTCGTGTAGGGCTTGAGGCTGTCGGGCAGCGGGTCGAACTTGGCCACGATCGACCAGCCAAGGCAATGGCTCGCCAGCAGGTCGGGCACACTGGGGCTGTCGCCCATCAGGTAGTCGCCCCTGATCATGCCCGCCAACCGCTCGGCATTGCGGGCAAATTCCTTTTTCACCGTCGTTTTCACGTCCGGCACGCGCAGCTTTTCCGGCAGGACAAAGCTGTGCTTGGCCGCCGTCCAGAGCAGCGCGTCCATCTCGTCCACCAGCCACAGGGTCATCGCGTCCTGCCGCGCCCGTTCCGGCGTGCCTGCTGGTGCGGTGAGGTTGCCATGCTTGTCCGCAAGATAGGTCATGATCGCCACGGAATCGGTCAGCACCGCGTCGCCATCCAGCAGCGCGGGCACCTTGCCCAAGGGGTTGTACTGACGCACCTCGTCGCTTTGCGGCATGGCGGGCGTGACCTCATAGGGTTGGCCCAGCTCTTCCAGCATCCACATCACGCGAAAGGCGCGGCTCTTGGCGGTTCCGATCACCCGGTACATGGATGCCTCCCAATTCTGCTATCCGCGGGCACCATGGCAGGCCGCCTCAGCAAGGGCAACGCCACCTTGTTGACAGAATGTGTCACCGGGGCGGCCCTAAACTGAGGCCAGCCCAAAGAAAGGAACCTCTGATGCCACGTACCGGTTCATGTGTCTGCGGCGCCGTTCGCTTCACAATCACCTCGCCCATCACCGAAACGGGCGCCTGCCATTGCGGGATGTGCCGCAAATGGACGGGCGGCGTATTCCTGAGCGTTGCGGTCCCCTTGGGCGGCATGACGCTCGCAGGTGCGGACAATCTCGCCATCTACCGCTCCTCGCCCTGGGCCGAGCGTGTGTTCTGCAAGACCTGCGGCGGCAACTTGTTCTACCGCGTGACGGCACCTGGCCCGATGGAGGGTGAGATGCATGTGGGCCTCGGCACGCTCGACGACGCAAACGGAATCCAGTTCACCGGCGAGCTCTTTATCGACCTCAAGCCCGATGCCTACAGCTTTGCTGGTGACAGCCGCAGGCAAATGACCGAAGCCGAAGTCGTCGCGCTATTTGCCGAATACGGGTCCTGACGCAGCCCCGTCTCTGTCCCCAAAAAATCCGCCCCGGAGGGCCCGCCAGCCCACCAGCGCCAAGGTACAACTATCGCGACCCCAGCATGGCAAGGCGAATAAACGCCCGCTCCACCAGCGCCAGCGCCGGGGCGTTCTGTCCGGCGCTGCGCAATTGCAGGTCCGTGTCGGTCAGGACAGTCAGGGCAGTCTCCAGCTTGGCCGGCCCCCATTTGCGCGCCTGCGCCATCATCCGGTCCCGGTGCGGCCCCCAGATCTGTGGCCGCCCCGATGTATCGGTCGCCACCCGGTGCAGGCTGCGGAAATGGCGCGTCGCGCCGATGCACAGCGTGACCGCGTTCACCCCTTGCGCCTGCAAACGCTGCATGACCGGCCCTATGGCCGTGGCGTTGCCATCGGCCACCACCAGCAGCACGTCATCCACCGCCGCCTCGATCGAGGCGGGCGCGCAGGCCTCGATATCCGCGCCGGACAGGGGGGCTGCGTCACCACGTTTGTAGAGGCCGATCTTTTCCAGCGTCTGCCGAAAATCCCCCGGCTCCAGCGCGCGGGCGAGGTCCATCAGCTGGTGCATCGCCTCTTGCGGCGGGTTCGTGATCCCGGCGGCGGTCAGGTCCCGCTCGATCTCGTCGCGGGTGGGCGGGTTGTCGTAGATCGCGGCGGCATAGGCAGTTGGATGCGCCTCGAACGCCTTGCGCATCTTGGACGTGGGCTTGAGATTGCCGGCCGTCACCACGATCTGTGCGTCGCCCGCACCCCACGCCACCAGCGCGTCCGTGATGATCGGCCCGACGGTGTCGTTGGCATCCTCGACCAGCGCCACGCGCGGGCCGGGGAAAAAGCCGATGGCCTTGATCGCGTCCATCAGTTGCGCGGGGTCCTTGCGCAGGTCGGCGGCGGCGATGCGGGTCAGGCGCATCTCCTCCTCGCCCTGCGGGCCGATCAGCGCGGCCACCACCTCTTGCCGTTTCAGGGCCACACGCATCGCGTCCGAGCCGTAGATCAGCAGGCCGGTCGCCCCGGCATCGGGTTTCGCAAAGTAGCCGTTCGCCTGTCCGGTCGACAGTTTCAAAGCCGGGACGCCTGCAGTTGCAGCACGATCTGATCCGCTAGGATCGTCATCAGCCGCTCTTGGGCATCCCGCCGCGCGGCGAGTGTTGCGACCGTGGTGCCGGTGGCGGAATAGCCGACAAAGTCGTCCACCGCATCTGCGCGCACGATATCGCCGGTGACGGCCTCGCGCAGCTCATAGGTGGCCGTGCCGATCAGGTGAAAGCGGCGGATATCGCCGTCCGGGTCGATCGCGCGGTTTTCCTGCACGAGGGTCAGCTTGACCGACAGCCGGTAGGCGGCATCGTCCGTGCGCCCCAACCGATCCTCGATCTGGCGCACCAGCAGGAACCCTTCGCGGTCCACCGGCGGGTCGACCAGCACGCGGTTCTGCAGCGCTGATCCCGCGCCACCCGGTCCGTAGACCGGCGTGAACCCGCACGCCGCGAGAGCGAGGCAGACGAAGAGAGGCTTAAACCACGACATTGACGATGCGACCCGGGACCACGATGACCTTTTTGGGCTGCCCACCATCGAGCGCCCGTGTCACAGCTTCGGTCGCCAGTGCCGCTTTTTCAACCTCCGCCTTGTTCATGTCCGCCGGTACCGTCAGTTCCCCGCGCCGTTTGCCGTTGATCTGGATGGGCAGCGTGACGGTGTCGGACTTCAGCATCGCGTCATCCGCGACGGGCCAGGGCGCGTGGATCACAAGGCCCTCGCCCCCCTGATGTGCCCAGATATCTTCGGCCAGATGCGGGGTCATGGGGGCCATCAGCTGCGCCAGCGTCATGATCGCCTCTCGCTGCGCGGCATGGCTGGCCTTGGATTTTTGAAGGACCGCCGTGAACCCGTAGAGCTTGGCAATCGCCGCGTTGAAGCCGAATGATTCCACGCCCATCGTCACATCATGGATGCAGGCGTGCATGGCGCGCAGCAGGTCGTCGTCGCCTGTCCCTTCGGCGTCCGGGTCCATCGCGCCGATCCTGTCGCACAGGGTCCAGACGCGGGTGAGGTGCTTGTAGGCGGCCTCGGCCCCCGATGCTGTCCACTCCACATCCCGTTCGGGGGGCGAGTCGCTGAGGACAAACCAGCGTGCCGTGTCCGCGCCGTAGCTCGCGATAATGCCCAGCGGGTCGACCACATTTTTTTTGGACTTGGACATCTTGGCCGACGGAATGATCTCGACCGCAGTTCCGTCCGCCAGCTTGCCGTCCGTGACATCCTCGGGCAGGTGATAGACTGGCCGGTCATTGGCATCGCGGGTCTGATAGATCTCGTGCGTCACCATCCCTTGGGTGAAAAGCGCATCAAACGGCTCTTCACATCCCTGCGGCAGGTGGCCGGTGATCCGCATCGCCCGCGCAAAGAAGCGGGAATAGAGCAGGTGCAGGATCGCGTGTTCGATCCCGCCGATATACTGGTCGACATTCATCCAGTAGGCCGCATCCTCGAGGTCCGTCGGGGTGGCGGCGTCGGGCGCGGTGAAACGGGCAAAATACCACGACGAATCAACGAACGTGTCCATCGTGTCCGTCTCGCGACGGGCGGGCTTGCCACAGGCGGGGCAGGGCACGTCGCGCCATGTCGGATGCCGGTCAAGCGGGTTGCCGGGAATGTCGAATGTCACATCGTCGGGCAGCACGACGGGCAGGTTTTCCTTTTTCTCGGGCACCACGCCGCAATCGTCACAATGCACCACCGGGATCGGACAGCCCCAGTAGCGCTGGCGCGACAGGCCCCAGTCGCGCAGACGGTATTGCGTCTGGCCCACGCCAAGCCCGCGCGCCTCGAACCAGTCGATGGTAGCGTCGATGGCCTGCTGGCTGGTGACCTCGCCCACGCCCGCGAAATGATCGATAAAGCTGACCTTTTCCGTCTTGGCGGGCACCAGCGCCTCGGTGCCCACGTCAGTGCTGTGGCCGGGCATGTAGAACGCGTTCTGCACCGGCAGGTCGTATTTGCGGGCAAAGTCCAGATCGCGCTGATCATGCGCCGGGCAGCCAAAGACAGCGCCCGTGCCGTAGTCCATCAGCACAAAGTTCCCGATCCAGACGGGCAGTTCCACATCGTCATACACCGGATGGCGCACGGTCAGGCCCGTATCGATCCCCTTCTTCTCCGCCTTTTCCATCGCCGCTTCGGTCGTGTCCATCTTGCGGCATTCGTCGACAAAGGCGGCGAGGTCCGGTTGTTCCGCCTCCAGCGCCTTCGCCACCGGATGGTCGGGCGCGATGGCGATAAAGGACGCACCGCGCATCGTGTCGGGCCGTGTCGAATAGCATTGGATCGTTCCGTTCCCATCCGTACGGTGGAAGGTGATCTCGATCCCGCGGCTCTCGCCGATCCAGTTTTCCTGCATCAGCCGCACCTTGGCGGGCCAGTTGTCGAGACCGGCGAGCGCATCCTTCAACTCCCCCGCCATATCGGCAATCCTGAAGAACCACTGCGTCAGCTCGCGCCGCTCCACCTCCGCGGCAGAGCGCCAGCCCTTGCCGTCAATCACCTGCTCGTTGGCCAGCACGGTCATATCGACCGGGTCCCAGTTCACCTGCGCGTTCTTGCGGTAGACGAGGCCAGCCTCGAGGAAATCCAGAAACAGCGCCTGCTGCTGGCCGTAATATTCCGGATCACAGGTGGCGAATTCACGGCTCCAGTCGATGGACAGGCCCAGCGGCTTCATCTGGCTGCGCATGTCCGCGATATTGTCGTAGGTCCAGGTCTTGGGGTGGCCGCCAATGGCCATCGCGGCATTTTCGGCCGGCATCCCGAAGGCGTCCCAGCCCATCGGATGCAGCACGTTGTGGCCCGTCGACATCTTGTAGCGCGCGATCACGTCGCCCATCGTGTAGTTGCGCACGTGCCCCATGTGGATGCGCCCCGACGGGTAGGGGAACATCTCGAGCACGTAGTATTTCGGCTTGTCCGCGCTCCGGCGCACCTTGAACACGTCGGCCTTGTCCCAGGCCTCTTGCCAGCGGGCTTCGATCTCGGATGGGGTATAGGTGGCCATGGAATTGATCTCTTGCACGGTTGGACACATGAAAACGCCGGGCGATGGCCCGGCGCTGTTCTTAGTGGGGAAAGCCTTGGGCCGAAAGGGGTCAGCGACCGCCGTCTGCGATACGTAGCTGGCGCGCCCGCGTCAGGATGGCATCCTCGACCGCGCGCACTGTGGCAGCACTCGCCGGGCCACCCCGCGTCTGAAGGGCGACGTTGAGCGACCGGGCATCAAGCGCCGGATCCTGGATCAGTACGGTGGCGCGATACGAATTGCCACCACCCGGTGGTGTACCGAAGCCGGTGATGATCACGCCGGTATAGGGATCAACCTCTTGAATTGGAAGAAAGTTCAGGACCTGCAGCGAGGCGGTCCAGATATAGCGGTTGACCTGAACGATGCGCTCTTCGTTGCGGCGGTTTGCCAGCGCTTCCTGGATCGTGGTGCCCGCACCACCCGTCTGTTCGCGTGCGATATCGGGGTCAAGCTCGGCCGGGCCGGAGCTGTTGGAGCCAAACCGCAGGCCACAGCCGGCAATGCCCAACATCAGGGTCAGCCCCAAAACCTGCACCACGCGCCGCGCGAAATTGCGATCCATGCTCATCCGGTGTCCCACCCGTTCTTGCCTGAGCCTCGTGATAGCCAAGTTGATGCGCGCTCGCAAGACAGGTGGAATATAAGGTGTTGCAGGGGTGCAAATCGCACTGTGGCAAAGCTGCACCATACATCGCGGGAATTATGGTGCGGCTGGCAGCGCTGCTTGAGATGCACAATCAAATGAGTGACACAGCATCCATCCCCTCGCCGGATTCCCCGGTTAGGGCGTGTGACTTGAAAACCGAGGGAAAACTCATGAAAAAAGTTCTCTTCGCTACAACCGCGCTGATTGCCACGACTGGCATGGCAGCTGCGGAAGTGACGTTTGGTGGCTTTGGCCGTTTCGGCCTGTTCTACCAAGAAGACAATGACGCCACACCGGGCAACGACGAAACCCGCATTGAGCAGCGTTTCCGTCTGACCGCGACAGGCACAGCAACTGCAGACAACGGTCTGGAGTTTGAAGGCCGTATCCGCTGGCAGACAGATGACCAAGCCAACGGCAACAGCAACGTGGCCGACAACTCGGCAGCTGGTTTTGCTGTCTCCACCGGCGGCTTCCGTCTGGACGTTGGTAACGTCTCCGACGTGATCGACTCCGGCGATGTCGTGAACTACTACGGCTTCGGCGTTGGTCTGACATCGTTCGCTGAACAGTCGTCCGCGTTCAACGGCATCCCCGCTTCGGGCTTTGGCGTGTCCTCCGACGACACCGAAGTTCTGCCGACTGTGAAACTGCGTTACACCGCAGGTGACTTCACCGTGTCCGCATCTGTGACCGACGGCACCACATCGCAAACAGCAGCTGACGCGACGACAACTCCGGCGACACCAGCTTCCGCTGTCGAGCGTGAAGAGTATCAGATCGGTGTTGGCTACAACTTCGGCAACTACTCCGTCGGCGCAGCCTTCGGTAACGAAGAAGAAACCGACACGATCACCGGCGTGACCCTGGACAATGATTTCTGGGCGATCTCGTTCGACGGTGAAATCGGTGCGTTCGCGTTCTCGATCCTGATCGGCGACAGCGACACCAACGACGACACCATGTATGGTTTCTCGGTCAAATACGATGTGTCCGACGCGACTGAAATCCGCTTTGCCTTCTCCGACAACGGTACCGACGCAGACGACGAAGTTGTCGCAATCGGCTTCCGTCACGGTCTGGGCGGCGGCGTGTCGCTGCGCGGTGGTATCGGCCAAAACACCGACGGCAACACCGTTGCTGACCTGGGTGTGATCTTCAACTTCTAAGAGTTGACCACATTCCGACGATTTGGGGCGTGCCATCGGCGCGCCCCTTTTCGTTTGCGCGGTTCGACCACCCGGCAGAAACCGCAAGATGTATTGGCAACAGCCTCAATCTAAGCGGGATTTTGCCAACGTGGCCCCAATCTGTGCCCGCCGTGCATCATGCCACTTCAAAACCGAAGCGCTTTCGTTATGGATCATTGAGAAGCACGCTCAATTCTACGACAGTCCGCTCAAAGCCAATTGGGCACGCGCAGACAGCGTGTGACTTGAAAACCGAGGGAAAACTCATGAAAAAAGTTCTCTTCGCTACAACCGCGCTGATTGCCACGACAGGCATGGCAGCTGCGGAAGTCACGTTTGGCGGTTTCGGCCGTTTCGGCCTGTTCTACCAGGAAGGCAATGACGCTACACCGGGCAACGACGAAACCCGGATCGAACAGCGTTTCCGTCTGACCGCGACAGGCACAGCAACCGCGGACAACGGTCTGGAGTTCGAAGGCCGTATTCGCTGGCAGACAGATGACCAGGCCAACGGCAACAGCAACGTGGCCGACAACTCGGCAGCTGGCTTTGCAATGACGACCGGCGGTTTCCGCCTCGACGTCGGTAACGTCTCCGACGTGATCGACTCCGGCGATGTGGTCAACTACTTCGGCTTCGGCGTCGGCTTGACGGCATTTGCCGAACAGTCCTCTGCATTCAACGGTGTCCCCGCTTCGGGCTTTGGCGTGTCTTCGGACGACACCGAAGTTCTGCCGACCGTGAAACTTCGCTACACCGCAGGTGACTTCACCGTGTCTGCATCGATCGAAAGCGGCACATCGGCACAGGACACCACGGCGGGCACGGCAACCGACCGGGAAGAATATCAGATCGGCGTCGGCTACACCTTCGGTAACTACTCTGTCGGTGCTGCATTCGGTAACGAAGAGGAGACAAACCTCGTCGGTGGTGCGGTCACGCTCGACAACGACTTCTGGGCGATCTCGTTCGACGGTGAAATCGGTGCGTTCGCGTTCTCCATCCTTGTTGGCGACAGCGACATCAACGACGAAACCATGTACGGTTTCTCGGTCAAGTACGATGTCACCGACGCAACTGAAATCCGCTTTGTGTTCTCCGACTCCGGCCTCGACGCCGAAGACGAAGTTGTCGCAATCGGCTTCCGTCACGGTCTGGGTGGCGGTGTGTCGCTGCGC
Organism: Pseudomonadota bacterium; assembly: GCA_039816785.1. GTDB lineage: Bacteria > Pseudomonadota > Alphaproteobacteria > Rhodobacterales > Rhodobacteraceae > Tateyamaria. The sequence goes on from JBCBXB010000011.1 coordinate 147,191, forward strand.
GGCGGTATCGGCCAAGACACTGGCGGCAACACACAAGCCGACCTGGGTGTGATCTTCAACTTCTAAGCGTTGATCACAGCCTGACGATTCGGGGCGTGCCACTGGTGCGTCCCTTTTCTTTTGCAACCAAACCATAGTTAAAGGGCACCGCACCGCCAAAGGACCGCACGCGCCATGCCCCTGACCGACATCACCGACCGTATCCACAAGGCCGAGGACAAGGCTGGCCGCCCGCGCGGCAGCGTTCACCTGATCGCCGTCAGCAAGGTCCAGCCGGATGAACGCGTCGCGTCGGTACTGGACGAGGGTCACCGCTGTTTTGGCGAGAACCGCGTGCAGGAGGCGGCAGGCAAATGGCCCGCCTTTCGTGACGCCTACGATAACGTTGACCTCCACCTGATCGGCCCGCTGCAAACCAACAAGGCGCGCCAGGCGATGGAGGTGTTCCAGGCCATCCATTCCGTCGACCGTCCGAAACTCGCCAACACAATCGCCCGCCTCGCGCAAGAGACCGGGGCCTGCCCAAACCTGTTCATCCAGGTCAACACCGGCGAAGAGGACCAGAAGGCCGGCGTGTTGCCTGCCGACACCGACGCGTTCGTTCAAACCTGCCGCGACCTCGATCTGCCCATACGCGGCCTCATGTGCATCCCGCCCGTCGACGAGGAACCCAGCCTGCATTTCGCCCTGTTGGCCAAACTGGCCGCCCGCAACGGGCTCGACCAACTGTCCATGGGGATGAGCGCCGACTTCGAGACCGCCATCGCGCTGGGGGCCACGCATGTCCGCGTCGGCTCCGCCATCTTCGGCGCGCGCGTCCAACCCGACTGAGCACACTCCACCCGTCTCGGTCCCTAAAAAATCCTTCCCGAAGGGCCGGGTAGCGGTCAGCGCACGATCAGCCGTGTCTCGAACCCGATGCGTGGCGCAATCCAGCGCAGGTGCTCTGGCCTCAGACCAATGCAGCCCTCGGTCGGATAGCCCGGCCGCCGCCACCGATGCACGAAAATCGCCGACCCGCGCCCCGGCACGGAATAAGGCCAGTTCCAGTCCGTCAGGATCACCAGATCATAGAGCGGGTCGGCACGGCGCAGCACCTCGTGAGACCCGGCATAGGGCGCGCGCACCATGTGGTTGTAGTCGTCGGCCCTCGGATCATCCGACCACAGATCGCCCGGCCGGATCGGCACCGCCCAGTTGGCAGGGCGCGCCATACGGTCCGGCCGGTAAAGCATGCCGATCAGCCGGTGCGTGCCGCGCGGCGTCGTGCCGTCCCCTTCGACCTTGCGGGCGCTCAGCCCGCCCTTGCCGATCGTGCAGGGAAAGTACCGCCCGCGAAACCGCAGGCCGCGCGGGCTCAGCACCAGATCGTTCGGCGTCACAGCAGATGGCCCGATTTGGCTGCCTTGGTCGCGAGGTAGTCGCGGTTGTGGCGGGTCTCGCCGACCTTGAGCGGGACGCGTTCGGTGACGGCGACGCCGCTGGCCTCCATCATGGCGACCTTGGCGGGGTTGTTGGTCAGCAGCCGCACCGCGCCGAACCCCAGCGACGTCAGGATGTCGGACCCCAGTCGAAAGTCGCGCTCGTCATCCTCGAACCCCAGCCTGTGGTTGGCCTCCACCGTGTCAAAGCCCTGATCCTGCAGGGCATAGGCGCGCATCTTGTTGGCCAGCCCGATGCCGCGCCCCTCTTGGTTCAGATACAGCAGCACGCCTGCCCCTTCGGCGCCCATCTGCGCCAACGCACCGCGCAGTTGCGGGCCGCAATCGCATTTGAGCGACCCTAGCAGGTCGCCGGTAAAGCAGGCCGAGTGCAGCCGCGCCAGCACGGGGGCTGCGCGGTCCGGGCGGCCGATCTCTACGGCGTAGTGCTCTTCGCCGCCATCCTCCGGGCGAAAGACGTGCAAACGACCGGCCTCCGCGACTTCCAGCGGCAGTCGGGCTTGCACGACCGGGTGCAGCGGGCTGCGCGCGCTCAGATGAGGTTTTGCCTCTGCCAGATCCACCACCGTCAGCCCATGGGTTGCCGCCACGCCGCCCTCGACGCTCACGCAGAACGCCGCCGGTAGCAGGCGCGCGGTCTTGCACAGCTGGATCGCCGCGCGGTGCGCCGATGCATCGCCGCTGCGCGACGTGCGCAACGGCCCCTTCATCGGGGTGGCCAGATCGTCCTTGGGGTCCGCCAGCGCTTGCAGCATGGCCAGCCCCATACCCGCATCAACCTCGATCCGGGCCAGATCACCGTCATAAGCCCGCGCCTTGAGCGTTTCGGCCCGCCATGCAGTGGTTGCCAGCACCGGGTCACGGCCCAGCGTGCGCATGCTCTCCAACCGCTCGGGCGACAGGGTTTCGGCGGGCACGGCCAGCACGGCGACCGGTCCGGACAGGACCACAGGCACACCCATCCGCAGGTCGCTGCGCGCACGGGCCAAGGTTTCGATGATGTCTGGCCCCAATGGCATCCCGCATTCCCATGTTACAACGTCACTGCGTCACGACGCCTGACATAAGCAAATCGCAGCCGAATTGAAACAATTGACGCCCAAGCGACACATGGGCGTGAGACAGAACCGGTAAATCTTGCTGAAATGCATCTGTCCGCACATGTATTCTACCAAGCAGCACGGAGGTTTAGACCCATGGCCCAACTGAAGAAAATTCTGCTGGTCGACGATGACGAAGACCTGCGCGAAGCGCTCAGCGAACAACTGATCATGACCGAAGACTTTGACGTCTTCGAGGCTGGCAATGGTCAGGACGCCCTCGTCCGGGCCAAGGAGGCGATCTATGATCTGGTCATTCTCGACGTGGGTCTGCCGGACACCGATGGCCGCGAGCTGTGCCGCGTGATGCGCAAGCAGGGGGTCAAGTCGCCCATCCTGATGCTGACCGGTCACGACACCGACGCCGACACCATTCTGGGTCTCGATGCAGGGGCCAATGACTACGTCACCAAACCGTTCAAGTTCCCCGTTCTGCTGGCCCGTATCCGCGCCCAACTGCGTCAGCACGAACAGTCCGAGGACGCGGTGTTCACGCTTGGGCCCTACACCTTCAAGCCCAGCGTCAAGATGCTGGTGACCGAAGATGACCGCAAGATTCGCCTGACCGAGAAAGAGACAAACATTCTCAAGTTCCTCTATCGCTCGACCGATGGCGTTGTCGCGCGTGATGTGCTGTTGCACGAGGTCTGGGGCTACAATGCCGGGGTGACCACGCACACGCTCGAGACGCATATCTACCGCCTGCGTCAAAAGATCGAGCCCGACCCCTCCAACGCGCGGCTGCTGGTCACTGAATCCGGCGGCTACCGGCTGGTGTCCTGAGGTTTTTTGATCTGCGTCAAGGAATGGTTGATTCCGATCCGCTACCCCTTAAGTGAAGCCGCACATGGTCGGCGGTTCTTCGGAGCCACACCATGTACCTCCCTGTTGGACTTGCCCGGGCTTCGTGCCCGGGTTTTTTTATGCCGCGCAACCCGGCCAGGTTTTTAAGTGGCTGCAATGATGAAGGTTTTTCGAGGCGGGCCATGGTAATCGGGATCGGCTGGGTGTGCGTGTGGCCCGCGTTGACAAACCTCTCAGGGAGGAAGCCGCGGGGGCTGGGTGGGACCTATGGGGAAAGTTTGCGGTCAGCTATGATCGG
>JBCBXB010000008.1:0-191790 GCA_039816785.1 Pseudomonadota bacterium
CGCGGCATCCCTTGCCCTGTCAGAACCTCAACCTGCCGTAACTTCGTGACAATCTCCTCGGGCTTTGGTCGCTTGTTTGCCATGTGCTTCCTCCGTTTTCCTAAACATAGCGGAAGACCAATTCAGTGGGGGAGGATCAACGGGTCTGATTGCGAACGAGAAATTGGGCCGGGCCCTGGTTGCCGGCGAGTCCTTTATGCTTGAAGTTTCCGGCTCCGCCCTCGATACAACTGGCTGCCCTCTGGGAAAAGACACCCAGCACAGCTTTGCCGTCGAAAACGCAGACACAGCCCCACCTGATCCTGCGCGTTGGACCATCGTCACACCTAGGGCGCACAGCACCGACTCCTTGCACGTAGATCTCGATAGCGCGCATGATCACCTGTCGATGGCGTTCCGCCTTAGGGTTCTCGACAAAGACGGCAACACTGTACCGGGCACAATTGCGCTCGGACCAGCGGAAGAGCTTTGGGAATTTACACCGCGCTTACCATGGACCGCCTACCGCTATACGCTTGCCATCGACGAAAGGCTCGAGGATTTAGCGGGGAATCGGCCCGGCGGCCTTTTTGACAGCCCCTCAGACCAAGCGCCGTCGCCCTAGATGCAAAGCTTGGATTTTACTCCGAATACACAGGTGAAGCCATGAGACTGCCCAATGCTTGATCGGTTCTTTAAAAACTGGGTCTACGCCGCTCCGCCATTAGCGCTGCTCGTTCTAGGGCTGTATCCCTTTATCGGGCCAACCATAGAACTGCCCGTTTTTCTGTCGCTGCCGATCTACATGTTTCACCAGTACGAAGAGCATGACGACAACCGGTTTGCCATCTATCTGAACGCCATGATGGGCAAGGACACGCGCGGGCTGAACCCGCGCGATGTGTGGATCATCAATGTGATCTTCGTTTGGTTCTTTCTTTTGGCCGCGTTTTATTTGGCAACTGCGAACCCCGGATGGGGTGTTCTGGCGGGGTATCTTTTGGCCATAAACGGTGCTGTGCACATCGCCTGGGGCCTGAGGTTTCGGGCCTACAATCCGGGGCTTTGGACTGCGATCCTTCTATTCATTCCCTGCGCCGTGTGGATTTTCCTATCAGTGCCCGCAAATCTGACGCTCCACGCCGTGTCCGCGTTGCTTGTGATTGTGCTACATGCGGCGATTATGGTTTTGGCCAGACGCCCTGCGTAGCGACTGAGCATCAGGTCGCGAAAGCAAGCGCCTTGAGACAACCCAACATCGATTGAACCTTGTCGGTCCGATGCACATCGACATGCGTCACAAGCCAGCTTTGAACCTGCCATTCCGGCAAGGCGGGCACGACCTGTTCCAGGTCAGGCAGGGTTTGGGCGTAGGCCACGGGCATAAATCCGATACCCTCACCGCTGCGCACTGCGTCTTCGAGGACTTTGGGATTTGCCGACACAAGGACCAGCTGTTCGGGATCCACATTGCGTGCGATCCAGACTTCAAAAGGGGCTCCGCTGTCGGCGTCCGGGTTGCCCACAAGGGCGTGCCCTGTCAGGTCGTGCCCCTCGGGTTTACCATGGCGATCAATGTACGCGCGATGGGCGAATAGTGTGAAATCGAGCGTACAGAACGGTTGCACGACATAGTCTTCGTTGGTGGCCTTGGACCCGACGCGCAGCGCAACATGTGCCTCGGCGAATTCCAGACGTGCCAGCTCATCTCCGGTTGTCACGCGCACCCGCGTCTTTGGGTGGCGACGTCGAAACTCCAAAATAGCGGGCAGGATCAAATCCGTCAGCGGAAAGAGTGTGGCCACAATGACCTGCCCTTCGACATCAGCGCTTTGCACACGCACGCGGCCAAAGAAATCTTCGAGCATGTCATAGGACCTCTCGGCAATTTCCATGAACTCGCGACCGACATCGGTCAGCTCGTATCCACGGCGGTGGCGTAGAAACAGCCGCGCGCCGATCTCTCCCTCGAGTGCATCAACGTGACGGCTCACCGTTGCGCGGTGCAGGCCAAGCTCTTGGGCTGCCTTACTAACAGTGCCTGTGCGCGCCACGACATAAGCTGTGCGTATTTCGGTCCAGTGATCCATTACTGCCTCCTGATGCGCATCTATGCGATTTCGGGAGGGTTAAAAGCCGCGTTTTGGCGCATGAACGCGCATGTAGTGCGCTTTTTAATGTGTTGAGACAGCAACCCTGCGCGGCTACTTCGTCAGTAGTCCACGGAGGGCGATTACATGAAAATCCTCGCCATTGCGGCGTCAAACCACAGTCGGTCCATCAATCGCGCGTTGTTGGGTTATGCTGCCGCCCGACTCGAAACACTCGCGCCCGACGTCGAAATGGAATTTGTCGACATCAACCAATACGAGATGCCGATCTATTCGATTGATCGGGAAAAATCCGATGGTGTGCATCCGCTCGCACAAGCGCTCTTTGACAAAATAGGTGCGGCGGATGCGCTGATGGTATCTTTTGCGGAGTATAACGGCTTTGTCACCGCCGCTTGGAAAAACATCTACGACTGGATGAGCCGCATCGACCAGAAGGTCTGGCAAGACAAGCCGATTGTTCTGCTTGCAGCCACACCGGGCCCACGGGCCGGCGCGAATGTGTTGCAGACCCAAGAGATGACGGCCCCGTACTTTGGCATGGACATCAAGGGCAAACATGGCGTCGGCCTGTGGCGAGAGGCCTGGGACGGGACTGCATTGACCAAGGATGATGACCGCGCTGCGGTCGACGCCGCGATCAAGGGTCTGCTCGCATGAGCAGTGCTTCGCTTCACTCATATGCACGGGAAAAGGAAACGCAGTATGTCGGATAGACAACTTGCCGTCATCACCGGCTCGACCGGAGGTATCGGTGGCGCGATTGCAGATCAGCTTGCTGCAAGCGGTTGGAATTTGGTTTTGGTAAATCGAAACGCTGAAAAAGCGTTGCAGCAAAAGGCGGACCTGAACGCCGCGCATCCCGGTGCCACTGTTGATCTGGTGCAAGCCGATCTGATGGACGTGGAACAGATCAAGAGCGCGGCGCGCGAGATACTGGCGGCGCATCCTCGCATCGACGCGCTCTACAACAACTCCGGCGTTTTGACGTCGCAACGCGTCATGAGTGCCCAGGGCCACGAGTCCAACTATGCGGTCAACACACTGGCCCCGTATGTGATGCTGGAATGCCTGCGCCCTGCGCTGAAACGGGCGGCTGATGTGCCGAAATCCATGATCGTCAACACTACGTCTGCGGCGCATAACGCAGCAAAGTCGCTGGACATCAGCAAGTTGTCGGAGCCTGAGCAAATCGGTGGTCTGACCGGCGTGTATGCAACCACCAAGCTGGCACTGACAACCATGGGCACGGCGCTTGCCCCGGAGTTGGAACAAGACGGCATCATGCTGCGTTCGGTGTGTCCCGGCGCTGTGGTTACCCCCATGACCAAAACCAGCGACGCAATGCCCGGCATTCTGAAGTTCCTTGTGCCGATCCTGTTCAACAAACCGGACAAACAGGCAGGCAAGATGATCAACGCCGCCAGACCGGACAGCTTTGGTGGACGCACGGGCATCTATATCACCAACGGCAAGGAAAAGGCGGCGCCAAAACTTGCCGTTGATAAGAGCGTTCAAGCCAGCCTCATGGACAAACTCATTGCCGACGCCGCGCTCTGACCGCCAGGTCCAGGGCGGGTAATGGACAACCGGCGCGCATATGATGCGCGGCGGTTGCGCTTTATCGATTTGAAGCGGCTGTGTCAGGCTAGCCTTACACCTTAACCTGGCAAGAGGCTCCACATGACCCGTTCGATCATTCTCGCAGCGATCGTTTCTGTAAGTGCGTTTGGTACGGCCTTTGGACAGCAAGCCACGGGTACCGATCCTTACACGCCCTACCCGTTCGCACAGATCACCGATGACATTCGATACACCGCGGCGCAACCGCCGTCAGGCACGGTCAGTCAGCACGGTGAAATCGAGTATCTGGCCAACAACGTGTTCGGCACGCACTGGTATGTCGAGGCCGACGCGGCGGTCTGGCATTTCGTGACCGCAGGGGACCCCAAGGACGAGGTTATCCTGTTTGTGCATGGCCACCCGGACACGTGGTGGTCCTGGCACGAGGTGATGTCCTATCTGGCGGACGATTTCTATGTCATCGCTATCGACACCCTTGGATATGGGCAATCAGACAAACGGTTGGAACTGGACCTTACCTATAGCGGCGTGGCCACCGGGGTTGCCGCATTGATGACAGAGATTGGCGTAGAGACCTTCAACCTTGTCGGCCACGACCGGGGCTCCGTCATAGGGGATCACATGGTGGCGCAGGTCCCGATCAATCCGCGCATTCTCGCTTACTTGCGGATGCAGCAATCCGCGGACAAACCGCACGGATTGCCAAGGCCGAACCACGAGGCAATGAAGGAGGTCGCGTTTCACACGCAACCGAATTTCATGCGGAACCTCTTTGAGAGCGACTATTTCTCGGTCGAGATGAGCGAGGAACACCTGGCTCGCGCCACCTGGGAGTATGGTTTTGAAGGCACTGCTGAAGCCGCCGCCGTCCTTTTTGCAGATGCGGGATTTGACAAGGAACAGGACTTCAGACTGGCCGAGGTGTTCCCGCGCATGACGATGCCGGTGGTCTTTATGCAAGGCGAACACGATCCAGGGCAGCGCCCCGAGGAGTATTGGGAAACCGCAGACATGGTGCCCGATGGCAAGGTTCTGATCGTGGATGCCAACCACTTTATCCAGGCCGAAAAACCGAAGCTCGTCGCAGACGCGGCCCGTGACCTTTTCGACTGACGGCGCGCACTGCCCGCAACACTGATGGGCGGTGTCGTACGCATCACACGCATGGCCCGAAATTGCCCGGCGCATCACATCAATGAGGACATCATGACCGAAAGATCGATCACCTTGGCTGTCACCGCATCCGCACTGCTTGTGGCATGCACACTGGGCGCTGCCGCGCAGGACACTGACCCATTTGCCCCGCCCACCCGGTCGCAGGATCAGGGCTTTATCTACCGCAACTCCGTTCCTCAGAACTTTGAAACACATATCATGGTCAACACTGAGGAAGATCGCGCACGCGCAGAGCGGATCATCGAATTCTACGAGGTGCTGGCGACCGCACCCACTCTGGAAAACGTCGCCGAATACGTCTCTGATCGCTACATTCAGCATAGCACCATGCTGCCCAACGGGCGCCAGCCTCTGGCGATGTTGTTCAAAGGCTCGGTCGACGAATACCCCGTCGCCATCGACGTGCACAAAGTGATTGTCGTCGGCGATTCCGCAATGGCGCATGTCAACTTTCGCAACCTCGACAATGACAGCCCTGATGACATGGGGATGGCTGCGGTCGACATGTACCTCTTTGATGCAGAGGGGAAAATCGCCGAGCACTGGGACGTTCTACAGCTTGTGCCCAGCCACGCGCCCAATCCGAACGGTATGTTCGTAACGCTGTTTGAGGGGGAGTGAACTGATGCAGCTCAAAACCATTTTGCGCACAACAACCTTTGCCGCCGCACTGATGATGTCCTCGGTCGCCATCGCAGACGCGCCGCCGGTGCCCGAAGCCGACGCCGCGATGCCATTCTACGACCGACACCAGATCGACATCAGCAACTTGCGGGACTTCTACACTGCCTTGCTGATCGCCGATATCATGATCCATGCCGACGCGATGTTCGACGCTGAAACCAAGTGGCGCCTTACGCTGCGCCAGATGGTCCTGTCGGGCAGTGGCCACCATACGGCACGCAGTGCGTATCAACTTGCGCAAATGGGCGTACCTGTCGAAGAGATCCGAGCGATCTTTGCGCCGGACTATGTCGAGACGCTGGACGATCCGAGGCTCAAGGCGGCGTTTACCTACGTCGACGTCATGGGGCGATATCCAATCCTGTCGTCCCCGGATATTCATGCCCTGTTGCGCAGCCATTACACAGACCGCCAGATCGCTGAATTGATGCAACTGGCCTCGATCAACAACGCCTCGGCCACGCATGACGCCGTTTTGCCCATCGCAACGGATCAGGAAACACTGGATTGGGCGACAGAAAACCTGACTGATGTCGGCTGGGACCCCGGCCACAACGTCAGCGCCTCGACAGAGGAACAGCGGGCAAACCCCTTTGTCGGAGACGCGCTGACCGACGCTGTGGCGGAAATCGACGCCGCCTGGCAGCGCGACGATCTTGGCGCGGTTGAACCGACACTCGCGTCGGACTGGGTGAATTTCATCACCGGTTACGATGTGCCCACATTAACCTTTGATGGGGATCGCGACGGCATCGAAGAACCGTTTGACGCGTTTCCGACATCCGTTCTGGATTGGGAAAGTGAAGGATTGCGTGCGCTGAACCTGCCCGCGCCTGAGGTCCCTCCCTTCGATGTCGATGCATACGATTACGCCTATTTTGAACCCGCTGAGCCACTTCAGTCGGCTGTTTCGTACAGTGATCGCCAGCGGCTCGACACTAACTGGCCCAGGCAATCGGCGCTCGGCACGCTGGCTATGGACGTCTACATCTTGCAGACCGAGCGGACGATGGATTTTGATGAGATCTGGTCGATCTTCTTTGTCTACCAGCTCGCCAGTGGATGTGGGCATTGTCAGGCGCACGGTGCCTTCGGGATCTACGACTATTCCGAAGATGCGTATTTTCGAGACGAAATACCGGCCGAAGATTTGCCCGGCCTGATCGCCTACATTCAGTCACTGTTGGATTTTGAGCGCTCGGACGCCGTCACGCCGGCGATGAAAGCGGCGATGCGGGTGGCGCGCGATGCGGCACGCCTGCCGTCCCGGGTGACAGCTGCGCATATCGAAGAGTTGCGACGCCACTATACAGATCGCGAAATCCAGGAGATTTTCGCGGTGATCGTCGTGAATGCGTGGCTGTCCGGCAGTATGCAATCGGTCGCTGTCGTCACGGATCAGATCAGCATGTCCTTTACCCAGCGCACATTGGGCCCCAAGGGGTGGAAGCCCGGCGTGCACATTGGTTTGCCAAGCGAGCAGCGGCCTTATCACATGAGCCAGTTTTTCGACCGGCTGTTCGCCGACATGAATTCGGGCAAAGTGCCGGATGGGGCATCCCTTTGGACCGGCATTGATGTTCCACTGGCCGTCGACGCGGACGGCGACGGGGTAGAGGACGGATTTGATGGCTTTCCCGACGATCCCACCCGCTGGGCGGATACTGACCGTGACGGGACCGAGGATACGCTGGACAGCGACATTGATGGCGACGGGCTAGGCAATATGGCCGAACTGGCCGCTGGCACTTTTCCGTACAAGGCGGACTCGGATGCTGACGGGACCTTGGACATGGCCGAAGTTGACGGGGGCACCGATCCCCTTGATCCCAGCGACTACTAAGGTGTCGACCCGAACCGTCTGAAAGTTCGGGTCGGCCCGGTTGCCGCACCAAACCGGTTGCCCAAAACCCACCCCGTCGCCGCGTCTGAAACAGCGGCGCCAAAGGGCGACGGCTGTTCGGGCGCGACCTCAGAAAAACCAAAAAACGAGGGAAGTTCGATGACGCGATACTGTTCCGCCGCCCTCGTCATCTGCGCCTGTCTGATGGGCTATCCAGCCGTGGCCCAAGACCGTGTCACCCCGAACTTTCCGCATGTTACCGGAAACATCATAATCAGACTTGGGTACAACGGAGACTACAGGGCAGACGCACCGCGGGCAGAGGCAAATGATGTCTTTCTTCAGGTCATCGCCAGCCCAGTCGTGCACGTCTCGGACCGGTTCCGTTTCAACTCTGAACTGCGCATAGAGACCGTCGCTCCGCCATCAGAAGACCGCGCGTTTCAGGATCAGGGCCTGTTTGCGCGTATTTTGCAGTTGGAATACGATGTGACGGACCGGTTTTCGGTCCATGCAGGCAAAATGACACCGTCATTTGCATTGGCGTCCTTTGTCACACCCGGAATGTTCGGCAACAGCTATAGCAAAGAGATTGAACTGATCGACCGGGTGGGATTTGGCGGATCCTACAGGTTTGGTGACGACAGGCGCGGCCACCACACGGTGACGTTCAATACGTTATTCAAAGACACAAGCGTGTTTTCGGAGTCCTTCGGCACCGGCCGGGGCCGCACATCAATTGACGATGGTGGGGCCAGCAACACCGAAGGGTTCGACTCGTTCACCTTGTCGCTTGAAGGTCGGGACATGGATCGTTTTCCCGGTCTGACCTACAAACTGGGGCTCATACGCCAACGCCGCGGAGTGGACGGGGTCGCAGATGAAACCGGAATCTCGGCATCCGTCGTCCAAACCTTTGACACGTCCAAAGGCAACAGCTGGAGCGTGATCGGAGAACTCGCCGCTTTCGACAACTTCGAGGGCACCGCAGACGACATCGTCTACGCCAGTGCCGGCCTCGTCTATCGGACAGGCCCGTGGACGGCAGTTCTCTCCGGCACATGGCGGCCGAGGGACTTGGCAGATGGCGGCAACTTCGACGACTACTCTGTGCAAACATCAATTGAGTATGACTTGGGCAAGGGGTACTCGGTGGCGCTGGCGCATGAGTTCAATCGCGATGAAAACCTGGACAACAGGCGCCTGGGTTTCCGGTTCTCCAAGGTCATTGACCTGGGCCGCTAACACATTCCAAACTGCGCAGACTCTGCACGCGACGCCATCCGTCTGGCGTGGAGAAAGCCATGACAAGTTGATTTGGTGGTGACCTTTCGGACGCGGAGTGGCAAACCGAAATTATCGCAAGCGTCGTCTCGCGCTGACCACTGTCTGAAACAGAATTGACGCTCCTGTGACGTTCAGAGTGCGTTCGGGCGCGTGCAATCCCTCAACGAGAAAGCATATCAACCGCTGGTCGTTCCGATGATGCTATTGTGCCGCGACCTGTAGTTTCGACAACTGGCTCAGGCTGCGAGCCGCACCAAGGGCCGCTTTTCCCGCCGCGCCACGGCATGACGGTTTTCGCTCATGCCGCATCTTTTGTGCCGCGTGCGCGCGCAGCGAGAAAAGGCAATGACCGCCTTCAGCCTCAAACCTGCCAACGGATGCAGCGCGAAAAATTGCCCTGCCGCGAAATGAGCCTGCCTCGAAGGCGGCCGACATCCGACGTTTGCAACACCTGCGCTGAACTGGCCCGCTCCCTGGTCCATACACGACCTAGCCCGGCTCCCCAACGCGCCGCGCCAGAGCGGTTTTCCGGCTTAACACGCGCCAGTCACACCGTTAACGTCGGCCCATGACGATCGAAGGCGACCTTCTGCATACCGTGACAGCCGACACGATTTCCCACACACGGAAACGGATGGGCAAGCTGATGGTATGGGGCACGGCGCTGCTGTGTGTCGGCCTCGCGCTGTGGCAGTTTGCGCACGAGACTGGTCGCGTCGAGGCCGGGTTCGCCAATTGGCGGCCCATTCTTTATGCCTACATGCTCTGGGCGACGGCGCTGTGCGCGGCGCAGGTGATGGTGCGCGGGGAGGCGGGAAAGCGCACGCTGTTTGTGCTGCCTGCCGCGCTCTTTGTGATCAGCCTTGTGATCTTTCCGCTGCTCTTTGCGCTCTACATTTCGTTCACCGACTGGAACCTGGCGTCGGTGAACGGGCCACAGCCCAATGGCTGGGACAATATGGTGCAGATGTGGAACGACCAGTTCTACTGGAATGCCCTGAAAAACATGGTCTATTACGTGCTGGCGGTCGGCGTGGAATATGTGATCGCCTTTGGCCTCGCGCTGCTGCTGAACGCGCAGATCCGGGCGCGCAAGTTCTTTCGGGTGGTGTTTCTGCTGCCGCTCATGCTCAGCCCTGTGGCCGTGTCGTGGATGATCGGCAAATCGATGCTGGAGGTCCGCTTTGGCCCGATCAGCCGCGTGGTGCGCGAGTTGGGGTTCGAGCCGAGTTTCTTTGGCACGCCAGAGATCGCGCGATTCATGATCATGGCGATGGATGCCTGGACGTTTATCCCGTTCATGATGATCATGCTGCTGGCAGGGTTGCAGGCGCTCCCGCGCGAGGTCATCGAGGCCTCCAAGGTCGATGGCGCAACCGGCTGGCAAAGCTTCAAGGAAGTGATCTTTCCCTTGATGTTGCCTGTGTCCGTGACGGCCATTGTCATCCGCATCATCTTCAAGCTCAAACTGGCCGATATCATCATCAACGTGACATCCGGCGGGCCGGGCGGGGCCACGGATTCGGTCACCAGCTTTATCTTTCGCGAATACCGTGATCGGTCGAATGTGGGCTACGGCACGTTGCTGGCGATGGTCTACCTGGTGCTCATCATCCTTTTCGTGACGCTGTTGCTCAAGGTTGTCAGCCGCTGGATGGAGCGCCCCGCATGACCGACATGGCAGTTTTCAAGGATCACGATGCCGACCGCGTCGTCAGGGTCAAATGGTGGGCAAGCCGGTTCGCGATCTATGGCGCGCTGCTCTTGTGGACGGTGATCTGCCTGTTCCCGATCTACTGGACGCTGACGACCTCGTTCAAACTGGCACCCGACGTGATGCGCGGCAACATGGTGCCCTGGTGGGACTACACCCCGCGCTGGAAGGGCTGGGAGTCGCTCGGCCTGTCGCCACGGCTGATCGGCGAAGTGTCGACGGTGCGTGAGGAATTCCTGAAACGCTTCTGGAACAGCGCGATTATCGCCACGTCCGCATCACTACTTGCCGTTGTGCTGGGATCGCTTGCGGCCTACGGGCTGTCGCGCTTCAACTACCGTTTCGGGTTCATGCGCAACTCGGATATCTCGTTCTTTTTCCTCAGCCAGATGATCCTGCCACCCGTGGTGCTGGCGCTGCCGTTTCTCGTCCTCTACCGCTCGCTCGACTTGCTCGACAGCCAGATCGGTCTGATCCTGCTCTATACGCTGATGGTGCTGCCGATCGTCATCTGGATCATGCGCGACCAGTTTCAGGGCATCCCGGTCGAGTTGGAAGAGGCCGCGCTGGTCGACGGGCTGGGCATCTGGGGCGCGTTCATCCAGATCGTGCTGCCAATTGCGCTGCCCGGCATGGTCGCGGCGTTCATTCTGTCGCTGGTACTGTGCTGGAACGAGTATTTCTTTGCGGCATTGCTGAGTTCGACAAACGCCACAACCTTGCCGGTCATGGTGGCCAGTCAGACCGGGTCGCAGGGCATCAACTGGTGGTCCATGGCGGCATTGTCATCCGCTGCGATCTTGCCGCTGATCGTCGTCGCCATCTTTCTGGAGAAATACATCATCAAGGGCATGGCCGCGGGCGCGGTCAAGTAATCTCGGACGCGATGTCCTTGGTCTGTTCATAGAGCCTGCGGAACAGCCCGTGCGCGGTGTCGTAAACGGAGGTGGGCGCCGCGGTGATCCTGCGGTCCACCGGGTTCCATGTGTTGATGTCGCGGCGGTCCACCACTCCGATGGCGCAAGCGGCCAGAAACGCGTCGCCATAGCTCGCGCCGACCGTCTTGTCGCAGACGATCTGGTCGATCCCGGTGATGTCGGACGTGGCCTGCAGCCACAGTGCGTTTTTGGTGCCGCCGCCGACCGCCAACAGCCGTGTTGGCGACTGGCCAAGGTCGGCGAACGTGTCGGTGACGTGCCGAGTGCCGTGGGCGATCCCTTCGATCAACGCGCGGTATATGTCGCCGCGCGTGTGGGTCAGGTTCAGGCCAAAGAGCGCGCCCTTGGCGTGGATGTCATGGATCGGCGTGCGTTCACCGGAGAAATAGGGCAGCATGAGCAACCCGTTGGCCCCGGGGGGTGATGCGGCGGCCTCTTCGGCCAGGGCCGCAAAGGCCTGTGACGGGTCCAGATCGCGGGCCACCTGATCGCGGAACCAGTGGGTCAGCGTGCCCGAGGTGGCAAGCCCCGCCATCGAGGCGTGTTCGCCGGCAAACAGCCATGGCGCGTACCAGATGCGCGGATCGGCGATGCGGTCCTGCGCCCGCAGGATGATGAAGATGGTGGAGCCGTACATCATCATCATGTCGCCGGGTTGATCGACACCCACCGACAACGCCTCGGCCGCCGCGTCGATTGTACCGGCGGTCACCGGGGTGCCCGGAGCAAGGCCTGTCGCCTCGGCCGCAGCGGGTGTGATGTGGCCCGCGATTTCATTGGACCAGAGCAGTCGCGGAAGCTTTTCCAGCGGCAGGATGTCATCCGCCAGATCGTCGATCCAGCTTTGTGTTGTGACGTCGTAGAGCGGTGAGAAGTTGGCAGCGGTGTAATGGTCGATCACCACTTCGCCCGTCAATCGCTGCACCAGAAAGCTGGTGGAGGTCAGGATGTGGGCGGCCTGCGCATGGATTTCGGGGCGGTTGCGCTTGAGCCAGAGGATTTTCGGCCCCACCGATTGCGAAGTCAGCGCATTGCCGCAGCGGGCGATGATCGTAGCCTCGCCGATCCGGTCAGTCAGCTCGCGGACTTCGGCCTCGGCCCGGCCATCGACTCCGTAAAGCACGCCGTTCATCAACGGTGCGCCATCCGCATCCACCGGCAGCATGCAGGGACCGATCGCGCTGCAGGCCACGGCCTTGATCTGTGCCGGATCGACGCCACTGTCAGCCAGCACGGCACGGCAGACAAAGACGAAGTCGCCCCACCAGTCCACTTCGGGCCGGTGCTCGGCCCAGCCGGGCCGTGGGACCAGCATCTGATGACCGCGCGCCGCCTGTGCCCGGACGACCCCGTCCTGATCCACCAGAACGCCCTTGGTCTCGTAGGTTCCGATATCTATGCCCAGCGTGTAAACCATCAGGCGTGGTCATCCCTGTCCAGTGAGAAATCAGGCCCGATCTGTGCCAGTGCGGCCTCCAGCAATCGGGTGAGTTGCTCCAGATCGCGCAGATCGCAGAGCTCGCGGGCCGAATGGGAATAACGCATCGGAAATCCCACATCGATGGATGCCACGCCCTGACCGACATGCTGCGCATAGGACAGGTCCGTCAGAACACCGACATGTGCGCTGCGTTGCAGCGGGAGCGCCTCGGCCCGGGCGGTCTGTTCGAAAAGGGCGACCATCGCGGGATGCGGGATCACGCCGTTCAGGGTGCCGCGACCATGAAAGGAATAGAGGCTGATGCCCGGACCGCCCCCCAGCACAATGTCGCCATACCCCTCCATGTCGGGCGTGTCCGCCGCTAGAAGCAGATCGATCTGGATCGCGATGTCGGGGTGCAGTGTCTGTGCGAGGGGCAAGGCGCCGCGCAGGTTGAACTCTTCCTGCACGGTAAAGGCAAGGTGGACGGGTGGCCCCCCCGTCCGGGTTTTCAGCCGGCGCACAAGTTCCAGCAGAACGGCGCAGCCCGCGCGGTCATCGACGCTGGTGCCCGCGATCCGGTCGCCGGCCAGTGCCACGGCGCGCGGCGCGTAGACCACGGGCGCGCCGATGCGGACACCGGCAGCGTCGACATCCGCAGCAGAGGCCATGCCGATATCGACGTAGAGGTCGCGGTAGGGGGTGACGGTGTATTTTTCATCCGGTCGTGTTGCGTGGTGGCTCTTGTTGGCGATCACACCAGGGATGTCGTTCCCTTCGCCAAGGCAGACCAGAACCTCCTGTGCCGCCAGCGCGCGTTCGGGGACCCCGCCAAGGCGTTCCAGCCGCAAAAGGCCATTCGCCTCGACCTTGCGCACAACAAAGCCAAGCTGATCCATATGGGTGAACAGCATGACAGACGGGCCCGTCCCCGGGAAATGCACAACCAGATTGCCGAGGCGGTCGGTACTGCTGTCCACGCCCATCTGAACCAGACGGCTACGAATGGATCGGCGCACCCTGTCTTCGTGTCCGGACAGGCCGGGCACCTGCATCAGGTCCATCAGGTCGCGTTTCAGGTGTTCCTTCATGCGCGCGCCCCGCGCACCACATCCATAAAGTCCCGCGCCCGTTCGGGATCGATGGCGTTCCACGTGTCCCCGCCCACCTTAAGCGATGACCCGACGATGCAGCCATCGGCAATGGTGAGGACCTCCGCAACCGTATCGTGCCTGACCCCGGTGTTGGCCAAAACGGCCATGTTCGGCAGGGCGGCCTTGACCGCTGCCAGCTCGGACATCTCAGCGGCCTCGCCGGTGATCTGTCCCGAGACCAGTACCGCGTCGGGAACCGACGAAAACACCGCGCTGCGCGCACGGTCCGGCAATGTGCGCTGATCGAGGGAATGAGCGAATTCGGCCGACACGTTGTAGAGCATCACCATGTCGGACCGCCCCAGCCTGTTGCGGTAGCGCATGGCCTTGCCCGCGTCCGGTGTCCACGGGCCCATGTCCGATGCGTAGGTTCCGGTGAAAATCTCGCGCACGAAATCGGCGCCTGTCGCAGCACCCAAGGCCACGGTTGCCATCGGATCCCACAGCAGGTTGACGCCGAAGGGCACGGAAATCTCGGGTTTGAGTTGCCCGATCAGGTACGCCATCGCAGCGATAGAGGCCGTATCCACCTGAAATTCGTAAGGTCGGTCGTTTTCGTTGCCGAACATCACCGCATCAAATCCCGCGTCCTGCAGGGCGTGCAAATCGGCGCGGGCGGCGGCCAGCAGATCAAGCGACGGGTCATGCAGCGGCGCGCCGGGCAAGGCGCCGATATGGACCATGCCGATCACCGGCTTGGTCGTGCCGAACACGCGGCCGAAATTCTCCGTCATTCCGTTTCCTCCCCCGGCGACCTTAGGAACGCAAGACTGTTCAGGCAAAAGGAAACTGCGCTAAGGTTCAGCGCACGGGACAGACGGGGGAGCCGATCATGAGCCTGAAGACGCGACACTGGGACCGCATGGGCAATGGCGGTCTGACCTTTACCGAACTTGGGTTTGGCACGGCGCCGTTGGGCAATCTCTACCGCGCGATCAGCGATGCGGACGCGCGTGCGACGCTGGATGCAGCATGGGATGCCGGGGTGCGCTATTTCGATACCGCCCCCCTCTACGGGCTGGGGCTGTCCGAAACACGGCTGAACCCGTTCCTGCGCGACAAACCGCGCGACGCATATGTGCTGTCGACCAAGGTGGGCCGGCTGATGCAGCCATGCGCCGCCGAACACCGGTCGGGCGTCGGCAAGTGGTTCGAGGTGCCGCAGCGGCGCGAGCAGTACGACTACACCTATGACGGGGTCATGCGGTCATTCGAACATTCGTTCTTGCGCCTTGGCGTGGATCGGGTCGATATCCTCTATGTCCACGATCTGTGTGTCTTTTCGCACGGGTCCAAGGAGATCTCGGACATGCGGATCGAGGAGTTCTTTGGCGGGCGCGGCTATGACGCGATGGTGTCGCTGCGCGATCAGGGACTGATTACGGCGATCGGTGGCGGGATCAACGAATGGGAAGTGTGCCAGACGCTGGCCGAACGCGGTGATTTCGACCTCTTCCTGCTGGCGGGGCGCTACACATTGCTTGAACAGACCGCGCTCGACAGCTTTTTGCCGCTGTGCGAGGCACGCGGGATCGGGATCGTTGGGGGCGGGCCTTACAATTCGGGTATCCTCGCGACGGGTGCACGGCAGGGCGCGTGGTACAATTACGATGTGGCCCCGCAACACGTGCTGGACCGCGTTGCCGCGATCGAGCGTGTGTGCGGCGCGCATGACGTGCGCCTTGTGGATGCGGCGTTTCAGTTCCCGCTGTTGCACCCTGCCCATGTCACCGTGATCCCCGGCGGTCAGGGCGTCACGGAAATGGACAGCAACGTGGTCGCGGCCCACACCGACATCCCCGCCGCGCTCTGGTCCGATCTCAAGTCCGAAGGGCTGGTACGGCAGGACGCCCCGACATCGGGATCGACATGAAGATCGACGCGCATCAGCATTTCTGGCAGCCCGCGCGCGGTGACTATGACTGGATGCCAAAGGACATTCCCGTTCTCAATCGCGCCTACACGCCGCATGACCTGACCCCGGACCTTGACCGCTGCGGCATCGATGGCACCGTCCTGATACAGGCGGCCGCCACCGTGCACGAGACCGAGTACATGCTGGGCCTTGCCGATGCGACACCGACGATAAGGGGTGTCGTCGGCTGGGTCGATTTCGAGGACGAAGGCAGCCGCGCGCATCTCGAACGGTTTGCGGCGCACCCGAAGTTTTGCGGCGTGCGTCCCATGATCCAGGATATCCCGGATGTGCACTGGATGCTGCGCGACGATGTGCAATGGGCGTATCGCGCGCTGATCGATCTGGATCTGACCTTTGATGCGCTGGGGTTCCCGCAACACCTGTCCAATTTCCTGACGCTGGCACGGCGCTATCCGGACCTGCGGCTGGTCTATGATCATTGCATGAAACCGCAGATCCGGGACCAGCAGGCAGGCCGTGATGCATTCGGCGCATGGTCCGAAGGCGTGACCCGACTGGCCGAGGACACCAGCGGCTTCGTCAAGTTCTCTGCCCTGCTGACCGAAGCGGATGCAGGATGGACGCTTGACGACATCCGCCCCTTTGCCAACCACGTTCTGGAGGCCTTTGGCGCGGATCGGGTGATGTGGGGGTCAGACTGGCCCGTGTGCCGCATCCGTGCCGAATATGGCGACTGGCACGACATCGCGCAGGACCTGACCCGCCACATGTCCGCCTCCGAGCGTGCCGCGATCTTTGGCGGGACGGCGGCGCGGTTCTACGGACTGTCCTGAGCGGCCATGAACCGGCGCACGGCGTCTGCGTCCAGGGCGCTGCGGGCGGCCAGTGGCGTGGAGACATGAAGCGCCGCTGCCGCCTGCGCAAAGGGGACAGCATCGGCCAAGTCAGTGCCTGCCGCGACGCACGCCGCCAGAGCTCCGACGAACATATCGCCCGCGCCGTGCGCCGAGACGAGGTCTACCCGATGGCCTGGGTGGACCGTTCCGTCAAAAGAGACCCCGTCAGGACCAAGGGTGGTCAGGGTCCGCACATCCGGTGCCGATCCTGAATAAAACGCCGCCTCGACGCGGTTCACGATCAGCAGATCGAGCGTTTCCACTAGGTCGGATGACAGCGGGCGTGCCGGGGCGGCATTCAGCCAGACCGCGGCACCGGCGTGCTGCGCATGGCGCGCTACGGTCAGGTTCACCGCCTCCGGCACCTCGTTCTGCAGCAGGACCAGGGATGTCCCGACCGGCACTGCGATGCGCTTGGCGTCGATCCGCGCATTGGCCCCCGACACGATCACTGCGCCGTACTCGCCACCGTCCTCGACGATGGCAGTGCTCATGCCGCTTGCGCCCGGGTCTTGTTGCAGCTGTCCGATATCGACCCCGGCTGTGACAAGGGCGTCGCGGATCATCTCGCCAAAGTGATCCTGCCCGATCCGCCCGGCCAAGGACACGTCCGCACCCATCCGCGATGCGGCCACCGCCTGATTGCCACCCTTGCCCCCGAACACGTAGTCCACACCAGAGCCTGCAACCGTCTCATCGAGGCGCGGCAGATGCGGCGCGCGCAGCACCACATCCAGATGCAGCGACCCTGCCACCAGAACGCTCACCGCAGCAATGCCGCCTGCACGCGCCGCATAGCCGTCGGGGCGTCCTGCCGGGCGATGGCGCGTTGCAGGTCGGCGTCACCCACAAGCCGGGCCGCAACGGCGCGCAGACGCTCCACCACCTCGATATTCGTGCGCGCCTCGGCCACTGGATCGAGGCCGGAATGGTCCGGGAATGTGTCGAAATAGATCGCGCCATCATAGCCGGTACGCTCCAGTTCAACCAGCAACTCCACGGTCTGGACGGGGTGCACCGCCCCCACCATCAGCCCATTGTCCCATTTTCCGTACCCGTCATTCAGGTGCACGCCCAGGATGCGCGAATGCCGTGCGATCAGAGCAGCGGCAAAGGCAGGCATCTCATCGGCATAAAGCACGTGGGCAAAGTCCAGCGTCACCCCGGTATTGGCCCTGTTCAGTTCGGCCAGCGCCAGCAGTGTGGTGGCCGCGTCCGGCATCATGGCAAAGGCGCGCGGTTCGTTCGGCTTGTACTCCAGCGCGATATTGATGGCCGGGTTGTGGTCCGCGACCTCGGCCATCGCCTCGAGCGTGGCATCCCAGGCACGGCCGTAATCCATCTGAAAGGAGTAGTCGAAACCGTCCTGCCCCATCCAGAGCGTCATTAGCTTGCCGCCCAGACCCGCCAGAACGTCCAACCCCCGCTTTGTTTCATCAATGGCGGAGCGCCGGACGCTTGCATCCGGGTGCGTAAAGGCACCCAGCTTGTAGCCGGGATCGGTGTAATAACGCATCGCCATACCGTTCAGAACCATCCCGCTGTTCTGCAGGGCGGCGGCGATCTCTGCGGGCGTGTTGTCGACGAAATGATCCGGGTAGTTCAGGTCCGCCGCAGTCAGCCCGGCGGTCGCCGCGCGCGATATCAGGTCTGCGGGCGTGACATGGTTCTTGCCCGGCCAGTATTCTCTGGCCCCGACCTTGAAGGCGTTGAGACGTGCGGCGTATCTGGGCGGGCTGTTTTGGTCTTTCATGGTCGGGACCCTACGCAATTGATATCGGATTGCACAGCGTACGCTCGGCAGGCTGCCCGTCCTTTTGCGGATGACACCGGCACGCAGGTCGGGCGCGACCAAAACGCGGCCCCGCCCTGAGCATCGGCGCCCGCCGCGCTGCATTCCACGGGACGGACTGCGTGAAACAGCGACGATGCTCCGCTTGACCGGACAGGAGCCGTATTCTAAGACCACCCCACAACGGCGGGCGTTGTGTAGTGGTAAGACCTTAGCCTTCCAAGCTAATGACGCGGGTTCGATTCCCGCCGCCCGCTCCAAATCCTCACGCAGAGCCGCACCGCTTGACCTCGTGTCCCGGATAAGGCCATGTGCTATCCGACACCGCGACGCCAGGAGTGTGCATGGCCGATCAGAACGCATCCGCGCCGCCCCCCAATGCCGGGCAGGACGAGCGCGCAACGTCGAAGAAAATCGGCTCATTGCGGGCGCTTTGGCCGTTCCTGTTGCCGTACAAATCACTGATGGCTGCGGCATTTGCCGCGCTGGTGGGCACCGCGATCATCTCGCTGACGTTGCCGCTGGCCGTGCGCCGCGTTGTCGACAATTTCGAGGTGGCCGAGATTGCAGTGCTGGACCAGTATTTCCTGGCCGCCATCGGGATTGCGGCCCTGTTGGCGCTGGGTACAGGGTTGCGCTACGCGCTGGTGACCCGGCTGGGGGAACGCGTGGTGGCGGATATCCGCAAGGCCGTCTTTGGCCGCGTCATCGGCCTGTCGCCGGGGTTTTACGAGAACATCCTGACCGGTGAGGTGCTCAGCCGGATCACCACGGACACGACCCTGATCCTGAGCGTTGTGGGGTCGTCGATATCCATTGCGCTACGCAATGTGCTGATCTTTGTGGGTGGGCTGATCCTTATGATGCTCACCTCGGCCAAGCTGACGGGTCTGGTGCTGCTGATCGTGCCGGCGGTGATCGTCCCGATCCTGGTGCTGGGCCGCCGCCTGCGCGTGCTGAGCCGCGAAAATCAGGACTGGATCGCGGCGTCGTCGGGGCGCGCGTCCGAGCAGTTGAGCGCAGTGCAAACGGTGCAGGCCTTTACCCATGAGATCGCCAGCCGCGCGATGTTTTCGGACGTGACAGAGGCCAGCTATGGCTCGGCCAAGCGGCGGATCACGACGCGTGCCGCGATGACGGTGATCGTGATCTTTCTGACGTTTGCCGGGATCGTGGGTGTGCTGTGGATTGGGGCCAATGATGTGCGCAACGGTCTGCTGACGGTCGGCACGCTGATCCAGTTCGTGATCTATGCGATCATGGTCGCGGGCGCGGTTGCGGCCCTGTCGGAGATCATCGGCGAGTTGCAGCGCGCCGCAGGTGCCACCGAACGTCTGGTGGAACTGTTGCAGGCCGAGGACGCGGTGCGCGATCAAGCGCAGCCCGCAGCACTTGCCGCCCCTGTGGCCGGGCGCATCAGGTTCGAGGATGTGCAGTTTGCCTACCCCTCGCGGCCCGGTCAGCCTGCGCTGGATGGCGTCACGCTTGATATTGCCGCTGGGGAAACGGTCGCCTTTGTCGGGCCGTCGGGCGCGGGCAAGACGACGATCCTGCAGCTGCTGCTGCGGTTCTATGACCCGCAGGCGGGGCAGATCACGCTGGACGGGGTGAACGTGGCCGACATGGCCCGCGAGGCATTCCGCCAGCATATCGCGCTGGTGCCGCAGGACCCGGTGATCTTTGCCGCGTCAGCCGCCGAAAACATCGCCTTTGGCCGACCGGGGGCCAGTATGGCCGAGATCGAGGCTGCGGCCCGCGCCTCTGCCGCGCATGAGTTCATTACGCAGCTGCCGCAGGGCTATGACAGCCCGCTGGGCGAGCGCGGTGTGATGCTGTCGGGCGGGCAGAAACAGCGCATCGCGATCGCCCGCGCGATCCTGCGCGACGCGCCCGTGCTGCTGCTGGACGAGGCGACCAGCGCACTGGATGCCGAAAGCGAGCGCGCGGTGCAGGACGCCTTTGACGCCATGGCCCGGGACCGCACAACGCTGATTGTGGCGCACCGGCTTGCCACGGTCAAAAAGGCCGACCGCATCGTCGTGCTGGATCAGGGCCGCATCGTGGCGCAGGGCCCACACGACCAGCTGGTCGCCGAAGACGGGCTTTATGCGCGGCTCGCGCGGCTGCAATTCACCGACGGCATGGCGGCGGAATAAGCCCGCACCCTGCGCCGCCGTCTGGGGTGTGTGACCCAAGGTCACGACATCTGACGCCGCGTCCCGGCGGGCCGCCTCCGGCCCCAAAGCTTGATCCCGAGTGCATTAAACCGCATCCTTTGACCCGAGGGACATGCGCGTGCCCGTGCGACCGACGAGGTTGGTCAGGCGCGCCACAGGGAGGAAGACAATGCCAATTTCCGGGATCGCGGACCGCGACGCTATCGAAAACGAAATGCCGTGGGATGCCCGCGACGTGCCCAAGACCCTCTATGGGATGCTGTCGGAGACGGCCGAGAAGTTTCCCGGTTACAAGGCGATCAGCTACCAGATCTTTTCCGACCCGAAGTCCAAGGCCGAGACGCTGACCTGGTCCCAGCTCAAGGATCGCACGACGCAATGCGCCAACATGCTGCGCGGTCTGGGGATCGGTCCGACGGATGTGGTGGCCTATGTGCTGCCCAACGCGACCGAGACGGTGGTGACCCTGCTGGGCGGTGCGGTGGCGGGGATTGCCAACCCGATCAACCCGCTGCTCGAGGCCGAGCAAATCGGCGCGATCCTGCGTGAAACAGACGCCAAGGTGGTGGTGACCCTGCGCGCCTTCCCCAAAACGGACGTGGCCCAGAAAACCGCCGAAGCCGTGGCACTTGCCCCCAACGTCAAGACGGTGCTGGAGGTTGATCTGCTGACCCATGTGTCGGGGCTCAAATCGTTCATCATCCCGCTGATCCGGCCCAAGTTGCAGCAGGCCCCCGGCGTCACCTACCTGAATTTCAACGCCGAATGCGCCAAGCATCCCAAGACGCTGCAATTCGAGGATGTGCAGGAGGACCGGGTCGCGTGCTATTTCCACACCGGTGGCACCACCGGTATGCCCAAGGTGGCGCAGCACCGGTATTCGGGAATGGTTTACAATGGCTGGACCGCGTCCACGCTGCTTTATACCGAGCAGGATGTGATCATCTGTCCGCTGCCGCTGTTCCACGTCTTTGCCTGCCATCCGATCCTGATGGGTGCGGTGGCGTCGGGCGCGCATGTGGTGTTCCCAACGCCGCAGGGCTACCGCGGCGAGGGCGTCATGGACAACTTCTGGAAGCTGGTGGAGCGTTGGAAGGTCACGTTCATCATCACCGTGCCCACCGCGATCTCGGCCAAGATGCAGCGCGCCATCGACGCCGATGTGAGCAGTGTGAAAACGGCCTTCTCCGGCTCCGCCCCGCTGCCCCAAGAGCTGTTCAAGCGGTTCGAAAAGGCCACAGGCGTGACCCTTGTCGAAGGCTACGGCATGACCGAGGCGACCTGCCTTGTCAGCTGCAACCCGACGCATGGCGAGAAAAAGATCGGGTCGGTCGGCATCGGGTTCCCCTACACGGACGTCAAGATCATGAAGGCCACAGCTGACGGCCCCGTCGAGGCGGGTGTGGACGAGGTCGGTGAGATTTGTGTGAGCAATCCGGGCGTATGGCCGGGCAACACTTATACCGAGGCCGACAAGAACAAGGACCTCTACTATCACGAACGTTTCCTGCGCACAGGCGATCTGGGCCGTTTTGACGGCGACGGTTACCTGTGGATCACCGGCCGGGCCAAGGATCTGATCATCCGGGGCGGTCACAACATCGACCCCGCCGAAATCGAAGAGGCGTTGCTGGGCCACGAGGCCGTCGCCTTTGCCGGTGCAATCGGGCAGCCGGACAAGCACGCGGGCGAGGTGCCCTGCGCCTACGTTGAACTGGTGGACGGCGCGTCGGTGACGCCCGATGAGCTGATGGCCTTTTGCGAAGAGCACGTGCACGAGCGCGCGGCCCAGCCCAAGCATATGACGATCATGGACGAGTTGCCCAAAACGGCTGTCGGCAAGGTCTTCAAACCCGACCTGCGCAAGGAGGCGATCACCCGTGTCTACAACGCCGCGCTGATGAAGGCCGAGTTGCAGGCCCGCGTGGTTTCGGTTTTCGATGACAAGAAACGCGGGCTGGTGGCACAGGTGTCGGCGCATGGCGCGGGTGAGGGTGCGATCCAGACTGTGCTGGGCGATTTCGTCCGCCCGTGGGAGATGGCGGAGGCGGCCCTCGCCGCTGAATAGGCGCGCTGACAGGATCGTGACCACTGGCACGGCGCGCGTCGGCTAGGCTGTGCCAAACCGTCAGGATGCGGAGACAGCCGATGCCCAAATCGAAAAAGCGTGCCCGCAGCGTGGCCAAAGAACCTCAGGCGACACTCTCGCGCAGGACCATGCTAGGCGGGGGCGCGGTTGTGTCGACGATTGCCTTGGGCGGCGGGTTCTGGGGCGTGTCGTCGTTCCGGTCCTACGCGGCAGAGCATGACCTGAGCCGGGTCGGGCAAGGCGCGCCAACAATCGTGCAGGTGCATGACCCGCAATGCGCCACCTGCACGGCCTTGCAGAAACAGACCAGGCGCGCGCTGCGGGATTTTGACGATTGCGGGCTGACTTATCTGGTGGCTGACATCAAAACACCCGAAGGGGCTGCGTTCGCGCGCCGGTTCAATGCGCCGAATGTGACGCTGTTGCTCTTTGACGCGGACGGCGCGTTGCAACGCCGGGTGAGCGGGCTCCATCAGAGCCCGCACCTCGCCGAGGTCTTTGCCGCGCACAAGGCTGCACTTGCCTAACCTCTGAGGTCTTGCATCGCGGATCGGATTTTTGAATTTGTCAGCGCGGGATTGGCGGTCTTGAAACAGTCGACCACCTGCCTGCGCTGGCTTTGCGACAGGCGCTGACCGGGTGTGGCACCCGCGGGCATGCAGCTGATGAACTGGTCTTCGGTCAGGCCGAGCGCGTCGGCAACGGCGGCGCGCATCGCGGGGTCCTGTGCCTGCGCCGACAGGGGCATAACGAGAATGGCGATGATGGTGAATGGCGTCAGGGAACGGGTCATATGTTACCTCCTGTTGAGTTGAACAGGGGTTGAACGCAGGAGGTTTCGATTTCCGGCGCGGAAATCGGATGGAAACCGGCGCGGTTTCCTGCCCCGCCTGGACGGCGCGCGCGGGCGCTGTTCAGCCGGCCATCAGGCCCACCCGAGCTGGCGCAAAGAGATCGCGTCGTTCCAGATCTTGGTCATGTGGCGGATCTTGCCGTCTGCGTCGAATTCCATGGCATAGACGTAGTCGGCGGCCACCGTATTGCCCGTCGGTGGCACCGGCCCGCCGGGCCCGGTCTGCGTGCCGCGAAAGACCGCGAACCCCAGAGCCATCTTGCGCTCTTCGTCCACGGCAAATGCCTTGAGGTCGTAATGTCCGTCGGGCACGGGGGTCAACAGCCCCTTCATCCATTCGGTATAGCCTTCGAGCGTGGTGATATCGGCCAGCGCATCGGCCTGGCCGGAGAAGGTGGCGTCGGAGGTGCACCAGTCCTGGCAGACAGCCCACCCCTTGCCGGTTTCGCAAGCGTCGAAAAAGTCGAGGGCGGATTGGTGCAGGGTCATGGCAGGCTCCGATGATGTGAAAGGGATTGTGGACAAAGTGCCGTCACACCATGGCGTGGGGGGAGGCGGGCTGTCAAAGGTTTGGTCGGTGGAGAGGGACCGTGAAGGTCGGCAAAATCCCGGACTGAGCCATGGTGTACTTCGTACAAAAGACTGCTTTCAAGTAACCTAAGCGGATGTCAGATGCCACACTATCGCCTCTCTTAAGCAATAAACTGAACGCCACTGCCGCGAGAGTTTGCATAAGAGACGGTAATTCAATGATGGCCCCAACCGAGGTCGAACGGCTTGCGCAGGCCAAAAACCTTGACGATTTTCGCGCTGCTCTCCCGTATGTGCCGCTTCAGGAGCTACACGAGCCTACCCAAAACAAGTTGTCGCAATTCCCGCTGATCTGGGCGATTTCCGCGCGAGACCACCCATTGAAACGCGTGCAATTGATGCTTGCCGCTGGAGCACGGCTCGACCTCACGACGCGGGGAGGAGAAACCATTTTGCATGAGATGGCCGCTATGAAGAATAAGGCTAAGATACGGCTCGCTATCCTTCGGCTCCTTGTGTTCAAAGGTGCCGCAGTGGAAGCAGTCAACGCGCGCGACGAGACACCACTGTCAGTCGCAATCGACCGGGGCAGCACCGACGACGTCAGGCATTTCATTGCCGTTGGTGCAAAAGTGCGCAAATGCCATCTCAAAGCCGCCGCCTATCGCCCCGACAAGCTGCGTGTTCTGATTGATCACATCGCTGATGACCCTGACCTTCTGGCTCAAGCGGCAAGCCTTGGCGGGTGGTTGCGCGGTGAAGTTGCAGACTGGCGACGCCGCGCGCAAGAGAGGACAGATACCGGGGGCAAAAGCAGCTTCTTTGCTGGTATAATCGAGAGGCTTACGAAATCGCTCAAGATGATTGCGGAGCTTCCATCTTACCTTCCCGCAGATGCGGAGAAGCGGTTTACCTGGGTTGAAGAACCAGCAGCGTTTACCGCCATTCAGGTTGCCACCACACTTGATGCTTATCGCAGTGCGCTGGCCTGCGTCGAAATTTCCTCCTACGGAATTGGGACGAATGGCGAGATCACTCTGGGCGGCGACCATCCGATCTACTGGCCGGTCCGTGCCAAGGAGGAGCGGCTCGACCGCCTTTGGCTGATGCTTTCCGCCGGAGCTTCGGTCAAGGGCAGACCCGGCAACGGCGAAGCTCTACACATTTTCGCCGAAGAGAGGCGTCGGGATTTGAATGAGCAGGAGGCCATGGCTCGCATGCTCGTACTGGCGGGGGCGCAGATCGATGCGAGGGATTACGGTGGCATGACGCCGTTGGCCATCGCGGTGGCTGGCAGAGGCTATGCAGAAACAACCGCCCTTCTTGGCCTCGGGGCCAATCCTAAGGTTCAACTCGAGTGGAAAACACTCGAAAGTTGCCGCTTCATCGCTCCGCTGATATTCGCTGCTGCCGATGAGCCTCGTATTTTTCGGCTATTGCTCGAATGCGGTGCTGACACCGATGGTCGCGACAGTACAGGCCGTTCGCTGCCTGAATATCTGGATGAAGCACGCGAGGAGTACCGCAGGCTTGCGGCGCGCGACGATATGTCAGGTAATCTGATGCGCCACGTCAACCGCAATTTGCGTGCGTTGACGCAGTCTTTGGGCATACTCGCAGTGGCCTAACCGAAATGTTCAAAGATAGGTCGGCAAGCAGACCTCAATTGCTTCAGTAGCAAAAGCGCCCGTTGGCGCGGATACAGCGAAGATTCACTTTGTCCGCATATCACCGGTGTGTGCGCGTCGCAGCGAACAGTGCTGTTTCCCAAACCAGCTGCTCTTGTCCAGTGCGGCGAAGGCTCTCGAAGAGCCCGTGGCTGTTATAGCGAATAAGTGCTGCGTGCGCACGCAGCACGAAACTCGCTGCACCTGTATAAGATCTCCTACTGCTCTGCGATACGAAAGGCGGCCATTGGTCCGAAAAGCCTTGGTATTGCGCGGTCAAGCACGCATTACCCATGATCCGAAAGAACTGTTCTATTTTGTCAACGTTGGCGCGCTCCTGTTGGAGACAAAGCTATGGGGTCTTGAGTAAAGCCACATGAGCGCCAATATCATTGCGAAGATTGGGAAACGTCGCCGCATTGCCCGACGTCACAGCAAGGCGGGCACCTGCGTTGTGAGTGGCATGATACGTTGCGATTTCATCCCATTATCCCACTGATGCATTTATCGGGTAAACACACTAGGTGTTTCGAAGTTATCCATCCTCGTGTAGGTCAAAATTTGTTGTAACTGGCCGTGTTGATCATAGCGATACTCGGTTTTCTCGGCCAAGTATTGGACAACAAATGATGCAGAAAGGGTCAGCTTTCCGTTTCGAATTGATTTCCGGAGTTGCAGCCGGATGTATTCGCTTTCACCTTCTGTCGAGGCAAAATCAATCTCCCGGTAGGTGTCTTCAGTCTCATCGAATGCGAAAAAGCGGGGTGTCTGTTGATTGGCGTCGTCGTCTAGTATGTCGATCACGAATGTGCCCAAGGGTTTATCTCCGACCAGAAGTCCAAGATCAGCGCGTCGCCGGTCCCGTTGCCACGTCTCAAGATATGTCAGCCGATAGTCCTGATTGACGCGCCCCAGATGATAGGTGTCTTCCAATTTCGTATCATCAAAAAAGACGATACTGTCCGGGATAACCCGCGGAACGATGTCTTCTGCGCCTGGGGCCCAATGGACGAAATAGAAAGGTTCGTCCACTTGGGGGAGTTTTGCGGAAGCTTCCATTTTTTGTTGCCCATCTATAGTGTGCGTTTGATCCGCCACGACCCAGCCCGCAAAGCCAAAAAGCATGATCGAAATGCAGACGGCTGACCATCGTCTTGCGTATTTGGGACGCCTAGACATTTGTGCTCCACCCCCAGCTGCCGATGCCTACGCCGAGACGCTTCCAGTCTTTCGACTCCCGCATAATTGGAGTTCCCCCGGTTTCGTGGACGGTTATGGGCTTCGAGATTCCAGCCCTTCAGCTTCGGTCCTTTCGTAGTTGATCTGCGACTTGTAACCCAAAGCTGAGTGGCGGCGCGAGGGGTTGTACCTGTAAAGATCAACAGGGATGCGATGGCGGAGCTCTACGTGACTATCTGTATCCACGTAGTGTGCTGGATCGAGAACAGATTGGCCACAAGTCGGCTCGGCAACAGGTTTGGACGCGAAAAAAGTAAGCAGGGTTAGTGCAATCGCGAGACGTTTTTTTGAGAAACCCAATCGTTCGTCGTCCAAGAGATCGCATAAACGTATTGGTAACTATTCAAAAGCAGCCCTTGGACTTAGTGTAACCAACGGCAACTAAGCCCGCAAACCACCCTCTTCCAGCCACAAAAAAGCGCGACACAAGTGCCGCGCTCTTGCTTCATGTTCACCCGATCACAGGCCGAGAGAGGCCCGGTAGATCTCGATCTGGCTGTCGCGCCCGATCTGGTCCGTGATCTCTTCCCAGGCGGCGGCGATGGCGTCTGCCGTCTCCTGAGCGGAGCCGTATTGACCGGCGTAGCCCTTGGCCAGTTCGTCTTCGGCGACCGAATAGTACTGGAAGATGCCAGGGATGCGCGGTTCGATGGCTGCATTGGGGTGGTTGTAGCTGTCGGCATTCGATCCGAGGTAATCCTCGATGAACGCACGGTCGTAGCCTGCCTCTTCCCACTCTTCGAACTGGAAGTGCGAGTTGCGGTACGGCTGGAAGCCCGACGGATAGGCCGACGCCCAGAGCGACAGGTCCTTGCCGCCCAGGTGGGCCGCAGCGGACCATGCCGCCTTCTTCTTTTTCTCGTCACCCTCGACCGTGGCCATGACATACACACCCCAGCCGATATAGGCCATGTTGGGGGCCTCGTTGCGGGTCTCTTCCCACGCGCCGGCTTGCGCGTTGTAGACGCGGTCCGAGGCCGGGTTGATGCCAAAGCCCACGACGTCGCCCACGACGGATGTGTCCGAAGTGCGCGCAGATGATCCCACATCGCCCCACCACATCAGCATCGAACCGGTGCCAGCGAGGAACTGCTGGAACGCGGTCGTGCCAGGATCGGCGTTGATCTGGTCCGCCGGATAGGCCCCGGCTTCGATCAGGTCCATCACGTCCTGAATCGCCTGCACCCATGCCGGGTTGTTGACCATCGGCGTCATCGTGTCGGGGTCAAACAGCCACGCGGGTGAGTTGGGGTGCTTGGCATACGCTGCCGCACGGTTTTCGAGGAAGTAGAACCCGAAACCACCCCAGCCCTTGAGCGGATCGAGGTAGCCATGCGCTGGCAGTCCGGTCAGTGGGTCTTCCTTGCCGACGAGGTCCTTGGACACCTGGTTGATCTCTTGCCAGGTGGTCGGCACCTCTGCGCCACCGATACCATCCGCGCCAAAGTAGTCCTTGCGATAGGCAAAGCTGTGGCAGTCGCCGTCGATGGACACGCGGTAGGTCTTGCCGCCCCATGTGCCCACGGGCGCCTTGAGGTAGTCGACATAGTCGTCCATGTCGATCTGTTCCTTGACCCAGTCCGGCATCTCGGAGGCGAGGCCCTTGCCCAGCACGTCACCCTCGAACGGGGCGCCCATCTCGATGATGTCGAAGTCCACCGTGCCGGTGGCGATCGACTGCTGCAGCCGCGCGTTATAGTCGGCCTGCGCGAGGTCGATCCAGTTGATCGTCGCCCCGGTGTAGGCCTCCCACGGCTTCAGGAACCCGCGGAACAGGAAGTTGTGCAGGTTCTGGTTGTTGAGCCCCATGAACGTCAGCTCAACGCCGTCGAACTCGCCTTCGGCGACGTTCTCCTTGGTCGCGCCCAGGCACATCTCGCCGACCTTCTGCCAATCGCTGTCCGTGGGCGACCCGGCACCGACGCCGGGAATTTTCAGGATTTCGGCCCGGACGTTCCCATGCGCCGCCGCCGACGCCTTGCCGGTGGGCAGCATCGCCGCAGCCCCAAGTGCCGCCGTTCCCTTGAGCATCTGACGCCGGTTCATCTTTTGCGCCGCCTTGATGTAGCTATAAAGCTCGGTCTTCATATCCATCCTCCCTGGATCTCGTGAAACATGTCGTCCCTGGGCGGATGGTGGGGCGCATTTTTGTTGTTTTATCTTGATGATAGCGCCTCGCACTCCCCCGAGGAACTTTCACTATGCGTGAGATTTACCTTAAGTCAACAAAAGCTGCGGCGCGCACGTAGACAACGAAAACCCCATTCACTAGCATCGGGTTTCGAAGTGGGGGGAAGCCGCGCATGGCAGGTGTCAAAATTCAGGACATCCGGAAATCGTACGGTGCCGTAGAGGTCATTCACGGCGTGAATGTCGATATCGGGGATGGCGAATTCGTGGCCCTTGTCGGCCCCTCGGGATGCGGCAAGTCCACGCTGCTGCGGATGATCGCAGGCCTTGAACATATCAACAGCGGGACGATCGCAATCGGTGCGCGCACGGTCAACAACTTGCCACCGGCCCAGCGGGACATCGCGATGGTGTTCCAGACTTACGCGCTCTATCCGCACAAATCGGTCGCGGGAAACATGGGGTTCGCGCTCAAGGTCTCGGGCGTCGACAAGGCCGAGATCAAGCGCCGCGTCAGCGAGGCAGCCGAAATTCTCAGCCTCACCGACTATCTCGACCGCAAGCCACGGCATCTGTCGGGCGGTCAGCGCCAGCGCGTGGCGATGGGGCGCGCCATCGTGCGCGACCCGCAGGTGTTCCTGTTCGACGAACCGCTGTCGAACCTCGACGCCAAGCTGCGCATCCAGATGCGGACCGAGATCAAGGAACTGCACCAGCGGCTCAAGACCACGACCATCTTTGTGACCCATGACCAGATCGAGGCGATGACGCTCGCCGATCGCATCGTGGTCATGCAAGGCGGCAACATCGAACAGATCGGCACGCCGCTCGACCTCTACGATCATCCGACCAACGAATTCGTGGCGACCTTTATCGGCGCGCCCTCGATGAACCTGCTGGATGCAGAGCTTGCGGACGGGCAGATCAGGGTCGCCGACCAGACGTACCCGGGACCGTCGGGAACTGGCACAATCCGGTTGGGCGTGCGGCCGGAACATTTTGCGCTGGCCGATACCGGGCTGGACATGCAGGTCAAGGTCGTTGAGCCGACGGGGTCCGAGACGATGGTGTTCCTGACCTACCGGGGGCAGAACGTCACCGCCGTTTTCCGCGAACGCCACGCCTTTGAGCCCGGCCAGACCGTGCATCTGGCGCCCGACCCGAACCATCTGCACTGCTTTAACGCGGCCACCGGGCAGCGGCGCGGGTGATGCAGATGCCGGCCCGCACCATCCTCTGTTTCGGCGACAGCAACACCCACGGTACGGTGCCCATGGCCACCGTGACGGACCGCGACCGCTACGACAAACCCGACCGGTGGACCGCCGTGATGGCTGCCGCGCTACCCCCCACATGGGACGTGATCGCCGAGGGGCACCCCGGTCGCACAGCCGTCTGGGACGACCCGATCGAAGGCCTGCACAAGAACGGATCGCGCGCGCTCAGCGCCATTCTGGAAAGCCACCGGCCCATCGATCTGGTAATCCTCGCGCTTGGCACAAACGACCTGAAGTCACGGTTTGGCCTGTCGACGCATGATGTCGCCCTGGGCCTGCAGCGGCTGACCATCGACATCCGCGCATCCGATTGCGGCACCGGCGGCACCGCGCCGGATGTGCTGCTGGTGGCCCCCGTGGCCGTGTCCGAGGTTGGCATCTTCGAACATGTGTTTGCCGGGGCGGCGGAAAAGTCGCGGCAATTGCCGCCGGTCTTGCACGCTATTGCAGATCGCCACGGGGTCGGCTTTGTCGACCTCAACACCGTGGCTCGGGTCGACCCGGTCGACGGCATCCACCTGGGCCGCGACGCCCATATCACCATCGGAGCCGCCATGGCCGACGCCGTCGCCGACCGCCTCGGCAATCCCTGACGAAAGGACCCCTCACATGCTCAAGGGAATCGACCCTCTTCTGAACGCCGACGTGCTTTATGCCCTGCGGGCCATGGGCCACGGCGACGACCTGATCATCGCCGACACCAACTTTCCCTCCGACAGCGTGGCGCGCGACTCGACCTTGGGCGAGGTGCTGCGCATCGACCGACCCGCGGCGGAGGTGGTGCGCGCCGTGCTGTCCGTCTATCCCATCGACACCTTCGTGGACGACGCCGCGGCCCGGATGGAGGTTGTGGGCGAGCCCGATACCATCCTGCCCGTCATGCAGGAGGTGCAGGCCGAGGTCAGCGCCGCCGATGGCCCGACCATGATCAGCATCGAACGCTACGCCTTTTACGACCGGGCCAAAGAAGCATATGCGGTGATCCAGACGGGCGAGCGGCGGTTTTACGGCTGCTTTGCCCTGCGCAAGGGCGTGGTCGGCCCGGACGAGGGCTGAGCCATGGGCACCGTCGTCATACTGGGGGTCTTTGTCGCCGACACCGCCTACCGGGCCGCCCGCATGCCGGTGATGGGCGAGACCGTCATGGGCACGTCCTTTGCGCTTGGCCCGGGCGGCAAGGGCTCCAATCAGGCGGTCGCCTCTGCCCGTCTGGGGACCGAGACGCATTTCATTTCGAACCTCGGGCAGGACGATTTCGGCAAGCTTGCCCTCGATACATGGGCGCAGGCCGGCGTGATCCCGCATGTGCGGCAGATCGCCGACAGCTACACCGGGGCGGCGCATATCTTTGTCGAGGACGGCACGGGCGACAACGCAATCATCATCGCACCGGGTGCCGCAGCCCTCATTTCGCCTGCGGATGTCGATGCACACGCCGCACTGATCGCGGGGGCCGATGTCTTTGTCACGCAGCTAGAGCAACCGATGGACGCGGCCATGCGCGGGCTCGAGAACGCGCGCGCAGCCGGGGTGACGACGGTGTTGAACCCGGCGCCTGCCGCCGCCTTGCCTGCGGGCATGCTGGCCCTGTGCGACTACGTGACACCGAACGAAACCGAGTGTGAGGCCCTGACCGGGATCGCCGTCACGACCGAAGCCGAGGCACAGGAGGCCTGCGCCGCCCTGATCGCGCAAGGCGTCCGCAGGCCGATCATCACGATGGGCGAACACGGCGCATACCTGTCCGGTCACGGGCTGGTCCCGGCGGTTCACGCCGGATCGGTGGTCGAGACGACGGGCGCCGGGGACGCGTTCAACGGCGCGTTCGCAGCCGCGCTGGCAGAGGGGCAGAACGCGGAACGTGCGGTGCAGTATGGCTGTGCCACAGCCGGTATTTCCGTGACCCGTGCGGGCACCGCCCCCGCCATGCCCGGCCGCGATGAGGTCGACGCCCTGCTGTGACCCCACAGCGCCCCGACGCGGCCATCGGCAAAAAACCGGACACCTGCAGCAAAACCGTCGCACAAACGGTACCGTTCTGGCACACTCGGACAAGTTGCACTTGGGAGGGCGCAGAATGCTGGATAGCACACTCAATACCGAAGTCCAAAACTTTCTCGATACGTTTGGCGGAGCATTGGAACGCGGCGACATCGACGCGGCGGCGGGCATGTTTCAAACCGATTGCTACTGGCGCGATCTGGTCACGTTCACCTGGAACATCCGCACCATGGAAGGACCCGACGCGGTGCGCGACATGCTGGCCGCACAGCTCGCCAGCACAAAGCCGAGCCAATGGCGCATCGCCGCTGATGAGCCCGTCACCGAAGAGGGCGGTATTACCACCGCCTGGATCACCTTCGAGACGGGCGTGGCACGCGGTTACGGGCTGATGCGCCTCAAGGACGGGCTGATCTGGACGCTGCTCACCTCGATGACCGAACTCAAGGGCCATGAGGAGCCGATGCGCTACGAACGCCCCCTGGGCGCCAAGCACGGCGCGGGCAAGGGGCGGCTCAGCTGGGCCGAAGAGCGCGAGAAGGAACAGGCGGAACTGGGGTACACCACACAGCCCTATACCGTCATCATCGGCGGCGGACAGGGCGGCATTGCCCTCGGTGCGCGGCTGCGGCAACTGGGCGTGCCCACCATCATCGTGGAAAAGAACGAGCGCCCCGGCGACAGCTGGCGCAACCGCTACAAGTCGCTCTGCCTGCATGATCCGGTCTGGTACGACCACTTGCCCTACCTGCCCTTCCCGCCGAACTGGCCGGTGTTTTCGCCCAAGGACAAGATCGGCGACTGGCTCGAGATGTATACCAAGGTAATGGAGCTGAACTACTGGACACGTTCCACCGTCGAGCACGCGGAATACGACCCGGCAGTCAAGGAATGGACCGTCACCGTGGACCGCAATGGCGAGGCCGTCACGCTGCGACCCAGGCAGCTGATCTTTGCCACCGGCATGTCGGGCAAGGCGAACATCCCCGACTTTCCCGGCATGGACACGTTCGAGGGTGACCAGCACCATTCATCCCGACACCCCGGCCCGGACGCCTACAAGGGCAAGAAGGCGGTCGTGATCGGCTCCAACAACTCGGCCCACGACATTTGCGCCGCCCTTTGGGAAAACGACGTGGACGTCACGATGGTCCAACGCTCCTCGACGCATATCGTGCGGTCCGAGCCGTTGATGGAATACGGGCTGGGCGATCTCTACTCCGAACGCGCGGTCGAGGCGGGCGTGACCACGCAAAAGGCGGACCTGATCTTTGCCTCCCTGCCCTACCGGATCCTGCACGAATTCCAGATCCCGGTATACGACAAGATCCGCGAGGTGGACGCGGACTTTTACGCCGGCCTTGAAAAGGCGGGGTTCCAGCTGGACTGGGGCGCCGACAATTCGGGCCTCTTCATGAAATATCTCCGGCGCGGGTCGGGCTATTACATCGACGTGGGCGCCAGCCAGCTGGTGATCGACGGCAAGATCAAGGTGCAGGCCGGGCAGGTCAGCGAGGTCGTGCCGGACGGCGTAGTGCTCGAGGATGGCACGCGGCTTGCGGCGGACCTGATCGTGTACGCCACCGGCTACGGGTCCATGAACGGCTGGGTCGCCGACCTGATCGATCAGGACACGGCCGACAAGGTCGGCAAGGTCTGGGGCCTGGGGTCGGACACGCCCAAGGACCCGGGCCCGTGGGAAGGCGAACAGCGCAACATGTGGAAGCCGACGCAGCAGGAGGCGCTGTGGTTCCACGGCGGCAACCTGCACCAGTCGCGCCACTATTCGCAGTTCCTCGCCTTGCAGATCAAGGCCCGGATGGAGGGCATCGACACACCTGTTTATGGTCTGCAGGAGGTGTTTCATCCGACCTGACCCGATCGGTCGCGTGGCGCGATAGACACGCATTGAGTGCCCCTGTGCAGCGCGCCGGGGCACAAGCGGATCAGGACGGCATCTCGTTATCACACGCCCGGCTAGCGGTGCTGACCGCGCAGTCCACCGAACCCCGACCACGTCCCGCCAGACCACGTTTCGCGCCTTTCACCACAGGCAATTTTCGCCCTTTCACAGGCCGGAAATGCAGTCTACCACCCCCTCAGGCGGACATCGGAAAGGATCGCGCATGTTGGGCATCGGCATCATTGGTTGCGGTAACATCTCGGCTGCGTATCTGCGCCTCGCGCCCCTGTTCAAGGGGCTGGAAATGCGGGCGGTCGCGGACCTCAACGCCGATGCGGCGCAGGCCCGCGCGGCCGAGTTCGGCGTGCGCGCCGAAACCGTGCCCGGATTGCTGGCCGCACAAGATGTCGACATCGTGGTCAACCTGACGATCCCCGCGGCGCATTTCAGCGTCACCCGCGATATCCTGAACGCGGGCAAGCATGCCTATGCCGAAAAACCGCTGGTCCTGACGCTGACCGAAGGCGAGGAGCTGCGCCGCCTCGCAGCCGCAAAGGGGCTGAGCGTCGGCTCCGCCCCCGATACGTTCCTGGGCGGGGCGCATCAGGCGGCGCGCGCCGCACTTGATGCGGGCACCATCGGCGAGGTCGTCACCGGCACCGCCCACATCATGTCCCACGGGATGGAGGATTGGCACCCAAATCCCGACTTCTTCTTTCTGCCGGGCGCCGGCCCGATGCTGGACCTTGGACCCTACTACATCACCAACCTGATCCAGCTGCTGGGCCCGGTG
Source organism: Pseudomonadota bacterium (assembly GCA_039816785.1). Taxonomy (GTDB): domain Bacteria; phylum Pseudomonadota; class Alphaproteobacteria; order Rhodobacterales; family Rhodobacteraceae; genus Tateyamaria. The sequence continues at coordinate 35,118 of JBCBXB010000008.1, forward strand.
CGGCGCGTGTCGGCGCTGACCTCGATGGGCCGGACCGAGCGGACCATCGGGTCGCAGCCGCGCAAGGGCGAGACGATCCCGGTCAAGACACCGACGACATTGCACGCCCTGCTCGACTTTGCCTCCGGGGCCAGCATCACGCTGTCCACCTCCTGGGACGTCTGGGCGCACCGCCATGATCACATGGAGCTTTATGGCCTCGACGGCTCGATGTTCCTGCCCGATCCCAACTGGTTCTCCGGCACGGTAGAGGTGACCGAACGCGATGGCGCGCCGCGCACGCTGGACGCAGGCGACCACCCGTTTTCGGTGCCCAATGACGACATGAACGGCACGCCCATGGCGAATTACCGCATGGCCGGGCTCGCCGATATGGCCGCCGCCATGGCCGAAGGTCGCGCGCACAGGTGCAGCCTCGATCTGGCGCTGCACACCGTGGATGTCATGACCTCGATCCTGCGCGCGGGCGAAGAGGGGGCGGTGATCACGCTGACCACCACCTGCGACCGCCCCGAACCGCTGAGTGCCGATGCCGCGCGCGCCCTGCTGAAGTAGCCGCGTCGTCTCATGTCGGTTTTGGGCGATTGGCGTGGCCCTGTGCGCGCTACGCTGCCGTATGACCTTTGACGACATCGCCGCCTTTACCCTTGGGCCCGTGTTCGTGCCGGACAGCGCGCGCGACATGGCCGCCACCCTGCTGATCGACACGCTGGGCGTGGCCGCCGGCGCCGTTGACCTCGCGCCGGCCCGCATTGCCCGCGACCACGCCGCCCGGTTCCTCGCTGCACCTGCGGCGGGGGACGCGGCCACCCTGCTCTTTGACGGGCGGCGCGCCTCGCTCGCCGGGGCGGCGTTTGCTGCAGCGACCCAGATCGACAACCTCGACGCCCATGACGGCTACAACCCGACCAAGGGGCATATCGGCTGCGTCGTCGTGCCCGCGCTCTGCGCCTTCGCCGAACACATGCCGCAGCTGACCGCGCGCGACGCCCTCACCGCACTCACCATGTCGTACGAAGTTGCGGCCCGCGCGGGCATCGCGCTACACGCCACGGCGGATGATTACCACACATCCGGCGCATGGAACGCCCTTGGCGTCGCAGCCCTGGGCTGTCGGTTGCGCGGGCACAGCCCCGACCGGCTGCGCCAAGCCCTGGGCATCGCCGAATACCACGGCCCCCGCAGCCAGATGATGCGCGAGATCGCCAATCCCACGATGCTGCATGACGGGTCGGGCATGGGCGCGCTGGTGGGCATGATGGCGGTGCTGCTGGCCGAAGACGGCTTTGACGGCGCGCCTGCGATCACGGTCGAGGCACCGGAGGTCGCCCGACACTGGGCCGATCTCGGGCGCACATGGACGATCGAGCGGAACTATATCAAGCCCTACCCGATCTGCCGCTGGGCCCATGCCGCGCTTGACGCTTTGACAACCCTCAGGCGTGACCACAGCTTTGGCCCGGATGATGTGACAGCCATCGAGGTGCGCACCTTCGAACAGGCGGCACAGCTCTATCCCGGCATGCCCGACACCACCTCGCAGGCGCAGTATTCGCTGCCCTTCGCGCTGGCCAGCCTGCTGGTACACGGCACGCTCGGCCGCGATCAGGTGCAGGGCGCGGGCCTGCGCGACACCGCCGTCGCGGCACAGCTGGACAAGATCACAGTGACCGAAGACGCCCGCCATTCAGCACGCTTTCCGGCTGCGCGCTGGTCGGACATCACGGTGCACCTGACCTCCGGTGCGACGCTCTCATCAGGCGATGTGCACGCCCGCGGCGGGCCGGAGGCACCGATGACCCTGCAGGACGTCGCCGACAAGTTTCATCTGATGACCCGACCGCTTGGCCACGCCCGGCAAACCGCGCTCTGGTCCATGCGCGACGCGCTGCTGCAGGACGATGTGCGCTTTGCCGATCTGCTGGCGCTGATCCACGCGCCCGCCTGACGCGCCAGCGCCGGTGGCATCCGGCACGGGCTTGGGTCATGGTAGCGGTCACAGAACAGGATTCGAGGACAGCCCATGCCACAGCCCCCCACCACCGCCATCATCGGGCTCGGCTCCATGGGTTACGGCATTGCGCAATCCTGCCTGCGTGCCGGGCATGTGACATACGGCAGCGACGTGGTCGCCGCACAGGTTGACCGCTTTCGCGCCGAAGGTGGGGCCACAGGCGCACTGGCGGACGTGGCTGGTACGCTGGACGCCGCCATCATCGTGGTGCTGAACGCCGCCCAGACCGAAGCGGTGCTGTTCGGCCCGGACGGCATCGTGCCGCAGATGCGCAAGGGCAGCGTGGTCATGGCCTGCGCCACCGTCCCGCCCGACTTTGCCCGCGCCATGGCCGCGCGCTGCGCCGAACACGGGCTGCACTACCTCGATGCGCCGATCTCCGGCGGGTCGGTCAAGGCGGCAGCGGGCCAGCTGTCGGTCATGGCGTCCGGCACGCCCGAGGCCTTTGCCGCCGCGCGCCCCGTCCTTGATGCGACAGCGGAAACGGTGTTCGAACTGGGCGACGCCGCCGGCGCAGGCTCCGCGATGAAGGCGGTCAACCAGTTGCTCGCCGGTGTGCACATCGCCACCATGGCCGAAGCGCTGACCTTTGGCATGACCCAAGGCGTGGACCCGGCCAGTTTCGTCGAGGTGATCAGCAAATGCGCAGGCTCCAGCTGGATGCTGGAAAACCGCGCGCCGCATATCGTGGCGGGCGACTACACGCCCCACAGCCAGGTCAACATCTGGCCCAAGGATCTGGGCATCGTGCTGGACATCGCCAAGGGAACGGGCTTTGAGGCAACCATCGCCGCTGCCGCCCTCGACCGGTACCTGCAAGCGGTGGAAATGGGCCTCGGCCATGAGGACGACGCCGCCGTGGCCAAGGTTTATGCCCGTGACGCAGGCCTGAGCCTGCCGGGGGACGCGTGATGCTGTTGGGCTGTATCGGCGACGATTTCACCGGCTCCAGTGATCTGGCCAACACGCTGGCCAAACAGGGCATGCGCACGGTGCAATATACCGGGGTGCCCGACACCCCGGCCCATGGCGATGTCGAGGCGGGCGTGGTCGCGCTCAAGTCTCGCTCCATCGCACCGGCGGACGCGGTCGCGCAATCGCTGGCCGCCCTCGACTGGCTGCGCGCGCAGGGCTGCCAGCAGATCTTCTTCAAATACTGCTCCACCTTCGATTCCACGCCGGACGGCAATATCGGCCCCGTGGCCGACGCACTGGCCGAGGCGCTTGGGGCGCACAAGGTCATCATCTGCCCCGCCTTTCCCGGCACGGGGCGGTCGATCTATCAGGGGCACCTCTTTGTCAACGACACGCTGCTGAGCCAATCGGGGATGCAGAACCACCCGCTGACACCCATGACCGACAGCGACATCCGCCGCTGGCTCTCCCCGCAAACGCAGCATTCGGTGGGTCACGTCGCGGCGCATGACGTGTTCGCAGGTGCCCACGCGATCGGTGCCGCGCTCGACGCACAGCACGACGCAGGCCACCGCCACATCGTCGTGGACGCCATCCGCGACGCCGACCTGATGGAAATCGGGCGCGCCGCGCGCGATCTGCCGCTGATCACCGGCGGCTCGGGCGTGGCCCTTTGCCTGCCCGCCAATTTCGGCTGTATCGCCACAGAAGTGCCGTGGCGCGGGCAGCACGGCAAGGCGGTCGCCCTGTCGGGCTCATGCTCTGCCGCGACGCGCGCACAGGTCACGCGGCACGCCGTCCATCACCCCACCCGCGAGATCGTCGCGGAGGATGTGATCGAGGGGCGGCTGACCCCGCAGGACATGGCCGACTGGCTGCTCGGCACCGACGGGCTGCCGCTGGCCTACAGCTCTGCCGATCCGGAGGCGGTGGCGCAGGTGCAGGCGCAATACGGACGCGACAGGTCATCCCACGTGCTCGAGGCGTTCTTTGCCGATGTCGCCCGCCAGGTGGTCACCGGCGGGGCCACGCGGATCATCACGGCGGGCGGCGAAACCTCCGGGTCGGTGGTCGAGGCGCTGGCGCTTGGCACGCTCGAGATCGGGCCCGAGATCGACCCCGGTGTACCCGCCCTGCGCGCCCGTCACGATCTGGTCGTCGCGCTGAAGTCGGGCAATTTCGGGGCCGAGGATTTCTTTGAAAAGGCCGCGCGGCAATTGGCGGGCACGCCGTGACCAACGAAAGCCTGCTGCGCGAACAGATCTGCCTGCTGGCACGGTCGCTCTTTGACCGGGGGCTGACCCACGGCAGCACCGGCAACATCTCGGCCCGGACCGACGATGGCGGGCTGCTGGTCTCGCCCACCGGAACCAGCTTTGGCCGCCTCGATCCGGGCCGCCTCAGCCGGTTTGACGCTGCGGGCACACACATTGCAGGTGATGCGCCGACCAAGGAAATGCCGCTCCACAGCGCGTTTTATGACACGCGCAGCAGCACCGGCGCGGTCGTGCACCTGCATTCCTGCCACTCGGTCGCCTGGTCGATGATGCCCGACGCGAATGCGGACGATTTCCTGCCGCCGCTCACACCCTACGCGATCATGAAACTGGGCCGGGTCAAGCTGCTGCCCTTCTTTCTGCCCGGCGATCCGGCCATGGGCGAGGCGGTGCGCGGGCTGGCGGGCAAGCGCAGCGCGGTCATGCTGGCCCATCACGGCCCCGTCGTCGCGGGCAAGGATGTTGAGGCCGCCTGCAACGCCGTCGAGGAGCTGGAAGAGACCGCCAAACTGGCCATGATGCTGCGCGGTGCGGACGCCCTCACGCTCAGCCGCGAACAGGTGCAATCGGTGGTGACACGATTTGATGTGGAGTGGGAGACGTGATGCGATTTTCGGCCAATCTGGGCTTTCTGTGGGCGGACCGAACGCTTCCGGATGCCGTGCGCGCGGCCCACGCCGCAGGCTTTGACGCCGTGGAATGCCACTGGCCCTACGACACGCCCGCAGCAGAGGTGCGGACCGCGCTGGACGACACCGGGCTTAAGATGCTGGGCCTCAACACCAGCCGCGGCGACGTGGCGGCGGGCGACAACGGGTTGTCGGCCATACCCGGGCGCACGGCAGAGGCGCGCGCCGCCATCGACGCCGCACTGGCCTACGCGCGCGCCATCGGGACCCGGAATGTCCACGTCATGGCCGGGTTTGCTGACGGACCTCAGGCGCACGCGACCTTTGTCGACAACCTGCGCTATGCCTGCGAGGCGGCAGCGGCGGACGGCGTTACCATCCTGATCGAGCCGCTCAACGCCTTTGACGCGCCCGGATACGCGCTGCGCGACACGGCCCACGCTGCACAGGTGATCGCCGACGTGGGCGCAGACAACCTCAAACTGATGTTCGATTGCTACCATGTGGGCCGCACCGAAGGTGATGTGATCGCCCGCCTGCGCGCGCTGTTCCCGCTGATCGGCCACATCCAGTTTGCCGCCGTGCCCGACCGGGGCGCGCCCGACCATGGCGAGGTCGATTACGCATCCGTCTTTGCCGAGATCACAGCGCTTGGATGGGACGCACCGCTGGGTGCCGAATACAAGCCCGGCACTGACACCGACGCCACCCTTGGCTGGTTGGCAAAGCTGCGCGCATAACGGCACAGCGGCCGCAACGCGCGCTTGTAGTTTCCCTGCCGTCCCGGCAAAATGATACCGATACCATAAGGCGAAAACGCCTGATTTGACCCGCTCGCGCGAAGGGAACGCACCCCATGAAAGCCATTGTCGCCCACGCCGCCAAGGACCTGCGGGTCGAGACCCGCGACATGCCCACCGCCGGGCCGGGCGAGGTATTGGTCAAGATCGCGCGGGGCGGCATCTGCGGGTCGGACCTGCACTATTACAGCCACGGCGGCTTTGGCGCGATCCGCCTGCGCGAACCGATGATCCTTGGCCACGAAGTGTCGGGGCGTATCGCAGACATCGGGGCCGATGTGCGCGGGTTGGAGCGGGGCCAACTGGTCGCCGTCTCACCCTCCCGCCCCTGCTATACGTGTGCGTACTGCCTTGAGGGGCGGCACAATCACTGTCTCAACATGCGGTTTTATGGCTCAGCCATGCCCTTTCCGCACATTCAGGGCGCGTTCTCGGAATATGTCGTGGCCGACCCGCGCCAATGCGTGCCCGCGGACGGGCTGAGCGCGGGCGAGGCGGCGGTGGCCGAACCCCTCGCCGTGGTCCTGCATGCCGCCCGGCGCGCGGGCGACCTGATGGGCAAGCGCGTGCTGGTCACCGGCTGCGGCCCAATCGGGCAGCTTGCCGTGCTGGTGGCGCGGGCGGCAGGGGCCGTGTCGATTGTGGCCACGGACGTGACCCCGTTCACCCTCACCAAGGCCCAAGAGGTCGGCGCGGATGCGACGCACAATGTCGCGACAGAAGACGAACCGCTGGCCCCCTATGCGGCGGACAAGGGCACGTTCGACGTGCTCTTTGAATGCTCGGGCGTGGCCGCAGCACTGGCCGGGGCGGTGCCCGCCATGCGGCCCGGGGCCATCGTGATGCAACTGGGGCTGGGCGGGGACATGACGCTGCCCATGCAGGCCATGACCGCCAAGGAGCTGGATCTGCGCGGATCGTTCCGCTTTCACGCCGAATTCTTCACCGCGGTCGAGATGATGAAGGCCGGGCGCCTGGACGTGAAGCCGTTGATCACGCACAGCTTTCCCGTGGACGAGGCTGTCGCCGCGTTCGACATGGCCTCGGATCGCAGCCAGGCGATCAAGGCGCAGATCGCGTTTTCCTAGACCTCCGCGCCGATGGCGGCCAACGCCGCGCGGCCAACGTCGATGTCCTGTTCGGCACTGCCCGAGCCGACACCGATCCCACCCAGCAACACGCCCCCAATCCGGATCGGCAACCCGCCGCCCAGCCCGGTGACGGCGTTCTGTGTGGCCGCCGCGATATGCGGGCGCACGGCCTCGGGAATGGCGTCACTTGGCGCGCCAATAGAGGCGGCAGTGCGCGCCTTTGTCCGGGCGCTGCGACGGCTCAGGTACTTGGCCCCGGTCATGCGGATCTCGCCCAGCGGCTCACCGCTGGCGTCCACGATGACGATGCATTGCGGCTGGCCGATCTCTTCGGCCCGCGCGACGGCGGCCTGCAGCATGGTCATGACGCCTGCATGGGTCAGCGCGGATGTCGCGACAACAAAGCTCATACCGGCGACACCCCGTTCACGTTGAGAAACACGGAATAAAGCGACGTCGTTCCGCAGATGAACAGCCGGTTCAGCTTGGGTCCGCCAAAGCAAACATTGGCCACCAACTCGGGGATGTGCACCTTGCCGATCAGCTTGCCAGTCGGGTCAAGGCAGTGCACCCCGTCGGAGGCGGACGTCCAGACGCGCCCATCCGTGTCACAGCGAAACCCGTCAAAGAGGCCTTCGGTGCAGTCGGCAAACACCTCCCCGCCCGACAGCGTGCCGTCAGGTGCAACCGAATGGCGGCGGATATGTCTGGGGCCGTTCTCGGCATGCGTGGCACCGGTGTCGGCGATGTACAGCAGGCTTTCGTCGGGCGAAAAGGCGAGCCCGTTGGGCTTGAGGTAGTCGTTGGCGGCGATGCTGATCTCGCCCTCGGGCGAGACGCGATAGACGTGGCAGGCGCCGATCTCGCTCTCGGCCCGCGCCCCTTCGTAATCCATCAGGATGCCGTAGCTGGGGTCGGTGAACCAGATCGAGCCGTCGGATTTCACCACCACATCATTGGGCGAATTCAGGCGCTTGCCCTCGTAGCTGTCGGCGATCACGGTGACGCTGCCGTCATGTTCCGTCCGCGTCACGCGACGGCCCAGATGCTCGCAAGACACCAGCCGCCCCTGCCGATCCACGGTGTGGCCGTTGGTGTTGTTCGACGGCTGCCGATACACCGACACCGACCCGTCCGTCTCGTCCCACCGCATCATGCGGTTGTTCGGGATGTCCGACCACAGCAGGTAGCGCCCCGCCGCGAACCATACCGGCCCTTCGGACCAACGCGCGCCGGTCCACAGCCGTTCGACCCGCGCATGGCCCACAAAACACGCCTCGAACGTGGGGTCGATCACCTCGAACCCGGTGCCCTCAATCACGCCAAACATGCGCCCCTCCGTTCATTCTCCAGGCTGACGGTGGTCCGGGCGGCGAATGCCCCAGCCGATGGGCTTGCGCCGGTTGCCGGGATGCTCGGACCCCGGGCCCCAGATCGCCTGATAGGTGTCGATCGCATAGCCGCGACGTTGCAGCCGGATGGCCGCGACCGCAAGGGCCAACCACCACAGGCCCAGGATCAGCCACATCCATACGGGCGCGTTTGCGTGCCACAGTCCCAGCGCCACCGTGAGCATCGCAATCACCAGCAGGCCGTAGCCCGTCAGCTTGTGCACCCATTCGAACATCACGCGCCACGGCGTCATGTCGTAGTGATCGCCATGTATATCCACGTCCCCTGGCCCGCCCTTGGTGCCACGAAACAGGCCAAAGCCGACCTGCGCCAGCGCCAGCACCAGCACCGCGTAGCCAAGGCGCGCATGCAGGTTCCAGTCGCCACCGCCGCCAAAGACCAGCGCGATACCGACAACCGTCAGCACCACGACCACCGATTGGCCCAGCCAGTGGCTGCGCCACCAGGTCTGATTGTCCAACTCCCGCGGCCAGTCCTGCCCGGGCATCACCTTGAAATAGCGTGCGATCAGCACCGCCAGCGGGGCCAGCAGCCCCCAGGCCAGCACCATGCTGCGCCCGTGCCAGGCCACCGCCAGCCCCACCTCGTGGGCGCGGGCGGCGTCTACGGGGGCCAGCAGCCAGTCCATCAGACGCGACCCTTCATCCCTTGACCGCACCTGCGGTCATGCCGGTGATGATCTGGCGCGACGCCAGCAGCGTAAAGATGATCGGCGGAATGGCGAGCAGCATGCCAGTGGCCATAATCACCCCCCACTCGACGTTGAACTCGGACATGTTGTTGACGATCAGGATCGGCACGGTTTTCGTATTGCGGTCGCTGAGCGCGGAGGCCAGCAGGTACTCGTTCCACGCAATGCGAAAGGTAAAGATCGCCGCCGCAGCGAGGCCCGGTTTGATCAGCGGCAAGACCACCTTGAAGAACACCTGAAACGGCCCTGCCCCGTCGACACGCGCCGCCTCTTCGAGGCTCCGCGGCACCTGCACGATAAAGCTTTGCAGAATCCAGATCACGAAGGGCAGGTTCATCGCCACATAGATCAGGATGATCCCCGAATGCGTGCCCGCCAGACAGACGTCGCCCCGCCCCCCGAGCGTGTCGCGGATCGCCCCGCCGATCAGCCCGTCCTTGTCCAGGCAGAACTCGTTGTTCCACAGGCCAAAGACCGGCACCAGCAGCACCGCAGGCGGCACCATGCGCACCATCAGCGTCGTGATCGACACCGTGTCGCGCCCCATGAACCGGAACCGCACCAGCGCGTAGGCCGCCATGGACCCGATCACCAGCGTCAGAACCGTGGACACCAGCGCGATGATGATCGAGTTGATGAACGCCCCGCCGAACTTGAGCGCGCAGAAATCCAGATGCTCCGGCTCGTACCACAGCACATCGCACAGCGCGGTTTCGTAGTTCTGGATCGTCGGCAGAAACAGCAGGCCCGACGCGCCCGAAATGATGTCCACATCCAGCTTGAACGAATTGGCGAACATCAACAGGACAGGGCCCACCGACATGAACACCAACAGGGCAATGACGGCGAAAAAGGCGGGATTGGCGCGTTGGTTCTGCATCAGCTGTCGTCCTCCGCAGCGGCGCGCACGCGGGCGGCGCGGGCCTCCTGCAACCGGGTAAAGGCGAACATTCCGACGGTCAGCAGCAACAGCAGGATCAGCAGATAGTTCGACATCGCCGCCGCCACGCCCAGTTCGCGGAATTCGGTCGCGGTGCGCGAGATGCGCAAGGCGAGGATCTCGGTCGACAGTCCCGGGCCGCCATTGGTCATCACCAGGATCACCTCCAGCACCTTGAACGCGTCGATCAGGCGCAACAGGCCCGTCACGATCAGGACGGGCATCATCAGCGGCAGCTTGATATGCCAGATCTGCTGCCACGCGGTGGCCCCGTCGATGCGCGCCGCCTCCAGCGCGGAGCGTGGCAGCGATTGCAGCGCCGCCAGCGACAGGATGAAGATAAAGGGCGTCCATTGCCAGATGTCGGCGATGATGATGGAGGTGAGCGCATAGTCGCCCAGCCAGTCCACCTTGGGCAGCCCGATGCTTTCGAGAAAGCGGTTAAAGGTGCCGATGGTGGGGTGGTACATATAGCGCCACATCAGGCCCACCACGACCGGCGCGATCATCATCGGCAGGATGAACATGGTGCGCAGCACCGACATGCCGCGAATGTCGCGATCCAGCAGCAGCGCGAGGCCCACGCCCAACACCATCTCGATCGAGACCACGAAAAACGCAAATCTCAGTGTAACAACAAGGCTTTCGTGAAAGTTCGGGTCGTTCCACAGGGTGATGTAGTTCTTGAGCCCCACAAACTCGGCCTCGCCGATGGATTGGCTCGGGTTCCAGTCGCGAAAGCTGCCCCAGATCATGTAGCCCAACGGATACAGCAGCGCGATGGCCATGATGAAGATGGCAGGTGCCATGAACATGTATGGCGACAATCGGTTCACGCGCGCGATGGACATCAGGCTCTCCGGGGGTGGGCAAAAAGAGGGGCGCGGCGAACCCGCACGCGCCCCTCAGGGGAGGGATTACTGCCAGGTGTAGTACCCGGCCTCGTCCATCACGGCGCGGGTCCGCTCGGCCACGCCGTCCAGCGCTTCTTGAATGTCGAGGTCTTCGGTCAGCACCTTGGACATGGTCGTGCCGATATCGGCGTTGATCTTGCCCCAGACGGGAATGATCGGACGCCAGTCGGGATCGGCGAATTGCAGCGCTTCACCAAAGGTGGCGGAGAACGGGAACTTCTCGTTTAGGGCAGCGTCCTGGTAGGTGGAGAACCGCGAGGGGTTGCCGCCTTCCATAGCCACCATCAGATCGCCTTTCTTCGAGGTCAGCCACTGCATCAGCAGAAACGCGGCCTCCTTGTTTTCGGCGTTCTTGGGGATCGCGATGCCGAACCCACCGGTCTGGCTGCCACGGCGCACGCCCTCGGGGTGCATGGCGTAACCGACCTTGCCCACGACCTGGCTGCGGTCGGGGTTCTCGAACCCGGGCATGAACGCAATCGAGTCCATGAACATCGCCGCGTCGCCATTGGCGAACGCGTTGGCCGCCTCGGACGGGCCAAAGCTCATCGCGCCTTCGGGGCCACAATCCACGATGGTTTTCAGGGCGTTGGCCGCCTCGACACCGGCCGCGTTGTTGATGATCGGGTTCCAGGCATCGTCAAAGACGCGACCGCCCAGAGGGGCGAGGTGCAACAGGAACGCATGGCTCGCCTGGTGGCCCGAGGCCGCGCGGGAGGCCATGCCGCCCATGCCCGGCTCCAGCTCGGGAATCTTGCAGGCCGCGTCGAGCAGCTGGTCATAGCTTTCCGGCGTTGGCAGGCCGTGCTTTTCAAAGATGTCCTTGCGATAGGCCAGCACGGACGTCTCGGAGCCGAACGGAATACCGAACAGCGACCCGGTCTTGCCCGGCAGATACCCCTTGGTGCCGCCCGCCACGCCGATATTCTCGACATAGCCGTCGATCAGGTCGTCCGCGTCATAGGACGGATCGGCCAGCTTCGGGTTCATGAAATACTTGGCCAGATTCTCCAGCTGGTCGGCAAACACATAGTCGGCCTTGGAAAACACCACATAGGCGATCAGGTCATATTCGCCCTCGTCCTGCGCCAATTCCAGCGTCTGCCGCTCGCGCATCTTGAGGTAGGGCAGCTGATCCACCTCGACCTCGATACCGGTCTCCTTGGTGAATTCCGGCAGCACCTTGATCGCGGCGTTGTAATGCGGGTGCGCGGGGAAATTCACGATCAGCGTCGTGCCCGCATAGTCTTCGTACGGGTTGGCAAGCGCCGCCCCGGTCATGAGCAGCGTCGCCGCCACCCCCGTTTTCAATGTCTTAAGCATAGTCTTCCTCCCATTGCTTTTTCGTCGTTCAGATGGCCGCCTCGGATTGGCGGTCAAACAGGTGAATGCGGTCCGGATTGGCCGCGAATGTCAGGGTCTCGCCAAGCGCCATGGGCGTCTCGGAATTCATCTCGACCGTGACGTTGCTGGCGCCGCATTGGCACAGCAAAACCGATTGCGCGCCGACATATTCCGACACCTGCACATGCAGCTCCAGCGCGGTGTCGGCGGGTGCGCTTTCGGCATAGGTCAGGTCCGACGGGCGCAGGCCCAGCGTCACGGCGCGCGATCCGTGCGCGCTGGCCGCCGCCGCCTTGGCCTCCGACAGGCGCAGCCGGAAGCCGTCGCCCGCCACGAAACGCGCGCCGCCCTCTTCGGTGATCTCACCGTCGAGGAAATTCATCGGCGGCATCCCGAGAAAGCCCGCCACAAACTTGTTGGCGGGCCGCTTGAACAGCTCTTCGGGCGTGCCCTGCTGCTGGATATAGCCGCCATGCATGACAACGATCCGATCGGCGAGCGTCATCGCCTCGATCTGGTCGTGGGTGACGTAGATCATATTCTTTTCGACCCGCTGGGACATCAGCGCCAGCTCCGCCCGCATCTGCCCGCGCAGCTTGGCGTCAAGGTTCGACAGCGGCTCATCAAAGAGGAAAATGCCAGAGTCCTTGGCCAGCGCGCGCGCCATGGCGACCCGTTGGCGTTGCCCGCCCGACAGCGCACCCGGCTTACGCGCCAGAAAATCCGTCAGACCCACCAGATCGGCCACGTCGCGCACCTTGGCGTCGATCTCGGCCTTTGGCCGTTTGGCCAGCCGCAGCGCGAAGGAGATGTTCTGCGCCACGTTCATATGCGGATAAAGCGCGTAGTCCTGGAACACCATGGCAAGGTTGCGATCCTTGGGCTCGAGGTGTTTGACCGGCTGGTCGTCGATGTAGATCTCGCCGTCCGACACATCCTCGAGGCCGGCGATCATACGCAACGTGGTGGACTTGCCGCACCCCGATGGCCCGACGAGCACAGTGAACTCGTTATCCGCCATCTCAAGCTCGATGCCATGCAGGACCTGCACGTCGCCATAACGCTTGATCAGCCGATCCAAACGGATTGCCGGCATGCGTCCCCTCCCTCGTGTTACCGGTCACAGTTGCGCATTGTGACCGGTAACACAAGATTTTTCTCTGGCGAAAAATCTGCCCGCCCGTCGCGCGAATAGGTCAGGAAATCAGGGACTTGGTGCTGGCCCGCAGCGTCGGCGCGGGGTCGATATTGATGCGAACGGGGCCGTTGCGCCCGTCGCTGTCGTCCAGCAAAGCACCGATCAACCGGCCCGCCTCGCGCCCGATTCGCTTGGAGTCGACCACCACCGTCGAGATCGACGGCGAGGCAAAGCGTGACACCTCGAAATTGCCGAACCCCGCGACGCCCATCTGCTCGGGCACCGCGACGCCGCGCGATTTCAGCGCCGATTGCACGCCGTAGGCCGCCGCATCCGACACGCAGAAAATGCAATCCACATCCGGAAACCGTGCCAGCAGCGGACCAAGGGCGGCCGCGCCGTCCTCGATGCTCATCGGCGGCTTGCCGACGGGCAGCACGCGGTCACCGGGCAGCCCGGCCCGCTCCATCGCCTGCCGAAAGCCCGCGCGCCGTGCCGCACCACGGGTCCAGTCGTCGCCGTCCTCGCACAGGAACACCAGGTTGCGGTAGCCCTGTGCCAGCAGCGCATCGGTCATCTGTGCGGCGGCGGCCCGGTTGGAAAAGCCGATGGTGTGGCCAATGGGTTCCTCGGGGCGTTCCCACAGCTCGATCACCGGCACCGACGCCTCCGACAGCAGCTGCACAGTGCGGTCCGAATGGCCGTCATAGGACAGCACAATCGCCTCCGGCCTGCGCCGCAGCATCGCCTCGACCAGCTGTTCCTCGCGCTCGGCGGAATAGTCGGTGTGGCCCAGCAGGATCTGCTGGCCAAACACCTCCAGCTCTTCGGTCAGGGCCTGCACCGTCTCGGCAAAGTGCAGGTTGTTCAGCGACGGCACCAGCACCGCGACAAAGCCCGACCGCTTGGTCGTGAGGCTGCCCGCCATCTGGTCGGGGACATAGTTCATGTCCCGCACCACCTTGAGGATCCGCTCGCGCGTGTCCTCGGACACGGGGCTGTCTTTCTTGAGCGCGCGCGACACCGTCATGCGCGACACACCCGCCGCACGCGCGACGTCGCGCATGGTGACTGCTGTTTTGCGTTCGGGGTCGGGCACGGTGCTCACCGGAATTGGTACCGGTCACACATACCCCTGCGGGCGTCCGTCTCGCAAGTGTGCTTGGGATGCTGCCGCGCGCGCGCCCTGATCGGTCACGCAGTGACCGGGCACCGCACAGCGCGCCGGCAGGCCCGACAGCTGTCGCGTTACGCCGCGCCACGGGGTCAGGTCGGCTGCACGATGCGCCCGATGCACAGCCAGCTCAGCACGATCATCACCGCCGCCGCCCCAAGGCACAGCGGCACCCCGCCCAGCTGATAGCTCAGCCCCGACAGCACCGTCCCGATCAGCCGCCCGGCGGCGTTGGCCATATAGTAGAACCCCACATCCATCGTGACCCGCCTTGCATCCGTAAACGCGAGGATCAGGTAGGAATGCAGCGACGAATTGAGCGCAAAGAGCACGCCAAAGACCAGCAGCCCCGCCACGATGCTCAGCGTCAGCCACAGCGCCGGCGCACCGGCGAGCCACGCAGCCAGCGCCAGCGCGGCTGGCACCACGAACAGCGTGCCGACCCAGAACCGCGCGGCAGCGGCGAGGTCAGCCTCGCCCCGGTCCTTGCTGCGCAACAAGGCGGGCGCGCGCGCCTGAACCACGCCATAGAGGATCACCCAGACGGCCATGAAAATACCGATCATGAAAAACGCCGCGCGCTGCCCGTCGGGCGTGCCATCGCTCAGCACGGAATAAAAGTAGATCGGGATGCCCACAACAAACCACACATCGCGCGCGCCGAACAGGAACACGCGCGCCGCACTCAGCCAGTTCACCCGGGGGTTCTTGGAAAACACCTCCGTGAACTTGGCATCCTTGCGCCCGGCGGGCAGCCCGCCCGGCATGCGCAGCAGCACCGCCACGAGGATCAGCGCCAGCACCGCGGCCATGCCCAGCACGGCGGGCACAAAGCCGACCAGCGCCAGCGCTGCCGCCCCCAGCAAAAAGCCGAACCCCTTGACCGCGTTCTTGGACCCCGTCAGCAGCGCCACCCAGCGGAACAGGCCGTCGCCCTCGGGCGGGGCCAGCAGCTTGACCGCGGATTTCGACGACATCTTGGCCAGATCCTTGGCCACGCCGGACAGCCCCTGCACCAACATGACGAACACTACCGACGCGGCGATGGACCAGGCCGGGTCCAGCTGCGCCAAGGCCAGCAGCGCCACCACCTGCAGGCCAAGCCCAACATACAGCGTCGAGGTCAGCCCGAACCGCGCCGCGATCCAGCCCGCGCTGAGGTTCGTCACAACCCCGGCAACCTCATAAAGAACAAACAGATAGGCCAGCTGCACCGGCGAAAAGCCCAACGCGTTGAAGTGCAGCAGCACCAGCATCCGCAAGGCCCCATCGGTGAGCATGAACGCCCAATAGGCCGCCGTGACAGCGACATAGGCGGCAAAGCCCTCGGGGCGGGAGGGGGGCTGCATCACGTTGCCTGTCACGGGGCGCGCCTGTGCATCGTCACAGCGACGCACCCACCATCTGCGCCACGTCCACCAGCCGGTGAGCATAGCCCCATTCGTTGTCGTACCACGCATAGACCTTCACTTGCGTGCCGTTCACCACCATGGTCGACGGCGCATCGACGATGCTGGACCGCGGATCATTGGTGTAATCGGTGGACACAAGCGGCCGCGTCTCATACCCCAGAATGCCCTTGAGCGGGCCATTGGCGGCGGCCTCGAACAGGGCGTTGACCTCCTCGGCGGTGGTGTCGCGCGCCACCTCGAACACGCAATCGGTGAGCGACGCGTTGAGCAGCGGCACGCGCACGGCGTGCCCGTTCAGTTTGCCCGTCAGTTCGGGATAGATCAGCGTGATCGCCGTGGCCGAACCGGTTGTCGTCGGGATCAGCGCGTTCAGCGCGGAGCGTGCGCGGCGCAGGTCCTTGGCGGGCCGATCCACGATGGTCTGGGTGTTGGTCACATCGTGGATCGTGGTGATGGAGCCGTGCTTGATCCCCAGCCCGTCATGGATCACCTTGACCACCGGAGCCAGGCAGTTGGTCGTGCAGGACGCCGCCGTCACGATGCTTTGCCCGGTATAGGCGTCGTTGTTCACGCCGTAGACAATGTTGGCCGCGCCGCCATCCTTGACCGGGGCCGACACCACCACCTTTTGCACGCCCGCGGCAAAATACGGGGCGAGTGCCGCTTCGGTCTTGAACGCGCCGGTGCAGTCGATCATCACATCCACACCCCCGAGCGGCAGGTCGGCCAGATCACGCGCGCCGTACACCGGCAGCCGGGTGCCGTCGATGGTGATACCGGTATCATCGCTCGATATCGCGGCGTCCCAGCGGCCATGCACCGTGTCGAACTCCAGCAAATGCGCGTGCATCGCCGCATCGCCCACCGCGTCGTTGATCCAGGCGATGTCGCAGCCCCGCTCCAGCAGCGGCTTCAGGGCAAGCTTTCCGATACGGCCAAGACCGTTGAGGGCGTAGGTGGTCATGTGGTCTCCGGTGTGCGGCCGATCGCATCGACCTCCGATTGCAGGGACGCGCGCGACAGCGTGTCGAGCGGCAGCGCGGCAAAGGCCGCAATACGGTTGCGCATGGCGCCAAAGGTCGACTGGAAGGCAAGCCGCTTTTCAGCGTCGGTCCCGGCCGCCTTGACCGGGTCGGGCAGGCCCCAATGCGCCGAGATCGGCTGCCCGTGCCAGGCCGGGCATTCCTCGTTCGCGGCGTGGTCACAGACGGTGAACACAAAGTCCATCACCGGCGCATCCGCGCCCTGAAATTCGCCGATGTTCTTGGCGCGCAGCGGCGTGGTGTCGAGGCCCTTCTGGTCCAGCATCTCGACCGCAAAGGGGTTGAGCTCAGACTGCGGTTTGGTCCCGGCAGAGAACGCGTTGAACCGGTCACCGGCCAGATCACGCATGATCGCCTCGGCAAAGATCGAACGGGCAGAGTTGCCCGTGCAGATGAAAAGCACGTTGTATTTTGGGTCGGACATGGGGGTCATCCTTGTCATGGGGTCAGGCAGCCCGGGCGGGCACAGATCGGGCCGCCCGTTGCAGCACTCCAGGAAAAGCTCGGCCACCATGCCCCGCGCACCCGCCATATCGACGGCATAGCGGCGCAGCGTGCCCTGCCGCATCTGCGTCACCAGCCCGGCCTCGCGCAGCGCGGACAGGTAGACGGAGGTGGTGGATGGCTTGAACCCCAGCACATCGGCGATTTCGCCCGCAGGCACGGCATCAGGACAGCGGCGCATCAGCAGGCGGAACACGCCCATGCGTTGCGGATGGCTGAGGGTGGCAAGTTGGTCGAGCAGCATGGCACGCAGTATTTCATGATTTCATGAAATTCATGTGACAGAGGCTGCGGGCAGATGCAAGCCGCCGCGCGGGCTACTTGGCCAGACGCAGAACGCCAGCGGGATCAAGGGTGTGGCCGTCGACCTGCACGGGTTCGGTGCCGTAGTTGAACCAGAACACCTCCGCGCCCGTCTCGCGCCTGCGCACGCCGTCCGGCATGATGGCGATGGGCAGCTCCGGGACCAGCGCGCGGATCAGCGCCATATGCGCCGCCGCGTCGCCCCACGCAGCCATATAGGTGACCCGCGCCGCACAGGCGACAGCGACAGGCGCGCCGTCGGTCGTGGCCATGAGCGTGGCACCGCCCCCCTCCAGCTGTTCGAAATAGCTGTGGATGGTGCCCACCGGCGCCAGCGCGATGGGCATGTCGGGCCGCATGGACTGCACCCGCGACACGGTCAGGTCACTGCCCGGCCACGCAGGCGGCAGCGAGTCGGGGATGTTGAAATGCGCGTCACGCGCGCCCGTGCGCGGCCCGATGATCACCTGACCCGGTGCGGCGTTCAGCGCGGCCTTCAGCGGCTCTGGCATGTGCATCACACCCGGCGCGAGGACAAGCGCATAGCCGCCAAAATCGCGCGTCGTGGCCGGCAGGATATCCACTGACAGCCCCAGCATGCGGCACGCCCTGTACCAGTCGAACACCAGCCCGAAATAGCTCAGCCCCGCCCCATGCGGCTGCACTGCCCAGGCCGCATCGGCGTCGTAGTCAAAGAGCAGCGCGACCGGCGCTTGCTGTGGTGTGACGTCAGGGGCGTCCTGCACCTCCGCCGCAACCGCTTCGGCCTCGGCAAACGCTTCGGCAGCGACGGAGTCGGGGCGCAGCAGGCCCGCATGCATCTGCTCCTGCGCAAACGGGGCCTGCCGCCAGCGGAAATAACACACCGCCTCGGCCCCGTGCGCGAACGCCTCCCATGTCCAGAGACGTACCATGCCCGGCAGCGGCGACGGATTGTAGGGCGCCCAGTTCACCGGGCCGGGCTGCTGTTCCATGATCCACCAGCGACCGCGCCCCACCGCACGATAAAGGTCATGATGGAACGCCTGAAAATCCGGGTCCCCTTGCCGCGCGTATGCACGCTGATGCTCCGGCGCGGCCCCCACGCGATCCTCGAGAAAGCCCAGCGGGTAGCTGTCCCAGGACGCGATATCGAGGTCGGCACCGACCTTGAAGTGATCGAAATCGGTGACGCGTCCCATATAGTTATGCGCAATCGGCGCGTCCGAAAAAGCCCGGATGATCTCGACCTGCGCGGCATTGAACGCCACCACCTGATCAGAGGCAAAGCGACGAAAGGCGTGCACATGCGCCGGGTTCGGCTCGGTCACGGTGAGGTTCGGCAGGCCGATCTGGTCAAAGCTGTCATAATCCATCGACCAGAACACATTGCCCCACGCCGCATTCAGCGCGTCGATATCGCCATCATTTCCCGGCCCCGGAAACTGCGCGCGCAACCAACCGCGAAAGGCCTGCCGCGCCGCGTCCGAATAGCTGAGGATCGTGTCGTGGCAGCCGTATTCATTGTCCGTCTGCCATGCAGCCACGTGCGGGTTGTCCCCGTACCGTTCGGCCATGGCGCGCACGATGCGGCGGCATTCGTCCAGATATCCGGCATGGGAAAAGCAGTAATGCCGGCGCGAGCCATAGCCGCGTACCCGCCCGCCCTCGTCCAGCGCGAACATGTCGGGATGTTTCGCCACGACCCATGCGGGCGGCGTTGCGGTCGGCGTGCCCAGCACCACGCGCAGGCCAGCGGCCCCCAGCGTCGCAATCGCACGGTCAAGCCAGCCCCAGTCGTAACGCCCCTCCTCCGGCTCCATCCGTTTCCAGGCAAACTCGCCAATGCGCACCCATGTCAGCCCCAGACCGGCCATGCGCGCGGCATCGTCGGCCCACATCTCTTCGGGCCAGTGTTCGGGATAGTAGCAGACGCCAAGTGTGCGTTTCATAGGATCACCCGGTGTTCTTGCTGCCCCGTCACGCCCACATCCGCGGCGTAGGTCAAGCCCGCGTCGGGGTCGCGCAGCCCGTCAGCGGCGGTCGTGACGTATAGCGTCGTGCCCTCAAAGGCGGGGCACGTGGTTTGCGATGTGGGCACCGCCACGGCGCGCAGGAATGTGCCGTCGGGCGCGTAGCAGGCGACGCGGCCCGCGCCCCATTGGGCGTTCCACAGGTTGCCCGCGCTGTCCACGACCGCCCCGTCTGGGTTCAGCGCGTCGGCGCGCAGGTCGACGAACACCTCCGGCTCCCCTGCAGGCCAGCCCTCCGCATCAAGAGCCACGCGCTGAATGCGCCGCGACACGGTGTCAGCGAAATAGGCGGTGCGGCCGTCGGGTGCGAAACAGATGGCGTTGGCAATCGTGATCCGGTCAAAGAGCTGGCGCAGCTCGCCCTTGTAATACCGGTAGATCGCACCGGCATAGGCTTCGGCCTTGATGCCCATCGTGCCGATCCAGAACCCGCCCTGCGGGTCCGCGCGCCCGTCATTCGAGCGTGTCACGGGGTTGTCGGCCTCCAGCGGGACGACCAGTTCACGCGCGACCGTGCCGATGGTGTAGCGCCACAGCCCGGTGGCCGAGGCCATCAGCAGTGTGTCACGATCCACCCAGCCCGCGGCAGAGACATATTCGTCGAACTGCCAACTCCCCGAACTGTCATGCCCCTTGGCAAACAGGCGCATGCCCAGAATATCGAACCAGAACAGCTGCTTGCGCTCCGGATGCCACAGCGGCCCCTCGCCAAGGGCGCACAGGACGTCGCTATAGACTTCCATCAGACCGCCGCGTCATAGGCGGCCACCATCTCGGCGGCGCGGATGGCCACGGCGTCCACCGACAGGCCGGGTGTGTAGAGCGCGGAGCCAATGCCGAACCCGGTGATGCCCGCCCCCAGCCACGCGGCGAAATCCGCAGCCCCCACGCCACCCACGGCGTAGGTCTTTGTGCCCTTGGGCAGCACCGCACTGATCGCCTTGAGGCCCGAGATACCCAGATGCGAGGCCGGAAACAGCTTGAGCCCGTCCGCCCCCGCCTGCAGCGCGGCAAAGCATTCGGTGGGCGACATGACGCCGGGATAGCTGAGCATTCCGGCCTGTTTGGTGGCCACGATCACGGTGGCATTGGCGTCGGGCGAAACGACCATATGCGCGCCCATCTCGTGCAGCCGTTCGACGTCGCGCACGTCCAGCACGGTGCCCGCACCGATCATCGCCGCGTCGCCATGGGCGGCCAGCATTTTATCAATACTGTCAAAGGGGTCAGGCGAATTCAGCGGCACCTCGATCCGCGTGATCCCGGCAGCGACAAGCGCGTCGGCGACCGGCACAGCCTCGTCCGGGGTGATGCCGCGCAGGATCGCGATAATCTCTCGGCTCATGCGGCCTCTCCTTGCAATTGGGCATACGCCGCGCTGAGCCCGGCGAGCGTCATCTCTTCGGCGTCAGCCAATTGCGTCGGCACGCCTTGGGCCTGGAGGGCGGTGGCATAGGCCGCCGACAGTTCCTCGGCCCCCACCAGCGCCACCGCCTGTCCAAGCCAGTAGGGGCGCATCGACGCCAGCTCCGCCCCGATCAGCAGGCCCGACAGCCGCGCGCGGGCCGCGTCACCCGGCAGATCGGCCAGCAACCCTTCGGCGCGCAGAGAAAACAGCGACGCGGCAAGGCTTTCGGGGCGCGACAGCGTTTGATCGACACCGGCGGCAAAGGCGTCAGCGTCCCAGCCCTGCCCCATCGAATGGCGCAGCACCGACTGGCCGGACAGCAGCGCAAACATCTCGCCCGTCATGGCGGTGCGGAAACTGACGATTTCGCCGGCGCTGATATGGGCCCATTTGGTGTGGGTGCCGGGCAAGCAGATCACCCCGTCAAAGCCGGGCGTGCGGGCGAGGAACCCGGCGATCTGCGTCTCTTCCCCGCGCATCACGTCTGCGGGGTTGTCCTGTTTGACACCGGGCAGGATGCGCACATCCGCGCCCGGCACAGTGACTGCCGCGTGGATCGTCGGCGGGGCGCAGGGCACGGCGGCATAGGGTGCCTCCGCCCAGCCCTGACGCGAGCCGACCATGCCGCAGGCCAGCACCGGCGCAGGCAGCGCATCGCCGACCAGCGCGTGCAGCGCAGGCGCGTACCCATCGCGGGCCAGCCCGCCCATGCCGTCATCCGAACTGCGCCGGTCCAGCACGGCACCGTCCCGCGCCATCAGCCAGGCGCGAAGATGCGAGGTGCCCCAATCGACCGCGATCCAGGCCACGTCCCCCATCAGCCCGTCACCACCACGCCGCCATCGATCACCAGCGCCTGCCCGGTCATCATCCGGCTGGTCTGTGACGCCAGAAACAGCGTCGCCCCGACGATATCGCGCGGTTCAAGATGTTCCTTGAGGCATTGGCGTTCCATATGTGCCTCCAGCCCTTCGGGCGTGGCCCACATGTCCAGCTGCTTTTGCGTCAGCACCCAGCCGGGGGCGAGCGCGTTCACCCGGATCCTGTCCGGGCCGAATTCGCGGGCGAGGCTGCGGGTCATGCCGTTGATCGCACTGTTGGCCGCCGTATAGATAGGGTAGCCGGCGTTGCCCATCATGTAGCTGACGGACGAAAAGTTGATGATGGAGCCGCCGCCCGCGTCCTTCATCCCCGGGATCACGGACTGGCAGGCAAAGAAATATGCCTTTTGGTTGATCGCGACCATCCAGTCCCAGAATTCCTCGTCGACCTTGAGCGTCTCGTGCCGCTTGTCATTGGCCGCGTTGTTCACCAGCACGGTGATCGGCCCGTGGCGGTCCGCGGCCTCGGTGATGCAGGCCTTGAGCCGGTCGGTGTCGGTGATGTCGCACTGCATGAAATGCGGACGCGCGCCGTGCCGCGTCTCCATCTCGTCGCAAAAGGCCGTCGCATCGGACCGCCCGACAAAGGCGACCCTGGCCCCCTGTTCCAGGAACCCTTCGGTCAGCGACGCCCCGATGCCCGAGCCGCCCCCGGTGATGAACACCGAAGCCCCGTCAAGGTCGTGAAATGTGGCTGTCTCTTTCATCGCGTTTCTCTCAATTCAGGCTCAGGCCAGGTCGCCTTTGACGACCCACATGCGTTCGGGAAAGCTCCAGGGCAGCGTCAGGCCATGGTACATCAGATAGGCCCCGCTCGCCACGATGGGCCCGGCTTTCAGCGCGATATCACCACGCGACAGGTGGCCCGCATCGTCGCGGTTCACCAGCTCGACACGGTACTTTGCCTCCGGGCTCAGGCGGGTCAGGCGCAGCGGGCGCGGCGCGATCTGGGTCGAGGTGGCGGCCTTGCCCGCAAACACCACGAATTGTGCGCCGCCCTGTTCCAGATGCTGTTCGGCAATCACCGACGGGTCGGCGCTGTCGAGGCGCAGGATATCGGCGCCGTGCATCCAGTCACGGTTGTGCCGCCACCAGCCGGTCACGTCGCGCAGAACCTGCGCCTCGTCTTCGGTCAGCTCGCGGGGGTCCATCTCGAACCCCATGTGCCGCTGGGCGGCGACCCAGGCGCGGAACCGGATGTCGAGCGTGCGGCCCGACGTGTGACAGGTGCGCGGCCCCACATGGCTGCCGGTCACGGCAAGCGGCAGAAAGATCGAGGCGTTGTGCTGGATGCGCAGCCGTTCGGTGGCATCGTTGCTGTCGCTGAGCCAGACGCGCTGGCAGCGCTCCATGATGCCAAAGTCGATCCGCCCGCCGCCCGACGCGCAGCTTTCGATCTCCACATGCGGGAACCGCGTGCGCAGCCGGTCCAGCAGGGCGTAGGACCCGCGCGTCTGCGCCGCATCCGGCATGGGCAGGACGCGGTTGTGGTCCCACTTGATGTACTCGATGTCGTGGCGGCTGAGGATGTCGCTGATCCGCTCGAACAGGAACGACTGCACCGCAGGCAGGGCCATGTTCAGCGCCATCTGCTGGCGGCCCATGATCTGGTCCTCGCCCCCCAGTGCCCAGTCGGGATGGGCGCGGAAGATGTCGGAGTTCTGGTTGATCATCTCCGGCTCAAACCAGATGCCAAAGGACATGCCGGACGATTTCACGTGGTCGATCAGCGGCGTCAGCCCGCCCGGGTATTTGCGCGGATCGACCTCCCAATCGCTGAGCGCCTGGGTGTCGTCGTCGCGATTGCCGAACCAGCCGTCATCCAGCACGAACCGCTCGGCCCCGAGGCCCGCGGCGCGTGTCGCGATGTCCTTGAGCTCATCGAGGTTGTGGTCGAAATACACCGCCTCCCAGCAGTTGTAGTGCACCGGGCGTGGTGCGTCAGGGCGGGGAAAGGTGACGATGCGGTCGCGCAGATGTCGCTGGAACGCGACCGCGCAGCCGTTCAGGCCATCGTCGGAAAACACGGCGTATAGCTTGCCGGTGGCGAACCGGGTCTGCGCGCTGCCCTCGACCCGTGCGGCGTGGCCGAACTGGATCTGGCGGCGGCCGTCGGGCAGCTCTTCGGCGACCATGCGGTGCCCGCCCGACCAGCCATAGTGAAAGGCGTAGGTGTGGCCGGTGGCGTTGGTCGCCCCGCGCACCGGCACGATCAGGCCCGGGAAATGCTCGTGCCCCGTGCGCCCGGTGCGGTTCTCGCGGTAGCGGATGCCGGGCGACCATTCGGTGCGGTTCATCTGGAACTCACCACACCAGCGCCCGGCAAAATCGATCATCTCGTCGCTGAGCTGCGGCGCGGGAAACACCGGTGCGCTCAGCCAGTGCAGGTGCATCGGCGCGTCGGCCTCAAGCTCGGCGCTGGCCTCGATGATATGCGTCTCCGGATCCAGCGCAAAGCGCGCGCGATAGAGCAGAACGCGGTCCTGATCCATGTAGGTCAGCACCAGAACCCCGTCGCCCAGATCGGCCTGCTCCAGACAGAATTTCGGCAGGAACGGCACGCCGTCGCCGTGGCGGATGATCAGCCCCGGCTGTCCCGGAAAGGACCGCGTCGCCTCGGGGCAGATGCTGAGTTCCGGGTTGGCGTCCAGCATCCCGCCGGTCACATCCAGCGCGGAGGCCTCGTAGAGCGTGGTCAGGTCTTCCTCGTCGGCGAGGCGCGGACCCCAGTAGATCACCTCGGCCAGACGGCCCCGGTTGGACCCGAGAACCAGTGTCTGACGCCCGTCATCGAGCCGCCAGCATCTGATCACTTCACGGCCCCCAGTGTGAGCCCCGCGATAAAGTGGCGCTGCATCAGGAAAAAGCACACCACCGGCGGGATCGCCGCCAGCAGCGAGGCTGCGGACACCAGATGCCAGTTGTTCACGAACTGCCCGTTGAGCGCGCGCACACCCGCCGTGATCGGCTTGGCGGCCTCGCCTTGCGTCAGCACGTTGGCCCAGAAGAAGTCGTTCCAGACAAAGGTAAAGATCAGCACCGCCAGCGCCGCAATCGCTGGCCGCACGAGGGGCAGCACGACGTACCAGAATATCTTCCATTCCGCGACGCCCTCGATCCGGGCGGATTCGATCAGGTCGAAGGGCAACGCCTTGATGAAGTTACGCATGAACAGCGTGCAGAACCCCGTCTGGAACGCCGCATGGAACAGGAACTGCCCCGCGATGGTGTCATAGAGGCCGGTCTGCACGCTCATGTCGCGCACCGGCACCATGAGGATCTGGAACGGGATGAAGTTGCCCGCCACGAACAGAAAGAACAGCGGCAGCGCCACTCGGAATTTGTAGATCGCCAGCGCATAGCCCGCGAGGCAGGCCAGCGTGACCGAGATGGCGACGGTGGGCACGGTGATCAGAACCGAATTCCACATGTACTGCGCCGCCGCCGACTGGGTGAACACGGCGGTGTAATTCTCGATGATCGCAAATTCGGAGGGCCAGCCGAACACGTTGCCCGAATTGATATCCGCCGCCGACCGGATCGACGTCAGAAAGATGGCGAGCAGCGGCAGCAGCCACAGGATCAGCGCAAAGGGCAGGAACGCCTGATACGCCGCCTTGGCCTTGGGGCCGGATTTTTCGATGGGTTTGGGAAACATCTCAGCGGGTCCCCTTTTCGTCCTGGTACATGCGCCACAGGAAGTAACTGATGAAAAACAGCATGATGCCGAACAGGACCGTCGCCACGGACGAGCCGTAGCCATACCGTTCGCCATATTCGGAAATCGCGACCTCGTACATGTAATGCGACAGCACGTTGGTGGAGCCGAACGGGCCACCTTGCGTCATGATGGCGATCATGTCGAAGCTGCGCAGCGCGCCGATCACGGTGACGACGACGGCGATGAATGTCGCGGGCTTGAGCTGCGGCACCACCACGTACCACAGCATCTTCCAACCCTTTGCGCCGTCGAGGCGCGCCGCCTCGATCTGGTCGGCGGCGACGTTGTTCAGCCCGGTGAGGTAGAGGATCATGCAATAGGCGATCTGCGGCCAAAGCCCGGCGGCGATGATGCCGTAGGTGGCCCATTCCGGGCTCGACAGGATGTCGGGCGCGGGGCGCGAGCATTTGAAGGTGACGTTGCCGAGGATGTTGGTGGTTTCCTCGCAGAACAGCGCCTTCCAGACCGTGCCGACAACGCCGAAATCGGGGTTGTAGAACCAGCCAAAGATCAGGCCGACGACGACCTGCGAAATGACAAACGGAAAGAAGAACATGGACTTGTAGAACCGCATCCCCGTCACCGTCTGGTTCAGGAACAGCGCGATGAAGAGGCCAATGGGCACCGCCAGCATGTAGAGGATCAGCCACGCGAGGTTGTTGCGCAGCGACGTCCAGAAATTCGGATCATCCCAGAGCTTGGTGTAGTTTTCCAGGCCGACCCAAACGGCGGTCGAGTTGCCGTTCACGTCGTAGAGACCGTTCCATTCATAAAGGCTCAGCCACAGCGATTCGAAGATCGGGATAACCACGTAGATCGCGAAAAAGATCAGCGCGGGGATCAGGAATATCCACGGAGCCACTGCCAATTTGTTGCGACGCAGCCAATTGGGCCGGGGGGGCGCCTGGGTGTCGGGGACAACGGCGTGGGACATGGCGCGCTCCTGATCTGACGGTTGGACGTTGCCCATTGGCAACGCGCATCAACCCCTTGAAAAGGTGGAAAGTTGCAGGGCGGAGCCTGATGCCCGCCCTGCAAGGGGTCTTAGTTGTAGACTTCTTCCTGAACGGTATCGAGCCGCTCGAGAACCGCGTCCATCTTGGACGTGTCCAGCATGAACTCCTGGAAGCCTTCCATGCCCGCCTTGGCCATGGCCGCCGGGGCGTCACGGTCATAGAACTGCGCGAGACCGGTGGCCGCGTTCAGCAGGGCGAACCCTTCCTGGATGAACTTGTCATCGGAAATCTCCGCCTTGGAGTTGATGGGCAGCTGACCGATGGTCTTGTTCCACTGGGTCTGCACATCGGGGCGCGCGACGAAGGCCAGGAATTTCTTGGCATCTTCGACGTTCTTGGCGTTCGCGGGGATAAAGAAGGCGTCCGCAGGCGCTTCTTCGGCCGGAGCGATGGACGGGTCGATGACCGGGAACGGCATGAAGTCGATCTGGTCCTCGGTCAGGCCGGCGTTCTTGTAGCCGTCGACCGAGAAGTTGCCCATCACGTACATCGCCGCGTCACCGTTGGCGAAAGGCGCGATGGCGTCCTGCCAGCTCATCGAGGCGTGGTTGTCGACAAAGCCGCACTCGTTGATCAGCGTTTCCCAGTTCTCGAACGTCGCCTTGATGCGCGGATCGGTGTACTTGATCTCACCGGCGGTCAGGGCGTTATGCACGTCATAGCCGTTGGTGCGCAGGTTGATGTAGTCGAACACACCCGCCGCGGTCCACAGGAACTTGGTCCCGATGGTAAAGGGTGTGACGCCGTTTTCCTTCATCTTGGCGCAACCGGCCAGCATGTCGTCCCATGTTGCAAACTCTTCGAGTTCGAGCAGGTCAAAGACGTCTTTGCGGTAGTAGATGCCCCACTGGTAGTAGCTGTAGGGCACGCCCCAGATCTTGCCGTCGCGGCTCATCGTGGCCTTGATCGCGGCCAGATCTTCATTGAAGCCGTTTTCCTCCCACACATCATCGACAGGCTGGAACAGGCCCGCATCGACGAAAGGCGCCATGCGGTTGCCGGGGTACCAGCTGGTCACGTCGGGCGCGTCAGCGGTCAGAAAGTTGCGGATCGCGGTCTTGTGCGCCTCGCGGTCGTTGTTGTTGACGATGACGTTGATGTCGGGGTTCTCAGCCATGAACTGAGCTACGGCATCATCAAAGCCCTTTTTCGGGCCGGGGTTGAGGTCATCGAAGTTGATGACCAGGTCGCGCGCGAACGCCGTGCCGGCAACAGCCGACAGCGCAATCGCCGCCACAGCGGTTTTGAAGTTCAGGAACATGGTTTCCTCCCGTTGGTTCCTTATGGTTCCGTGGCCGGAGCTTGTCTCATCCCGCCGGCTACGGAAAGTCAGATTTCTTTTGACTTCGGTCCCCCAGTTGTGGATGTTCCACATAGTGAAACCGAATTCCAACTATTGGAACTGTAGGGGCCACGCGGGGCTGAGGTCAACAGGTTTATCCTCCTGATCGGAGGGAAACGGACACACCCCGGAGGGAGGAGAAGAGATGAACAGCGCCGCCCCCCGCTCTGGCGAGGGAACGATTGGTAAGGCATTGGACGTGCTCGACCTTGTCGCGGGACAAGAGCGGCCCGTCCGATTTTCCGAGCTGCTGGCGCTGTCGCCGCACCCCAAGGCGACGCTGTACCGGCTGGTGCAGAACCTCACCCATCTGGGCATGCTGCGCTATGACGTGGACCGGCAGACCTATGCGCCCGGCCTGCGCCTTGTGAGCCTGGCGCATGCGGCGTGGCGGCAAAGCTCGCTGGCGCCCATCGCGCGGCCCCATATCGACGCGCTGAGCCAGACATTGGGCGAAACCGTGCACCTGGCACAGCTGGATGGCGGTCAGGTGCTCTATGTCGACAAGCGCAACGCCACCGACCCGATCGAGATGTTTTCCCAGGCCGGCAAGGTCGGCCCGGGCTATTGCACCGGCGTGGGCAAGGCGATGCTTGCACACCTGCCCGAGGATCAGCTGGAGACCGCGCTGGCCCAACAGGCCTGGTTTGCCCACACCGCGCACACCCATACTGACGCCGCATCGCTGAAATCCGAGCTGGCGGAGATTCGCGCCAACGGCATCGCCTATGACCGCGAAGAGCACGAGCCGGGCATCATCTGCGTGTCGGCCCCGATCCTGTCGCAGACGGGCCGGGCCATCGGCGCGCTCAGCGTCACCACATCCACATCGCGCACGTCGCTGGACGATCTCGCCCGCCTTGCGCCACATCTGACATCCACGGCGCAGGACATCGCCGCGGCGGCTGCCAACTGGCAGTTCCCAAGCCAATAAGTCGAAAGGGGGGAGTTCCATGACAGGCGTGACACTCAACAAGGCGATCAAACGCTATGGCGCGACTCAGGTCATCCACGGTGTAGACCTGACCGTTGAGGATGGCGAGTTTTGCGTGTTCGTGGGCCCGTCGGGCTGCGGCAAGTCCACGCTGCTCCGCATGATCGCGGGGCTGGAGGAGACCTCGGACGGCCAGATCCATATCGGCGCGCGGGACGTCACCCATATGGACCCCGCCGCACGCGGGGTGGCGATGGTGTTCCAGACCTACGCGCTTTATCCGCACATGACGGTCGAGGAGAACATGGGCTTTGGCCTCAAGATGAACGGCGTCGACAAGGAAACGATCCGCCAAAAGGTCGACGGTGCGTCGAAAATCCTCAAGCTGGACGACTACCTCAAGCGCAAGCCTGCCGCCCTGTCCGGCGGGCAACGCCAGCGGGTCGCCATTGGCCGGTCCATCGTGCGCGGCCCGGAGGTGTTTCTGTTCGACGAGCCGCTGTCGAACCTCGATGCGGAACTGCGCGTGGATATGCGGGTGGAGATTGCGCGCCTGCACAAGGAACTGGGCACCACGATGATCTACGTGACCCACGATCAGGTCGAGGCGATGACGCTGGCTGACAAGATCGTGGTGCTGCGCGCGGGCTATATCGAACAGGTCGGCAGCCCGATGGACCTTTACAAGGATCCGGACAACAAGTTTGTCGCCGGGTTCATCGGCTCACCCGCCATGAACTTTCTGCGTGGCGTCGCCGATAGTGGCGGGGTCAAGGTGCCCGCGCTGGCCGATCAGGTCATCCTCACCGATGTGGCCCTGCCCGCGCCCGGCGCGCCTGTGACCGTGGGCATCCGCCCGCAGGACATGGACCTGACCGCCGGGCCCTCGCCGCTGCGGCTCGACATCCGCGAGCGGCTGGGCGGGGTTGCTTACGACTACCTCACCGCGCCCACCGGCGAGCGGCTGATCGTGGAGACCAAGGGCGACACGGCGATGGACGAGGGCACCGAGGTGACCGTGTCCTTTGACGAGACGCGCGCGATGTTTTTCGACGCAGAGAACGAGGCGCGCCTGCGCTGATTGTTTCGCGCGAATGGACCATGGAACCGCGCCGGTTTGGCGCGGTTTTTTTTTGTGGGGTGTGGATGGATTGATCGCGGGTTTGGGGGTTTTTTGTCTGTGATAACAATTTTAGGAAAACTTGCGGCTAGTTGTTCGGGATAAAACCCATCTGAGATCGTAAAAGTGCAAGAGTTTGCGAGCACCCACAGAGTGTCGCGCAGACTTATCCACAGCAAAACGGGATCAGTGTGGATGGTTTCACCGCCATTTCCACCTGAAACACAGCCAAAATCGAGCCCTCTGGCGCACCACAGCCGCAGAACAGCCCGCACAAACGCCTCGCGACGCCCACAGCGTCCCCGCACCGTAACCCGTCAAAACCAAAAGGTTATTTCCCCTGCTCGCGGAGATATTCCATGATCGCGGGCCGCACGTTCATGTCGCCGCGATGGCGCGCGTCGGTGATCACCTTGCGCACCTCATCGAGGTTCGAACGCCGCAACAGCGACTTGACCGGCCCGATGGAGGCGGGCCGCATCGACAGGTTCCGCAGCCCGATCGCCGCCAGACACAGCGCCTCCACGGGTCGCCCGGCATCCTCGCCACAAAAGCTCAGCGGCGTGCCCGACTTGTCGCACCGCTCCACGATCCGTTCGATAAAGCTGAGGAAGGACACGTTGAGCGTATCGTAGCGTCGCCGCACCCGCTCATTCTCGCGGTCGGCGGCAAAGAAGAACTGTTTGAGGTCGTTGCCGCCAATGGACAGAAACCCGACCTCTTCAAAGAATTTGTGCGGCGCAAAGGCGAGGCTGGGCGTCTCGAGCATCGCGCCGACCTCAATGCTTTCGGGCAGGACGTGGCCCAGCTTGCGCTCGCGGTCCATGGCCTTGTCCATCTCGGCCCGGGCCTGGGTGTATTCCTCGTATTGCGCCACGAAGGGGAACATGATGGTCAGCGGCCGCCCGTTTGCCGCCCGGATCAGCGCCTGCAACTGCATCCGCATCACGCCGGGCTTGTCGAGCCCCACGCGGATCGCACGCCACCCAAGCGCCGGGTTCGGCTCGTCGTTCGGCTTCATGTAGGGCAGCACCTTGTCCGACCCGATGTCGAGCGTGCGAAACACGACCTTCTTGCCACCCGCGGCATCCAGCACCCGCGCGTAAAGCGCGCTGAGTTCGGAGCGGCGCGGCATCTGGTTGCGCACCAGAAACTGCAGCTCGGTCCGGAAGAGGCCGACGCCCAACGCACCCGACCCTTCGAGCGAGGGCAGGTCCGCCATCAGACCCGCGTTCATATGCAGGCCGATCACGTTACCGCACAGCGTCTGCGCCGGCTTGTCCCGGATCGAGGCATAGCGTTCGGCAGCGGCGGCCTGCATCGCCATCTTGTCCCGGAACGCGGTCACGACGGTGTCGTCGGGGCGCAGGTGCACGATCCCCTGTTCGCCATCCACCAGAACGTGGTCGCCGTTCAGCGCCTCCAGCGTGGCGCGGTCGGCGTGCACGATCAGCGGAATGGCCAGCGCGCGCGCCACAATCGCGGCGTGGCTGCCGACCGACCCGGCCTCGAGGATGATCCCCTTGAGGCCGCGGCCATAATCCAGCAGCTCCGCCGGGCCGATATTGCGCGCCACCAGGATCGGGTCCGCCGGCATCTCTGCCCCGGTGTCGGACCCCTGCCCCGTGAGGATGCGCAGCAGCCGGTTCGACAGATCGTCCAGATCGCTCAGCCGTTCGCGCAGGTAGCTGTCGGTGGCTTGCCCTATGCGCGCACGGGCCAGCGACTGTTCCTTTTCCACCGCCGCCTCGGCGCTCAGGCCGCGGCTGATATCCTCTGCCATCCGCCGCATCCAGCCCTTCGAATTGGCAAACATACGATAGGCTTCAAGGACTTGCAGCTGTTCCTTGTCGGCGGCGAGGCTCAGCATCTTGTCCACGCCCACGCGCAGCTCTTCGACACCTTCGCTCAGCCGCTCCAGCTCGCGATGCGGATCGTCGGCGATGGGGTTGGTGACCACCACACGCGGCTCGTGCAGCCAGATATGGCCTTCGGCAACGCCCTCCTGGGCCACCGTGCCGCGCAGCATCGCAGGCTGGCTGTGGCGCGCGCCCATGGCGGCCCCTTCGCCGACAAAGGCGCCCAGCTCGGTCATCTCGGCCAGCACCATCGCCACCACCTCGAGGGCATAGATCTCGTCGGCGGAAAATTCGCGCGCCTGCTTGGACTGGACCACCAGCACGCCCATGCTTTCGCCCAGCCGCTGGATCGGCACCCCGAGAAAGCTGGAAAACACCTCTTCGCCCGTCTCGGGCATGAACCGGAACCCGCGCGCATTGGGGGCATCGGCGGTGTTGACCACCGCGCGCCGCCGCGCGACCCGGCCCACAAGCCCTTCACCCAGCCGCATCCGCGTCTGGTGCACCGCGTCGGGGTTCAACCCTTCGGTCGCGCACAGCTCGAGCGTTTCCTCGTCGCGAAACAGGTAGATGGAGCACACCTCCGACCCGATGCTGTCGGCAATCAGGTGGGTAATCTTGTCCAGACGCGCCTGGCCGGGGTCATCCCCCGCCATCGTGTCCCGCAAGCGCCCCAGTAGCTTGCGACTTTCGGTTTCCTTGCTTTCGGCCATGGCCGACTGCCCCCAACGTCCTCGCGTCGCCAGCTTAGATCACAGCGCCCGGCAAAGCGAAACGGCAAACACGCGTGGGTGGCGCAAAAATGCCCGCTCAGGTAGAAAACGCCTGTTGATCCACAGCAGAGCAGGCGCAGATCAGGGCGCCAGTTGCGCCGTGATCCGGTCGATATAGGCGCTGCACAGGAAAATCTCGCGCCCGTTGCGCCGCCACCCGGCGGAGCCGTCGCATTGCGCCAGCTCCAGCGTGATGCGCGAATGCCAGTCGATCCGCGCCAGCACGTCCAGCGCCGTCTCGCCCCATTCCGCATTGGCCGCCGCCAGAGCTTGCAGGTCAGGGTCGACCGACAGGCCCACTTCGGTCACCCGCGCGGCCGGGTCGATCCACAAGGGCGCGAGCGTCCGCCGCCAGCTGCGCAACAGCTCCGGCGCAAAATCGGCGCAATCGGCGCGCACATCCGCGCCCATATGGCTGCGCGTGGCGAGATCGGCAAACCGCTCCGGATAAAAACCATAGAGCAGGCACACCATCCGCCCCGCCCGCTGCACATCCGGGCGGTATTCGGAAAACGGCCCCGGTGTGTCGCCATCGGCAAGGTGCTGGGCAGCGCGCGCCTCGATGATCGCCTCAGCCTGTTCGGGCAGGGTCAGGTAGATGCAGGTGGTCGCGAAATCCTCGGCGATGCCCTCTTCGGGTCCGAGGATCGGCAGGTCGAACTCGCGCAGGACCGCATGGCCCGCCTCGTGGGCCACGATGTGCAACAGGGCATTCCCGACGGCGTCAGGCAGCTCTTGTGCCGCCAGCGGCACGGCCCACACACTCAACGCTACAGCCTTCAGCAGTCGCAACATCACGGGCACCTCACCGGTCCGTCCGGGCAAATGCTACGAAGCGTCAGGCCGCCTTGTCCAGTTCGAACGCATCATGCAGCGCCTGCACGGCCAGCTCCATGTACTTGCGATCAATCAACACACTGATCTTGATCTCGGAGGTGGTGATGACCTTGATGTTGATGCCCTCGTCGCTCAGGCACTGGAACATCTTGGCCGCGACCCCGGTGTGGCTGCGCATCCCGATGCCCACGACGCTGATCTTGGCCACGTCCGTGTCGGCAATCAGCTCGGCAAAGTTGATGATGGTGCCGTTGGCATCCGCCATCGCCTTTTCCGCCCGTGCCACCTGATCGGTCGGGCAGGAAAAGGTCATGTCCGTCCGCCCCTCTTCGCTGATGTTCTGCACGATCATGTCGACATTCACGCCCGCATCGCTCAGCGCGCTGAAAATCGTGGCCGCGATCCCGGGACGGTCGGCCACGCTCACAAGCGTCATCTTCGCCTCATCCCGGCTATAGGCGACACCGGCAACCACTTTGCTTTCCACGATATCCTCCTCGGCGCACACCAGCGTGCCCGCATCATCCGATTGTTCCTCGAAACTCGACAGCACCCGCAGGCGCACACCGTAGCGCATCGCCAACTCGACCGACCGGGTCTGCAGCACCTTGGCGCCAAGCGAGGCCAGCTCCAGCATCTCCTCGAACGCGATCCGGTCCAGCTTGCGCGCCTTGGCGCTCACGCGCGGGTCGGTGGTATAGACACCATCCACATCCGTATAGATGTCGCAGCGCTCCGCCTCGAACGCCGCCGCAAAGGCCACCGCGGTGGTGTCGCTGCCGCCACGACCCAGCGTGGTGATCCTCCCCTCGGGGCTGACCCCCTGAAAGCCCGCGACCACCGCGACCTTCATGCCTTCGGCAAACTTGGCGCTGATATTGTCGGTCGGGATCTCTTCGATCCGTGCCGACGAATGCGCCGATGTGGTCCGCAGCGGCACCTGCCAGCCCTGCCAGCTGCGCGCAGGCACGTCCATCTCCTGCAGCGTCAGCGCCATCAGACCGGCGGTGACATTCTCGCCCGACGACACAACCGCATCATATTCCCGCGCATCATAAAGTGGCGAGGTCTCACCGACCCAGCCCACCAATTCGTTGGTCTTGCCTGACATGGCCGACACGATGACGATCACGTCATAGCCGTTGGCCACCTCGACCCCCACACGCTTGGCCGCGCGCCGGATCCGGTCCAGCGTCGCCACCGACGTGCCGCCGAATTTCATGACAAGAACAGGCATCGATCACCGCCCCAAAAAACGTCCCGCCCGGCCTTATCGCCCTGCCCACAGGAAGGCAAGGCAACCCGTCCCCGTCTCTGTCCCGAAAAAATCCCCGCCGGAGGCACAAGGGTCAGGGGCGCCTGAAAAGGCGTCTCTGACATAAAACAGCGTCGCGCGTCAGCGCGTCCATTCGACAGCCGCCACCAGCGCCGCGCCTACAGCGGATGCGGCCGCCCGTCCCAGGTCTCGAAACAGCCCGAGCTTTGCAGGCTCAGCGCGTCAAAGCGCGCCGCCAGCCCCGTCACCGCCTCATCGACCGAGATGTCGGCTGCCGCCCCGCCCATATCCGTGCGCACCCAGCCGGGGTGGTAGATGCCCACCGCGATGCCTTCGGGCCGCAACGCCGCCGACAGGTTGAAGCCGAGGTTCAGCGCCGCCGCCTTCGACACCCGGTAGATGATCGACGTGCCCTTGGCCTGCGTGCTCGACCCCATCTGGGACGAGATGATGGCCACCTTGGGTGCCGCACTCAGCGCGAGGTTCGGCAACAGGCTCTGCACCGTCAGAAACACGCCCGTCACATTCGCAGCAAAGCTTTGCGCCCACAGGTCCGGCGCATAGCCCGTCTCCAGCGCCTCGCCCTTGTCCATGTAGACGCCCGCGTTGCACACCAGCAGGTCGACCGCCCGACCTTCCAGCGCGCGCGCCATGGCGCTGTGATCGGCGGGCTGGGTGACGTCCAGCGTCATCTGCGCCCCCGCCGACCGGCCCGTGCCGGTCACCTCGTGGCCCGCCGCGCGGTAGTGACCGGCCAGCCCCGCGCCAATGCCGCGGGTGGCGCCTGTGATAACGATGTGCATGATGTCAGTTCGCTTTCCGTGTGGGGATGAACGGCAGGGGGGCCACCGGCACCCCGTCCTCGATCAGGGATTTCGCCTCGTCCGGGCCCGCCTCACCATAGATCGGCCGGTCCGGCACGTCGCCCAGATGCTGCGCCCGCGCCTCGCTGGCGAAATTGCCGCCAACATAGGTCGCCTTCGCCTCGACCTCGGCGCGCAACTTGGCCAGCGCGGCGGCCTTGTCGCCGTCGTCAGGTGCTGCGTCGGCGGTGCGGGCCGTTTTCACCGGCGGCGCCATCAAGGCCTTGGAAATCTTCAACGATCCGCATGTCGCACAGGCCACGTGACCGGCGGCCAGCAGGCTGTCATAGGCCTCGGCCGAGGCAAACCAGCTCTCGAACCCGTGGCCGTCATCACATTTCAAAGCGTATTTGATCATGGTGGACCGAAGATAGGCAGCGCCGGCCAAATGGCAATCGGACAAATTACGCGGCTCAGTGCCAGTTGCGCGGGTCAAAGTCGAGCAGGATGCGCGCCAGCTCCGGTTCCCCCACCAGCGCCGCGGCTTTCTTGCGGCTGACCCATTTGCGCTTGCGTTGGCCCGCTTCGGGAAAGTCATACTCCAGCGACGTGACCCGCACCGCGTAAACCATTGCGATACAGGGTAAATCCGCCTCACCCTCGAAAAACTTGGTGTACGAAAACAGCCCCAGCGGTCGCGAATCTGCGCGCCCCACGACACCGGCCTCTTCCCAGGCCTCCTGTGCGGCGCTCTCCGACGGGGTCTTGTGATTGATCGGCCAGCCCTTGGGCAAAATCCACCGCCCCGTCCGGCGCGACGTGACCAGCAGCACCTGCACCTTGTCGTTCTTGACGCGGTAGCACAGCGCCGCAAACTGGGTGCGGACATCTGTTTTATGTCCTTTGCCGAAGGACAAAGGCAGCTGTTTGATCATGGGCGCAGTCAAAACCATTTCCCTAACTTATCCACAACATAGGCGATTTGTGCGCGAATATCCACAACCCTTGTGTTCAGCAGGCGAACGACCCACAAGATGATGCGCCAAGGCTGCACCATGACACGATCCGGCTTGAGCCTGCGCACGCGATCACCATAAGTTCGGGCGATGAAAACCGCCGCCATTCTCCGGGCCCTGACGGGCGTCCTGTTGCTGCTCCTCGGCGCGGTTCAGGCGGGCGCTCAGGCGGTCACGATCTTTGCCGCCGCCAGCCTCCAAGGCCCGCTGGACGAGATCGCGGCGGCATGGCCGGGGGAGGCGACGATCAGCTATGCAGGCTCCGGCACCATCGCGCGGCAGATCAGCCTTGGCGCGCCTGCCGATGTGGTGATGCTGGCCAGCCCCGACTGGATGGCATGGCTGTCGGAACGCGGGTTCCTGCATGGCCCGGCCCAAGACGTCACCGCCAACCGGCTGGTGCTGATCGGACCTGCGGATGCCGCAGCCATGCCCGACGTCACAGCCGATACGCTGTCGGCCCGGCTGGGCGATGGCAGGCTGGCGATGGGCCAGCATAGTGCAGTGCCCGCCGGTGTGTACGCCGCCGCATGGCTGCGCCGGATCGGGGCGTGGGACAGCCTGCGCACCCGGCTGGCCGAAACGGAGAATGTGCGCGCCGCCCTCGCCCTCGTCGCGCGGGGGGAGGTGCCGCTGGGCCTCGTTTACGCCAGCGACGCGCAGGCCGACACCAGCGTCCGCGTTCTGCATGCCGTGCCGCCCGACATGCACCCGCCGATCCGGTACCCTGCCGCCGCCATCACACCCGCCGGGGTGCCGTTCCTGCAACATCTGATCGCCGCGCGGGGCCGCTTTGCCGACGCCGGATTCGTGGCGCTGCCATGATGCCGGACGCCGCCGGCTGGGACGCGCTGCGCTTGTCGCTGCTGGTCGGCGTCACCGCAACACTCGCCGGGGTGCCGCTGGCCACATGGGTGGCCTGGCTGCTTGCCCGCGGCCAGTTCCGGGGCAAGGGCGTGCTGAACGCGCTGGTGCACCTGCCGCTGGTGCTGCCGCCTGTGGTGACCGGATACCTGCTGCTGCTGACCTTTGGCCGGACCGGCCCTGTCGGCCAGTTCCTCGAAAACACGTTCGGCCTTGTGCTGGCCTTTCGCTGGACCGGGGCGGCGCTGGCCGCGCTCGTCATGGCCTTTCCGCTGATGGTCCGCGCCATCCGCCTCGCGATCGAGGCTGTCGATCCCCGGCTGGAGGCGGCGGCGCGCACCCTCGGCGCGCCCGGCTGGGCGGTGTTCCGCACCGTGACGCTGCCCCTGATCCTGCCGGGCATCCTCGCTGGCGCGGTCATGGGCTTTGCCAAGGCCATCGGCGAGTTCGGCGCCACCATCACCTTTGTCGCCAACATCCCAGGCCAGACGCAAACCCTGCCCTCGGCCATCTACGCGCTGTTGCAGGTCCCCGGCGGTGAGACTGCCGCCACCACGCTCGTGCTGTGGGCCTGCGTGCTGGCGCTGGGGGCCGTGGCCCTGTCCGAATGGCTCGCCCGCCGGGTCGCTGCGCGCATCAAAGGTGCCGCATGAGCCTGCATGTCGCCCTGCGCCACGCCTTTGCGGGCTTTGCGTTGGACGTCGCGTTCGAGGCCGGGCCGGGCGTGACCGCCCTGTTCGGCCGATCCGGCGCGGGCAAGACAACGGTCGTCAACGCCGTCGCTGGCCTGCTGCGCGCCGATCAGGCGCAGATCACGCTGGGCGGCACGACGTTCGACAGCGACAGTGCCCACCTGCCCCCGCACCAGCGCCGTATCGGCTATGTGTTTCAGGATGCACGGCTTTTCCCGCATCTGAGCGTTGCCGACAACCTCGACTATGCACGCCGCTTTGGCGCGCGGGGCCGCGACCGGGACCAGATCATCGGGCTCCTGGGCCTCGGCGATCTGCTGCACCGCGCGCCCGCCACCCTGTCGGGCGGCCAGAAACAGCGCGTCGCCCTGGGCCGAGCCCTGCTCAGCGATCCACACCTCTTGCTGATGGACGAACCGCTGGCCGCACTTGACGCCCCGCGCAAGGCCGAAATCCTGCCCTATCTCGAACGGCTCAAGGCCGACAGCGCGGTGCCCATCCTCTATGTCAGCCACGCGCTCGAAGAGGTGGCGCGCCTTGCCGACGAGATTGTCGTGCTGGAGGCCGGGCGCGTGCGGGCCCACGGGCCGGTGTTCGACGTGCTGGCCGACCCCGCGCTTGTTCCGCTCTTCGGCGTGCGCGAGGCGGGCGCGCTGATGCGCGCCACCGTCGTCGAACAGGCGCAGGACGGGCTGACCCGGCTGACCACCTCCGCCGGTGAGGTGCTGCTGATGGGCGTGCACGCGGCCCCCGGCGACACGATCCGCCTGCGCGTGCTGGCGCGCGACGTGATGCTGTCGCGCACCCGGCCCGAGGGGCTGAGCGCGCTGAACGTGCTGCCGGTGCGGATCGAACATATCTTCAAAGGGGACGGGCCGGGCGTGGCCCTGCGCCTTCAGGCGGGCGACGACCACCTGCTGGCGCGCATCACCGCACGCGCGCTGGCGCATCTGGAGCTACGGGAGGGCGAAGACTGCTTTGCCATTCTCAAGGCGTCATCCGTGGCCCCGGGCGCGATTTCCGGGGCACAGACAGCACAGCCCTGAGCTGATCCACAGCCGCCTCATGCGGGATATCCGCCTCCACCGCGAGGCGGCGCAGGCCGAAATGCACATGTGCGATGTCGGTGTAGTAGCCCACATAGGCATAGTTCGTGGCCGCGCCCGCCGCCGCGCCCAGCACCGGTATCGTCTGCGCGGCCAGCTTTTGCCCCATCGCCGCTGCCAGCCGCGGGGCCACACGGGTGATCAGCGACTGCATCGCCGCCCCCGACAGCGCCATGCGCGCCGACATGAATCCGACATCGGCCCCATCATCATGCGCCAGCGGCCCGGCGGCGGAAAATACCTGCACACAGTCAAACCGGACCGACGCCGCCTCCGGATCAAAGCCGTGTTCCACGGCCACGCCCTCGATCACGCGCAGCAGCATCGTGGTGGTCAGCGGCAGTTCGGCCAGCGCCGTGGGCAAGCCGCCAAAGCCGCCCGCCGCCCCCATGGCCGAGCCGACAGCGCGGTTCATCCAGGGTGACTGGTCCGGCACGATCCGCCGCGACCGGCTGGCCACACTCAGCGCCTGCACCAGCGCGGCATGGGTGGCCTGACCCAGCTGGTCCTGCACCTCGCGCGGCAGTCGGTCGATCAGGCCGTCCACCTGCCCGCCGATGATGTTCAACAGCTGAATGCCGAACCCGCCCGCCGCCTCGTGCCGTTCGGCAAGGCGCGCAATCTCGGTATCCGGGTCGACTTGGGGCGGGGGGACAATGATCTCGGCCATGATGTTAATGTGGGTCACATTGGGCCGGGTTTCAATCGCAACGCGTCACTTTGCCAGTCACATTTTCCCATGCGCCGGGGATCAGCGCCCGCCCCAGAATGCGGTCCGGGTTCGTGGGCGGCGGCATCTGCACGCCCGTCAGACGGTCAAAGCCAAAGCGGCTGTAATAGGGCGCGTCGCCCACCAGCATCACGCGCGCCCAGTGCAGCCCGTCGGCGACGGCCAGCGTCTCGCGGATCAGCGCACCGCCCAACCCCTCGCCCTGCCGTGTGGGGTGCACGGCGATCGGCCCCAGCAACAGCGCATCAGACGCGCCCACGCGCACCGGCCAGTAGCGGACCGCACCGCCCAGAACGCCGCCCGCATCGCGCGCCACATAGCTCAGGTCCGGCACCGGCGGTACATCATCCCGCAACCGATAGGACGAAAGCGCCTCGCGACCGGGCGCAAAACAAGTGTCATAGAGGGCCTCGACCTCCCACCAGTCCTCCGGCGTCTCGGGCGTGAGGGTGTACATGGGCGTGCGCGTCGTCTCGGGTGGTGGGGCGTGGTCTGGGCTGGCAACCGCCCTATCATGGGGGTAAGCCGTGCGCAAACGCGCAGAGGGAGAGCCTGCATGTACTACCGCCCCGCCGATGGCCACGGCCTGCCCCACAACCCGTTCAACGCCATCGTCACACCCCGCCCCATCGGCTGGATCTCGACCCGCGACTGCGCGGGCCACGACAACCTCGCGCCCTATTCGTTCTTCAACGGTGTGGCTTACGTGCCGCCGCAGGTCATGTTCGCCTCTACCGGGGTCAAGGATGACCGCGACGGCACCAAGGACAGCGTGTCAAACCTGCGCGAAACGGGCGTGTTCTGCGTCAACGTGGTCGAAGAGGCGGCGCGCGACGCCATGAACCAGACCTCCGGCCCGTGGGAGGCCAGCACCGACGAATTCGCCCTCGCCGCGATCGAAAAAGCCGACTGCGCCGAGATCAACTGCGCCCGCGTGGCCAACGCGCCTGCATCGCTGGAGTGCAAGGTGACGCAGATCGTCGAGATCGAGGGGGCGGCGAATTTTGTCGTCTTTGGCGAGGTCGTCGGCGTGCACCTGCGCGACGACTGCATCGTCGACGGTATTTTCGATGTGCTGCGCTACCGCCCGCTGACCCGGCTGGGCTATCGCGACTATTCGGTCATCGACGACAAGTTCAGCCTCAAGCGCCCGGGCGAATGACCTTTCCCGATGCCCGCCGCGCCTATCCGGTGACCCTGCCCGACGGGTCGGACCATGCCGGCACTGTGTTTCTGTCGCGGGTGATCGACCATCCGGGCTGGGAGGTGGGCGATTATACCTACGCCTCCGATTTCGACCCGCCTGCCGACTGGGCCAGCCACCTCGCGCCCTACCTCTTTGGCGGGCCGGAGCGGTTGCGCATCGGGCGCTATTGCCAGATCGCCCATGGCGTGCGGTTCATCACGTCGGGCGCGAACCACGCGGTGGATGGGCTGACGACCTTTCCGTTTCCCATTTTCGATCCCGCACAGATCGGCAGCTATCAGCCCGACACGCGGGATACGGTGATCGGCCATGACGTGTGGCTGGGCTACGGCGCGATGGTCTGTCCGGGCGCGCGGATCGGCAACGGCGTGATGGTGGGAGCGGGCGCCGTAGTGCGCGGCGCGGTGCCGGATTATGCCATCGTCACCGGCAACCCGGCGCAGGTGATGCGGATGCGCTTTGCCCCGGACACGATCAGGCATCTGCTTGATCTCGCGTGGTGGGACTGGCGGGCTGATACCGTGGCGCACGCGGTGCCAGCCTTGCTCGGCGGCGATGTCGACGCCCTGCAACGCTTGGCACCCTAGCCAGTCGGTGCACGGCACGAGGACGGCGGGGTTTTTCGCGCACGTCCCGGGATGCTTTCGGCGAGTAGGCGCGCAAATCTGCCGCGATTGACCCACGTCAATCCGGGGGGCCGTCGGGATGCTAGCGTGCTGGCACCCCATTCACGAAAGGCGACCCTGCAATGTCGAAAATTCTGGTGCTGCCCGCCACCCTTGCGGTTCTGTCCCTCGCCGCCTGTGGCGATGACAATATCGAACGCGCCGTCGTCGGCGCCGCGATCGGCTGTGCCGCTGGCGAAGTGCTGGTGGACGGCCGCTGCGTCGAGGGCGCCGTCGTCGGTGCCGGTGTCGGCGTTCTGACGAACTGACCCACGTCGCAGCGCGTTGTCACGTCAGGCCGCACCGGCCTGAAGCGGTCAGTGCCCGCCCAGAATGCCCGTGCGCACTCCGTAGTTCGCGGCGACCTCGTAGTCGGGGTCGTCATCGCTGTCGATGATCAGGTGCCCCGCGCGCGTCAACAGCTTGTGGCAATCCCGCGTCAGGTGGCGCAACTGCACCCGCTTGCCCGCATCCGAATATTTCAGCGCCACCGCCTCGACCGCCTGCAACGCCGACTGGTCCACCAACCGGCTGTCGGCAAAGTCGATGATCACCTCGCGCGGGTCCGCCTCCACCTGAAACAGCTCCACAAATCCCGAGGCCGAACCGAAAAACAGCGGTCCCTGCACCTGATAGACCCGCGCGCCTTCGGGCGTCTCGTAGGTCTTGGCGTGGATGCGCCGCGCGTTGTTCCACGCATAGGCCAGCGCCGACACGATCACGCCCACGACCACCGCCACGGCCAAATCCTCCAGCACCGTCACAACCGTCACCAGCACGATCACAAACGCATCCGTCAGCGGCACCTTGCGCATGATCTTGAGCGAGTTCCACGCAAATGTCCCGATCACCACCATGAACATCACGCCGACCAGAGCGGCCAGCGGGATCAGCTCGATGATGGACGAGCCGACCAGAATGAACGCCAGCAGGAACAGCGCCGCCGCGATGCCCGCGATCCGCGTCCGCCCACCGGATTTGACGTTGATCATCGACTGCCCGATCATCGCGCAGCCGCCCATCCCGCCGAAAAAGCCCGTGGCCGTGTTCGCCACACCCTGGGCAATGCACTCCTGCGATGCCCCGCCACGCTGGCCCGTCAGGTCGCCCACCAGGTTAAGCGTCAGCAGGCTCTCGATCAGGCCAATCGCGGCAAGGATTACCGCGTAGGGCAGGATGATCTCGAACGTCTCCCAGGTCAGCGGCACCATGGGGATGTGAAACAGCGGCAGCCCGCCCTCGATGCTCGCCAGATCGCCCACGCGCGGCACCTCGAGGCCAAAGCCGATGACAATTGCCGCCACAATGCCGATGCCCGCCAACGGCGCCGGGATCGCCTTGGTCACGCGCGGCACCAGCCAGATGATCAGCATCGTCAGCCCCACCAGCCCCAGCATCAGATACAGCGGCAGGCCCGACAGCCATTCGCCACCTCCCATGCCGTGGCCGGTGCTGACCATGGTGCCCGGCACCTTGAACTGCGTCATCTGGGCGAGGAAAATCACGATGGCCAGCCCGTTCACGAAGCCCAGCATAACCGGATGCGGCACCAGCCGGATGAACTTGCCCCACTGCATGACCCCGGCAAAGACCTGGAGCAGCCCCATCAGCACCACGGTCGCAAACAGGTATTCGACCCCGTGCTGCGCCACCAGCGCCACCATCACCACGGCCAAGGCACCAGTCGCCCCGGAAATCATCCCCGGTCGCCCCCCGAAAATCGCCGTGATCAGGCCCACCATGAACGCCGCATAAAGGCCCACCAGCGGGTGCACCCCCGCGACAAAGGCAAAGGCGACAGCCTCCGGCACCAGCGCCAGCGCAACAGTCAGCCCCGACAGCAATTCGGTCTTGATCTGGCCCGGCGTCAGCTTCACCTCGCCCGGCGCGATGGAGAAATCCCCGAACCGCGTCGATTTGGGGCGATTGGCGATAGTGGCAAAGTCAAAAAGGGCCATCACGAATTCCGTCTGCATTTACGCTTGTCGCGTGCGAAGTGGTGTTTCGGGGCCAGCCCGATGGGATCCACGTCGCAACGCAGCCCGCACATAACAGCCACACCGCGGAATGCACGGTCTTTTTCGGTATGCCCAGACACCGTTGCAGTGACGTCACCCCGCACGGACGCAGACCCACATGCGATACCAGCGCGGGCGGCCTGCATCGCCGGCCGGTGCTCTTTGCAAAACCCTCCGCATTACCGCTCACGCGGCGACCAACATCCTTGGCACCGGGCGCGATGTATCACGCAGGTTCAAGCCCATGATATCCCTGACCAAAACGGCCTCCCTGCGGCGCACCACCGGGCGCGCCGTGTGCCGGCTCAGCGCGGTCACCGGCCCGTTCGACACCGCACGGGCCAGCGCCTGCTGCGCCTCTGCCGACATCACGCCTTGCACCTCATCCCCCGGCAACATGCTCTCGGCCTCAATGCCATTTGCGAACAAGATTTCGTGCTGTGGGCACAACACGTGGTGATAGGAGATGTGACTGCGGGCCTGCACGGTAACACCAGCGCCATCCACCAGATGCTTGGCGGCGATCAGCACCTCGGCAGAGGCAAAGCACGCCTCGAACGCGGGGTGCCGCAGCAGAATGCGATGCTGCGGCGACACCACCAAAGGCGCCGCGCCACCCGTGAACGCAGGATCAAGCGTGACGGGCGCACCGCGGCCCAGCCCGGGCACATCCGAATGCGCGCACCACAGCAACGCAACCGCGCCATGGTCGCGCGTTTCCACCAGATCGCCAGGGCTCAGATCCTGCACCCGTGCATGGCCGCCCGGCACCCTGATCCAGGTGCCCGCGGCAAAGCAGGCGAACTGCGCCGTCTGCGCGGGGTCCTGATCCTGCGTGTGAAAGCCCGGAGGGTCTCCGCCACCGGTGAAATTGTCGAAATACCAGG
Source organism: Pseudomonadota bacterium (assembly GCA_039816785.1). Taxonomy (GTDB): domain Bacteria; phylum Pseudomonadota; class Alphaproteobacteria; order Rhodobacterales; family Rhodobacteraceae; genus Tateyamaria. Next base: position 79,887 of record JBCBXB010000008.1, read on the forward strand.
ATTCGAGGTCGAAATTCGGCGACCAAACCACCTGCGTCAGGTCCCCGTTCTCATCCAGCCCTTCGAAAACGATGGCCCCCTCATTGCCCTCAACCGGTGTGCCGTCATCATGGGTGACATAATCGCTGCGAATGATCGTGGCATTTGCGAGCGTCGCCCCGTCCGCCCCGGAAAAGCTGACGGAGTACACCTCGCCAACCTCGAACAGTCGCGGGTCACTGTCGCCGGGCTGCGACGTGATGATCAGGTCGCGCGACGACGTCGGCGGGTCGTCAAAACGGCTATACCCGGTCGCGTAGTTCACGTTGCTGCCGGTTGCCGCTGCGAATTCATTGTCTTGAGCAAAAAAGGTGACTGTCATCGTGCCGGTCCCGTGGACCACCCGGCTAAAGGCACCGGGTTACCAATCGCTGAAAACGGCAGACACATTCGAAAAAAGATTTGGGCAAAGAGCCGTTCAATCCGCAAAAGCGCCCGCGGCAAGCGGATCAGAGGCCGGACGCCAACGCAGCCGACAGGGCGACAGCGCGCAAGACCCAATGCACCAAACCGGTGCACAGGCTGTGCACACTCTGTGCACACCTTGTGTATCGCCATTTTGCCTGTTTTAGTCGTCTCAAAGCGTTCGCGAGGCCCGCCATGACTTTGACCAAGATCGCCGTGATCGGCGGCTCCGGCATCTACGATATCGACGGGCTCGAAGGGGCGGAATGGGTGCCTGTCGACACACCCTGGGGCGCAGCGTCCGACGCGATCTTGTCGGGCCGTCTGGCGGGGGTGGAGATGCTGTTTCTGCCCCGTCACGGGCGGGGCCATGTGCATTCGCCGACCACCGTGCCTTACCGCGCCAATATCGATGCGTTGAAGCGTCTGGGGGCGACGGATGTCATCTCCGTCTCTGCCTGCGGCAGCTTTCGCGAAGAGATGGCGCCAGGCCATTTTGTCATTGTAGATCAATTCATTGACCGTACTTTTGCACGTGAAAAGTCGTTCTTTGGCACGGGCTGCGTCGCCCATGTGAGCGTGGCTCACCCCACCTGTCCGCGCCTCGGGGACGCCTGCGAAACAGCTGCCCGCGACAGCGGGATCACGGTGCACAAGGGCGGCACCTATCTGGCGATGGAAGGCCCGCAGTTTTCCACGCTGGCGGAGTCGCGGACGTACCGCGACAGCTGGGGCGCGGATGTGATCGGCATGACCAATATGCCCGAGGCGAAACTCGCCCGCGAGGCGGAGCTGTGCTATGCCTCCGTCGCTATGATCACCGATTATGACAGCTGGCATCCGGATCATGGCGAAGTAGATGTTACCCAGATAATTCAAACGCTTACGGGTAATGCCGACAAGGCCCGCAACCTCGTGGCCCGCCTGCCCGCGCTGCTGGGGGCCGACCGCGCGCCCTGCCCGCACGGCTGTGACCGCGCGCTCGAACACGCCATCCTCACCGCGCCCGACGCCCGCGACCCAGAGGTTGTCACCCGCCTCGACGCCGTCGCGGGCCGCGTCCTCTAGATCGCCCGGAGACCCCTCATGCCTTTCGACCTCTGGCTGGCCTTCGCCATGACCTTTGCCCGTGCCGCCCATGCAGTTGCGGGCGCCATGACAGCCACCCTCCGGAGAACCATATGAAAACCGTTCAGGACTACATCCGCACCATCGTCGATTTCCCCCACGAGGGGATCATGTTTCGCGACGTGACCACCCTTTTCGCGGACCCGCGCGGGTTCCGGATGGCAATTGACCAGATGCTGCATCCCTATGCCGGACTGCAAATCGACAAGGTGGTGGGGCTCGAGGCGCGCGGCTTTATCCTCGGCGGCGCGATTGCGCATCAGCTATCCGTCGGATTCGTGCCGATCCGGAAAAAGGGCAAGCTGCCCGGCGCGACCATCAGCGAGGCCTACACGCTCGAATATGGCGAGGCGGTCGTCGAAGTGCACGATGACGCGATAGCAGCGGGCGAAAAGATCCTGCTGGTGGATGATCTGCTGGCCACGGGCGGCACGGCGGAGGCCGGGATCAAGCTGGTGGAACGGCTGGGCGGTGAGATCGTGTCCTGCGCCTTCGTGATTGATCTGCCGGAATTGGGCGGACGCACCAAGCTCGAGGCGTTGGGCATGGAGGTTCATGCGCTTTGTGCCTTTGACGGTTTGTGACGTTTTTCGGCACGAAAAACGGCCGGAAACTGTGTCAGTTTCCGCCGCGCAGCACGGCACCCGGGTTCATGATCCCGTGCGGATCAAGTGCACTTTTGATGGCGCGCATCGCCGCCAGCTTGACCGGGTCGCCGTAGCGTTCAAGATCGTCCACCTTGAGCCGCCCAACCCCATGTTCCGCACTCACTGATCCGCCCAGTTCGTGCACCAGATCGTGCACCAGCCGCTTGATCTGATCCCGTTCCGGCATGTGGTCGGCCCGCGACTTGCCCGGAACCGGAAAGACGTTGTAGTGCAGGTTGCCGTCGCCCACATGGCCAAAGCAGTTGATGCGAAACGCCCCCAGCGCGGCGATCCGGGCATCCGCCTCATCGATGAATTCGGCAATCGCGCCAAGCGGCACCGAGATGTCGTGCGAACTGACCGAACCGATGCGCCGGTTTGCCTCCGGTATGGTCTCGCGCACGGTCCAGAACGCCTGGGCCTGCCGCGCGTTCTGCGCGATCAGCCCGTCGGCGCACAGGCCCTGCTCCACCGCTTGCATATACAGCTGCGCCAGCGCCTCCTGCGGGTCGATACCATGCGGTGTGCCCAGCTCGATCAGCACCGACCAGTCCAGCGTCACCTCCCAGGGGTTGTCTACCTCCGGCATCGTTTCGGCCAGAAAATCAAAGCCTTGCCGGTGGATCAGTTCAAACGCGCTGATCCCGTCACCCAACTGATCGCGCGCCAATGACAACAGCGTCAGCGCCGCCTCGGGCGAGGCGACCTGCACCAGTGCCGTGCCTGTCTGCGCGGGCCGCGGAAAGAGCTTGAGCGCTGCGGCAGTGATGATGCCCAGCGTCCCCTCCGCCCCGATCAGCAGGTGTCGCAGATCGTAGCCGGTGTTGTTCTTGCGCAACCGGCTGAGCCCGTGCAGCACCGAGCCGTCGGGCATCACCGCCTCCAGCCCCAGACACAGGTCGCGCGCATTGCCGTAGCGCAGCACGCCCGTACCGCCGGCGTTTGTGCTGAGATTGCCACCGATGCGCGCCGAGCCTTCGGCGGCGAGCGACAGCGGAAAGAGCCGGTTTTCAGCCTGTGCCGCCGCCTGCACATCGGCAAGGATCGCGCCCGCCTCGGCGATCAGCACGTTCTCCTCCGGGTACACCGCGCGGATCGCCGTCATCCGCTCAAGCGACAGGATCAGCGGGCGCGGGCCGTCCTCGGCCACTTGGCCACCGACCAGCCCGGTGCCGCCGCCATAGGGGATCACCGGCACGCGCGCCTCTGCGGCGGCGCGCACCAGCGTGGCCACTTCGTCGGTGCTGCGCGGCAAGGCCAGCAGGCCGACCTGCCCGGCATAGCGACCGCGCGGTTCTTCGAGGTAGCGCGCACCGGCTTCGGCAAAGCGGTCATCGGGCAAGAGGGCGCGCAGGGTCGCCTCGCGGTCTGGCGTGATCGGGTTCAACATCTGGGTCGCTCTGAATTGGGGTGTTTCTGCTGTGCCACAGAGCGGGCGAAGGGACAATCCGGGCAGCTACTCCGGCGCCTCGCTCAACCACTCGGGACGCAGCACCATGATCGTGGGTGTGCTGGGCAAGCGGTCCAGCGACACTTCCAGCGACGGCCCGCCCACCTCGACCACCTGAAACGCATCGCGCATGCCGGTCAGGAACTGGTCCAGCGTGAATTCCCCGAACCAGTGCATCGGGATCACGATGGACGACCGAAGCCGGCGAATGATGCGCATCATCGTCGGCAGATCGACCGTCATGCCCCCGTCCACGGCGGCCATCACCACATCTAGCCGCCCGATGGCGGCGTATTGCTCGTCCGTCGGCTCGTGATGCAAATGCCCCAGATGCCCGATGCATAGCCCCGCCAGCTCGAACACGAAAACCGAGTTGCCATTGGGCTCCACCCCGGACCATTGCGACCGGATGTCGGTGGACACGTTGCGCACCAGCACCTCGCCCAGCTCAAGCCGGTGGTCGATGCCCTCGCCAAACTCTCCCCAACCGGGCAGCACATGCGAAATGGCGGGGTCGGGAAAGGCGGTCCAATGCGTCTCGTGCGCGTGGTTCATCGTGACCACGTCCGGGATCATCGGCACATTGCCCACAAAGCCGGTGAAATCCGTGACCATGTTCAACCCGCCCGCAGACCGGATCAGGAACGACGCATGCGCGACATAGTGGATCAGTACCGTCTCGGACGGCACTTCGGCGGCGTAGCTGGCGCGGTGCAGATATGTCGCCCCCGGGATGGCATCGGCGAGCGCGATGCAATGGCTGGGCGTGCGTGTCTGTGCCAGTGCTGGCACCGCGATGAGCATGGCAAGGCAAAGGGCAATCAGGCGCATGATCCAAGGATAGGGCGCAACAAGACTTTTCCAAAAAGTCTTGTCAAAATTCTTGCTTCAAGAATTTTGCCCGGCGTCGGTCTTGCCGCGTCGGTCCATGCGCAGTGCAGCGTACAGGACATGCGTGCGCCAGCGCCCGTCGATCTGCAGGTAGCTTTGCGCGACCCCCTCGTACTTGAACCCGCAGTTTTCCAGCAGGCCGCGTGACGCGGTGTTTTCGGGCAGGCAGGCCGCCTCGATCCGGCTCAGGTCCAGCCGGGTGAACGTGTAATGCACCAGCGCGAGGATCGCCTCGCGCATGTAGCCCTGCCGCGCGTGCGACGCGCCGGTCCAATAGCCCAGCGTGCCCGCCTGCGACGGGCCGCGCCGGATATTGTCCAGCGTGATCGCCCCCAGCAGCACATCGTCTGTCCGGCGAAACAGAAACAGCGGCACCGCCGTGCCCGAGGCCACGGAGCGCTGCGCCCAGTAAACGCGGTTGGTAAACGCCTTGCGCGTGAGGTGGTCGTTGGCCCAGCTCGGCTCCCACGGCACCAGATGCTCGGCACTAGCCGCACGCAGGGCCGACCAGGCGCGAAAATCGGAATGCGTCGGCGGGCGCAGCGTCATCCGCTCCGTCTCGATCCGCAATTTCCGTTTGGCAAGCAGCATCAGGCGGCGCGCTGCTCCTGCAGGCGCGCCAGATCGGGTGCGCCCGCCACCGGACCGTAGAGCGCCAGTGCCATCGGGGCCTGCGCCGCGATCTGCGCCGCAAAACCGCGCACGTCGGCGGCAGTGACCGCATCGATCCGGGCCACCGTTTCTTCGAGCGAGGGGACGCGGTCCCAGATCTGCACCAGACGCGCCAGACGTTCGGCCCGGTTCGACGGGCTTTCAAGCCCCATGAGCAGCCCGGCCTTCATCTGCACGCGGGCGCGCTCAACCTCCGCCACGCTCATATCACCCGCCGCACGCTTCATCTCGTCCACGGTGATCTGGGCCAGCTCTGCAACCTGATCCTGCGAGGTGCCTGCGTAGATCGTGGTCATGCCGGTGTCGGCATAGGCGCCGGCCTGGGCAAAGATCGAATAGCACAGGCCCCGGTTTTCACGGATCTCCTGAAACAGACGGCTCGACATGCCGCCGCCCAAGGCGCTGGCGTAAATCTGCGCTGTATAGATGGCGTCGTCGCGATATCCCGGGCTCTCGAAGGCGAGCGCGAAATGCGCCTGCTCCAGCGCCTTTTCATGCCGCACCTCGCCACCGTGAAAGCGCGCAGTGTCGGCGACAGCGACCGGGCGGGGCGTCAGATGGCCAAACAGCGTCTCGGCCAGCCGCACAATCGCGTCGTGGTCAATCGCGCCCGCCGCCGACAGGATCATCTGTTCTGGCCCGTAATGCTGCGAGGTGAACCGCGCCAGATCATCGCGCTGGAACGCCGACACACGTTCGGTTGGACCCAGGATCGTACGGCCCAGAGGTTGTTCGGGATAGGCCTGTTCCTGCAACCAGTCAAAGATCACATCGTCCGGTGTATCCAGCGCCTGCCCGATCTCCTGCAGGATCACGCCGCGCTCAACCTCAATCTCGCTTTGCTCAAAGACGGGATTCAGCAGGATATCTGACAGCACGTCCATTGCCAGCGGCACGTCGGCCTGCAGCACGCGGGCGTAATAGGCCGTCACCTCGCGGCTGGTATAGGCGTTGATATAGCCGCCCACATCCTCGATCGCCTCGGCGATCTGCAAGGCGGACCGGCGTTCGGTCCCCTTGAACGCCATGTGTTCGAGGAAGTGCGCGATACCGTTCTGATCGGGCGCCTCGTGGCGCGCCCCGGCCCCGACCCAGATCCCGATGGAGGCGGAGGCCAGCCCGGGCATCTGTTCTGTGACAATACGAAAGCCGTTCGGCAGGCGGTGGGTCTGTGTACTCAAATGGGTCTCGATGCGTGTTGGTCAGGTGGCGCGATGAGCGATGATATGGGCCTTGAGGGCCTCAAGATCGTTGGGCACCCGGGTCAGCCGTTCCGACCTGTCATACAGGTCCGCCATGCGCGATGGAAGGGGGGGACGTATGCCCGTCGCCGCCTCGACCGCGTCAGGGAATTTCGCAGGGTGTGCCGTGGCCAATGTCACCATCGGCGTGCCCCGCACGCGTTGGGCGTCGGCCACATGCACACCGACGGCGGAGTGTGGGCACAGCAGTTCGGCACTGTCGCGCAGCGTCGCGGTGATCTGCGCGCTGGTCTCGTCCTCAGACACGCGGCCCGAGCTGAAGTGGTCGGCGAGCGTCTGCATTGCCCCCTGGCTGACATCGAAACCGCCTGCCTTCAGCTCGTCCATCAGTTGCGCCACGGCGTTCCCGTCGCGGTCATAAGCGTCAAAGAGCGCCCGTTCGAAGTTGGAGCTGACCTGAATGTCCATCGACGGGCTGATCGACGGGATGGTCTGGCCCTTGTGGTAGCCCTGCCCTTGCAGACAGCGGTGCAGGATGTCGTTCTGGTTGGTCGCCACCACCAGCCGGTCGATGGGCAGGCCCATCCGCTTGGCGATGTAGCCGGCAAAGATGTCGCCGAAATTGCCCGTCGGCACGGTAAAGCTGACCATGCGCTGCGGTGCCCCGAGGGCGACGGCGGCGGAGAAGTAGTAGACGACCTGCGCCAGCACCCTCGCCCAGTTGATCGAATTCACGCCCGCCAGCTGCACGCCGTCGCGGAAGTCGAAGTCGTTGAACATGTCCTTGAGGCGCGCCTGACAGTCGTCAAAGTCGCCCTCCAGCGCCAGCGCATGCACGTTGTCCTCGGACGGGGTGGTCATCTGGCGGCGCTGCACCTCGCTGACCCGGCCATGGGGGTAAAGGATAAAGACGTCGACATTGTCGAGGCCGCGAAACGCCTCAATCGCGGCCGATCCGGTATCACCGGAGGTGGCGCCCACGATGGTCACCCGGCTGCCCCGCCGCTTGAGCGCGGTCTGGAACAGCTGGCCAATCAGCTGCATGGCAAAGTCCTTGAAGGCCAGCGTGGGCCCGTGGAACAGCTCCAGCAGAAAGTGCCCCTGATCCAGCTGCACCATGGGCGCGCGGGCGGCGTGGCCAAACCCGGCATAGGCGCGGTCGATGCAGGTGCGGAATTCGTCGTCGGTGAACGTATCCCCCACAAACGGGCGCATCACGGCATAGGCGATATCCTCATAAGACTGCCCCTCCATCGCGGCGATGGTGGCGTGGTCCAGCTGCGGGATCGTTTCGGGCACATAGAGCCCCCCGTCGCGGGCCAGCCCGGTCAGCATCGTGTCTTCGAAGGTCAGCGCGGGGGCGGACCCGCGCGTCGAGATGTACCGCATGTCTCGTCTTTCTTAGGCGGTGCTGCGGCGGGTCCGCAGCAGGAAATAGCCGGTCATCGCCCCCCAGATCAGAGCAAGCGAAAACCACGTGATGGCGTATTGCAGGTGATCGTTCGGAATGCCAGCGGTGTCTACGGGCCAGGGCGTCACGCCAAGGTCGATTTCCGGCGCATCGCGCAGAACAACGAGGATGGGTTGGGTATCGAGCGCTTGGGCCATTGCAGGCACGTCACGGGCAAACCACAGGTTTGTGGCAAGGTCCGGCGCGGGCGTGAAATCATCCGCCTCAATTGGCGCATCGAGGTTGCCGATGAGGGTGATCGCTGTGGCCGGGGTGGCCAGCACCTGCGCCCCGTCCCGTTGCCAGCCGGTGTCCACCAGCACCCGGCCAAACCCGTCCACGTCGAAGGGACGGATGATGCGGTGCACCGGACCGATGGACTTGCGCGAGGCCAGCATGCGCAGGTGACCGTCGCCGAACTGACCGCTGAGGGCGACAGGTGCATAGCGCTGGAACTCAGGGGCGACCGCTTCGGCAAGTGTCAAAGGCTCTGCGCTGATCTGCGTCTCGATCCGGGTCAGCAGGTCCTGCTTCCACGCAAGGCGCTGCACCTGCCAAGTGCCCAGCCACACCAGAATACCCGTACCGACCAGACCGACAATCAGCAAGAACCACAACCGCATCGCGTCATCGCTCCTTCCACGGAAAAGGCGCGCAGCGGGGCCGCGCGCCTTGATCACATGTTGCGCGTCAGATCAGTGCGCGCCGGGCATCTGCCCCACGCCCCAGATGTATACGGCAAAGAACAGGAACAGCCACACCACATCGACAAAGTGCCAGTACCAGGCGGCGGCCTCGAACCCGATATGCTTGTCGGCGGTGAAATGCCCCTTCATCGCGCGCAGCAGGCACACGAACAGAAAGATGGTGCCGATGATCACGTGCGCGCCGTGGAACCCGGTCGCCATGAAGAAGTTGGAGAAGAACTTGTCACCGCCAAATTCCCAGCCCTGATACAGCAGATAGCTGTACTCATAGCCCTGCAGGAAGGTGAACAGCACACCCAGCACCACGGCGAGCGCAAGACCGTTGACCACGTCCTTGCGCTGACCACCATGGACCAGCGCGTGGTGCGCCCAGGTCACCGCGCAGCCCGACAGCAGCAGGATCAGCGTGTTGATCAGCGGCAGGTGGAACGCGTCCACATGGTAAATCTCGGGCTGGACGTATTCGGTGCCGACATATTCGCTCATTGGGTACATGGCGTGTTTGAAGAACGACCAGAACCAGGCGGCAAAGAACATCACTTCGGACATGATGAACAGGATAAAGCCGTAGCGCAGGCCGATCCGCACGACGGGCGTGTGATCGCCAATCCGGCTTTCGGCGACAACATCGGCCCACCAGCCGAACATGACATACAGAACGCCGACAAAGCCCATCAGGAACAGCCACGGGCCGCTCAGCTCGATGGACTGGAAAAAGATCGTCATGCCGCCCGATATCCACGCGACTGCGCCAAAGAGCATGACAAAGCCCGCCAGCGCGCCAAGCAGTGGCCAGGTCGATGGCGCAAGAATGTGGTAGTCGTGGTTTTTTGCGTGGGCCATGGTCCCGTCCCTCAGTTCAGATTGGTGTCGGTCTGTTCGTCGAGGGCCGCATATCCCTCAGGCAGATCGATTTGGTAAAACGTGTAGCTCAGCGTGATCGTGTGCACGTATTGCGCGTCACGGTCCGCAACGATTTCGGGATCGACATAAAAGGTCACCGGCATCTGCACCCGTTCGCCGGGGGCCAGCACCTGCTCTTCAAAGCAGAAACAGTCGATCTTGGAGAAGAAGCCGCCCGCCTCATAGGGGGCGACATTGTAGCTGGCGGAGCCTGCCACGGGCCTGTTGGTGGGGTTGTACGCCTCGTAAAAGGCCAGTCCGGTCTCGCCGATGCGCAGTTCCATCTCGCGCACGGTGGGGGTGAACTGCCAGGGCATGCTCCGCTCCAGCGAGGCGTCAAAGCGGACCTTGATGGTCTGCTCCAGAATGTCATCGCTCGCCACTTCGCTGATGCCGGGCGTGCCGCCAAATCCGGTGACGCGGCAGAACCAGTCGTAGAACGGGACCGACGCCCAGGCGAGGCCGCCCATGAACACCACGAGGCTCAGCGTCTGGGCCACGGTCTTTTGCGGCCCGTCGAGCCGGTTGAACAATTTGCGCATTATTGACCCTCCTCGATCCGGGGAAGTTCGAAATCACCGCTGGTCACCTTGGCCACGGTCAGTGCCAGGATCAGCACGACAAAGCCGCCGAGCAGCAGGCCAACGCCCACATTGCGGCCCTTGCGGCGGCGGTGCAGTTCGTGTTCGGCACGCAGGCTCATGCCCAGATCCCCCATGCGGCGGGCAGCACGGCCTCAACCAGGATCGCGCCGAAATGCAGGAAAAGATAGAGCAGCGACAGCTTGAAGAACGCCTTTTCAACGGCATACCCGTCCGCTTCGGACTGCGCCTCGTCCCGACGCCAGATGTCATAGGCGCCCTTGAGGAACAGCGCGTTCAGGACAACGGCAGTGAGTAGGTAAATCGGGCCGCCGATGGCGGTGAACGCCGTGCCGACAGCCAGAATGACCAACAACGCAGTGTAGGCAAGGATATGCACCCGTGTTGCACGACGCCCGTGGGTCACCGTCAGCATGGGCACACCGGCATCGTCATAGTCAGACTTCATGAACAGGGCGAGCGCCCAGAAATGCGGCGGCGTCCACATGAAGATCAGCGCAAACATCAGCCACGCCTCGACCGACATGGACCCGGTGGCGATCACCCAGCCAATGACGGGCGGGAACGCGCCGGCAGCGCCACCGATCACGATGTTCTGCGGGGTCGAGCGCTTGAGCCACATGGAATAGACCACGGCGTAGAAAAAGATGGTGAAGGCGAGCAATCCGGCAGCCAGCAGGTTCGCGCTCAGCGCCAGCATCATGACCGACAGGCCCGACAGCGCAATACCCAGCGCCTTGGCTTCGTCCGGGGTGACCTTGCCTGCGGGAATGGGCCGCTTGGACGTGCGCCGCATCACCGCGTCGATATCTGCGTCCCACCACATGTTCAGCGCGCCGGAGGCCCCCGCCCCGATGGCCACGAACAGGATGGACGCAAAGGCGATGACCGGATTCACAGCCACCGGCGCGGCAAGCAGGCCCACCAGAGCCGTGAACACCACCAGCGACATCACCCGCGGCTTCATGAGGGCAAAGTAATCGCCCAAGCTCGCTTCGGCCTCGTGCGGTTGGTCCTGGTAGCTGACGTCTGTCATGGGTGCCTCTCGGCTGGGTCAGGGCAAGCCGGCGGGGATGCCCCGCCGTGCGATGATCAGTTGGTCAGGACCTGACGCACGTCCACATAGTCGGACGCGTCACGGTTGGCGTCGAGCCAGGCGTTGTAGGTGTCTTCGCTCACCACCTTGACCGCGATGGGCATGTAGGCGTGGGCGATGCCGCACAGCTCGGAGCACTGACCAAAGTAGATGCCTTCCTGCTCCGCCTCGAACCACAGCTCGGCCAGACGGCCTGGTACGGCGTCCTGCTTCACCCCGAAGGCGGGGATCGTCCAGGCGTGGATCACATCGGCGCCGGTCACCTGCATCACGATGGTCTTGCCCACGGGCACAACCACGGCATTGTCGGTCGCCAGCAGGAAATCCTCGCGGCTGTAGCCTGCGTCGATCAGCTGCTGCTCCGTCTCCGGCGTCAGGGAGTTGTCGCCGCCCGTCGCCGGTGCGCCGATCATGTAGCTTTCGAAGCTCAGCCCTTCGTCAACATATTCATAGCCCCAGAACCACTGGAAACCAGTCGCCTTGATGGTCACGTCGGCAACCGGAATTTCCTGCTGCTTGAACAGAACCGGCAGCGAGAATGCGCCGATAAACACCAGGATCACGATCGGAATGACCGTCCACGCGATCTCGACCGGTGTGTTGTGGGTAAAGCTGGCCGGTTCCGGGTTCCGCTTGCGATTGTAGCGGATCACAACCCACGTCATAAGGCCGACCACAAACAGCGTGATGAGGAAGATGATCACGTTGATCAGGCCATCAAGCGCCTGCAGGTCACGCGCCAATTCGGTAGCCGCGGGCTGAAAGCCCATGGCCCCGTCAACCGGTTTGCCGATCACTTCGAGGGTGTCCTGAGCCATGGCCGGGACCGCGGCGAACATGCCGAGCGAACCCGCCATCGAGAAAAGCTTTTTCATCTGGTCGTCCTGATCTTGCTGGAGCGCACTGTTGGTCTTCGGGCGCGGGTCTGCGCTCGCGCGCAGCCTTCCCGTTGTATTGGCGGCATTTACAATCATATCTTGGGCTCAAGATAAAGGTGTCAGGCCCGCGTCAAACGGACGCTTCACGCCCCGTCATCACCCCCCGAACCCCACGGAGATCGCATGAGCGACGCACCATTTGCCCCCCTAGACACTGAAATCGACCGCCAGACGGCCCTGCATATCCTGCGCGAGGCCACCGCGGGCGCCGATGACGGAGAGATATTTTTTGAACGGCGGCGATCAGAATCACTGGTTTTTGACGACGGACGCCTGAAAACAGCAAGCTACGATGCCGCACAGGGCTTTGGCCTGCGGGCGGTGCGGGGCGAGGTGGCGGGCTATGCGCACTCCACCGACATCAGCGAATCCGCCCTGCGCCGCGCTGCGGAGACCGCGCGTCTGGCCGTGGGCGACGGAGGCGGAGCGCTGGCGGATGCGCCGCAGGCCACCAATACGTCACTCTATACCGACCGCGATCCGATCGCCGGGGCCAGCTTTCCGGTCAAGGTCGACACGCTCAAGGAGATCGACGCCTTTCTCCGCGACCTTGATTCGCGGGTCGTGCAGGTATCAGCATCGGTGGCCGCGTCCCTGCAAGAGGTCGAGATCCTGCGCCCCGAAGGTCTGTCGGTGCGCGACACCCGCCCCATGACCCGGCTCAACGTGTCGGTGATCGTGGAAAAGGGCGGGCGGCGCGAAAGCGGCAGTGCCGGTGGCGGCGGGCGCATGGGCCTCGACGGTCTGATCGACCGCGCCGACTGGGAGGCCAAGGCCCGCGAGGCGCTGCGCATCGCGCTGGTCAACCTTGATGCGGTGCCTGCCCCGGCGGGCGTGATGGACGTGGTGCTGGGCCCCGGCTGGCCGGGCATCCTGCTGCACGAGGCCATCGGGCATGGCCTCGAGGGGGATTTCAACCGCAAGGGCAGCTCGGCCTTTGCCGGTCTGATGGGGCAGCGCATCGCCGCACCCGGTGTCACCGTGCTGGATGATGGCACGATCCCCGACCGGCGCGGGTCGATCACCATCGACGATGAGGGGACACCGTCGGGCAAGAACACCCTGATCGAGAACGGTATCCTGGTTGGCTACATGCAGGATCGTCAGAACGCACGGCTGATGGATGTGGCTGCCACCGGCAACGGGCGGCGGCAAAGCTATGCGCATATCCCGATGCCGCGCATGACCAACACTTATATGCTGGGCGGGGACGTCGCCCCGGGCGACATCGTGGCCGACCTGCGCGACGGCATCTATGCGGTCGGGTTCGGCGGTGGGCAGGTTGACATCACCAACGGCAAATTCGTGTTCTCCTGCACCGAAGCCTACCGCGTTGAAAACGGCGGCGTCGGTGCACCGGTCAAGGGGGCAACCCTGATCGGGGATGGTGCCACGGCACTCAAGCAGATCCGCGGCATCGGCAACGACATGGCGCTGGACCCGGGCATGGGCAATTGCGGCAAGGCCGGCCAATGGGTGCCCGTCGGTGTCGGCCAGCCAACGCTGATGATTGGCGGGCTGACAGTGGGGGGATCGGCCACCTGATTCCCGGCTTGGGGCCTGTGCGATGGTGCAGGCCCCTCGTGCTGCCTCGCTGTTTTTGGGGAGGGCCCGGCATGGCATGGCATACCGCACCATGCGCCGACGTTGGGCGGATGCGAAAAATTCCCTGTTAAATCAACCTCAGGGTGCGCACAGCCGAAATGAATCGCCCGCGTTCATGCGTTGTTAACCTTGCCGAATCTACAACAGGTGCAGCAACGGACGGAGCAACGGATGACTGAAAAGGATACCCATCCTTCTTCCACTCACCCCCCACTCCCACCCACCTCGGAAGACGACCAGTTCAACCGTCTCCGTCTGTTGCGCTCTCGCCGGGTCGGCATCTCGACGTTTAAACGTTTGCTGATTGAACACGGCACCGCGCAAAATGCGCTGGCCGCGCTGCCTGAGGTAGCGCGTGCCGCCGGCGTTTCGCGATACGAAATCTGTCCCGAAGGTGTGGTGATCGCCGAGCTGAAGGCCGCGCGCCGCGCCGGTGCCACGCTGGTGGCGCAAGGCACCGCCGCCTACCCCGATGCGCTCGACGCCTTGAACGACGCGCCTCCGTTCCTCTGGGCCCTGGGCGATGTCTCTCTGCTGCAAAAGCCTGCGATTGCCATGGTCGGCGCGCGCAATGCCTCGTCACTGGGCACGCGGATGGCCCGCGCGCTGGCGCGTGACCTGGGCGAGGCGGGCTATGTCGTCACCTCCGGTCTGGCCCGCGGCATCGATGCCGCGGCGCATCTGGCAGCGCTCGAGACCGGCACCATTGCCGTGCAGGCGGGCGGCGTCGACGTGATCTACCCCGCCGAGAACGCGACACTGGCCGAAGACATGGCAACACGCGGCCTGCGCCTCAGCGAACAGCCCATGGGATTGCAACCCATGGCCCGCCACTTTCCCGCGCGCAACCGCATCATCTCGGGCCTGTCGCACGCCACGATTGTGGTGGAGGCGGCGGCCAAGTCCGGCAGCCTGATCACCGCGCGCGACGCGCTGGACATTGGCCGCGATGTGCTGGCCGTGCCCGGCCACCCGATGGACGCGCGTGCATCGGGCTGCAACATGCTGATCCGCGATGGCGCCACGCTGGTGCGCAACGCCGCCGATGTGCTTGAGGCGCTGGCCCCCATCGCCCCGCGGATGCAACCCGAACTGCCGCTCGCCCCACCACCGACACCGCCCAAGGACAGCCGGACGCGGGCCGAGACCACCGCCCTGCACCAGCTGATCCTTGACCGGCTGGGTCCTGCCCCACTGGCCGAAGACCAACTGATCCGCGACTTGGGCACAGGTGCCGACAAGGTGGCCCCCGTCCTGCTTGATCTGGAGCTGGAAGGCGCGATCGATCGTGCCCCCGGCGGACTGCTCAGCCGTGCCAGTTAGGCGCACCGGTTCCAGCCTCGGTTGACAATCCGGGCTTGCACCCCACATCTTGCGCGGCCATAGAGCCCGCAGAATTTTGCCGAGGTGCGCCCCCTAAATGCCAGTTGTTGTTGTCGAATCCCCAGCCAAAGCGAAGACCATCAACAAGTATCTGGGTGACAATTATACCGTTTTGGCCAGCTACGGCCATGTGCGCGACCTGCCGCCCAAGGATGGTTCGGTCGATCCCGACAACGAATTCGACATGCTGTGGGAGGTGGCCAGTGACAGCAAGAAACACGTCAAGGCCATCGCCGATGCGCTCAAGGACGACAATGCGCTGATCCTCGCCACCGACCCCGACCGCGAGGGCGAGGCGATCAGCTGGCACCTGCAAGAGGCGCTGACCAAACGCAAGTCGATCAAGAAGGACACCGACGTCAAGCGCGTCACCTTCAACGCCATCACCAAGGCCGCCGTGACCGAAGCGATGCAGAATGCGCGCCAGGTCGATATGCCGCTGGTGGAGGCCTATCTGGCGCGCCGCGCGCTCGACTATCTGGTGGGTTTCAACCTGTCGCCGGTGCTTTGGCGCAAGCTGCCCGGGGCCAAATCCGCGGGCCGCGTGCAATCGGTCTGCCTGCGCATCCTCACCGAACGCGAGATGGAGATCGAGGCGTTTCGTGCGCGTGAATACTGGTCGGTCAAGGCGGTCCTCGCCTCGTCCCGCGGTCAGGAATACGAGGCGCGGCTGACCAATCTGGCGGGCAAGAAGCTCGACAAATACGACCTCGAGAATCAGACACAGGCCGAAATGGCCGTGCAGGCGATCAACAGCCGCGATCTGAAAATCCAGTCGGTGGAGGCGAAACCCGCCTCCCGCAACCCGTCGGCCCCCTTCATGACGTCGACCCTGCAACAAGAGGCCAGCCGCAAGTTCGGCATGGGCGCACGCCAGACGATGTCCAGTGCGCAGCGGCTCTATGAGGCGGGCTACATTACCTATATGCGGACCGACGGCATCGACATGGCCCCCGAAGCCGTGACCATGGCCCGCGACGCGATCAAGGATCGGTATGGTGCGGAATATGTGCCCGCCCAGCCCCGCATGTACAAGAACAAGGCCAAGAACGCGCAAGAGGCGCATGAGTGCATTCGGCCCACCGACATGGCCCGCGATGCCGCCAGCCTAAAGATCACCGATGATGATCAGCGCAAGCTTTATGACCTGATCTGGAAACGTACGCTGGCCTGCCAGATGGAGGGCGCGCGGCTCGAACGCACCACGGTCGAGATCGGCAGCGACGATGGTCAGGTCGGCCTGCGCGCCACCGGTCAGGTGATCCTGTTCGACGGTTTCCTGCGCGTCTACGAGGAAGGGCGCGATGACGAGGTTGTCGATGATGACGACAAGCGGCTGCCGCAACTCAGCGAGGGCGAAAAGGCCGACAAACGCTCCGTCACGCCGGATCAGCATTTCACCCAGCCGCCGCCCCGCTACACCGAGGCGACGCTGGTCAAGCGCATGGAAGAGTTGGGCATCGGTCGCCCCTCGACCTATGCCAGCATCGTCACGACGATCCAGGACCGCGGCTATGTCCGCAAGGACAAGAACCGGCTGATCCCCGAGGACAAGGGGCGGTTGGTAATTGCGTTCCTCGAAAATTACTTCCGCAAATATGTCGGCTACAACTTTACCGCCTCGATGGAAGAAGAGCTGGATGACGTCAGCGCGGGTGATCGCGACTACAAGGACGTTCTGGGCCGGTTCTGGGCGGATTTCTCGGCCGCGATTGCCGAGACATCCGAGCTGCGCATCACCGAGGTGCTGGAAAAGATCAACGAGGTGCTGGCGCCGCACCTGTTCCCGCCGCTCGAGGATGGGGGCGATCCGCGCTTGTGTCCCAATTGCGGTGCGGGGCGTCTCTCGATGCGCACGGCGCGCTCCGGTGGTGCGTTCATCGGCTGCTCGAACTACCCCGAGTGCCGCTACACCCGCCCCTTCGGCCCCCCGGACCCGGAGGCCGAGGCAAGTGCGATCCCGCCCGAAGGCAAGCTGCTGGGCGAGGACCACGGCGACGAGATCCGCGTGTTCAAGGGCCGCTTTGGCCCCTATGTGCAGCGCGGTGAAGTGACCGAAGAGAACAAGAAGCCGCCGCGCCAGTCGATCCCAAAGGACTGGGCCCCCGAAGAGCTGGAACTGGACCGGGCCGTCATGCTGCTGTCGCTGCCCCGCGAGATAGGGCCGCATCCAGAGGACGGCGTGATGGTCTGGGCCAATATCGGGCGCTACGGGCCGTACCTCAAACATGCCGAAAGCACGTCTGACCGGGGCGGCACCAATGCCAACCTCGAAGGGATCGACGAGGTGTGGACCGTCGGCATGAACCGCGCGGTCCAGCTGCTCGCCGAAAAACTGGCCAGCCGCGGCGGGCGCGGTGCCGCCGCCAAGCCGCTGCACGAACTGGGCGACCACCCCGAAGAGGGCGGCCCGGTGGCGGTGATGAAGGGCAAATACGGGCCCTACGTGAAATGGGGCAAGGTCAACGCGACCATTCCCAAGGGCACCGAGCCCGAGAATGTCACGATGGACATGGCCGTACAGCTGATCGCGGAAAAAGCGCCCAAGAAGAAAACGGCGCGCAAGAAGCCCGCGCCAAAAAAGAAAGCGGCACCAAAGAAGAAATCGGCCTGACCCGGGTGCCGCGCGGCATGAACTGGCACCGCATGATATTATCCGCTGGACACCGCAGTTTCTGCATTATATCGCATAAGATTCAGCCCCTCGGCCAAGTGCCACTGACGGTCACGTCGTCGCGTTGACTTTGCCATGGCATACCGTCACATACTGGCACTGACGACAGGCCACCTGCCTCGGCGGGACTATTGGGGACGCGCATGAAAAAGATCTACGGTTCCGCGGCAGAGGCGCTGGACGGTTTGCTGTTTGATGGCATGTTCATTGCGGCAGGCGGCTTTGGCCTGTGCGGCATCCCCGAATTGCTGCTCGACGCGATCAAGGATGCGGGCACCAAGGATCTGACCTTTGCCTCCAACAACGCGGGCGTGGATGATTTCGGCATCGGCATCCTGTTGCAGACGCGCCAGGTGAAAAAGATGATCGCGTCCTATGTGGGCGAAAACGCCGAATTCATGCGACAGTACTTGTCGGGTGAGCTGGAGCTCGAGTTCAACCCGCAAGGCACGCTGGCTGAACGGATGCGTGCGGGCGGCTGCGGTATCCCGGGTTTCTACACCAAGACGGGCGTGGGCACCGTGATTGCCGACGGCAAGGATCACCGCGACTTTGACGGTGAGACCTACATCATGGAAGAAGGCATCTTTGCCGACCTCAGCATCGTAAAGGCGTGGAAGGCGGACGAGACGGGCAACCTGATCTTTCGCAAGACGGCGCGGAACTTTAACCCACCCGCCGCAATGTGTGGTAAGACATGTGTGGTCGAGGTCGAAGAGATCGTGCCGACAGGCAGCCTCGACCCCGATCTGATCCATCTGCCGGGCATCTACGTCCACCGCCTGATCCAGGGCGACCATGAAAAGCGCATCGAACAACGCACCACCCGCGCCGCGTAAGGAGCAAGGCCCGTGCCGGATACCGTTGAACAGCTGTTGGAAGACGACAAGTCCTTTGAGGGCTTCAGCCGCGCGCAGGTCGCGATGGTCGTCACCAACCCGCATCTGAAAGACAACCCGATTGTCTATGTGAACCAGGCGTTCACGCGCAGCACCGGCTATGCGCGATCGGCCACGATCGGGCGGAATTGCCGGTTCCTGCAAGGCTCCGACACCAACAAGGTCGATGTGGACCGCCTGCGCGCGGGCATCGAGGACGAGGACAGCGTCACCGTCGACATCCTGAACTACCGCGCCAATGGCGAGCCGTTCATGAACCGGCTGATCGTGGCACCGGTCAAGGACGACGCGGGCGATACCCAGTATTTCGTCGGCGTACAGAAAGAGCTGCGTCAGAGCGAGCATTCGACCAGCGCCGAGGAGATCAACGCCCAGCTGATCGAGATCCAGAACCGCGTCGCGTCGGACCTGTCGATGATTATCGGCATGATCCGCCAGCAATCGGGGACCACATCCGTGCCCGAGGATTTCGCCGCGCTCACCCGCCGGATCGAAACGCTGCAACTGCTGTACGAAGAGATGAAGCTGAGCGACCGCCAGTCCAACCGCGATACCATCCAGATGGGCAGCTACCTGTCGCGCCTCGCCGCGGCGATTGCCCATATCGAGGGACGGTCGGGCATTCGTCTGTCACTGCAGATCGAACCGCTCGAGGTGCCGATTGAAACTGCGACGCGTGTGGGTCTGGTGATGTCCGAGCTGCTGACCAACGCCTTCCAGCACGCCTTTGACCGGATGGAGATGGGGCTGGTCGAGGTCCGGATGAGCCAGCTGAGCGCTGGCGGGCTGCGCCTGATCGTGGCCGACGACGGTGTCGGCATCCCCGGCGAGATGAGCTGGCCCGACCCGGCCACGGTGGGCGGACGCATCGTCAACGGCCTGATCGAAGGGCTGGAGGGCACGCTGCAACTGGGCCGCGGGGCGGCGGGCAGCTACATCACCATCGACGTGCCCGCGGGCGCCACCCTCACAGACGTATAAGGAACGACCGGATGCCTTGGGATCGCAACCAGATGGCTGCGCGCGCCGCGCAGGAGCTTGAAGACGGCTGGTATGTCAACCTCGGTATCGGCATCCCGACGCTGGTGTCGAACTACATCCCCGAGGGGATCGAGGTCACGCTGCAATCGGAAAACGGGATGCTGGGCATGGGCCCCTTCCCCATCGAGGGCGAAGAGGACGCGGACCTGATCAACGCGGGCAAGCAGACGATCACCGAACTGCCCCAAACGGCGTATTTCGACAGCGCGACCTCATTCGGCATGATCCGCGGCGGCAAGATCGCCATGGCGATCCTGGGCGCGATGGAGGTTGCCGAAAACGGCGACCTGGCCAACTGGATGATCCCCGGCAAGCTCGTAAAGGGTATGGGCGGCGCCATGGACCTTGTGGCCGGTGTGGGCCGTGTGGTGGTCGTGATGGACCACACCAACAAGCATGGCGACAGCAAGGTGCTCAAGGCGTGCACCCTGCCCCTGACCGGCCAGAGTGTCGTGGACCGGATCATCACCAACCTTGGTGTGCTGGACGTGGTGGACGGCGGGCTCCGCATCGTCGAGACGGCAGAGGGCGTGACCGAAGACGAGCTGCGCGCTGCGACCGAAGCGACCCTCGTCTAGATCTGTTACAGCAAAGCTACAGGTTTTCCCCGGGGTTCGTTTTCCGACACGGAAAACGGCCGGAAAACGTGTCGTTTTCCGCACCGCTCAATTCAACGCGGCAAAGACGCATCCATCGCTGGCCAGCTGTGGCGGAGTGATGCACAGGCCGCGCGCCACCTGAAACGCCGCCAGCACCTTGGGCACGTAGTCGCGCGTCTCGGCATAGGGGGGCACGCCCGCGTGCTTGCGCACAGCCCCCTCGCCCGCGTTATATCCGGCCAGCACCAGGATAGGATCACGGTTGAACTCGCCCATCAGCCAATCGAGGTACTTTACCCCGCCGACGATATTCTGGGACGCCGCGAAACTGTCCGACACGCCAAAGCGCGCGGCGGTGTCCGGCATCAACTGCATCAGCCCTTGCGCCCCGGCCCCACTGACCGCGTCGGCCTTGCCGGACGATTCGACCATCATCACCGCCAGCACCAGCGCGGGTGATACCTGCGTCCCGATGGTTGCGCGCAGGATATCGACGCCGTGGGCCTGTGCCACGCTCTGCATCTGCTGCAGGCGGGGTGCGGCGACCGGGTCACGCGCGCGGGCCAGCGCGCTCAGCGCAGGCTCCAGCCGTCCGGCCCCGGCAGCGTCAATGTCGAATGGCACATCCGACCAGAACCAGTCGTAGCGCGCCGCATAAGCCGGGGCCTCGCCCGCGTCGGCCGCCTCGGGCGTGGGGGCACCCGCCGGCGCGGCTTCGGACGGGTCGATCTGGACGGTGATCCGGCGGGACGCGTTGGCCGCGGGCGGTTTGACCCGCTTGGCCGAGAAATCCTTGAAGGGTGGCGGGTCTTCGGCTGCGGCACTGCCACAGGCCAATCCGACCACAAGCCCCGTGAGACATATCCATCTGAACATATTGCCTGCCCGCGTAATCCTGCGCTGTGGTTCTTTTGACCACCTGTTGTTTCCAGTATCGCAAAAAACCCGCCCGCCTTCCAGCATTGTAAATTTGAAAATGGGCAGCTTTGCCATTTTTGCCGCCCGAAAATCTCATCTCGTGGATCGAAGGATTTTTTACTCAAAATTTTCTGCTTTTAAATCAGAACTTTACTCTCATCCCACAGCAAAATGTTAAGGCGGCCTGAAATGCCCGCGATGCCGCCAAAATCGTGCCCCAATCAGACGTCTATATGCAGCCATACCAAGTCGGACATAGGCCAATGAGAGAGAGCGGCCTTAGCAACGGACGGCAAGGTAGAACTGTAACTTACTGATCCTTTGGAGGGACGTACCATGATCAAATTTATCAAAAACTTCCGTAAAGATGAAGACGGCGCCGTGACGGTTGACTGGGTTGTTCTGACCGCTGCTGTGGTTGGCCTGGCCGTTGCTGCCTATTCCTCGATCCAGACCGGTGCAACCGAGCTGACGAAAGACACGGACAAGTTCCTGCAGGCACAAGACCCCAACTAAGTTGGTCTGACCTGACAGTGTGATACTACACGGGGCCGCGACCAGACCTTGGTCGTGGCCCTTTGTACGAAAAATTGGTGGTTGGGATAATTGAGCAAAGGTTATGCTATGAAAAAGATCGTCACATCATTTGTCCGCAATCAATCGGGTGCCGTCACGGTAGACTGGGTTGTGTTGTGTGCAGCCGTCGTCGGGCTGGGCGTCGCCCTCGTGATCATGCTCACAAACGGTTCGGTCGGCGTATCCGCCGGCGTTGAAAAGTTTATGACCAGCTGGTCCTTCTAAGCCGACGAAGAATTGGCCCCGCGCACGGCCACCAATGCGCCGTGCCGGGACCGCCCTTTAGAATGCGAACCAAGGGGACATCGGGCATCCCGCTCTGCCGCAGTGCAGCCGCGTGACGACCCTTAAAATGCCACAATCGGGATACATACCCGAGGACAAGAAGTCCGCCGCTTTTCAAACGGACTCAATACATGAGGTACTGAGATGCGAATGGTATTCGGTTTGGTGTTGGTCGCCGGCGTCGCCCTTGCGGGTGGCGCAGTTTATATGGCCAAGAATTACATTGGTCAGTATCAGGCGGCCCTGGCCGCAGAGCGCGCCCAACGTGAAAAGATCGTGCCGACGGTTCCCGTTTTCGTTGCCGACCGGCAGCTGAAATATGGCGAAGCACTGACCGCAGAGGACGTGCGCACGGTTGACTGGCCCGAGACGTCCATTCCCGAAGGTGCATTCACCGAAGAAAACCCCCTCTTTCCCGAAGGTGTGACCGACAGCCGTGTCGTGCTGCGCATCGTGGAAAAGGACGAAGCAATCCTCGCCGTCAAGGTCACGGAACCCGGCGAAGAGGCCGGAATCACCTCGCGGCTGGAACGCGGCATGCGCGCCTTTGCGATCAAGGTGGACGTGGCGACCGGTGTGTCCGGCTTCCTCCGCCCCGGCGACCGTGTCGACATCTACTGGACCGGCCGGGTCGATCAATCGCTGGCGCAATCGCGCGGCGAAGTGACCAAGCTGATCGAGGCAGGCGTCAAGCTGATCGCCATCGACCAGAACACCCAAGGTGATCTGGACGGCGCAACCATCGCCCAGACGGTCACCGTGGCGGCCAATCCCAGCCAGGTGGCAGGGCTGGCGCAGGCGCAATCGACCGGGCGCTTGTCGCTGTCACTTGTCGGGGCCGAAGACGACACCGTTGCCGGCACGATCGAGGTGGATCAGCGCACCCTTTTGGGGATTGCCGAACAGGCCGAGATTGCCGAAGTCGAGGAAGAACAGTCTTGCTCCATCCGGACCCGTCGTGGCGCCGATGTTGTCGAAATCCCGATCCCCTGTACAAACTGATACTGAATTCAATGACTTACTGCGGCGCCCCACCTCGTGGGGCGCTGTTGCGTTTATGGCCCTGTTGCCAGTTATCCACATAAAACCTGTCGTTGAAGTCATTGATTCTTGCAAAAAAAATGAAACCAGCGCATCGTGTTGGAAATTGCGGGCAACAAGACCCGGCTCTGAGGCGTGATCAAAAAGGCAGGTCACATGAAAATCGACGGACTTATGAAAGCGGCCCTTACCGGGCTGGCAATGGTTGTATCCCCCATCACGGTGGAAATGGCATCGGCTGAAACGCTGCGGGTCGTGCGCGAAGCGACCTCCCGTACGTTGAATGTCCCTATGAACCGCGCGGTTGTGGTGGAAAGCGACACGGCATTCGCCGAGTTGAGCATCGCCAACCCCGCCATCGCCGACATCTCGTCGCTGAGCGACCGCACGATATACGTGCTGGGCAAGGCACCGGGTCTGACGACCCTGACCTTGCTCGATGGCAACGGGCGGTTGATCACCAACGTGAATGTGCGCGTCGCCGCGGACATCTCCGAATTCAAGGAACGGCTGCGGCAGATCCTGCCCGGCGAAAAGATCGAAGTGCGCACCGCCAACGACGGTATCGTACTATCGGGCATCGTTTCGTCGGCTCAAAAGCTGCAGCGCGCGCTCGATCTGGCCGAACGCTACGCCGAAGGCCGCGTCAGTAATCTGATGAGTGTCGGTGGCATTCAGCAGGTGATGCTGAAAGTGCGCTTTGCCGAGATGAACCGGTCGGTGTCCAAGTCGCTCAGCTCTTCGCTGAGCCTCGGTGGCACGATCTTTTCCGGTGATGTGGGCCTGAGCGGCGGCACGAACACCAATGTGACCGCGGGAGGCACAGCAAACGGCCTCGCCGGTACGCTGCCAGCAAACAACGACAATGCAGGCGCGGTGCTCTTTGGCTTCAACGCTGGTAATACCCAGGTGGGTCTGCTGCTCGAAGCCCTTGAAACCAAAGGGGTTGTGCGCACTCTGGCCGAGCCGAACCTGGTCGCCCTGTCCGGGCAAGAGGCCAAGTTCCTCGCGGGTGGTGAATATCCAGTCCCCGTCAGCCAGGAAGACGGCGTTGTCACCATCGAATTCAAACCCTTCGGCGTGGAGCTCAACTTTATCCCCCGCGTCGTGGGCAAGGATCTGATCAACCTCGAGCTTGAGGCAGCCGTGTCGGCGATCGATCCCACCAACGGTATCACGATCGACGCCTTCACCATCGACGCCTTCAGCCGCCGCGAGACATCCTCGACGGTCGAGCTGCGCGACGGCGAAAGCTTTGCCATCGCGGGCCTGCTCGAAGACAACTTTGTCGACAGCAACCAGCAACTGCCCTGGCTGGGCGATGTGCCGGTGCTGGGCGCGCTGTTCCGCAGCGCCTCGTATCAGCGCGAACAGACCGAGCTGGTCATCATCATCACCGCGCACCTCGTGACCCCGGTCCAAGGTGACGTCCTGGCCCTGCCAACCGATCGCATCAAGCCCCCCACCGAACGGGACCTGTTCCTGCACGGTCGTGTGGCCGCTGGCACACGCGCCCCGCGCGCTGGTGCCGCCGGTGAGGTTGCCAAACAGGACTTCAGCGGCTCTTATGGCTACGTGTTGGATTAAGGACAGGTCATGAAACCGATCACCACAGCCCTTCTGGCAGGCAGCGTCGCCCTTGCAGCGTGCGGGCCGTCCAATGATCCGGTCTACACCCAGTTCTACCGTGAGGCCGGAGCCATCGCAGACACCGGTGCCTTTGGCAACGCGACGGCGAACAACACGCTGATCCTGACCGGCGAACGCCAATACTCCTTTGACCTGGCGCAGCGCTTCGCCTCCGAAGTGCTGACAACCGTCAACTTTGCGTTCAACTCGTCGCAGCTGGATGCCGGAGCGCAGGACGCCCTGCGCCAGCAGGCCACGTGGATCCGCCAGTTCCCCGAAGTGCGCTTCCGGGTCTATGGCCACACCGACGCGGTCGGCTCTGCCGGCTACAACAAACGCCTGGGGCTGGCCCGCGCCCGTGCCGTCGTCAGTTTCCTGACCACGCAGGGCATTGAACGCTCCCGCCTCGAAGCGGTCGCCTCGTTCGGTGAAACACAGCCCCTGATCGTCACCCAGGGCCGCGAGCGTCGCAACCGGCGTACCGTGACCGAGGTGACGGGCTTTGTGCGCAGCCATCCCAACGTGCTGGACGGAAAATACGCCCAAATCGTGTACCGCGATTACATCAACTCCGCCGAGGCCCTGTCGGGTCTGACAGGCATCGTTGGCGCGGACCTGCGGACCGAACAGTAGAGTTTTACGAGAATCCGGCCTGATGCAGCGGGCGCGGACAATCCCATGTCCGCGCCCGTAATCGTTTTGTAATACCCAACAATTGGAGGGTTTTGGCCCAAATCTCGCCTGAATTCGCTGCGACAACATTCGCGAAGGGGCACGTGGGTTTACCCGTGACGTGTCTGGGTGGGCAACCGCCGATCTGCCGGGGAATTATCCGGTCAGAACGGCCAAGCCCTTGAATAAAAGGACGAGATGGCAATGAGCAGCACAATGCCACAACCCGAAACAGCGCCAATCGCGGCCTGCACCATCAGCCGCGATGTGCAGAACTTCGATCTGCTGATCGAGGATATGGAACAGTGCATGGGCGAGAACTGGGGGGACCTGGGGTTTGCCGAGGCTCTGGCCTATTTCAACCAGCCCGACGCCGAAGCCATGGAATTTGTCGCCCTCGCCATCGACGACACGGACGAGGACAACCTTGTCCTGCTGGGCGAAATCATTACGCAGGCCAAGACGCGCAACATCAAGGTGATCCTGATCGCCGAGGATGTGACGCCCGCCTCGCTCCACCAATTGCTGCGCCAGGGCGCCGACGAATTTGTCCCCTACCCGCTGCCCGAGGGCGAACTGCAACAGGCGGTCGAACGCATCCGGACCGCGCAACAGCCGCAGGCGGTCGAGACCGGACGAACCGCGCAGCTGAAATCCGGCACCAACAAGCAGGGCGCCGTCTTTGTCACGCATGGCATCGCGGGGGGCACCGGCTCCACCACGCTGGCGGTAAACCTTGCCTGGGAACTGGCAGAGCTGTGCGGCGGCGAGACGCCCAATGTGTGCCTGCTCGATCTGGATTTCCAGTTCGGCACCGCCTCCACCTATCTTGATCTGCCCCGCCGCGAGGCCGTGTTCGAGATGCTGTCGGACACCGAGAGCATGGACGACGAAACCTTTGGCCAGTCGCTGCTGACCTATGGCGACAAGCTGCAGGTGCTGACCGCGCCGTCGGACATGATCCCGCTCGACATCGTCACACCCGAGGATATCAGCCGCGTGATCGATATCGCGCGTGCGCATTTCGACTATGTGGTCATCGACATGCCCTCGACGCTGGTGCAGTGGACCGAAACGGTCCTGACCGCCGCACACCTCTATTTCACCACGCTCGAGATCGACATGCGGTCGGCACAGAATACGCTGCGGTTCAAGCGGGCCCTGCAATCCGAGGAACTGCCGGTGGAAAAGCTGCGCTATGTGCTGAACCGCGCGCCCAAGTTCACCGATCTGGGTGGCCGCGCACGGGTCAAGCGGCTGGGCGAAAGCCTCGACATCGCGATCGAAGTGCAGCTGCCCGACGGCGGCAAGCCGATCACACAGGCCGCAGACCACGGCGCACCACTGGCCGAAGCGGCGGCCAAGAACCCGCTGCGCCGCGAAATCGCCAAGCTGGCCGCATCCATTCACGAGCTGAACGCCGGCCATTCCGAGGCCGCGTGACGCGCGGCAATTTGAGGTAAGCACATGTTTTCGAAATACAAAAAAGCATCCACCGCCCCTGCCGCCGCCCCGGTGGAAAAGGTCACCGAACTGCCAACGGCAGAGTCGGCGGCCAAGGTTTCGCGCAAGGCCAACACGCAGGCCGCCGCGCAAGTCACGCCCATGGACAAGGAGCGCAAGCGCAAGGAGCGGATCGGCGAGATCAAGCTGGAACTGCACCGCGCCCTGCTCGACAACCTGAACCTTGCCGCCCTCGAACACGCCTCCGAACAGGACCTGCGCCAGGAGATCATCGCAATCACCGGCGAGGTGCTCGAGGAAAAGAACATCATCCTGAACCGCGAGGACCGTCAGACTCTCAACCAGGAGCTTTTTGACGAAGTCACGGGCCTCGGGCCCCTTGAGACGTTGCTCAAGGACGATACGGTCAACGATATTCTGGTGAACGGGCCCAAGCAGATCTTTGTGGAACGGGCGGGCAAGCTGCAACTGACCGACATCACGTTCAAGGATGAACGCCACCTGCTGCGCATCATCGACAAGATCGTGAGCGCCGTGGGCCGCCGTGTCGACGAATCCAACCCGTATGTGGACGCCCGTCTTCAGGACGGCTCGCGCTTCAACGCGATGGTGCCGCCCATTGCGGTCGACGGCTCGCTCGTCTCCATCCGGAAATTCAAAAAGGACAAGCTGGGCGTGGATGATCTCGTCCAGTTCGGCGCCTTTACCGAAGAGATGGCCGCCTACCTACAGGCCGCCGTGGCCACACGGCTCAACGTGATCGTCTCGGGCGGTACCGGTTCGGGTAAAACGACGACGCTCAACGCACTGTCGTCCTTCATCGACAACGCCGAACGCATCCTGACGATCGAGGATACCGCGGAACTCCAGCTGCAACAGACCCATGTGGGACGCATGGAAAGCCGCCCGCCCAACGTCGAGGGCAAAGGCGAAGTGTCCCCCCGCGACTGTCTGAAAAACGCCCTGCGGATGCGCCCCGACCGCATCATCGTGGGTGAGACACGTGGCGAAGAGGTGATCGACATGCTCCAGGCCATGAACACCGGCCACGACGGCTCGATGACCACGATCCACGCCAACTCCGCGCGTGACGGCATCTCGCGTCTGGAAAACATGATCGCCATGGCCGGGATCGAAATGCCGATCAAGGCCGTGCGCAGCCAGATCTCGTCGGCTGTGAACCTGATCGTGCAGGCCTCGCGCCTGCAGGACGGGAGCCGCCGCATGACCTCCATCACCGAAATCACCGGCATGGAAGGCGACGTGATCTCCATGCAGGAGATCTTTCGCTACCAGCGTGTCGGCCTGACACCGGACAACAAGATCATCGGTCACTTTACCGCCACGGGCGTGCGGTCGCACTTTGCCGAACGCTTCCGTCTGTGGGGCTATGACCTGCCCGCCTCCATCTATGAACCCGTCGCTGCCGAGTAATCAGGAACCCATGTCATGAGCGCAGAACCCATTATCTACGGCCTGATCTTTATCGGTGTGCTGGTCCTCGTCGAGGGCCTCTATCTGGTGAGCTTCGGCAAATCCATCAGCCTCAACAACCGGGTGAACCGCCGCCTCGAGATGCTGAACAAGGCCGGTGGCCGCCGCGAGGAAGTGCTGGAACAGCTCCGCAAGGAGATGCAGCAGCACATGGGCGCACGGTCCATCCCGCTCTATTCGATCCTGTCGGACAAGGCGCAAAAGGCGGCCATCGCCTTTACCCCGCAACAGCTGATCCTGGTCATGGCGGGCGTGAGTGTCGTGGCCTTTGGCGGCCTCAGCGTCGGCACCGACACCGATGTGCCGATCCGGGCACTGCTGTCGGTGGTCATCGGCATTGGCGCGGTCTATTTCTGGGTCTCGTCCAAGGCCAACAAACGCCTCAGCATGATCGAGGAACAGCTGCCCGACAGCGTCGAGTTGATGGTGCGGTCACTGCGTGTCGGCAACCCGTTCAGCTCCGCCATCCAGATCGTGGCCAAGGAAGCGTCCGATCCCATCGCCTCCGAGTTTGGCGTGATCGCGGACGAGTCGGCCTTTGGTCGTGACACCGGTGAGGCGCTCAAGGCCATGGCCGAACGTCTGGACATGCAGGATTTGCGCTTTCTCGCCGTGGCCGTGACCATCCAGCAGCAATCGGGGGGTAACCTCGCCGAAATCCTCGCTGGTCTGGCCAAGGTGATCCGGGCACGGTTTCGCCTGTTCCGCAGGGTCAAGGCGATCACCGCTGAGGCCAAATGGTCGGGCAAGTTCCTGTCGGCCTTTCCCATTGTCGCGCTCATCGTGATCAACGTGTCTGACCCGAACTATTACGACGAGGTGCGCGACCACCCGTACTTTATCCCCGCCTGTTTCGTCGTGGGCCTCATGCTTGCCATCAACCTTTACGTGATGCGCGTGCTCACCAACATCAAAGTCTGAGGACAAACACATGGACGCTCTGCTCGCCCCCATCACCTCCGCTCTCGGACCGCTTGGCCCCATCGTCATCGCCGGCGTGCTGGGCCTCATGATGATCGCCGTCGTGGCCATCATGATGTTCAACCAGCCCGAAGACCCGCTCGCCAAGCTGAAGAAAGACCAGAAACGCGCCGCCGGCGGCCCGGGCAAGGAACGCCTGCGCCAGGGCGCGCGCAACGAACAGCTCGAACGCTTTGCCAACTTCCTCGAACCGCAGGACGTGGCGGAGCTGTCCAAGCGGCAGCTGATGCTGCGCCAGGCGGGCTACCAGTCGCGCGACGCCGTGCGCGCCTTTCACGCCGCTCAGTTCATTCTGGGTGTGCTGGGGCTCGCGCTGGGTGTGATCTACGTGAACTTTATCGTCGGCACCGACGACATGAGCACGCAGAAGATCATCATGTACACCGTCGGGCCCGGTGGCATTGGCTACTACATCCCGCAATACTGGATCACCAAACGCGTCGGCAAGCGCAAGGACGAGATCACATCGGGCTTTCCCGACGCGCTCGACATGCTGCTGGTCTGTGTGGAGGCCGGTCAGTCGCTCGATCAGGCGATCACCCGGGTGGCGCAGGAACTGCGCGCCTCCTACCCGGCACTGGCGGATGAATTCATGGTCGTCAGCCTCGAGATGAAGGCCGGCAAGGAAAAGGTCACCGTGCTCAACGATATGGGCGAGCGCTGTGGCGTGCAGGACGTGTCGTCCTTTGTCACCGTGCTGGTGCAGTCGGCCAGCTTCGGTACCTCCATCGCCGAGGCGCTGCGCGTCTATGCCGGCGAGATGCGCGACAAGCGCGTGATGCGCGCCGAAGAGGCGGCCAACAAGCTGCCGACCAAGATGACGCTGGCAACCATGATGCTGACCGTGCCACCGCTGCTGATCATCCTGGTGGGCCCGTCCGTGCACGGCATCACCCAGCTGGGCAACATGGCCGGACCCGGCCAGTAACAACGACATCTAGGCCGCCCCGGCTTTTCATGCTACGAGATGTGCACCGTGCCCCCCGGGGCGCGGTGCAGTCACGTCACAAGAGTCGAAAAGACCGATGTTCGCAGGCACCCGCGCCCTTTTGCTGATCACAGCCCTCTCCGCCTGTTCCACGGGCGGCATAGACGCATCCCAGACCGGCCCGTTCGCCCCCGGCATCGACCCCCGCGCCCAAGCCGTCAGCGGCGTCGAGGTGGGCCACCGCCTGATCTCGGCGGGTGAGTTCGAGCTGGCCATCCGCGCCTTCAACCGCGCCGCATTGGAGTCTGGGTTCGACGCCGAAATCCTGTCGGGCCTCGGCACCGCGAACCTCGGGCTCGGGCGGCTCAATCAGGCCGAACAGATCCTGCGCCGGGCCACGACCGAATACGACCCCTACCCCGAAACGCTCAACAATCTGGGTGTTGTGCTGATGGAACGCGGCCAGACCGCCGAAGCGGTACAGATTTTCCGCCGCGCCTTCGCCCTCGATGACGGAGAAAGCACACTCATCCGCGATAATTTACGCAAAGCTATCGCAAAATCGGAAAATTCTGTTACGTTGCAAAGCAATGAAGATGACAGCCAGTTCAAACTGGTGCGACGAGGCAGCAGCGATTTTCTGATCCGGACTGCACCCACGATTTGAGGCCATGCCCAAGCAGGGGCGTGAAAAGACAGGTGACCGTGCGCAAACGCACGGCCAAAGCAGGCAAAGGACGCAAAAATGCGCCATCCCGTGATCTTGGCTGTCTCGCTGGCGGGGCTGATGGCCGTGTCCGCATGTGACGAGCAGAAATCCGCAGATGAAACCGTCGAACGCGCCTTCAAGGACGTGAACGTGGTCGATGAAAGCAATCTCAGCGACGTGATGCTGACGGTGGCCGACCCGAACGAGGCGGTGTCGTATTTCTCGCGCACCGCGCAGGAAAACCCCGACCGCATCGACCTGCAGCGCGGCCTCGCCGTCAGCTATGTGCGCGCCAAGCGCTATACCGAGGCGTCCGGCGCCTTTGCCAAGGTCCTCAAGATGGACGGCGTGACCAACGAGGACCGCGTGGATTACGCCGACGCGCTGCTGCGCTCGGGTGACTGGGCCCGCGCCGAAGAAGAGCTGGACAGCGTCCCGCCCACCTACGAGACCTTCAAACGCTACCGGCTCGAGGCTCTGATCGCCGACAGCAACCAGGAATGGGACAAGGCCGACAGCTTTTACGAGACCGCTGTGGGCCTCACGACCCGGCCCGCAGGCGTGCTGAATAACTGGGGCTATTCCAAGCTGACACGGGGCGAGTTCAAGGATGCCGAGCGCCTCTTTGGTGACGCGATCCGTCAGGATACCAACCTGTTCACCGCCAAGAACAACCTGATCCTCGCCCGGGGTGCGCAACGCAACTATCAGCTGCCCGTGATCCCCATGGACCAGACCGAACGCGCGCAACTGCTGCATACGTTGGGCCTCGCGGCCGTCAAACAGGGCGATGTGAACACCGGCAAGGGCCTGCTGCGCGACGCTATCGACACGCACCCCCAGCATTTCGAGGCTGCCGTGCGCTCGCTCAACGCGCTCGAAAACAACGTCTCGAACGGCTGAGACCATGCAGCAATCGGCCTTTGCCGCGGCGTGGCTCTTGCCCTTTGCCGCGCCGATTTGCCTGTATGTGGCGTTCACCGACCTGCGCGAGATGCGGATCACCAATCAGGCGGTGATCGTGCTGGCACTTGTGTTCGCGGTCGTCGGTGTCTTTGTCTTTCCGTTTCAGACGTATCTCTGGGCGCTGGCGCAACTGGCCGTCGTGCTGGTCGTCGGCATTGTGCTAAACGCGGGCGGCGTAATGGGCGCGGGCGACGCCAAATTCCTCGCCGCCGCCGCCCCCTATATCGCCATCGGTGATCTGAACCTGATCCTGCCGCTTTTCGCCGCTGTCCTACTGGCGGCCTTCGGCGCGCACCGGCTCGCCAAATTCACGTCCCTGCGCAATCTCGCACCCGACTGGGACAGCTGGGAACAGGGCCGCAAGTTTCCCATGGGCTTTGCGCTGGGGCCGACCTTGGCGCTCTATCTGGGCCTCGCTGCCGCCTACGGCACATAGAACTGCACGACCCGGGTCACATTTTGGCCCGATTGCCCCGGTACAGCATCTGCAAAACAAAGCAGTCGCAAGGGCAGTTCCACCATGAACATGCACACCGCAGATGTAATCTCCCCGCCCGCGCCCAAGCGGCTCGAAGACATGCGCCTGCCTGTCGTCATGATGCGGGATGTCCTGCTCAAGACCATGTTCCGCAAGTCGCTCGAGATGGTCACCGAACTGAGCGAGGCGATGTGCATCCCCGGCGTTATCGTTCAGGAACTGATCGACATGTGCCGCGAACAGCGCCTGATGCAGGCGACCGGCACGCTCAACGCCAACAATGGCAACGAGATGGGCTACCAGCTGACCGATGCGGGCAAGGCCCGCGCGCTCGATGCGCTGGCGCAGTCGGAATATTTCGGCGCCATGCCGATCCCGCTGGAGGTGTACCGCCAGCAGGTCAAGCGTCAGTCGATCCGCAACATCATGGTCACCCGTCAGGCGCTGACCGGTGCGATGGGCCACCTCGTGCTGCCTGATGATCTGCTGGACCAGCTTGGCCCCGCCGTCAGCGCGGGCCGCTCCATCCTGATGTACGGCCCCCCCGGCAATGGTAAATCGTCGATCTCCAACGGCATCCGCGACGCCATCGGCGATACGGTCTTTGTCCCGCGCGCCATCGAATATGGCGGGCAGGTCATCACCGTCTATGACCCCATCGTGCACGTTCTGGCCCCCGAGCCCGAGCAGGACCCGACCGCCCTGCGGCGCCGCACGCCCTATGACCAACGCTATGTGCGCTGCGAGCGTCCCACGGTGATCACCGGGGGCGAGCTGACGCTCGACATGCTGGACCTCAAGTACAACCCGACCGCGCGCACCTATCAGGCCTCGCTCCAGCTGAAATCGACCGGCGGCATCTTTATCGTCGACGACCTTGGCCGCCAGTCCGAGCCGCCCCAAAGCCTGGTGAACCGCTGGATCGTGCCGCTTGAGGAAAACAAGGACATCCTCGCCCTGCAATCGGGCGAAAAGTTCGAAGTGCCCTTCGACACGCTGGTGATCTTTTCCACCAACTTCCACCCGAACGAGATCTTCGACCAGGCCGCCCTGCGCCGGATCTTTTTCAAGATCAAGGTCGAGGGGCCCTCCCAGGCCAACTTCCTGAAAATCTTCGCCATGGTCGCCAAGAAGAAAGGGATGCCTCTGGACGAAGAGGCGTTGATCTACCTGCTCAAGGTCAAATACCCGACCATCGACAGCATCTACGCCAACTATCAGCCCAACTTCCTTGTCGATCAGATGGTATCCATCTGCAACTTCGAAGGTATCCCGCTCCAGATGCGCCCCGACCTGATCGATCGCGCCTGGGCCAACATGTTCGTCAAGGACGAACACATCGTCAAATGATCGGTGTTGCAGGCTGCGGCCGCATGGGCGGCCCGATGCTGGACGCGCTGCGCGACGCTGGCACGGACGCGATGGGCTTTGACGTGGCGGACAAGGGTGCCGCCCACATCACCACGAACATCATGGGTTTTGCCCCGCGCCTGACCACGCTGATCAGCGTGGTGCGCGACGCCGATCAGACGGACGCGCTGCTCTTTGACCGGCAAAACCTGATCGGCTGCGCGCCGCAACTCACCCGCATCTTCCTCTGCTCCACCCTGTCGCCGCGCTATGTCGCGCAGCTGCGCCTCCGCGTCCCCGACCATATCACCCTGATCGACGCGCCCATGTCCGGCGCAAGGATCGCCGCCGAAAACCGCACGCTCAGCTTCATGCTCGGCGGCAGCGATGACGACATCGCCGACGCCATCCCGCTGCTGGCGCTCATGGGCCAGCACTTCCACCACATGGGGCCATACGGCGCCGGCATGCAGGCCAAGGTGCTCAACAACCTGCTCGCCGCCTCGCACACCGCGATGACCCGGCTGGTCCTCGACTGGGCCGACGCCACGGGCCTCGAGGAATCCCGCCTGCTCGCACTCATCGCCACGTCATCAGGGCAAAACTGGCTCGCCTCCGGCTTTGACACCATAGAATTCGCCCGCGACGGCTACGCCGCCGACAATTCCATCGGCATCCTGGTCAAGGACGTGAACGCCGCCCTCGACGCAGCACCCACGGGCGCGGATACCACCCTGCCCGAACATCTCGCCCAGACCATCCAAAACCTCACACCCCGTCCCTGATTTCTTCTGACCGGAAATACCACGGGGGTTTGGGGGCTGGCCCCCGATCCGTCCTCGGCTATGGTGCGCGGCATGGCCCCATTGCCCGCCCCCTTCACCAACTGGTTCGCACGCCGCGGCTGGTCCATCCACCCGCACCAGCAGGCGATGCTCGACCGCGCGCATGACCCGGCCACCCTGCTCATCGCCCCCACCGGCGGCGGCAAGACCATGGCCGGTTTCCTGCCCAGCCTCGTCGACCTCGCCCAGACCGAGCATGCGGGCCTCCACACGCTCTACATCTCCCCCCTCAAGGCGCTGGCCGCCGACATCAAACGCAACCTGCGCACCCCCGTCGAAGAGATCGGCCTGCCCATCCGCATCGAGGACCGCACCGGCGACACCTCCGCTACGCAGAAAAAACGCCAGCGCGCCGATCCGCCCCACATCCTGCTCACCACCCCCGAAAGCCTGGCACTCCTGACCAGCTACGAGGATGCGCCGCGCATGTTCGCGGGCCTCAAGCGCGTCGTGGTCGACGAAATCCACGCGCTGGCCGAATCCAAACGCGGCGACCAGATGTTCCTGGCACTTGCCCGCCTGCAATCCATGTGCCCCGGCCTCAAACGCGTGGGGCTCTCGGCCACGGTCGAGGATCCGCAGGCCATCGCCCACCTGCTGGCCAAACACCCCGACCCGTGCGCAATCCTGCAAGCCGATCCCGGCCCGCCTGCGGACATCCAGATGCTGGTCACGGATGAACCGCCCCCGTGGTCGGGCTCAGGCGGCAAATACGCCATCCCGGCGGTGCTGGAGCAGGTCAGAAAACACAAGACCACGCTCATCTTCCACAACACCCGCGCCCAGGCCGAGCTCTACTTTCACAACATCTGGCTCGCCAATGACGACGCCCTGCCCATCGGCATCCACCACGGCTCCCTCGACCGCCAACAGCGCGAACGGGTCGAACAGGCCATGATCGCCGGCGAACTCAAGGCCATCGTCTGCACTGGCACGCTCGATCTGGGCATCGACTGGGGCGACGTCGATCTGATCATCCAGGTCGGCGCACCCAAGAACGTCAAACGCCTCGTCCAGCGCATTGGCCGCGCCAACCACCGCTACAACGCCCCGTCCAAGGCGCTGCTGGTGCCCGCCAACCGGTTCGAGGTGGTCGAATGCGTCGCCGCCCTCGAGGCCGTGCACGCAGGCCAGCTCGACGGCGACCCGCGCGGCCCCGGCCCCCGCGACGTGCTGTGCCAGCACATCCTGATCACCGCCGCCGCAGGCCCCTTCGACGCCGATGACCTCTACGCCGAGGTCACAACCACCGGTGCCTACAGCACCCTCACCCGCGCCGATTTCGACGCCTGCATCGACTTCTGCGCCACCGGTGGCTACGCCCTGCGCGCCTATGACCAATGGCAGCGGCTGAAACAGCGCGATGACGGCACGTGGCAGCTGCGCGACCCCCGTGCGGCCCAACGCATCCGCATGAATATCGGCACCATCCAGGACACCGACACGCTCAAGGTCCGCTACAAGGGCCGCGGCGGCAAACCGCTGGGCGAGATCGAGGAAGGCTTCGCCGCCACCCTCACCCAGGGCGACACGTTCCTGATCGGCGGCCAGATCGTCCGCTACGACTCCCTGCGCGAGATGACCGTGCAGGTCACCCGCGACGCCGCCAAGAAACCCAAGATCGCCACCTTTCTGGGCACCAAATTCGCCACCTCCACCCAGCTCTCCCACCGCATCATCGACATGTTCCAACAGGACACATGGCCCGACCTGCCCGATCACACCAGCGACTGGCTCACCCTCCAGCGCGAGGTCAGCCGCCTGCCCCAACCGGGCCGCCTCCTGATCGAAAGCTTTCCCCATGATGGCCGCGTCCACACGGCGGTCTACGGCTTTGCAGGCCGCAACGCGATGCAAACCCTCGGCCTCCTGCTCACCAAACGGATGGAGGAAACCGGCCTCAACCCCCTCGGCTTTCTCGCCACGGATTACGCCACGCTGATCTGGGGCCTCGACAAGATCACCGATCCCGCGCCCCTCTTCGACATCGCGGCCTTGCGCGACGGCCTCGACCGCTGGCTCGCCGGCAACGCGGTGATGAAACGCACCTTCCGCGCCTCGGCCACCATCGCGGGCCTGATCGAACGCAACCTGCCCACGAGCCGCAAGACGGGCCGCCAGGCCACCTTCTCCTCCGACATCCTCTACGACACGCTCGCCAAATACGACCCCGACCACCTCATGCTCCACATCACCCGCGAAGAAGCGATGCGCGGTCTCGTCGATTTTGGCCGGATCGAGGAAATGTGCGCCCGCATCGGCGACCGCATCGACCTGGTCGAGCTCTCGCGCGTCACCCCCCTCGCCGCCCCCCTCATGCTCGAGGTGGGCCGCGTCCCCATCAAGGGCCTCGCCGAGGAAAAGCTCCTCGCCGAAGAAGCGACCCGCGTCATGTCCCTCGCCGGTGTCGCCGACCCCGAACCCAGACGCCGCGAATGGCGCGTCCCCTGGTAACCAGCGACGTCACCAAGGCTCTCATCTTCTTCTCTTTCCAAATACGGGCGGGGAGTTTGAGGGGCGGAGCCCCTCATCAGCAAAAATGGATCGCGTCGCGCAGCGTCCTTCAGATCACGTCGCAGCACCGCAAACCATCCAATCCAGCACGCACACCGGCCCCCGGCAGATCGCGCGCGCCGTCCACCGTACGCACCGTTAACCATGCCCACCTTGCACACAACCGGTGTACGGCCAGTGCACAGGTTGTGCACAGGTTGTGCTGCACCCTTCGCCGCATCAACCTTCATGAAAACAAGGTAAATGCCGCCACGACTCACACGCAGATTTCCTCTGGCCACATCGCAGTGCACACCGTATGAACAAATCATGAACTCATGCGACCTCACTCTGGCCGGCGCAACACTTCAGGCGATGGGCTCCGGCGCGCTCTTCTGGCCGGACCGGGCGCTGCTCTGCATCTCCGACCTGCATCTGGGCAAGACCGAACGCATCGCCCGCCGTGGCGGCGCCCAGCTGCCCCCCTACGAGACGCGCGACACCCTCACCCGCCTCACCGCCGACCTCGACGCGACCGGGGCCCGGCACGTCATCTGCCTCGGCGACAGCTTCGATGACCGCGCCGCCGCCGACGCCCTGCCCGAGGATGAACGCCTCTGGATCACACGCTTGCAGGCCGGTCGCACATGGGTCTGGATCGAGGGCAACCACGACCCCGGCCCGCTGGAATTCGGCGGCACCCACATGGCCGAAGCGGCGATCGGCCCCCTCACCTTCCGCCACATCGCCCAAGCCGATGCGATGGGCGAAGTGTCGGGCCATTACCACCCCAAGGCGACGCTGCACACCCGCGGACGCGCCGTGACGCGCCCCGCCTTTCTCGTGGACAACCAACGGCTTATCCTGCCCGCTTATGGCACTTATACCGGCGGCTTGCGCAGCCACGACCCCGCGCTTGCCTGCCTCATGGCGCCGGATGCACATGCCATCCTGACCGGCCCGAGGCCTGTTACCATCCCCCTCGCGCGGGCCAGCTGATGGGCTTGCGCACCCGCATTCAGGCCAGCTTTGACCGCCAGTCGATGATGACCACTTTTGGCGCACAGCTGGACGATGTCGCACCGGGCACCGCCACCCTCTCCGCCCCGATCCTACCGGGCAGCCGCCAGCAACAGGGCTTCGCCCATGCCGCTCTCACCTTTGGCCTCGGCGACAGTGCCGCGGGCTACGCCGCGCTGACAACGATCCCCGAGGATCAGGAGGTTGTGACGGCAGAGATCAAGATCAACCTGATCGCTCCCGCACGGGGCGACCGCCTCATCGCGCGCGGACGGGTCATCAAACCCGGTCGCCGCCTGATCGTGGTCACGTCCGAGGTTGCAAGTGTCTCAAATGGCGACGAAACCCTCGTCGCCATCCTCCAAGGCACCATGGTCCCGGTACCGGTCTAGGCCGTCAGCCCCTGCGGCTCGACCAGCCCATTCGCCCTGCAACAGGCGGTCAGTGTGTTGGCCAGCAGGCAGGCAATTGTCATGGGCCCAACCCCACCCGGCACGGGCGTGATCGCCCGCGCAACCGTCGCGGCCTCGGCAAAGTTCACATCCCCCAACAGCTTGGTTTTACCGGGCTTTTCGGGGTGCGGCACGCGGGTGATGCCAACGTCGATGACCGTCGCACCGGGCTTGACCCAATCCGCCTCCACCATCTCGGCCCGGCCCACGGCGGCCACCAGGATGTCCGCCCGCGCGCACACCTCCGCCAGTTCCCTGGTCCGCGAATGCGCGATGGTCACGGTGCAATTCTCGCGCAGCAGCAGCTGCGCCATCGGCTTGCCAAACAGGTTGGACCGACCAATCACCACCGCCTCCATCCCCGACATGTTGCCCAGCTGATCGCGCAGCAGCATCAGACACCCCAGCGGCGTGCAGGACACCAGCCCCGTCTCGCCACTGGCCAAAAGTCCCGCATTTACAACGCTCAAGCCGTCCACGTCCTTGGCCGGATCAATGCGCGCCACCACGGCACGCTCGTCCAGATGATCCGGCACCGGGAACTGGCACAGGATGCCGTGCACCGACGCATCGGCGTTCAACGCATCAATCAGCGCAAACAGCTCCGCCTCGGGCACATCCGCAGGCAGCCGGTGCTCGAACGACGCCATACCGACCTCGACGGTCTGCTTGTGCTTGGCCGCCACATAGACCTCTGACGCTGGGTCCTCGCCCACAAGGATCACGGCAAGACCGGGCGTGATACCCTGCTCTTCGCGCAGCCGCGCCACGTGTTCGGCAATCTGCCCCCGGACAGTCCCGGCAAAGGCCTTGCCGTCGATGATCGCTGCGCTCATATGCGTTAAGTCCCTTTATTCGCGAAAGAAATTGACCTGGTGCGACCAGGTTTCGCCATCGCTGATCACCAGCGTGTCGAACTCCATGATCTGCAGCAGGTCGTAGAAGGTGGCGACATATTCCAGCCCTTGCGACCGAAAAAACTCGTTGCTGCGCATGTTCGACGTCATCTGCGCCATCACCGCACGCGCGCGGTAGATCGTCGAAAACACGTCGTCATCCAGCGCAATGATGTTGAGGTGCCGCGCGTCCGCACCCTTGGCAAAGAACACAAAGCGCGGGCTTT
The DNA here is from genome assembly GCA_039816785.1 of Pseudomonadota bacterium. GTDB lineage: Bacteria > Pseudomonadota > Alphaproteobacteria > Rhodobacterales > Rhodobacteraceae > Tateyamaria. The sequence continues at coordinate 119,642 of JBCBXB010000008.1, forward strand.
CGGGGGCGGCCAGCTGCGCCGCCGTCAGGTTGGTGACAAACTCGACCCGCACGCCCTTGTTCGACGCAGGCCCCTGGCGGATCACCCGGGAAAACTGTTCTTGCGAGGTCACTTCGGGGTAATAATACCCCTCGTAACGCTCCTGCGCGTGGGCAGTCAGCGCGGTCATGCAAAGGGCGGCAGTCAGGGCGAGCAGTCGGGTCATGATGTGGTCCTCCGGAGTCTGATGCGGACACGCTGGACGTGCAGGGTGGCGGGGGTCAATTCCATTTCATCCCGCACGCCCAAACGTGAGCCGCATGTCAGCCCTCAGAACAGCCCTTCGATCTGGCCATCGGCGTTCAGCATGATGTTTTCCGCCGACGGCACACGGGGCAGGCCCGGCATCGTCATGATCTCACCACAGACCGCAACGACAAAGCCCGCGCCAGCCGACAGCCGCACCTCCCGCACCGGCACGGAGTGGCCGGTGGGTGCGCCGCGCAGGTTGGGATCGGTGGAAAAGCTGTACTGCGTTTTTGCCATACAGACCGGCAGGTGACCGTAGCCCTGATCCTCCCAGAGCTTCAGCTGATCGCGGATTTTCTGATCCATCAGCGCCTCGTCCGCGCGGTAGATACGCTTGGCAATGGTCTGGATTTTCTCGGCCAATGGCATCTCATCCGCGTAGATCGGCGAAAAGTTCGCAGTGCCCGCATCCGCCAGTTCCGCCACCTTCGTGGCGAGGTCTGCCGACCCTTCGGAGCCCAGTTCCCAGTGCCGCGACAGGATCGCCTCGGCGCCCTGTTCGGCGACGAAATCCTTGACCGCCTGCACTTCGGCATCGGTGTCGGTGACAAAGTGGTTGATGGCCACAACCACCGGCACGCCGAATGATTTCAGGTTCTCGATGTGGCGACCCAGGTTCGGGCAGCCCGCCTTGACCGCATCCACGTTTTCCGCGCCCAGGTCGGCCTTGGCCACGCCGCCGTTCATCTTCATCGCGCGCACGGTGGCCACACAGACGACGACCGACGGGGACAAGCCCGCCTTGCGGCACTTGATGTTCATGAACTTTTCCGCGCCAAGGTCCGCACCGAACCCCGCTTCGGTCACCACGTAATCCGCCAGTTTCAGCGCTGTGGTCGTCGCAATGACAGAGTTGCAGCCATGCGCGATATTGGCGAACGGACCGCCATGCACAAAGGCCGGGTTATTCTCCAGCGTCTGCACGAGGTTTGGCTGCATCGCGTCCTTAAGCAGAACGGTCATTGCCCCGTCCGCCTTGATATCGCGGGCAAAAACGGGCGAGCGGTCACGGCGATAGGCGACGATCATGTCGCCCAGACGCTTTTGCAGGTCCTGCAAATCCTTGGCCAGACACAGGATCGCCATCACTTCGGAGGCCACAGTGATGTCAAAACCCGCCTCGCGCGGGAAGCCGTTGGCCACGCCACCAAGGCTGGCCGTGATCTGCCGGAGCGCACGGTCGTTCATGTCCACCACACGCCGCCACACCACGCGGCGCGTGTCGATCTCGAGGTCATTGCCCCAGTAGATGTGGTTGTCGATCATCGCGCTCAGCAGCGAGTGGGCCGAGGTGATCGCGTGGAAGTCCCCGGTAAAGTGCAGGTTCATCTCTTCCATCGGCACGATCTGCGCATAGCCACCGCCCGCAGCCCCACCCTTCATGCCAAAGTTCGGGCCCAGCGACGCCTCGCGGATACACACGCAGGCGTTCTTACCGATGCGGTTCAGACCGTCGCCCAGACCCACGGTGGTCGTTGTCTTGCCTTCGCCCGCAGGCGTGGGGTTGATCGCGGTGACAAGGATCAGCTTGCCATCGGTCCGGTCCTGCACCGAGTTGATGAAGGATTGCGACACCTTGGCCTTGTCGTGGCCGTAGGGCAGCAGGTCATCGCTGGAAATGCCCAGCTTGGCCCCGATCTCCTGGATCGGCTTCTTGTCCGCGTCGCGCGCGATTTCGATGTCAGTCTTGTAGGCCATGATGCTCCCCGCAGGTCTTTGGTCCAGCTACGCTGTCTTGGCCTGCATACAGGTGCATGCCCAGAGGTCATGCGCGCGTTTCCGACATTTTGGGAGGATGTTGCGGCCCGCATCGCGCCGCCGGTTTCATTTCGGAAACGGGTCAGGCGGATTCGGAAACCGGCTGGCCTGCATTCATCGACTGTTGCAGCAGCGCGTTGGTCGCCATCAGCTTGGCCCGCGTGTTGCCAGAGAACGCGAATTCTAGGTGCGGGCCAAGGTCCGGGTTGCGCTTGACCAGCCGCCGCAGCGCGTCCGACGTTACCACAAAGATGCGGGTGTCGGTATTGGTCCGGACGGTGGCACTTGCGGGCGCGCTGGCCATACAGCCCATCTCGCCGATAAAGCCGCCGGGACCGACCTGCGCGATCACCTGTCCGCCGATCTCGATATCCACACCGCCCTCATGCAGATAGCTCAGCTGCGTGACAGGCGCGTCCTGCACGGTCAGCGTCTGGCCCGCCGCACAGTCGACCCACGCCCCCGCGTTCAACAGCTTGCGCGCGTCCAGCCGGCGCAGCGTTGGGAAATGGCCATCCAGCAGGGTCTGTTCGGCCTCGTTGAACCGCAGGCCTTGCGTCATGAGCCACAGCCGCGCCATGCCCAGCACCGACAGGGTGATCCAGCTGACCTGAATGATCGCGGAAAACAGGTTCCAACTGCTGAACAGCGACACCAGGACCAGCGACGCCCCGATCAGGTTCATCAGCGCATAAGGGTAGCCGTTGCCACGCACGCCCCCCAGCTGCAAGAGCCCATACGCCGCCAGATAGAACACAACGCCGGCAATGCCTGCCAGCTGGTAGATGTCGATCACAGTCCGTCCCCCACGCACCCTGCCCGGCAGGTTGCCCGAACGAGGCCCGGCAAATCAAGCGAATTGGCGGTGCAGGTTCAGAGAAAGCCCGGTGCCCAGGCGGGTTGATCCGGAACATGCAAGCGCAGCGTGTCGCCGATGGTCAGCGCGCCCGGGCGTTCGACCCATGCGGTGACACCGCGCCGCCCCTTGGCTGCCGCCTTGAACGCCTTGCCCGCGTCGCCGTGGTGCCGCGCGATGGTCAGGCCGGGCTGGTGGCAGGGACGGTTTTCCATGTCGACGACCAGTGTGGTGCCTGATGGTGTCTGCAACCGTGATGAGGGTGGCAGGTGGGTCAGGTCGAGGATCCCTTCGACAACCACCGTCGCACCCAGCCAGGCAGGGTCCAGCGATGTCAGCCCCATTTGCGCGGCGATCGTAGCCAGTTCTTCGGCGCTGATGATCGACAGTTGCCGCACATTCGCGATCTCGGTGCCCTTGGGGTGCTGTGCGCTGACCCGGCTGCACGACGCACGCGTGCGCCCGCCATAGGGCACCCCTTCGATCCCGTCAAAGCCAAGGGTCAGGTGCGGCACGGCCACCCCGTCAATGGCCGGTTCGCGTCGTTCGGTCATGTGGCCCAACCACCTGATGGTGCCATGGTGGTCAGTCGGTTTGAGGGCGGGCATGGTGGGGCCTTTCGCAGTGCAGTGTCGTTCCATGAAAAAGCCCCGCACACGGCGGGGCAAATTCTTTTTCGTGATGTCAGGCGCAGGGCGCGGAATGGATCAGCCCGCGGGCTCCGGCTCCATGCCACCATCGCTTTCGGGCCCAGGCTTTTTCTTGGCCTTGGGGATCGCGGTGAGGCTGGGTTTCTTGTCTTCGAGCACTGCGCCGCCATCTTCATCATCGGGGCTGTGGGGCGGGTCGCCCCGCATCACACGCGCGATCTCTTCACCGGTGAGGGTCTCGTATTCGAGCAGACCTTGCGCCAGCCGCTCGAACTCTTCCTCGTTCTCCTCGATGATCTTGGAGGCCAGCTCGTACCCGTCCTGGATAAACCGCTGCACCTCCTGCTCCACCAGCTCCTTGGTGTTGGCAGAGACGGAAAATCCGGCGGTGTTGCCCTGATAGCCCTGCGCCGCTTCGGAATAGTCGATATTGCCGACCTTGTCCGACATGCCCCATTGCAGGACCATGGCGCGCGCGAGGCCCGAGGCTTGCTGGATGTCGCCCGCCGGACCGTTGGAGACGGAGTCTTCGCCGTATTTGTAGATCTCAGCCGCCTTGCCCGCCATAGTCATGGCGAGACGCTGGTGGCATTCGTCCTTGAACATGTTCAGCCGGTCCATCTCTGGCAGGCTCATCACCATACCCAGCGCACCACCGCGCGGAATGATTGTCGCTTTGTAGACCGGATCGCATTTCGGCAGCAGGTGACCGACAAGAGCGTGGCCGGCCTCGTGATAGGCGGTCATTTCTTTTTGCTCTTGGGTCATGACCATGCTGCGCCGTTCGGGGCCCATCATGACCTTGTCCTTCGCGCTCTCGAAATCGAGCATGGTGACAAAGCGGCGTCCGACGCGGGCGGCCATCAGCGCCGCCTCGTTCACGAGGTTCGCCAGATCAGCACCCGAAAAACCGGGCGTGCCGCGCGCGATGATGCGCAGGTCAACGTCGGGGCCCAGCGGTGTCTTGCGGGCGTGCACGCCGAGGATCTTCTCGCGGCCCTTGATGTCCGGATTGCCCACGGTGACCTGACGGTCAAAGCGGCCCGGGCGCAGCAGCGCGGGGTCCAGCACGTCCTTGCGGTTGGTGGCGGCGATGATGATCACACCCTCGTTCGCCTCAAAGCCGTCCATCTCGACCAGCAACTGGTTGAGCGTCTGTTCCCGCTCGTCGTTGCCGCCGCCGTACCCGGCGCCCCGGTGGCGACCCACGGCATCAATCTCGTCGATAAACACGATGCAGGGCGCGTTTTTCTTGGCCTGCTCGAACATGTCGCGCACACGTGACGCACCCACACCCACGAACATCTCGACAAAGTCGGACCCCGAGATGGTGAAGAACGGCACACCCGCCTCGCCCGCAATCGCGCGGGCCAGCAGCGTTTTACCGGTGCCCGGCGGGCCGACCAGCAGCGCACCTTTGGGGATTTTGCCGCCAAGGCGCGAGAATTTCTGCGGATTCCGCAGGAATTCCACGATCTCTTCGAGCTCTTCCTTGGCCTCGTCGATGCCGGCGACGTCGTCAAATGTCACGCGCCCATGCTTTTCGGTCAGCATCTTGGCCTTGGACTTGCCAAAGCCCATCGCACCGCCTTTGCCACCACCCTGCATGCGGTTCATGAAATAGACCCACACGCCGATCAGCAGCAGGAACGGCAACAGCGAGATGATGAAGGTCTGGAAACCGGACTGTTGCTGCGGCTCAACCTCGACGGGGACGTCGTTGGCAATCAGCAGTTCGGTGATCTCGGCATCTTCGGGCTTGATCGTCACGAACTCGTCAGAGCCGATACGATAGCGTACCTGCTCGCCATCCAGCGTCACGGTCGTGACAGAGCCGTCTTCAACCGAGTCGACGAATTCCGAATAGGTCATCTCGCGGCTTTGAAGCGTGTTGCCCGACCCGCTGAACAGGTTGAACAGGGCCAGGATCAACAAAAACAGGACGACCCAGAAGGCGATATTGCGTGCGTTACCCAAGAGTTTTCTCCAGATGCAGGCGGTCAGACACGCGGCGCGCGCGCTGTCCAACATAAGATAGAGATGCGCACGCCATGTTCAATGCGATAATAGTGCGGCGAAAAAGCCATCGGCTCCGCCTTCCAGCTCGGCAGACCATTCATCGTCTGGAAAGACCAGCGGCGCGCAGATCAGGGTGTCATCATACCACGCAGCCGGGGTCACGGCGAGTGCGGCGCGCGGGATACCTGTGTCGCGCCAGTCGTCAAGGCTCGACAGCCCGTCGAACCCCAGCGCGCGCACCACGATGTCGGGATCATCCTCGGGCCCGTCGATCGTCCAGCGTTCGTCCCAGGCGTCTCCCACTTCGACCTCCATATCCGCGACTGCGTTCAGTTCGCGATAGACCCAGATGCGCCCGTCATTCTGCGAGATCTGGCACCCTTCCAGCGTGATTGTCCGCCCTTCGCCGATGGCCTCGAGGACACGGGCAATGCCGTCGCGCCGGGCCGGGTAGTGACGGCCCGACAGCCATTTCAGGCAGTGGATCAGCAGGCGGCGCTTGATCTCGACCGGCTGTGCGCGGAACAGGTTCAGCTCCATCGCGACCGCCCCCGCCTCGATCCGGATCAGGTCGCGGGCGACCAGAAACGCCTGCCAGTCCAGCGCTTCGCGGGCCTGTTTCATGTGGCTGCTGACATCCGCCAGCGCGTCCACCCCGATGCCCAGCGTTTCCAGCACGATCAACGCATCGCGCACGCGCACCCGTTCAAAGTCGCGGTTGCGGTTGCTGGGGTCATCCACCCATTTGAGCCCCGCCGCCTGCAGGTACAGGCGGAGATCATCACGACGCGTGCCCAGAAACGGACGCAGCCAGGTGATGCCGTGATGCACACTGCGCGGTGCCATGGCGCTAAGCCCGTCGACACCCGCCGAGCGCGCCAGCCGCATCAGGAACGTCTCGGCCTGATCATCGGCGGTGTGCGCCACGGCGATATGGTCAATCTGCTGCGCATAGGCCCAATCGGCCATCAGCGCATAGCGCCCCTCGCGGGCTTCGGCCTGCATGTTGCCGGCCCCGTCCCAGCCCGACCAGAATTCAAGGTGATGTTGCAGCCCCATCTTTTGGCACAGGCTGGTGACCACGGCGACCTCGTTCTTGAACTCCGGGCGCAGGCCATGGTCGACGGTAATCACGTGCAGTTCGATCCGGCGGTCGATTGTGTAGCGCGCCATAGCCGACAAAAGAGCGACGGAATCACCGCCCCCCGATACAGCGACCGCCATGCGTTCGGGCGGGCGATGTCCCACCACGTCGTCGATCGCCGCTAGCAGGGGGGCAATGAGCAACTCAAGAGCACCCGAAATTCTGCATCGCTGATTGCGCCTCGCCCACAGCCTCTGCCGCCGGAAAGCGCAGGGCAACCTCGCTCAGCGTCACGCAGGCCTCTTGCGTCTGGCCCAGACGCCCAAGGGCCGCACCCAGACGATACAACGCTTCGGGCGCGAGCTGTCCGGTCTGGTCGAGGCTGAACGCCGACAGGTATGCGCGCGCGCCCTGACGCACATCACCCAGCCCTTCGAGAGCCTCGCCCCGGCGCAGCTCCGCCTCTACCTCGAGGGGGCTGCCTGGGTAGGTCGCATTGAAGGCCGCAAACTGGTCCGCGGCGGCGCGAAAGTCACTGGCTGCGAGCGCCTCCTGCGCCCGCTCGAAATCCGCCCGTTCCTGTTCGGCCAGCTGTGTTTCCGGTTGCGGTGCCGGTGCGATAGTTGGTGTCGTCGGTGCCGCGCCCCCGCCCAGCGACGGGGTGTCGCCAAGCGCCGAGATATCGCACGCCGCTTCCAGTTCACAAAGGCGGAATTCCAGATCGCCGATCCGGTTGGTGCCGTCGGTCACGACACTGTTGATGCGAAACTCCAGCTCTTCGGTCTTGGAGGTCAGGCGCTGCAACTCCGCCTCGATGGCGTTGAGACGGTCCAGCGCGCCCGCACCTGCCAGATTGCTGCTTGCCCCGCCGGTCGTCGACAGCTCACGCCGCAGGCGCTGCACCTCGACATAAAGAACCGTCATCTCCTGCCGGATATCGGCAAGCGTTTCGGCGTCCTGCGCCACCGCGCCCGCGCCGGGCAGCGCGAGGGCGGCGATCAGCGCCATGGGGGCAAGCCAGCGGGTCATCGCGATCAGCTCGTGAGCCCGCCTGCCAGCACGGTCACCGCGCGGCGGTTCTTGGCATAGCAGGCCTCTTCGCTGCAGACCTCGATGGGGCGTTCCTTGCCGTAGCTGACGACTTGCAGGCGGCCTGCCTGCACGCCCTGACTGACCAGATAGGCGCGGGCCGCATCAGCGCGGCGCGCGCCGAGCGCGAGGTTGTATTCCCGCGTGCCCTGCTCGTCGGCGTGACCTTCGATCACGGCGGTGAAGTCGGCGTTTTGCAGCAGCCAGATCGCCTGTCCCTCGAGGGTGGCGCGCCCTTCGGGCGTCAGCGTCGACTGATCCACGGCAAAGAGGACACGGTCACCAACGGCCTGCTGGAAATAGGCGGGCGATGTCGGGTCCGAGGCGCTGCCCGGCACAATGCCGCCCGCGCCTGCACCTGCGTTGCTGGTCACGTCATCTGCGCCAAAACGGCCGGGATCGGTACAGGCGGCAACGCTCAGCACCGCGCAAATCATCAGAATGGGTTTCAGTGTCATGGGGCTCGGCCTCTCTTGCACGTTTGTTTTGGTCCACGTGGGTTTTACTGCTACTGCGACGGTATCACGATTGGACGCCTATGAAAATGCGCCTTGCATCAGCGCTGTAACGGTCCCCAGGACGGGTCTGATCCGCCTTCGGGCGTGCGCACCGGGCGCAGGTTGCGGCCCGTGATATCCACAGAATAGAGCGTTGACCGGCCCGTGGCCCCTTGGGTTTCTCGCGCGAACATGATCACGCGGCCATTGGGCGACCATGTGGGCCCTTCATCCAGGAACGACGCGGTCAGCAGCCGCTCTTCGGAGCCGTCGATGCGCATGACACCGATGTGGAACCGGCCCTGCGTCTGCTTGGTAAAGGCAATCAGATCGCCCCGCGGGCTCCAGACCGGCGTGCCATAGCGCCCCTCGCCGAAGGAGATACGCTTTGCCTCCCCCCCACCGGCGGGCATGATATACAGCTGCTGGCTGCCCGAACGGTCGCTCTCGAACACGATCTGGCTGCCGTCTGGGCTGAAACTGGGGGCCGTTTCGATGGACGGTGCGCTGGTCAGGCGCTGCGACTGGCCCGAGGTGACATCCATGGCCCAGATGTCCGTATTGGCCCCTTGGGACAGGGAATAGACCACCGTCTGGCCGTTGGGCGCAAAACGGGGCGCAAAGCTCATCGTGCCTTGCTGGCTTTCCAAAACGCGCTGCTGCACAGAGCCGACGTCTAGCACGTAAATGCGCGGAAAGCCCGTCTCGTAGCTGGTGTAAAGGACCCGGTTGCCATCTGCCGAAAAGCGGGGGGCGAGCACGATGGACTCCGAACCCGTCAGGTATTGCACATTTGCGCCGTCGTAATCCATGACCGCCAGCCGCTTGCGCCGCTCATTCTTGGGACCGGTTTCGGACACATAAACAACCCGGCTGTCGAAATAGCCTGTCTCGCCGGTGATCCGGCTGTAGACGACATCAGCCACTTTATGCGCGATGCGCCGCCAACCATCCGTGGTGCCCGCGAACTGCAGCCCCTCGCCCAGTTCCGTGTCCGAAAACACGTCATGCAGGCGGAACTTGACCGTGACCTGATCGCCTATGACCGTGACGGCACCGGTGACCAGCGCTTGGGCATTGATCGCCTTCCAGTCGGCATATTGAACGGGTGCTGCGAAGTTGGTGATCTGGCTGATGAATGCGTTTGCCGGCACTTCGCGGAACAACCCCGTCCCGGCGAGGTCGGCGGCAATCACGCGGCTCAGTTGCTGACCCATCGCGGCGGCTTCGGCATTTTCGGGCACAAGGTCGGGGATCGCGACCGGCAGGGGTTCGATCACCCCTTCGGTGATCTCGATCCGCAAGGGGCCGGTCTGGGCGGCGGCGGCGGTGACACCAAAGGCCAGCATCACGATCAAAAGCACTCGACACATCATTTGATACGCATCCTTTCGGGATTGAACGTCATCTCGATCTCCCTCCACTGACCATATTTTTCAGCCGGAAGGGCGTACCCGTCGCGGGTACAGCGGATAATTGCGCGGCGCGCGGCCTCAAAGGCCTGGTTCGCCGCCGATTGGCTGCCACCCGAGCTGGAGAGCAACCGAATGGAGGCCACTACAGGCTTGCCGTTTTGCTCCATGTCGACGCCGACCACGACGGTTGTTCCCAGCGCCTCGGTCGACAGCGAGCCGACATTCCAGCACGACGACACGGCGACGCGCAACGCTTCCTTTTCACCGTTGGACAGCGGCGGACCTTGCGGAATGGTTTCCTCTTCGCCGCCCCCCAGAATGCCTGCCAGCGCATCATCCACCGCATCAGACGTGTCTTCGGGCTGGGCGGCGGGTTCTGCCTCCGGCGCGGCCTCAGGTTCGGCTTCGGCGGTGCGCGTGGGCGCACTGGGACGGCGGCTGGGTGGGCGCAGCGAGGATTGCGGCGCGCCCGACGGCTCTTCGGCCTCTGTCACGATCTGGTCGCTGGCCTGTTCGGGCGCGGTGGCCTCCTGCTCTTCGGCTTGCGTCTCGCCGCCATCGTCATTGGTCACCGCTTCCTGCTCTACTACATCCGGTGTGGCATCAGGGTCCGGGGCCTCCACCACTTCAGGCGCGACCCGGTCCGAGGGTTCCGGCACGGGCGTGTCGGCCACTTCGGGCGCATCGATCTCGGGCGTCTCGGGCGTGGGCAGGCTGGGCGCTTCGTCCACCACTTCGGGCTCCGGCTCCGGCGCGGGCGGTTCAGGCAGCGTTTCAGGCTCCGGCTCAGGCGCAGGCTCGGGCTGTTCCGAGGTCACATCGGGGTCCGGCTCAGGCGTCACGACCGGCTCCGGCACGGGCTCCGGCACTTCGGGCAGCGCCACTTCGGTCGGTGCGGCAGGTTGCGGGCCCTCGCTCAGCAGCGCCTCGAACGCATCGGTTGAGATCACCGACACCTCCGTCACCTCAAATGGCAACGGCTCGGTCTGGAACGATCCGCCCAGGATCAACCAGCCGATCAGCCCCACATGCGCCGCACCCGATATGACCTGCCCGGTGTTCACCGGTCACTGCCCCTCACCGTCTAGGGTCGGCCCGCCGATATCTGTCACCAGACCGATATTGCTGAACCCGCCCGCATTGAGCGCGCCCATGACCTCCATCACCTGAGCATAGGGCACAGTCCCATCCGCCCGCAGGAACACACGGTCACTGTCCCGCTCGGCGGCGATACCGCGCAAACGCACGACAAGGTCATCGCGCGGCACAACCGTGGTCTGGATCTGGACACCACCGTCGCCGGTGATCGTCACGGTCAGCGGTTCTTCCTGGTCCGTGGGCAGCGCGCTGGCCGCCGTGCGCGGCAATTCCACCGGTACACCGACTGTCAGCAGCGGGGCCGCCACCATAAAGATGATCAGGAGCACCATCATGACATCCACAAAAGGCGTCACGTTGATCTCGGCCATTGGCTGTGACCGTCTGCGCTTGCGACGGCGGCTGCCACCTCCGGCACCCGCATCCTTTTGCACCACACCCGCGCCCATGGCCTACCCGTCCAACTGGCGGCTGAGGATGGTGGCGAACTCGTCGGCAAACGCCTCGTAACCCGACACGATCCGATCACTGTCGGCACTGAGCTTGTTGTAGAAAATCACCGCCGGGATCGCCGCCAGCAAGCCCAGCCCCGTAGCCAGCAACGCCTCCGCAATGCCCGGCGCCACCACGGCGAGGTTCGTGTTCTGCTGCTCCGCAATTTCGATGAACGCGTTCATGATGCCAACCACGGTGCCAAAAAGGCCAATGAACGGCGCCGATGACCCAATGGTCGCCAGCACCGTCAGCCCGTTCTGCAACCGCTCGCCTTCCTTGGCGATGGCCACATCCATGCTGCGGTCGATCCGCGAGGTGGCATTGGCAATCAGCCCGCCATCCTCCTTGTGCGAGCGCTGCCACTCGATCATGCCCGCGGCAAACACCTTTTCCGAGGCTCCGCGCGGCTCCGGCCCGATCTGTTCGAACAGGCCATCCAATGGCTCCCCCGACCAGAACGCCCGGTCAAAACGCGTCGCCTCCGATCGTGCCGACCGGTACAACAACCACTTCTGAATGATGACGGCCCACGCCCAGAACGACGCAATGATCAGCATGATCATCACCAGTTTCACGGTCAGGGTTGCGCGCAAGAACAGCCCCCACATCGAGAAATCAACCTCGTGCGCGAGCGCAAGTGTCTCTGCTTCCATACTGCCTGCTCTTTGTTATGGGCACGTGTGTCCGGCCCTTGTTGCGCGGGAATATACGGCAGGTGAAAGGGGAAAGCTATCACTTCGGCGTCAGTTCGCCCTATTTCCCGCCCATTGCGCGGATTTCTGCGGGGAGCCGGACAGGCTTGCCGGCGGTCGTCATGGTCACCGCGATCACATGCGCCCGGAACAAGACCGTGTCGCCCCGGCACACCTCCTGATCGAAGGTCCAGCGCACCGCGCTTGCGGCCTGATGCGTGGTGACCACCTCCAGCCGGTCGCCCAGACGCGCGGGCGCCAGGTAATCCGCCTCGACCCGGGTGACGACAAACACCAACCCCGCCGCCTTCATCGCGTTCTGATCCAGCCCGCACTGCTCCACGATCTCGGACCGCGCCCGTTCGATGTAACGCAGATAGTTGGCGTAGTAGACGACCCCGGCCATGTCCGTATCTTCGTAATAGACCGTAAGGGGAAAGCGGTGCGACACCCTAGTTGACTCCTGATCCTGCGTCTGCGCGCGACCGTAGGTAGACCCTTGCGCCAGATCAAGACGCCGCACCGCGATATCCGGCATGATCCCGGCACGGAGGGATACGATGGCTGCCACCACGAAAGACGCGCTGTTGCACGTGACGGATGCCGAATGGGCAAAACTGTCGGCGCTGCTGGCCAGCATACCGCACGCGGCGGTCCTGCAACCGGATGACGAGGGCACGACAATCAAGGATATCGTGGGCCACCGCGCCCACTGGATCGCTCTGTTTCTGCGCTGGTACCATGACGGACAAGCCGGGCGAGAGGTGCACTTTCCCGCCCCGGGCTACAAATGGAGCGACCTCAAGGCCTACAACATCAAACTGCGCGCCGATCAGGCAGGCCTGGGATGGCAGGACGTCTGCACGTTGCTCGAGGATCGGCACGCGGCCCTGCGTGCCTTCATCAGCGCCCACGAAAACGACGCGCTCTATGGCGGGAAGATGAAAGGCGGCCGTAACGCCTGGACTGCCGGACGCTGGGCCGAAGCCGCGGGACCCAGCCACTACCGATCCGCCGCCAAATACATCCGTGGCCGCCTGCGCGCGATGGGCTGAGCCTACTGAGGCGCGGTTAGCCGCGCCGCCAGCCGCAGCGCATGCGCCGGATCAGACGCGGCCACAGGCATCACCGGATCATACGCCGCCCGGATCAGCCCCGCGATCTCCGGCCGCAAGATTGTCGTCTCACCGGCCACAGCCAGTGGTGAGCGGTCGCGAAATGCCAGATCGGACCACAGCAAAATCGACTGCACCACCTGGCTCAAAGCCAATGTCTCGGCGGGCACCGCGCTCAAATGCCTGTCCATCCGCAGAAACACGAAACAGGCCTGAATGGCCCCCGCCGCATCAAACCGAAAGATGCGGTACTGATTGGCCTCCGCCGCTTCCAGCCGCACAACAAGCGGATCCAGATCAGGCACCAGCCGGTCCAGGCCCGGCACCTCCGGCAACTCCGACCAGGCGTTGAAAAAGAACCACATAAAATTCGCACCCAACTCCGGGTCCGTCTCCACCATCTCCAGCGACGCAAGCTGACACACCGCCTCGATGGCCCCCTTCACAACGCCCAGCGTGCCATCCTCCACCCCGAATACCACAGGGGCCAGGGGCCGCCCCCACCGTGCAAACGCGTAGTCTCCGCTGTCGCGCGTAAACAGCGCCTCAATATCCTGATGATCCATCTTCATCTTGCCAGTTAAACTCCGGGGGTGTGGGGGCTGGCCCCCACTCCGACCCCCAACCACAGACCCGACCAAAGATCAAATGCACCCAATGGGATGGCGGGTGGGGTGTCGTTCGTCAGAACGCACGTCACCCTCCATCACTCAAAGAGATCCCCCTCACGCCGTGGCGCGTCCAGCCCCAGATGCCGCCACGCTCCGGCCGCCAGCAACCGCCCGCGCGGGGTGCGCTGGATCAGCCCCTGTTGCAACAGATAGGGCTCAATCACCTCCTCCAGCGCGTCGCGGCTTTCCGACAGCGCCGCGCTCAGGGTCTCGACGCCCACCGGGCCGCCGCCATAATGCTCCGCCATCAGGAGCAAATAGCGCCGGTCCGCACCGTCCAGCCCCAGATGATCCACACCCAGACGGGTCAGTGCCGCATCCGCAAGGTCCTGCGTCACGCGCCCGTCGCCCTCGACCACGGCAAAATCCACCACCCGCCGCAACAGCCGCCCAGCGATCCGCGGCGTGCCACGGGCGCGGCGGGCGATCTCGCGCGCACCACCTTCGTCCGCCGGTGCGCCCAGCTTGGTCGCGTTGCGGTCCACGATCACAAAAAGCTCGTCTTCGGTGTAGAACTGCAACCGCGTGGGAATGCCGAACCGGTCCCGCAGCGGTCTGGTCAATAACCCCATCCGCGTCGTCGCGCCCACCAGCGTAAAGGGCTGCAATTCGATCCGCACCGTCCGCGCCGCGGGCCCCTCCCCGATCACCAGATCCAGCTCGAAGTCCTCCAGCGCCGGGTACAGCACCTCTTCGACCGCCGGGTTCAGACGGTGAATTTCGTCGATGAACAGTACGTCGCGCGCTTCGAGATTGGTGAGGATCGCCGCCAGATCACCCGCCTTGGCCAGCACCGGGCCCGACGTCATGCGAAACCCGACACCCAACTCGCGGGCCATGATCTGTGCCAGCGTGGTCTTGCCCAGACCGGGCGGGCCATGGAACAGTGTATGGTCCATCGCCTCGCCCCGCTGCCGCGCCGACTGGATGAACACCCGCAGGTTTGCCCGCGCCTCGGCCTGACCGACGAACTCGTCGAGCATCTGCGGGCGCAGCGCACGGTCCACATCCTCGGGCAAGGGTGCTGGGCGCAGGGTCGGGTCAGAGCCGTCGGTCATCGCGCCCTACCCCTTTGGTGCCAGCAGCCTGAGGGCCGCCCGGATCAACGCCGCCTCATCCGCCTCCGGCGCGTCGCCGGCAGCTTGCGCCACAGCGGCGGCCGCCTCTGACGGGGCATAGCCCAGATTGCCGAGCGCCGACAGCGCATCGGCCTGCGCCGAAGAGGCCGGTGCCGCAACGATCACCGGCTCGGTCACAGCGTCCGCGTCTGCCGGTGCCGCGCCCAGTGCTGCGGCAACACCGCCGCTCATCGCCATGACGCCGGGGGCCTTGTCCTTGAGGTCCAGCACGATGCGCTGCGCGATCTTGGGGCCAATACCCTTGGCCGCCTTGACCGCGTTCCAGTCCCCCAGCGCAATCGCGCGGCTGACCCCGTCCGGCCCCAGCGTGCCGAGAATGGCCAGCGACGCTTTGGCGCCGACGCCCTGCACCGACATCAACAAACGGTGCCATTCCTTTTCGACCAATGTGGGAAAGCCAAAGATCTGCATCAGGTCCTCGCGCACCACAAGGTCGGTGAACAGTGCCACTGCCTCGCCCGGGCCCGGCAGGGTGGCGAGCGTGCGTTCGGAACAGAACACGAGGTAGCCCACGCCACGCACGTCCAGCAGCACATGATCGATCGCCTTGTAGTCGATGCGCCCCGACAGCTTGCCGATCATGCGCGTGCCCGCGCCAGCGCGGCCCCCAAACCGGAACCGGCACCGTGATGCGCATGGCAAATGGCGATGGCCAGCGCGTCGGCGGCGTCAGGTCCTGCCAGATCAACGCCGGGCAGTTGCACGCGGACCATATGTGCAACCTGCCGTTTGTCCGCGTGGCCCACACCCACCACCGTCTTTTTCACCGCGTTCGGGGCGTATTCGCCGATGGCCAGCCCCGCCTGCGCCAGCGCCAGCATCGCCACCCCGCGCGCCTGACCCAGCTTGAGCGTGCCCGCCCCGTCCTTGTTCACGAATGTCTGCTCGATCGCCGCGGCGTGCGGCGCGTGGTCCGCCAGCACCGCCTCCAGCTGCGCATGGAGGCTCAGCAGCCGCGCGCCCAGGTCCTCCCCGTCGGAATGGCACACACCGTTGGCGATGTGGCGCAGGCGCGAACCTTCGGCCTCAATCACGCCCCAGCCCATATGCCGCAGGCCCGGATCGATTCCCAAAATGCGCATGTATCTGCCCTCGCCTGCCAGTATTCCGGCGTTTTGACCTGCCTAGCACGAAACGCGAACATCCGAAAAGCCCTAACAGTTTTAGCGACCCGCGACAGCAGCCATGCAGTCCGCGACGCGCGCGCCCCGACAGGCAGGCAAAAAGCGACCTGTTTTGCCAAAATACGACATGCTACGTCCGTATTAACCTCAATATTTACAGTAAGTTAACCACTACTCTGACCCATGCAAAAATCTCATGGCGGGCATGACTTTTTTGATCTTGCGGGGTGCAGAACCCGCGCCTAAATGCCCCTCATCTGGTTGGAACGACCAACCGCCAACTCTAGACAAAGGATTGCTGCAATGGCTGCTTTTGACACCACCCGCCCCGTTTACGGCGCTGCCCCCGTTGCAGGCCAGATCAAGGGTTTCTTTTCGACCCTGATCGCGAATACCGTCGCATGGAATGACCAGCGCGTTACCCGCAAAGCCCTGCACGCCCTGACCGACCGCGAGCTCGAAGACATCGGTCTGTCCCGCGGCGACATCGACACTGTCGCCATCAAGTAAATCCGCGCACCCGCTCGGAACGGCAAAAGCCGCGTTGTGCATCTGCGCAACGCGGCTTTCCTTTGGCCCGGTGAACTGGAGGTTCAGGCCAGCCTCCGGCGTCAGGTCAGCGGTTCGATGAACCCGGCGAAGAATGTGGTGAACGGATCACTTTGCATGACCCAAGCGCCGGCCTGTTCGGCAACCGTACCGTTGCCCAGCTTGGCCACGCGTTCGTTGTAGGTGATCTCGCCCAGCGAGGCGAGCATGAAGCCCTTGAATGCAAAGAAGCCAAAAACCACCAGCACAAGCGCCCGCAGCGGAAAGCTGCGGCGGACGTGCTTGGGTTTCACGACGATGAGACCATCATCGCGCAGTTGCGTGGTGTATCCGTTGGCCAGCGCCTGATGCTGGCGCTTCAGCGTCCCCAGACGCTTCTGGAAATTGACCTGGTTATCCATGTGGCAGCTCTCGTACCCGATACAGGCCCCCACCTGTTGACGTTACATTGGTCAGAATGCTGCCGAAATGTGGCCAAATCTGGGCAAACACCCAAAACACAGCGAAAATCAGCGTAAAATCAGGCAGGTTTAAGAAGCGTGAGCGTCGACCAGTCACCAATATGATCGTGGTGCACCAGACTGTTGCCGTGCTGGCGATAAACCTCGATCACCGCTTCGGCCTGATCGTTCAGAATACCCGACAGGATCGCATGCCCACCGGGGTTGAGTCGCGCCGTCAGGTCACCGGCCAGCGCGATCAGCGGCCCCTTGAGTATGTTGGCGAAAATCAGGTCGAACGGGCCCGCGAGGTCGACGTGATCAAAGCCCGCCGCCTCGACGACCGTGACCCGGTCCTGCATGTCATTGGCGCGCAGGTTCGCCTGCGCCACTTCGACGGCCTGCGCGTCGATATCGCTGGCCAGCACCGGGTGCGGCCAGACCGCGGCAGCCGCCATCGCCAGCACCGCCGTGCCACAGCCGATGTCGACGGCGCGGGCCGCGGCGACGCCGTCCGTGATCAGCCGGTCCAGCGCCTGCAGGCAGCCCAGTGTCGTGCCGTGATGCCCGGTGCCAAAGGCCATTGCCGCCTCGATCAGCAGCGGGTGCTTGCCCGGTGGCACCTTGTCCGCATCATGCGAGCCGTAGACAAAAAAGCGGCCCGCCTCGACCGGCGCCAGTTCGCGGCGCACATGGGCAACCCAGTCGGTCTCGGGAACTTCGGACACGGTAAATGCACGGGCCTGCATCGCCGTCGTCAACAACAGCAGAGCGGTGTCGTCCGGGCATTCGGTGAAATAGCCGCCGACCTCCCATAGGCCCGAGCCATCTTCGACCTCGAACACGCCGATACCGGTCGGTTCGGGCGACAGCGCCTCCATCGCGGCGCCGAGGCGTTCGGCCTGCGTCTTGCCGGGCACGGTGGTCAGGGCGGTCCAGGTGGGCATCAGCGTCTCCGGTATCTGTCGATGTTGGGCCATGGGCGTGTCGGCGCTGGCGTGATGTCCGCGTCCGGCCCCAGGCGCGCCACATAGCGCCAGCCCCAATACGCTGCAAGCCCGCCGACGATGGCCCCCGCGAGCGCCTGCCCATAGATGACCCCCGCCGCGCCAAAGCCGGTGGCGAGCCAGGCAGCAGCCGGCCAGCTGAGCACGCCGTCCTTGAGCCAGCCGATGAGTGTGGAGCGCAAAGGCTGGCCGAGGTTGTTGAACGCAGCACTCGCCACAAAGAGCGCGCCGACAAAGACAAAGCCGCCGACACCCACCGAGGTAAAGCCGCGCAGCACATCCGCGCCCTGCCCGCTCAGGCCGAACGCGTCGATCACCAGCGGTGTCGCCGCCAGCAGCACACCCCACATTACCAGCGTGTAGATCACGCAAAAGATCAGCGCATCGCGATAGGTGCTGCGCAGCCAGGGATAAAGGCCCGCCCCGTAATTCTGGCCAAAGATCCCGCCAATCGCCCCCGACAGGGCAAAGATACCGCCAAAAGCCAGCACCGTCAGACGGCTCACCACCGCCCATGCGGCCACGGCGTCATCGCCAAAGGGGGCCATGACAATCGTCAGCAGGTAGTTGCCCGCCGGTGTCGCCATCTGCGTGCCGATCGCAGGCAAGGCGACGGCGATATATGGTGTCCAGTTGGCGCGGACACTGGCCCAGTCGGGGCGCGCGATCAGGTCAAGCTGCACGCTGGCAAAGAACAGCGCCACGCCCATCAGCACAAAGCGGAAGACGACCAGCCCCAGCGCCGCCCCGTCCAGCCCCATATCCCACCACAGGATGAATACCGGGTCGAGCACCATGAGCACTGCACCCGAGGACAGCGTGATATACATCGCCTTGGCCCCGTACCCTTCGGCCCGCAGCGTGGCCGATGCGATCAGCGCCACCGCCATGGGCATCAGTGACCAGACCGTCAGCCCGAGATAGCGCGCCGCAAGCCGCGCCGTCTCGCCCTCTGCCCCCGCCATGGCCACGAGGTCATGGCGAAAGGTGAAGATCAGCGCCGCCACACCGCCCTGTATGGCCGCCGCCGTGATCAGCGCGGCACCTGCCTGCGTCCGGGCCATGGCGCGGTTGCCCTCGCCAATGCGGCGCGACACCAGCGCCGTGGCCGCGATCATCAGGCCGATGCCCGACGACACCGAGAAAAACTGGATCGCATAGGCAAAGCCGATTGCCGCAACCAGCTGCGGGCGGCCCAGTTGCGACAGCCAGAACAGGTTGGCCGCGTCCACGAGAAAGACAAACGTGATGCCAAAGGCCCCGGTGGCCGTCATGCGCACCACATGGCCCATGGTCGACCCTGTCAGAAAGCGGCCCGTGCTCATTCCGCGGGCGCGGGGCGCGGGCCTGGCAGACGGGTCTCGTGCCCCGGAACCGGGTGGCGCGGGATCAGCATCGCCAGCGCCAGCGACGTCGCCGCCATTCCGGCGGCGAGAAAAAACACGGCCGCGGGCGACAAAAGCCACAACAGACCCAGCGGCACCGGCAGGCCCACAGCGGCGATATGGTTGATTGTAAAGGCGACGGCGGCTGTGGGTGCGATATCCTGCGGGTCGGCGATTTTCTGGAAGTAGGTCTTGAGCGCCAGCGCCAGCCCGAAAAAGATGTGGTCCAGCACGTAAAGCACCGCCGCCACCATCAACCCCCAGCCGAAATAGTAGACCCCGCCATAGGCCAGAAAGACGATCACCAGCCCCACATACTCGAACGCCAGCGCCTTTTGCTCGCCATAGCGGGCAACAACCCGCCCCAGCAGCGGGGCCACGATGATGTTCACAACGAGGTTGATCAGGTAAAGCGCCGTGAGTTCATGCACTTCGAACCCGAACTTTTCCACCATCATGAACCCGGCAAACACCATAAAGATCTGCCGCCGCGCGCCCGACATGAACTGCAGAGCATAATAGAGCCAATAGCGGCGGCGCAGCACGAACGTCTTGAGCTGCGGATGCGGCGCCTCGAATTGCGGATAGGCCAGCAAGGCAAAGGCGGCGATGGCCACCGTGATCCCGCCGCCCACCACATAGACGGTGTTGTAGGTCAGCCCCAGCGGCTCCCACAGGACCATGATGACAAAGTAGACAAGGAAGGTCGCCACCGACCCCGCTGCCATGAGCCAGCCCAGCATCTGCGGGGCACGCTCCTTGGACAGCCATTGCAGTTGCAGCGACTGGTTGACCGTCTCGTAATAGTGAAATCCGACCGAGCTGATAAAGGTCAGCACCAGGATACCCGTCATCTGCGGGAACTGCGCGGTGAGCGCCGTGGCAGCCCCCAGCATGACCAGCGACAACAGGCCCAGCACCTGCTCGCGCATGACCATGATCACGACAATCACCCCGACGGCGAGAAATCCGGGGATTTCGCGGATGGCATGCAGCAGACCGATGTCGGAGCCGTCGAATTGCGCAGCCTCTACGACAAAGTTGTTCAGAAGCGCCAGCCAGACGGAAAAGGCGATCGGCATGGCAAAGGCCATGAGAAACAGAAGCGTCACGGGACGCCGCCAGAACGGCAACGCCTGGGCCTGATCCAGCGGGACATAGCGCGGCATGATATGCGCTTACGCCTTTTGGTTATCCTTGGCGAGGCGGCATTTGCGCAAGGCGACCTGCGTGAGGGCACAGATGCGCAGCATCCGGATTGCCGCGCCGCTAAATTACGGCAAGATGGGGCACATGAGACAACGCGATATCACAACGCAATTCGGTGCCCTGACCCTGGTGGAGGAGGATGACCACATCGTCCAGCTGAACTGGGGCGCGTCCGGGTGCGCCGATGCCTCGCCTGTGTTGGACGCGGCATGCGCGCAGCTGACGGCCTATGATGCAGGCACGCGACAGGCCTTCGACGTACCGATGCGCGTACAGGGCGGCGCGCTGCAACAGGCGGTCTGCGCTGCGATGCGCGACATCCCCTTTGGCGAGACGCTGACCTATGGCGACATCGCCCGCGCGCTTGGCGTGTCGGCGCAGGCCGTGGGTCAGGCCTGCGGGCGCAACCCGATCCCGATCATGATCCCCTGCCACCGGGTGATGGGGGCCAAGGGGCTGACCGGTTTCTCCGGCGCGGGCGGGGTCGAGACCAAGCTGGCGCTGCTCAAGCACGAAGGCGCAGGCGGCTTTCTGATCTGAGCGGGCAGACTTCGATGCGAAGTCTGGTCGTTTTCCGACGCGGAAAACAGGTGCGCCCGGAAACCGCGCCGGTTTCCTCGCGTTTTCCGCGCCGGAAAACGCCTCTAGCGTTGCGGCAAAAGCTGCTGTGCGATGCCCGCCGACACGAGGTACAGCGAGGTGATCACCAGCCCCCAATGCGCCCAGCTTTCGGGGTGGAAATCCACCCAGGCCGCCCAGGCGGCAAAACCGGTCCACGCCAGCGCCATCGGCAGGGTCACCGCGCGCCAGCGCTCCGTACGCACCGGATGCACGAATTTCAGCGGCAGGAACATCGCCACGGCCAGCACCGTCACCAGCCCCAAGCTGACCCAGAAATTTGGCTCCAGCGCAAAGATCACGAGCACCACCATGTTCCAGCACCCCGGAAACCCGGAAAAGGAATTATCCCGCGTTTTCATCCGCGTGTCGGCAAAATACATCGCCGAGGCAAAGGTGATGACGATGATTGCCGCCCAGCCAGTCCACCCGTCCATCAGGCCAGACGAAAACAGCGCAAAGGCCGGGATGAACACATAGGTCAGGTAGTCAATGATCAGGTCCAGCAGGACCCCGTCGAACTCCGGCGCGTTGGTCTTGACGTCGTATTTGCGTGCGAGCGGCCCATCGACACCGTCCACCGCAAAGGCCACCACCAGCCACATGAACATGATGTCCCACTTGGCGTTCACCGCCGCCAGCATGGCCAGCATGGCAAAGACCGCGCCTGTGGCAGTCAGCAAATGAACGCTTAGCGCGCGCAGTCGGTTCGTCATGACTGCGTCATGGTGCATCGCGTGGCGGGATGCAAACGCAAAACCAGCATATCTCAGGCCTTGGGATGGGCGCGTTTGTAGACGTCCATCAGGCGCACCGTGTCCACCGCCGTATAGGCCTGGGTCGTGGACAGCGACGCGTGGCCCAGCAGTTCCTGAATGGCCCGCAGGTCGCCGCCTGCGTTCAGCAAATGCGTGGCAAAGCTGTGGCGCATCGCGTGCGGTGTGGCCGACGCGGGCAGGCCCAGCTGCATCCGGGCGGACGCCATCGCCTTCTGGATCGCGCGGGGGCTGACCGGGCCGCCGCGCACCGCGCGAAACAGGGGCTCATCGGACTGCAAGGGATGCGGACAGATCGCGATATAGTCGTTCACAGCGTCGCGTGCGGCATCGATCACGGGCACGATCCGCTCCTTGCTGCCCTTGCCGGTGATGCGCATCACCTGCGGCAGCGGCGCGTCCCCGGCCCTGAGGCTGAGCGCTTCGGAGATCCGCAACCCGCACCCCCAGAGCAGCGTCAGCACCGCCACGTCGCGCACCCCGATCCAGGGCGTGTTCGTCTGCAACGGCACCAGGTCGATCATGTCGCGCGCGGCCTCTTCGGCCAGCGGGCGGGGCAGTTTCCGGGTAAATTTGGGCGCGCGGGTGCTGAGCACGGCAGTGGGTTCGAACCCTTCGCGCGCGGCCAGCCATTTGTAAAAGCTCTTGACCGCCGACAGCTTGCGGGCCAGCGACCGTGGCCCGACCCCGCCGCTGCGGGTCTGCGCCATCCAGGCGCGCATGTCCTGCGTGCTGATACGCGCCAGCGCGCCCAACCCCTGGCTTTGGCCGGAATGCACGGTCATGAAGGACAGGAATTCGGTCACATCGCGCCCATAGGCGGTGATCGTGTTTTCCGCGGCCCCCTTGAGGCTGCGCTGATGCGACAGGAACGCCTCGAGCGCATCGCGCGCGGCAGGCGAAATAAGGCTCATCCCAGCCAGCGGCGCATGGCCCGCTCGAACACACCACCAAAGAAGGCCAGTAGATCTGTGCCCTGTTGCGGGCCGAACATATGCGGGTCCTCGGCGCCCATCACCAGCAGGCCCGGCAAGCGTCCCTCGCCAAAGTCGAGTTTCAGGCAGGCCTCGGACCGGACCCAGTTGCCATCGGTGCCGTAAATCTCCGGCGCGGGGTCCTGCACCTGGCGCAGCGTCACTTGCCGCACCGTGCCGCCGCGGCCCTGTGACAGGTAGGTATCGATAAAGCCGGGCTCGGCCACGTTCAGCACATCGCCCAACCGCTGGACCGCCGGATCGTTGTCGTTCTGCACCGATTCCAGCACCAGCCGCACCGCATCCACGCGCAGGATTTGCGCCACCTCACCGCCCAGATCACGCAGGAAGGGCTCGAACTCCGTCGGGTCCAGCATGCGCAGGATCGCGCGGTGGATCTGGTTCGTGCCGGCGAGGTTTTCGTAGGCCGCCGCGATGACCGACCGATGCGTGTCCTCGAGCCGGTCCAGCCGCGCCTCCAGCCGTTCCATGGCGAGGCCGCGCAGGTCGACGATGTTGCCGCCCATCGCACGCTCATTGGCCGCGATCAGGGCGTGCATCAGGTCCTTGTCGTCCAGAATCACATCGGGGCGCGAAATGATCGCCTCGCGCAGGGCGTCGTCGATCTTGGGCTGACTGCTCATTGCCATACTCTTTATCGTTTCGGGGTCTATAGCACGCGGCGCGCCCGGAATCTGCCCCGAATTTCCATAAATTTCATGGGCTACGGGGTCGTGTTGCCGATTGACGTCAGCGTCAAGACGGGGAACGCGCCGCGACTTCTCCCCGTGATTGAATGCGCGCGACACCTCATATGCCCGCCATGACAGGACCACCCCAGGCATCCACTCACGGAACGGGACCCGCGCGCTTTCCGCTGGGACCCGACGCGCTTCGGGTGCTCCTGCGGCGGGCCGGTGCGTCTTTTCCCCAGAAGGCGGGCCGGTCCGTATCTGACCTCAGACGATCTTGATATCGGCCTTGGCCGCGTCCTTGAGGAACTGATCCAGCCCCTTGTCGGTCAGCGGGTGGCTTGCCAGCTTCTTGATGACGTCGGGCGGCGCGGTCATGACGTCGGCACCGATCTTGGCACAGTCCTGCACATGGTTCACCGACCGGATGGAGGCGGCGAGGATCTGCGTCTCGAACCCGTAATTGTCGTAGATGGTGCGGATGTCTTCGATCAACTCGAGCCCGTCGATCGACATGTCGTCAAGCCGCCCGATGAAGGGCGAGATGAACGTGGCCCCCGCCTTGGCCGCCAGCAGCGCCTGATTGGCCGAAAAGCACAGCGTGACGTTGACCATATTGCCCTCGCCCGAGATGACCTTGCACGCCTTCAGGCCGTCCCATGTCAGGGGCAGCTTCACGGCGATGTTGTCGGCAATCCCGGCCAGCTTGCGGCCTTCGGCGATCATGTCGTCGGCATCGGTGGCGACCACTTCGGCGCTCACCGGGCCATCGACGAGGTCACAGATTTCCTTGGTCACTTCGAGGATGTTGCGCCCGGATTTCAGGATCAGCGACGGGTTTGTCGTGACCCCGTCCACCATGCCCGTCTCGTTCAGCTCGGCGATGGCATCGATCTCGGCGGTGTCGACAAAGAATTTCATGGTTGGCTCCTCTTGTTGGCTTGGCCTGCGCTCGCGTTGGCTTTACCTCATGGCGGGTGGAGTCGGAACCCCTCATATGTTGGCGCTAACATGAGCCCGTCCTTTTACGACGAAGGAGCGCTGGTCGCTGTGCTGACCACGCAGCCGCTGGACCGTGCGCTGGATTACCGCGCGCCCGAAGGCGGCTGCCATCTGGGTGCCTTTGTCGAGGTGCCGCTGGGACCGCGCAAGGTGATCGGCGTGGTCTGGGGACCGGGCAAGGGCGATTACGACTATGCCAAGGTGCGGTCGGTGTTGCGGGTGCTGGACGCGGCCCCGATGCGCGACGAGATGCGGATGTTTCTGGAAAAGGCCGCCGCCTACACGCTGACGCCGATGCCCGCGATGCTGCGGCTGGCCACACGCGCGCCCGGATTGGGCGATCCGCCGTCGATGCGCAAGGTGTACCGGCGCGGCGCGTCCGGGCCGGACCGGATGACGGATGCACGGCGGCGCGTTCTGGAATTCCTGAGCGAATATGGTGACTTGTCCTTTACTCTGAAAGAGCTGGCTGAACTGTCGGGCGTCACATCATCGGTGATCAAGGGGCTGGTCAAGCAAGAGGCCGTCGCCGAAGAGGACAGCCCCCGCGACCTGCCCTTTGCCCCGATGGACCCGGACCGGCTCGGCAAGGACCTGACCGACGATCAGGCACAGGCCGCAGGGCAGATCGCAAATGCCGTGGCATCAGGTACTTACGGCACGACCTTGCTGCGCGGCGTGACCGGGTCAGGCAAGACCGAGGTCTATCTGGAAGCGGTCGCCGCCTGCCTGCGCGCGGGCCGTCAGGCGCTGGTTCTGCTGCCCGAGATCGCGCTGACGGCGGAGTTCCTGACACGGGTCGAGGCGCGGTTTGGCGCGCGGCCTGCGGAATGGCATTCGGGTGCGACGATGACCGAGCGGCGGCGCATCTGGCGCATGGTTGGCATGGGTCAGGCACAGCTGGTGATCGGGGCACGGTCGGCGCTGTTTCTGCCCTACCGCAACCTTGGCCTGATCGTCGTGGATGAGGAACACGACACCTCCTACAAGCAGGAGGACGGCGTGCTCTACAATGCGCGGGACATGGCGGTGCTGCGCGCCTCGCTGCTGGGCGCGCAGGTGGTGTTGGCGTCGGCCACGCCGTCGCTGGAAAGCTGGGCGAACGCGCAAAGCGGCAAGTACCAACGTGTTGATCTCGAAGCACGTTTTGGCCCCGCCGTCATGCCGGAGATGCGCACCATCGACATGCGCGCCGAGGCGCTGGCCTCGGGACGCTGGGTGTCCGACACGCTGACCCGCGCAGTCGAGGCGCGGCTGGAGGCGGGCGAGCAGGCGATGCTGTTCCTCAACCGTCGCGGCTATGCGCCGATCACGCTGTGCCGGGCCTGCGGGCATCAGGTGGGCTGCGATCAATGCGACGCGCGCATGGTCGAACACCGGTTTCTCAAGCGGCTGATGTGCCACCAATGCGGCGAGACGAAACCGCTGCCGACCGTGTGCCCGTCCTGCGGAGCGGAGGACCGGATGGCCCCCGTGGGGCCGGGTGTGGAGCGGTTGGGCGAAGAGGCGGTTGCCCTGTTCCCGGAGGCGCGCGTGGCGGTGCTGAGCTCGGACATGTACGGCTCTGCCCGGGCGCTGAAGGCCGAGATCGAGAGCATCGCGGAGGGCGCCGCCGACGTGATCATCGGCACGCAACTTGTTGCAAAGGGGCACAATTTTCCAAACCTGACCCTGGTGGGTGTGATCGATGCGGACCTTGGCCTGCAAGGCTCGGACCTGCGCGCGGCGGAGCGGACGTTTCAGCTGATGCGGCAGGTCGCGGGCCGCGCCGGGCGGGCGGAAAAGCCGGGCACGGCGCTGCTGCAGACCTACCAGCCGGAGCACCCGGTGATCCGTGCGATTCTGGCCGGGGACGAGGAAGGGTTCTGGCAGGCGGAAGCTGCCGAACGGGAGGCTGCGGGCGTGCCGCCCTATGGGCGGATGGCTGGTATCATCCTGAGCGGGCCGGACGTGGCACAGGTGTTTGACGCGGCCAATGCGCTGGCGCGCAACGACGCGCCGTTGCAGCGGGTGGGGGCGCAGGTCTTTGGCCCCGCGCCCGCGCCGATTGCCCGCATCCGGGGGCGGCACCGGGTGCGGATGCTGGTCAAGGCGGGCAAGGGCGTGGCGCTGCAAGGTGCGATTGCGCAATGGGTCGGACAGCTGCGCCTGAAGGGCGACATGCGGCTCGCCGTCGACATCGATCCGCAGAGTTTCTACTGATCCACCGATTCGGCGCGTTAGCCCCTTGTTTACCTGGGTTTACGGCCCAAAGGCGGGAGTCACAACGTGTACACAACCTGTGCACAGGGTGTGCACCGGCTGGGTGCACAACGGCCCGGGTTAACGTACCGTACGGTCGCGCGGCGGCAGGCCAAGGCGGATCGGCCCGCGTGCGGTGCGGGCGTCGATGGGCCGCCCCTTTTGCGTTGTGACGATGTGGCCGGCATCCGCCAGCGTGGCGGCGACGGCGCGCACCTGCGGCATCAGCGCCCGCCAATCGTCCGACAGGGCGCGGGTGACCTCGGACGGGCACAGCGTCTTGTCCGGGCCGCGCGTGTGCACGGCTGAGAGGATGGCGGTGCGAATGGTGTCGGGGTCGCGCATGACCGGAGTGTAGCGCGGCAGTGGCTGCGGGTGGAGGGGCTCTGCCCCGCCCTGCGGGCCCCCGGGATTTTTTGGGGACAGAGACGGGGGGGGGAATGGCGCGCCTGTTGTGTGGGGAAGCGGGCCAATGGGCGGCCCGCTTCGATGCGTTAGCCGAGGGCGGCGTTGCAGCGCGCGCAGGTGGCGGGGTGGGCGTGTAGGCCGACATCCGGCAGCACCTTCCAGCAGCGGGCGCATTTGGCGCCTTCGGCCTTTTCGAACACCACGCCGATGCCGGGCACTTCGGGCAGGCGGAAGGCCTCTGCCGGGGCCGGATCTGCGGTGACGCTGATCTGCGAGGTGATGCAGATATCGGCAAAGGGCAGCGCCTGCAGCGTTGCGGCAAGATCGGCGTCGTCCACGTGCACCACCGGGGCCGCCTCGAGCGAGGCGCCGATCACCTTGTCGGTGCGCTGGATTTCCAGCGCCGCCGTGACCGCGCGCCGGGCGGAGCGGATGCCTGCCCATTTCGCGGCCAGTGCATCGTCCCGCCATGCGGCAGGCGTGTCGGGAATGTCCGTCAGGTGGACCGAGCTGTCTTCGCCGGGGTTCCGTTCGAGCCAGACCTCTTCCATCGTGAACACCAGGATCGGGGCCAGCCACGTGGTCAGCCGGTGATAGAGCAGGTCGAGCACCGTGCGCGCGGCGCGCCGTTCCACCGTGTCGCCGTCGCAATAGAGCGCGTCCTTGCGGATGTCGAAATAGAAGGCCGATAGGTCCACGGTGGCAAAGGTGAAGACCGCCGAGAATACCCGCTGGAAGTCGAAGGCGGCGTAGCCGTCGCGCACCGTCTGGTCCAGTTCGGCCAACCTGTGCAGCACCCAGCGTTCCAGTTCCGGCATGTCGGCAGGATCGGTGCGGTCGGCCTCGGAAAAGTCCGCGAGCGAGCCCAGCATAAACCGCATCGTGTTGCGCAGGCGGCGGTAGCTGTCGGCCACGCCTTTGAGGATCTCCGGCCCGATCCGTTGGTCGGCGGTATAGTCCGTTTGCGCCACCCAGAGCCGCAGGATGTCCGCGCCGTATTGCCGGATCACTTCCTCGGGCACGATGGTGTTGCCGATGGATTTGGACATCTTGAAGCCCTTTTCATCGAGCGTCATGCCGTGGGTCACCACGTTGCGGTAGGGCGCGTGGCCCGTGGTGCCAACCGATTGCAGCAGCGACGAGTGGAACCAGCCGCGGTGCTGGTCGGTGCCCTCCATATAGACATCGGCCACGCCGTCCTCGGCCCCGTCATCGCGGTCGCGCAGGACAAAGGCGTGGGTGGAGCCGGAATCGAACCACACATCGAGGATGTCCATCACCTGTTCGTAGTCGTCCGGGTTCACGATCCCTTCGAGAAAGCGCTGTTTGGCGCCGTCTGCGTACCAGGCGTCGGCCCCTTCGCCCTCGAAGGCGGAGGTGATGCGCCGGTTGACCTGGGGGTTGCGCAGCAGGAAATCGTCATCCGTGGGCAGCGCGCCCTTCTTGGTGAAACAGGTCAGCGGCACGCCCCAGGCGCGCTGGCGCGACAGGACCCAGTCAGGGCGCGCCTCCATCATCGAATGCAGGCGGTTGCGGCCCGATTTCGGCGTCCAGTTGACGTTGTCGATCTCCGTCAGTGCGCGCTGGCGGATGGTCAGCCCATGCGTATCCTGACCGTCGCCCACATCGCGGTCGATCGCGGCAAACCACTGCGGCGTGTTGCGGTAGATCACCGGCGCCTTGGAGCGCCATGAATGCGGATAGGAGTGCTTGATCTTGCCACGGGCGAGCAGCCCGCCCACTTCGGCCAGCTTGTCGATGACGGCGGCGTTGGCGTTGCCTTCCTTGCCGTTGGGTTTCAGGATCGCCTTGCCGCCAAAGAACGGCAGGTCGTCGCGGAACCGCCCGTCGGGGTTCACGTTGTAGGTGATGACCTGTTCGAGCATGCCCAGTTCGCGGTAAAGTTCGTATTCCTCCATCCCATGCGACGGCGCGCAGTGCACAAATCCGGTGCCTTCGGTGTCGGTGACAAAATCAGCAGCCCGAAAATCACGGATGTCGTCCCATTGCCCGTCGGCCCCGTCGGCCCCGCTCAGCGGGTGGGTCAGCGTCATGGCCGACAACTGCTGCGGCGTGACATCGCGCAGGCGGCGATACATGCTGTCGTCCAGCCGGGCGCGCCCCAGCACATCCGCGGCCAACGCGTCGGCGAGAATATACCGCTCGCCGATGCGGGCCCAGCATTCCTCGGGCCGGCCCGTGACCTCGTAAAGCCCGTAGGAGATGTCGGGGCCAAAGACCACGGCCTTGTTGGAGGGCATGGTCCAGGGCGTCGTGGTCCAGATGACCACATGCGCCCCTTCGAAATCCAGCGCCGCCTTCTGCCCGGCCTCAAAGATCGCGGCAGCCTCGTCGCCACCCATCTCTTCGCCCGCAAGCGCGAGGTCGGGGGCCGTGTATTCCGCCACGCGGAACTTCACCCAGATCGTGAAACTGTCCTTGTCGTGGTACTCCACCTCCGCCTCGGCCAGGGCGGTCTGCTCGACCGGCGACCACATGACAGGTTTGGACCCCTGATAGAGTGTGCCGTTCATGAGGAACGCCATGAATTCCTCGGCGATCACCCGTTCGGCATGGTAATCCATGGTGAGGTAAGGCTGCGCCCAGTTGCCGGTGATGCCCAGCCGCTGAAACTCGTCGCGCTGCACGTCGACCCAATGCGCAGCAAACTCGCGGCATTCGGCCCGAAACTCGTTGATCGGCACCTGATCCTTGTCGCGGCCCTTTTTGCGGTACTGTTCCTCGATCTTCCACTCGATGGGCAGACCGTGGCAATCCCAGCCCGGGATGTAGGGCGCGTCGTGGCCCATCATCTGGTGCGAGCGCACGATCATATCCTTGATCGTCTTGTTCAGGGCGTGTCCGATATGCAGGTGGCCGTTGGCATAGGGCGGGCCGTCATGCAGGACAAAGGGCGTGCGCCCGGCCTTGTCCCGCAACCGGTCATAGACCCCGATCCGCGCCCACCGCTCGAGCCATCCGGGCTCGCGCTTGGGCAGGCCGGCGCGCATGGGAAAATCGGTCTTGGGCAGGTTCAGCGTGGCTTTGTAGTCGGGCGTGTCTGTAACGGGTTCGGCGCACATGGTTGGCGTCCTTTATCGGTCATGTGTCTGGCAATGGTTCGGTTCGGTGCGAGCGCGCTCAAGCACCTGTACCCGGCGGCTCGAATATCTGTCAAAGCGCCGGGGATATAATTCGCTGAATGATGATCACATGCATCATGGTCCGCGTTATAGGCAGGGCCGCAACGCGCGGCAAGGCCCCGTATCTGCCCCGTCTCTGTCCCGAAAAAATCCCGGAGCGCGAGGCAGAGCCTCGCAAAATCGCGACTGCCGGAGGCAGGCGCAAAACATCGTGCGCGCGCAAGCGCTCAATCGGATAACGTCTGCGTCTGCGCCCAGCGGTTGAGCCATGCAAGGGCCGCCAGCGACAGGCCCAGCACCACAAGGCTCAGCACGCGGGTCAGGCCTTCGAGGCCCGAGATGTCGATCAGGAATACCTTGGCCACCGCCGCTCCGATCACCACCAGACCGGCGCGCCGCAGCAACGCCGACCGGCCCGCGAGCGACCGGTAAAAGATCAGCGCACCGGCCAGCAGCAGCGCGAGCGTGTAGCTCCACAACTCCGGCTGGAGAAAGCCGAACTCCAGCGCCAGCGTGTCGGCCCCCTGCCAGACATGACGCAACGCGGCGAACGCCCAGAACACGGCCAGCACGCCCGCCATCACCGCCAGCACCACGCGCAGCACAAAAGTGCGGATTTTCCACGCCCCCAGCGCCAGCACCAGCGCCGGCAGCAGATAGGCCACCAGCAGCGTGTTGATCAGCGGCGGCCCGGCAACCTTGTCGGAAAAGAGGCCAAACAGCGGGTTGAACAGCGTCAGCGCCAGCAGCAGCGCGCCCAGCCCGACCAGCCCGAACACCGCCGCCAGCCCGGCGCGGATGACCAGCATCCAGCCGCCCAGCCTGTCCATCCGGATCAATTGCGTCACCGACAGCAGCAGCCAGATCACGGCATAAAGCCCGAGCGCCCAGTGGCTTTCGGTCGCTGCATTGCCGATCATGCTGTCCAGCAGCCGCATCAGCAGGATCGAGGCCAGCACACCGCCGGCCGACCACGCAGCGCTGTCGAGCATCACCTGCGCGGTCACCCGCGTCATGCCGCGCAGCAGGTAAAGCGATGCGACAAAACCCGCCAGCGCACCGCCATAGGCCAGCAGCATCTCCCAGATCGCGGCCTCGTCCAGCGCCCAGAGCAGTCCCGGGTTCACGATCAGCCGCGCGCCCACGGCCACCACCCCGACCGAGATGAACACCTGCATCAGCGGCAATTCAAAGCGGCGGTCAAGCGCTGCGGCGGCCACCACCGTCACGGCCAGCGCGACCGTCAGCGCGGCCGAGGACAGGATCAGCACCAGCGCAAAGGTGATGGAGGCGAGTGCCGACAGGATGAACACCGACGCCCGCAGCCGGTCCGCGCCGTCCACGGCGGCGAACCTTGTGGCGAGCCCGACCATGGCTGCGGCCATGACAATGGCGTGCAGCGCCCAGGGGTAGGCACCGATAGTGTCCGCCGGTGCCCATGTGATCTCCAGCGCGATGGCCATGATCGGCGCGATCAGCGCCGCCGCCAGCGCCCAGGCGCGCCCGTGACCGGCCCGCAGGGCCCGGCCCGCCGCCAGCGCGCTCAGTGCCATGCCCAACCCCCACAGCACCGTAACCGCCAGCGGGAAATCCGCCTCCGTATTCTCGGCATAGGCGTCGGCAAAGGCGCGCCAAACCGCACCGCGATCCACCCCCTGCTCCACCACCAGACCAAGCAGGACGATGACAGGCGCCACCGCCAGTTCCTGCAGGCCCGGTCCGCGGACGGACCAGACCGTCAAGGCTGTCGCCAGAATGGTCAGCCCGACCATGGCGGGCCAGAACGCCTCACTGAAATCGAGGGCCACAAATCCCATGACCAGAGAGGCCGCAAGCGTCGCTCCGGCGGCGAGCCAGGTGGGGAAGACCGGCAGGCTCCGGCCTTGCGTCAGGGCCGCTTCGGTCAGTGTCGGGGCGGGATGGTCGGGCCACAGGCTGCGCGCCGGGATCAGGATCGCCAGAACGGCCACGCCGACACCAAAGAGCTGAAAGCCAAGCCAAAGCTCGGCTGTCACACCGCCCAGATAGGTCAGCGTTCCCATTACATAGGCCAGCACGACGCTCAGCACCGACACCCACGCCCAGCGGCGGACCGTGTCGATGGCCAGCCCCACGGCGGCGATAATTCCGAAATAGAGGTACAGCCACGCGGTTGCGGGCACATCGCTGCCCACGAGCAAGGGCGCTCCAAACGCGCCGATCACGCCGACGGCGGCCAGCAACGGGCCATTGAACCAGCCCAGTACCACACCCAGCAGCCCCACGACGGCCAACCCGGCAAAGGCCGTCTCGACCCCGATCAGATCATAGAGCAGCCGCGCCGCCGTCACCCCGCCAAAGAGCGACACAAGACCCGCCCCCGAAAAGACCGAAGGCAGATAGGCTGTGGTCGCATCCACCGCATCGCCAAAGCGCCGCCGGATTACCTCACCCGCCCCAATCAGCGCCGCGCCAAAGACCAGCGCGGCCAGCACCCGCGCGGTGGGCGGCAAGTAGCCGTTTTCAACGCCGTATTGCACCAGAAACAGCCCTGCAAGCGCCAGTGACAGGGCAGACACCACGTAGAACCAGTTGACCGCCAGCCATTTGAACAGCCGTTCGCCCAAGCCGGGGCCGGTTGGTTCGGGCGGTGGTTTGGGGCTGGTCCGCGCCTCTTTTCGGCGCGCGGCAATGACCTTGGCCGCGGCAGGCTCGGCGGGTTTGGGTGTTTCGGGCCTTGCGACATCGGCGCGCGGTTTCACCGCCTCTACATCGGCGGGTGGTGTTGCGGGCGGTGCAGGCCTTGTGCGCGCGTCGGCCATCAGCGCCGCAATCTCGCGTTCCAGCGCGGCGACACGCCCCTTGAGGCTGCTGTGGCTGATCAGCAGGTAGAGGACGGCCACCGGGATCGCGAGGAGCACGAGGCCCAACAGTACCAATAGCCCTTCCATGAATGTCCTCACCGTCCACGCGCACGCGTTAGCGTAGGCGAAGACAGGGGCGGCGAAAAGGAAGGTATTCCGGACCTTTGCGCGGTCCTGCCTTTGGCGCGCGCGGATTGCGACGCGCAAAACGGCGCGATGTGGCTGCCGTCCGGGCGATGGAGTGACGCCGGCGCAACGCGGAAACCGCGCCGGTTTCCGACCGGTTTCCGCGTCGGAAACCGCTGCGTCAGTCGTTGATGTGGCTCCAGACCGCCGACATCACCACGGACCCTTCGCCGACCGCGCTGGCCACGCGCTTGACCGAGCCCGAGCGGACATCGCCCACCGCAAAGACCCCGTGGCGCGAGGTCTCGTAGGCCGACCGCCCCCCAGCGTCGCGCCCGGTGGGCACGAAGCTCTTGTCATCCAGCTGCACCAACCCCGAAAGCCAGCCGGTGTTCGGTGCCGCCCCGACCATCACGAAGAGCGCGCGTGCAGGCAGGTCCCAGTCCTGGCCCGTCGCACCGTCATGTATCGTGAGCCCGGTCAGCCGATCATCGCCGTGCAGCTTTGCCACCTGTGTCTGCGTATGGATCGTGATCGCCGGGTGGCTTTGCAACCGTTGCAGAAGATAGTCGGACATGGACGCAGCCAGCGACGGGCCGCGCACCAGCACATGCACATGTTTGGCGGTCCGCGCGAGGAACATCGCCGCCTGCCCCGCCGAATTGCCGCCACCGATGATCGCGACCTCGGTGTCCTTGCAATAACGCGCCTCGACATCCGTGGCCGCGTAATAGACCCCGGCCCCCTCGAAATCCGCAAGACGGTCCAGCGGCAATTGACGGTACTGCACGCCCGTCGCCACGATCAGCGCGCGGGCCGACACCCAGTCATCGGTGTCGAGGCGGACGTGGAACAGCTTCTTTTCGCATTGCATCAGCTCCTGCGCCCGGACTGGCATGGCAAAGCGGGTGCCGAACTTCATCGCCTGCACCTCGCCCCGGCCCACCAGATCACCGCCCGAGATGCCGGTGGGAAAGCCCATGTAGTTCTCGATCCGGCTGGAGGTGCCGGCCTGCCCGCCCACGGCCAGATCCTCCAGCACCACGGCGCACAGCCCTTCGGCCCCGGCATAGACACCGGCGGCCACGCCCGCAGGCCCGCCGCCCACGATGGCCACGTCGAACACGTCCTCGCGGCGCAGCGCCATATCCAGCCCCAGCGCACGCGCCACGCCGCCGGGCGTGGGCGGGGTGATCACCTGATGCTTGGCAAAGATCACCGCCGGGTGGGCACGGTCGATGCTGCATTGCGCCGCCATCGCGTCGCCTTCGCTGCTGTCCAGTTCGATTTCGGCAAAGGGGATGCGGTTGCGCGCGGCAAAGCTGGCGATGCGGCGGATGTCGCGGTCCACCTCGCCGCCGATCAGGGTCAGGCTGGCCTCGTCGACCTCGACCATGCGGCGGCGGCGCGCGGCGTAGACGCTGATTATGATGTCGGACATCTCGGGGATGTCGGCCATCAGCTGCAGCATGTCCTCACGCTTGACGCAGAGTAGCTCGCTCTCTTGCACAGCGCGTCCGCTCATGAAGGCGTGGCCGCCGGTCAGAAAGGCCAGCTCGCCAAAGAACTGCCCCGGCCCCAGCGTCGCATTGCCGTACCGCTTGCCGGTGCCCGCGCTTATCGCCTCGGTCTCGCCCGACAGCAGGTAGTGGAATTCGGTGATCGGCGCGCCGGCCTGTTGAAACACGTCCCCCGGCTTGAGCTGCACGAGCCGCCCGACGCGGCGCATCGCGGCCACGTGGTCGGGGCTCAGCGGTGTACGCACCATGGTTTGCAGGTCGGCGGCAAAGGTTTCCATGTGGGTCTATCCTGATGGGTCGCGGGAGGGGGATTGGCCTTGGGATTGAAATAGGCCGCCGAGCGCCTGTTTCACGAGCGTCCGCGCGCGTGGCCGGGCCGTATCGGCGAAAGGCAGCGGACGGCAGACCTCCATCGCCGCGACACCGACACGGGCGGTCAGCGCACCGTTCACCAGCCCCTCGCCAAAACGGCGCGACAGCTTGCCCAGGATCGACCCGCCCAGGATCGGCTCGAGCATGTCATCGCCCACGGCGACGGCCCCGGTGGCGACCAGATGGGTCATCACCGCCCGGGTCAGCCGCCAGCTGCCCAGCGTGCCACTGCGCCCGCCATAGACCTCGGCGATGCGCCGGATCATGCGCAGGTTGGCGGTCAGCGCCGCGATGACATCGGCAAGTGCCAGCGGCACGAGGGCGGTGACCGTGGCCACCTGCCGGGCGGCAGCCTCCACCTCGCGTTCTGCGGCCGCATCGAGGGGGCCGAGCAATTCGGCATCGGCCAGCGCCAGCAGGCCAGCCGCATCCAGCTGATCGCCGCGCAGCTCGGCCACACGGTCACGGCCCCACTGCGTTTCGGGCCGGTGGCGGTAAAGCGTGTCGAGCCGGTCGATCACGCGCCGCGCCGCACCAAGGTCCTGTGCGGCCACCGCGTCGCTTGCGGCCCGGCGCACCCCGTCGATGCGGGCCAGCCGCCGCAGCGCGGCCAGTTCGCGCAGCGCGATGCCAAGCAGCACGAGCACAAAGAGGCCAAAGAGCGCGGCCAAGCCCCAGCCCAGCACCGGCTGGCGCGCGATCCACGCGTTCACGAAATCCCAGGCGGCGGTGCTGAGCACAGCCACCAGCAGCGCGCCGGTCACGCCCCAGAACCAGCGCGCCAGCCGCGAAGGCGGGCGGCTGGCCACACGTGCGGCGGTCTGCATCGCGGTGCCCTGCGCCACCAGCGGACGCGGGTCGGGCACGGGCGGCGCGTCGGCGACGGATGGGGCCGCGCCCTGCTCCAGTTCGATCAGTACCGGCCCTTTGGCCATCACGTTGCCTCCCTTTGCCAGAACATGCGGATATCGGGCAGCTTTTCATCATTGCCCGTGCCGCTGGTGCGCAGCACCTCTGCGAACCCGTGACGTTTGTAGAACCGTTGCGCGCCGGTATTAGCCTGAAAGGTCCAGAGGCTGAGGCGCGGCGACGCGGCCTGCGCATGGTGCAGGAGTGCGGTACCGGTCCCCTGCCCCTGCGCCGCGGGTGCGATGTAGAGCGCGTGGATCGCCTCGCCCTCGCGCGCGAGAAAGCCTGTCACCTGCCCTTCCGCCTCGGCCACGTCGACCCAGCCGCGTTCGATCAGGTGCCCGGTAAAGCTGATCGTCTCGGCCCCGCTGTGCAGCTTGGGCATCCACGGCGTGTCCTCGTTGAACGCGGTCAGGATCGCACCGGTGGCCCCGGCATCGGTGGGCCGGGCCGGGCGCAGCAGGACAGCGCTCACAGCCGGTCCCCGATCAGGAACTGGGCGGCGTGATCGAGCCGGATATGCGGCGGCCCGTCGCCCGGTTTGAGGGTCATGTCCGCAGGCGCAAAGCGCATGACTTCGTAGTCGGCCTCCAGCCAGTCGCGTGCGCCGGACTGGCCCGGCGTCAGGATATCGCCCGGGTCTTCGGGCAGGGTGCCGGGGTAGAACGCGGCCTGCTTACCGGTGTCCAGCAGCGTGCCCCGCACCACGTCCAGCTGTGCGCCGTCATGCGCCATTGTGTCCTCGGTGGTGGCGCGCAGGGCGGCGATGGCCATGGCCGCCGTGTCGGCCCCGGCAAAGCGGGCGCGGTCGCGGGCGTCGCGGGTCAGGGCCTCCATGATCGCGGTCAGGCGGGCGTGCTGACTGTGGTGGATGTGGTCGGCCTTGGTCGCGGCAAAAAGGATCTTTTCCACCCGCCGCCCCCGGAACAGCTGCGTCAGAAAGGCGTTGCGACCGGGGCGGAACGCACCGAGGATTTCGGCCATGGCCTGGCGCATATCCTCTACCGCGGCAGGCCCCGAATGAATGGCACCCAACGCGTCCACCAGCACCACCTGCCGGTCGATGCGGGCAAAGTGATCGCGAAAGAACGGGCGCACGACCTGCGCCTTGTAAGCCTCGAACCGGCGGGCCATCTCGCGGCGCAGCGACCGGCGCGGTGCATCACCGGGCGGCAGGGGCGCAAAGGTCAGCACGGGCGAGCCCGCCAGATCACCGGGCAACAAAAAGCGCCCCGGCGTGCAGTCATAGAACCCCGCCTCGCGCGCCGCGTGCAGGTAGGCGGTAAAGGCGCTGGCCAGCCCCTTGGCCGCGACCTCGTCAAGCCGGGCGGCCCCGTCAGCGCTGGCAGCTGCGGCGGCGTAGTCCGCCCCTTCGGCGCGGGCGGCGACGCGGGCAAGGGCCAGTTCGGACCACGCATCATAGCTTTGATCCAGCAGGGCCAGATCCAGCAGCCATTCGCCGGGATAGTCAATGATATCCAGATGCAGCGTGCGCGGCCCCTGCAACCCCGCCAGCAGGCCTGCCGGCTGCACCTTGAGCGACAGGCGCAGCTCGCTGACCGACCGGGTGCTGTCGGGCCAGGCGGGCGGCGTGCCCAGCAGGCTGGCCTTGTGCGCCTCGTAGTCGAAGCGCGGGATGGTGTCGTTGGGCTGCGGTTGCAGATAGGCGGCGTGCACCCGGCCCTGCGACGCGGCGAGCAGGTGCGGCATGCGCCCCCGGTCCAGCAGGTTGGCCACCAGCGAGGTGATGAACACCGTCTTGCCGGACCGCGCAAGGCCCGTCACACCCAGCCGGATGGTGGGCGTGCCCATCATATCGGCCCCGGTGTCGTATATGCCCTGCGCCGTGTTCAGCAGCCCATCAGCCAGTGTCGTCAGAACCACCGCCCAGCCTTCCTGTTGGTCATGGGCGCAACATAGGCACAGCCGCCCGCCCTCGCCAGTGCCATTGCAGCGCTGCGCGCGCCGCGCTAGGCACGCGGCCATGCCACGCTACGCGCTCAAGGTCGAATATCACGGTGCACCCTTTGCCGGGTGGCAGCGTCAGGCCGACCAGCCGTCGGTGCAGGGCGCGATCGAGGCCGCCCTTGCCCGGCTGGAGCCGCGCGCCCACACCATCGCCGCCGCGGGCCGGACGGATGCGGGCGTGCACGGGCTGGGACAGGTGGCGCAGTGCGACATGGAGAGGGACTGGGACCCGTTCCGCCTGTCGGAGGCGCTGAACCACCACCTCAAGCCGGACCCGGTGGCCATTATCGACTGCGCCCGTGTGGCGGATGACTGGCACGCCCGGTTCTCTGCCGTCGAGCGGCGTTATGTGTTTCGGCTGCTGATGCGTCGGGCACCGGCGACGCATCTGCGCGGCCTCGTGTGGCGGGTGAACCAGCCGCTGGATGTGGCGGCGATGGATGCCGCCGCACAGGTGCTGGTGGGGCGGCACGACTTTACCACGTTCCGGTCGTCGATCTGTCAGGCCGACAGCCCGCTCAAGACGCTGGACCACCTTTCGGTCACGCGTGTCGATGGCCCGCACGGGCCCGAGGCGCGGTTTGACGTGCGCGCGCGGTCGTTCCTTCATAATCAGGTGCGCAGTTTCGTGGGTACGCTGGAACGGGTGGGCGCGGGCGCATGGACCGCAGGTGACGTCGCTGAGGCGCTGGAGGCGTGTGACCGGGCGCGCTGCGGGCCCGTCTGTCCGCCGGGTGGCCTCTACCTCGCCGGGGTGGGGTATCCCGAGGATCCGTTCGGCTAATCGGTGTCCATCAGGCCCGCGCCCGCACCCATGGTCCGCGACGCCTCGCTGTCGGGCACATAGGTCCGCGCAGCCAGTGTCCCGAGATCGTCGTTAAGTGCTGCGCTGAACATCAACCGCTCGGTCCGCGCGCAGGTGCTGGGCGAGGCAAGGTCGAGGGCGGCGAGAACGGTGTCCTCCTTGACCTCGATGGCGGTGCGGCACGGCAGACCGGTCAGCCAGCTGACCAGCAGGGCGCGTTGCGCCGGGTCCGCCTCGACGGTCTTGACCGCGCGTTGCGAGATGGAGGCGGCTTCGATCACCTCTTCGACCCGCTGGGCGAGGGCGAGGATACGGTCGGGGGCCGCAAGTGCTGCGTGCAGCGGCGCCTCATCCCCGCCATCGGCCAGGTGCCGCGCCAGCATCGCCCCAAAGGCGAGCGACTGCGCCGCGGGCACGCCAGCGCCTGCCGCGGCACGGGTCGCAAGGGCCTGCACCTCGGTCCAGGATCGGCTCACACGCTCATCACCGGCAGCCACCAATCGTCCCTTTCATCCGTCAATTCATCACCAAGGGGCGCGCCCTGCGCGAGGGTAATGCGCGTCCACAGGTCTGATTTAGGATCAAATTTGGTTGCACCAAAGAAACTCAGCTTGCAGCGCAGCATATCGATGGGGCGGCACGTCGTCGCAATCAGGTTGTCCCTGATCTCGGAATAAGGGTGGCGCGCGCAGATTGCGATCCGGTCAATGGCATGTTTATGCTGCGGAAAATCGCGCAGAAAGGCGCTGACCGGCTGGTCGGCGCGCGGCAGATCGGCATGGGCCTGCGCCACGCGCCGCGCGATATCCAGCGGGGTTTCCAGTTCGGCTCCGTCTTCGGCAAAGCGGTCGCCGAGGCGCGGTTCGAGCTTGTCGGCGCTGACATACCAGAACCGGCGGCAGGCGTCCGGGTCGTCAAAGTCGATGTCGAGCGCCCAGCCCCAGTCCCGACCGATCGCGTCACGCAGCGCGGCAGTGCCCGCAAAGGGCTGCGGCGGTGCGCCGAACGGGTCGACCATGCACTCAGCCAGCCCATCGATGATATCGCCGTTCACTTCCAGCAGCAGAGCGACGACAAGTTCCTGCAGGGCGACACTGTGGTCTTGCGCGCGGGACCACACGTGCTCGTAAGGGTCCTGCGGCGGCAGATCATCGAGGTGGTGGCGGAATGCGGCCCATTCGGCCTCCAGCGCGCGCAACGCGGCCTCGTCCTCGGGCCCGGGGACGTGCCATTGCGACAGATGCCCTGCAACACGCGCGGCCAGCGTGGTGATGCGCGCGCGGGTGGTGGCGGGGATATCCGGCACGGCACGCACCCGGGCCAGCGCGGTTTCGCGCGCCACCATCCAGTTGTTGAGCAGTACCGGGTGCGTGACCAGAAACGGCGCCATGCCGAGGCCCGTGGCGTTGCCGACACCGATATGGCGGGCCAGCGCGCGGTCGAGCGTGCCTCGCCCCACATGCTGCACCAGATCGAGGCTGAATTGGCGGATCAGGTAGACGGCGAGCATTTCGGCGGCAAAGGCACCCGACAGTTCGGGCCGGTCGGCCACGAGATGGCGGTCGGCGATGCCGAACTTGCCGTTTCCGTAAACGGCCGTGGTGCGCATGATATAGCCGATCTCGCCGATCCGCGCGGGCGCGGGCTGGTGGCCTGCCCGCAGCGCGGCGACGATCTCGGACCAGAGGCGCATGGATTTGTTGGCCCGGCTGAGGACCAGATCGCGCGGGCCGAACCGGCCTGCCTCCTGCCGCGGTGCCTGGGTCGCGACCCGCGCGATATCAGCAGCGGACGGCACCCCGTCAAAAAGCACAAAGGCCGCGTCCCACGCTGTGGCAATGACCCGGTCGCTGCGGGCGCTGTCGTCGAGCGGTTTGGACACCGAGATCAGCGCGTAGGTGCGCCCCCCCAGCGTGACCTGATGCACCGCGGTCCCGAACCCGTCGGCGCACATGTCCCAGTGGGTGCGCTGGACCTGTGCCCGTTCCGCACAAAGCCGCCGGGTGAGCACGCGCAAAAAGCTCAGCCGCGTGGGCATCATTACGCCCATGCGCGCCAGCCGCATGACGTCTTGCGGCGCGCGCAAGGGGCGCTGTGGCGTGACCATGTCCTTCATGACGTGGATTAGGCCGCAGGACAGTCGACCGACGCAAGCGTTTTTCGACGCGAAAAACGGCTGGAAAGCGACACGCTTTCCGGCTGCCTCATGTCGGGCGTTGCGTGTAACGTTTCAGCTCGGCGCGGGCGACCTGGCGGCGGTGGACCGCGTCGGGACCATCGGCGAGGCGCAAGGTGCGCTGGTGGGTCCACGCATTGGCCAGCGGGGTGTCTTGGCTGATGCCCTGGCCGCCATGCATCTGCACCGCCTCGTCGATGACCTTGAGCGAGACACGGGGTGCGATCACCTTGATCTGGCTGATCCAGGGGGCGGCGGCGCGCGCGTCGCCCTGATCCATCATCCACGCCGCCTTGAGGCACAGCAGGCGGGCCATTTCAATCTCCATCCGGCATTCGGCGATGATGTCGTAGTTGGCACCCAGTTGGGCCAGCGGTTTGCCGAACGCCTCCTTGGCGAGGCTGCGTTTGCACATCAGTTCCAGCGCCGCCTCCGCTTGACCGATGGCGCGCATGCAGTGGTGGATGCGACCGGGGCCGAGGCGGCCCTGCGCGATCTCGAACCCGCGCCCTTCGCCCAGCAACAGGTTTTCGGCGGGCACGCGGACATCCGTGAACCGGATATGCATGTGGCCGTGCGGTGCGTCGTCGTGGCCGTAGACGAGCATGGGGCGGAGCACTTCGATACCGTCGCTGCCTGCCGGCACCACGATCATCGAATGGCGCTGGTGCTTGGGCGCGTCCGCGCCGCCGGTGCGCACCATGACAATGTACACCTTACAGCGCGGATCACCCGCACCGCTGGCCCAGTATTTCTCGCCGTTCAGGACGTAGTCGTCGCCGTCGCGCACGCAGGACATGGAGATGTTGGTGGCATCCGACGAGGCCACGTCCGGCTCCGTCATCAGGTAGGCGGAGCGGATCTCCCCTTCGAGCAGACGCGCCAGCCACTCGTCCTTCATGGCTTGGGTGCCGTAGCGTTCGAACACCTCCATGTTGCCGGTGTCGGGGGCGGAGCAGTTGAACACCTCGGCGCCCAGCGGGGTCTTGCCCATTTCCTCGGCGAAATGCGCGTATTCGACGGTTGTCAGGCCAAAGCCCTTGTCGCTGTCGGTGAGCCAGAAGTTCCACAGGCCGGCGGCTTTGGCGTTGGCTTTGAGGCCTTCGAGGATTTCGGTCTGCCGGTCGGTGTAGGTCCAGCGGTCGCCCTTGGCGATTTCGGCGGCGTAGTCTTCTTCGAGCGGCATGACCTCGTCGCGGATCATCGCGGCGACGCGGTCCAGCAGGTCGCGCGTGTCCGGGCGCAGGCCAAAGGTCATGTCCATCTGAAAATCCTCCCCTGATGCGGCGCACCGTGCCGTGAAATGCGGGCGGTGTCCATGGGGCGCGGGGCCTGCGTTCAGGCAGGGCGCAGACCGAGGATGGCGCGGGCCTCGGCGGGGGTCGCGACGGGCCGGTCGTGCCGCGCGCAGATGTCCGCGAGCCGTGTGACGAGCGCCGCGTTGGAGGGCGCAAGCGTGTCCTTGTCGAGGCGCACATTGTCCTCGAGGCCCGTGCGGGCATGCCCTCCGGCGGCCACGGCCCATTCGTTGAGCACAATCTGATTGCGCCCGATGCCCGCCGCGCACCACGGCGCGCCCGGAAAGAGCCGCGCGACCGTCTGGACATAGAAGTCAAAGACGTGCCTGTCGGCGGGCATGGCGTTTTGGACGCCCATCACGAACTGCACATAAGGCGTGTCGGTGATCTCGCCCATCGCATGCATTTCGGCGGCGCGGAAAATGTGACTGAGATCAAAGGCTTCGACCTCGGGCTTGATGTCATGCGCGCGCATTTCAGAGGCCAGCCAAGCGACGAGATCGGGCGGATTTTCGTACACCCGCGTGGGAAAGTTGTTCGATCC
The DNA here is from genome assembly GCA_039816785.1 of Pseudomonadota bacterium. Taxonomy (GTDB): domain Bacteria; phylum Pseudomonadota; class Alphaproteobacteria; order Rhodobacterales; family Rhodobacteraceae; genus Tateyamaria. Next base: position 162,637 of record JBCBXB010000008.1, read on the forward strand.
GACCGAAAGCGACGCCATGTCGGGGCACAGGGGCAGCATGCCGCCCCGTTCGCGCCCTGCCCCGGAGCGACCGCCGGTGGAAAACTGGATCACCATGCCCGGGCAGTGGCGTTCGACACCGTCCTTGAGGGCGGCAAACCTGTCGGGATCGGAGCTTGGGCTTTGATCGGGGTTGCGCACATGGGCGTGGCAGATGCTCGCCCCGGCCTCGAAGGCGGCATGGGTGCTTTCCACTTGTTCAGAGATTGTGACGGGCACTGCGGAATTGTCGGATTTGCGCGGCACTGAGCCGGTGATGGCGGCACAGATGATGCAGGGCTGGGTCATGGTGTGCGTCTTTCTTGCGAAGTACGGGCATCGTTTCGCAAAGCGCTTGCGGCGTCCAGAGCGCATTGCGCCTGAGGCTGGGCGCGGTGGAGGTGTTGGGGATTTTCCGTATTTGGAAAGAGAAGAAGGGGCTGGTCGAGTGGGGTACGGTTGGTGGGGGGTGGTAAGGTTGATGTGGGTAAGGGTTGATGCTGGCTGGTGAACGGGGGGTTAGGGTTTTCCGGTGGCGAGGATTTCAGGCGTTAAGGTTAATGGGTTTTAAGGTTTACGGCCGTTAAGGTTAATTTCTGTAGAAGGCGTTTTGGAAGGTGTTAAGCCGCGTTAAGGTTAACGCCGGGCAAGGTTAACCAATGTGAGAGTTTATGCCTGCCAAAGGTAAGCCTTGCCTCAGTTGATCCCCGCTGAGATCTGTTCGGGGTATTTTTTTAGGCGCGCGCATTTGGCGCTCCCATCAACCTCACGTTAACCGAAGTCGTGATTTCATCGTCCCGCGGTACAGGCTGCCGAGCCGATGACCGCAAGAGGAGAAGCCTCATCTGCCTGCCTGCGTTCCGCCTGGCGGTCGGGCCGGTGGGTGAGGTGGATCTCTTCTTTGGACAGGCGGCACTGAGGATGGTTGATTTATGCGTCGACGGAGCGGCGGTATTTTTGCGCGCGTCAACTCCTGTCGCGTGTTCGGCGTTGTTGCCGTCGCAAAAGCGGTCGCGTTCATGTGTGACTGCGCCAGCGGTCGCAAGCCCGTCCTAGTGCAACTCTGGTGGCAAAAAACGCCGGATAGAGCTGTCTTTGCGGCTGGTCTCCGCCGCGGCCTCTCGCAGTTCCAGCGACAACATAAAGGGCGCGCGGGCCATGTAATCCGCAGTATACGCCCGCGCCGCCTCGAAAATCTCATCCGCAGCACGCGATTGCGTGGCTGTGTCCCTCCCTGCCCCGATGCGCACCGCCATGTCGATAAAACCGTGACCCGGGTCGCCATCGGCCACCACCACATGGGTCGCCGCGAATGCGCGCACCCGGATGCCGGCCGCCGGGAAAACGCCCGAGGCCACCGCCGCATCCCGCAGCACAGCACAGAGTGCTGCGATATCAAGCGGGTCTTCGAGGTTGGCGGAGTATTCGAGCGTGATGTGGGGCATGTCGCAACGTTGCCTGCCGTCCTAGCGCGCGCAAGCCAAAAGCGCGTCGACGTCCAGATGCGCCTCAAGATGTTCGGCGAGCGCATCCAGCGTCTGTTCGACATCCGCAGCATAGGCCGTCTGCCCGGTCACGCCAAGACGCGCGAGCCATGCGTGCCGAAAGGTGTCGTCGCGGAACATGCCGTGCAGGTAGCTCGCCTCGATCCGTCCATCGGCGCTCACCGCGCCTTCGTCTACGCTGCCGATGCGGGCAAAGGGGCGCGCGCGGTCGGGGCCGGTCGTTACCCCCTTGTGCATCTCGTAGCCGCAGATCGCGATACCGGTCGCCACGTGGACCGCCTGGGTTTCGGTCAGGCGCTTGTCGCCGGTCATCACGGTGGTGACGTCGAGCAACCCGAGCCCCTGCTCGCTGCCAGGGTGCCCTTCGGCCCCATCAGGGTCATCAACGACATGCCCCAGCATCTGGTAGCCGCCGCAAATGCCCAGCACATGCCCGCCGCGCCGCACATGCGCGCGTATGTCGATCTCCCAACCCTGCGCCCTGAGATAGGCCAGATCGCCCCGCGTGGACTTGCTGCCCGGCAGCACGACCACATCCGCATCCCCCGGAATGGCCCGGCCCGCCTCCAACATGGTCACCCGCACCCCCGGCTCTTGTGCCAGCGGGTCAATATCGTCGAAATTGGCGATGCGCGACAGCTTGAGGCAGACGATGTGCAGCCCCTCTGCCCGCCCCGGCGTGCGGATATCCAGCGCATCCTCGGCAGGCAGTTTCCACGCATCGGCAAACCACGAAACAACGCCAAAGCCGGGCCAACCGGTGTGATCGGTGATCAGCGCATAGCCGTCGTCAAACAGGCGCGGATCACCGCGAAACCGGTTGATGACAAAGCCGCGGATCAGGGCGGCGTCCTTGGGGTCGATGACCTCCTGGGTGCCGACGACCTGCGCGATCACGCCGCCGCGGTCGATGTCACCCACCAGCACCACCGGCGTGTCGGAGGCCCGCGCAAAGCCCATGTTGGCGATGTCGCCAGGCCGCAGGTTCACCTCTGCCGGGCTGCCCGCCCCTTCGACCAGCACCAGATCGTGGGCGGATTTCAGACGCGCGAAACTCTCGAGCACCGGCGCCATCAGCGCGGGTTTCAGCGCCGCGTAATCCCGCGCCTTGACCGTCGCGATGCGCTGGCCCTGCACCACGACCTGACTGCCGACCTCCGTCTCGGGCTTCAGCAGAACGGGGTTCATATCCGTGTGCGGCGGCAGCCCGCTGGCCAGCGCCTGCAAGGCCTGCGCGCGCCCGATCTCACCGCCATCCGCGGTCACGGCGGCATTGTTGGACATGTTCTGCGGCTTAAAAGGGGCCACCGACAGCCCACGCCGTCGCGCGGCACGGCCCAGCCCCGCCACCAGCATTGATTTGCCCACGTTGGAGCCTGTGCCTTGGAGCATAAGGGCGCGGGTCATGAAATCGTCTCTTTTACTGCGCAACGATGCCCGGTTTGCCGGGTAACACAACCGTCATCGCATCAATCGGAACGAACGGAAAGCCCATGCTGGATTTCACGAACACCCCCGAACGGCGCAAGAAAGCCCGTGCGGCGCGGCAACGCAAGATGATGATTTACCTCGGCCTCGCTGTGCTGATCCCGGTTGCGGCAAGCGCCATTGACCTGCAAAGCCTCGGGCTGCTCTAGGCAGGTCACGCACCGAAACGGCGGCGGGTTCGGACGAACAGGGCAAGCGTGAGGGCGCTTAACGCCAGTTCCAGTGCGAATGTCCAATGGAAGATGAACGACAGGAGCCAATGCGCCTGCGTCGCGGGAACGATGACCAGCGGTGTTGCGGCATCCGATAGAGGCCAGGCCCATGCGATCTTGTCGGCGATCGAATCGAGGGCGAGGTGCAGGAGCGCGCCAAGCGCAACGCCAATGACTGACGCGCGACGAAGCGCGAGGCCCACGCACAACAGCCCGGCCCAGACAACGGGCCGGTGCGTCAGGTCGTCGTGGTGATGCACGCGCCCCTGATCAACCAGCGCGAACCACAGCATGTCGATATCGGGCAGTACACTGCCAATCAGCATGCCGCCAAAAAGTGCTCCGGCACCTACGACGGCAAGCCCGCGCGCGGCGAGATACCCGGCGGCGAGGTGGCCGACAATCACCTAGAACTCCACGCCCTTCTGCGCCTTCACGCCGAGGTCCTTGAACGGGTGCTTGACCAGCGTCATTTCGGTAACAAGGTCGGCGGCCGCGATCAGTTCGGGCTTGGCGTTGCGTCCGGTGAGCACCACGTGGGTCATCTCGGGCTTTTCCGTCATCAGGAAATCCACCACCGCGTCGATGTCGAGGTAATCGTAGCGCAGGGCGATATTGATCTCGTCCAGCAAGACGAACCGGATATCCGGGTCAAGGATCTGCTCGCGGGCGATGCGCCAGCCGTTTTCGGCGGCGGCCACATCCCGCGCGCGGTCCTGCGTTTCCCAAGTAAACCCCTCGCCAGAGACGAAAAACCGGCATTCATCGGCAAAGCGTTCGCGCAAAAACGTCTTTTCGCCCGTATCCCAGTTGCCCTTGATGAATTGCACAACGGCACAGGGCATGCCGTGCGCGATGCAACGCATGATCATCCCGAATCCGCTGGAGGACTTGCCCTTGCCCGGCCCGGTATGAACCATGATCAGACCTTTTTCCTCGGTCTTGGTCTCCATCATCCTGTCGCGCGCGGCCTTGATCTTTTTCATCTTGGCGTTGTGGCGTTCGTTGATCTCGTCCATCGGGTCCTCCGGTCTGCGCGCCATGTGGTGCCACGGAATGCTGGGACGCGCTAGAGGGCTCAGACCAGCGCGTCGAGGAAAGTCGCCAGCCCGGCACGCGTGGCGTCGGTCAGGTGGTATGCTTGCCAGCCGCGCGCCTGCGCCGCTGTGACATTGGCTGCTGTGTCGTCGATCAGTGCATGGGCCTGCGCTGGTGCGCCGCTCCACCTCTGGATTGCTGCGAAATAGGCGTCGTCCGGTTTGGCGCAGCCCATCCGACCGGAGGCAAAGATGCGTTCGACCCGCGCGCCGAAACCCACCACATCCTCAATATAGGCGGCGCGCCGCGCCTCGTTGTTGGTGCCGATCACGTGGCGCATATCAGCCCGCGACAGATGGGTGATCACCGCCGTATCAGGGTGTGCGTCACGGGCAAACCAGTAGTCGAGAAAGGCATCCGGATCGACATCGTGCCCGGCAAGGCGGCCCCACTCTGCCACCACCGCGCGCAAGTCCAGCTGCCCGCGCATGATCCGGTGCAACCGGTCGGGGTGGAACACGTGCGCTGCCAAGGCATCACGATCAATGCCCCAGTCGTGCGCCAGCGTGTCGGCCCAGACAAAGCGGCCATCGACGATGTTGGCGTTCAGAACGCCGTCGAAATCCCAAACAACAATGGGCTGCGGTTGCATCCTATCTCCTCATCAATCCGAACCATCCGCGCACATGCTACCGATGCGTCACCCGCGCCGCCATTCCAATCGCGCTTGACTCTGTTTGCGACGGGCCGCACTACGGACGTGCTGGTGCCCGGAGCGTTCCGGGTGAAAAGGGAATGCCGCGCGAGATTTTTCGACGAAAAATCTTGTCAACGCAGCCGCCCCCGCGACCGTGACCGGAAAGGGTGCTCCGCAGCCACTGGCGATACGCCGGGAAGGCAGGGCAGCCGACGAGGGACACCTCGAGATCCGCAAGCCGGGAGACCTGCCAGCGCACGTGACGAAACCGGACGGGGTGTGCCGGGTGTCGGGAAACCACGGCCCCCTGCCGCCCGTCATCTGCCATGCCGTCCCCCGACAGGAACCGCCCATGGCCGAACTGCCCCCCGTTGAACTGCCCCCCGTTGAACTGCTGGTCTGCGTCAAGTGCCGTCGCGAGATGGACATCCCCGAAGGCGGCACCCGCCCGGGTGCTGCACTCCACGCCCAACTTGCCGACCGCACCATGCCCGAAGGCGTGACGCTCAAAGCGGTGGAATGCCTGTCGAACTGCTCTTCAGGCTGTTCGGTCGCGGTGCGCGGCGGCGCGCAGCGGTGGACTTATGTCTACGGCAACCTGATGGAAGACCGCGACGCCGACATGGTGCTTGACGGCATCGGCAAATACGCCGCCACCGCCGACGGTATCGTGCCATGGCGCGAACGCCCCGAACACTTCCGCAAAAACTGCATCGCGCGCATACCGCCTCAGGAGTACTGATATGGCCACGCTGAACAAAGTCCCCGTCACCGTCATCACCGGCTTTCTCGGCTCGGGCAAGACGACCCTTGTGCGCCATCTGATGCAGAATCCGCAGGGCAAGCGCCTCGCCATCGTGGTGAACGAGTTTGGCGATGTGGGTGTGGATGGCGACATCCTGAAATCCTGCGCCATTCCCGACTGCCCGGCGGAGAACATCATGGAGCTGGCCAATGGCTGTATCTGCTGTACCGTGGCCGATGATTTCATCCCCACGATCGAGGCGCTGATGGCGCTTGATCCGCAGCCCGAGCATATCCTGATCGAGACAAGCGGCCTTGCCCTGCCCAAGCCCCTCCTCAAGGCCTTCGACTGGCCCGACATCCGCAGCCGCATCACCGTGGACGGCGTGATCGCGCTGGCCGATGCCGAGGCGGTCGCCGTTGGCCGCTTTGCCCCGGATGTGGCCGCGGTGGATGCGCAGCGCGAGGCCGACGAGAGCCTGGATCACGAAACGCCCCTGTCGGAGGTGTTCGAGGATCAGATCAGTTGCGCCGACATCATCCTGTTGACCAAGCCCGACCTTGCTGGCCCCGACGGGATCGCCAAGGCTAGGGCCGTGATCGCCGCCGAAGCGCCGCGCCCCCTGCCCGTCGTCGAAGTGGCCGAGGGTGCGGTGGACCCCCGCGTGATCCTCGGGCTCGAGGCGGCCGCCGAAGACGACATGGACGCGCGCCCCAGCCATCACGACGGCCACGACGATCACGAGCATGACGACTTCGAGAGCGTCATAATCGACCTGCCCGAGATCGCGGACCCGGTCGATCTGGTCGCCCGCATCGAAGCCATGGCCAAGACGCAGAACATCCTGCGGGTCAAAGGCTATGCCGCTGTCGCAGGCAAGCCGATGCGCCTGCTGGTGCAGGCCGTGGGTGCCCGCGTGCGCCATCAATACGACCGGCCATGGGCCGCAAACGAGGCCCGGCAGGGCCGTTTGGTCGTGATTGCCGAACATGACGACGTGAATGCCGCAGCGATCCGGTCGGCATTGACGGATATTCCGTCAGCCGCAGAATAGAGAAACTCCGCCCCGGACAGCAAAATGCACGTCGTTTTCCGCGAAAGCCACGGGCTCGAAGAGACCGAGACACCGACCGATCTGGGGCAGACGCCCGCGGATCTGATCGTGCTGTCGTTCTCCGACAGTGATCTGGGGGCGTTTGCGGCGGCCTGGCATCGGGGTGGAGGGGCGGTGGGCAAATTGCCCACCCTACGCCTGGCCAATCTGGTGGGGCTCAAGCACCCGCTTTCGGTCGATACCTATGTCGAACAGACGCTAGAGGGGGCCAGAGGTATCCTGATCCGGCTGATCGGCGGGGTACCCTATTGGGCTTATGGCTTGCAGCAGGTCGAGGCGCTGTGCCGCGCCAGGGGCATTGCACTGGCGGTTCTGCCCGCCGACGGGCGGCCCGACCCGCGGCTCGATGCTGTGTCGACGCTGCCTGTCTCGACACTGCGCCGTCTGTCGCATCTGTGTGACACCGGCGGTGCTGTTGCGGCGCAGGCCGCACTGGCGCAAATGGCACTGGCCTCCGGCCTATATGCCGGGCCGGTGGCGGGGGCCAAAGTGCTGCCGACGGTGGGCGCCTGGACGCCCGAGGACGGTGTCGCCTGTCCGCTCGTGCAGTGCACAGACGACCGCCCGCTGGTCGTCATCAGCTTTTACCGCGCCTACCTCGCCGCCGCCGACCTGAGCCCGATTACGGCGCTTTTCGACGCCCTGCGACACCGTGGGTTCCGCGTGCTGGGCCTCTTTGCACCCTCGCTCAAGGCACCCGAGGCCGCTGCCTGGATGGCGCGGCAGATCGCGCATCTTGGCCCGGTGGCCATCGTCAACGCGACGGCGTTCTCCGGCAAGGGGATGGCAGGCACCTCACCGCTGGATGCCGGCGGCGTGCCGGTGTTTCAGGTGGCCCTCGCCACCTCCACCCGCGACGTGTGGGACGCGGCAGAGCGCGGGCTGTCGCCTGCCGATCTGGCCATGCACGTGGTCTTGCCCGAGGTCGATGGCAGGCTCTTTGCGGGCGTCGCCTCCTTCAAGGAGCCGCAGGCACAGGACCCCGCCCTGCAATACGCGCGCTATGCCCATGCGGCGGACGCCGCCCGCGTCGACGCGGTGGCCGACCGGGTCAAGGCGTGGACCGATCTGGCCGCAACGCCGGTGCAGGACCGCGCACTGGCGCTGGTGCTCAGCACTTATCCGGGCAAGGCGTGGAACATGGCGCATGCTGTGGGCCTTGACCCGCTCGCCTCAAGCGATGCGATCCTGCACGATCTGGCGGATGCGGGCTATGCCACGGAACATGGCGCGCCGCTGGAACACGCCTTGGGCACCGAGCGCATCCATTGGTCCGGTGCGGCCTACGACGCCGCGCTGAACACCTTGCCGCAATCGCTGCAGGATGATCTGCATGCCGCATGGGGCCCTGCGCCCGATGGCTTCGAGTTTGCCGCGACGCGCCGGGGGCATGTGCTGGTCGCCCTGCAACCGGAACGCGGCCTGCCGGAGGCGCGTGACGACGACTACCACGACCTGTCGCGCGTGCCCTGCCATGCCTATGTCGCGTTCTACCTGTGGCTGCGGACGCAAACGCAGGCGCTGATCCATGTCGGCGCGCATGGGACGCTTGAATGGCTGCCGGGCAAGTCCGTCGCCCTGTCGGAGGCCTGCTGGCCCGAGGCGTTGACCGGCGCGCTGCCGGTGATCTACCCGTTCATCGTCAATGACCCCGGTGAGGCCGCGCAGGCCAAGCGGCGTATCGGTGCGGTCACGCTGGGCCACCTGCCCCCACCGATGAAAGACAGCGCCACGCCCGACCGCTTCGTACGACTGGAGAGCCTGCTGGACGAGTTCTCCAACGCCGACGGGCTGGATCCCAAGCGCCGCGACCGGCTGCAAGAGGACATCCGCGCCGAGGCGCAAGCCATCGGCGTTGAGCATGATCTGGGCCTCGACCGGGCCGCCTGTTCGGCGGAGGCGATCACCCGCATCGACCGCTTTGTCTGCGACATCAAGGAAAGCCAGTTCGGCGACGGGTTGCACATCTGGGGCCGCGGCGCGCCGGGGCAGGCCTCTGACGCCACGGTCCTGTCGGCACATGGGGAACGTGCGGCGCTGATCGACGCGCTGGATGGGCGCCGGATCGCCGGCGGGCCGTCAGGCTCGCCCTATCGCGGGCGGACGGATGTGCTGCCCACAGGGCGCAACCTCTACACCACCGATCCGCGCAGCGTGCCCACACGCGCCGCCTATGCCCAGGGCGTCAAGCTGGGCGAGGAGCTGGTGCGGCGGCATTTGCAGGATCATGGCGACTGGCCGCGCGGGCTGATCGTGGACCTGTGGGGCTCGGCCACCATGCGCACCGCGGGCGAAGAATTTGCCATGGCGCTGCACCTGCTGGGCGTGAAGCCGGTCTGGGACGACGGCTCTGAACGGGTGTCGGGGATCGAGGTGCTGCCGATCACCGATCTGGACCGGCCCCGCCTCGACGTGACGCTGCGCGTGTCGGGCCTGTTCCGCGACGTGTTCCCGACGCTGTCGGCGCTCTTTGGTCAGGCCGTGCGGGCGCTGGCGGCGCGGGACGAGGCGCCCGACTGGAACCCCTATGCCGGGACAGAGGCGGGCGCGCGGGTCTATGGCCCCGCACCGGGTCAGTTCGGCCTCGGGATGGGCGCGGACCTCGAGCATTACACCGACGAAAGCCGCGCAGCAGCCGGAGAGGCGTGGCTGGCCGCAAGTGCTTATGCGCTGGACACAACCGATACGGTCAAGGACGAGGCTGGCATACGCGCCCGTGTGGCCGCCGCCGACAGCTTTGTCCACCTGCAGGACCTGCCCGAAACGGATGTGCTGCTGGCCTCGGACTATGCCGCGCACGAGGCTGGATTTGCCGCGGCCCAGGCGGTCACGGGTGGGCAGGCAGCGCTCTATCACCTCGACAGCACTCAGCCGTCGCGCCCCCGCGCGCGCAGCTTGGGCGAAGAGATTGCGCGCGTCGTGCAGGCCCGCGCCACGCAGCCCGACTGGCTGGCGGGCATGATGCTCCACGGCTTCCGCGGCGCGGCAGAGATTGCCGCCACGCTGGATCACATGGCCGCCTTTGCGCATCTGGCCGGCGTTGTCGGCCCGCATCTGTTTGACGCCTATCACGATGCGACGCTGGGCGACCCGCAAGTGACCGCGTTCCTCCAGGACGCCAACCCCGGGGCTTACCGCGCCATGCAGGACCGCTTTGCCGCTCTGGATGCCGCAGGCCTCTGGACCACACGGCGCAATTCCATCCGCGCAGCGCTCGAGGCCGCGCAATGAGCTTCAAGGGCTGGTGCCCGGGCGCATACCGCCCGATGATGTCGGGCGACGGGCTGATCGTGCGCATACGCCCGCGTCTGGGGCGGCTGGACAGCGCGCAGGTGCTGGGCCTGTGCGACCTGTCGCAGCGGTTCGGCAACGGGATCATCGACCTGACCAGCCGCGCCAACCTGCAACTGCGCGGCGGGGCCGAGGCCAGCCATGACGCGCTGCTGACCGAGTTGCTGGCGCTTGGTCTGCTTGACCCCACGCCAGAGGCAGAGGCGCGGCGCAACATCACCACAACGCCGCTTTGGACACCGGGCGATCTGACCACGCGGCTGCATGACGCGCTCTGTGCACGTCTGGCCGACCTGCCCGCCCTGCCAGCCAAGATGGGCGTTGCCGTGGACACTGGGCCTGCCCCGATCCTCACCGACTGTTCCGCCGATTTCCGGTTCGAGCGGACGGCGGATGGCGGTCTGATCCTGCGCCTTGACGGCGTCAGCCGGGGCCGCGCGGTCGACAAGGGCAACGCGGTCGACGCCCTGATCGAGATGGCCAACTGGTTCGCCACGACCCACGCGCCGACGTCCCGGCGTATGGCGCGCCATGTCGCGCTCACGCCGCCCCCCGCCGACTGGGCCGCCGTGCTGCCCGCCGCCCCTGCGCCGCGCCTGCGGCCGGGCGGCAACACGCTTGGCGCACCCTTCGGCAGCCTCGATGCACGCGCACTCGCCACCCTGATGCACGGCAGCGGTGCCAAAGCGCTGCGGGTCACGCCGTGGCGGCTCTTCACGCTCGAAGGCGGCCAGCCGACGCACACCGATGGCTTCGTCACCGACCCGCGCGACCCGCTGCTGAATACGCATGCTTGCCCCGGCGCACCCGCCTGCGCCGAGGCCACGGTGAACACACGGGCGCTCGCAACCGCACTCGCCCCGCATCACAGCGGCATGCTGCACGTCTCCGGCTGCGCCAAGGGGTGCGCGCATCCCGGCCCGGCGGCCACCACACTCACGGGTCGCGACGGGGCGTTTGACCTTGTGGAACAGGGCGCGCCATGGGATGAGCCCCGCCAGCGCGGGCTGTCCGCCGACGATATACTGATGATGACCACCTGATGCCCTACGAATACGAAACCGATGGCGCCGCCATCTACCTGCAAAGCTTTGCCACCATCCGGGCCGAAGCCGACCTGACCCGCTTTGCCCCCGACGAAGAGCAGGTGGCCGTGCGCATGATCCATGCCGCCGGCATGGTCGGGCTCGAGGAATACGTTCGCTTTTCCCCTGGCTTTGTCGCCGCCGCGCGCGGCGCGCTGGAGGGCGGCGCGCCGATCCTGTGCGACGCGCGCATGGTGAGCGAGGGGATCACGCGCACCCGCCTGCCCGCCGACAACGCGGTGATCTGCACGCTGCATGACGAAGGCGTGCGCCCGCTCGCCGCCGAGATGGGCAACACCCGTTCCGCCGCCGCGCTTGAGCTGTGGCGGCCCCATCTGGCCGGTGCCGTTGTCGCCATCGGCAACGCGCCCACGGCGCTCTTTCATCTGCTGAATATGCTGCAGGACCCCGGCAGCCCGCGCCCTGCCGCCATCATCGGCTGCCCCGTCGGCTTTGTCGGCGCGGTCGAAAGCAAGGATGCGCTCTGGGCCGACCAGCCGGTGCCGTCGTGCATCGTGCAAGGGCGACTGGGCGGCAGTGCGATCACCGTCGCCGCCGTCAACGCCATCGCGAGCCGCGCGGAATGAGCACCGGAACGGTCTTCGGCGTCGGTCTGGGCCCGGGCGACCCGGACCTGATGAGCGTGCGCGCCGACCGCCTGCTGCGCGGGGCACGCCATGTGGCGTTCTTTCGCAAGGCCGGTCGGCCCGGACAGGCCCGGCGCATCGTCGACGGGATGATCCCCGACAGCGCCGCGGAATTCGCGATGGAATACCCGGTTACCACCGAAATCCCCCTGACCGACCCGCGCTACAATGAGGTGCTGAGCGCCTTTTATGCCGACTGCACCGCGCATCTGCGCGCGCTGGCCGAAGGTGGCGCGGATATCGTCGTGCTCTGCGAAGGGGACCCGTTCTTTTATGGCTCTTTCATGCACCTCTACACCCGGCTCAAGCACCAGATCCCGGTCGAGGTTGTGCCGGCCATCACCGGCATGTCCGGCGCGTGGACAGCGACCGGCGCGCCGGTGACATGGGGCGACGACATCCTGACGGTGCTGATGGGCACGCTGGACGAGGACACGCTGGCCGCGCGCATGGGCGATGCCGATGCGCTGGTGGTGATGAAGATCGGGCGCAACATCGACAAGGTCCGCCGCGCCCTGCGCCGCGCGGGCAAATACGAGGACGCCTACCTGATCGAATACGCCACCATGCCCAACCAGTCGGTGCAGCTGCTGTCAGAGGCTGAGGGCAAGGTGACACCCTATTTCTCTATTATCGTGGTGCACGGTCAGGGGCGGCGACCATGAGCGGCTGGGTCGTCATCGCGGGCCTTGGCCCCGGCGCGGATGCGCTGGTCACGCCCGAGGTAACCGCAGCGCTGGCCGAGGCGACGGATATCGTCGGCTACATCCCGTACGTGGCGCGCGTAGCACCGCGCGATGGGCTGACCCTGCACGCCTCCGACAACCGGGTTGAGCTGGACCGGGCGCAGCACGCGTTGCAGATGGCGCAGGCGGGGCGGCGGGTCGTCGTGGTCTCGTCGGGCGATCCGGGCGTCTTTGCCATGGCCGCTGCCGTTTACGAGGCGGTGGAGGCGGGCGAGCCTGCATGGCGCGCCCTCGACATTCGGGTGCTGCCCGGCATCACGGCAATGCTCGCCGCGGCGGCACGGGTCGGTGCACCGCTGGGGCACGACTTTTGCGCGATCAACCTGAGCGACAATCTCAAACCCTGGGCGCTGATCGAAAAGCGCCTGCGGCTGGCGGTGGAGGCGGATTTCGCGATGGCCTTCTACAACCCCCGTTCCAAGGCGCGGCCCGAAGGGTTCGGGCGTGCGCTGGCGCTCCTGCAAGAGGCGTGCGGCGATGCGCGGCCCGTGATCTTTGCCCGCGCGGTGTCGACGCCGGACGAGGATATCCGCATCGTCCCCCTGCCCGACGCCACGCCCGACATGGCGGACATGCGCACGGTGGTCATTCTGGGCGCGTCCAACACACGGGTCATCACAGGCGGCCCGCGCCCGATGGTCTACACGCCGCGATCGGTGCCCGCGGACGGGTCGGTGCCCGCATGATCGATCCAGTCCAGCGCCTCTTGCACCGAATGCGCCTCCTGCCGTGCGGGCAGGTCGGGCCGGTCGATCATGATGACCGGCAGGCCCAGCGCCCGCGCCGCCGCGATCTTGGCATAGGCACCGGTGCCGCCCGCGTTCTTGGACACCACGAGGTCGATGCGGTGCTGTTCCATCAGCGCGCGGTCATCGGCCTGCGTAAACGGCCCGCGCGACACCAGCACGTGGTGGTCGGGAAAGGGCGGCGGCGCGCTTGGCGGATCAACGAGGCGCAGCAGGTAGAAGTGCTGCGGGTTCGGCGCGAACTCCGCCAGATGCATGCGCCCCACGGCCAGCATGACGCGTTTGGCAGGCTGACCGAGAGCAGCCACCGCACCCGCAATATCCCGCACGCAGGTCCACCGATCCCCGCTTTGGGCCTCCCACGGCGCGCGGGTCAGCGCAAGCAGGGGCACGCGTGCCTCGGCACAGGCGGCGACCGCATTGCGGCTCATCTGCGCCGCAAAGGGATGCGTCGCGTCGATCACATGGGTCACGTTCTGGGCGCTCAGGTACTCAACCAACCCAGCGACCCCGCCAAAGCCGCCTATCCGCTGCGGCAGCGGCTGCCGTTTCGGCCGCTCCACCCGACCGGCAAAGCTGACCGTGCCGGTCAGCCCGCGTTCGGCCACGGCGTTGGCCAGCTGTGTGGCTTCGGTCGTGCCGGCAAGGATCAAGAGGTTGGGCGTCATGGCTGAGGCGTGGCTGACAATCGTGGGCATGGGCGAGGACGGGGTTGCAGGGCTGGGCCGCCGAAGTCAAGCGGCGCTGGCCGCCGCCGAGGTCATCATGGCCCCGCCCCGCCACCTCGCCCATGTGCCCCAAGGTGCCGCCGAACGCATCGCATGGCCCGTCCCCTATGCCGACGGTATCGCGATGCTGGCCAGCCTGCGCGGGCGGCGCGTGGTGGTGCTGGCCTCCGGCGATCCGTTCTGGTTCGGCGCAGGCTCCGTCATCGCGCGCAGCTTTGGCAGCGATGAATGGCACGCGCTGCCGGGGCCCTCCTGCTTCTCCCTCGCCGCGGCGGAGCTTGGCTGGGCGCTCGAGGCAACCGAATGCATCGGCCTGCACGCGGCCCCGTTCACGCGTCTGCGGCCACTGCTCGCCCCCGGTATCCGCATCATCGCAACGCTGCGCGACGGTGACGCGGTTGCCGACCTGTGCGCCTTCCTGCGCAACGCAGGCCAAGGCGACAGCGTCCTTACCATACTGGAGCGTCTGGGCGCCACGGATGCCAACACCACCTCCGCCACGGCCAACACCCTCACCGGCACCTTTACCCATCCCCTCGTCGCCGCCATTGAGGTCGCAGGCACCGGCCACGCCCTGACCGCCGCCAGCGGCCAGACCGACGACACCTTCGACCATGACGGCCAAATCACCAAGCGCCCGGTGCGCGCCATCACCCTCTCCACTCTCGCGCCCAAGCCGCACGAGCACCTGTGGGACATCGGCAGCGGCTCCGGCTCCATCGCGCTGGAATGGCTGCTGGCGCATCCCACGACCCGGGCCACCGCCTTTGAGACCCGCGCCGACCGCGCCGCACGGATCAGCGCCAATGCGGGCAGGCTGGGCCTCAGCCACCGCCTCACCGTGATCAAAGGCGATGCACCCGACACGCTCCCCCAAGCCAAGGCCGCAGACGCCATTTTCATCGGCGGCGGCCTGTCACAGCCCCTGCTCGACGCCGTCACCACCACACCAGCCCGCCTCGTCGTCAACGCCGTCACCCTCGAAGGCGAGGCACTGCTCGCCCACGCCCACGCCACCAACGGCGGCGACCTGATGCGCATCGAGCTAAGCCAGTCCGCACCGCTGGGGCCAAAACGCGGGTGGGCGCGGTCCTACCCGGTGGTGCAATGGGGCCTCGCGCGATGATCGTTGCAGGGTTCGGCTTTACAACACGCGCCACGCGCGACAGCCTGAGGGACGCGTTGCACCTGACCGGCCATGCGGACCGGATCGACCTGCTCGCCACCGCGGCGGACAAGCTGGACCTGCTGAACGCCCTGTCCCAATCCCTCAAAATCCCGACCGCCGCAATTGCCCAACCCGACCTCACCTCACAGACCACCACAACCCAATCCCGCGCCGCCGCCACAGCCCGCCAGACCGGCTCCGTGGCCGAGGCCGCCGCCCTCGCCGCCGCTGGCCCGAACGCGCGGCTGCTCGTGGCCCGTTGCATCTCGACCGACCGCATGGCCACCTGCGCCATCGCGACAGGAGACCCCAAATGACCGTCCATTTCATCGGCGCAGGCCCCGGCGCGCCCGACCTGCTGACCCTGCGCGGGCGCGACCTGATCGCGGCCTGCCCCGTCTGCCTTTATGCCGGATCGCTGGTGCCGGAGGCCGTGCTGGGCCACTGCCCCGACGGCGCGCATATCGTCAACACCGCCGCCATGGACCTCGACGCCATCATGGCCGAGATCGAGGAGGCCCACGCCAAAGGCCATGACATCGCCCGCCTGCATTCCGGCGACCTGTCGGTCTGGTCCGCCACGGGCGAGCAGCTGCGCCGGATCAAGGCGGCGGGCATCCCCTTTACCGTCACGCCCGGCGTGCCCTCCTTTGCCGCCGCTGCCGCGTCACTGGGGGCCGAACTGACTCTGCCGGGCGTCGCCCAGTCGGTCGTCCTGACCCGCACGCCGGGCCGCGCCTCGTCCATGCCGTCGGGCGAGACGCTGGATAACTTTGCGGCCACGGGGGCGACACTGGCCATCCACCTGTCCATCGGCAATCTCGATCAGGTGATCAACGACCTGACGCCAGCCTATGGGCCCGACTGCCCGGTGGCCGTCGTCTATCGCGCCAGCTGGCCGGACGAACAGGTGATCCACGCCACCCTCGCCACCTTGCGCGACGCGATGCATGACGGCATCAGCCGCACCGCGCTGATCCTCGTGGGGCGTGTGCTGGGCGCACAGGACTTCGACGAAAGCTGCCTTTATGCCCCCGACTACGACCGCCGCTACCGACCGCAAAGCGCGCAGAGCCCCTGGGCCAGCTGGAGCCACGGCGATGACTAAGGGGCTGATGATCTCCGCCCCCGCCTCCGGAACGGGCAAGACGACCGTGATGCTGGGCCTGTTGCGCGCGCTGCGCGACGACGGGCTGGTGGTGCAACCCTACAAGAGCGGGCCGGACTATATCGACCCCGCCTTTCACCGCGCGGCAGCTGGCCGCGCCTCGTTCAACTTCGACACCTGGGCGATGGATGGCGGGCTGCTGGGCGGCATCGCGGCGCAACAGGCGGGCGCCGATATCTGCTTCGCCGAAGGGTCGATGGGCCTTTTCGACGGGGTCGCCACGCGCGGCCAATCCGGCTTTGGCTCCAGCGCAGAGACGGCGCTGGCCATGGGCTGGCCCGTGGTGCTGGTGATCGATGTGGGCGGGCAGGCCCAATCGGCCGCCGCCACGGCTCTGGGGTTCAAGAGCTACAATCCCGACCTGCCCTTTGCCGGTGTCATCCTCAACCGCGTCGCCAGCCCGCGCCACGAACGGCTCACCCGTCTGGGGATGGAGCGCGCGGGCGTCACGGTCCTTGGCTGCCTGCCCCGGCGCGGCGATCTGAAACTGCCCGAACGGCATCTGGGCCTGATCCAGGCGGTGGAGCATCCGGACCTCGAGGCCGCCATCGCAGGCTACGCGAGTTTCCTGCGCGACAACGTCGATCTGGACGCGATCAAGGCCGTCGCCGCCTCCGGCCCTGACCTTGCCGCCCACCCCCTGCCCACGCCGCCCGCCCAGCGCATCGCGCTGGCCCGCGACGCGGCGTTCTCCTTCACCTATCCGCACCTGCTCGAAGGCTGGCGCGCCGCCGGGGCCGAGATCACGCCCTTCTCCCCCCTCGCCGACGAGGCCCCCGCCCCGGACGCCGATCTCGTCTGGCTCCCTGGCGGCTACCCCGAACTGCACGCGGGCAAAATCGCCGCCGCCACGACCTTCCTCACCGGCCTGCGCACGCACGCCGAAACCCGGCCCGTGCACGGTGAATGCGGCGGCTACATGGCGCTTGGTGCCACCCTGATCGACAAGGACGGGCACAGCCACGAAATGGCCGGGCTCCTCGGCCTCGTCACCAGCTATGAAACGCGCAAGTTCCACCTCGGCTACCGCCGCGCCGTGCTCGACGCGCCCCTGCCCGGCTTCCAGCCCGGCGCGGCCCTGCGAGGGCACGAGTTTCACTACTCCACCATCCTCGACCAACCCGACGCGCCGCTGGCGCAGGTCTGTGATGCCGACGGCAACCCGGTGCCCGAAACCGGATCGCAACGCGGCCACGTCACCGGCACGTTCTTTCACCTCATCACGGGCGAGGGACGATGACCGGCTTTGTCAGCTTTGTCGGCTCCGGCCCCGGCGACCCCGAACTGCTGACCCTCAAGGCCGTCAAGCGCCTCGGCCAGGCCGACGCCGTGCTCTTTGACGACCTGAGCGCCGGGCCGATCCTCACCCACGCCCGCGCCGGTGCCGACCTTGTGGGCGTGGGCAAACGCGCAGGCCGCCCCTCGCCCAAACAGCACCACGTAAGCCGCCTGCTGGTCGACTACGCCCAAACCGGCCAGCGCGTCGTGCGCCTGAAATCCGGCGACGGCGGCACCTACGGTCGGCTGGAAGAAGAAACCGATGCCCTCACCGACGCCGGCATCCCGTTCGAGATCATCCCCGGCGTGCCGTCGGCCTGCGCCGCCGCTGCTGCCGCAGGCATCCCCCTCACCCGCCGCCTCACGGCCAGACGGGTCCAGTTCATCACCGGCCACGACGTGCGCGGCGCGCTGCCGCAAGACCTCAACCTGACCGCTCTGGCCGATCCGCAGGCCACGACGGTCGTCTTCATGGGCCAGCGCACCTTTCCCAACCTCGCGCAGATGCTCATCGACGCGGGCCTGCCCCCGGACACCCCCGCCCTGCTGGCCGAAGGCGTCTCCACCCCGGCGCAGGCGTTGCACCGCACAAACGTTGCCGACCTCGCCAAACGACTGCAAACAGGCGTCAGCGACGCCCCCGCCCTGATCCTCTACGGCGCCCTCGCAGGCACCTGATCCCGCTTCATCTCGCCCGCTAAACTCCGGGGGGAGGCGCAGCCGGGGGGCAGCGCCCCCTACCCGTCCAGCAACCGCAGCTCCCCCGCCAGCCAGGGCAGCTTGATCAGCGCAGGCTCGATCATGTGGCTCTGCATCAGCCGCCGCATCGTCTGCGCCACATCCGTCGGCACCGACCCCGCCCAGTCCGCACTGGCATAAAGCGATATGGTCCGCGAAAACGGCTTGAACGGCAGCGCGAACGCCTCGACCTGCTCGTGAAACCGCCCCGCCCGCATGTAGCCCAGCGGAGTCGTCACCGACCAGCCGATGCGCCGCGCGACCATCGCCATCAGCGCCAGGTGGCTGCCGATCTCGAACCGGTCGGGAAAGTCCAGCTTTTGCCGGGCCAGATGCGCCTCGATCTGGCGCGAGATCAGCTGATCGCGCTCATAGCGCAGGAACGGCAGGTCGTGCAGCGCCTCCAGCGGCGCGCCAGCGCCCACAACCCCCTTGGGCGCAACCAGAATGAACGGATCGCGCGCCATCGGATATTCCAGCACCCCGTCCCGCATCGTCCCGTCGCTCGCCGAGATGGCGATGTGCAGGCGCTTGTCGGCAATCGCCTGCAGGATCTCATGGCTGGGCGCCGTGGCCAGCGTGAACTTGCAGCGCGTCAGACTGTCCGCCAATATCGTCACCAGCCGCGGCGTCAGGTCATGCTCGAAATCGTCGATCACCCCGATCGACAGCGCCGACAGATGCGCCAGGTCCATCACCGTCAGCTCCGATTGCGCCAGCCGCAGCTGCGACAGCGCCGCCTCGGCCCGCGCCAAAAAACTTTGCCCCGCAGGCGTCAGCCGCATCGGCCGCTTGCCGTGGTCGATCAGATCCGTCGCCAGCGCCGTCTCGAGGTTGCGCAATTGCTGGCTGACCGCGGGCTGGCTCAGCCCGGTGACCGACGCCGCCTGCGCCACCGATCCGGTCGCCGCCAGCGCCTCGAACACCTCGAGCCCGCGCAGCGTGACACCCTTGCTCAGCATGATCCGCCCCTTACCCTACCTTTGCGTTTCTTGAAACCAGCACCCCGCATCGGTCAAGTTTATTCGGCATTCCCGCCCCTCTTTTTCCAAAGATACAAAACATCAGCCTTGCCGGGTGCCGGTTTCCAAGGCACCTTCGGCGCATGAAGATCGCAACCGCAGCCTACCCGCTTGACGTGCTGCCCGACTGGGCCGCCTACGAGGACAAGCTGTCAAAATGGGTGGATGAGGCCGCCAGCCACGGCGCCGATCTGCTGGTCTTTCCCGAATATGCCGCGATGGAACTGGCCACGCTCGCAGGCCCGGATGTCGCCGCCGATCTCGAAGGGTCGCTGCACGCCGTCGCCGACCGGCTCGCAGACGCGGACGCCTTTCACGCCGAACTGGCCCGCCAGTTTCAGGTGCACATCCTCGCAGGCTCCGGCCCCGCCACGACCGACCTGCCCGCCGGCGTAACCCGGCCCGTGAACCGCGCGCGCCTCTTTGCGCCCTCGGGTGCCGTTGGCGTGCAGGACAAACAGGTCATGACCCGGTTCGAGGCAGAGGTGTGGGATGTCGTCCCCGGCGGGCCGCTGCGCCTTTTCGATACGGCCCTGGGCAAGATCGGCATCCTCATCTGCTATGACGCCGAATTCCCCCTGCTGGGCCGCGCGCTGGCCGACGCTGACCTGATCCTCGTGCCTTCGGTGACCGAGGCGCTCAGCGGTCACACCCGGGTCAAACTCGGCGCCCGCGCCCGCGCGCTTGAAAACCAGTGCGTGACGGTGATGGCGAGCCTCGTGGGCACCGCTGCGTGGAGCGAGGCGGTCGACATATCCGTCGGCGCGGGCGGCATCTTCGGCCCGCCCGACACAGGCTTTCCCGACGACGGTGTGCTGGCCGCAGGTGCGCTCGACACGCCGGGCTGGACCTACGCGCAGATCGACCGCGCCACCATCGACGCCGTGCGCACGCAGGGCACCGTGCTGGGGCGGCGCGACTGGCAGGCCAGCGCCGGGCGGGCCAATCACGTGGCCGTCACGTCGCTGCACTGATTAGCCCTTGAAATATTGGCCCCACCGGCGCATGTACACCTGCGTCCGCATATCGGCGGGCTGTGCAACTCAGGAGAAACCATGGCCAAGGAAGATACGCTCGAATTTCCCGGTGTCGTAAAGGAACTCCTGCCCAATGCGACGTTTCGGGTCGAGCTGGAAAATGGCCATGAGATCATCGCACATACGGCAGGAAAAATGCGCAAGAACCGGATCCGCGTTCTGGCAGGCGACAAGGTGCAGGTCGAAATGACCCCCTATGACCTGACCAAGGGTCGGATCAACTACCGCTTCAAGTGACCGCAGCGCACCGCACGGTGCGTTAACCCCGCTCGGGGTGCATCCGCGGTGCACAGCCTGTGCACAGGTTGTGTACGGGCTGTGACCCGGTGGTTTTGGCATATTAACCATATTTTCAAGGCCTGCGGGCACCGCCCCGCGTGTCGGTGTTGCGTCCCCGTGCGCACCTGCGTACGCAAGGGCAGGAAATCAAGAGGGGCGCTGATGCTCATTCTCGGATCAGGGAGCCCGCGGCGGCTCGAGCTGCTCGGCCAGATCGGCCTTGTGCCCGATGCCGTGCGCCCGCCCGACATCGACGAGACCCCGCAAAAGGGCGAGCTGCCCCGCCCCTATTGCGCCCGCATGGCGCGCGAAAAGGTGCAGGCGGTCGATGCGTCACCGGATGACGTTGTCCTGTGTGCCGACACGACCGTCGCACTTGGTCGCCGCATCCTGGGCAAGCCCTCGGGCGCGGAGGAGGCCGCCGCCTTTTTGCGCCTCATGTCCGGTCGCCGCCACCGTGTGATCACCGCCGTCGCCGTCCGCAAGGGTGCGCAGATGTGGGAACGCGACGCGGTCAGCACCGTCCGGATGAAGGCGCTGTCAGAGCCCGAGATCACCGGCTACCTCGCCACGGACGACTGGCAGGGCAAGGCCGGCGGCTACGCCATTCAGGGCCCCGCAGGCGCGCTCATTCCATGGATCAGCGGGTCGTTTACCGGCATCGTCGGCCTGCCTCTGGCCGAAACCTCTGGCCTCCTGCAGGCCGCCGGTCTCAAGGTGTGGGCATGAAGGGTCATCAGATCATTCTCGGCACCTGGCAGGACCGCGACGCCGCCGTGCTGATCACCGATGGGGTCCTGCAGGACCTGCTGGTGGACACCGACGCGCCCCGCCCCGGCACCATCTACCGGGCCAAGGCAACGCGCCCGGTCAAGGGTCAGGGCGGCATGTTCTTCGACACCCCCGAAGGCAGCGCTTTTCTGCGTGGTGCCAAGGGGTTGGCGCCGGGCGACATGGCTCTGGTACAGGTGTCGGGCTATGCCGAACCGGGCAAGGCCATCCCCATCACCGACCGCCTCCTGATCAAAAGCCGCTACGCCATTGCCACGCCGGATGCGCCCGGCATCAACATCTCGCGCAGCATCCGTGACGAGGAAATCCGCGTCGCCCTGCGCGCCACCGCCGATGCTTTCGAGGCCGATCTCGGGGGCTGTGGCCTCATCATCCGCTCCGCCGCTGACGCCGCTGATCTGGACGCCGTGGCCGACGATATCGAACATGTCTGCGCCATCGCGCAGGTTGTGACCTCCGACACCGGCACCGACCTGGAAAAGCTGATCGAAGGGCCCGGCCCCCAGGAACTCGCCTGGCGCGACTGGCCAGAGGTAAAGCCCGAAACCGGCGATGTCGCGCCGCATGTCAGCACCGCCCTGCGCGCCGACTTTGCCCTGCCGGGCGGCGGTAGCCTCTGGGTTGAAAACACCCGCGCCTTTGTCGCCGTCGACGTGAACACCGGCCCTGACACCTCGCCCGCTGCGGGGCTCAAGGCCAACATCGCCGCCGCCCGCGACCTGCCCCGCGTGCTGCGCCTCAAGGGTATGGGCGGCCAGATCGTCGTGGATTTCGCCCCCATGCCCAAGAAGGAACGGCGCGCCGTGGAAAACGTCCTGCGCAGCGCCGTCAAGGCCGACACGGTGGAGACCAGCCTGCTGGGTTGGACGACGCTGGGCCATTTCGAGCTGACCCGCAAACGCGCCCGTGCGCCCGTGCCGGAGGCGCTGTGATGGCCTGCCCGATCTGCGACAGGGACACCGTTGCCCGCTACCGCCCGTTCTGCTCGCGCCGCTGCTCCGACATCGACCTGTCGCGCTGGATGACCGGCGCCTACGCCGTCCCCTCCGAAGACGAAGAAGACACCCCGCCCCAGCCACCCGACCCTCCGATGCCACACTAGGCGCGCGTGCCCGAATTTTTGTTGGTTTGCCTATGGACAGTGCAGCGCCCCCGTCCTATCACGCGCCCACCCGAAGCTCAGGCTTCACCCGTGCCCGGGTAGCTCAGGGGTAGAGCAGTGGATTGAAAATCCTCGTGTCGGTGGTTCGATTCCGCCCCCGGGCACCATAATTTCAAGGACTTAGCAGTGATTTGAAGTTGGAGACAACGCCATTGTCTCACCTTTGTCTCAGGTTCATGTTTTGTCCCAGAGACAAAAAATCACTAAATCTAGTGCGGCCACTTGAAGTCGCTACAACCCACCACCACGTATGTTCGGTAATAGCAGCAGTGTACCGGTGACCACATGCTTAAATGAAACATCCGGTAACTGGCTTAATGATGGTGGCTGCTACAGTAAGAGACCCCCATCACGAGATGAAGGAGGCACGCTATGCGGGCAACATTCATCCTCGAGGCCAGCAAGTCAGACGGTGCGATGTACCGTTTCAAGACTGTTTTAGACCTTTCGGTCTTTAGCTGAATTGCGGGGTCTATCGGGCTTTAAGGCTTGTCTAAAGAGAGGTCGTCCTTCGGGACGGCCTCTTTTTTTGATGTGCTTTATGCAGGAGGCAAGGATTTCCCGGGGAGTGTCTCATGATATCACTCACATCAAGTCTAGAACCTGAACTACTGTTCTTTCCGGTCTGTCACCTTGCATCGGGTTTCAACTCAGCCCTGCCCGAACCAGTTACCGAGTGATTAGCGTCTACTATTCCGCCACTCCTGCATAAAGAACACCATGATGGAAAGCTGTTGGGGGGTGGGTGCGCTTTAGCAGCTAGCCTTTACTGTATCGCAGCTCGTTGGACGAGTTTGTTGTGCCTTGTACCTTCTCCCACACTCATTTTGACGCAGCTCTTAGACAAGTCGTGGCCGCAGTTAGGCATGAGTGCCCCCAACAACCTTTCATCATTGAAATTGTCTCACAGCTCAAGTAACAAGCAAGGGTAACCTGTTGATAACTAACAGCTAAACCTCAATCCATTGTCTCATTTGTGTCTCACTTTCGCGAGACAATGGAATACCCATTTAAATCAATCATTTAGCACTCAAGGAAATGAGGATCAGGCATCCTCGTGTCACCTAACCTATTGAAATCGCTTTATACGAGTCGTTTGAAAATCCTCGTGTCGGTGGTTCGATTCCGCCCCCGGGCACCACTTTCTCGAAAATAAAATAGCATTTTCAATGTTTTATGTGGGTTTTGTGCAGTCGTATCCCCCCGCTTATCCACCCGCGTGCGGCTGCTACTCAGCAGAACACTTGGATTATCCTGCCGTGCTCAGATACCGGTCAGTCGAACGAGAGAGACACGGCCAAATCAAATTCAACTACCACGTCCGGTTGACTTCCCACATATTGTGCTGACATTCTGCCTAAAACCTAAATCCAGCGTTGTAGATTGTTACTTATGAATTTGCCCACAAACAAAGAGAGCGCTTTGGGTCTAGAAGTAAGGGAAGAAAAATCCAACTTTTTGAAGCCCTTGATTGATCAGCAAGACGAGCTTGGAAAGGAAGCCCGAAAGCGCAAGAAAGCCTACTCCGAAAAAAGCGTACACCCGGCGGATGTTCCAGCCGAAGTCAATAGTGGCTGGGAAGTGCAACGAGAGGGGGTGCGGACAACACGGGTTAAAAAACCGAAGCCGCATGATAAGTGGTTGGAAGATAGAGTTTGGAGCCTCTTCTACTCGATGGGATATCGGGTGATGAACGGAGAGAATTTCAAGATATCTTTCGAAAGAAGCGACGGTTCAATAGGCAAGAAGCAAATAGATGTCTATGCAGAAGATGACGAAACCGTTGTAGTGATTGAGTGTAAGTCCAAGGCAGAACGTGGGCGTCGCACACTCCAAAAGGATATCCAAGAGACGGTATCGCTACAGCAGTACTTTCGCGACAGCATTGCAAGTCGCTTTGAAGGAAAGCCGCGCCCAAAGATTGTTTGGCTCTATGCAACCAGCAATATCATTTGGTCTGCTCCTGACCTTGAACGAGCTAGTGATGGTGGCATCAGTATCATCACCGAAAATGAGATCCAATACTTCGAAACCTTTGTAAAACACATGGGTCCAGCTGGCCGCTACCAAATACTTGGCGAGTTCCTTAAAGGTCAGAAAGTCTCAGGTTTGACGGACGTCAAACTGCCCGCAATCCGTGGCAAAATCGGCGGGGAAACTTATTACAGCTTTGTAACGACGCCCAGAAATTTGCTGAAAATCGCATTCATCAATCACCAGGCTCTTAACCATCCGGACGGTAGGCCAGCATACCAAAGAATGATTGCTTCGTCGCGAATAAAGGAAATCGGATCATTCATTGAGAAGGGTGGTTTTTTTCCAACCAATATACTTGTGAACTTTTCAGACGCGGTCAGATTTGATCTTTTGCCAAACAAGGAGAACACCGACCCGAGCATTAAGTTCGGGTGGATTACTCTGCCGTCCAAGTATCGCTCGGCTTGGATCATCGATGGACAGCACCGGCTTTATGGCTTCTCTAGGCTTGACGATAGCTTCCTCGATCAAAGCCTCTTTGTACTCGCTTTCGAAAAGATGTCCGTTGCGAAAGAGGCCGACTTGTTCATCACCATAAATCATAAGCAAAAGAGCGTACCCAAGAGCCTTCTCGTAAGCCTTCTTGCGGATATCCGTATGGGCGATAGTGACCCATCAACCGCTCTTTCTGCACTTAGTTCTGCCGTCGTTCGTGCTTTAAATACGGACAAGTTCAGCCCCTTGTCGCGACGGTTTGCTATTCCTGGGGTGCCGCCAGAGCCAGTCCAAAATCTTACGGTCTCTGAAGCGGTGAATGGACTTCGTCGTTCCGGACTGCTTGGCAAACTCTCCGGAAAGACGCTGATCCCTGGGCCGCTATGTGGCGCAACAGATGACGATACAATTAGCCGAGCGGCTAGCGTATTAAATGCGTATTTCGAAGAGGTAAGGTCCGCTTCACCTAATCGTTGGGAAGCAGGTCGTGATGCTTACGTAGCTGTTAACCCAGGCATCAGAGCGCATCTTTCAGTAATCGGTGAAGTTGTTTCGTACCTTACACACAAGAAGAGCTTGGACTTTCCATTGCTAAAGCCAGAGGATTTTTCCCGGCATGTAATCGACTTTTGTAGACCACTCTTTGCCTTCATTAGAGATGCCTCTGACGAAGAAATTCGCAGTAAATTCTCGCGCAAATTTGGCGAAGGTGGGGTTAAGGAATATGCTTATCACCTTATGGAAATTCTGTCCGAACAGCACGCCGACTTTGGCACCGAAGAGTTTCAGAGGTGGGTTGAGCAAAGCAGTTCTGAGAAGATTGATGAAGCCAATCAGTTTTTGATGAAGTTGGCGGAACGCCTGACTGACTATGTAATAGATACGCTCAAGGGCGTGCATGGTACGCATCGGTTGCCAAGTGATGAACCGGCTTATTGGGAGATCGGTGTTGAAAGCGATCGGATTAGAGCCAACGCGTTCAAGGCCCAACAGGCCGATAAAAAGAGGAGAAAGGCCAAGGAAGCTTATTTGAATATCGTGGATTTGGCGGAAATAGTAAAACAACAGAACAACTGGCCACACTTTGAACATGTCTTCAAAAATCCTCGCCCTGGCGAGCGGCAGGGTCAGAAGTATTATCTTGCGTGGATTAACGGGTTTAATGACTTGAGAAATATTGCTGCTCACAAGAATAAGCTCAAAACATATACAGATGAGGATCTTGAGTTCATCGATTGGTTGAGGGCTGAGGTAAGTCCAAAGGTGCCGGAATGACTAGCGGCATGAAGCCATTTTTGAAGTGGGCGGGAGGCAAACGTTGGCTTTTTGAGAGTGGTCAATTCGCACTGCCCGATGTTCGATGTCGATACTTCGAGCCATTTCTTGGTGGAGGTGCGGCTTTCTTCGAGAACCAACCGGATAACTCAATTCTCAGCGACGCCAACGCTCGTTTGATCGAGCTCTACAAAGTCATAAGAGACGATGTAGATGCCTTAGAACGAAACCTTAAAATACATGCAAGAAATCACTCAAAGGACTACTACTACGAAGTGCGGGCCAGAAAGTGCCGAACTTCCGTAACAAGGGCAGCTCAGTTTCTCTATTTAAATCGGACGTGTTTCAATGGGTTATACCGCGAAAACCTGAAAGGCGAGTTCAACGTTCCAATTGGCACCAAAGATACCGTCATCTTTGCCGCAGATGATTTCAAGTCTTGGTCCAAGGCTTTGCAAGGAGCAGTTCTTGAAGTGCGCGACTTTGAGGTGGCTATCGAAGAGGCCGATGAGGGGGATTTCATCTTCGTCGATCCGCCCTATACGGTGCGGCACAACATGAATGGCTTTGTGAAGTATAACCAAAACATTTTTGCGTGGGAGGATCAGGTCAGACTGAAAGATGCCTTGGTCCGTGCATCTTCACGCGGAGCACGTTTTGCGCTCACTAATGCAGATCACGAAAGTATTCGAGAGCTCTATTTGGGAATAGGATTTCAAAGAAACCTGTTTCGGCACAGTGTTATTGCGAGCAGCTCCAGCAATAGGGCGTATTCGAGTGAATTGTTAGTCGTTGGATAAGTGATAAGTACGGATAGCAATTGGAACGTAGTGAACGTCGCTCCGTTACTTCATGCAATATTCGAAGCAC
The DNA here is from genome assembly GCA_039816785.1 of Pseudomonadota bacterium. Taxonomy (GTDB): domain Bacteria; phylum Pseudomonadota; class Alphaproteobacteria; order Rhodobacterales; family Rhodobacteraceae; genus Tateyamaria. Next base: position 189,958 of record JBCBXB010000008.1, read on the forward strand.
ATTCAGGAGAGTTGAGAGTGCTTCGTTGATCCGCAAATGGCAAGTCTAGGGTTCCGCACAACTTTGCCAATAGGACCGATTGAGAGCTGCACTTCCGAAATGAGGCTCAAGGCGTATCATTACCGATCATTTTAAGCTGTTGCAAAACTCCGTGGATGGGCAGCAAAGCTGCCAAATTACCTCACAAAGCCTCACCACAGATCATTGCAACCTGGCTGTGGGAGCCAATCCATTTTTGGTGCTTTTGTAGGCAAATCCTGTCTGTATCTTAAGTTCGACATCATACTCGCAAACACAACGTCCCAGGGTATCAATGAACGGATCGCACCAGATTGAGAGGCTTGGTTCTTGCGAGCAGCTGCAGCAGCCACGTGGGCCGCACTGAGGCGGTTTACATCGACGCCGAAGATCTCAGCCAACCAGAAGACCATCGGCGGGCAGTTGACGCGACCGTAGACCACCTTCGCCGGAGTGCGCTTGGTTGGCTTTCTGCCGTACGGTCCGGCAGTTTGGTAGTCTTGCAGCCACCGCAGCCAGTGCTCACGCTGTGAACTGTACCACGCTGTGCCATATCCCGGTCCCACTTGAAGCGCTTTCTCAAGCTCCTTTGTTAAAGGTGCTTCGCCGCTTTGCATCTCGATTAGACGCAGCAGGTGTTGAGAGCAAAATTCTGAGTTCGTCACTACCATTGCCCTCGACCTTCCAGTTGATCCATAGCGGCCAGCTCAACAAGGTCCCAACCTCCGCATACCAGAGCATCGCAAACGGCATCGGGGTCCGATAGAGCCGGATGCCCGGATAGAAACGTCATCATCCGGCGTTGTATGTGGAAGTCCACCCCTGAACCGTGAAGCGGCCAATGTCGCAGGGCGACTTCGTTGCGTGCGTTTGTTAGCTTGTCCCAGTTGCGGGCTGAGAGGGTGACATGCCAGTCAGCGGTGAATTCGTTGAAGATAAACTCGTAGCCAAGATACTCGAAGTGACCACCATGACCGGCAGCACGTCTGTGCAGGTGAAGCGGGCCTAGATTAGGTTGTTCAAAGAACTGGGTTACAGTCTCGTCTACCCTTTCCGCAATCGTCGCAGTGCGTGAAAGCGCTATCAGATCATCTCCGAACAGGAGAATGCAGCCGTCCTGGGGACAGGGCTGAGGCAAATCTTGCAGCAAATACGCTAGTACGACGTTCGAACTTGGGGACCCTTGTAATAGACCCTCTGGCCCGCTCGCTCCTCCTGCGTAATTGATAATACCTCTACCGGTAGTATCGTCTAAGTGTCTCTGCTCTCGAACAATGTCGTGACGCAGATTTAGATTACTCAGCTTCAATGTGTTTTCATATATCCTCCATGGTAGTGGCAGTTGTTTGATGGCTTCGAGGTTGATGCTGTTGAAGCAGTCCCGAACATCAAAAACTCTGTAATGTGTGTAGCCAGCCCTGAGCTTCTCGAGCAGCTTGCTGACCAGTGCGTTACGGCCAGTTCCATCAGCGCGACAATCTGATCGCTTCACATTGTAGACGAAGCACGGAACTTCCATCTGGGCCAGTATGACGTCCGCAACCATCAGGTGCGCGGCCTTCATGTGGGCAGACAAGTCACATACGTACCTATATCCTCCATTTGACTTTGGCGAACGCCACCAGTCTACAGCATGCCGAAGTGGTTCGAGTGGATGAAAGTACGCGACTTCGGTTTGAATAGCCCCTAGTATTGTAGACGCTTTCTTCCCTAATTTTGAGGCAAGGAGGCCGTTATGGGGAAGCCAAATTTCAGTGAAGATTTCAAGCGTGATGCGGTGCATCAAATCACGGTGCGTGGGTATCCTGTTCGTGA
>JBCBXB010000025.1:0-16324 GCA_039816785.1 Pseudomonadota bacterium
GCTGCGCAAGGAGCTGGAGGTCTGGGTCCGGACGGAGATTGGCCCGATTGCCAAGCCTGACCTGATCCAGTGGGCCCCCGGCCTGCCGAAAACACGGTCGGGCAAGATCATGCGCCGGATCCTGCGCAAGATTGCCGAGGATGATTTTGGCAGCCTTGGGGACACCTCGACGCTGGCCGATCCGTCGGTCGTCGATGACCTGATCGACAACCGCATGAACCGGAGGGACGCGTGATGGATGGGTCTCAGGTTGCGACAACAGCGCCCGTTCTGATCCTGCTTGGCCCCCCCGGGGCCGGCAAGGGCACACAGTCCCGGATGCTGGAGGAAGCGCACGGCTTTGTGCAGCTGTCCACCGGTGATCTGCTGCGCGCCGCGGTGGCGGCGGGCACGGAGGCCGGCAAGGCGGCACAGGCCGTGATGGAAGCGGGCGGGCTGGTGAGCGACGACATCGTCATTGCCATCCTCAAGGACCGGCTGGCCGAGGCCGATTGCGCCCGTGGCGTGATCCTTGACGGCTTTCCGCGCACCAGCGCGCAGGCCGAAGCGTTGGACGATCTGCTGGCCCAGAGCGGGCAGAAGATCAACGCAGCCATCAGCCTCGAAGTGGACGATAAGGCGATGGTCGCCCGTATCTCGGGCCGGTTCACCTGCGGCGGTTGCGGCGAGGGGTACCATGATGTGCACAAGCCGACCGCAGTGCTGGGCATCTGTGACAAGTGCGGCAGCAGCCACATGAAACGGCGCGCTGACGACAATGCCGAAACCGTGGGTCAGCGTCTGACCGAATACCACAAGCAGACCGCACCGCTGATTGCCTACTACGGCAACCAGAGCGTGCTGCTCAAATTGAACGCGATGGGGGAGATCGGCGCGATTGCGACGGCCCTATCGAGCATGGTGCGTGCGGCCACCGGGTAACGGCGGCAGCCCCTGAAACATGTGCGAGTGCGGCGCGCCTGTCTCGAGTGATGAGACACGACAGGCGCGCTGAGTAACCCGAAACGAAACGGCGGACCCGGCCAATGGGGCAGGGCGCGCCACAGCCAAATCGCACCGATGTGCGGTGCGGCATCAAAACGGGGCAGGCGCCCGGCGTGGCGTCCCCCTGAAACGGCAACGATAGGAGGAGCCCCACGATGTCGGAGGAAACGACAAACGCCGCGAATGTGGCAGAACAGGACAAGGGCTATTGGGCCGCCAATGTCCGTATGATCTTGATATCCCTTGTGATCTGGGCGGTGGTTTCGTTCGGTTTCGGGATCATCCTGCGCCCGGCGCTCAGCGGTATCTCCGTGGGCGGCACCGACCTGGGCTTTTGGTTCGCGCAACAGGGATCGATCCTCGTCTTTCTGGCGCTGATCTTTTTCTACGCCTGGCGGATGAACAAGCTCGATAAGCAATACGGCGTGGAAGAGGAATAAGAGAGATGGACCAGTTTACCCTTAACCTGCTGTTTGTGGGCGCGTCTTTCGCGCTCTACATCGGCATCGCCGTTTGGGCCCGCGCGGGTTCAACGAGCGAATTCTACGCCGCCGGGCGCGGTGTGCACCCTGTCACCAACGGGATGGCCACGGCGGCCGACTGGATGTCGGCGGCCTCGTTCATCTCCATGGCGGGGCTGATCGCGTTCACCGGCTACGACAATTCGTCGTTCCTGATGGGCTGGACGGGCGGCTATGTGCTGTTGGCGCTGCTGCTGGCGCCGTATCTGCGCAAGTTCGGCAAGTTCACGGTTTCGGAATTCATCGGCGACCGGTTCTATTCCAAGACCGCGCGTCTGGTGGCCGTGATCTGCCTGCTGGTGGCCTCCATCACTTATGTGATCGGTCAGATGCAGGGGGTCGGCATTGCCTTTGGCCGCTTCCTCGAGATCGACACCACATGGGGTCTGCTGATCGGGTCCTGCGTCGTGTTCGCCTATGCCGTGTTCGGCGGGATGAAGGGTGTGACCTACACCCAGGTCGCGCAATACTGCGTGCTGATCACCGCCTATACGATCCCTGCGGTGTTCATCTCGCTCCAGCTGACGGGCAATCCGATCCCGGCGCTGGGTCTGTTCGGCACGGTCGAATCGGGTGAGCCGCTGTTGGCCAAGCTGGATGCGATCGTGACCGATCTGGGCTTTGCCGAGTATACGGCGGCGCATGGGTCGACCATCAACATGGTGCTCTTTACCCTGTCGCTGATGATCGGCACCGCCGGTCTGCCCCACGTGATCATGCGGTTCTTTACCGTGCCGCGCGTGTCTGATGCGCGCTGGTCGGCGGGCTGGACGCTGGTGTTTATCGCCCTGCTGTACCTGACGGCCCCGGCTGTGGGTGCGATGGCGCGGCTCAACATCTCGGAACTGATGTGGCCCAACGGGACATCCGGCGAGGCGGTGAGTGTCGAGGCGATCGACAATGATCCGGAATACGCTTGGATGGAAACGTGGCAAAAGACCGGTCTGCTGGATTGGGAAGACAAGAACGGCGACGGCAAGATCCAGTACTACAACGACGCCAACGAAGAGCTTCAGGCCAAGGCTGCGGAAAACGGGTGGGAAGGCAATGAGCTGACCAACTTCAACCGCGACATCCTGGTGCTGGCCAACCCCGAGATCGCAAGCCTTCCGGGCTGGGTGATCGGGCTGGTGGCGGCGGGTGGCCTTGCGGCGGCCCTGTCCACGGCGGCGGGTCTGCTGCTGGCGATCAGTTCCGCGGTGAGCCACGACCTGCTCAAGGGGCAACTGACGCCCAACATGTCCGAGAAATCCGAGCTGCTGGCAGCGCGTATTTCGATGGCAGCGGCGATTGTGGTGGCTGTGATCCTGGGTCTGAACCCACCGGGCTTTGCGGCCCAGACGGTGGCGCTGGCCTTTGGTCTGGCGGCGGCCTCGATCTTCCCGGCGCTGATGATGGGTATTTTCTCCACCCGCATCAACAATGTGGGCGCTGTGGCGGGGATGCTGGCCGGTCTGGTTGTGACCTTGCTGTATATCTTCCTGCACAAGGGCTGGTTCTTTGTTCCGGGCACCAACCTCTACACGGATGCCGAACCGCTGCTGGGGCCGATCAAGTCGACATCGTTCGGTGCGATCGGGGCCATGGTGAACTTTGCCACCGCCTACGTGGTGTCGGGGATCACCAAGGAGACCCCGCAGGAGATCAAGGACCTGGTGGAAAGCGTGCGTATCCCGCGTGGAGCGGGTGCGGCGGCAGCCGACCACTAGGAGCCATGCGCATCGCAGTGTCTCTCCCTCTGCGATGCGCTGAAAAAACACTGGCTCGCTTGCAGCAACGCTGAGGGCGGGCCAGCCCCTTTTCATCATGAGGCACGACATGTCAGCCAATGCGCATCAGGACCTGACCGTTCTACCGGTCGAGCGACTGATGACGCGCAACCCCGAGACATGCTTGCCCGAAACCCCGATCCGGCAGGCTGCGCGCCAGATGGCAGAGCGGCGTATCTCGTCCATCTGCGTGGTGGATGCTGGCGGTTTCTGCGGCATCGTCACGGTGCGCGACATGAATGCAAAGGTGGTGGCGGGCGGGGCCGATCCGGCGCGTCCCGTGGCCGATATCATGACACCCGATCCGGTGACGCTGCCGCCCTCTGCGCTCGGGCTCGACGTGCTGCACATGATGATGGAGCGGCGCATCGGCCATGTCCCGATTGTCGAGGCGGGGCAGCTGCGGGGTATCGTCACGCAGACCGACCTGACCCGGTTTCAGGCGCTGTCCTCTGCCGATCTGGTGCGCCGCGTGGCCGAGGCGGGCGATGTTGCCGCCATGGCCCGCGTGACGGGCGAAATCCCGGCGCTGCTGGCGCAACTGGTCGGCATGGGCACGCGGCACGAGGTGATCACGCGGCTGATCACCGACATCGCCGATACGCTTACCCGCCGCCTGTTGGCCATAGCCGAGGCGGAGCTGGGTGCGCCGCCGGTGCCCTATCTGTGGCTGGCCTGCGGGTCTCAGGGCCGGCGCGAGCAGACGGGCGTGTCGGATCAGGACAATTGTCTGATCCTGTCGGATGACGTCACGGACGCCAACATGCCCTATTTCGCGCAACTGGCGCAGATCGTCAGCGACGGGCTGCATGTCTGCGGCTACGTCTATTGCCCCGGTGACATGATGGCGACGAACCCGCGCTGGTGTCAGCCGGTGCGGGTCTGGCGCGGTTACTTCGACGGCTGGATCGCCAAGCCCAATCCGGAGGCGCAGATGCTGGCGTCGGTCATGTTCGACTTGCGGCCCATCGGCGGCGATGAAGCGCTGTTTGCCGATCTGCAGGCCGACACGCTGGCGCGGGCCGCGCGCAACTCGATTTTTGTGGCGCATATGGTGTCGAATTCGCTGAAACACGCGCCGCCGCTGGGCATGCTGCGGGGGCTGGCGACGATCCGGTCGGGCGAGCATCGCGACCGGCTGGACCTCAAGCACAACGGGGTTGTGCCGGTGGTCGATCTGGGCCGCGTCTACGCCCTGCGCGGGCAGTTGACCCCGGTGAACACCCGCGCCCGGATCGAGGCGGCGATGGGGGCAGGGGCCTTGTCCACCACCGGCGGGGCTGACCTGCTGGATGCCTACGATCTGATCGCCACCATGCGGCTGGAGCATCAGGCCGCACAGGTCAGGGCGGGGCAGGGGCCTGACAACTACCTCGCCCCCGCCGCTCTGTCGGATTTTGAACGCAGCCACCTGCGGGACGCCTTTGTCGTCGTCAAGACGATGCAGTCGGCCATAGGGTCGGGCACGGGAGCATTGGGGTAAGCCATGTTTGTAGAATTGATCGCCACAGTCTTTGCCGGGATCGGCTGCGCGGGCATCGTGATGGTGCTGAACATGATGACAGGGCGGCGCCTGCCCAAGTGGCTGATGCCCGTGGCGGCGGGGGCCGGGATGATCGGCATGACCATTTCGAACGAATACACCTGGTTCGGGCGCACCGCCGACCGCCTGCCCGACGGGGTCGAGATCGCGCTGACCGTGGACGAACAGAGCTGGCTGCGCCCCTGGACGCAGCTGCGCCCCTATACCAAGCGGTTCGTGGCGGTCGATGTGGGGACGCTGCGCCGGAACGACGCGCAGCCGGATCAACGGCTGGTCGACCTGTACTTCTTTGGCCGCTGGTCGCCGGTGAACCTGACGCCGATGCTGCTGGACTGTGCCGGTGCGCGGTCTGCGGTGCTGATCGATGGGGCGGAGTTTGCGACGGATGGCACGGTCAGCGATGCCGACTGGCAGGCGATGCCTGACGGTGATCCGATCCTGAGGCTGGTGTGTGAGGTGTAAGATGTTGACCGGCCTGCCCCTGCGCCTGCGCATCTTTCTGTTCTTTTGCCTGCTGGGGCTGGGCGGGGTGGCGCTGGCGGCGGGGGCGCTCGCCTTTGGCTGGTCGCGGGCCGACGTGGCGGTGCCGACCGGGCCGTTTGTAACGGCGTTTGTCCTCTTTGCCTTTCTCAACACCGGGCTGGCGGCGCTGGTCTGGCTGCTCTTTGATGAAAACGTGGCCAAGCCGATCAACGCGCTCGCCGCGGAACTGCGCTTGCGCGCACATTCGGGGGTGGAGGCCGAGCTGAACGCCGATGCCGCCCGTTACCTGGGCGATCTGGCCCCGGCGGCGCAGGCCGTGTCGGCGACCCTGAGCAGCAGCGTGATGGACACCGCCTCCGCCGTTGCCAGCGAGACCGCGCGCCTGCAGGCCGAAGCAGAGCGGCTGACCGCGCTGCTGACAGAGATCCCGGTCGCCACGATCATGCTGAACGAACATATGGCGATCGTGCTTTATGACGGGCAGGCGGCGGACATCCTGTCGGACATCGCGCCGCCGCGCCTCAAGGCACCGCTGGTCGATTACTTCTATGCCGCCGATCTGGGGCTGGCGAAATCGGCGCTGAACCGGACGGGGGCGGAGGTCGCCTTTGACCTTCGCGACAGGGACGGGGGCACCACGTTCAAGGCCAAGCTGAAGCCACTGGACGGTGCGGGCTACATGCTGCTGATCGACATTCCCGAGGTGACGCTGCCTCCCGAGGCGGCGCGCCCACTGGTCTATGATTTTGACCTGCTGAACGCGGGCGAGGGGGGCGATATCCGCGACACGGCGCTTTCGGCGCTGTGCTGTGTCGCCTTTGATTCCGAGACGACGGGCCTCGATACCCGTGCTGACGCGGTGGTGCAGCTGGGCGCGGTGCGCATCCTCAACGGCCGTATTGTCGAGGGCGAAGTGCTGGAGACCTACGTGGACCCGGGCCGCCCGATCCCGCCCGCCTCCACCGCTGTGCACCATGTCACGGATGCGGATGTGGCCGGTGCGCCGCATTTTGCGGATGCAGGCCGCGCGCTGCACGGGTTCTGCCGCGACGCGGTGCTGGTGGCGCACAACGCGCCCTTTGACATCGCATTCCTGCGGCGGGCGGAGGCGCAGATGGGCGTGACCTGGGATCACCCCGTGCTCGACACCGTGCTGCTGTCGGCCATCGTCTTTGGCACCAACGAGGATCACACGCTGGACGCGCTGTGTGACCGGCTGGGCCTCACCATTCCGCCCGATCTGCGCCACACCGCGCTGGGGGATGCGCGCGTCACGGCGCAGGCGCTGGTCACGCTGATCCCGCTGCTGGAGGCGCGGGGCCTGCGCACGCTCGCCGACGTCATCGCCGAAAGCAAAAAGCACGGTCGGCTGTTGCAGGACCTGAACTGATACGCGCCCCTTGTCTGGCGCGCGCGGGCGCTTATACTACTCAGTAGCAACAGGAGCCCGCCATGTCTGTCAAAGCCTCGGTCTCGATCACTGACCAACAGGACGCCTTTGCCCGACAGCTGGTGGCCGACGGGCAGTATGCGAGCGTCAGCGCGGTGGTGCAGCGCGGGCTGGAGCTTGTCCGTACGGAAAAGGAACGCGAGGCGGCAGAGCTGGCCGCGCTGCGGGCATTCTTTGCCGGACGGGCGGAAGGTACGTTCGTCACCGCCGAAGAGGGCCGCCGCCGGACCGAGGACATGATCGCGGCCAAGTCCCGTGCCGACACCCTTTAGGGTCCTGCGCAGCGTTGCCTGCGACGCGGATATCGAGGCGATTTTCGACCACCTGTTTCAGTCCTACCGCAACCTTGGTGATCCGTCGGGTGATGCCCTGACCCGTGCCGCCGCCCGCGTGCGCGGGATCGAGGATGCGCTGGCGGCCCTCGGCGACGTGCCGTTTCAGGGCACGCTGACGCCGCAGATCCTGCCGGGCCTGCGCCATGTGACCAAGGACGGCGCAGTGTTCTACTTCGTCGCGGATGAGGCGCTGTCAGAGCTGCGCGTGCTCGGCGTGTTCTTTGGCGGGCAGGACCACCGCAGCCACATCCTGCGCCGCATCCTGAGCGGGGCCTGACCCTAGCTGCCGCGCAGGCTGCGCCATCCGATCAGGTTCAGCCCGGCAAAAAGCACGGCGGCCACGCACACGATGGACGGACCCGCAGGCGTATCAAAGACATAGGCCCCCTGCAGCCCGGCAATCGCCGACACAGCGCCGATCACGGCGGCAATCAGCGCCATCGCCTCGGGCGTGCGGGCGAGGCCCCGCGCGGCGGCCGCCGGTATGATCAGCATCGCGGCAATCAGCAGCACGCCGACCACCTTGATCGCCACGGCCACGGTAATGGCCAGCGACAGGGTCAGGATCAGCTGCTCGCGCTTGGGGTTGAGGCCGCTGGCATAGGCCAGTTCCTCGTTCAGGGTTGAGGTCAGCAGGGCGGACCAGCGCCACAGGATCAGCGCCACGACCATCGCGGCCCCGCCCCAGATCACCAGCAGATCAAGCCGGGACACCGACAGGATATCACCAAATAGATACGCCATCAGGTCGATCCGGATACCCGACAGGAACGACACCGCCACAAGGCCAAAAGCCAGCGCTGAATGCGCCAGAACGCCCAGCAGCGTGTCCATGGCATAGCCGCGCCCGGCCAGCAGCGTCACCGTCAGCGCCATGATCAGCGCCACCGCCAGCGCGCCCGGAAAGATCGACATCTGAAAGGTCAGCGACAGGGCCACCCCGAGGATCGCGGCATGGGCCGTCGCGTCGCCGAAATAGGCCATCCGCCGCCAGACCACGAAGCAGCCCAGCGGGGCCGCGGCAAAGGCGACGCCGACCCCGGCCAGCGTCGCGCGTGTCATGAAGTCATCAAGCACTATTCCGCGGCCTCGTGATGGTGGTCATGGTCATGCTCGTGATCATGTTCGTGCCGGTAGAGCGCCAGCGCACCACCCGTGCCCGCCCCAAAGAGCGCGCGATATTCCGGGGCGGAGGCGACAACCGCCGGCGCGCCCTCGCAGCAGACATGGCCGTTCAGGCAAATGACCCGGTCCGACGCGCTCATCACCACGTGCAGGTCGTGGCTGATCATCAGCACGGCGCAGCCGGTGTCGTTCCGCACCGCCTCGATCTGTTGGTAGAACGCGGCGGAGCCGGGCTGGTCCAGGCCCTGGGTCGCCTCGTCCAGCAGCAGAACGTCGGGGCGGTTGATCAGGGCGCGCGCCAGCAGCACGCGCTGAAACTGGCCGCCCGACAGCTGCGACATCTGCCGTTTCAGCAGGTCCGGCACGCCCGCAGCCTCGAGCGCCGTGGCGCAGGCCGCGCGCGACACCCGGTCGGTCAGCTTCATGAACCGCTCGACCGTGATCGGCAGGGTCTGGTCGATATGCAGCCGCTGCGGCACGTAGCCGACGCGCAGGTCGGGCTGCAGGCTGATCTGCCCGCTGGCGGGCGCGGTCGCGCCGATGATGGCGCGCAGCAGGCTGGTCTTGCCTGATCCGTTCGGGCCGACAATGGTCACGATCTCGCCCGGCTCCAGCGCGAGGGCCACGTTGCGCAGCACCGTATTCGCGCCATAGGCGACGCTGAGGTTGTGCACCGAAATCAGGCTCATGCGTCGGCCTTGTCCACGCAAGCGGGGCACACGCCTTCGGCTTCCACCACCGTCTTTTCGATGTGGAACCCGGCGGCGCGGGCCGCCTCACCAAGCGCGCCCTTGGCCGGGGCCGATTGCGCTTCGGCCACCGCATCGCACAGGCGGCAGATCATGAAGGCGGGCGAATGGCTCTGGCCCGGATGCGCGCAGGCGACAAAAGCGTTGAGACGCTCGATCTTGTGGACAAAGCCATGCCCGGACAGGAAATCGAGAGCGCGGTAGGCCACCGGCGGCTGCGACCCGAACCCGGCATCGCGCAACAGGTCGAGGATCGCATAGGCGCCAAGCGCGCGGTGTTCCTGCAACAACAGCTCAAGCACCTTGCGCCGCACCGGGGTCAGCCGCAGCCCCTCGCGGGCGCAGCGCGCCTCGGCCTCCGACAGCGCCTGAGTCACGCACTCGGCGTGATTATGCTCGGCAAAACCGAGGGTTGCAGAGGCGGGTGCGCCTGTCGGATGCTCTTCGCTTGTCATGTTATTCCATATCATGTAAACGGGCGATAATGTTATAAAATCACGTGGGGGTCCCAATGTCCAGAAAGCTTCTTCCTCTTTCCGCAACAGCCATTCTGATGGGCGGCACCGCCCTGGCGGAGGCGCCCAGCGTCGCCGTCGATATCGCGCCGGTGCATTCGCTGGTGGCGCGGGTGATGGACGGGGTAGGCGCGCCGTCGCTGATCGTGCAGCCGGGCGCGTCGCCGCATGAATACAGCCTGCGCCCGTCCGAGGCCGCAGCTTTGCAGGACGCGGACCTTGTGTTCTGGATCGGCGAGGACCTGACGCCCTGGATGGAAGACGCGGTCGAAACCCTTGCCACCGACGCGACGGTCACGACCTTGCTGGAGTCTGACGGCATCAAGCTGCTCGATTTCCGCGAAGGCGCGCTGTTCGAGGCGCATGAGCATGGCGACCACGATGACGAAGAGCATGCGGCCCACGACGATCATGACGACCACGACGACCACGGGCACGAAGAGGTCAAGGCCGACGCGCATGACCATGACCACGACGATCACGGACATGAAGAGGTGAAGGCCGACGATCACGACCACGACCATGACCACGAAGAGGTCAAAGCCGAAGGGCACGATCACGATCACGACGACCACGGGCATGAAGAGGCCAGCGCCGAAGGGCACGACGACCATGATCACGGCGACGAAGACCACGCCGCGCATGACGATCACGATGACCACGATGACCATGCCGGGCACGACCATGGCGAACACGACCCGCACGCCTGGCTGTCGCCCGCGAACGCCAGCACCTGGCTGAACGTGATCGCGGCACAGCTGTCGGCCGCCGATCCCGACAACGCCGGGACCTACTTCGCCAACGCCGCCGCCGCCCGCGCCGAGATGGAGGCGCTGTCGGCCGAGGTCGCCACGACACTGGCACCGGTGCGCGGCGGCAGCTTTATCGTGTTCCACGACGCCTACCAGTATTTCGAAAGCGACTTTGACTTCCCCGCGTCCGGCGCGATTTCCATCGGCGACGCGTCCGACCCCAGCCCGGCACGCATCGCCGAGATCCAGGGCCGCATCACCGAAGAAGGGATCGATTGCGTTCTGGCCGAGCCGCAGTTCAACCCGGGCCTTGTCGCGACCGTGCTGGACGGGACGGAGGCCGGCACCGGCGTGATCGACCCGCTGGGTGCCGCACTCGAGCCCGGTGCCGCGCTCTACCCGCAGCTGATCCGGAACATGGCGAACACGCTGGCGGAATGCCTGTAAGCCATCAGGAGAAACAAGCGGCGGCCCCCGTGGCCGTCGCCTGAATTGCCTAGGGGCCGTCGCGCCGCCTTCGGCCCCATAGGCATGGTTATGTTAATAAACCGTTGTCACTCCGACCACACGGCCATCTTGCGGTCGATGGTCTTGCGGGACACGCCCAGACGACGGGCGGCTTCGGCGCGGTTGCCGCCGCACAGGTCGAGCATCCGCAGGATGTGGCGCTGCACCACCAGATCAAGGTTCTCGATGGCCTGCGCGCCCGTCACGCTGCCGCCGCCCGAAAACTCCTCCGGAAACGCGCCGAGGATCACCGACCGCTCGATCAGGTTGCGCAGCTCGCGCACGTTGCCGGGCCAGTCGTAGCGGCGCAGCTTGAGCAGCGTTTCCTCGTCCAGCTCAAGTGACGGCATCGCCAGTGACGCCGAAAACCGCGCCATGAAATGCGCCGCCAGCTCGACGATGTCGTCCATCCGGTCGCGCAACAGCGGCATGTGAATCTTAACCACGTGGATCCGGTGATAAAGATCAGCGCGGAACCGGCCCGCGGCCACCGCCGCCTCGATGTCGTCATTGGTGGCGAACAGGAACCGCACGTTCAGCGGGATCTCCCGCTCGGCCCCCACCGGGCGCACCTTCTTGTCTTCCAGCACCCGCAGCAACGCGGCCTGCACCGTTTCGGGCATCTGCACGACCTCGTCTAGCAGCAGCGTGCCGCCATCGGCCAGCAGCAGCAGCCCGGGCTTTAGCCGGTCCTCGGCCTGCACCACGCCGAACAGCTCTTCGGCAAAGCGGTCGGGCTGGATGGTGGCACAGTTGACAGGCACAAACGGTGCCTCCGCCCGGTCGGACGCGTCGTGCAGGTGGCGGGCCGCCATCTCCTTGCCCGTGCCGCTGGCACCGTTGAACAGCACCGGCGTGGGCAGCGGGGCGAGCCGCGCCAGCATCGCGCGCACATCCTCCATCGGTTCGGAATTGCCCAGCAGCTTGCCATGCCCCGTGCCCGACGACAGCTCGCGGCGCAGCAGGGTGTTGTCGCGCTGCAGGTACTTGCGGTCCAGCGTGCGGGCCACAGCACTCAGGATCTGATTGGCGCGAAACGGTTTCAGCACAAAATCACTGACCCCCGCCCGCAGCGCCGCAATCGCGGTTTCCAGATCGGCATAGGCCGTGATCAGGATCGCGTCGGCAAAGAACCCCTTGCGCTTTTGCTCGGTCAACCAGTCAAGGCCGGTGCCCCCCGGCATAAGGTTATCCAGGATCACGAGGTCGTATTGCGCCTCGTCCAGCGCCTTGCTCGCCTGCGCGGGGCCGTCCACCGCATCCACCCGCTTGACCCGGCGTTCCAGCGTCTTGATCAGGAAATGGCGCATGCCCGGTTCGTCATCGATCACCAGGATCGACGCCCCGGCAAGCGACGTGCCGTACATGTCCAGCGTGGCTTTGGGCGGGGCGTTCATGGCCTCAGTCGAGCCGTACCGCGTCGCCAGCATTCTGGCGCGACGTGTCAAAGCCCAGCTCTTGCAGCACGAAATACGAGCCAGTCGAAATCACGATCAACGCGGCAAAGCCCATCATCATGGCCTTCATGGTTCAGTCCTCCTTGGTGGCGTCACGCAGGAATGCAATCAGGTCGGCGCGGTCCTGTGGTGCGGCAATCACCTGCATCGGCATCTTGGAGCCGGGGATATAGTGATCCGGCCCCTGATCAAAGAGCGCATCGATGCTGGCGTCGTCCCAGATAATGTCCGAACCATCCAGGATTGGCGAGTAGCGATAGCCCGGCACCACCCCCGCCTGCCGCCCGAACACCCCGTGCAACGTCGGCCCCGCCTTGCGCGACGGGCCGTCCTCAAGGCTGTGGCAGATGGAGCATTTGCGCATGAACTGGCGCTCACCGTTGGGCATCGTCTCGGCATCGCGCAGGAACGATCGTGTGCCGCCCCCGACCGGATCATAGGTGTCGAGCAAGGCGACAGGCCAGGCATAGATCACATCCTCAATCCCACCCGCATGGATCACCTTACCGTCGTTGGAAAACGCCAGCGCCCAGACCGGTCCTTGCCGCATGGCGCGGAAATCGCGGGCGATCCGCCAGTCATTCGTGTCCACCATCATGATGTGGCCTTCCCCATCGCCGATGGCGAGTTGCCCGGTGGGAGCGTGAAAATCCATCGACAGGATCGGACGGCGGTCGAGGGTGAAATCCGCGATCTCCTCATCCGTGGTCCGATCAATCACACGGGTCGTGCCGTCTACCGCGCCATAGGCGAGCCACGTGTCAGCGACGATAATCCTGTTGATGCCGAAGCCCTGATTGGCAATCACCCGCGACCCGTCGCCCTGCCACGCGCGCACCGTCCCGTCCGAAGACGCTGAGTAAAGCGTGCCGTCCCGATCAAAAGCCACGTCCGTCACATTCGACCGGTGGTCCAGCAGGTCACCCCCGATCTTGACGGATGGTGTGCCCCCTTCTGAAAACAGGCTCATCATGCGGATGGAGCCGTCCCAGCTTGCCACGGCGAGGCGACGTTGGTCGGGCGCCATGGCAACGGCGCTGATCTTGCCCTGCATCCGGGTCACTTCGTAAGGGGCCTGAACCTCCGGCAACCACATCAGCACCCGAAAATCATCGCCGCCCGAGAACACCGCGGTCCGGGCATAGGTCACCGTTGTCACCGCAGCGTCATGCCCCTCCAGCCAGCGCGGCCCGGGCCACAGCCCCACCGAGTTGTCAAAGCTGGCCGAGGCCAGCGCGCCGTCCGGCGACACGTCCAGCGCCATGATCGGGCCGCCGTGGCCCTTGTAGGTCGTGAACTCCTGCGCGGCCACCGGCAACGCGAGGCACATCAACAGGCTACTCAGCAGGTGTCGCATCGCGTGCAGCTGCCTTGCCCTTGGCCTCCAACTCTTCCAGCCACAGCGAATGGTGCTGGCGCGCCCACGCCTCGTCCACCTCGCCCGAGCCCATCGCGTCATAGGCGCCTTCCATGCCCACCGACCCGATGTAGATATGCGCAATGATGATCGCCATCAGCACAAAGCTGACAATGGCGTGCCACGCCTGCGCGTGCTGCATCTCTTCGTGCGGGGCGAGCGCTTCGGGCAGCGCGCCATATAGCGGCAGCCCCTCGATCCCGACCGAGCGCATGAAATCAAACGTCTTGGCGAACATCGGCAGCTCGAACGGAAACAGCAGCGACACCCCCGACAGCGAGATCGAACCACCCAGCAGGATCACGGACCAGAAGATGATCTTTTGCCCGCCGTTGAACTTTTTCGCGGGCGGGTGCTTGGACCCGATGATGCCACCGGCCTGTGCAAACCACGTGACATCGGTGCGGTTGGGAATGTTGTGCCAGACCCAGAGGAAGAACACGACAATCAGCGCAACGATAAACGCCCACGCCACGTTGTTGTGGATGTATTTCGACCCCATCAGCAGCGTCGCATTGACCTCTTTGGAAATGTAGGGCGCGATGAACATGCGCCCGAAAAGGGTGAGCAGACCCGTCAGCCCCAGCAGGATGAACGAGCCCGCCAGCAGCCAGTGCGCCGCCCGCTCAAAGCTCTTGAACCGGGTGACGGTTTGCCCGGTCTTTTCGTAGTCCAGCTTGACCTTGCCCCGCAGGACAAAGAACACGATCAGCAGCGCAATCGTCCCCAGCAGCAGGTAGCCGCCATAGCTCGCCAGCGGCCCCTTGCGGAACTCCAGCCAGACCATGCCGCCGTCCTGCATCAGCACGCTGGCCACCTCGCCGCCCGACGACACGGTGATGTCGGCCGAGCCGTAGCGCAGCGCGCGCCACAGGTCCGGATCCGACGCCCCGCCCAGCGTGCCCAGCTGGCCCGACAGCTGTTGCGCGGCCCCGGCGGCATCACCCGTACGCGGTGCCACCGCGTCGCCGCGCTGCCGCGCCATGATGTCCTCAAGCGTCTGCGCGCCACCCGTGGCGGACCGGTCGATGGGGGCGGCCTCTTGCGCCACAAGCGGTGCAGGCACCCCGGCCAGCAGAGAGAAACCAAGAAGCAAAGCAAGGATGAGTTTCATGTCACGCGGTCCAAATCCAATGAGCGGCCCGTTGCCGACATCGGCAAAACCGCGCCGCGCCTCCGGGCGTTCGTGTTAAGATTGCATCGGTGCACAAGGTATTTCGCACCGCTTTTTTTGATCTGACATTTTTGAGGAGCACCATTATGCGCCCTGTTTTCCATCTTTTGACCGGTCTCGCCCTGACCGCTGCGGTTCCGGCGGTCGCGAACAACCACCTGTCGGTCGGGCAGGAAGCCCAGCCGGGGTCGAGCGCGCCGGGCTTTGTCGTGCTGCGCCAGCCGCAGGCAGACCACACC
Organism: Pseudomonadota bacterium; assembly: GCA_039816785.1. Taxonomy (GTDB): domain Bacteria; phylum Pseudomonadota; class Alphaproteobacteria; order Rhodobacterales; family Rhodobacteraceae; genus Tateyamaria. The sequence continues at coordinate 15,021 of JBCBXB010000025.1, forward strand.
ATCACGATCAATGTGCGCCCCGTCGCAGGCCAAGGCGGCGACCCGGCGAACCATGTATGGGAACGGACAGACCCCGCGGGCAACGCCTATACCGAACAGCGGTCGATCCGCTGGAACGCGACGGCCTCCTGCGCCGAGGGCATCGATTGGATCAGGATCACCGGTCCCGGCGGCACGCAAACCCAGACGTTCAACGGGTCGCGCAATGCCATTTCGGGCTTCACGATGTATGACAGCTTTGATCCCGACGCGCTGGATGCCGTCTGTCTCAACTGGGGCCAAAGCATGAATACGGCCTGCGCCAACGGCGACTTTCGCAATTGCCCGCCCGATGCCAGCTTTGACGAATCCCGACGGGCCATCCGGCGCAGTGAGCCAATCCGGGTCAGCGGGCGCTGCACCAACGGGAACATGCCACCCGAAACCTACCGCCCGCGGTTGAACCTGATCTGCCAACGCGCGCAGTGACACGGGCCCTGTGACCCATGACGAAACGGGAAAGGCCCCGGCGGGGCCTTTCTCTTTGGTCGCAATCAGCGGCATTCAGCCGTCCTGGTTGCCGTAGGCCGACCCCCAGCCCCACGCGCCCGAGCCAAAGCCGCGGGCCACGACGCGTTCGCGGTAGATGGCCGACACAACGTCGCCATCCCCCGCCAGCAGCGCCTTGGTCGAACACATCTCGGCGCAGATGGGCAGCTTGCCTTCTGCGATCCGGTTGCGCCCGTACTTGGCGAACTCGGCGGTCGAATGCGTTTCCTCGGGGCCACCGGCGCAGAACGTACATTTGTCCATCTTGCCGCGGCTGCCAAAGTTGCCGGCCTGCGGGAATTGCGGCGCGCCAAAGGGGCACGCATAAAAGCAATAACCACACCCGATGCAGAGGTCCTTGGAGTGGAGCACCACCCCTTCCTCGTTCTGGTAAAAGCAGTCCGTCGGGCAGACCGCCATACAAGGCGCATCGGAACAGTGCATGCAGGCCACGGAAATCGACCGTTCACCGGGATCACCATCATTGATGGTCACCACGCGGCGGCGGTTGATGCCCCAAGGCACTTCATGCTCGTTCTTGCAGGCCGTGACGCAGGCGTTGCATTCAATGCAGCGCTCGGCGTCGCACAGGAACTTGGCTCTCGCCTGTCCTCCTAATGCCATGTCGTAATCCTCCTTACGCTGTCCAGATTTTGCAAAGAGTCGCTTTGGTCTCTTGCATCTGGGTTACTGAATCATAGCCATAGGTCTGGGCCGTGTTGGTGCTTTCGCCCAACACATACGGATCGGCGCCCTCGGGATATTTCGAGCGTTGA
>JBCBXB010000014.1:0-127034 GCA_039816785.1 Pseudomonadota bacterium
ACGTCTCCGCCCGCGATGATGCCGTTGGCCTGCACGGTGAGCGTGCCGTTTGCGGCGATGTCCACGCCGCCGGTGGCGGTGAGGGTCTGGCCTGAGTTGACGGTCAGCGTGCCTTCGTCGATGTCGGTGAGGGCGGTGACGGTGGTGTTGCCATCCACGGTGGTGGACATGCCGGTGCCGTTCTGCACGAGTGAGGCGACCGTGCCGCCGCCCAGCTCAACCGTGCCACCCGAGTTGGTCACGGCAGCGATATCCCCGCCATCAATGTCCAACGTTCCCATTGTCACCGTGCTGAGGCCGTTGAGGGTTGAGCCGGTTTGCGTCTGCACCGTGCCGTTTGAAACGGTCGTTGCGTTCGTGACGGTGCCGCCGGAGCCGACAATTGTCGTCCCGGCCGTGTTGTTGACCGAGTCAACCGTGTTGGTAACTGTCGTTGTGCCCGTACCGGAGTTGGCGACCGTTCCGCCAACTGTGCCCGACAGTGTCAGCTGACCGTCACCGTCCGCATTCGCGTTGCCGGTGATGTTGGCCTGGATATCGGCGGTCGTCGCGGCGCCGGTCACTGTGACGTTGTTGTTGATCGTCAGATCGTTGCCGGTCACGATCAGGCCGCTTGCGCCGCTGTTTACGTCGATCTCGCCAGCTGTGATGCCGCCCGCTTCGGTGATGTCGACCGTACCGCCGACCGTATCGAAAATCGCATCGTCGTTGTTGGTAAAGGTCGGTCCGGGGTTCCAGTTGCTGGTTGCCTGATCCCAGTTCTGGTCGGTAGCACCCGTGAATGTTTGCTGCGCGCCGACTGGCACTGCCATGATCGTCATCAGAATGGTGGAGCTCAGCGCGAATGCACGATACCCCGTCGCGCGCCGTTGCAAAAATGCAGAAGATTGAACTGCCATGACAATACCCAAAAGTTAGAATCCCGTTACCGAGACATGAGCATTTTTTTGCTTGCGGTTCAAATGCACGTGAACCGTTCGTGCACATTAGTTTACATACTGTGGCAGAAAGACATGTCCCGGATCGCGCGCCGAAGGCTCACATCTGTTCCGGACAAGCGAATGTAATCGGGTCCTGAGGTGTTTACTCTCCGTAATGCGGGATAAACCCTTGGAAAGGTGCGTATCGCTTGACCCTTCTGTCACTTAATCGCAAAGTCGGATCGTCACCGCCGGGCTGGGCTGGGGCACGGAATATTGGAGCCATTTAAGTCATGTCGCGTTTCAGCAAGGTCGCCTGGAAAGAAGGGCTGTTCATCAAGCCCCAGCATCTGCAGCAGGCAGACCGGTACATGGAGCGTACGGTGACCGCGCGTACCGCTCATATGACGCCGTTTCCCTGGGGCATCGCGGAGCTGTCCTTTGATCAGGGGCAGTTGCGTCAGGGGCGGCTCGAGCTTGAGCAGGTGTCGGGGATCATGCCGGATGGCACGCCCTTTGACGCGCCGCACAACAGCCCGCTCCCACGCGAGATCGACGTGCCCGAGGACGCGGTGGGCAAGATGATCTGGCTGACGCTGCCCAATCAGGCGCAGAACGACCGGGATGTGGGGATCGGTGACGATGCCAGCATGCGCTTTGTCCTGTCCGAAGAGCGCGGAGTGGCCGACACCACCGCCGCCTCGCGGATCGAGGAGTCGGTCGAGATCGCGGTGCCGCGGCTGGAGCTGACGCTGCGCGACCGCCCGCGCGAAGGGTACCAGTGCATCTGTCTGGGCCGGGTCGCCGACGTGAGCGACGGCACTGTGGTGACGCTGGATCAGGCGACACCGCCCACCGGCCTCGTGCTGGCGGTGCACCGCGCCTACGAAGGGTACCTGAAGGCCGTCACTGGATCGGTGGAGGCACGGCTCGAAGTGCTGGAGCGCTATGCCGCCGACCCGACCTCGGGCGGGGGGATGCAGGACAAGGACTATCTGATGCTGATGGTGCTGAACCGGGTGCTGCCAATTCTGCGGCATCTGCGGCGCCTGCCGTCGGTGCATCCCGAGCGCCTTTACGAGACGCTGGTGTCGCTTGCCGGTGAGCTGACCACGTTCGAGGAACGCGACCGCCGTGTGCGCGACTACGGGCGCTACCGGCACGACCAGCCCAAGGAGACGTTCAAGCCGCTGGTGGACGATATCCGCCGCCTGCTCAGCCGTGACGTGGGCCGTGCCCTGCGCCTGACGCTGGAACAGCGCCGCGAGAACAGTTTCCTTGCCATGGTGGACGACCCGAACCTGTTCGCCAACGCATCCTTTATCATCGAGGTGGCTGCCGCCTTGCCGCTGACGCAGATCCAGCAGCAGTTCCCGCAGCTGTGCAAGGTCGCGCCGTCGACACGGATGAAGGAAATCATTGTCAACAACATGCCCGGCATCCAGCTGGTCCATGTCCCGAACCCGCCGCCGCAAATTCGTGTCGTGGCGAACCACGTCTATTTCATCGTGGACAAGCAAAGCCCGCTGTGGCGCGACTTTTCCAGCGCGCCGGCGATGGGGATGCACTTTGCCGGGGCGTGGCCGGGGCTGGAACTTGAGCTGTGGGCGATACCGGAGGAGCGGTAAGCGAGATGGCGTCTGACGACGAAGACCGCACAGTCTTTGGGCAAAAGCTGCCACCACAACCGGCGAAACCGGCAGCGCAACCTGCGCCGCCGCCCCCGCCCGCGCATGCCCAGCAACCCCCACCGCCGCAGCAGCCTCAGGCCGCGCCGCCGCCCGCGCAGGGCGAAAACACGGTATTCGGTCAGCGCCTGCCGCCGCAACAGCCCGCCCCGCCGCCTTACCCGCCGCAGCAACAGCCTGCGCCGCAACCGCAATACGGCCAGCCGCCCGCCGCGCCGCCGCGCGGTGGCGACGACACCTGGCTGGGCGGTCCGCTGACGCCGTCGCCGGGTGCGCCGCTGCCGCCGCCGCAAGCGGCCCCGCCGCAGCAGCCCTATTACCCGCCGCCGCCTCCGGCCGCGCCTGCGCAGCAACCCTATCCGCCCGCGCAGCAACCGTATCCGGCGCAACAGCCCGCGCCGGGCTACCAGCAGCCGCATTACCCGGACCCCTATGCCGGGCAGCCGCAGCCGGGCTGGACGCCCGCGACGCCGCCGCCCGACGGGCAGTTTCCCGCGGCGGGCCAGCAGCCGCAGCAACCGCAGCCGCAGCGCAACACGCCCAAGATCGCCTTTACCGACGCGTTGCGCGGATCGGGCCTTGATGTCGGGTCGTCCTCGAACCCGATCATCGCCGCCGCGTCCGACCTGCTGGTCCTGCTGGGCCGCTTGCGCACGGGCATGGTCGAGATGCAGGCGATCCCCCTGCGCGACCACGTGATGCGCGAAATCGCGAGTTTCGTGCAGAAATGTCAGGAGGCCGGCGTGCCGCCCGAGGATATCGACGTGGCGCGCTACGCGCTGGCGGCGACATCGGACGATATCGTGCAGACGATCCCGGGCAACGATCCGCAATACTGGCAACAGTTCTCCATGGCCGCCGAATTGCTGGCCGACCGCTCTGCCGGGATCGGCTTTTTCGCGCGGCTGGAACAGGTGATCGCGCTGCCCGGTCAGCGCGCGCATGTGCTGGAGCTGATGCTGACCTGCCTCGCCCTAGGCTTCGAGGGCAAGTACCGGACGGAGCCGAACGGGCAGGTCATGCTCAGCCGGTTGCGGACGGAGGTTTATCAACGCTTCCGCTCTGCCAATGCGCGCCCGCCCGAAGAGTTGAGCCACAAGTGGATCGCCGTCCTGCTGGGCGGTCGCCGTCAGGCGGGCGGCATGCCGCTGTGGGTGGTCGGCGGTGTGGCGGCTGCGATGGTCGTGGCGCTGTTCGCAACACTGTCGTGGCTGCTGTCGGGTGACGCGCAGGCGGCACAGGACGACATCATCGGGCTGCACGCCAACCTCAGCGAGGTGGTGATCGAGCGGAGCGAGAATGTCGTCGAATACGAGGCCCCGCCAACGGGCCAGCTCGAACGCATTCAGGGTCGGCTGACCGCCGAGATCGAGGCGGGCGATGTCGAGGTGCAGGAGGCGGGCGATTACATCTCGGTCCGGCTGCGCGACGCGCTGCGGTTCGGCTCTGGCTCGTCCGACCTGACGACGGATGTCACCGACCTGGGCCGCCGCATCGCCGAAGTGCTGGAAAGCGAGCCGGGCGATATCATCATCGAAGGCCATTCGGACAACATCCCGCTGAGCGGGCGGGGCCGCTACAAGACCAACGAGGCGCTGTCGGAGGCGCGCGCGGAGACCGTGCGCACCCTGCTTGAGCCGCACCTGACCAATCCCGGGCGCATGTCCGTCGAAGGTGTCGGCCCGGCCAAACCACTCAACACCGCCAACACCCGCGAAGCGCGGGCGGAAAACCGGCGTGTCGAAATCCTCTTGCAAAAGGAGCAGCGGCTGTGAGGTCTGTGCTGAAATGGCTGAACCCGTTGACCTACTGGCAGTTCAAGTGGTTCCGCTGGTTTGTCACCGGCCTGGGTATCCTGTGTATCTGCGCCGCCGTCTGGTTCGGCCTGCCGATCTTTGGCATCGAATGGCTGGCGTCGGTCTGGTTCCGGGTGCTGGTGATTGCGCTGATCCTGATGCCCATCGCGATTGTCAGCGGCCTGCGCTACCGCAAGCGCCGCCGTGCCGCCGCCGAGCTCGAAGAGAGCCTGATGGAGCAGCCCGTGGGCGACGGGGCCATCCTGCACGACCGGATGCAGGAGGCGTTGGGCAAGCTGCGCAAGGGCGGGCGGTCCACCTACCTTTATGACATGCCGTGGTACGTGATCATCGGTCCGCCGGGCGCGGGCAAGACCACGGCGCTGGTGCATTCGGGGCTTGAGTTTCCGGGCACGGATGCGTCCGCCGTTGCAGGCTTTGGCGGGACCAAGAACTGCGATTTCTGGTTCTCCGAAGAGGCGGTGCTGATCGACACCGCGGGCCGCTACACCACGCAGGACAGCGACGCGCGTGCCGACAAGATGAGCTGGCAGGCCTTTCTCGATCAGCTGAAAAAGGCGCGCCCCAACCAGCCGATCAACGGCGTCATCCTCGCATTTTCCTGCGAGGACATGATGACGGCGACAGACGACACGCTGGACACCCACGCCCTTGCCGTGCGCAAACGGCTCGAAGAGTTGCACGAGACGCTGCGCATCGACGTGCCGGTCTATGTCCTGTTCACCAAGGCGGACCTGATCTCGGGATTTCGCGAGTTCTTTGGCCACTATGGCGAGGATCGTCGCCGTTCGGTCTGGGGGATCACCTTCCAGACCAAGGACCGCAAGGAGGAGACCTATCGCCACGTCTCGTCCGAGTTTGACCAGCTGATCAGCCGCCTCAGCGACGAGGTCACCGACCGCATGAACGAGGAACCGGACACCGTGGCGCGCATCGCCATGTTCGGCTTTCCGGGGCAGTTGGTGCTGCTGCAACGCAACGTGTCGGATTTCCTGCGCCGTGTGTTCCAGAAGTCCAACGATCTGCACGCGATCCTGCGCGGGTTCTACTTTACCTCCGGCACGCAGGAAGGGACGCCCATCGACCAGGTGCTGGGCGCGATGTCCGAAAACCAGGGCGGGTTCCAGCCCAGTTTCATGTCCGGCAAGGGGCGCAGCTATTTCCTGCATGACCTGCTCAAGCAGGTGATTTTCGCCGAACGCGACTGGGTCGGCTATGACTTCAAGGCGATGCGGCGCAAGGCGATTTTCCGCACCGGTGTCATGGGGCTGATCTCGGCGGCGGTGATCGGGGCCTTTGGCCTCTTTGGCTACAGCTTTTGGCAGAACGCGTCGCTGATCCGAGAGGCGGCGGCGGCGACCGACAGCTACCAGATCGAGGCGCAGGGCCTGCTGACCCAGAACATCATCGACGATCCCAGCACGCGCCCGATCCTGCAGGCGCTTGCGCTGGCGCGTGACATCCCCGCCGGCTACGCCGATCCGCGCGAACAGGTGTTCGCTGAAAAGGTCGGGCTGTCGCGGCGTGCGGCGATCCGGTCGGCGGCGCTGCAATCCTACTCGGACTCGCTGGAACGGCTGCTGCGCCCGCGCATGATGCTGTACCTCGAAAACCGGCTGCCGCGGCTGTTGACCGACAACAACACCGAAGAGGCGTATCGCGCGCTCAAGGTCTATATCCTGCTGGCCAAGGAGCAGGACGGCAAATCCGACGACGTCGCCATTCAGGCCTATTTCGCCGAAGCGTGGGGGCCCGAATATTCCGAGCCCGGCCTTGATGGAGAATATCGCGAGATCAACGAACACCTCGCCGCGATGCTGGAACTGGATGACCGGATTGAGCCGTCGCTGAAGCCCGACAAGGATCTGGTGGAACGCACGCAAAAGGAAATCGCGACCCTGAGCCTCGCCCAGCAGGCCTATAGCTCGATCCTCAGCCAGGCGGCGACGCTGCAACCGTTCCGCCTGACGGACGAGCTGGCGGATGTGCAGGCCGACGTGGTGTTCCGCACCACCGATGGCAAACCGCTCGACAGTCTCGAAGTGCCGGGCATGTTCACCTTTACCGGCTACTGGTCGTTCTTTCAGGATGCCGTGGCCAACGCCGCCGAACGGCTGGAGGAAGAGCGTTGGGTGCTGGGCGCACCGGGCGAGGGCGTGGATTATCAGGGCCAGCTGCTGGGTCTGAACCGCGATCTGCACGCCTTCTACCGCTCCGACTTTGCCGAAAAGTGGAACGCGATGCTGGGCCGGATCGAACTGGTGCCGATGTCCGCAGGCGCGCCGCAATATCCCGGGCTGGCGGTGGCGTCCGCGCCCTTTGCCTCGCCCATTCTCAAGCTGGCGGAATCGGTGGACCGCGAAACGCGGCTGACCGCGTTCCTTGATGCGGTGGACGGGATCGACAACCCGGCGGCGATGATCGCGGGCGGTGGCGACGTGGGCTCGCAGATGGCCGATGTCGGCTTTACCGAGGCGCAGCGGCGGTCGGGCGCGATCCAGCGGATCTTCCTCAACCTGCTGCGCGACAAGGCCAAGTTCCAGGAGCGGGCGGTCACCAACGCCTCCGCCCCGTCACAGCGACGCACCTTGGAAAGCATCGAACAACGGTTCGAGAAATGGCACGCCTTTGTGCGCGGCGAACAGAACGCGCGGCCCGTCGATGTGCTGCTGGCGGGTATGCAAGAGCTGCTGACCAACCGGCAATTGGCCGGGCGCGGTGGCAACACGCTGCTGGATCAGCGCGGGATGCAGGACGCGCTCAACACTCTCAGCCAGGGCGTGCCGTTCTATCCCGAAACCATCGTCGGCTTTGTGAATTCCATTGAATCGGAGTTCCTGACCGTCTCTGCCAACGCCTCCATCGGGGAGTTGCAGCGCGCGCTGGCCGAGGAGGTCGCGGCCTATTGCACGCAGAATGTCGCCTCCGCCTTTCCGTTTGCGGGACGCGGGGCGCGGCACATCTCTACCTCGGTCTTTGGCGAATTCTTTGGCTATGGCGGACGGATGCAGACGTTTTACGAGACGTATCTGCGCGAACACACCCAGCGCGAGTCCGACGGCACCATCGTCGCCCGCGAGGGCAGCCCGCTGGGCGCGCGGCTGAGCAGTGCAACACTGAGCCAGTTCGCCCGGGCCGAACGCATCCGGCAGGCGTTTTTCCCGCCCGACAGCTCCAGCCCGACGGTCACGTTCACCGTGGCGCAGGTCGCGTCATCGCCGACAGTGGAAAGCACGACGCTGAACATGAGCGGGCGCGAGGTGCAGCTGTTCCTGAACTCGTCCGGGGCCAGCTTTACCTGGCCGGATGACACGGCGGACATCACCGTGACGCTCCTGCCGCGGTCCGAGACGACGGACAATTCGTTGCGGTTCGGCGGCGGTCGCTGGGCCCTTTCGGAATTCGTGTCGCGCGGGCGCAACAAAACATCCGGCACCCGGGCCGACGTCACCTATCAGGTGGGCGGACGGTCGGTGACCCTGCGGCTCGAGTTTGACAGCATCGCCATTCCGTTCCTGATGCGCGAGCTGTCGGATTTTTCCTGCCCGACGACAATCGAGTAGGTGCCATGAACGTCGATGCAACAGTGGTCATTTACGGCAAGCATCCCGCCTATGGCGATTTTCTTGCGCACGGTCTGGATCACGCGTTGCTCAGCCGCTTTGATAGCTGGCTGGAACATGTGCTGCCCGCCCTCAAGCAAGGGCTGGGAGACGATTGGGAGGCCGGGTGGGCCGCCGCCCCACCGCTGAATTTCTGGCTGGGCCCGGATGTGATCGGCGCGCCGCTGGCGGGTATCTTCCTGCCGTCGCAGGACAAGGTCGGGCGGCGGTTTCCGCTGATCTTTGGACTGACGGGCGTGGTATCGCCACCACCCGTGCACCGGGCCCATGACGAAGGACCCTACCGCGCGCTGGCCGCGCATATCGCGGGGTTCGAGGTGCCCAAGGACGGTACGCGCGGGGTGTCGACGCTGCTGGATGGTTTCGACGCGCCATCGCTGCAGGGCGTCGTCTTCGAAGAAGGGCAGGACGGCACCATATGGGGCCACCGCGATGACGGAGATCTGCCCCGGCTCTTTGCCGATGCCAGCAGCGCGGATGCGCAAAAAGCCCAATTGGGACGCAGCCATTGGTGGCATGCGGCGCTTCCGACACGGTCGGCGGGTTGGTTGGGCGCAAACGGTTTGCCGGACCTCACAGCCATGCAATGGTTGTTGACAGAACGAACCCGTGACGCGAGAGAGTCCGTGAATGAGTGAGACAAACGAACCCAGCTTCGTGTTCGAGACGGCAACCCTCAGTGATGTGGGCTGTGTGCGCAAGGTCAACGAGGACAGCCTTTTGGCGCTGCCCGACAGCGGGCTGTGGCTGGTTGCGGACGGTATGGGTGGGCACGCGGCGGGCGATTTTGCCAGCCAGTCGATCGTGGGCGAGATGCAGACCGTGGGCGTGCCCGGCGGTGCGGTCGACCTGCGGGCGCGGTTCATGGAACGGCTGACGCGGGCCAACACACGCATCCTGCAACACGCCGCCGAATTGGGGAACGGCACGATCGGTTCGACCGTGGCGGCGCTGCTGGTCAGTCAGGGGCATTACGCCAGCATCTGGTCCGGCGACAGCCGGGTCTATCGCCTGCGCGGCGGTGTGATCAGCCAGGTGACGCGCGACCATACGGAGGTGCAGGCGCTGCTTGATGCGGGCTCCATCACCCCGGCGGAGGCCGAAGCCTGGCCGCGCAAGAACGTCATCACCCGCGCCATCGGTGTCACCCAGACGCCGGAATGCGAGATGATCGAGGGCGTGCTGGCCGACAAGGACACCTTTTTGCTGTGCTCGGACGGGCTGACGGAATATTTCCACGATGACGAGCTTGAGCGCGTGATGCGCCAGTTCGGTGCCGACCTCGAAGGGTTGTGCGGCAAGCTGGTGGCGACCGCGTTGGAACGGGGCGGCAAGGACAACGTGTCGGTCGTCGTGGTCACCTGCCATCAGGTGCCCTTGCCTGAGTTCGAAGCGTCCGGGGTGTTCCCGGAATTTGGGGGCTACCTGTGAGCAGCACGGAAAACACGCAGCCGCCCAAGCGGCCCGAGGTGCCGGAGGAGGACAACGACCGTACGTTGATCGCCCCGATGCCCGCTGCCGAACCGCCCGCTGCCCCGCCGGAGGAAGAGGCGGATCGCACGATCATCGCGCCCATGCCCGGTGCCGATGTGTCCAATACCCCCGCGCCGGAGCCCGAAGCCGAGGACGCCGACCGCACGATCATCGGCGAGATGCCGGTGAGCCAGCCTGCTGTACCCGCTGCCGAAGAGGCCGGATCAACCTACCGTCCGTTTTCCGAAGAACCGGCAGCGCCCGCCGCACCAGTGGTCGACCCGGCAACGGCGGCGGCGGCTGCCGCTGCGGTGGCAGCCCCGCAGGCCCCGCCGCCTGATCTGGAGGAAGACGACCTTGCCCCGACGCAGCTGACTGTCGGCGGTGGCACGGGCACGCAGGCCCCTGAGCCGTTGCGCAACCTCGAGCCGGGCGCGGTGATCAACAACATGTACCGGGTCGAAGAACGGCTGGATCAGGGCGGCATGGGCCGCGTGTTCCGCGGCGTCGAGATCGGCACCGGCGAAAGCGTCGCGATCAAGGTGATCCTGCCCGAAATGGCCGAGGATATCCGCGTCGCCCAGATGTTCCGCCGTGAGGCGCGCACCTTGCGTCAGCTGCACCACGACGCCATCGTCCGCTATTTTGCCTACGTCCCGCCGGATGCAAACCTAAACCTGCACGCGCTGGTCATGGGGTTCATCGAGGGCAACAAGCTGAGCGACAAGCTCAAGAATGACGGCCCGCTGCCCGACGAGGACGTGTGCGCCCTGTTCGCGCGTCTGGCCGACGGGTTGGAGCGTGCGCACAAGATCGGCGTTGTCCACCGCGACCTGTCGCCTGACAACGTGATGCTGCCCGACAATGACATCAACAAGGCGGTGATCATCGACTTTGGCATCTCGCGGTCGTCCAAGGTCAAGGATGTGACCATCGGCAACGAGTTCGCGGGCAAGCTGAAATACGTCTCGCCCGAACAGCTGGGCGCCTATGGCGGTGAGGCCGAGGGCGCGTCGGATATCTATTCGCTGGGTCTGCTGATGATTGCGTGCCTGACGGGCAAGGCCGTGCCGATGGGCGACAGCATCGTCGAGGCGGTGCAAAAGCGTCAGGGTGTGCCGGACCTCAACGGGTTGCCGGTGGCGTTTCAGGCGCTGCTTTACAACATGTTGCAGCCTGATCCCAAGCAGCGGCTCGAGAACATGGGGCAGGTGATCGATGGGCTCAAGGCGATCAGCGGCGATGAGCCGACGCAGAACACCGATGGCCTCTATCAGCTGACGATGGGGGCGACGACCCGCACAGTGCCTGGATTGCAGGCGGCCCCGAGCGGGCGTACCGAAACATTTGTCACGACGGTGCCCGCCGCTGGCAGTGACGCCAGCACCCCGGTCGAGCCGGTGGTGGAGAAAGGCGGCGGCGGGCTTGGCCTGATTGCAGCGCTGGTTCTGGTTGCGGGCCTCGGCGGCGGCGGCGCGTGGTACTACCTCAACAGCGCCGACACCGGCGAAGAGGGCCTGTCCGACGAGGTGACCGAAGGGTTGGCCCGCGTGCCGGGTAGTCGAGAGACCTATCTGGCCGAGGCCGTGCCCGAAGGGTGCACCTATGCCGCGCGCCGTGGGCAAGGGCCGAACACTGGCCTGATCGAGGGGTTTGCACAGGACGCCACCACGTTGCAGGGCATCGCCTCGGGCTGGGCCGAGCAGTTCGGCACGCAGCCCGAAGTGCTGGAGCGCAACGTAGCCGCCGAACAATGCGCCGCACTCGAGTTTGCGCGCACGTTCCAGGGCACGCGCGGTGATGCGATCGAGATGGTGCTGGACCAGAACGTCGTCACCCGGGCCGAGGGCGTTGTGGGCACGATCCATGGCAGCACCGGTCGCGAGAACTGGCTGGCGCTTGTGGCGCCGAATGGCCGGGTCTTTTCCCTGATGAGCCAGCTCGAAGAGCCGATTGGCGACCAGCGGCAATTTTCGTTCCGCCTGCCGTCGGCACAGCCGGGCACCTATGTGCTGATCTCAACCGCGTCCGAAGATGCGCTTGTCCGCGCCGCTGCGATGCAGGACGGCACGGCGGCCACGGATATCCTGCCGCTGATGACGCGGGAACTGGCGGATGATGGGCTGGGCGCGGTGGATATCGGCGTGGTCGACATCACTCGTTAAGCGACATCACCGCACGTCAAAGGTCGCCACACCAAAGAGCGCGGTTTCCAGAACCTCACGCGGCAACGCGGCAAAGGCGTCCTGGGCCAGTTGCCCGATCCCCTGCGACAGGTCGATGGGCTCATCCGGGGAGCCGAGCACGATCAGCATCTGACGCGTGTCGCGCGATGGGCCGGAGCGGGCCACCGGCGCGTCGATCACCGGGTCATTGCCGTCCAGCGTGGTAAAGCGGGCGAGGTCCTGAATGACGCCGTTGTCGTCCACCAGGATCAGCGTCAGGAACAGCCCGCCCGCACCCAGCACCCGGGCCTGCAACGACTCACCACTGCTGAGCGTGGTGTCTTCGAGCGCGAGGCCGATGCGGCTGGCGGGGTAGGCCGCGCTGAGGCGGATGGCGTCGAGCGCCGCGCATTGGCGGGCGTCAAGGATTTCGCGGGTTTGTGCCGGCGCGGTGTCGAGGCCGTCGATAATGCGCGCGGCCAGCGTATCCAGCGCCTCCGGCTCCGCCCCGATAAAGGACAGGCCCACACCATCATCACCTGCGCGGCGCGGCAGCACCAGCGTGCATTGCGGCGCGGGGGTGGAGCGGATGCGCTGCAACAGCGCGCCAATCTGCAACGCAGCGGGCGAGGGGTTGGGGATCGCGGCGGCGGTCGCAGTTCCGGTGGCAGGTTCTTCGGGGGTCTCTTCGACCACTTCAGGCTCGTCGACGACCTCGGGTGCCGGCAGTTCCTCGACCGGGTCGGGCAGGGCGACGGGGGTTTCGGGCTCTACCTCCGGCTCGGGTTGGATCACCTCGGGCTCGGGCTCGATCACGGTGGGGTCGGGCAGGATGACGGCGGCGATGTCTTCTTCGATGATCGCCTCGGGCTCCACCACGTCGGGCACAACGACGTCGGGGGCGAGCGGTACGTCAGCCGCAGGGGCGACCGCCTCGGCCAGCGGGTTGAACACGTCGTCATCGACGAGGCTCAGATCGTCGATGGACAGATCGTCGGGGTCAAGCTCGGGCGTGGGTGCATCGGGCTCTGCCGCGATGATAGGCTCCTCGATCACCTCCGGCTCGGGTTCAATTACCTCCGGCTCGGGTTCAATCACCTCCGGCTCTGGCGCGATGACCTCTGGCTCTGGCTCCAGCAGGGCCAGTTCCTCTTCGACCAGCGGCTCTGGCTCCGGCTCCACCACCTCTTTGTCGGGCGGCAGGGCGTCTTCCTCCGGCGCGATGGCTTCGTCCTCGGGCAGCGCTGTGTCGTCGGGCTCAAGCGTGTCCTCTTCGGGCGTCAGCAGGGCGCTGTCGTCTTCGGGGGTGAGCGCGGCACTGTCCTCTTCGAGCAGGTCGGCGGTGGCGTCCTCGGGTTCGATGGCGACGGCGTCCTCGGGGATGTTGGGCGTGTCGTCCAGATCAATGATGTCCGCGTCGATGATCTCGAGCGTGATTTCGTATTCCGGCTCGCGGACGGCCGGCGACGAAGGTTCCGGCAGCAAGGCCACCGAGGAGGTCAGCAGGCCCAGCACGACCGCGCCATGGATCGCAGTCGACCCGCCGATGGAGGCCGCCCATGTGGTCGAGCGTTGCGGCGCATAGGGCAGAAAGCTCATTCCTCGCCCTCCACATCCTTGCGGTGGACCGTCACCAGACGGACCTGAACGGCGATCAGCTCTTCGGCGGCGATCAGGTCCAGCAATTCGCCTGCGTTCGCCTCGCGGTCGGCGAGGACGTGCAGCATCGGATCGTCCACCAGCGCTTCGGCGAGGCTGCCGCGTTCGATGGGCACGCCGTCCAGCGTCAGTTCGCCCTCGACCGACACGGTCAACAGCGGCTTGGGCAGCAGGTCCAGCGGCAGTTCGGTGGTTTCCGGCAGGCTCACCGTGACCGTGGTCGAGTTGGACAGCGACCCGGTGGTGAGAAAGAAGAAGATGAGCAAAAGCACGATGTTGACGATGGCAAGGCCACTGTCGACCTTGTTGCCCTGACGGGCGGGGGCAAGGCGGCTACGGCGGATCATCGGCTGCGCGTGCGGGCTATTTGCACCGCCTCCACTTCTGCGCTGTTCAACGCCTCCAGCGCGCTGGCGACATCCTGCACACGCGCCTGCCCACCGATGATGATAACGACCTGGCCCGGATCATCCTGGCTGCCAATGGCTTCGGCCAGCGACGGCAGTTGTTCGATGTCGAAGACCTGACCGTTTGTGGTCACCGTACCGTTGCCGATGTCCCAGATGGTCACGCCGCTGTCGGTCACGGCAGCGGGTGCCGGTGCCTCTGCGGTCTCGTCCTCGGGGCCCGGCGGGGCCTGTTCCTCCGACTCTTCTGCCTCGTCCGGGGTGGTGCGCAGGGTGACCAGCGAATAGGGCGTCAGGCTGGTCGACAGCATGAAAAAGATCAGCAGCTGAAACATCGCATCCGCAAGCGGCGTCAGCGCAAAGCGGTAGCGCCGTGGCCGTTCAGGCAGCGGTTGATACGAGGCGCCCATGTGCCCTTCCGCTCCTTAGCTTGCGCCAGAATTCGGATCGACCCGACCGTGGATGGCCGCCGACATCACGGCCTCCATCATGTTGCGTTCGCGGTCGATGCGCCCTTCGAGCCACGTGGCGATGAAAAAGGCGACCAGTGCGATGGCCAGACCCGCCGCCGTGGTGATCAGCGCGACATAGATACCAGAGGCGAGCGCCGTGGGGTCCACCGCGCCGTCCGTCACAGCCAATACCGAGAACGCGTCGATCATCCCGATCACCGTGCCGAGCAGGCCCAGCATCGGGGCCGCCTGCACGACCATGTCCAGCGACCGCATCCGTTCACTGAGCGTGGCCAGTTCGACAATGGCGGTCTGGCGGCTGAGCTCTTCGGCATAGCTGGAATCGCCCGGACGCGCCTGAATGCCCGAGAACACCGCCTGCAGCACCCGGCTGAGCACCGATTTGCGGCGGCCTGCGGTGCGGATCGCTTCCTCCACCCGGCCATTGAGCCAATCGTCCAGGATCTTTTCAGCTTCCTTGCGGCGGCCAACCCCAAGCTTGGCGAACTGGCCGAGTTTGAACAGCCCCACGCTGAGCGCGAACAGCGACAGCACGGCGAGCAGGCCGTAAATAACGAAGGCGGCAAGTTGGAAAATCGTCAAAGTCATGTGTGTTCAAACTGTTATCGGGGCCCGCAGGCGCGGGCGTAGGACCTAAAGGCCGAATGCAATGTCGGTGCGCGACGTCACGGTGAGCGACGTCAGGCAGAGATCGCTGGCCTCTGCGCTGGATGCGCCTTCGATTTCGCAGGCGGCGACATCATTTACGATGATTTCGGACATGGCCGTGCACGCGGCAGGCAGGTTGTACCGGACGATCCGGCGTTTGCCCGCGCTCAGGTTGCCCAGAGGCAGCGACAGCAGGTTGACGAACACGCCTTCGGCGTCGAACAGCGCCAGCCGCCATGTTACGTCCTGCAGTGCCTGGTCAAGACCGTTTTTGGCAAAGAAAACAACGCTGCACCCCCCTTCGGGAGAGGCGGTCGCCCGGTTCAGTTCAAGTGAAATCGCGCCAGCTGTGTCCTGAGCGGACACTGTGTTAGCACACAATAGAAGAGTGGCCGCCGCTGCGGCCAGATTTTTGCGCGACATTTTATTCTCCGAACGCCAAGCCCTAAATCAACGCCTCAATTAGCGGCAGAGGGCCGGGTCAAGTCAACCGGAGAATTTCAACTGCGTCAGCGGTATACGCCAATCACCCAGTCAGGTTGGAGCGCCGCAGGCTGCTCTGCCGAGAAAGCGGGCGCTTGTGCGACGATGATGGGGCGTGTGCTGCGCTGCTTGAACGTGCGCACCGTTTCGTTGCGCACGGCGCGGGCCGTTTGCACTGATTTGGTGGATGCACGCGCCTGGGGTTTTGCGACCGGCTTGGCTTGCGGTGCAACAACCACGACGTCCGTGAAGCTTGGCACGGGGGCGGCCACGGGGGTCGCCAACGGCACCGGCGCGACGTCCGCCGACTCAACCGCCGGAAGGACCGGTGCATCGCGCAGGGCAACCTCGACCACTTCGGGCGTCGCGGGTGCGGGCGCGAATGTCGGGATCACAAAACGCGGTTCAACCGTCGCAACCGGCACAGGAGCCAAAGTGCGAACGTTACGGTCACCGGCAGCATCATGCAGCGCCGAAAGCGCAACAGCGCCGGCACCGGAAGAGGCTACGAGAGCCGTACATATCAAGAGCGAGCGTATCATCGTGTCGAACATATAGCATGGGCCATGGCCAATTGCATCCAGCCGTGTCAAAGAAATCGCAACAATCGCATCCAATGTGCAACATCATCAGACGCAGTGAGGCAAATGTTGTGTTTTACCAGTCGCTTGCATCAACATCTTGTTGGGGGGAACTCCGGCGGTTTTTTGCCACGGCGGTTTTTTGCCTATTTTCCGTTGCCGTCCCGTCCACAGTAAAGGCGAATTTCCAGTTTTGTAATCAAACACTTGATGTGGTGAACGTTGCCGTAGGGGCATATGACGCCGATGCATGGGAAACAGCCGGTTGGTGGACCGTCGGACCGAACCAATGCGCCAACGTGATCGAGGATACGCTGACGTCCCGATTCATCTACGTCTATGCCCGCGACGTGTTCAACGCCTCCATGCTGCCGGGCAACACGACCCTGTGCGTGGACCCCGGCGAATTCCGCATCCGCGGGCGCGAAGACTGCCTGATCCGTGGGCACATCGCGGCCCGTTTTCACGAGGTGGACACCCGCCGGTCGGAACGATGGACATTCTTTCTGCGTGCACCTGCGGAATAACTTGCCACCTGCGCCGCCTGCACCGTATTATGGGGCCTGAGTTTTTCTTTGGCTTCAAGCTTGACCGGTGGTTGGTGATGACTGGGATGTTGCGTCGTTTTGCATTTGGACTTGTGGGCCTGGGCGGCCTCACGAGCGCTGCATTTGCGCAGTCTTTCGGGGCGGAGCCGATTGCATTTGATCTGGGCGACGGTGCGGATGACGCGGGCTCACCCTTTCTGATCGCGGCCTATGAGCCGCCGCCCGATGCCGCGCCCAGCTTTGCCGGGCCCGGTGTGGGGACAGGGGCCGTTGCCGTGACAGCCGGGCTGCCGACACCGTCGATCATCCTGGGCCGGGTGGAGCCGGGTCGCGAGGCGGATTTCGGGATCGAGACGCTGTTGCCTGAGACGGTCGCGCAAATGGCCTTTGCCTTTGACGACATGGACACCCGCGTCGCCATGCGCGGCGACGATCCGGAGATGTTTCGGATGCTGGTCGAACAGGGTCACATCGACCCGCCCGCGGATCGGCTGAACGCGGCCCTGCAAACCGAATTGCAGCGCATGAATTGCTACCGGTCCAGCATTGACGGCCTGTGGGGGCGCGGGTCGGCGCGGTCGGTGAACGAGTATTTCAGCGAGCGTGACGACGGCATCGATTGGCCCGACCAGAACCCGAGTGCAGAGCTGTTCCGGACGATCATCATGTACCCGGACGTCGAGTGCGAGGCCCCGGTGGCCGCCGCTGCGCCGGCACCGCGCGCCACCACGACACGGTCGACCACCACGCGCACGACGCAACGCGCCACGCCAGCGCCCCGGCCCGCGGCACCCGCGCCCAAGCCTGCCGCACCGGCCAACAAGCCCAAGATCACCGGCGGTGGCGGCATCGGCGTGTTCCGCTGACGCTGCGCGCTGGTCGCAACGCCCATGTCGCAAATCGAAATCGATCCCAACTTTGCCGGATCAGGTCGCGCGTGGAAACGCAGGCGTCGGGCCCGTTTGCTCAAACGTGCGGGCCTTGGGGCGGGGGCCCTGGCTGTTGTGGCCGGGGTCGTCCTGCTGGTGATGGCGTTGCTGCCCTCGGGCGATGACTATGCCGAAGGCGACGGCGAAGACGATGAGCTGACGCTGGTCCAGTCCGAAGGGGCCGCCGAAGGGGGCATCGTGCTGGCCGCCGCCGCGGCCGAAGCGTTCCTCGACATTCGTGGCGCGCCGATGATCATCACGCTACCGGACGGACCCGCCCTGGGGGCGCGTCGTGTCGCGCTGGAACATCAGATACACCCGCAGCGCGCCCGCATCGGTGACCAGCTCAAGGTGATCGAGGATTCGCTTTTTGACGCGACGCAGCGCGTGCAACTGACTTTGCCGTCCTCCTCCGCCGATCTGGCCGCATTCCAGGCCCGGCGCGAAACGGCGATCGTGGAAACGCCGCTGGCCATTCCGGACGCGGTGGAGGCCGGATCACAGGTGGTTGTCGACGATGACGAAGGCAGCTGGGGCGAGATTGTCGGCGGGGACGGCGGCGAAACGCAGGTCACCTATGTCGAGACCGTGATCGAAAACACCACGACCGAAGCGGTCAGCCTGCGCACGTCCGAACGCCGCACGCTCTTTCGCGACGAGGTTGTCCGGCTCGAGACCGACCGCGAGCTGAAATCGGTGCTGACCGATCAGGGCCTCACCGATGACGAGATTGACCGCACGCTCAGCTATGTCGGGCGCATGGCGGACGATCTGGGGGTGGAGGCCGACACCCTGACCAAGCTCACCTCTGGTGGCCTTGTCGCCCTGCGGCTGGAGCCGGGGCGCAGTGGCGCGCAGCTGATCCAGATGTCGATCTACGCGCCCGACCGCTATCTGGCGAGCCTTGCGCAGCCCGGCCCGGGCCGTTTCGAGACCAGCGCCGACCCGTGGTTTTCGCGCAACCTGCTGCGCCGCGCCGACATCGCCGTGCGCAATCGCGGCAGTCAGGGCGAGGTCAAGCTGAAGGACGCGATCTATTCCACCGCGCTGCGGAATGGTGTGTCGTCAGAACTGGTGGGCGAGTTGATGGTGATGCTCAGCCGCGTGCAGGACCTCGACAGCATCGCGACCGAAGGCGACAGGATGCGGCTGATCATGCGTGATGACAGCGCGGGCGTCGCCCCGGCGGGGCAGATCCTGTATATCGCACTCGAAGGGCCGACGGCGAATTTCGAATGCTACGTGGTGCGCCCCAACAGCCGCGACGCCCCCTTTGGCTGCTTTGACCCGCGCAGCGGCGGGTCGGGCGGCGGCGGCGCGGGCCTCGGTGGCAGCAATTTTCTAATCCCGGTTGCGGGTACCAAAACCTCCAGCTTTGGACCGCGCCACCACCCGATCCTGAACAGGACGGTGAACCACAACGGCGTCGACTGGGCCGCACCCACCGGCACGCCTGTCAAGGCGGTGGCCGGGGGCAAGATCAGCCGGGCGAATTTCTCGTCCAGCTACGGTAACATCGTTTACATCGACCATCCCGCCGGCGCGCACAGCCGCTATGCCCACCTCAATGCCTTTGCCGAAGGGATCGCGTTGGGCAGCACTGTGCAGGCCGGCCAGATCATCGGCTATGTCGGCACGACAGGCCGGTCTACCGGCCCGCACCTGCATTTTGAGCTGCACCTGAACGGCAGCCCCGTGGACCCGCTGGCACTGGGTGCCGCGCGCGCATCCGGCGCGGTGGAGGCGCTGGTGGCGCAGATCATCCGGGTGGAAAGCGCGGGCAACGCGCGGGCCAAGAACACGCGGTCCACGGCAACCGGCCTCGGCCAGTTCATCGAAAGCACATGGCTGCGGATGATGCGCACCTACCGCCCCGATCTGGTGGCGACCCTGAACCGGGCCGAACTGCTCGAGCTGCGCTTTGATCCGGCCTTGTCCCGCGCGATGGTGACAAACCTCGCCCGTGAAAACGAGGCGTTCCTGCGCACCCGTGGTCACCAGATCACGCCCGGACGGCTCTATCTGGCGCACTTCCTCGGTCCTGCGGGGGCCAATGTGGCGCTCAAGGCGAACCCGCAGGCGACTGTGCTTGAGGTGATGGGCGCCAGCGTCGTGAACGCCAACCCGTTCCTGCGCGGCAAGGACATCAAGTGGATGACCGACTGGTCCGACCGCAAGATGAACCGCGTGGGCCGCGGGAATACGGCCATTGCGGTGACAAATGCGCCGGCGGCCACCCCTGCAGAAGTGAAGCGTTACAAGGACGGAATCGGCAAGCTGCTTGAGACGCTTTAGCGCGGTTTTGACCTGCCATAAACTGGCTAGTCTGCAAACCAGCTTTGGATTTCCTTTGCCACATAGTAGGTGATTTGCTCCGCTGACATTGATTCCCCGTTGGAAGCTGGAGCTTTCCCGCCCGGGCTGGCTGTCTTGGTTGGACCTTCGAATTTAACCTGATTCCCTGCATTTCCAGAAAATTGTACCATAGTGCCCGCTTTCACCCGAACACCCCATAGGTCGGCCAAACTTTGAAGCAGCTTATCTCCGGGCGTGCCGCCTCCGACCGAACACCCATGCAGTTCGACCAGTGCGTTTGCGGAAAAGTGGTCTTTGAGTTTGGCGAGATCTGCTTTGATCAGGCTAAAGTTGTTCACATCAATCGATGCGCGGTTCTCAGGCTTGTAGCCAGGATCCGCTCCATTTCCCATAGATACCGCCATCACGCCTTCGCCCCCGTGGGAAAAGATGCGCAAAAGCCTGACCTTCTTAGGTGGGTTGCTGACAAGCCTAGTGATCTCCGTGACCATCTGGCCAACGCCGTTGCTCATTCCGCCGAGCGGGATCGCCGCGCCATCCTTGACGATTTTCATGGACTTGGCTTTGCGTGGGTCCCACAGATCAAAGACATTCACGACAATGGTGTTTTCGGGGTTGGGCTTGCTCATCATCATTGGTGCCTCACTCGAACGCATACCCAAACCCATCCGCAGAATGGGTCACGACAACCTTCGAAAACTCCTCACCCGCCACCATACGGTTCAGCACCTCGCGCGACATTTCGGGCAGGATCGAGTTGGTGATGATGTTGTCGATCATGCGGCCGCCGCTGTCGGGGTCCTTGCACTGTTCGGTGATGTGATCCAGCACGTCGTCGCCATAGACCATCTCGGCATTGTGCGATGCCTTCAGACGTTTTGCGACCGACCGCAGTTTCAGCTTCGTGATATCGGCCAACGCTGCCTTGCCCAGCGGGAAATACGGGATCGACACGATCCGGCCCAGCAGGGCGGGCGGGAACACATCCAGCTGGAAGGGTTTCAGCGCCGTGGACAGCTCTTCGACATCCGGTTCGGTCTCGCCGCCTTCGGCCATCTCCATGATCACCTCGGTGCCGACATTCGACGTCAGCAGGATCAGGCAGTTCTTGAAGTTGATCGGACGCCCGTTGCCGTCCTCCATGATGCCCTTGTCGAACACCTGAAAGAACAGCTCGTGAATGTCCGGGTGCGCCTTTTCGATCTCGTCGAGCAGGACGACCGAGTAGGGCTTGCGCCGCACAGCTTCGGTCAGCCGCCCGCCCTCGCCATAGCCCACATAGCCCGGAGGCGCGCCCTTGAGCAGGGATACCGAATGCGCCTCCTGGAACTCGGACATGTTGATGGTGATGATGTTCTGCTCACCGCCATAGAGCGTCTCGGCCAGTGCCAGTGCGGTTTCCGTCTTGCCCACGCCCGAGGGGCCGCAGAGCATGAAGACACCGATCGGCTTTTCGGGGTTGGCGAGGCCCGCGCGGCTGGTCTCGATCCGCTTGGCGATGGTTTTCAGGCCGTGGTCCTGACCGATGACGCGTTCCTGCAAGCGGTCGGCGAGGGTCAGCACGGCGGCCAGTTCGTCCTGCACCATCCGGCCCGCCGGAATGCCCGTCCAGTCCGAGATCACGGTGGCCACCGATTGCGCGTCGACATGGGCGTAGACCATGCGGTCATCCGGGTTGCCGCCTTCCAGCTCGGCCATCTTGGCGGCCATTTCGGCATGGGCGGCGTCGGCATCTTCGGCAGGGGCGACCTCTGCCTCAGACTCCTCTTCGGGGCGGGCGTCCATGACGGCGTCGGCATCCTCGCCCTTGGCCTCGGCGATGGATTTGCGCAGGGTCAGGATGTTGTCCACCAGCGCCTTTTCCGCTTCGTACTTGCCCTCGAATTCGGCCAGTTCGGCCTCCAGCTTGGTCTTTTCTTCCGCCGCTTCGGTCAGGCGTTCCTCGTTGGTCGATCCCAGCTCGCGCTCGGATTCCTTGGACGCAATCTCTGTCTCCAGCGCGCGGATGGCCTGACGCAGATCACTGATGCGCGCCGGGGTGGACGCTTGGGACACCGCCACGCGGGCGCAGGCGGTATCGAGCAACGACACCGCCTTGTCCGGCAATTGCCGCGCGGGGATGTAGCGGGCCGACAGGGACACCGCGGCGACAATCGCCTCGTCCGAGATGCGCACACCGTGATGCGATTCCATCGGGTCGAGGATACCGCGCAGCATAAAGCAGCAGCGCTCGATATCGGGCTCGTCCACGTCAACGGGCTGGAAGCGGCGGGTGAGCGCCGGGTCCTTCTCGAAGTAGTTGCGATATTCGGAGAATGTCGTGGCCGCGATGGTCCGCAAGGTCCCCCGCGCCAGCGCCGGTTTCAGCAGGTTGGCCGCGTCGCCCGTGCCCGCCGCACCACCGGCACCGATCAGGGTGTGCGCCTCGTCGATGAACAGGATGATCGGCGTGGGCGAGGATTGCACCTCGTCGATGACCGATTTCAGACGCTGTTCGAACTCGCCCTTCATCGACGCACCGGCCTGCATCGACTGGATGTCCAACTCGTACAATTTCGTGCCCTGCAACAGCGGTGGCACGTCATCGGCGGCGAGACGTTGGGCGAACCCTTCGACCACAGCCGTCTTGCCCACACCCGCCTCACCGGTGAGGATCGGGTTGTTTTGACGGCGGCGCAGCAGCACGTCCACGATCTGGCGGATCTCGTCATCGCGGCCCACGATGGGGTCCATGGTGGCCGCCGCTGCGGTCATGTCCTTGGCAAACCGGCCGAGCGCGGTGGACGCGCCCGGTCCCTCGTCGCCGCCAGCCGATGGGCCGGAGGACAGGCCGGAGCCGTCCATGGGCCGCATGTCTTCCTCTTCGCTGTCGGCAAAGAGGCTGCCCGCCTCCTTGGCCAACTGGTCCGCCGACAGCGACCCCAGCGTCGGCGACAACCGCTCAAGCACGCGCTTTTGCTCGGACGAGGACAGCAGCGCGACCAGCGCGTGGCTCGACCGCACCTGCACCTCACCGAACAGCAGCGTCGCATAGACCCAGCCGTTTTTCAGCATCTGCGCCATGCTGTCCGAGATCGCGGGGATTTCGGTCACGTTCTTGTCGAGCTTGCCCAACGCGTCGGTCAGGTCGCGCAGCACCGTGGCGCGGTCCAGGTTCAGCACGCCCAGCATCACCGACACGTCCGACTGCTTGTTCGACACCACGTGATACATCCAGTGCAGCACGTCCACATGCCGGTGCCCTTCGCCCCGCGACAGGCTCATCGCCTGGATAAAGGCATCATATCCCGTGCGGTTCAATTTACCCGCGTATTTCTCGACCTGAATTTCAGCAACCATTCCCTAATCCCCCTATCTCAAGCAATTTCCATCGAAATTTTGTATTGTGTCGCCCTGACCAGCGCGCTTTGTGCGTCGCCACCTTGGCTTATGGGCATGGCACTGGTCCAGCCCAACTCTGTCCGCACAGCCGTAGAACCGCCCAACTGCGCAGGCGAAATCTCGGCACGCGGCAACCACAGCGCCACATCGATCTCGAAAAAGGCACCCAGATAACCCAGAACGAGGTCCTTGAGCTCTGCCTGCCGGTCCCGGCCGGGCAAAAAGCTGAGGTATTCGTCGATCGAGGCGCATTCCACATGCACCACGATCTTTTCACTGATGGACGGGGCGCGCTGGCCCACGCGCAGGTCCTGACCCAGGCGCATTCCGCGCACGCCCATGGTCGACCGGTCCTCGTTCGAGAATTCCAGCCAGCCGGTCACAAATTCCTCGATCCGCACCGCGACGCCGAAATGTGCGCGCAACATCTGGCGCAGGCGCACCGGGCTGCGCACGCGGTCCATGGACAGCGCGGTGTAGCGCAGGCGTACCACGTCATCCACGGGCGACGTGCCGTCGAAACACTTGGGCGCATCACCGGTCAGTGACCGCAGCAGGCGCGGAAACTCACCGCCCGTGGGGTGGTCATATTGGGTGATCGGGCGCGCGTCGGACCATGACCGGTAAAACAGCTGCTGGAACCGCGCGACAAAGATATCCGCAAACCGGACAAAGGAATTGTCGCCATTGCGCGCCCAGCGGTCCACCTCGCGGGTGATGGAATGGGGCAGGGGCCCGAACGGGCCGAAAAAGCCAAGGAACCGGGGCCGGACGCGCGGACGCTTGGCGTTTACGTCCACCTCGCTCAGCTCATCATAGGCGAACCCGGTATAGGGGTCCTGCCCCATATCGACGACCTCTTGGCTCAGCCTCCGGCTTTGCCCGACGCGGGGCTTTTTGCCCGCGCGCCGTTCGAGGTAACGCATCGCCTGAAGAAACCCCCAGGTGTCGCGCCGCGTCTTGCGCTCTTCTTTGGTCTTTACGTTCACAGAAGCGGACCCGACCCGCCGCGCGGCGGCCAGACCTTGAGGACATTGCCCTTGGAATTGGTCACGACGCATTGGGTGAACGTGTTGATCGCGGCATAATCCGCCAGAAACCGGTCAAGTGCCGCGCTGATCGTGACGATCATGGCGGGCTCCATCAGGTCCTCGTCGAACTTGAGCGTGACCTCCATCCCGCGGGCGGGGTGGAAGCCGTCGGCGCGCTGGATCGTCCGCGTGCGGGGCCGGGCGCTGACCCCGGACAGGGCGCCGATCTGCGATTCGGTCAGCTGGTCCGAGACGTCGGAAAACAGCCGCATGACCTCGCGCAGGGCCTCGACATTGCCTGTGCCATCCGGCCCGACAAACCCGCGATAGCTGAGCGATAACAACGAGATCAGCCGCCAGTAATTGTCACCCGCCGTCATGCGGTGCGGGCCGTCAGCCTCCAGCTCGGCCACCGCCTCGCGCGGGGTGGTGGGGCCGACCTGCGGCTTCATCGTGATGATGCGGTCATCCAGCAGGTGAAAGGTCGCCTCGCTCATCGGCAGCACTTCGGCCAGGTGCCGGTTCGAACAGAGCGTCTTGACGAACAGCAGGTTGGCCGGTTCGGCCTCGGGCGGTTCGTAGAATGTCACCCACGTCTCGGTCCCCTCATAGCGGAACCGTGTGCCGCCCACCCGCCGCTCCGACTGGCTAAGGCCGCGACGCTGGCGGGTGTAGGTATAATACAACGTCTCGCGCGGGGCCGCGCCGATGGGCGGAATTCCGTAGAGCGGCTGCACCTGCACCTTGTCCCGTGCGGCATCGTATTGCGCACGGACGTCGATGATCCGGTGCACCTCGAAATGGGTGCCGGGCGTGCGGTTGGGGGACACCGGCATCTGGTGGGCGCGGTTGTCCAGCGTGATCGGCTTGGCGTCATCCTCGAACAGGTTGACGGCAGGCGCGCAGTACAGCGACAGGTTTTTGGCGTCGAAATGCGTCGTCAGATGCTTGTCCGGGGCGTCGAATTCCAGCACCAGCTGGGCCGACTTCGTCTCGATCCGCTTGGCGTGGTGGTTGAGGTTGCGAATACGGAACCCCATGAATTTACGCGGAAAAGAGAAATATTCCAGCAGCGTGCTGATGCCCGGAAATACCCTTTCGTCGCGACCATACAGAGGTGTGTCATCGTCAAAGCCGACCTGCTCGATCTCGTCCAGCGGGATATTGTGAAAGATCGGCGTGCCGCCCTTGTCCTCCCACCGGAGCGATGCGCGGGTGAGCCGGCCAAAGACCTGCGCATAAAGCGCCATCGCCTCTTGCTGCGTCCCGGTGAAATGTATCGGCAGCACGTCTGCCTTGATCCCGTCCAGCGGTTTGCCGTCGGTGCGTTCCAGCGTCACGACAAGGCCCGCCGCCGTGCGTGCGCCCGCGCTTTCCAGCCCCGGCCCGTCGCATCCCAGCGCGTTCATCGGCGTGGCGGTGCCGTGATAGTCCGCCGCCGCGATCTTGAGCGGCCAGAACGTGATCGGCTCGGCCAGCCGGAACCGGCAGGCAATGCGCCGCGTCGCTTCGGTAAAGGTCGCCTCGATGTAGGACCCCGCCTTGATCGTGCGCCCGCCCGCAATCTCGGCGGGTTTCTCGGGCGTGTTGCCCTGCACCAGCATCGCGGCGGGCAGCGGGGCCGTCATTTCGGGGCAGACCTGCTCCAGCAACTCGGTCGAAAAGGTCCGGAACTGCTGATCGATGTTCAGCTGCACCCGCGCGGCAAGGAATGCGGAGCCTTCGAGCAGACCGGCGATGGACGGGTCGAGGTTTTCCTCGATCAGGCCGCCAAGGCGGTCAGCAAGGCCGGGGTAATCCTGGGCAAACAGGGCGGCGCGCTCCTTGAGGAGCAGCAATTCGCGTTCATACGATTCCTTGAATGCCTGTTTCATGCCCTCAGATCCGTTTCGCGTTCAGCACAACCTTGCCCGCGCCCGTGTCCACATCCGCGCTGAACTCGACGGGGATGTCCGCAGGGTCGGCGATCAGATCAGCGGTCACGTGCACGGCGACGCGCTGATAATCGTCACCTTCGAGCACCTGCACCTTAACGTCGATGCTGGTTTTGACCAGACGCGGTTCGTGATCCGACAGGGATTGCTTGATGGATTTCGCGATGGAGTGACCCGTCAACTGGTCGCGGGACAGATTGCTGAGGTCTTGAAAGCCGTAGTTCAACACCGACTGCGCCACATGCGGCGTGTCATCAAGGTCGATCGCGGCATCGAGGCGGATGGTGTTCATCAGCGTGGCGAGGTGTTCGCGCACATGGTCGCGCAGCGTGTCCTCATCGACGCCCAGCCGCCGGGCGTTGGACCGGCCGCTGACATTGGACACGGTGTTCAGGCCGCCGGCCTCCACCTCGGAGGTGCTGACGGCACCGGCATCATGTTCCTGAAAAGACTGGCGAAAGACGTCCAGCAGCGAGATACGCGAGCGTTCATGAATCTTGCGATTGGCCCGCTCGCGCGGCGCTTTGGTTTTGGATGAACGGGACGCCATGGATGCGTATCCGGGCCTTCTGAAAACGAAAAAATGCGGCCCGGGAAATAACCGGGCCGCATGGGTATCGGTTTGGAATTAAACCGCTTTGTTCTTCGCGATGTCGAAGCCGGCCTTGCCTTCGGGGCCTTTGGAACCGTCTGCTTTTTGCGAAGCATAGGTTGCTTTGTACCAGGCAAAGTTCAGCGTCACGGTTTCCATGATGCGGTCCATGCCGTCACCCGAACCACCGGTCTCGTACGAAGAGATCATGATCTCTTTCATGTCGACGCGGAAGTAGTCCAGCGGCACGTTGCCCGCCTTGCGAACCACGATGAAGCCGTCAGCGATGTGCTTGCCGCTTGCGCAGTGGTTCAGCAGGTCGTGTGTGGCCATGTCAACGTACTTGGTCAGTGTCAGGTCACGCACGTTGACCTTGCCGGCGCCGCCGCCAGGCCCGAGGTGCGTTGTGCCGGACTGGGACATGCCCCAGGACCACTGAAGAACGTCAATCTCACCGGCGTATTTGTCGTCGACCGACTCGCCTTTGATTTTGTCCAGGTGGAGGAAAATATCGACTGCCATGATCTATCTCCTTGATCAAACGGTAGGGTTACTAGACTGATTACCCATTATTTGGGCGGGGGGATTTTGGACACCAGGCTCATCCCGATATCCATGCCTTCCATCTGGAAGTGCGGTTTGAGAAAGAACTTGCCCATGTAGTAGCCGGGGTTCAGTTCATCCTCGACAACCTCAACCTTGGCATCGGCCAGGGGCTTTTCAGCCTTTTCCCGTTCCGATGCACCTGCAGGGTTGAGAGTGACATACTGGTCGATCCAGGTCTGCAGATCCTGACGGATCTGATCTTTGTCCTTGCTGGACCCGATCTGGTCGCGGATCATCGCTTTCAGATAGTGGCTGAAGCGGGACACGGCGAACATGTAGGGCAGGCGCGACGACATGTTGTCGGACGCAGTCGCCTCGGGATCGACATACGATTTCGGCTTGTAGAGAGACTGACCACCCAGGAACACGGCCTTGTCCGTGTTCTGGCGGTGCACCAGACCCAGGAGACCAATCTTGGACAGCTCGCCTTCGCGGCGGTCGTCAATGCTGACTTCCGTGGGGCACTTGAGGTCTTTCTCGCCTGCGCCGGTATCGAAATGGTGGGTCGGCAGCTGCGCCACTTCACCACCCGACTGCACGCCGCGGATACGCACGGTCCAGCCGTGTTCCTTGAACGCGCGGTTGATGTTCACGGCCATCGCGTGGGCTGCGTTCATCCACGAATACTTCTCGCCTTTGTGGCCGTCCGTATCCTCGGTAAAGTTGAACTCGTCCACGGTCATCGTGCTTTCGGGGCCGTATGGCTCGCGGGCCAGGACGCGCGGCAGGGTCAGACCCAGGAACCGTGCATTCTCGCTTTCGCGCAGGCTGTTCCAGCCGGCATAGTCCGACGCGGTGAACAGCTCTTCGATGTCCGGAGGGTTCGACAGGTCGTTCCAGCTGTCCAGACCCAGCAGACGCGGGGCCGCAGATGTCAGGAACGGTGCCAGTGCCGCTTCGGAAATCTTCGACATCGATGTCAGCAGCGCAACGTCCGCTGGCGAATGGTCAAAGTAGAAGTCGCCCATGACGCAGCCCATCGGGTCACCGCCCAGCGTGCCGATCTTGCGCTCGTAAATCTGGCGATACAGCGGCGAACGGTCCCACTTGGCGCCGGGATAGCGCTTCATCATGCCCGCCAGTTCCTTCTTGGAGGTGTTGAGAACCTCGCACTGAAGGGACGCGCCCGTTTCGGAGTTGTTCAGCGTATATGCCAGCCCCCGCCACGACGATTCCACGGACTGGAAGTCTTCGTTGTGCAGGATTTCGTTGATCTGACCGCTCAGTTCCTGGTCGAGCCCGGCAATCATCGCGTTGATCGTGTCAATCACGTCTTCGTCGATGACCGATTGGTCGGCCATTGCGGTCTGCACCACTGTGGCCAATGCATTGTCGATTGCGCGTTCTGCGTTTTCAGTGGTCGGATTGATCGTTTGTTTCAGAATGGAGGAGAAATCATCCAGTTCGCTCAGCGCGCCCTGTCCTCCGTCTTGTACTTGTGCTTCTTCAGCCAATGTTTTCACTCCCCGTCGTGAGGTGGGACGCGCTTACGCGCTGTCGCCTTCTGTTGGTTGACCCGCGTCGTCGGCGGCTTTCTTGGCGTCGGCTTCGGCTTTGGCCTGCTCGGCCAGCACCTTCAGCTTGTCCGGATCGTTCAGCAGCTCCTTGATCTGCTCCTGAGCTTTCGGTTTCGACGTCATGTACAGCAGCAGGTCGGCCAGCTGCTGGCGGGCGGTGAGCAATTCGTTCAACGCAGGCACTTGCTTTGCGATGTTTGCAGGCTCGAAGTCGTCCATCGAGTTGAAGCGCAGGTTCACGCCCATCTTCTGGCCGTCGCCGTCCTTGAGTTTGTTTTCGACCATGACCGAGACACCCGGCTGGATCTTTTGCGACATGTAGCTGTCGAGCGTGTGTGCCGTGACCTTCTCAAATTCACGCTGGTCAATCGGCGCTTTTTCCTTGCCGGGGTTGTTGCCCGACAGGTCACTCATGATGCCCATGACAAAGGGCAGTTCGACGTTCTTTTCCGAGTCGATGGGATCGGTGTAAGCAATGTGAACGCGCGGCGGACGATTGCGGCGAATGTGCCCCGTGCCGGTATCAGATGCCATTTTGGAAACTCCCGAAAAATCTTGATGTTAAGGTGCAGTGGTGATCACGATGGTTCAATGGATGAATCGCGCCATTGACATTTTGCGAATCAGTTCGTTAGCGATTTGCATTCTCGTTCACCTCTGGATTGACAGGTCTTACCCTGAACAACACGGATCGTGCCGGATTATTCATCGGGTTCCAAAGATATTTTGCTTTTTTTTGCAAAAAACCTGCCGGGGCTTGTGGGATTCACGAGTCAGGGCGCCGCAGTTCCACCATCAGTCCATCTTTGGAACAAATTCGCGCAACAATGCCTCGAAATCCTTGCCAATGTAACTGCGCGCCCGGGTCAGCAGCATTGGAATCGGTGAGGATTTTTCGACTGATCTGAAATATGTTTCAACGGCCTTGATCTGCGCACCGGCGTCGGCGGCGCTGCGGACAATGAACACTTCAGGCTCCGGCTCGGGCTGCCAGACCGGCTCTGGCTCCGGTTCGGGCTCCGGCTCCGGCTCAGGTTCCGGTTCGGGCGCGTCGTCGTCCGCATCCGTCTCCGGCTCCTCGGCGTCCTCCGCGATCGGGGCGTCCTCGTCCTCTGCCACCTCTTCCGGCTCAGGCTCGGGTTCCGGCTCAGGCTCGGGTTCCGGTTCGGGCTCCGGCTCCCAAACGGGTTCCGGTTCGTCCACCTCTTCGATCAGCACTTCGTCCGCGAGGCTGCGCAGCTGGCCGTGCGCCAGGGCAAAGCCATTGTCGGAGATAAAGTCGACCTTGGCGCGGTCAGCCGTATTCGGTGCCAGGATATCGAACGCGTCGATCAGCGACTTGCCGATCAGCAGGCGCGCTTGCGTAACCATCAGCACGCAGGCGGACGATGGCTCCTTGAGGCCGAAATAGGTCTCGACGGCCACAAGCCGTCGGCGCGCCTCGTCGTGATCCTTGACCTCGGTCGCCACCGGGGCCGGGCCGCCACCGGTCGCCCCACCGGCAGAAGGGGTATCCGCGTCGTCCTCACTGCCGCTGTCGCTGTCGCTGGCCAGATCGGGATTGGCCGACGCGATCACCGCCAACACCGCGTTAACCTCATTGGTGAGGTTCTGCAATTGCGGCGTGTGCGGTTTGCTCGCGGTCAGACAGGCGGTCTGGATGCGCGATATCGCCTCCAGCACCGTGGACAGGTGCCCATGCACGTTCTCGGTTTCTTCGCCCCGGTCGATCAGGTTGGCGACCATGTCGTCGATGCTTAGATCGTCCTCGCCGTCATGCGGGGTCACATCGCCGTTGCACACCATCATCCGCCGCCGCGAGGCGCCGCTGTTCGCGATGTCGTAATAGCGCAGCGGCAGGATCATCGCGCCGACCTGCGTCAGGTCGTTGATCGCCTCCAGCCGGTCGGCGGGGCCATCGTCAAGGCCGGGATGCGCGTCTTCGGGCATCGCTTCCAGCAGGTCGGCCATCGCAACGATGCTCTCGGCCATCGTCTCCATGTTCCCGGCCAGCACCGACCATTGCGCCCGCAGGGTCAGCAGCCGCGCATCGCGGGTGCGTTTCAGCAGCGCGTCGATGGTGGTCAGTTCTGCGGTCAGGTTGACCGATTTGGGGTCGAATATCTGGTCCTCGGCCTTGCCGCCGCTGCCCATCTCGAGGCCCAGCTTGACGTAGTCATCCGGCTCGGGCAGCCGTCCCTGTGCGTCAAAGTAATATTCCGAGAATTCCGGGTCGTCGTCCATCCACAGGTCCGGCCCGCCGGGTTCGTCCTGCGTGACCGGTGTCTTGATCCAGTCCAAACTCATGTCCCCATTCCCCCGGTCTTCCGTACCCTACATCTTGCGCAGGGCGTCCGCATAGTGGCGCGAGAATGCCTTGATGAACGCATCGAGCATCCCGTTTTCCCCCTGCGCGGCTCGCGCTTCCCAACGCTTGGTGAACTCGTCCCAGGCCTTGCGCGCGCCGCCGCCCATGATCCCGCCGCCGATGTCGCCCTCGATATCGTCGGGGGAGAGGCCGCCCAGCATCTCGGCCAGCGCCGGTTGCAGCGCGGCAATCACGGCAGCCTGGTGGCGACGAATGTCGCTGAGCGCGTTTTCAAAGCCGTCCGCGCCGGTCAGGTAGCCATCGCGGGGTTTCAGAAACAGCGCCTCGAACGCCTGGTCGGTGTCGATCATGAATTTCATCGGGTTATTGCCCGTGGCCACACGCATGGTGCGGTCCTCGTTGCTGACGAACAGCTTGACCGCCGCGCGGTCCTGCAACATCCGCATCAGCTCATTGGTGCCCGTGCGCGCCACCTGCCCCAGAATGCGGCCCAGCTGTTCGGGCGGGATCTGCAACTGGCTGGTGTCGGTGATCCCCGCCCCTTCCATGAAGGCGCGCAGGAATGCGTCGCCGCCTGCCCCGGGTGCCGGGGCCATCGCCTGCGGATAGGCGGGCTGTGCTGCGGGGGCGGCGGGCTGGCCGATGCCGAACCCCTCGGACCCGATGGGTTCCGGAGCAGGCGCCGGTGCGGGTGTCGGCATGGGCGGCGGCGGTGCCACCGGCGCAGGCGGTTGCGGCGGGGCGGCCTGCGGCGGGGGCGCGGGTTGTTGCGCGGGGTTGCCAAAGGCCGGCGGGGCGGAGATCGACCCGGACCCGGGGATCGCGAATTGCGGGGGCGTGGTCGGGGCAACACCCGGTGCCGCAGTCATGCGGCTGAAATCGGGTTGCTGCGCAGCGGCGGCGCCACCCTCTTGCGCGTAGGGCGTAGGCGCCTGAACACCTGTGGTCGGCGACATGGTCTGCGCCGATGGTGGCGCTTGCAGGCCCGACCCGCCGTCGCCGACATCGCCCCACACATCGTCGAACTCATCAGCAGGAGCCGGCGCAGGCGTGGGCGCAGGAGCCGGGGCGGGCGCAGGGGCAGGTTCGGGTGGCTGGGCAAAGGCCGGGGGCACCGGTGCAGGCTCGGGCACGGGGGCCGCAGGCGGATCGGTCACCGCTGCCGGCGCATCCGCCACGATCTGTGCGCACAGGATGTAATGGCCCACCGTGAACCGGTCGCCATCCGCGATCTGGTGGGTGCCGTCGATGCGATACCGCTCACCATGCAGAAACGTGCCATTGCTCGACACGTCAGTCAGGAAGAACTCGCCGCCCTTGAACGAAATGTCGAAATGGTGCCCCGAGATGTGCCGCGAGGCATCCGGCAGGACCCAGTCATTGCCCGCCTTGCGGCCAATTTGCGCGCCCTTGTCGGTCAACGTGAGGGACACAGGCCCGCCGTTGTCCAGCGTCGCATGGTTTTCGATACGCAACGTCAGCGTGGTCATCGCTTAGCAGAATCCTGTCTGATGCAAGGTTTCGGGCCTAATACACCCTAAACAACCCGGCGGCGAGGTCCAGCACCCGCGCAAGACAAACTGACCGTTGTTCGAGCCCAACCTGCCCCAATGCGCGCAAAATCGCGGCATTGACCGCCTTTGGTGAACGCCAATCGGGCACCGCAACCGGATCATTGGGCGCCAGCGCGCCTCCGGACCAGCCCACGGCAAGGCCCAGATACACCGTCGCCGACCGGCGCGGGGCAAACAGCGCCACCTGCATCGTGCGCCAGCGGTTCTCGCTGCTGGGATGGTCGAGCCACTGGCTGATCCAGCTCATCAGCTGCAATTCATCCGGCGGCAGGTCGGGCAGCGTCACCCGGATCGCGTTGACGCCCCAGTTGATGGCGACCTGCGGTTCGGTGGCAAAGGCCGTGTAGGTAATGGCGTCCTCTGGTGTGGTCGACGCGCGCAGGCGTTCAAAGAACCCAAGCGGGTCCTCGTCATCGTTCGGCCTGTGCTTGGTAAACCCGCCGACCTCCGGAATCTCGTGATAGAGATCTCCGGGTCGGTCAAATCGCAGGGCGCGCAGCGGCGGGATCGTACGATCCTGTTCAGTGTCGTCGCTGGTGACAGTCATAACAGCCTTCCTCAAATGCACGATAACTCTGCGCAACGCGGGCGCGTGCGTCAACTCACCAAACACCGCCGAAGGGGAGATGAGGCAAAAATTATGCCACGGAATAACACCTTGCGGGCAGGTCAGAGTGTCGGGCGCGGCTCAGGCCATGTCCTCGAGGATCAGATCAGACGCCTTTTCCCCGATCATGATCGCAGGCGCGTTGGTGTTGCCCGACACGATCTCGGGCATGATCGAACAATCCGCCACGCGCAGCCCGTCGATCCCATGCACCCGCAGGCGCTCATCCACGACCGAAGCCTTGTCCTGCCCCATCTTGCACGTGCCGGTGGGGTGATAGATCGACGCCGTGTTGCCCCGCGCCCAGTCCAGTGTCGCGTCATAGTCGTCCATGGGCAGGTCGGCGTGGGGCCGGTACTCTTCGGAGATTTTTGAGGTCAGCGGCGCGTGCCGTGCGATGCGGCGGGCGATATTGACCCCTTCGACCACCGTGCGGCAGTCGGTTTCGGTGCTCAGGTAGTTCGGGATGATCCTGGGATACTGCCTGCCATCCTTGCTTTGCAGTCTGATCTCGCCCTTGGATTCGGGGCGCAGCTGACACACCGACATGGTGAACGCCGAAAACGGATCGGCCCCCTTGCCGGGGTTTTCGGCCGACAGCGGCTGTACGTGGAACTGGATGTCGGGCGTTTCCAGATCGTCGCGGGTTTTCATGAAACCGGTTGCAAGGCTCGCGGCCATGGTCATGGGGCCCGCACGGAACATCAGGTATTTCAACCCGATGCGGGCCTGGCCCAACAGGCTCGACACCTCGTCATTCAGGGTCGGTTCGTTGCACTTGTATACCAGTCGCGCCTGCAGATGGTCCTGCAGGTTCTTGCCCACGCCCGGCAGGTCGTTGACCACCGCGATGCCGTGTTCCTGCAGTTGCGCCGCCTCGCCGATGCCCGACAGCATCAAGAGCTGCGGCGAGTTGATGGAGCCGCCCGACAGGATCACCTCCTTGCGAGCCGTGACCACATGCATCACGCCGCCCCGGTCGCGATAGGTCACACCGGTGACCCGGCGGCCGTCCATCTCCAGCCGCTCGGCCTGTGCGTGGGTCACGATGGTCAGGTTGTCGCGGCTTTTGACCGGGTTCAAAAAGGCCACCGCCGACGAACAGCGCCGACCGTTGCGCGCGGTCAACTGAAAGAACCCCACGCCCTCCTGTTTCGCCCCGTTATAGTCGGGGTTGAACGGGTAGCCCGCCGCCTGCGCCGCGGCGACCCAGGCGTCGGTGATGGGGCGCTGGATGCGCATGTTGGACACCGACAGGTTGCCCTGATCGCCGTGAAACGGGTCCGCGCCGCGTTCGTTCCTTTCAGACCGTTTGAACAGGGGCAGCACGTCGTCCCAGGCCCAGCCGCGATTGCCCATCTGCGCCCAGCGGTCGTAATCCTGCGGCTGCCCCCGGACGTAAAGCAGCCCGTTCAGCGACGATGACCCGCCCAGTACCTTGCCCCGCGGCCACTCGATCGACCGCCCGTTGAGGCCGGGATCAGGTTCGGTCTTGTAGCACCAGTCGACATTGGGGTTGTGGATCGTCTTGAAATACCCGACCGGGATGTGGATCCACGGGTTCAGGTCGCGCCCGCCCGCCTCCAGCAGGATCACCTTGTTGGCGGGGTCAGCGCTCAGACGGTTGGCAAGAACGCACCCGGCAGAGCCCGCGCCGATCACGATAAAATCTGCCTCCATTTTGTCGTCCCCCGTGTATGGTGCAGAAAAGCCTATGCAGAATGCATAAAATACACTAGCGTTTTTTGAAACAAAACGTCTCAATAATTGCAAACAGGGAGGAATGCAATGAAGCTGACGAAAAACCTGAGAGGGATTTCGCGCCGGGATTTATTCCGTGTGGCAGGAACTTACGGGCTTAGCTCGACGTTGCTGGCCGCGGGATCATTCGGCGGGGCCATGAGCCTGGCGAATCTCGCCTCGGCGGCAGAGTCGACCTACACCAAGCGCTTCTCGAAAGAGCCCAAGCACGTGCTGAAGTTCGGCGCGGCCGGCTTCAACCAGCAAAACCTGCTGATCGAACGCGCCGGGTGTCTCGAATTTGCCCGTGACCTCGAAGAGCGGACAGATGGCGAGATTCGCATCGAGTTCATCGGCAACAACCAGATCTGTGGCCAGCTGTCCTGCGTGGAAAAAGCGCAGCAGGGCATCGTCGATATCTATGCGGCGTCCACACAGAACTCTGCCGGGGGTGCACCCTATCTGAACGTGCTCGACTATGCGTACATGTTCCGCAGCCGGGCCGATCAGTACTACTTCATGTATCACCCCGAATCGCAGCGCATCCTGCGTGACCCGTTCGAAAAACGGCACGGCCTCAAATTCCTGTTCACCCACGCGGAACTGCGCGGCATCCAGCTGGGTCTGTCCTGGCAGGACAAGGAAACGGTCACCAGCATCGACCAGCTCGCGGGCACCAAGAACCGCGTGACGGGCACACAGCTGGGCCGGATCGCCATGAACGCCCTGAACCTCAACCCGGTTCCCGTTGCATGGGAAGAAACGCTGGACGGCCTGAAACAAGGCCTGATCGACGGCGCGGAAACATGGGCTTCGGCCGTGGCTTACGCCAACATGTCGCCGGTGGTGTCGCAATGTGTCGACCTGCGCTTCTTCTGCGGGACGGAGCATACGGCGATGAATGCCCAAAGTTTCGACAACCTCGGCGGTGAGCTGCAGGATGCGGTCATGGAAGCATCGTACCTGACACAGGTGCACGTGCAGGCCGCGAACGAGGCGGCACTGGTCAACACCGTCGGCTTCAGCCATCCGCATCAGGGTCCCGACACGATCTTTGCACAGAACAACGTCCGCGTCGCGTCGTTGTCCGATGCAGAGATCAAGAAGGCCGAAGAGATGTGTTCGCCCGAATACCAACCCGCTCTGTGGGAACAGTGGCG
Source organism: Pseudomonadota bacterium (assembly GCA_039816785.1). Taxonomy (GTDB): domain Bacteria; phylum Pseudomonadota; class Alphaproteobacteria; order Rhodobacterales; family Rhodobacteraceae; genus Tateyamaria. The sequence continues at coordinate 36,202 of JBCBXB010000014.1, forward strand.
CGAGCGGATCAACGGCTGGGCCGGTGGCATCGACACGTACCAGGATATCTACAACACCGTGCGCGAGCACGACATCACCCTGGCCGAAAACGTCGAACCCCGCCGCTGGTGGAAAGGCTGATCTGCGCGCGGCGCAGAGACTTCATCACCATAAATACCCCGGCGTAACGCGCCGGGGCACCTCTCCATGCCGCATCGCTGCGGCATGGTTTTCCGTATCCCGGACAACAACAATCCCGGGGCGGAGAGACACCGCACGAGGGAGAGTGCAGCATGGAACTGATATCCGGTATGGGCGTGATCATCGCCGCGCTGATGACAGGCGACTCGTTCGAGTTACAAACCGCCTTGCGCGGGAATGCGGGCATGTGGCCCCTTGGGTTCATCGTGACACTGGTGGGCGGTCTTGCCGTCGCGGCGCTCTACCGCGCGGTGCCCGTCATTGAACGCAATCTCGAGCCGACCGTGATGGTCGTGGCCTATCTGGCCATTGGCTACATCATCTTTGCCGGCGTCATTCAGCGCTTTTACCTCAGCGGTCAGCCTGCATGGTCAACCACGCTGCCGCCGTTCCTGTTCCTGATCATGACCTGGGTCGGGTGCAGCTATAACGTCAAGCTGCGCACGCACCTCGCCTTTGCCGAGTTCCGCAAGGCGGCACCAAGGGGCATTCAGCTGGGCCTGCTGATCCTCGATGCGATCCTGTGGTTCGGCTTTGCCTGGATCGTGATCGTGACTACCGCACAGGAAACTGTCCGCGCGGCTGCAAACTTTGCGATCATGCTGGGCACGGACAATGTCATGCAGTGGTGGTTCCTGGGCACGGTGCCCATCGCCTTTATCCTTCTGGCGGCGCGCGTGTTTGAAAACCTCGCGCAAGACCTCAAGAAATACCGAAATGGCAGCGAAATGATCGAAGCCGCAGTGATCGGAGGTGACTGATGACCGATCCAACCCTCATCACACTGATTTCCATCGCCGTCACATTCCTGTTCATGATGGGTGTGCCGGTCTTTCTGGTCATCGCCTACTGGGTGATCGGCATGTCCTTTGTGCTGGAGCTACAGCTGCTGAACATGGGCGCTGCGCTGCAGGACGTGTTCACCGACGGATTTGCCCTGCTCGCCATGCCGCTCTTCATCCTGACCGGTGACCTGATCAACCGCTCCGGCATCGCGCGGCGGCTGTCGGATTTTGCCTATGCCTGTCTGGGCTGGATCCGGGGTGGTCTGGCCATGGCATCGCTTGCCGCGTGCGGGCTCTTTGCGGCAATCTCGGGCTCGAACTCGGCCACGACGGCCACCATCGGGTCTATGTTGCACCCGGAGATGGTCAAGGGCGGCTATGACGAACGCTTTTCTGCCGCGACAGCGGCGGCGGGCGGTACGGTGGGGATCATCATCCCGCCCTCGATCATCTTTATCGTCTACGGGTTCCTGATGAACCTGCCGATCTCGGACCTGTTCGTGGCGGGGATCATCCCGGGCGCGCTGATGGTTCTGGGCATGATGTTCGCCTGCTTTATCATCTGCTGGCGCAATGGCTGGGGCTACCTGATCGCGCTCAACCCGTTCCGGGTGTTCAAGACGGCGCTGGGTGCGTGGCTGGGCTTTTTTGCCATCGGGCTGGTGCTTTGGGGTATCTACACGGGCAAATTCTCCCCCACCGAAGCGGCGGGCGTGACCGTGGGCTTTGGCATCATCGTGGGTGTGATCAGCTGGATCGTCAGCCGTGTGTTCAGCATGGACCAGTCCAAGGAATGGACCGAACGGTCAGCCGCCTCGATGCTGGTGGTCGAGGGGTTCACCCCTCAGCAGATCCCCGGCATCACCATGCGCTCGGCACAGATCACCGGCATCCTCGCGCCGCTGATCGCCATTTCGGTGGTCATGCAGCAGATCCTGTCGCTGCTGGGTGCGCAACAGGTGATCGGTGATTTCGTGACGTCGATGGGCGGCTACTATCCGGTGCTGTTCACGGCCATGGCCATCGTGTTCATCTGCGGCATGGTGCTGGAATCGCTGCCGGTGACGATCATCCTCGCCCCGATCCTTGCGCCCATAGCGGCGTCGGTCGGCGTTGATCCGATCCACTTTGCGGTGATCTTCCTTGTGGGGGCGTCCATCGGATTTGTGACGCCGCCCTACGGGTTGAACCTCTATGTCGCATCCGGCGTGACCGGCGTTCCCTATTTCCGACTGCTGCGCTACACGGTGCCCTATCTGTTTGCGCTGCTGTCTGTGTGGATCATCGTGTCTCTGACCCCCGACCTGGCGCTGTTGCTCTTGCCAGGGAGGTAATCGCGAGCCATGCCGGACGACCTACAGTCAGACGCAGTGGGCAAGATACCCACAAACCTGCGTCTGCTTGTCCTGATGGAAGAGGTCGCGCGCGCCGGGGTGCCGGTGCTGCCAAGCGAATTGGGCAAGCTGCTGGGCCTGCCCAAACCCACCGTGCACCGCCTGCTGCAAACCGCCGAGACCGAAGGCTACCTGCAACGCAGCCTCGACGGGCGCAGCTACGGGCCGGGCTGGCGGATGCGCAAACTGGCGACAAACACCCTTTCGTCGCAGCGGGTGCGTACCGAACGGCTGCGCGTGATGCGCGATCTGGCCGACGCGGTGGGCGAGACCTGTAACCTCGCCGCCCCGGGCCGCGACGGGATGGTGTACCTCGACCGGGTGGAAACGCACTGGCCCCTGCGCATCCAGCTGCCCATCGGCACGCAGGTGCCGTTTCACTGCACCGCCAGCGGCAAGATGTACCTGAGCATGCTGCCCACCAAGACGCAGGACCGCATGCTCGCCTCTGTCCCGATCGAAAAGCGGACCGCCAACACCGAAACCGACCCCGGGCGGCTGAAACAGATGCTGCGCGAAACGGCGCAGCGCGGCTACGCCACCGACGACGAAGAGTTCATGGACGGCATGGCGGCGCTGGCGATTCCGATATGCGATGATCAGGGGCGGCTGCTGACCACCCTGTCGATCCACGCCCCCAAGCAGCGCCACGATCTGACCAGCCTGACCGCCGGCCTGCCCAAGCTGCGCGAGGCGGCGCGGCGGCTCGAGGAATTGCTGGTGGGCTGAGGCACCGGCCTGGTTTGCAACCGGTTGCAAACGGGGCCGCGCTCGGGCAATCTGGCGCGCATGAATAACAGTGATCCGACCACATGGCCGCCACGCTGAAGGACGTCGCCGCCCGCGCGGGCGTGTCCACATCCGCGGTATCGCGCACCTTTACCGACGGCGCGTCGGTGTCCGACAGGATGCGGCACAAGGTCGAGACGGCGGCGCGCGAACTGGGATACCGGCCCAACGCGCTGGCCTCGTCGCTGACCACGGGCCGGACCAAGCTGGTCGGGCTGGTGTCCGACAATTTCCGCAATCCGATCTTCCTCGAGGTCTTTGACCTCTTTACCCGCGCGCTGCAGGATATCGGCCTGCGCCCCCTTCTGGTGAACCTGTCGCAGGAAACGGACCCGCAGCAATCCGTCCGGATGCTGACGCAATATTCGGTCGACGGTGTGGTGGTCGCGTCATCGACCCTGCCGCCCGCCTTTGCCGAGGCGTTTCGCGACACCGGCGTGCCGGTGGTCCACGCCTTTGGCCGGTCGGTGGGTGCGCCGCCGGTGCATGTGGTGGGCATCAACAACATCGCCTGCGGGCGCATGGCAGCACAGACGCTGCTGGCGCGCGGCTACCGGCGCATCGGGTTTCTGGGCGGACCGGAGGGCGCGACCTCGACCCAGGACCGGCTGGCGGGGTTCGGCGCCAAGCTGTCCGGGCGGCCCGGCGTGACGCTCAGCCATTCCTTTGCCGCCGCCTATTCCTTTGACGCGGGCCGGGACGAGATGCTGCGCCTGCTCGATCAGGGCCCGGCAGAGGCGTATTTCTGCGGTGACGATGTTCTGTCCATCGGGGCGCTGTCGGCGATCCGCGCACGCGGCCTGTCGGTGCCGGGCGATGTCGGGATCATCGGGCTGAACGACATGGAAATGGCGGGCTGGCATAACATCGACCTGACCACGATCCGCCAGCCGATTGCGCAGATCGTGGACGCCTCTGTCGCGGTGATGCAGGCGATGCTGTCGGGGGCCGGGGCCACGCCGGAGGCGCGCATGTTCGACTGCGAAGTCATCGAGCGGGGCACGTTGCGCGCCTTGGCGTAGGGCGGACTGGGGGCCAGCCCCCAGACCCCCGGAGTTTATCCGGCAAGATGAAGATGGATCAGGTGCGGTATATCGGGGGCCGTGCATCCGTCCATGCGCCGTCTGCATTGGCCGAGGCGACGGCGGCGTAGATGGCGGCGATGGAGCGCAGGCCGTCCCGGGCGGTGGGCAGTGCGTCGCGGGCCATGCCCCGGATGGCGGCAGCGAGATCGACATAGATGTTGGCGACGGCGAGCGGGAAGCCTTCGGGATGGGCGATGGCGACGCGGCTGAGGGAGGCGGCGGCGGTGGACAGGCTGCCTTCGCCCTTTTCCATGATCTGGGTGCGGCCACCTGTCTGGGTATAGTAGACTTGGTTGGGCTGTTCGGAGGCCCAGCGGAGGCCACCGGTTTCGCCAAAGACCTGGATGTCGAAGCCGTGCTGGCGGCCGATGGCGACGGATGAGGTCCAGAGCCTGCCGACGGTGCCACCGCCCATGCGGAAGTTGACCATCGCGTCGTCTTCGAGCGTGCGGGAGGCGATGGTGGAGGCAAAGTCGGCAGACAGCGTTTCGACCTCGTCCCCCGCGATAAAGCTGGCCATGTGCAGCGCGTGGATGCCGCAATCGGCGAACTGGCCGGACACGCCCGCCATCGCCGGGTCATAGCGCCAGCGGACGCGCGGGTTGTCGGCGTCTGTCGCATCACCGTGGTGGCCGTGGCTGAAGTTGGCCACGACGAGGCGGACCTTGCCGATGTCGCCGCTGGCCACCATGTGGCGCATCTCGCGGACCATCGGGTAGGCGGAATAGCAGTAGTTCACCGCGCAGATCTTGCCCGTGGTTTCGGCCACGCGCACTATTTCCTGAGCCTCATCGACGGTCATGGTCATCGGCTTTTCGCAGAGCACGTTGAAGCCCGCCTCGAGGAACGCTTTGGTGATCTCGAAATGGGTGGAGTTCGGCGTGGCCACGGTCACCAGATCGACGCGGTCATCACGGCCCTGTTCGCCCGCCAGCATCTCTTGCCAATTGCCATAGGCGCGGGTCGCGTCGATGCCGAGGGTCCGGGCGTAGGCGCGCCCCTTGTCCGCGTCCGCATCCAGCGCCCCTGCGGTCAGGGCAAAGTGGCCGTCGGCCAGCGCGCCAAGGCGGTGGGCCGGGCCGATCTGGCTCCCTTCACCGCCGCCGATCATGCCCCATCTGAGCTTGTGCATGTGCCTGTTCCTTTAGAAATCGCTGACGTTCTGCCAGCTCTTGCTGTCCGACGCGGCCAGAGCGGCGGCAATCACGCGGTTCACCGCGTGCCCGTCGGCAAAGGTGGGCCAGACGGGCTGGCCGGTGTGGATCGCCTGCAGGAAGTCACGCGCCTCGATGATGATCTGGTCCTGATAGCCGGTGCCGTGGCCCGGCCCCTGACAGAACGGTTCGTAGTCGGGATGGGCCGGGCCGGTGAGGATTTTGGAAAAGCCCCGGGTCGCCTCGGGACCGTCGTTGACATAGAGCCACAGCGCGTTCTGATCCTCCTGATCGAAACGAATGGCCCCCTTTGTCCCCGTGATTTCATAGGCATAGCCCATCTTGCGGCCCATCGCGATGCGGCTGGCATAGATGTGGCCCATCACACCGCTGGCAAAGCGGCACATGATCTGCGCGTGGTCGTCATTGGTGACGTCGCCGCCGGGGCGTGTGTGGTGGGCGGTCTCGACCTCGGCCATGACGCGGTCGATGGGGCCTATCAGCGCCAGTGCCGCGTTCACGATATGCGGGGCCAGATCGCCCATCGTGCCGTTGGCCATGCCGCGCGTGCGCCATGTGGCGGGGGCCTGCGGGTCGGCGAGGAAATCTTCGGTATGTTCGGCGCGGAACCATGTGACGTCGCCGATGGTGCCGTCGGTGATGAGCTGGCGCGCGAACTGGCTGGCGGGCGTGCGGATGTAGTTGAAGCCGACCATGTTGGCCACGCCCGCCTTGGCTGCGGCGGCCACCATCGCGGCCCCGTCGTCAAGCGATGCGCCCAGCGGCTTTTCGCACAGCACCGGCTTGCCCAAGGCAAGCGCCGCCTCGGCGATGGCGCGGTGGGTGTCCTGGGGGGAGGCGATGACCACCGCCTCGACCTTTGGGTCGTTCACCAGCGCCTGCCAGTCGTGCGTGGCACGGGCGAAACCGTAGGCCGTACGGTAGCGTTCGGCGCTGGCCGCGGACGTGGCACACACCATCTCGAGCCGGGGGCGCAGGGCGGTGTTGAACACTGCGCCGACCGCCGACATGGCGACCGCGTGGGCCTTGCCCATGTAGCCGCCCCCGACGATGCCGATCCCGAGCTGGGTCATGGCGCTGTCCTCCCTCATACGGCTTTGCAACCGGTTGCAAAATGACTAGCGCACAGCTACACCTCTCACAAGGGCGAAGTGTCGGGAGGGGCTCATGAGCGCATTGATGGACGGGATCCGGGGCAATCGCTTTGTCGTTTTTGGCCGGGCGGGCATGGACATGTTCGCCGCCCCCGTGGGCACCAAATCCGAACATGCGGACACGTTCCATTCCGATCTGGGCGGGTCGTCGGCGAACACCTGTGCGGGGCTGGTCAAGCTGGGCTCACAAGCCGCGCTGGTCACGTCGGTGTCGGACGATGCGGTGGGCCGGTTCTGCCTGAACAAGCTGCGCCATTACGGGGTCGAGACGACGTATGTGCGCAGCGTGGGCGGGGAATACCGCAACTCGCTGGCCATCTACGAGTCGTGCATCGAGGATTTCCAGAACGTCATCTACCGCAACGGGGCGGCGGATTTTCAGGTGACGGACGCGGATGTGGATGCGGTCGACTATGGCCGGTTCACCGCGCTGGCGACGGCAGGCACCGTGTTCGCCGCCGAGCCGTCGCGCGGCTCCACGTTTCGGGCGTTCGACAATGCCAAGGCCGCCGGTCTGCCGATCATCTTCGACATCGATTACCGCCCCTATTCCTGGCCCTCGCCTGAGGTCGCGGCGGACGTGCTGTCGCGCGCGGGCGCCGCCAGTGATATGATCGTCGGCAATGACGAAGAGTTCGGTTTCATGGCCGGCGGGATCGACAAGGGGTTGGCCAAGGCGCGGGAACTGGCGCAGCAACCGGGGCGCATCGTGATCTACAAGATGGGCGAAAAGGGGGCCGTGACCTTTGCCGACGGGCAGGAGTTCCGCACCGGGATCTACCCGGTGGACGCGGTGAAACCCAACGGGGCGGGCGACAGCTTTATCTCCGGCCTGCTGGCGTCTGTGGCGGCGGGGCATTCCCTGCACGACGCGGTGCTGCGCGGGTCGGCCTCGGCCTCCATCGTGGTGTCGCAACCGGGCTGCGCCCCCGCGATGCCGGACACTGCACAGCTTGACGCATTTCTGGCCGACCATCCCGGCCCGACGGACACCTGAGGGAGAGACCATGCATATCGCACCTTTCGACAACGGCAATCAGCCCATCGTGGACGTGGATCACGATCTGGTGCCGCTGAACTACTTCAACATCGTCAAGCTGACGAAGGGGGAGGTGTTCGACTACGCCGTGCCGGGATACGAGACCTGCATCGTGCCTGCGACGGGGACGGTGGATGTGGACGTGGAGGGCGCGGCCTTTGCCAGTCTCGGCAATCGCGGTGTCGATGTCTGGGACGGGGAGCCCGAAGGCGTCTATGTGCCCGTGGGGGCGCGCACCCGGATGACATGCGTGTCGGACACGGCAGAGGTGTTCGTGGCAGGGGCCAAATACGATCAGGTGCTGGAGCCGTTCGATGTGCGCGAGGACGGGATTGACCGGGTGCAATACGGGTCCGACGACACCAAGACGCACCGGAAGATCAAGCATATCCTGGGGGCCAACCAGCACGACAAGGTGGGTCGCCTGCTGGTGTCGGAGCTGTTCACCGTAGGTGCGGGCGGCTGGTCGGGATTTCCCAGCCACAAGCACGACACGGATCGTTTGCCGGAGGAATCGCGCCACGACGAGACGTATAATTTCCGCTTCAAACCGAACCACGGCACCGGCCTGCAAATGCTCCAGCGTGAGGAGGGCAAAGCGGGTGACGCTTATCACATCGTCGATGGCTCAACGATGCTGATCGACAAGGGGTACCACCCCTGCGCGGTGCTGCCGGGCTACGAGATGTATTACTTCACCATTCTGGGCGGGCTGTCGCAGCGCTCGCTCAAGCAGTATTTCCAACCCTCCCACGCGGATCAGCTGCACACGATCCCGGGCATCATGGACATGGTGGCCAAGTTCAAATGACCCTCGTGACGCTGGAACAAGCGCTGCAACCCGCGCTGACGGGCGGCTATGCCGTGGCGGGGCTGGTGACGCTGGGCTGGGAGGACATGCGCGCCTATGTGGCCGCCGCCGAGGCCGAGGGCGTGCCGGTCATCCTGCAGGCCGGGCCGTCCTGCCGCGAACACACGCCGCTGCCGGTTCTGGGCAAGATGTTCACGCATCTGGCCGAAGCCGCGTCGGTGCCGGTCGTCGCGCATCTGGACCATGGGTACGAGGCCGAGGAATGCCGGATTGCCATCGACAGCGGATTTTCGTCCGTCATGTTCGACGGCTCGCGCAAGCCGCTGGCCGAGAACATCGCTGAAACCGCCGCGATTGCCGAGATGGCGCATGCGGCGGGGGTGTCCTGTGAGGGTGAGATCGGCTTTGTCGGCTATTCGGGGGGCGAGCAGTCTGCGGGCACCGACCCCGACGAGGCCGCGCAGTTCGCGGCGCAGACGGGCGTGGACGCCATGGCGATTTCGGTGGGCAACGTGCACCTGCAACAGGACGCGGGCGACGGGCTGGACATCGACCGCATCCGCGCAATCGAGGCCGTCACGGACGTGCCGCTGGTGATCCATGGCGGGTCGGGCGTGCCGCTGGCGCAACGGCAGCTGCTGTCGAAGCACTCGAAGGTGTGCAAGTTCAACATCGGGACGGAGCTGCGCATGGCCTTTGGCAACGCACTGCGCGCAGCGGTTCAGGCCGACCCGGACCGGTTCGACCGGGTGCAGATCCTCAAGGACACGCACGACCCGCTGGTGGCGGCGACGCGCGCGGTGTTGCAGGGGTTCAAGCCCGGCTAGCGCGGTCGCGCTTTTGCGCCATCAGCTCGTTTTCCCGCATCTCCTGTCCCTTGCGGAACGACAGTTCGACGAAATCCAGATGCGCCTCTGCGGCGGTGCGTGCCGCCTCCGGGTCGCCCCCCAGCACGGCGGCGGCAATGTCGCGGTGCTGCTGCAACAGCCGTGCGCCGGTGCCGTCGAGCGTGCGCAGGTAGCGGCGGTTGTAGAACACGCCGCGCCGCGTCAGATCGTAGATCGACGCCATCATGTGGATCAGCATCGTGTTGTGACTGGCCTGCACGATAGCGCTGTGAAACAGCACGTCCGCCTCGCGCGAGGCATCCGGATCGTCCTCCGCCTGTTCGAGCGCCTCGAGATGCCGGGCGATCACGGTGCGGTCGGTGGGTGTGGCGCGGGTCGCGGCCAACGCTGCGGCGAACCCTTCCTGCGCGCGGCGGTATTCGAGGTAATCCTGAAACGCCCGCCCGTGCCGCGCATAGAGGTCGATCAGCGCGGGCTGCATCGCCTGACCGGTCAGCTGCGCGACAAACGTGCCCTCGCCATGGCGGATCGTCAGCAGGCCCATCTCCTCCAGCGCCTTGAGCGCGTCGCGCACCTTGGGCCGCGAGATATCGAGCCGCGCGGCCAGATCGCGTTCGGACGGCAGGCGCGCACCCTCGGCCAGAATGCCCTGCACGATCATATCCTCGATCTGGCGCACGACGAGGTCCGCCACCGGGGCCGAATCGATGCGGTCAAAAACACTGCCCGTGATGTCCATTTCGCCCTCCAACTGGTCAATTCAATTATCCAGTGAAGCGGCGTGCAGGTCAACTAACATCCGTTTGAACATGTAAAACAAGCGGTTAAGCATCATTTGATCTAGATCAAATTTCCAACCACTGCATGGCTGCTATGCAGGTCGGCATGTAGAGGTAAATAATATTTACCACTCGGAGGAGGCGCAGACATCCCTGCGTCACATGATCTGGAGGACACCATGAAAAAGACACTCACCAGCCTGTTGCTGGCCACCGCATTTGTTGCCACACCCGCCCTTGCGGGCGACAAATTGCTGCTCAAAACGCCTGTCGCGTTCTCGACCGCGCTGCCGGGTCTGGGCACACCGATCCCCCGCGTGGCCAAAGAGGTGGAGCTGATGTCCGGCAAGACGCTGCGCATGAAGGTCTATGAACCCGGCAAGCTGGTGGCCCCGTTCGAAATCCTCGAGGCGGTGTCCTCGGGCAAGATCAACTCGGGCTACACCACCGCGGGCTACTGGGCGGGCAAGATCCCGGCCGCGCCGCTGTTTTCCGCCGTGCCGTTCGGTCCGGAGGCGGGCGAATACATGGCGTGGCTCTATTACGGGAACGGCATGGACCTCTATCAGCGCATGTATGACGAGGCCGGCTATAACGTCAAAGTGCTGCCCTGCGCGGTGCTGGCGCCCGAAACATCTGGCTGGTTCGCCAAGGAGATCAACAGCCCCGAAGACCTCAAGGGCCTGAAAATGCGCTTTTTCGGGTTGGGCGGCAAGGTGATGGAGAAACTGGGCGTGGCCACGTCGTTGCTGCCGGGTGGTGAGATTTTCCCGGCGCTGGAAAAGGGCGCGATTGACGCGACCGAATTCTCGATGCCCGCCATCGATCAGCGGCTCGGCTTCCACAAGGTGGTGAAATACAACTACTTCCCCGGCTGGCACCAGCAGGCGACCGTGTTCGAGTTGCTGATCAACAAGGATGTCTGGGACGGCGCGTCGGAACAGCACCAGCACATCCTCGCCGAGGCGTGCAAGGCGTCCATGGCCGACAGCTTTGCCGAAGGTGAGGCGATGCAGTTCGCAGCGTTGCAAAAAAACATCGAGGAAAACGGCGTCGAGATCCGCAAGTGGTCGCCTGAGATGCTGGATGTGTTCCGCGAGACCTGGGACGTGGTCGCCGCCGAGGAAAGCGCGGCTGACCCCTACTTTGCCGAGGTCTACGCCGACATGACCGAGTTCCGCGCACAGTACGACCTGTGGGAATCCAACGCATTCCTGCCGCGCACCAACTGATCTGCGCCACCTGTGCCCGCCCATCCCGGCGGGCACGGATTTGACTGTCCCGCGCATGCCCGGCGGGACCCGGAGGAGGACCCGCCATGACGATGCAACGCGAATACGACGGTGATGTCGCCGCCACCTACGAGGCGATCATCGAACACCCCGATCAGGACAAACAGCCCGTCGCGGTGATGCTCGACCGGTTTATCAAGGGCGTCGGGCACGTGGTCATGGTGGCCACGCTTCTCCTGATGATCGCAATCGTCAGCCAGGTGGTCCTGCGCTACGCCTTCAACATGAACTTTCCCAAGCTCGATGAGCTGCAATGGCATTTCTACGGGCTGGTGACGATGTTCGGCGTGTCCTACGCCATGGTCACCGACAGCCATGTGCGGGTTGACCTGCTGCACATGCAGCTGAGCATGCGGGCCAGACGGGTGGTCGAGATGCTGGGCATCCTGCTGCTGCTCGCGCCGTTCGTCTTTCTGATGATCGACCAGGGTTATGACTACTTCTACGGCAGTTTCCGCGTGAACGAAGGGTCCTCCAGCGCCACGGGCCTACCCTGGCTGTGGCTGTTCAAGGCGGTGATCCCGGTGAGCTTTGTGATGCTGGCGCTGGCGGCGCTGTCGCGGCTGATCCATGACGGTCACGCGCTGCTGCAAAACCGCCCCGAGGAACGCGAGGGCCGGTCCATCCTGCTGGTCGCGGGCGTGTTCGCGGCCATGATGGGCGTGGCCTGGGTGCTGAAATTCACCGTCGACACGACCGAAGAGATGATGGTCATGGGCATGTTCATGACCTTTATCGGCCTGCTGTTCACCGGGTTCCCGGTGGCGTGGACGCTGGCAGGCACCGGCATGCTCTTTGGCTTTGCCGCCTGGGCGTTCGACAACGATCTGATGCTGTGGACGGGGCTGGAGGCGACCTTTACCGGGCTCGACTACCTGACCATGGGCGCGGTGGTGAACCGGGTCTATGCCACCATGTCCAACGCCGTACTGGTGGCGCTGCCCATGTTCATCTTCATGGGGCTGATGCTGGATGAAAGCGGCGTGGCCGAACGGCTGATGAATGCGATGACGCGTCTGTTCGGCACCGTGCGCGGGGGGCTGGCGATCACCGTCACCCTGATCGGTATCGTTCTGGCCGCTTCAACGGGAATCGTGGGCGCGTCGGTGGTCTTGCTTGGGGTTCTGTCACTGCCCACGATGATGGATAACAAGTACTCCAAGTCTCTGGCCACCGGCACCATCGCCGCCTCGGGCACGCTGGGCATCCTGATCCCGCCCTCGATCATGCTGGTGATCATGGCCGACCAGATGGCGCTGAGCGTGGGCGACCTGTTCATGGCCGCGATGCTGCCCGGTGTGCTGCTCGGTACGCTCTACCTGCTCTACATCTTTGTCATCGCGCAAATGAACCGCGAGGCCGCACCGGTGCCCGACGGGGCGGTCGCCCCGGACTGGGCCGCCGTGCGCGAGGTTGCCATGGCCGTGCTGCCGCCGCTGGTTCTGATCCTGGCTGTGCTCGGTTCCATCTTCATGGGCATCACGACGCCCACCGAAGCCTCCGGCGTGGGCGCCATCGGTGCGACCCTTCTGGCGGTGCTTTACCGCAAGCTGACGGTGCAAAAGCTGTGGAACGTGCTCAAGGCGACGTTCAACTCGACCGCCTACATCTTTGCGATCTTCCTGGGTGCCACGGTGTTCAGCTTTGTGCTGCGCGAATTGGGTGGGGACGAGTTCATCGAACACCTGATCGGCGCGACCGGGCTTGGCGCGACGGGCACGATCATCTTTATCCTGTTCATCTGCTTCCTGCTCGGCTTCTTTCTCGACTGGATCGAGATCACGCTGATCGTGCTGCCGCTGATGGGCCCTGTCGTGTCCGGCCTCGGCCTTGCCATCCCGGGGTTCGGGGTGCTGGATGATCCGTCGCTGATCTGGTTCGTGATCCTTGTGGCCGTGACGCTGCAGACCTCGTTCCTGACACCGCCGGTGGGCTTCTCGCTCTTTTACCTCAAGGGGGTGTGCCCGCCGGGCGTGAAACTCACCGATATCTACAAAGGTGTGGTACCGTTCGTCCTGCTACAACTGCTGTGCCTGGCACTGGTATTCATCTGGCCCGCGCTGACCACCTGGTTGCCGTCGGTCGCCTACTGAGCCGCGTAAGGGAGGGAACGTCATGGACAATGCAACGCTGATCCAACGCCTGAAAGACGCGGTCGGGGGCAAACATGTCCTCACCGCACCCGGCCAGACCGAACGCTACCGCAAGGGGTTCCGGTCGGGCGAGGGCGAGGCCATCGCCGTCGTCATTCCCGGCACGCTGGTCGAGATGTGGCATGTGCTGCAGGCCTGCGTGGCCGCCGACAAGATCATGATCATGCAGGCGGCCAACACCGGCCTCACCGAAGGGTCCACGCCCAAGGGGCAGTACGACCGCGACGTGGTTATCTTGTCGACGATGCGCATGGACAACGTGCATCTGCTCGACGAGGGCCGGCAGATCGTCAGCCACCCGGGCGGCACGCTGTTCCAGCTGGAAAGGCTGTTGAAACCCTATGGCCGGCAGCCGCATTCGGTGATTGGCTCGTCCTGCATTGGGGCGTCCATTCTGGGCGGCGTGTGCAACAATTCCGGCGGCAGCCTCGTGCAGCGGGGGCCGGCCTATACCGAACTGGCGCTCTATGCGCAGATCACGGCGGATGGGCGGCTGGAACTGGTCAACCATCTGGGCATCGATCTGGGCAATGACCCCGAGGATATTCTGGGCCGCCTCGACCGGGGCGAGATTGCGCCGGACGCCGTGCACCACGACGCGGGCCGGGCCAGCCAGGACGGCTATGCCGACAAGGTGCGCGATATCGGGGCCGACAGCCCCGCCCGATACAACGCCGATCCCGAAGGGCTGTACGAGGCGTCAGGCTGCGCGGGCAAACTGGCGGTGTTCGCCGTCCGCCTCGACACGTTCGAGACGCCGGTGGGCGAGCAGGTCTACTACATCGGCACCAACGCGCCCTACAACCTCACCGCATTGCGCCGCCGCCTGCTGACCGAACTGCCGGAGCTGCCGGTGAGCGGCGAGTATCTGCATGCCGACTGTTTCGACATCGCCGAACGGTACGGCAAGGACACGCTGCTGATGATCCACTGGTTCGGCACGGACCGCCTGCCGCTGTTCTTTGCGCTCAAGGGGGCGATGGACGCGCGGCTGAACAAGCTGCCGTTCCTGCCCAAAAACCTGACCGACCGGGTGATGCAGGGGCTGTCGCGCCTTGTCCCCCGTGCGCTGCCCAAGCGGATGATGGACTGGCGCGCCCGGTTCGAGCATCACCTGATCCTCAAGGTCACCGGCGCGACGGCACAGCAGACCGAAGGCATCCTGAACGATTGCGTCGGCCCCCAGGGTTGGTTCCGCTGCGACGCGTCCGAGACGAAAAAGGCGATGCTGCACCGCTTTGCCGCTGCGGGGGCCGCGGTGCGGATGCACGCGGTCAATTCCGGCACGACCGAGGATGTGCTGGCACTGGACATCGCGCTGCGCCGCAATGACGAGGATTGGGTGGAGGAACTGCCCGAAGAGATTGAGCGCGATCTGATGGCCAAGCTCTATTACGGTCACTTCCTATGCCATGTGTTCCACCAGGACTACATCGTGCGCAAGGGGGCGGACGCCAAGGCGCTCAAGGCGCGGATGCTGGCGCTGCTGGACCAGCGGCAGGCCGAATACCCGGCAGAGCACAATGTGGGCCACCTCTATGCCGCCAAGCCCGCGCTGGTCGATCACTACAAGGCGTTGGACCCGACCAACACGCTCAACCCCGGCATCGGCAAGACCTCGCGGGAGCGGCATTATGGCGAGGGATGCAGCTGTCCTGGGCACAGCCACGCGGCGGAGTAGCGTTCGCTGCGTTAACGTCAAATTATCGTTTATCTGTAGTGGGTTAATTGCCCGTGGGCAACTTTTTAGCCGGTCTCGACACAGTGGCGGCGAAAGGCGCGCTTGAGCATGTCCAGCTCGGCACGCAGCAGCTCCATCTCCACCCGGATATCGTCGCCCAACGCCTCGCCCGCGATCAGGGTAAAGTGGCCCAGTTTCTCGCCATCGGTCGCGTCCGTGATCAGGAACACCTGGACCCCGTCGGCAATCGCCTCCGCCGGGATGGGGACCTGCACCCGCCAGGTGCCGTCGCCCGCTTCGGTGACCTGCACATCCGGCACCGGCGTGCCCAGATGCGTGACCGAGACCTGCGGTACGCCGCTGCCCGCCTGCGCAATCGCGCCCTCCCAAATGCCGTGGCGCATTCGTGTCGGTGTCAGTGTCAGCGTGCTCATATCCCGGCCTCCCTTACAGCGCGGCGCGCGGGCGGCGCGACAATGTCAGGTCCCGCAAGGTGACCTGGTTCATCTCAGGCCCTTCGAAAATCAGGTCCAGCCAGGCCCGTTCCACCCGCCGCTCGTTCAGCTTGGAATAAGCGAGGTCAAATTCGACCGTTACGTCCTCTTCGTTCAGGGGCAGCTCGCGGACGATCTGTTCGGTGTTGGGGCCGTGGCGGATGTTGAGCCGGGCAAAGATTTCCAGCGGCTTTTCCATCTCGACAATCGTGTTGACCCCGATCAGGTGCGTTTTCCGGAGGCCCTGAATGGCGTCATGCGGCAAGTCCACGACCAGCGACAGGAACGAGCCGTCGAATTTGAACACGTCCAGCCGCACAGCATAGGGCGCGAGGTCTTCTTCGCGCTGGTTGCGCAGCTGGCGCAGGGTCAGTTCGGAAAAGTCGCAGTCGTGAAACAGCGTCACCTCATCGCCCAGCATCGATTTCGTCTCGACCGAGGACATGCCGGGCTGCCCCAGCGGGCCGCGCCACAGCTCGGGCCGCCAGGACCAGTCGGCATTGTGCGGCTTGGGAAAGCTGGTTGATCCGATGGCAGGCAGGGCCAGCCGTTCGTCGGCCCGGTGGATCAACCGGTCAAGGTGGGTGCGCAGCAGGCGCGCGGCGTTGCGGCGGTTGCGCAGCTCGCTGATGGCGGTGGCGCCTGCATTGCGCGCCGCGCGCGCCCAGCGGCGCATCGCCTGCCTGTGGGCGATCTTCTCGAGAAAGCTGATGCTCTTGCCTGCCATGTGCTCTTTGCGGCCCGTGGGTTGTGCTGCGGCCTCTTATCTATGCCAAAGCTTTCACTCGAATAAACCGCTCAATAGGCTGCGGCGCGGGTTATTGTCGGGCGGCGTTGCAGAATTGTCCGCGCGCGCCACGATTATCGCCACCGTCTGGTCCTGCGTGCGTTGCATGGTCTGTTCCAGCAGGCGCGGGGCAAGTGGGCCAAGCGGCGCGCCGTCCTGCGCCTCGTAAAGGGCAAGGCCGATGATCTGATCGCCGACGCGCCCCGCCGCGCGCCAGTAGGTTTCGCGCAGCTCGGGGCTGGGGGGCGTGCCGCGCACTTGCACCAGCGTCAGCCCGTCCCGGTCCGCCCGCTCCAGCACCGTCTCGGCGCTGCTGCCCAGATCGTCCGCGAGGATCGGACCGTTGCCATTGGTCGGCACCGTCGTGGCGGTGATCAGCGCCAGCGGTGCGTCGCCAGCGCCACGGGCCCCCAGCGTGTCACAGCGCGCCATCAGCGCAAAGCGGGCGCGCAGGCTGCGTGCGTCGATGCAAAAGCCCGCCGGTGCGACCAGCATCACCGCGCCTTGTCCCAGCGATGCACTCCGTACGCCTTCGTCCGGTCCCGCGCCCGGCAGCCCACCCTCGCAAGCGGCGAGGGTCAGGCCGCCCAGCAGCAGGGCACAGACCCTACAGGTCCATGTATTCATGCAGTTCCGCCTTGGCGCCGGGATGGGTGACGGCCCCCTTGTAGGTGTCGCCGACCAGCTGCGCGTATTTCCACAGCGCACCGCTTTCGTAAAGGGTCTGACGCGGTCCGGCCCAGTCGGCCTTGCGCGCGGCCAGTTCGTCATCGGTCAGGTCCACGCTCAGCTCGCCCTTGATCGCGTCCAGCGTGATCACGTCGCCGTCGCGCAGCAGCGCAATCGGCCCGCCCTTGTAGGCCTCCGGCCCCACATGGCCGACGCAGAACCCGCGCGTCGCGCCCGAAAACCGGCCATCGGTGATCAGCGCCACCTTCTTGCCCATGCCCTGACCCGACAGGGCCGCGGTGGTCGCCAGCATCTCGCGCATGCCGGGGCCGCCTGCGGGGCCCTCGTTGCGGATGACGATCACCTCGCCTTCCTTGTAGGCGCGGTTCTGCACCGCCTCGAACGCGTCCTGTTCGCATTCGAACACGCGCGCCGGGCCGACGAAACGCTGATGCTGCGCCTCCATGCCCGCAACCTTCACGATGGCGCCTTCGGGGGCGATGTTGCCCTTGAGGCCGACAACGCCGCCGGTCTTGGTCAGCGGCTCGGCGATGGGGTAGATGACCCTGCCGTCCGCCTCCAGCGCGATCTTGTCCAGCTCTTCGCCGATGGAGTAGCCGGTGGCGGTCAGGCAATCCTCGTGGATGAGGCCGGCCTTGCGCAGTTCCTTCATCACCACATAGATGCCGCCCACCTCGTATAGGTCTTTGGCCACGTACTGCCCGCCCGGTTTCAGGTCCACGAAATAGGGCGTGTCGCGGAAGATCTCGCACACATCCTCGAGGAAGAAATCAATGCCCGCCTCGTGCGCCATCGCGGGCAGGTGCAGGCCCGCATTGGTCGACCCCCCGGTGCAGGCGACGACGCGCGCCGCGTTCTCGAACGCCTGCCGGGTGCAGACGTCGCGCGCGCGGATGTTTTTCTCGATCAGGTTCATGACGGCAGCACCTGAGGCTTCGGCGTATTGGTCGCGGCTTTGGTAGGGTGCAGGCGCGCCGGACGAGTTGGGCAACGCCAGCCCGATCGCCTCGGACACGCATGCCATGGTGTTGGCGGTGAACTGGCCGCCGCAGGCCCCGGCGGACGGGCAGGCGACCCGTTCCAGCACGTCCAGCTCGGCTTCGGTCAGGGTGCCGCCTTGCTGGTGGCCGACCGCTTCGAACATGTCTTGCACGGTCAGGTCGCGGTCCTGATATTCGGCGGGCACCTTGGCCCCGGCGGCGACGCGGCCCGGCAGGATCGACCCGCCATAGAGGAACACCGACGGCACGTTCAGCCGGATCATCGCCATCATCATGCCCGGCAGCGACTTGTCACACCCGGCAAGGCCCACCAGCGCGTCATAGCAGTGCCCGCGCATCGTCAGCTCGACCGTGTCAGCAATCGCCTCGCGGCTGGCCAGCGACGAGCGCATCCCCTCGTGGCCCATGGCAATCCCGTCTGTCACGGTGATCGTGGTGAACTCGCGCGGGGTGCCGTAGGACGATTTCACACCCATCTTGACCGCCTGCGCCTGACGGTTCAGGGCGATATTGCAGGGCGCGGCCTCGTTCCAGCAGGTGGCGACACCGATCAGGGGCTGATGGATCTCTTCTTCGGTCATGCCCATGGCGTAGTAATAGGACCGGTGCGGCGCCCGTTCGGGGCCTTCGGTCACATGACGGCTGGGCAGTCTGGATTTGTCGAACTTGCCTTTGAGCATCTGGCTCACTCCCCTTCGAGACACGTTGGCATCCGCAATAGCTTTTGCCCCCGTGCGCTGCAAGCGCCGCTGCAGGTTGTAAAGCGACCGGTGCGGTCCTAGGTTTGCCCAACGGCGACGTGCGGGGCCGCGGGCCCCCTTTTCAAACGGTTACTGCGCCGCCAAGCGGGACGCGCCATGGATTCCAGCCTGTTCGCTTTCATTTGGAAGCATTCGAAACGTGACCAGCTGATGCTGCTGGCGCTGACGGTTGTCACCTTTCCGTTTCTCTATGCGACGCTCGAACTGCCCAAGCGGATCATCAACGACGCCATTGGTGCGACCAGTGATATCGTTCCAATTTTTGGCACCGAGGTGAGCCAGGTGCAGTTCCTGCTGGCGCTGTGCTTTGGCTATCTGGGGGCAGTGCTGGCGCACGGGCTGCTCAAGATGCGGCTGAACACCATGAAGGGCGTGACCGCCGAACGGCTGCTGCGCCGGTTCCGGTACACCCTGATCAACCGCATGTTGCGGTTTCCGCGTAACTATTTCCGCTCGACCAGTCAGGGCGAGCTGGTCAGCATGGTGACCTCCGAGGCCGAGCCGATGGGCGGGCTGATGGGCGACATGGTGGCTCAGCCGGTGTTCCAGGCGGGCCAGATGCTGATCATCGTGGTGTTCCTGTTCCTGCAATCGGTGTGGTTTGGCCTCGCGGGCATCGCGCTGATCCCGTTGCAGGCCTATATCATTCCGATCCTGCAACGGCGCATCAACCTGCTGAACAAGGACCGGATCAAGCAGGTGCGCGCCTTTTCCGCCGAGATCGGGGAGAGCGCGGCAGGCATTTCCGACCTGCGGACCAATGGCGGGCTGCGCTACCGGCTGGCGCAGTTCACCGACCGGCTGAGCCATATCTTTGAGCTGCGGTTCAAGATCTACCAGCAGAAGTTCTTTATGAAGTTCCTCAACAACTTCATCACCCAGCTGACGCCGTTTTTCTTTTATTCCGTGGGCGGTTATCTGGCCATTCGGGGTGACATCACCGTGGGTGCGCTGGTGGCGGCACTGGCCGCCTACAAGGACCTGTCGAGCCCGTGGAAAGAGCTGCTGACCTACTACAACCAGACCCAGGACATGGCCCTGCGCTGGGAAATCGTGACCGAGCGGTTCGCCCCGCGCGACATGATCGACGAGGCCCTGTTCGAGGGCCAGCCCGAGGATATTCCGCATCTGCTGGGCGATATCGCGCTCGACAATGTCACGGTGCGCAACGCCGACAATACGCCCGTGCTGGAGGGGATCACGCTGGATATCCCGGCGGGCAGCCGCGTCGCCATTCAGGTCAAGAACCAGACGGAGCGCACGGCCCTGGCCGAGCTGCTGACCCGCGAGGTGCTGCCGACGCGCGGACATATCACCGTGGCGGGCCACGAACTGGCGACGCTGCATCAGGCGGTGGTGGCGGCGCGCATCGGCTATGCGCAATCGCGGCCCTACCTGTTTGACGGGACGCTGGGCAGCAACCTGATGATGCCGCTCATGACCAGCCCCAAGACGGTGCCGTGGCACAAGGGCGGGCGCGACCGGTTCGGCAATGAGGCGGCCCGGTCCGGCAACAGCGCAGACCGCGTCGACGTCAACTGGGTCGATCCGGCGCTTGCGGGGCTGGGCACCGAGGACGAGGTGCGCAAATGGTGGTTCGAGCTGGTGCAGGCGATGGGCATCGACGAATTCATGTTCCGCCGCATGCTCAACAGCCGCATCGACATAGCGCGCTACCCCGATCTGGCGCAGGCTATCGTCGCCCTGCGCCCCGAGGTCGAGGCACTGCTGGTCGAGAACGAGGTGGCGGACCTTGTCTACCGCTTTGATCCCGACGGGTTTAACCCCACCGTCCCGCTGGGGGGCAACCTGTTGTTTGCCTCGCCGCGCGTGGATATCAGCCAGCAGGGGCTGGCCTCGCAGGCCGGGTTCCTGAGCCTGCTCTTTGAGCATGGCATCGCCGAACAGGGCATCGCCATCTCGCAGACCCTGATCGAGACGCTGCACCAGACCTTTGGCACCGACGGCACCAGCCACCCGCTGTTCACCGCTCTGAACATCGACGAAGAGCTGTACGAACAGCTGGTCGACATCGCGGCGCGGCGGCGGGAAAAGGGTGACGTGGCCCTGTCGGACGAGGAGTTTGCGCTGCTGCTGACCGTGCCCTTTGCCTTTACCGCCGAACAGATCGGCCCGGCCTTTCCCGACAGCTTCAAGGCCGAGATCGTCAAGATCCGGCAGACCAACGGCGTCGCCATCCGTGCGCAGGTGGAGGACATGTTCGTCCCGATCACGCCCGAGAACTACCTGCCGCGCCTGACCATTCTGGAAAACGCGCTCTATGGCCGGGTGTCGATGGTGGCGGGGGCCAAGGCCGAAGTGATCGAGGATCTGGTCGCCGACCTGATGAAGCGCAAGGACCTGCGGCGACTGGTGGCCGAGACGATCTTTGACCTGCCGACGGGCATCGGGGGCAGCAACCTGCCCACGGTGTTCCACGAACGCGCGGCGTTCTCGCGCGCGGGGATCAAGCGGCCCGACATCATGGTCCTGGACCGCGCGCTGGCCAGCCATGACGGCGATCTGCGCGAACGCACGCGCGGCGCGCTGCATGACCTGCTGCCCGACAGTACGCTGATTTTCCTCGAGGAAAGCTTTAACGACCCGGACGCCTACGACCTGTTTGTCGAGATCGACGACGGGCGCATCGACGGGGTGCAGATCCACGAGGACGACGAAGAGGCGGACGACCTGAACCGCAAGCTGCGCGCTATCTCGCGCACCGAGCTGTTCGGCGGGTTGAACATGCGCAACCAGCGGCTGCTGGCCTTTGCCGCGCAATGGTACCGGGCCGAGCCGGGGCAGCGCGTCTTTTCCATGGGGGACAAGGCGGACGCGGCCTATCTGTGCGTGTCGGGCACGGCGGAGCTGTCCTTTGACGCGGCGGACGGCACCGAACGGGTGGTCACCACGGTGGAGCCTGGGCGCCTGATCGGTGATCTGGCGATCATCATGGATGATCCGCGCAACCTGCACCTGACCGCGGTTTCCGCGGTGACGTTTCTGCGGATCGGGGCCCCTGAATTCAAGTCGGTGCTGGAGAATGACACCACCGTCCTGATGAGCATGCTTCAGACGGTGTCGGGCCACCTGAACGGTGTGGCCGAACTGCTGCGGCAGGCCAATGTGGAGATCCCCAACGACGAATCCGAACAGCAGCCCGAGCCCATCGACGAATGAGCATCTGGCGGCTGAACTACGCGGCGCATGACGCCTATGTGGAGCCGGCACGGGCCAAGGCGCAGGTGTGGCGCATTCCCTTTGGCATCGTGCTGGTCGCGGCGTTCTTTCTGACGCTCAGCCAGATGGTCTTTGGCACGGTGCTGAACCTGCTGGGCCCGGAATTCGCCAGCGAAATCCAGTCGGACGGGCCGATGGGTGCGACGCCGGGGGCAGTGATCTTTTTCCTGTTGCAGCTGGGGCTGCTGGGGGTTGCGGCGGCGATGGTCTGCGTGGTGCTGCACAGCCGCAGGCCGATGACGCTGATCGGTGCGCCCGGTCTGGCTGTGCGGCAGTTCGGGGCGGTGTCGTTCCTGCTGATCCTCGTGATTGCCGCGCTGGTGGTGCTGCCGCCCTACAATGTCGGCGGCCCGCTGGAGCGCAACATGGCGCTGGGGCCGTGGCTGCTGCTGTTGCCCTTTGGGCTGGTGGCGGTGCTGGTGCAGGTCAGCGCCGAAGAGGTGCTGTTTCGCGGCTACCTCCAGCAGCAGATCGCGGCGCGGTTTTCGTCGCCCTTTGTCTGGATGTTCATCCCTTCGGCCCTGTTCGGCGCGCTGCATTACGTGCCGGAAAGTGCGGGGTCCAACGCGTTTACCATCGCGCTGCTGGCGGGCGTCTTTGGCCTGATCACCGCCGACCTGACGGCGCGGTCGGGCACGCTGGGCCCGGCGATTGCGGTGCACTTTTTCAACAACGTGCAGGCAATCCTGCTGGCCAGCCCGCGGGGCGAGATGTCGGGCCTTGCGCTGTTTGTGATGCCCTTTGGCATGGGTGACGAGGCGCAGATGGCGGCCCTGATGCCGGTGGACCTCGGCTGGATGATCGTGGCGTGGCTGGCCGCGCGGCTCGCCCTGCGGCGCTGATTGCATTTCACCGGCGTGCCGATTATCTGGGCGGGGCACGTTAAGCGGATGAACACATGAACTGGATCACCAACTACGTCCGGCCCCGGATCAACTCGATCTTTTCGCGGCGCGAGACCCCGGACAATCTGTGGACCAAGTGTGACGAATGCGGCACCATGCTGTTTCACCGCGAGCTGTCGGACAATCTGAACGTCTGCACCAATTGCGGCCACCATATGGGCATAACGCCCCGCGACCGGTTCGCCAGCCTGTTTGACGGTGGCATTTTCACCGAGGTCGAGGTGCCCGCCCCCGTCGCCGATCCGCTGCAATTCCGCGACCAGAAACGCTATCCCGACCGCATGAAGACCGCCCAGAAGGGCACCGGCGAGGAAGAGGCGATGCTGGTCGCCGCGGGCGAGATGGGGCGCACGCCCATCGTGGCCGCCGGTCAGGACTTTTCCTTTATGGGTGGGTCGATGGGCATGTATGTGGGCAATGCGATCATCGCTGCCGCCGAAGAGGCGGTGCGGCTCAAGCGGCCGCTGATCCTGTTTTCCGCCGCCGGTGGCGCGCGCATGCAGGAAGGTATCCTGAGCCTGATGCAGATGCCGCGCACGACTGTTGCCGTGCAGATGCTCAAGGAGGCGGGCCTGCCCTATATCGTTGTGCTGACGCACCCCACGACGGGCGGTGTGACGGCGAGCTATGCGATGCTGGGCGATGTGCATATCGCCGAGCCGAACGCGCTGATCTGCTTTGCCGGGCCACGGGTGATCGAACAGACGATCCGCGAAAAGCTGCCCGAGGGGTTCCAGCGCGCCGAATACCTGCTGGATCACGGGATGCTGGACCGGGTGACGCCGCGCACGCAGATGCGGGACGAGCTGATCACGATCACGCGGATGCTGTTGGGCCTGCCCCCGGCGGTCAAGGGCGACCTGCCTGCGCCGGAGCCTGAACCCGAGGCGGAGCCTGTCGAAGAGGCCAGCCCCGAACCCGATCAGCAAAGCAGCCCGCCCGCATGAGCAAGGCCGGTTCGGACGCCATTCTTGACCGGATGATGGCGCTGCACCCCAAAGTGATCGACCTGACGCTGGATCGGGTCTGGCGGCTGCTGGACCGGCTGGGCAATCCGCAGAACGATCTGCCGCCGGTGATCCATATCGCCGGGACCAACGGCAAGGGGTCCACGCAGGCGATGATCCGCGCGGGCCTCGAGGCGGCAGGGCACCGGGTGCATGCCTACACTTCGCCGCATCTGGCGCGGTTTCACGAGCGCATCCGGCTGGCGGGCGACCTGATTTCGGAGGAGGCACTGACCGCGCTGCTGGACGAATGCTATGCCGCGAATGGCGGCGACGACATCACCTATTTCGAGATCACGACCTGTGCCGCGCTGCTGGCCTTTGCGCGGTGCCCGGCGGACTACACCTTGCTTGAGGTGGGGCTGGGCGGGCGGCTGGATGCGACGAACGTGATCGACCGGCCCGCGCTGACGGTGATCACGCCGGTGTCGATGGATCACGAGGCGTTTCTGGGCGACACGCTGGCCGCGATTGCCGGGGAAAAGGCGGGGATCATCAAGCGGTTGGTCCCGTGTGTTGTCGGCCCGCAAGAGGACGTCGGCCTCGAGGTGATCGAGGCGCGGGCGGGCGCGCTGGGGGCACCGCTGCTGGCCTATGGGCAGCATTGGCATGCCGGGCCGGAGCGGGACGGAATGGTGTATCAGGACGACGCCGGATTGCTCGACCTGCCGCGCCCGGTGCTGCCGGGCGATCATCAGATCCGCAATGCAGGCGCGGCGCTGGCTGTGTTGCGCCATCTGGGCTGTGATGCGGCGGCCTGTGAGGCGGCTGTGACGCAGGCGCAATGGCCCGCACGGATGCAACGGCTGACATCCGGGCCGCTGGTGGATCGTGCGGCGGCCAGCGGCGCGGAGCTGTGGCTGGACGGGGGGCACAACCCGGCGGCGGGACAGGCGCTGGCTGATGTGCTGCGGTCCATGCCCACGCGGCCCACATTCATGATTTGCGGGATGCTCAACACCAAGGATGTGCGCGGCTATCTGGCCCCGCTGGCGGGGGTGGTGGAGGTGCTGCACGGGGTGCCGATTCCGGGCGAAAAGAACACGCTGAGCGCCGAAGACACGGTGGCGGCTGCCCGCGATGCGCGGCTTTCCGCCCATGCGGCAGGGGATGTGGACGCAGCGCTGGAGACCATCCTGAGCGGGGTGCCCCACGCTAGGGTGCTGATATGTGGATCACTTTATCTTGCGGGCCGCATACTGCAGAACCACAGTTGACGTGTAACACCGCTGTATGTTGACCAGACGTGACAGTCTGGGCTACATTTAGCGCATTACACCTGCCGACAGTCCATTCAGTCGGCAGTTTCTGGGGGAAATTGGTATGGTATGGCGCGACGGAGAGGCGCCTGGGGGTGGTTCTGTTCCGGGCTCTGACAAGGGCCGGAGCGGTCGTCGATCCTCGGCGAAGATTACAGTTTTGATGGTGGTGATGACCTTTTTGCTGGTCACCATCGCACTGGTTGCGATGCAGCCACGGCCAGAGGCCGCGCCGCCGGTGACGGCAGAGGTTGCACCGGCACCAGCCCCCATCGCCCCACTGCCCGAACCACCGGTCGAGACGGTCGAATTTATCCCGCCACCTGCGCCCGCGCCTGCGGTCGAACAGGTGGTCAGCCGGGCGGATGCGTCGCTGCTGGAACTGCGCGAGGCGGTCCGGTCGCGCGAGGCGAGCGATGTGCTGCACCAGCTGGCGCTGAATGCCGGGAGTGGCCCGGATGATCTGCCCGCGCTGGCGCGCGGTGTGCTGGGTGATTTCGGTTACCGGGTGCGGAATGGTGACAGGCTGCATGCGCTGCTGGTGGCGTCCCTGTCGAACCAGAAATCCGACGCCTATATCGATGCGCTGCTGAACACGGCCGCCGCACGGGGCGAGTTCACGCCGCCCTTTGCGCTGGTGCTGCCCACGGGCCGGATGGACACCGGCAGCCTCTTGCAGGCGATGGTGCGTGCCGCGCAGGGCTAGCTGGCCCACCCCTCACTTTGCATTTCGCGCAGGCGCGAGGCGGTGCGTTCGAACTCGAACGTGCCTTCACCTTCGAGGTAGAGCATTTCGGGCACCGCTGCCGCCGAACAGATCAGCCGCACCCGCGCCTCGTAGAGCGCGTCGATCAGCGTGACAAAGCGTTTCGCCTCGTTGAAGTTGCTGCGGCTGAGCGCCGGGATGTCGTCGATCATCAGCACTTTGCACGCCTCCGCGATGGCGAGGTAGTCGGCAGGGCCCAAGGGTTGGGCGCACAGGTCAAAGAAGCTGGCGCGTCCGACGCCGTTGCGGAACCGGGGAATGGTGACCGTGCGGCTGTTGACCGAAAGGTCGAGCGGGGTGTCGGTGCCGCCTGCCAGATCGGACCAGATACCGTTCATCTGCTGCCGCGCCTCGGCGTTGTGCGGGGTGAAATAGGTGGGTGATCCGGCCAGCCGGTCCTGCCGGTAATCGGTGGGCGAGGCGAGTTCGTGCACCACCATCCGGTCCTTGAGCAGGTCGATGAACGGCACAAAAAGCTGCCGGTTCAGCCCGTCCTTGTAGAGGTCATCGGGCACCCGGTTCGACGTGGTGACGACCACGACACCGGCGGCAAAGAGCGCCTCGAACAGCCTGCCGACGATCATGGCATCGGTGATGTCGGTGATCTGCATTTCGTCAAAGGCCAGCAGCCGGACCGACGCGGCCACATCCGCAGCCACGGGCGCGATGGCGTCGTCGACACCGCGTTGCCGGGCGGTGTGCATGGCGGCGTGGATTTCCTGCATGAAGGCGTGAAAGTGCACGCGGCGGGCGGGCGCCTCCACATGGCTGACAAAGAAATCCATGAGCATGGATTTCCCGCGCCCGACACCGCCCCAGAGATAGAGACCCTTGGGCGCGTCGGGGGCCTTGCGAAAGAGCCCGCGCTTGATCGGGGCGGCGAGCGCCGAACGGATGCGTTCCAACTCGGGCAAGGCAGCCACCTGCGCGGGGTCGGCCTGAAGCGTCCCGGCGGTGACAAGCGTCTGATATTCGGTCATCAAATCGGTCATGGGCGCGACCGTCCTAGCGCGCATGGTCGGATATGCAAAGTGACGGTTCAGTATTTGTTGTGCGCGGTGCAGAATTCCTGATTTGACCGGTGCGGCGCAGTGCGTAGTGTCGCCGGGCAGAACGGAGACCTCGCATGCAGGCACGCGCATCCATCATGACCCCCGTCCTGATCGTGGGGTCGTTCATCATCATGATCAGTTTCGCGGTGCGCGCGTCGTTTGGCGTGTTCCAGATCCCCATTGCCGAAGAGTTCGACTGGCTGCGTACGGAGTTTTCGCTGGCCATTGCGATCCAGAACCTCGCCTGGGGGATCGGGCAGCCGATCTTTGGCGCGATTGCCGAAAAGATCGGGGATCGCAAGGCGATCTTGATGGGCGCGATTGTCTACGCGGCGGGCATGGTGCTGTCGGCCTATTCCGTCACGCCGCTGGAACATCAGCTATATGCCTGGCTCGTCGGCTTTGGCGTGGCGGGCACGGGCTTTGGCGTGATCCTGGCCGTGGTGGGGCGCGCGTCGTCGGACGAGAACCGGTCGATGAGCCTTGCCATTGCGACGGCGGCGGGCTCTGCCGGGCAGGTCTTTGGTGCGCCGGTGGCGGAATGGATGCTGACGCTGATGAGCTGGCAGAGCGTGTTTTTGATCTTTGCCGTGGTGATCCTTGGGCTGATCCTGACGTTGCCGCTGATGCGCGCGCCTGCCTTGGCGTCCAGGGCGGAGCTGGAAGAGAGCATGGGCCAGATACTGGTGAAGGCGTTCAAGGACCCGTCCTATACGCTGATCTTTCTGGGGTTCTTTTCCTGCGGGTATCAGCTGGCGTTCATCACGGCGCATTTTCCGGCCTTTGTGACCGAAGTGTGCGGGCCGATTGTCCCCGGCAGCATGTTGCACAACCTCGGCATCACGACGACCTCGGCGTTGGGGGCGTGGGCGATCTCGCTGATCGGGCTGGCCAACATTGCGGGCACGCTGGCGGCGGGCTGGGCGGGCAAGCGGTATTCGAAAAAGTACCTGCTGGCGGGCATTTACACGGCGCGGACACTGGTGGCGGCGCTGTTCATCCTGTTCCCGATGACGCCCGAGACGGTGATCATCTTTTCCGTCGCGATGGGCTCACTCTGGCTCGCCACGGTGCCGCTGACCTCTGGCCTTGTCGCGCATATCTATGGCTTGCGGTACATGGGCACGCTTTATGGCATCGTGTTCTTCAGCCACCAGCTGGGGTCGTTCCTGGGTGTATGGCTGGGCGGGCGGATGTATGACCTGTACGGCTCTTACACGCAGGTGTGGTGGATCGGTGTCGCCGTGGGGGCGTTCAGCGCGATCGTGCACCTGCCGATCCGGGAAAAGCCGTTGGGGCGGCCGGTCGCGGCCTAGCTGCGGGAGGCGCGGATGGCCTCCAGCACTTGATCGGTGTGCGTGTAGGTGAGGCCGTGGCCCGCGCCGTCGATCACGGTGTGCAGGGCGTCCGGGTTCCATCCCGCCAGCACATCCTTGCCCGCCAGTGCGATCACGTCGTCGTCGGCGCCCCAGATGGCCAGCACCGGTGTATTGGCCGCCGCGATGGCGGCGTGCTGCTCGGGCAGGGGGTCACGCAGGACGCCGCGCAGGCTGGACAGGACGGCGGGGAAGTAGCCGCGCCGGTCCGTTTCGGCCTGTTGCAGCGCGGTGATATTCTCGACCGAGCCGGGGGTGCCCGCCTCTGCCTTGATGCTCTTGCGGAGGATGAAGGGGTAGGTGGCGAGGAACAGCCAGTCGCCGATCAGCGGCAGGTCGCGGGTGAGCTTGAGTTGCCTGTTCGTCAGCGCCTGCATGCCTGCGGGCGCGAGCAGGATCAGCTGCTTAACCCGGTCGGGCTGGTTCGCGGCGACGTGCGCGGCGATGGCGCCGCCCATGGAATAGCCCAACAGCGTCACGGGTTCGGTGACGTCCTCGTGCATCAGCAGGTCGGTATACTGGGTGAGGAAGAATGCGGCGTCCTGACGGCCCGACGCCGTGTCGGAATAGCCGCGCCCGTAATGGTCGTAGACCAGCACGCGGAACCCCATCAGGGCCAGCCCGCGCGCAAGGCCGCGCCAGACAAAGGACGGCGTGGTCAGCCCGTGGATGCAGACCGCAACGGGCCCGCGTTCGGGGCCAAGCCATTGGTAATGCGTGCGTCCCTGGGACAGCAGCGCGATCTGGCCGGGGGCCTTGTCCTGACGATCCTCGGTCATCGGGCTGCGCATTGCCTCGACGGTGAGGGGCACGGCGATCAGGCCCGCGAGGATGACGAGGGCCCAGATCACTGCGCCTGCCACCGGTCGAGGATGTAACGGCAGGTCATCAGGTCCAGATGCGCGCCGCCGCCGTTCTTGAACAGGGTGATGTCGCCCGGTTGGCGGGCAAAGGCGTCGAGGTCGTAATAATCGGCGATGAGGTGGTCGCGGGTGATCGCGCCCGCCTCCAACGGGATCCTGATCTCGCCGATATGGCCGACGGTGGTGTCGTAGCTGTCGACGAAGACGCGGGCGCGTTGCAGGGCGGTGTCGTCGGCCTCGCGCATGTCGGGGCGGTAGGCGCCGATCAGGTCGAGGTGCTGGCCCGGTTGCAGCCAGTCGCCCCGGATCAGCGGGTCGGTCGACATGGTGGCGGAGGTGATGATGTCGGCGCTGCGCACGGCGGTTTCGAGGTCGGGGGCGACGTCTGTGTCGTGCGCCTTGGCAAAGGCGTCGGCCTTGGCCGGGGTGCGGTTCCAGACGGTGAAACGGGCCTGCGGGAAGGCGGCGGCGTAGGCGGCGCGCAGGCTGGCCCCCACGGTGCCCGCGCCGACGATCAGGATGTTGCGGCTGTCGGGGCGGGCGAGGCGGCGGGCAGCCAAGAGGCTGTCGCCTGAGGTCTTCCACTTGGTGACCAGGTGAAAGTCGATGATGGCGGCGAGGGTGCCGTCGGCGTCGTTGTAGAGGTTCACGCCGCCGTTGATCATGGGCCTGCCGGCGGCGGGATTGCCCGGAAAGACGGTGGCGGTTTTGACCGCCATGCCCAGCCCGTTGATCCATGCCGCGCGGCTGAGCAGCGTGTCGGGGTCGCGGTAAAGGAAGGTGTCGCCGATCTCGGCCCGGGGCAGGGCGTGGCCCGCGGCGAGCGCGTCTGTGAGGCCGATCCAGTCCAGCACCGCCTCACCTTCGGCGAAGGGGATGACGGGGACGCTCATGCGGCCTCGGACCGGGTCAGCAGGCCCTCGGCCACCAGCCTGTCGGCCCAGCCTTGCGGCCCTTCAAAGAGGTGCGTGCGCCAGCCACGCGCATCCGCGGCGGCGATGTTGTCGTCGCGGTCATCGGCAAAGATCAGGGCGTCACCGCTCAGGCCGCTGGCCTGTTCCAGCATCTCGTAGATGCGGGCGCTGGGTTTGGTGACGGCCATGTGGCCGGAGATGAAGTCGCGGTCGAACTGGCGGAGAAACTCGTAATGGGTGGCGGCGAAATCATAGCTGCCCACGCCGAAATTGGTCAGCGAAAACACCGGCATTCCCCTGGCCTGCAGGGCGCGCATCAAGCGCACGGAATGGTCGATCGCGGGCGAGGCAAGTTCGATCCAGCGGTCGTGCCACATGCGGATCTCGTCGCGCCAGTCGGGGTAATTGTCGGCGGTTTCGTAGATCGTTTCGGTGAAAGGGTGGCCGAGGTCCACCAGTTCGTTCATGGCGTGCAGATCGACGGTGGCGAACATCTCGCGCCGCCGGGCCTCGCCGATGACGGCGTCGTAGAAGCGTTCCGGCTGCCACTCGATCAGCACGTTACCGATGTCGAACACCACTGCCTTGATCGTCATCGTTTGGCCGCCCTCAGTTCCCGTTCCAGTGCCTCCAGAAAACGCGATCTGTCGGCCTTGGTAAACCCTTTGCCACCGCCCTGGCGGAACGGATCGGCGGCGCGCAGGTCGGTCATCAGGTCGCGGGTGGCCAGCACGTTGCCGATATTGGCCTCGGTCAGCGCCTCGCCGTTATGCTTGAGCACGCGTGCGCCCGCCTCCACGCATTTGGCGGCCAGCGGGATATCACCGGTGACGACGACGTCGCCCGTGGTGGCGCGGTCGGCGATCCACATGTCGGCGATGTCGGGGCCTTCGGGTACGATCACCGTCTCGACCAGCGGGTTTTGCGAGGGGCGCAGGCCGCCATTTGACACGACCTTCATCGGGATTTTGTGGCGGGTGGCGACGCGCTCCGCCTCGGCCTTGACCGGGCAGGCGTCCGCGTCGATGTAGAGGGTCGTCACGCGTAAAGCGCCTCGGCGTGGAAGGCGACGTGATCCTCCATGAAGGTGCTGACGAAGTAGTAGCTGTGGTCATAGCTCGGCTGCATGCGGAAGATCAGCTGCTGGCGCTTTGCTGCCGCCGCTTCGGCCAGTGCTTCGGGTTTGAGCAGGTCGAGGAACTGGTCGCTGGCCCCCTGGTCGATGAGGATCGGACCGTCGAAGCCCTTGGCGCGCATGCATAATGTGGCGTCGTGGGGCGACCAGAGCCCTTCGTCCGTGCCGAGATAGGCGGTGAGCTGTTTGCGGCCCCAGTCGCTGGCGGTTGGGTTGGCGATGGGGGCAAAGGCCGACACGGAGCGGTAGCGGTCGGGATGCGCCATCGCCATGGTCAGCGCGCCGTGCCCGCCCATGGAGTGGCCGGTGATGCCCTGCCGTTCCGGGTCGATGGAAAAGTTCCGTTCCAGCAGGGTCGGCAGTTCTTTGGTCACGTAGTCCCACATGCGGTAATGCGGGGCCCATGGTGCTTCGGTCGCGTTCACGTAGAAGCCGGCGCCCTTGCCAAGATCATAGGCGTCGTCATCGGCCACATCGTCGCCACGGGGCGAGGTGTCGGGAAAGCAGAGTGCGATACCATGTTCGGCGGCCCAGGCCTGCGCGCCCGCCTTGGTCATGGCGTTTTCGTGGGTGCAGGTGAGGCCGGACAGATACCAGAGCAGGGGAACCGGGCCGTCCTGCGCCTCGGCAGGCAGGAAGAGGCCAAAGGTCATGTCGCATCCGCAGGCCGTGGAGGCATGGGTGTAGACGCCTTGGGTGCCGCCGAAGCAGGCGTTTTCGGATTGGGTTTGCATGGCTGTCCTCCTGGTTGGTTCATCGCTAGCGGGCGTGTGCGTTTGGGGCAAGCGGTGGGAGCCTCCGGCGGTGGTATTTTTCGTCAGAAGAAGACTAGGGACTGACCCAGCCGATCAGCGCGGTGAGGGTCACGACGCTGAACAGGGTCGACAGCAGGATGGCGGCGGAGACGCGTTGCGGGGCGACACCGTAGTGCTGGGCAAGCATGTAGACATTGCCCGCCACGGGCATGGCGGCGCAGGCGATCAGCACGGCAAAGGCGAAGGGGTCGACCGGGAAGAGGTAGAGCGCGGTTAGAGCGACGGCGGCGGGGTGCAGGATCAGTTTGGCAAAGCTGAGCCAGCCGGCGATTTCGATGCGCACGGCGCTTTTGGTGGCCAGTGACGCGCCGATGGCAAAGAGCGCGCCGGGGGTGGCGGCACCGCCGAGGATCTGGAGAAAGTCGTTGGCGGGCGCGGGGATGGGCCAGCCGGTGGCCGACCAGAGCAGCCCGGCGGAGATGGCGACGATCATCGGGTTTTTGATCAGGCCCGTGCCGATGGTGCGCAGGATCGACAGAGACAGCGCGCCCTCGCGGCTGCCGGTGATCAGGATCACGATGAGGCTGGAGAACACGATCAGGTCGATGGACAGGATCAGGATCATGGGTGCGATGGCCGCCTGCCCCAGCAGCAGCGCCAGCATCGGCAGGCCGAGAAAGCCCACATTGCCGATCACGCTGCACTGCGCCTCGACGGCGCAGGTGGCGGTGTCGAGGCGGCGGAGCCAGCCGACGGCGGTGGCCAGCAGGTACACGGCCACGGTGCCGGTCAGGTAGGCCGCGGCCAGCGGGCCGTCCCAAATCTGTGCGATATCGAGCGTGGCGGCAAAGCCGAAGAGCATCGCGGGCAGGGCGAAGTAGAACACGAATTTGGTCACCGCAGCTGTCGCGTCTTCGGAGAAGGAGCGACTGCGCCCGGCAGCGTAGCCCAGTCCGATCAGCGCGAAAAAGGGCAGCGTTTTGAGGAGGATCGGCAGCATGGGGCTGGTGTAGCCCATGCAATGGCGTGCGTCCATGCGGTGGCGTGTACGCGGGGTCAGGCGCGATTTTCCTGTCTTAACTGAACGGTTCGGTTTATGTTGTGGCTCTGGCAGACGGAGCCCGTATGAACGACGCCGCCCCCATCGTCCGCAAGGGCCGGAAATTCGACCAGGTGCTGGAAGGCGCCCGGTCCGTTTTCATGGCCGACGGGTTCGAAGGGGCGAGCGTGGACGACATCGCCAAGGCGGCCGGTGTGAGCAAGGCGACGCTTTACAGTTACTTTCCCGACAAGCGGTTGCTGTTTGTCGAGGTGGCGACGCAGGAATGCGACCGGCAGAGCCAGGCGGCGCTGGATATCATCGACATGACCGGCCCGCCGCGGCAGGTGCTGGCCCAGGCGGGGCGGCACTTTGTGCGGTTCCTGACGTCGCAGTTCGGGCAGCAGATCTTTCGCATCTGCGTGGCGGAATCGGACCGGTTTCCCGAGATCGGGCGGGCGTTCTACCAGTCCGGACCGCAGCGGATGCGAACGGAAATGGGCGCCTATTTTCAAGGGGCTATCGCCCGGGGCGAGTTGGCCATTGACGACATCACGCTGGCCACGGACCAGTTCGGCGAACTGTGCAAGGCCGACATCTGGCCGCGCCTGATGTTCGGGGTGATCCGGACGGTGAGCGACGCCGATATCGACCGGGTGGTCGATGGCGCGGTGGAGACGTTCATGGCGCGCTACGGCGCCTGATTTCCCTTTGCTCCGACTCGACTTGGGCGGCGACTCGCCCTAGGTTCGCGATGAGAACAAAGTGCGAACATTTATGCCCGACCGTCGTATCCTGTCCATCTGGTTTCCCAGGCTGGGGGCCGAGCGCCTGATCCGGCGTCAGCCGTTGTTGGCGGATCAGCCGGTGGCGGTGGTCGAGGACCGGCAGAACATGCAGGTTATCACATCCCTCAGCGGTGTTGCGCAAAATGCCGGTTTGCAGGTCGGCCAGCCGGTGCGCGACGCGCATGCGATGTGTCCGGGGCTGCTGACATATGCGCGCAGCGTGCCCGCCGAGACGCGGTTTCTGGAAGCGTTGCAGCGCTGGGCGGGCAAGTTTTCCCCCTGGGTCGCGCCCGAAGAAACGGACGCGCTGGTGGTGGACCTGACGGGGTGTGCGCATCTCTTTGGCGGAGAGGCGGAGCTGATGCAGGTCGTCGAGGACGATTGCACCGATCTGGGCCTGAGCGTGCTGATGGGGCTGGCGGACACGCGCGGGGCGGCCTGGGCGCTGGCGCGTTTTGCGGGCCGCGCGGCGGGGTCGGACCGCAGCGGGGACGCCATTGATCAGGAGGCGCGCGCGACACGGTCGCGGGCGGGCAAGCGGCGGCACTGGACCAAGGGCGGTGCTGCCCCTGCCGTTCAGACGCAAGCTGCTGATATCACACGGATTGCACCGCCCGGCCAGACCTATGGCGTGCTCAGCCCGCTGCCCATTGCGGCGCTGCGCCTTGAGCCGGAGATGACGGCGCAACTGGGCCGGTTGGGTCTGCGTCGGGTGGGTGAGTTGCTGGGCCAGCCGCGCGCATCGCTGGCGCGCCGCTTTGGGCGGGGGCTGGTGATGCGGATGGATCAGGCGATGGGCAGCGCACCCGAGCCTGTGTCGCCCGCGCGGATGCCGGACCATTTCGTCGTGCGCATGACCCTGCCCGAGCCCATCGGTCTGGCCGAAGACGTGCTGGCCGCGATTGACCGGATGCTGCCGCGCCTGTGCAAGACGCTGGAAGACAAGGGAAAAGGGGTGCGGCGCGCCCGGCTTGAGGCCTATCGCAGCGACCACGGTGTGGAGGCGATTGAGGTGGGCCTGGCGCGGCCCAGCTTTGATCCGCAGCGGATCAGGCCCTTGCTGGAGATGAAGATCGACGAGATCGACGCAGGCTTTGGCATCGACATGATGCGGCTGGTGGCGGCCCAGGTGGAGCCGGTGCATGACGTGCAGGCCGTGGGCCATATGCAGGCGGGCGAGGCGGTGCGCAAGCGGCTGTCGGATGCCAATGCGCTGGACGATCTGATGGGGCGGCTGGGCGCGCGCGTCGGGCTGGATGCGATCCGCCGGTTTCACGCGGCCGATAGCCATATCCCTGAAAAATCACATAAAATCCTGTCTGCCGCCTGGTCAAAGCCGCATGAGGGGCCGTGGCCCAAGCCCTCCAACCCGCGGCCCATGCTGATGTGGCACCCCGAGCCGGTGCATGCACCCGCCACCCCGCGCCTGCCGGAGGTGTTCCGCTGGCGGGGCCGCGACCTGCGCCGCCTGCGCGCCATTGGGCCAGAGCGGATTGCGCCGGAATGGTGGCTGGACGATCCCAACTGGCGCAGCGGCACGCGGGATTACTGGGTCACGGACACCGAGGACGGCCAGCGGCTGTGGCTGTTTTATGCGCATGGCGGAGCGATGTCG
Organism: Pseudomonadota bacterium; assembly: GCA_039816785.1. Lineage (GTDB taxonomy): Bacteria > Pseudomonadota > Alphaproteobacteria > Rhodobacterales > Rhodobacteraceae > Tateyamaria. The sequence goes on from JBCBXB010000014.1 coordinate 71,815, forward strand.
CCGGGGTGGTTCTGTCAGGGGTCGTTTGCCTGAGGGGGCAGCGTACGCGCAACGGCGCGGGCCGGGGTCCGGGATTGGGCAAGGGCGGCGCGCGTTAACCCTTGTCCCCGTGGGGTTTGGGGCCTGTCACAGGCCGTACACAACCTGTGCACAACCCGTGCACCGGGTGGCATACGATTTGGCCCAAAGCCGGGGGTTAACGCAGCGCGCGGTGCCGAATGTGAACAAAGGGTAAAGACTACTGGCGCACGTCCCGGATCCCGGACCAGAGCAGGCTTGCCCCCATCGCGCCGAAGGCCGCGGCGAACAGTCCTTCGAACCCGCGGGAAAACCGGGCGTAGCCGCGCATCGCGGCCCCGGTGGAGAACAGCATGGCGTAGGTGCCGTAGATCACCAGCCCCGACAGCGCACCCAGCGGCCCGAACGCAAGCACGTGCCAGATGCCCAGACCCTGGCCAAAGAGGAAGGACGCCACCGCCGCCCACATCAGCGCCGCCTTGGGGTTGGTGAGCAGCACCAGGATGCCGCGCCGCCATGCCGCGCCGTCGCTGAGGGCCTTGGCGTCGGGGGCAAAGGTGGTCTTGCCTCCGCTCACGAGTGTCGCGCGCGCCGCCCTGAGCCCGAGAAACAGCAGGTAGCCGCCGCCAACGAACTTGAGCAGCAGGAGCGACAGGGGGAACGCCTCGATCAGGGTGCCGAGGCCGAGTGCGGTGGCCAGCGACCAGATGAGCATGCCCGAGGCGATGCCAGTCACCACGAAGAGCGCGGGCCTGCGCCCCTGCGCCAGCGCGACGGAGGCGACGGCGGCGAGGTTCGGCCCGGGCGACATCTGCGCGGCGAGGACGCCTGCCCAGGTCAGTGCGTATAGTCCGAGCATGGTGCGTGTCCCCTTTGGCCGGTGATGGCACAAGCCTTGCAAACGGTGGGCGGTTTGGCAAACGGCGTCAGGGCACCGCGACCATGGGCAGGATCAGGCCCCATTCCGTGTTCCGTGGCGGTCCGGCGGGCACGAAGCCCGCCTTGCGGTAGGCGGCGATGGCGCGGGCATTGTCGGGGTGCGGATCGGTGCCGATTGCGGGCGCGCCGGTGGCAAAGAGCGTGCGCAGCCGGGCGCGGATGAACGCGGTGCCGTGGCCGATGCCGACCATGTCCGGCAGGCCGATGAACTGGTCGATGCCGCGTGACCCCTTGGGCAGGTCATCGAAGTGGTGCCCGTCCCAGCCGTGCACATCGTAGTCCTGCATGTAGGCAAAGGGGCGCCCGGCGTGATGGACAATCCAGCGCGCGACGCGCGGGTCGGAGAGGTCATCGATCTCGTCGTCGTCTGCGTCCCACCACGTGCGCACATGCGGGGTGGCGTGCCATGTTCTGAGCAGGTCGAGGTCGCCTGCTGTGACCTTGTGAAAGCTGTAGGGGTCCGGGTTGGTCATGCGGGCAGTCTAGCAGATCCTCAGGGTGTCATGCCGTGTCGAGCCGGTATTTGAGGAAGGTCGCCCCGTCATGGTCGATATTGCCGACCAACGCCGCGCCCAACCGGTTCAGCGCGCCGAGGTTCTTGCGCGAGGGGGGCAGCAGGAAGGTCACGAAGAGGATGCGGTCATCGGCACGGGCAAAGGCAAGCGCCTGTTGCGCAATCCGGCGCCCCAGGCCAAAGGCGTCCGGGCGCAGGACCAGACCGAAATCCCACTCGTCGCCTTCCTTTTGAAAGCCGCGCCAGCCGACATAGGCGCCGCCGGACAGGAACGCCCAGTGCCCCAGCCCGTCGCGCGCCCAGAGTTCTTCCTTGTGCGCGACAAAGCGGGTTGCGGCGGCGCTGTCCCAGGCAGAGGTCAGGAGCGGCATGTGTTCGGCCACGCGCGGGTCGGACATATGCGCCGCGATCGTGGCCGGGGCGATGGTCGGCAGGCGGGCAAAGGTGATGGCGGGTGTCAATTCGGCGTCCCCCGAGGCTCGGCAAGGTCAGGACAGGCGATAGGAGCCGGGCGGGATCGGGTCAAGCGATTGGACGGCGCTGGTCTGCCGACATGAAAAAACGCCCCGGCGGGGCGGGGCGTTGGTCTCTGCACCCGGCGACTGCTTTTGGTGTTGGGGGCCAAAAGCGCCGGGGGTGTCCGACAACCGGATGCAGAGAAGATGAGGCGCCCCCCTCCAGTTGGAACGCCAATCGGGGAGGGGTGGGTCAGGCGGCCACGGGCTGCGGCATGGTTGCGCCGCCGCACGCCTCGACCATCATGCATTCCACGAGGAAGGCCGCATCCCGGTCCGGTGTCACCTGATAGGCGGGCAGGGTCTGGCCCAGATCGTCGATCCGCACGATGGCGCGGGGGCAGTGCAGCAGCACGCCGCCTTCGGCATAGACCACTTCGTCATAGGCAAAGACGAGGGTGATGATCTCCATCTGCGGCAGCGGTGCGGCGCGGGTGATGCCCCGGAACCCTGCCAAGGTCTTGGCGCGCAGTACGGCGAAGGGGTCGCCGTGGCTGTCGCAGGCCGCTTCGCTCTCGATCAGGACGCCCTGATCTGGCAGCAGGGCCACGTCGACGCTGTTGCCCATGGCACCGGCGGGTACGATCACCATGGCGGTGTCGCCGATGGCGGCATCCGACAGCCAGTATGTTTCGCGGCGCACTTCGACCAGCGGCTGCAGGCCGTTGTCAAAGGTCAGCACCATGTCGCCGGCGGCCAGCGCCTCGACGGCGCGCCAGCCCATCGATGTCCCGATGCGCGTCCCGGCCACCAGACCACGCGTTGCAAAAAATCCACCGTCCACGGCACCCGACGTTTCGGGCATTCTGCGGGGTGTGTTGCTGTTCTTCCATCTAAACATTTTTGTCGTCCCCAAGGTGTAGCGCCAGATTTGGCAGCGGCGCCTGTTGCATTCGATGAGTTCAATTGGAGTGATTCCCGGGGCGGAGGCTGGACTTGATCTGGGCATGAATGAGGCATTGTTTCCCTACGCAGTGACAGTCGCCGGATTGCTGCCGGAACCGTTCACGGGACGGCGACAAATCTGCCCCAAGTCCTACGAATTCGTGAACGCCATCGCTCAGTCGAAGCGGTAGCCGAATCTCTCGATATCCTCGGCGCAATACTGCGCCACCGCCGCGCGGGCGGCGTCGGTGTAGTAGCCGCGGTAGTCCGGCGCGCGCGCCGATGCGTTGACCCGCGGCAGCGCCAGTGCAAAGCCGAGATGCGCCCAGAGCGGTGCGGCGTCGGCATCGAACTGTTCGAGCCGGATATAGGCGTCACAGCGTTCGGCCCCGGTGGCGTCGGTCATGTAGTGGCGCGCCGGGCTGGCCTGCATCGACTGGCGCACCTGCGGGGCCTGCGCAAAGTCGACGAAATCCATCTGTTGCGCCAGCCCCACGGCAGGGTGGTCAAAGTGCTGATCCTGAAGCCAGTGATAATAGCTCACCATGCGGTCCCAGGGATTGCGCACCAGCGTAAAGGCGAAATAGCCGTCGAGGCCGGGCACGATCCCGTCGATGTCGGCAAGTGTCGCGTGTTTCCAGAGCCGCCCGCGCGTTTGCAGCCCTCGCAGCCTGTGCCGCCGCTTGCGCGCCTTGGGCGTGTCGCCGATCAGGATGTCATCCTTCATCGCGCGATCCTCGAGCGCTTGGCTCAGCGCGGTCCCCCCGGTTTTCGGCGCATGGACAAAGACGTATTTCCGACCGGGTGACAGGATCATGGCGGCACCCTAGCGGCAAATGCCGGGCTTGCCACCACCTCGCGCTTGCGCCGGGGGGCGGAGTTGCGCAATGTCGCGCGACCTGATGCACAAGGGAGGATGCAATGGGCTGGATGTCTGATGAAACGGGGCTGGGCAAACGCACCGCCAATTATGTACCGCTGACGCCCTTGTCGCATTTGCGCCGGGCGGCGCAGGTCTTTGCCGACCGGACGGCGGTGATCTATGGCGCGCATCGGGTGAGCTATGCGCAGTATCACGCGCGGTGTACGCGCCTTGCCTCCGCACTGGCGGGCATGGGCGTGGCCCCCGGCGATGTGGTGGCGACGCTGCTGCCCAACCTGCCCGCCCAAGCGGAGGCGCATTTCGGCGTGCCGGCCTGCGGTGCCGTCCTCAACACGATCAACACCCGTCTCGACGTGGACACGGTCGCCTACATCTTTGACCATGGCGGGGCCAAAGTAGTGCTGGTCGATCCGCAATTTCTCGACCTGGCAGAGGCGGCCTGTGCTGCGATGCAAAGCCCCGCCCCGCAGATCATCGAAGTGGCGGATGCCGCCGCCGGGTTCCCCGCGTCGGGCCGCAATCCCGAATACGAGGACGTGCTGGCGCAGGGTGATCCCGCCTTTGACTGGATCATGCCCGAAGACGAATGGGAGAGCCTGTCGCTCAACTATACCTCCGGCACGACCGGGCGGCCCAAGGGAGTCGTCTATCACCATCGCGGTGCGTATCTGATGACGATGGGCACGGTGGTCAGCTGGCGCATGGTGCTGCACCCGGTGTTCATGGCCATCGTCCCGCTGTTCCACTGCAACGGCTGGAACCACACCTGGATGATGCCGCTGGTGGGCGGCACGCTGGTGTGCTGCCGTGACATCACCGCGACCGCCATCTATGACGCCATCGCTGACGAGGGGGTCACGCATTTCGGCGGCGCGCCCATTGTCCTGAACATGATCGTGAATGCCGACGCGGGCGACCGCCGCCCCTTTGATCACGTGATCGAGGTGTTCACCGCCGGTGCGCCGCCCGCCCCCGCGACCCTCGCCAAGATCGAGGCGCTGGGGTTCAACGTCACGCAGGTCTACGGGTTGACCGAGACCTATGGCCACGTCACCGAATGCCTTTGGCAAGACCGGTGGGACGCTGTCGACGACAAGGCGGCGATCAAGGCGCGGCAGGGCGTCGCCTTTCCCATGATGGAGGACATCACGGTGATGGACGCCGACATGGCGCAGATCGACAGGGACGCCACCGCGCAGGGCGAGATCATGATCCGCGGCAACGCGGTGATGAAAGGCTACCTCAAGAACCCGGACGCGACCGAAGAGGCGTTCGCGGGCGGCTACTTTCACTCCGGCGATATCGCGATCCAGCATGCCGACGGCTATATCCAGATCGCCGACCGGGCCAAGGACATCATCATCTCGGGCGGGGAGAATATCTCATCCGTAGAGGTCGAGGGCGTGCTGATGGCGCATCAGGACGTAAACCTGGCCGCCGTGGTGGCAAAACCGGATGACAAGTGGGGCGAGGTGCCCTGTGCCTTTGTCGAGCTGAAGCCCGGTGCCGCCCCGTCGGAGGCGGACCTGATCGCGTTTTCCCGAGAGACGCTGGCGGGGTTCAAGGCCCCGAAACAGGTGGTGTTTCAGGAGCTGCCCAAGACATCGACCGGGAAGATCCAGAAGTTCGAGCTGCGCAAGCTGGCCAAGGCGCTCTGAGGGACGCGGGGGGCAGCTGGTTCAGCGGACAAACGCGTCGGCAAATCCCATGGAGCGTGCCGCTTGCAGGCCGCTGTTCAGCCCGTTGCGCGTGTCGAACGGCCCCGCCAGCACCACCCGGTAGCTCTTGCCACCGCGCGTCAGTGTCCCGATCCGGGCGGGCACGCCTGCCTTGACCAGCCGCTGTGCCGTGCGCTGCGCATTGTCCGGCACGCCAAAGGTGCCGACCTGCACATAGCGCCCCTTGGCCGCCGCCTGCGGTTTGCTCACCGCTGCGGGTTTTGCGACGGCGGCTGGCTTGGGCTGCGGTGTGGCGGTGGGCGTGCGCGCCTTGGCCCGGTTGCGCTTGATCCGCTTGAGCAGTTGCCCGTCGCGGCGCACCAGCGTCACCGTCCCCAGATCGCGCGTCTGCGTGGCCATATCCGTGAACGGGTAGACCAGCGCCACCTTGGCCGTCACATCCTGGCCGGTGGTCTGATCCACCAGCCGGCGGGGCACCGTGTCCGTCCACACCAGCCGCGAGGCCGCGATGCCGCCCAGCGATTGCTCCGCCCGGCGCGGGTTTAGCCGGTCATCGGTCCAGACCGGGCGATACCCTTCGGGCACCTGTGCCACGTCGCGTTCCGCCACACGCGCGTCAAAGACCTGGCGCGGCAGCACGCGGGTGCGCTGGCTCACCCCCGCCTGGGCTTGCGTCTGCACGCCAACCACTGGGGCCGCGCTCTGGTTTGCCCGCGCCACCGCCCCTGCGTTGGGCGAGTTGGATTGCGGGCCACAGCGCACCGGGTAATCGGAGCCGTTGTTGATGTACCGTTGGCTGACCGCGTTGCCGCCCCGACAGGCGGGTTGGGCAGGCACGCTGCGCGCCACTTGCGTCGGTGCAGGTTTGGGCGCGGGTGCCGCCACGGGCGGCTTGGGTGCCGTGACAACGCGCGGCGCAGGCTTGGGGGCTGCGCGGACAACCGGTTTGGGCGCGGGGCGCGGTGCGGCGACCACAGGGGCCGGTGCAGGGGCCGTTCGCGCGGGCGCAGGTGCCGGCGTGGGCTCTGGCGTGTCGATTGTGATCTGCTCAGGCGCCTCAGCCGCGGGTTGCGCCGGGCGGGCCGCGGCAATCGCCGTCTGCGACAGCGATGGGGTCTGCCCGCAAATCTGGCTGCGCTGCCGGTTCACACGTGGCACCCAGGTGGTGTTTCCGTCGATCCCGGCGCGGATGAACACACAGCCCCTGCTGTCCACATACTGCGTCCCCTTGAAGGACGCAGGCGGAAATTCGGCGGGCAACGGGTTCGACTGGGCCTGCAACGATCCGGCGGAAACACCCACCATCGTCGCGATCAGAGCAACAATTCTTGTAACTTTCATCATATCCCCCACAAGATATGGGTGTAACGATGCCTCAAGCCCCCGCCCGAGTAAAGCGTTGATCCCGTCTATTTCGTGCCAAACATGCGATCTCCGGCGTCCCCGAGGCCCGGAACGATGTAGCCCACCTCGTTGAGCTGCGCATCCACCGCCGCCGTGACAATCGGCACGTCCGGATGCGCCTCTTTCATGCGCGCGACCCCCTCTGGCGCGGCCAGCAGACACAGGAACCGGATATTGGTGGCCCCTGCGTCCTTCAACAGATCAATCGCCGCCACCGAAGAATTACCCGTCGCCAGCATCGGATCGACGGCAATCACCACACGGTCGTCCAACCCCTCCGGCACCTTGAAGTAATACTGCACCGGCTGCAGCGTCTCCTCGTCCCGATAGAGCCCCACAAACCCGACCCGCGCCGAAGGGATCAGCTCCAGAACCCCGTCCAGCAGCCCATTGCCCGCCCGCAGGATCGAGATCAGCGCCAGCTTCTTGCCCGCCAGCGTAGGTGCATCCATCTCCGCCATGGGTGTCCGGATGCGCTTGGTCGTCATGTCGAGGCCCCGCGTCACCTCATAGGCCAGCAACTGGCTAATCTCGCGCAAAAGCTGCCGAAACACCGCTGTCGGCGTGGCCTGATCTCGCATGATCGTCAATTTGTGTTGTACCAGCGGATGTTCCACCACCGTCAAATGTTCAGACATGTCCTGCTCCTTCTTCTGACCCCAAATACCACGGGGGTTTGGGGGTGGAACCCCCAAGGCCCTTGCGGCCCAAGCAAAATAAAATCATGCGCGCCGCAGGCGCTCATTGTGGTGCAACGCCCAGATGCCGCGCCACAAGAGCCGCCACATCGACAAACCCCATCTCCCCCAGCGGCGGACCGGGGTGGCCATGGGTCAGCACCGGCACCCGCTCGCGGGTGTGGTCGGTGCCGACCCAGGTGGGATCGTTGCCATGATCGGCGGTCAGCACCAGCAGATCCCCGTCCCTCAGCCGCGGCAGCAGCGCGCCGATACCCGTATCGAACCACTCCAGATGCCGGGCGTAACCCGCCACATCGCGCCGGTGGCCATAAAGGCTGTCAAACTCCACGAAATTGGCGAACACCAGCGCGCCGTCCTCCGCCGTCTCAACCAGATCCGACAGGTGCTGCATCAGCGCGGCATCCGCCCCCTTGCGCACCGTGTCGAACCCGCGCCCGGAAAAGATGTCGCCGACCTTGCCCACACCGTACACACGCCGCCCTGCCGCTTGCACCCATTCGCTCAGCACCGGCGCGGGTGGGGCAATGGCGAAATCCTTGCGGTTCTGCGTCCGTTCGAACGCGCCCGGCGCACCGACGAAAGGCCGCGCAATCACGCGCCCGACGCGCATCTCGTGCAGCATCGGTGCCACCGCCGCGCAAAGGTCCAGCAGGCGCTCCAAGCCGAAATGCTCCTCATGCGCCGCGATCTGAAACACGCTGTCGGCGGAGGTGTAGCAGATGGGCCAACCGCTCTGGATATGCGCCGCGCCGTGCTCTGCGAGGATTGCCGTGCCGGAGGCGTGGCAATTGCCCAGCACCCCGTCGACCCCTGCCGCCTCACACACCGCTTGCACCACCGCGTTGGGAAAGGCGGGCACCGCATCGGGGAAGTAGTGCCAGTCCCAGGGCACCGGCACCCCGGCCAGTTCCCAATGGCCCGACGGCGTGTCCTTGCCCCGCGACACCTCGGTCGCAGCACCGTATGGCCCCGGCGCAGGGGCGCCGCCCGTGGCCAGCGCCAAAGCGTCCCACAGGCCCATCCCCGCCAGATGCGGCACATGCAGCGGGCCGCGGCGCCTGTCTTCGGCCCGGCCAGCGGCGCAGGCCTCGGCGATGTGGCCGACAGTGTTGGCGCCGGTGTCCGGCACGTCGCCGTTGAAATAGTCCCCCGCATCCGGTGCCCCGCCGATCCCGACGGAATCCATCACGACGAGGAACGCACGCGGCATCAGCCGATCCGTTCCGAAATCAGGTCCGGCACATCCGGCGTCTCATGCGACAGGGTGATGGCCGCGCGCAGCGCCGCCTCCGCCCGGTCCGCATCCGCAGGGCGCGCCGCATGGATCACCGCCAGCGGTTGGCCGCGTTCCAGCCGCGTGCCCAGTCGCGCGACGGATGACAAGCCGACTGCGGGGTTGATCGTGTCCGTCTCGATACTGCGCCCGCCGCCCATCGCGACCACGGCCAGCCCCAGCGCCTCGCCATCCATCGCCGCGACATGGCCCGCCTGCTGCGCGCCCACCTCGCGGATCACCGTCGCTTCGGGCAGAAACCGCGCCCAGTTGTCGACGAATTGCACCGGCCCGCCCATGGCGGCGATCATCGCGCCAAACCGCTCTGCCGCCCGTCCATCAGTGATGGCCGACACGATCGCGTCCGCGCCCACCTGCACGTCCTCGACCAGCCCGGCATTGGCCAACAGGATACCGCCCAGCACGGCCGAAATCTCGACCAGAGGGCCGCGCGTCTGGCCGGTCAGCACCCGCAGCACTTCGGCCACCTCCACCGCGTTGCCAAGCGCCGGGGCCACCGGCTGACTCATGTCGGTGATCAACGCGGTGGTCTTGCACCCGGCGGCGTTGGCCGTCGTCACCAGCGCATTGGCCAGTGCTTGCGCGGCTTCCGCATCCTTCATGAACGCGCCGGAGCCGACCTTGACATCCAGCACCAGCGCGTCGAGGCCCGCCGCCAGCTTCTTGGACAGGATCGACGCGGTGATCAGGTCGAGGCTTTCGACCGTCGACGTCACATCCCGCACTGCATACAGCCGCTTGTCCGCCGGGGCCACCTGAGCCGATGCGCCTACGATGGCGCAGCCGACCTTTGCCACGATGTCGCGAAACCGCGCCTCATCGGCATGCGTCGACACACCCGGGATCGCCTCCAGCTTGTCGAGCGTGCCGCCCGTGTGGCCCAGCCCCCGGCCCGACACCATCGGCACCACCGCCCCGCAGGCGGCCAGTGCCGGGGCTAGCACCAGGCTCACACAATCGCCCACCCCGCCGGTGGAATGCTTGTCCAGCACCGGGCCCGCATCGGGCCAGTCCAGCACGCGCCCGCTGTCGCGCATCGCAATGGTCAGCGCCACGCGCCCCACATCGCCCAGCCCGTTCAGGCACACGGCCATAGCAAAAGCCCCGGCCTGCGCGTCCGTCACGGTTCCGTCTGCCAGCCCTTGGGCAAACCAGGCCAGTTCCTCGCGGGATGGCGTCTGGCGCTGACGCAGCTTGGCGATAATTCCGCGTGCGGTGCTCACGTCGCGCCATCCATATGCGCCGTGGTGAACACGCCGGGCAGCAGCGCCCCCATGGTCATCCGTTCCTCGACCCCGTCGACCGTGGCCATCACCACCTCAACGTCCGGGCCCGCGAACTCCGCCAGTTTCTGGCGGCACCCGCCGCAGGGGGTGACCGGCATCGGGCTGCCCGCCACCACATAGACCGCCGCAATCTCACGCTCGCCCGCCGCGACCATCGCGGCGATCGCACCCGCCTCGGCGCAGGTGCCTTGCGGGTAGGCCACGTTTTCCACGTTGCAACCGGCGAACACAGCGCCCGACGTCGTGCGCAAGGCGGCCCCCACCTTGAACGCGGAATAGGGCGCATGCGCCCGTTCCCGCACCGCCAACGCGGCCTCCCGCAACCCATCTGCCATGTTCAGGCCCCTTCTTCCGACGCGACAACCCCGGTCGCAAACACACCCGGCAACGCAACCTCGAGCAGTTCGAGGTCCTCCGATGGTGCGGCATAGCGCACCATGTCCCCCGGAGGAATAACAAAGGCATCGCCCGCCTCAAGCGCAAAGGGTGCACGGCCCTCGGCTTCCAGCACCATCCGGCCCTCCATCACAAAGGTAAAGAGGATGTCGGCATCATGCTGCGCTTGCGCCGGTATACCGGGTCCGCGCCGGACCACCTGCACACCCGCAACCCCCTGCGTGCCCTCGGCGATGCCGGTATCGCGCGCCGCGAACCCTGGTACCCGGAACGGGCCCCAGACGGCATCCTCGACCTTGTGATGCACAAAGCGCTGGCCCTGAAACCGCCGGTCCGGGTTCGCGGGGCCGTTGGGCAGGGTCATCTTGTGGTCGATGGTGGTGATATGCTCGGCCGGCACGCCGATCTCGATCACCTCGATGTTGTCGCTGGCAAAGAGCACGCAGTGCCGAATCTGCGGCGGCTGGATCACGCAGGACCCCGCGTGCAGCCGAAACGGATCGCCCTGATCTTCGTACACAAGGTCGACCCAGCCCCGGTAGCAAAAGATTAGCTGAAACCCGACCGTATGGTAATGCACCATGTCCGGCACCGGCCCACCATCGGGAATGCGAATGTGGCTCGCGATGATCGACCCGCCCAGCCGGTCGGGGATCAGGTCGCGGTAGTGCATCCCTGCCCGCCCGATCACCCACGGCGCCTGATCGGCCAGCCGCCGCACGACGAAACTGTGGACCGTGTCGGGCATGTGCAGCGGCGGATTGTGCGCGGCGATCTCGACCTGCGTGCCGCCGGGTGCGGTCAGCGCCCGCGCCCCGTCGGCAAAGCTGTCTGGGTCGTCGGCCAACATCCGGATGCGCCCCGGCGCGCCGCCTGCGTCCACATCCAGCCGCACCGTCAGGCCGTGCCCGGAAAACACGGCCACCCTCGGATCATCAGCGGGATAGATCATTTCCATCCGCATCCCCAGCCGGGTGGTGAAAAACGCGATATCCTCGCGCAGTGCTACACTCGGCAACACCACTTCGGCCCGCAGCTCAGCCATGACGATCCCCCTTCATCTCGCCGAATAAACTCCGGGGGAGGCGCGGATGCAATCCGCGACGGGGGCAGAGCCCCCCAAAACATGTCCTGCGCGGCACGCGCTTGATCGGATCACGCCCACCACACGGAAACGAACCTTGGTCAATCGCGCCGTTTTGACGTATCGCAGGGTCAACACCCCGGAGGAGGTCACGATGTCCGATCAACCCAGCCTGCGCGACGCGGCGCTCGCGTATCACGAGCACCCCAAACCCGGAAAGCTCGAGATACGCGCAACCAAGCCCATGGCGACAGGCCGCGATCTGGCGCGCGCCTACTCCCCCGGCGTCGCCGAGGCCTGCATCGAGATCAAGGAAAACCCCGCCGACGCTGCACGCTACACCGCGCGTGGCAATCTTGTGGCCGTCGTCTCCAACGGCACCGCGGTGCTGGGGCTGGGCAATATCGGCGCGCTCGCGTCCAAACCGGTGATGGAGGGCAAGGCCGTCCTGTTCAAGAAATTCGCCTCCATCGACTGTTTCGACATCGAGGTGGACGAGGCCGACCCCGAAAAACTGGCCGACATCGTCTGCGCGCTGGAGCCGACATTCGGGGCGATCAACCTCGAAGACATCAAGGCGCCGGACTGTTTCACGGTCGAGCGGATTTGCCGCGAACGCATGAATATCCCCGTCTTTCACGATGACCAGCACGGCACCGCCATCGTCGTGGGGGCGGCGGTGACAAATGCGCTGCACGTGGCCGGCAAATCCTTTGACGAGATCAAGATCGTGTCGACGGGTGGCGGGGCGGCTGGCATCGCCTGCCTCAACATGCTGCTTAAGCTGGGGGTGAAACGCGACAACGTCTGGCTGTGCGATATCCACGGGCTGGTCCATGCGGGGCGCGAGGTCGACATGAACCCGGCCAAGGCCGCCTATGCGCAAGCCACCGACAAGCGCACGCTGGACGACGTGATTGGCGGGGCGGACCTGTTCCTGGGCCTGTCGGGTCCCGGCGTCCTGACGCCGGAGCATGTGCAGCAGATGGCCCTGCGCCCGATCATCTTTGCCCTCGCCAACCCCACGCCGGAGATCCTGCCCGACGCGGCGCGCGCTGTCGCACCGGATGCGATCATTGCCACGGGCCGCAGCGATTTTCCCAATCAGGTCAACAACGTGCTGTGCTTTCCCTTCATATTCCGGGGTGCGCTCGATGTCGGCGCGACCACGATCAATGACGAGATGCAATTGGCCTGCATCGACGGCATCGCCGCTCTGGCCCGCGCCACCACCAGCGCCGAGGCGGCCGCCGCCTACCAGGGTGAACAGTTGACCTTTGGCGCCGATTACCTGATCCCCAAACCCTTTGACCCGCGGCTGGTCAGCATCGTCAGTTCCGCCGTGGCGCAGGCCGCGATGGAAACGGGTGTGGCCACCCGGCCCATCGCCGATCTGGAGGCGTACAAGCGCAAGCTCGACAGCTCCGTCTTCAAATCGGCGCTGCTGATGCGCCCGGTATTCGAGGCCGCCAAGGCCGAGGCTCGCCGCATCGTTTTCGCCGAAGGCGAGGATGACCGCGTGCTGCGGGCCGCGCAGGCCATGATCGAGGACACCACCGAACGCCCGATCCTGATCGGACGCCCCGAGGTGATCGAGGCGCGCATCGCGCGCGATGGCCTCACCCTGCGGCTGGGTGACAATGTGGACCTGGTGAACCCCGAAAACGACCCGCGCTACCGCGACTACTGGGGCACGTATCACGACCTGATGTGCCGCCGCGGCGTCACCCCTGACCTGGCACGCGCGATCATGCGCACCAACACCACCGCCATCGGTGCGGTGATGGTGCACCGGAACGAGGCGGACTCGCTCATCTGCGGCACATTCGGCGAATACCGCTGGCACCTGAACTACGTGACGCAGGTGCTGGGCCGCGACGGGCTGCACCCGGTGGGTGCGCTCAGCCTGATGATCCTCGAGGACGGGCCGCTGTTCATCGCCGACACGCATGTGCACACGACACCCACCCCGCAGGAGCTGGCCGAGATTGTCGAAGGGGCCGCCCGCCATGTGCGCCGCTTTGGCCGGGTACCCAATATCGCGCTGTGTTCGCAGTCACAGTTCGGCACGCAGGACTACGGCTCCGGCGAACGGTTGCGCGCGGCGATGCAGATCCTCGACGAGACCGAGGCCGACTTTTGCTACGAGGGCGAGATGAACGTGGACACCGCCCTTGATCCCGACCTGCGCACGCGGCTGATGCCCGCCAACCGCATGGACGGGCCTGCCAATGTGCTGGTCTTCGCCCATGCCGACGCAGCCTCCGGCGTGCGAAACATTCTCAAGATGAAGGGCGGCGGCCTCGAGGTCGGGCCGATCCTGATGGGCCTTGGCAACCGGGCGCATATCGTGACGCCGTCGATCACCGCGCGCGGGCTGCTGAACATGTCCGCCGTCGCCGGCACGCCCGTCCAGCACTACGGCTGATCGCCGCGCTGCGGAAAACGACACGTTTTCCGGCGGTTTTCCGTGTCGGAAAACCCCGCCCCGACCCTGTTTTACAGGCTGTTTTGACCTATCTAAAAGGTATTTGCATCCCACCGGAGGCCTTTCATGATCCGACTGCTCAGTATTGCCGCCCTGCTTGCCGTGTCCGCCTGCACAACCACGCTCAGCGAAGAACCGGGGACAATCACCCTGCGCGGCGACACCTACCGGACCGTCACACGCACCTTCCAGACCGATGACGGGCGCACCTACCAGCGCATGACCATCTTTGTCGGGGCCGAACGGGCCAGCTGCATCCCCGGTGATATCCGCGACTGCGAGGTGGCGCTGTCCGACATCAAGGTGCGCAACCGCGGCGATTGATGGCCTGTGCCTAGAGCGGTGACAGCACGCCCGATAGCTGCCGCGGCCTGCCTGTCCGCTCCCCTCTCCAGCGTATCGTGATCCGGTCGCCGGAGATGGCCGTGCGCGCGCAATCCAGATCGTCGGGCGCGTCTCCGATGCACAGCTCCGCGCCCCGCACCTCCCAGAATACCGGCTCTGCGGTGGCCAGCGTGGCCGTGCCCTTGCCGCCCGACCGCAGGTCGATCGTGGCGCGCCGGGGCGAGCCGGCTTCGGTCAGGGTGATCCGCTGATCGGCCAGCCGCGCCTTGAGCGCATCGCCGCTCAGGCTTTCGGCCACGGGCCCGGCGGGTTCACAGGCGGCCAAGACAGACGCCGCCAACGCCAAGACCACCATCCGAAATCCAACCGCCAAAGACATCGCACTCGTCCCCCCACCTGCGAAAAAACGGCGCGGTCGTCGCGCCTGCGCCATGAACAGGCTTGCCACATCCCCATCCCTGCGCATAGGCCTGTCCTTCAAGGAACGGGAGGACATGACCATGGGATATCGCGCCGAGTATGACAGCTGGAAGGCGGACCCCGAAGGCTGGTGGCTGCGTGCCGCCGACGCCATCGACTGGGTCACCCCCCCGACCAAGGCGCTGACACAGCGCGGCGATCACCTTTATGACTGGTTCGCCGATGCGGAGGTGAACACCTGCTACAACGCCGTTGACCGGCATGTCGCGGCGGGCCGTGGCGATCAGTTGGCCATCATCCACGACAGCCCCATCACCGGTTCCATCACCCGCATCACCTATTCCGAATTGCAGACCCGCGTCGCCTCCCTCGCCGGGGCCCTGCGCGCGCAGGGCGTGGACAAGGGCGACCGGGTCATCATCTACATGCCCATGGTGCCCGAAGCGCTGGAGGCGATGCTGGCCTGCGCCCGCATCGGCGCGATCCATTCGGTCGTGTTCGGCGGGTTTGCCGCCAATGAGCTGGCCGTGCGCATCGACGACTGCACGCCCAAGGCGATCATCGCCGCGTCCTGCGGGCTCGAGCCGGGGCGCGTGATCCACTACAAGCCCTTGCTGGACGAGGCGATCAAGCTGGCCACGGTCGAGCCTGCGGTCTGCGTGATCCTGCAGCGCGAACAGGAACCCGCCGAACTGATCGAGGGGCGCGATGTCGACTGGCACGCTTGCCAGCAAGGGGTTGCGCCTGCCGACTGCGTGCCGGTGTCGGGCGACCACCCGGCCTATATCCTCTATACCTCCGGGACCACCGGCGCGCCCAAGGGCGTTGTGCGGGCCACCGCGGGCCACCTTGTGGCGCTGCACTGGACGATGAAGAACATCTACAAGATGGACCCGGGCGAGGTGTTCTGGGCGGCATCGGATGTGGGTTGGGTCGTGGGCCACAGCTATATCTGCTATGCGCCGCTGATCCACGGCAACACCACCATCGTGTTCGAGGGCAAGCCCGTCGGCACGCCTGACGCGGGTACGTTCTGGCGCGTGATTGCCGAGCATAACGTCAAAAGCTTCTTTACCGCGCCCACGGCCATCCGTGCGGTGAAACGCGAGGATCCCAAGGGGTTGGAGCGGCAGAAATACGATCTGAGCGGGCTGCGCGCGCTGTATCTGGCGGGCGAGCGGGCGGACCCGGACACCATCGAATGGGCGCAGGATATCCTGGGCGTGCCGGTCTATGACCACTGGTGGCAGACCGAGACGGGCTACACCATCGCGGGCAATCCTGCGGGGCTCGAGGCACTGCCGGTCAAGATCGGCTCACCCACGGTGCCCATGCCGGGCTATGACGTGCAGATCCTGGACGAGGCGGGTCACCCCATGGCGCCGGGCGAGTTGGGCGCCATTGCGATCAAACTGCCGCTGCCACCGGGCACCCTGCCGACCCTCTGGAACGCCGAAGACCGGTTCCGCAAGAGCTACCTCAACACCTTTCCCGGTTATTACGAGACGGGCGATGCGGGCATGATGGATGAGGATGGATACCTGTATATCATGGCGCGCACGGACGACGTGATCAACGTGGCCGGGCACCGGCTGAGCACGGGCGCCATGGAAGAGGTGCTGGCCGGTCATCCGGACGTCGCCGAGTGTGCGGTCGTTGGCGTGAGCGATGCGCTCAAGGGCCAAAGCCCGGTGGGCCTGCTGTGCCTGACCAACGGCGTGAACCGCCCGCATGACGAGATCGTGGGCGAATGCGTCAAGCGGGTGCGGGACCAGATCGGACCGGTGGCGGCGTTCAAACAGGCCATTGTCGTGGACCGTTTGCCCAAGACACGGTCGGGCAAGATCCTGCGCGGTACTGTGGTGAAAATTGCGGATAATCAAGACTTTAAGATGCCGGCGACCATCGACGATCCCGCGATCCTCGATGAGATCAAGGACGCGTTGCAGACGATTGGATACGCCAAGGGGTGAGCCGCGTAGGATGGGCAATCTGCCCATCCTCACTCCACGCGTTTTTCCAGGTGCCAGACCTGTTCGACCGGATAGCTTTTGGCCCATTCCGCGGGCACGGCACCGCGCACGTCCTGCGCCCAGTCGGGGGCATAGACCTCGTCATAGCGGCGCACATCAAAGCCGATCTGGTCAAAGGTCTTGATCCAGTCGGCCATTGTCAGGTTGAAGCACACGCCGCTCGGTTCGATCTCGACCTTGGTCCAGTCCGCGCCCCACATGCCCCGGTAGGGGCGGTGCAGGGTGGTGTCGCAGGGCGCGCCGCTCAGCGGTGAACACAGGAGCGACAGGGGATGGTTGCCGAGAAATACCAGCCGCCCACCCGGGCGCAGCAGGCGCCACGCCTCGGGCAGCCAGGTGTCCGGCGGGCACCAGATCGACGCGCCGTATTCGGAAATGGCAAAGTCGAAGCCACCATCGGAAAGCCCTGTTTTTTCAGCATTTCCTTCGATAAAGGTGATGTCCGCCCCGTGCTCGGCCGCCAGTCGCCGGGCCGTGTCCAGCTGGCTGGGCGAGACGTCGATGGCGGTCACTTGCGCGCCGCGGCGCGCCATCCAGCCGGACACGTATCCGGTGCCGCATCCCAGCTCGATCGCGGTCAGGCCGGTCATGTCGTCGGGCAGCATCGGCAGCTCTGTGTTGGGTTTGCCCCAGTTGCCCCATGCGGGCATCTCGGTCGCCCAACGCTGTTCGCCGAAGCCGATCCAGTTGGCGGCGTCCTTGTTCCAGACGTCGCGATTGACGGACACATAGGCGTCGTCCATGGCCACCTCCCCCCTCTTTGCTTGCTGTTGGTGGGGTGCACCTTATCACGGGTTGCGGATGCAGGCACGGGGCCGGGCGGATCACCGTGCGCGCAACAGCGTGCGCTGCGGAATTGCCATGCGCAACGTTCGGGCCCGTTAACGCCTGTCAGGGTGGGGTTTGGGCGGGGCACAAGCCGTACACAACCTGTGCACAACCCGTGCACCGTGCGGCATACAAATGGCCCGCATCGCGGGTGTTAACGCAGCGTGCGGTGCCAAATGTTAAGCAAGGGTTAAGCGCGCCGTCAGGCTGCCGGGTCGCCGCCGGACCCGTTTTCGAGCCACGCGCGGTCTGTCGGTGTCAGATGCGCGTCGATCATCGCGTCGTAGGCGGCCACCTCATCGGGCGACAGGCGACCATGCCATTTGCCGCTGCTGCCGCTGTCGAAAAACGCCGTGTCGGATTTGAAGAACCCCTTGCCGCCGGACGGGGCGTAGCGTTCCGCGTTGCCCTTCATATGGTCGAAACCTGCGGCTGCGACCAGTTGCGCCATGAGCTGCGGGTTGTGAGATATGTCCAGCCGCGCGGCGAGCGTGGAAAACACGGCCCCGAGATCGCGCGTCATGTCGGCATAGTGAAAGAGCGACACGTTGGGGTGGTCCGACAGGGCCCGGGCTGCCGTGTAGTGCCGCAGGATATGCGCGAGCGGCATGGCGTCGCCGTCGAACCCTTCGGGCCCGCCATCGAGAAACCGGCGGAAGGTGACGCCGGTGGTGTCATCCTCGGGGTACCAGTGGTCGAACCATGGCATGGGGATGTTGCGGACGTGCTTGCGATAGGAAAAATGCGCATCCAGCGGATGGCGGAACACGCAGATGTAGTGCGCCTGATCGTGCAGGGGCAGGCCGTCCATGGGCGTATGGCTTTTCATGCTGCGGCGGTGGTGCATGGCGGTGAGGCGGTCCGCCACCTCTGCCATGTCGCGGATGCGGATATCGACCCAGGGCATGCGGACCGACAGTTCCGTCTCGACCTCCGGGTCGCCGGACAGCAGCAGGGCGACGATGGTCTGCATCCATGTCGTGCCGCATTTGGGCGGTGTGACCACGACCACATCGTCGGGCCGGATGTCGACCATGTCCCAGCGCCGGTTGTCGGTCAGGGGACCGAGATAGAGCTGTCGGTGGGTCATGGCGCGGGTCTCCTGCCGGGGCATGCAGACCATAACCCGGATATGCGGCGCGCTGTCAAAGGCCGGCTTGTGGCAGGTTCGCAGGGTTCAGCGGCGGTCGACGATGCGGACGGCCTTGCCCCGCGAGCGTTCCACGCTGCCCATGGCCCCTGCGGTGACGGCGACGGTGACGCCCAGCGATTGCTTGATCCGGTCGGCGAGGGTGGCGGGATCGCCCGTGCCCTCGCAGTGGACCGTCATCGCATCAAGCCGGCCCTGCCGGGTCAGTTCGATCTGGAAATGCGGGGCAAATCCGGGCGTGGCCAGCAGGCATTCCTCGATCTGGGTGGGAAAGATGTTGACGCCGCGCAGGATGATCATGTCGTCGGAGCGGCCCGTGACCTTGGCCATGCGGCGCATCGACCGGGCGGTGCCGGGCAGCAGGCGGGTCAGGTCGCGGGTGCGGTAGCGGATGATCGGAAACGCCTCCTTGGTCAGGGAGGTAAAGACCAGTTCGCCCATCTCGCCGTCCGGCACCGGTTGGCCTGTCTCTGGATTGATGATCTCGGGGTAGAAGTGATCCTCCCAGATGTGGAGGCCGTCCTTGGTCTCCACGCATTCCATGGACACGCCGGGGCCCATGACTTCGCTCAGGCCGTAGATGTCGACGGCGTGCATGTCGAACGCCTCTTCGATCTCGGTGCGCATGGCGTTGGTCCAGGGTTCGGCGCCGAAGATACCGACCTGAAGCGCGCTGTCGGCGGGGTCGATCCCTTCGGCGCGGAAGGCGTCGAGGATGCTGAGCGCGTAGGACGGTGTGACGGTGATGCCCTTGGGCTGGAAATCCGCGATCAGGCGGACCTGGCGCGGGGTCATGCCGCCCGAGACGGGCACCGTCGCCAGCCCCAGCGCGTCGGCGCCCAGCTGCACCCCGAGCCCGCCGGTAAAGAGGCCGTAGCCGTAGGCGTTGTGCAGCAGGTCGCCGCGCCTCAGGCCCGCGGCCCGCAGAGAGCGGGCGACGACATGGGCCCATGTGTCGAGGTCGCGGGCGGTGTAGCCGACCACGGTGGGCTGCCCGGTGGTGCCCGAGGAGGCGTGGATGCGCGCCACCTGATCACGCGGAACGGCGAACATGCCGAAGGGGTAATTGGCGCGCAGGTCCTGTTTGGTGGTCAGGGGGAATTTGGCCAGATCGGCGAGGTCGGTCAGGTCATCGGGGTGCACGCCCGCGGCGTCAAAGCGGGCGCGGTAGTGGGGCACGTTGTCGTAAGCGTGGCGCAGCGACCATGCGAGGCGGTCCAGCTGGAGGCTGGTGATTTCGTCCCGGCTGGCGGTTTCGATGGCCTCGAGGGAGGCCGGGTCGGGCGTGAGGTCTTTCATTGCGGGTCCTCGAAATGGGTGCCGGGGATGGTGCGGGTGTGGCCGCGCATCAGGGCGATTGTCCGGAGCTTATCGCCTGTGACGGTGACGTCATAGGTGCCGGAGCGGCCTGCGGCGTGAATTTCGGTGGCGGTCGCGGTCAGCGTCTCGCCCGCTTGGGCGGGGGCGACATAGGTGATCTGGACGTTCTGGGCGAGCGCGTTGCGGTTGTGGCTGTTGGAGGCGAAGGCCAGCGCGCTGTCGGCCAGCGCAAAGATGAAGCCGCCGTGGCAGACGCCGTGGCCGTTGAGCATGTCGTCGCGGACGGGCATGGTCAGGGTGGCCGTGCCGGGGGCGACGCCGGTGAGCGCCATGCCGAGCGCCTGGCTGGCGCGGTCATTGGCCCACATGGCGGCGGCGCTGCGGCTTGCGCGGTCTTGCGGTGTCATCTGCGCCCCTCCCAAAGCGTTTCAGATTTCGTCAGCGTGCATGGATCGTGTAACATGTTCAAGGCGGATCATCCGCCCTCTTGAATTCGCGGGCCGGGCGCGCAAGGGTGCGGCATGACATTGCACACGCCGCCGCCGTCGAACACGCGCGAGATGCCCCCCGCCCAGATTGCGTTTCATCGCACGGAACTGTCGGTTATCCTGTCACTCTACGGGCGGATGGTGGCGGCGGGCGAGTGGCGCGATTACGGGATTTCCAGCCTGCGCGAGGTGGCCGTGTTTTCGGTGTTCCGGCGCACGGCGGAGCACCCGCTTTATCGGATCGAGAAGCGGCCCAAGCTGCGGGGGCGGCAGGGGATGTATGCGGTGATCGGCATGGATGGGCAGATCCTGCGGCGCGGGCACGACCTGAAGACGGTGCTGCGGGTGCTGGAGCGCAAGCTGATCCGCGCGGTGGAGTGATCCTGATGCGCGCTGGCGCGCACGCGATTCATTTTTGCTGATGAGGGGGCTGTCTGCCCCCTCAAACTCCCCCGATGGTATTTCCGGTCAGAAGAAGATCAGGGGCGGGCGTAGCCGGTGACGGCGCCGAATTCGTTTTGCGCGATGCGGGCGATAGCCTGGTCCAGAGGTTCGGTGGTGACGGCCATGTGGTGGGCGTTGGCGTGGATGATCGTGTCACGGTCGAGGAGCAGGGCCACGTGGCCCTTCCAGAAGACCAGGTCGCCGGAGTGGCGGTCGCTGGGGTCAATGTCGGGGAAGGCGGCCTGTTGCAGGTCGCTGTCGCCGGGGCAGGGGTGGCCTGCCGTCAGCAGTGCGATCTGGATCAGGCCGGAACAGTCGATGCCGGCGCGCGTGTTGCCGCCCCAGAGGTAGGGCGTACCGGCAAAGAGGCGGGCGGTGTCGATGGGGTTTGCGGTGTGGGGGAGCGGTGTGACCTGAGCCTTGGGGACAAAGCCGATGGGTGTGTCGAGGAAGGTGCCGGTTTCGGTGCTGGCGGTGAGGTGTGCGCCGAAGCTGAGGCTGGCGGTTTCGGGGGATTTGATGCTGGCGGCGCTGTAGGCGTGGCCAGCCGGTGCGGTGAGCATGTGCGTCGGCCCGGCGGGTGCGCCGAGGTGATGGGCGGCGACAAAGCCCACATAGCCGTCCTTGTCCGAGCGGATGTAGCTGTGGTCGTCGCGGCTGCCCAGCACGGTGACCGGGTCGCCGAGCAGCAGCTGGCGGTCGCGGGGGCCGCCGGGGCGGGCCAGCAGATCGGCATGGGCGCTGGTGATCCGGGCGGGCGTCATGCCGTCGACCAGCGCGGGGTCGGGCGTGATGCGCCGGTCGGTCACAGGTCGAGCACCTCGGGCAGGGCGGCGAGCAGGGCGCGGGTGGCCTGGCCCACGCCGCCCTTGGGGCGCGCGGGCGCGTCGCTGGGTTGCCAGCCGTAGACGTCGAAATGCATATAGGGCGAGCGGTCGATGAAGCGGCGCAGGAACAGCGCGGCGGTGATCGACCCGGCAAAGCCGCCCTTGGGCGCGTTGTCGAGGTCGGCAATGCCCGGTTCGATCATCGCCTCGTAGGGCGCGTGGAAGGGCAGTCGCCAGACCGGGTCGGCTTGCGCGTGGGCCGCGGCGTCGAGGGCTGCGGCGGTGGCGGCATCATCGGTGTAGTAGGGGGCGAGGTCAGGACCCACGGCGACGCGGGCGGCCCCGGTGAGCGTCGCCATGGAGATGGTGAGCGCGCTGGGCGTTTCGTCGGCGAGGGCGAGCGCGTCGGCCAGCACCAGCCGCCCTTCGGCGTCGGTATTGTTGATTTCGACCGTGAGGCCCTTGCGGCTGGTCAGGATGTCGCCGGGGCGGAAGGCGTTGCCCGCGACGCTGTTTTCGACCGCCGGGATCAGGACGCGCAGGCGGACGGGCATCCCGGTGGCCATGATCATGTGCGCGAGGCCCAGCACGTTGGCCGCGCCGCCCATGTCCTTTTTCATCAGGCCCATGGCGCTGCCGGGTTTGAGGTTCAGCCCGCCGGTGTCGAAACAGACGCCCTTGCCCACAAGGGTCAGCGCCGGGCCGCTGTCGCCCCAGGCCATGTCGATCAGGCGCGGGGCGCGGTCGGCGGCGCGGCCCACGGTGTGGATCAGCGGGAAATTGTCGGCCAGCAGGTCGTCGCCCCGGATGACTTTCATGGTTGCGCCGTGGGTGTCGGCGAGGGTTTGGGCGGCAGCCTCAAGCTCGGGCGGGCCCATGTCGCTGGCGGGCGTGTTGATCAGGGTGCGCGTGAGCGCCTCGCCCGCTGCCTGCGCCTCGATCCTGGTCGCGTCGAGGCCTGCCGGCGCGATCAGCGCGGCCTGCATCGGGCGCTGGTCCTTGTAGCGGTCAAAGCGGTAGCGGGCGAGCAGCCAGCCGAGCGCCTCGACCTCGAGGGCGCTGTCGTCGGGCGCGGTGTCGAGGCGGTAGGTGCCCTTGGGCAGTTTGGCCGCCCCGGCGGCGAGGTGAAAGCGGGCGCGGGCGCGGCTGGCGGAGGTGCCGTAGCCAATGGCAGCGCTGGCGATGGTGCCGTCGGGGCCGGGCAGGGCGACGGCCTGGCCCAGACCGCCGGTAAAGCCTGTGGCCTGCGCCCAGGCCTCGGCCACCGGGCCCATGCCAGCGGCCCAGTCGGCGCAGCCGTCCTCGGGCACAAGGTGCAGGGGGATCGCATCGGCGCTGTCGGAGGCAAAGGTCAGGGTCATCACGCGGGCTCCGCTTGGCATTGGATTGCCGCAGAGCCTAGCCGGTTTGCCGCCCGCCGCAAGCGGGATCGCGGGTGCGTCAGATGGTGAGGTCCTGCAGATCCCAGATGGCGGTCAGCGACCGTTCGCCGGTGCGCATCAGCCGCGCGACCGTGGCCCCGAGTGCGACCGGATCGCCGCTGTCGATGCACTGGGTCACGTCGCCTGCCACGCGGGCCACCACGTGCATCCCGATCTGTTCGGAGATCGACACCAGCGACCGGCTGGATTTGCGCAGCTCGGCCAGCGCGCCGGTGCGGTAGAGCCGGTCGCAATGCGACATGCGCAGCGCCAGTTCCTCCATCGCGCGGCATACCACGTCTTCGGCGGCGGCATGGCCCAGTTCGGTATAAAGCGCCCCCAGACGGTCGTGATCCACATGCACGTCTTCTGCAGGCCTGATTTGCGTTACGGTCGTCACGTTGCTCACCTCGTTCACACGTCGTTGCGCGCCCCCACGGCACGCCCTGCAATGCCATGGGCGAGGTTCCCAAATCGTTAGGGCGGATACGTCTTTTCCCTCGAATTCGCGACAAATACCCGTTAAGGCACGCGGTCAAAGTCCAACAAAGAGGGTGGCCGCCCATGCATCGCGTCAAACCGTTGCCGAACTATTTCCTGCAACGCTACCAGGGGTGGAAGGCCACGACCTATGCGCAGAACCAGGCGTGGTATCAGCGGCTGGCCGAAGAGGGCCAGCGCCCGCGCGCGATGATCATCGCGTGTTGCGACAGCCGGGTGAATGTCACGTCGATCTTTGGCGCGGATCAGGGCGAGTATTTCATCCATCGCAACATCGCCAATCTGGTGCCGCCGCATGAGCCTGACGGGTTGCATCACGGCACCTCGGCGGCGGTGGAATATGCGGTCAACGTGTTGAAAGTGGCGCATATCATCGTGCTGGGCCATTCCAATTGCGGCGGTGTGAAGGGCTGTATCGAGATGTGTGCGGGGCGTGCGCCGGAGCTGGAGGACAAGACCAGTTTCGTGGGCCGCTGGCTGGACATTCTGCGCCCCAAATACAGTATCGTGGAACAGGTCACCGACGAGGCCGAACAGGCCCGCCAGATGGAGCAGCAGGCGATTGTCACGTCGCTGGAAAACCTGATGAGCTTCCCCTTTGTCGAGGAACGGGTGAACAAGGGGTCGCTGAGCCTGCACGGGTTGTGGACGGATATCGGAGACGCGAGTCTCGCGCAGTTCAGCGGCGCTGAGCTGGGGTTTGTGAATCTCTGACGTGAGGCCACCATGCAAGACATCCTGAGCCTTGCGGCGACCAATCTGCTGTCGCCGATCATCCTGAGCTTTGCGCTGGGGGTGGCGGCATCCCTTGCGCGGTCGGACCTGAACATTCCCGAGGCGGTGGCCAAGGGCATGTCGATCTACCTGCTGTTCGCTATCGGGTTCAAGGGCGGGGTGAGCGTCGCCGATCACGGCATTGACAGCACGCTGGCCTTGTCGCTGCTGGCAGGCATTGTGCTGTCAGCCGTGCTGCCGCTGATCGCCTTTGCGCTGTTGCAGGTGCTGGGCAATCTCAGCCGGTTGGATGCGGCGGCTGTGGCGGCGCATTATGGCTCAATCTCCATCGTGACGTTCGTGGCGGGTACATCGGTGCTGGAGGCGAGCGGGATCACATCCGAAGGGTACATGGTGGCGGTGGCCGCCGCGATGGAGGCGCCGGCGATTCTGTCGGCGCTGTGGCTGGTGTCGCGGGGCGGGGACAGCCGCCGGATGGACCCCGAATTGCTGCGGGAGATCATGCTGAACGGGTCCATCGTGCTGCTGGTGGGCAGTTTCGTGATCGGGTGGATCACGGGCGTGGACGGCCTCGTCAAGATCGAGGCGTTCATCGTGTCGCCGTTTCAGGGCGTGCTGTGCCTGTTCCTGCTGGATATGGGGCTGGTCGCGGGCCGGGGCCTGCGTGGCGGATCGGGCGTGCTGCGGCCCGGCGTGCTCGCCTTTGGCATGGTGATGCCGCTGGTGGGGGCGACGCTGGGGCTGGCCACGGGCTTGCTGCTTGGGTTGAGCACGGGGGGCGTGGCGCTGTTCATGGTGCTGTCGGCCTCGGCCAGCTATATCGCGGTGCCGGCGGCCATGCGCGTGGCCCTGCCGGAGGCGAACCCGTCGATCTATCTGACGCTGAGCCTTGGCGTCACGTTTCCGTTTAACCTGACCATTGGCCTGCCCGTCTATGTGGCGGTGGCCAGTGCGCTGACCGGAGGATAAGCCATGCAGACCCATCAGGCCAAACGCGTGGCCATCATCATCGAACAGGTCATGCAGTCGCGCCTGACCGGCGCGCTGGAAGATGCGGGCGTGACCGGGTTCACCATCCTGCCAGTGCTGGGCGGATCGGGCCGGTCCGGATCATGGAGCCGCGAAGGACAGGTCAGCCGGGGCACGGGGATGGTGCAGGTCGTGTGCATCATCCGGCCTGAACGGCTGGACGAGATGCTGGAGGCGGCATTCGCGGTGGTGGAGCGCCATATCGGCGTGGTCACGGTCAGCGATTGCGAAGTGTTGCGCGCCGAACGGTTTTGAATGGCGGGCAAAGCAAGGACGCGACGTGTCGGATGACACGCCGCGCCCTGTACTCGTTAACTGCCCAACAGGTACTCGTTACCAAACGGTATTGATGGCCTGCGCCTGCGGCGCTGGTTGGCCTATCGCCGGGTCGATTTCAGGGACAGCTCCTGCGCGAACAGGCGCGTCAGTTCTGCCCGTGTGACCCTGACCCGGCGTTCTGCCCCAGCCGGATACCCATCTTGATCGTTCCGTGCGGCGCGTGTCAGCGCCATGAACCATGCCCACATCCCAATCACCTCAATATTTGCGCACTCCGGCCCCCCGGCCGGTCCCGAAAAGGCCCCCCGGCCTGTTCGTGAGACATGTATGACGGGCGGTAATTACTAACGGATTACGGAATTGGTTTCACTTGCGCCTACATTTGGGCGCTGTGAATTTTCCCTGTTTAATCAGGGGATAACGCACGCGTTCAGATGCCTAAAATGCGACGGACCCCGCCCGGCCGGTTGATGGCGCGGGCGGGGTCCCGGCTGATCTTCATCCTTTGGTAAGGATTTGCGGGGCTACCGCAGCACTTGCCCTTCGGGCCATGTGATCCGGGTCTGGATGGCGATGGCCTGCGTCTCGCCGGGATCAAGCGACAGGTTCCACGCAAGGATGCCGCGCCGGTCCTCGACCCCGTCCACATCCGGGGCGGGGGTGGCTGTCCAGTCGATCACCAGGTCTTCCTGTTCGGAATAGGGCACGTTTTCGCGCAGCTCGACCTCCCACATGCGGGCAGTGAGGTTTTCGACCTCCAGCCGAAGTTCCTCACGCTCTTCGTTGGAGCGGGAGATGATGCCGCGGTCGCCCTCGTTCCGGTCGAGCACGGTGCGCGAGATGCGCAACCCTTCGATCGGGCCAAAGAACATGTCGGTGTCGGCACTGGGGGGCAGAAGGCCCATTTGCGTGATCCCGACAAGCTGGCCGTCCACATAAAGCGTCGCCTGCCCGGGCAGCAGAATTTCGGGCGAGGTGTTGGTGAACGCGACCTGCCGGAACGCGGTGTCGTTGATGCGGGGCACGGCGCGGGCGCTGAGCGATGCGTCAAAGTCGAGCGTGTCCAGCGCGATTTGCAGGGCGTCCCGGCTGGTGGGGATAGTGACCGTTCCGGGCAGGGCATAGCTGACGCCCACGCCGGAGAAATCGGCGACGGCGACCGCCTCTGCGACAGGTGCTGGTGCAGGGGACGCCATGTCGGCGGTGGCGAGCCGGCTTTCGCTTTTCAGGCTGACGCCGCGCTGTAGCTGCCCCGGCTCTTCGACCCGGCGCAGGATGGGCCAGAGCGTGCCGGGGTCTGTGCCCCGGAAGGGCGACAGGGTCGACAGGGTTAGGTTGACATTGCTCCAATCCTCGCCGCTGTCTTGCCGGACGGACGCACCTCGGTCGATGCGCAGGCTGTCATCACCGTCGAGATAGGCGCGATAGACCGGCATCCATGACGCACTGTCGGAGATGTAGCGGAGCGTGAGCGTGGCCGTTGCCGCCGCCGGCGCGGTCACATTCAACGTCAGTGCCGCGGGATTTTCGTTGGGCGACGTCACAGCCTCCAGCGCGGCCTGTGCCTGGGCCACGGCATAGGTGAGGTCCTCGCGGCCCATGCGCAGAATGCGCGCCTCTGCCGTGGCTTCGGTGATGGCGGTGCGTGCGGCGGTGCCGTCAGAGGCGATCAGCTGGCCGATGGCGCGCAGCGCGTCCACGTCCAGCGCCGCCTCGTCCGGCAGGGTGATCCCGTTGAGGAAGGTGATCTGGTCCTGTGCCGCCTGCGTGCGCGCCTCGGCCAGTGCGATGGCGTCTTCGCGTTCGGCGAGGGCGTTAACAGCCGCATCCAGCGCCGCCTTGGCCGCCAGCCAGTCGGGCGTGCGCGGGGTGCGGTAGGGGGTGCCGTCCTGCGTGGACCAGCTGCGCGACTGCACCGTGGCCCCCGTCAGGGCGATGTCGATAGCCTCGGGCGCGGTGAACCGGGGCATGTCGGCGATGACGATGGAATGCTCCCCTGCGGGGATGTCAAAGCTGAGCGCGCGGGTGATCACGGCACCGGAGGCATAGGCGGTCACGGCGGTCGGCGGGGCGTCCAGCGTGATGGTGTCGGCAAGGCCGGGCAGGGGGGCAAGGGCAAGGCAAAGGGCAAGCGCGCGCATGGGGGTCACCTGATTGTGGTCGGTGACCCCAAGGTGCACAGATGCCGTGCAGAGCTAAAGGGGAATATTGTGCATCTTTTGCGCAGGGGCTGTGGGGCGGGTGCTGGCCCGCCGCACGCTCAACCTTTCTTGAGGACGCGGTTGCCCAGCAGTTCGGCGATCTGCACCGCGTTCAGTGCCGCGCCCTTGCGCAGGTTGTCGCTGACGCACCAGAAGTTCAGGCCGTTGTCGATTGTGCTGTCCTGCCGCAGGCGGCTGATGAACGTCGCGAAATCGCCCACGCATTCGACCGGCGTCACATAGCCGCCGTCCTCGCGCTTGTCGATCACCATGATGCCCGGCGCCTCGCGCAGGATATCGCGGGCCTCGTCCTCGTCGAGGAAATCCTCAGTCTCGATATTCACCGCTTCGGAGTGGCCGACGAACACAGGCACGCGCACGCAGGTGGCCGTGACCTTGATCGACGGGTCGATGATCTTTTTCGTTTCGGCGACCATCTTCCACTCTTCCTTGGTGGAGCCGTCATCCATGAACGCGTCGATATGCGGGATCACGTTGAAGGCGATCTGCTTGGTGAACTTGGCCGGGGCCACGTCGGTGGTGGGGTTGTAGACGGCTTTGGTCTGGTCCCACAGCTCGTCCATGCCAGCGGCACCCGCGCCGGACACGGATTGGTAGGTGGAGACGACCACACGCTTGATCCGTGCCCGGTCATGCAGCGGTTTCAGCGCCACGACCATCTGCGCGGTCGAGCAGTTGGGGTTGGCGATGATGTTCTTCTTGGCGTAGCCGTCGATGGCGTCGGCGTTCACCTCGGGCACGATCAGCGGCACATCCGGGTCATAGCGGTAGAGCGACGAGTTATCGATGACGACGCAGCCGGCCTTGGCCGCCTTTGGCGCGTAGGTCTTGGTCGCGTCGGAGCCGATGGCGAACAGCGCCATGTCCCAGCCCGTGAAGTCAAATGTGTCGAGGTCCTTCGTCTTGAGCGTCTCATCCCCGAAGGACACTTCGGTGCCCAGCGAACGGCGGCTGGCCAGCACGGCAAGCTCGTCCACGGGAAACTGGCGTTCGGCCAGGATGTTCAGCATTTCGCGGCCCACGTTGCCGGTGGCGCCCGCGACGACGACACGATACCCCATATTCACACTCCTTTTCGGGTAGGTGGTCGCGCCTTATACCCAAAGCATTGCCTAGGAAAGGGGCTGTTAGTCGCTGCTGTCGCGGGTGAAGGCATAGAGCATCACACCCAGCAGCAGTGCGACCGCGAAAAACCCGAGGATCGCCGTGTAGGGTGCTGTCGGATCACCCCCCGCCGTGGCGGTATGGATGCGGCCCGAGATGGTCTGCATCACGCCCACCCCGCCGATGCCAAACAGGTTCATCAGCGTCACGCCGCGCCCGGTGAGGTGCACGGGGAAAAAGCTGCGCGCATGGGCGATGATCACGGGGAACGTCGCGCCGAAGAACCCGATGGCCGCCATGAGGCTGATCGACAGCCACGGGTCCGCACCGATCCAGGTGATAAGTGCGGCCAGCAGGGCGACGGTGATCATGTTGCCGCCGAACACGACCCATTTGCGGGTGCCCAGGATACGGTCGAGCGGGCCATAGGCGATGGTGCCCACGATCATGGCGAGGCTCATCACCAGCGTGCCCATGCCGATCTGCGCCACGCTCATGTCGAACACGTCGCGCAGGTAGGGCCCGATCCACAGGCCACGCACAGCGGCGACGGGGGCGTAGTTCACGAACATCAGCGGGATGATCAGCCACAGGATCGGCATGCGCAGCAGGTCCAGCAGCGACCCGTCGCCTGCACCGTTCGTGCGGGCGGGATCGCGGATGGTGGTCAGGCAGCCAAAGGCGATCACGCCGCTGACCGCCGCCAGCGCCCACATCGCGTTGCGCCAGCCGATGGTTTCGGCGGCCAGCGCCATCGGGTAGCTGGAGATCAGGTTGCCCACGGTGCCCACGCCGATCATCAGGGCCGCGAGGGTCGCGAATTTTGCCGGGTCAAACTCGCGCGCGAAGATGAAAAAGCTGGCCATGAGGACGGGCGAACAGCCCACGCCGATCAGCAGCATCGCCGCGTGGATATAAAGCGGGCCTTGCGCCACGGCGAACAGTGCGGCACCCCCGCCGCCGCCAATGAGGAACAGCCACCCGGCCGTGCGGCGCGGGCCAATGTTGTCCAGCGCCCAGCCCACGGGGATCTGCATCGCGGCAAAGGACAGGAACCAGATGCCCGACGCCGTGGCCAGCACATCCGGCCCGACCCCGAGGCTGTCTTGCAAGGGGGCTGTGAGTACGGCCAGAAAGGCGCGAAAGAACTGGCTGAGCACATAAGCCAGCGCCAGCAAGAGCAATCCGGTGTTCATGAAGTCTCCGATCCCTGGGACCTCAGGTGGCACGCCGCTTGGGCTGACGCAAGACGGATTGGCGTGCTAGGCTTGGTCGGAACGGAGGGAGTGGGGCCAAAATGTTCTATGACGGGTTGCCGCGGCATCAGGCCTTTGCGCCGCTTGCCGATCCGGCGAATTACACGCCCTTGCCTGATGATTGGGTGGTGGGAACCTCCGACATTGTCGGCTCGACCAAGGCGATATCCGAGGGGCGCTACAAGACGGTGAACATGATCGGGGCGGCGGTGATTTCGGCCCAGATCAACGGGGCGGCGGGCCGTGCGTTTCCGTTTGTGTTTGGCGGCGACGGGGCCGCCTTTGCCCATCCACCCGAACATGCCGGGGCGGCGCGGGACGCGCTGGCGGCGGTGCAGGTCTGGGCGCGCGAAGAGTTCGACATGGGCCTGCGCGTGGGTCTGTACCCGGTGTCGGACATCCGCGCGGCGGGGCGCGAGGTCGGCGTGGCGCGGTATCAGGTGACCGACGGCGTGGACTACGCGATGTTTGCCGGCGGCGGTGTCGCCTGGGCCGAGGGCCAGATGAAGGCCGGGCAGGACACGGTGCCGCCCGCGCCCCCGGGCACCACCCCCAACCTCGAAGGGCTCAGTTGCCGGTGGAGCCACATGAAAGCGCGGCAGGGCACGATCCTGTCGGTGCTAATCCAGCCGTCCCACGGTGCCGATCCCAAGGCGGTCGCAGGCGTGATCGAAGAGGTGCTGGAGGTGCTGCGCCATCTGGACCGGGGCGGCCACCCGATCCCCGCCGAGGGGCCCGGGCTGGACTGGCCCAAGACGGCTGCCGAGATGGAGACGCACGTGCCGCAGGGCGACGGGGCCAAGCCGGGCAAGGGCAAGGTCACGTTCGAGCTGCTCATGGCGTTCCTGTTTCTCAAGACCAACCTCAAGCTGGGCGGGTTCGACCCCGGCCACTACCGTCGTGTTGTGGGTATGAACGCCGATTTCCGCAAATTCGATGACGGGCTCAAGATGACCATCGACTGCGACGCCGCCACTGTCGCGCGGCTGCGCACCGTGCTGGAGGCGGCGGAGGGCGTGGTGCAATTCGGTCTGCATGAACAGGACGAGGCGATGATGACCTGCATCGTGCCGTCGATCATGGAGGACACCCATGTGCATTTCATCGACGGGGCGGCGGGCGGTTATACGCAGGCCGCGCTGGGTCTGAAGGGCGGGTAGTATCGCGCGCCGCGCTGCGCTACGACTTTGGCCATGACATTGTTCCACCTTGCCTTCAACGTGACCGATCTGGACGCCACCCGGGCCTTTTACAGCGACCTGCTGGGCTGTGCCGAAGGGCGCAGCACCGACACATGGGTCGATTTCAACTTTTTCGGTCACCAGATCAGCTGCCATCTGGGCGCGCCCTTTGCCGTGGCAGCGACGGGCAAGGTGGGGGACCATGATGTGCCGATGCCGCATTTCGGCGCGGTTCTGCCGATGACGGACTGGCGGGCGCTGGCGGAGCGGCTGACAGCGGCGGGCGTCGATTTCGTGCTTGCCCCGCAGATCCGGTTTGAGGGGGAGCCAGGCGAACAGGCCACCATGTTCTTTGCCGACCCGTCGGGTAACCCGGTCGAGATCAAGGGCATGGCCGACCTTGGCGCGGCGTTCGACACATGAGCGTCAACGTCCTCTTTGCCGCCACAGCCAAGCGCTGGGACGAATACCGTGACCCGCTGCGCGCCGCGCTTGACGAGGCCGGGATCGATGCCACGGTCGAGATCGACGTGCCGCCGCGGCAGGTCGACTACATCGTCTATGCGCCCAATTCGGAGGTGCAGGATTTCGCGCCCTATACCCGCGCCAAGGCGGTGCTGAACCTTTGGGCCGGGGTGGAGGCGGTGGTGGACAATCCGACGCTCAAGATACCGCTGTGCCGCATGGTCGATCCGGCCCTGACGCAGGGCATGGTCGAATGGGTGACGGGCCATATCCTGCGCCTGCATCTGGGCATGGACGCGCATATCAATGCGACACCCGGCACGTGGGAACCGGTCGCGCCGCCCTTGTCGTTCGACACGCGGGTGACGGTGCTGGGCCTGGGGGAGTTGGGGCTGGCCTGCGCGCAGGCGCTGCGCGGCCTCGGCTTTGACGTGGCGGGCTGGAGCCGGACGGCCAAGGAGGTCGAGGGGATCACCTGTTTCGACGGAGAGGCGGGGCTGGATGAGGCGCTGGCCCGGGCGGATTACGCCGTGTTGCTGTTGCCCGCGACACCGGCCACGGAAGACACGCTGAACGCGCGCACGCTGGCGCTGATGCCGCGCGGTGCGCGCATCCTGAACCCCGGGCGTGGTCCGTTGATCGACGACAAGGCCCTGCTCGCCGCGCTGGACAGTGGCCACATTGGCCATGCAACGCTGGATGTGTTCCGCGCCGAACCGCTGCCACCGGGCCATGGCTATTGGCACCACAAGTCGGTGACTGTGACGCCGCATGTCGCGTCCGAAACCCGCGCGGCCTATTCGGTCAAGACTGTGGCCGAGAACATCCGCCGGGGCGAGGCGGGCGAGCCGTTTCTGCATCAGGTGGACCGCCGCGCCGGGTACTGAGCGTCAAAGGTTACAGATCCGTCACGGCCAAGTGTTTTGAACCAATCGGTTCCCTACACTAGATATCTGCCATCACCAGCACACACGCCCTTCCAGATGGAGAAACCAGATGTTCCGCTTTGTCACGCGCAAGATGCACGCCCTTATCGACTATCCCGTGGCCCTTGGCCTGATCACCATGCCCTTTGTGTTGGGTATCGGCATGGACAATGCCACGGCCTTTGCCCTGTCGGTGGCCACCGGTATCGCGGCGCTGATGCTGACCGCACTGACGGATCACGAAACCGGCCTGCTGCCGGTGCTGCCCTACTGGGTGCACCTCGCCGTTGACGCGATTGTCGGCGGTGTGTTCGTGGTGGCACCGTTTGTGTTCGGCTTCACCGGGCTTGATGCGCTCTACTATTGGGTGATCGGCGGCACCGTGCTGACCGTGGTCAACCTGCACCGCGATGACGAAGACGCGTTGATCCAGCCCGCCGAATAAAGGCCGTTGGCGGCCTCAGGCCGCCAGCCCCCGCCCCTTCAGCAGCGCATCCAGCCCCGGCAAGCGCCCGCGGAACGCCGTATACAGCTCAGCCGGATCGACACTGCCTCCGGTGCTCAGGATATGTTCCTCGAGCGCTGCTGCGCGATCCGGGTCAAACGGCCCGCCCGCCTCTTCGAACGCGGCAAAGGCGTCGGCGTCCATCACCTCGGACCACATGTAGCTGTAATAACCAGATGAATACCCGTCGCCCGCAAACACATGTGCAAAATGCGGGGTGGCGTGGCGCATCCCGATGGCGCGCGGCATACCCAGACCCTCAAGCACCTCGGCCTGTTTCTGCATCGGGTCCGCCGGGGCGGGCCCGTCGTGAAACGCCAGGTCGACCAGCGCCGAGGCCACGTATTCCACCGTCTGGAATCCCATGTCATAGGTCGCTGCGGCCAGCACCTTGTCCAGCAGCTCTTGCGGCATCTCCGCGCCGGTTTCGGCATGGGTGGCATAGTCGCGCAGCACCTCGGGCACATCCAGCCAATGCTCATAAAGCTGGCTGGGCAGCTCGACAAAGTCGCGGGCGACGGACGTGCCACTGATGCTTTCGTAGGTCACGTTCGACAGCATCTGGTGCAGCGCATGGCCAAACTCGTGAAACAGCGTGCGCGCGTCGTCATAGCTCAGCAGCGCGGGATCGCCCTTGGCAAAGTTGCAGACATTGATCACGACGGGTGTCTGATGCTCCGGGAACCGGGCCTGAGACCGCATCGCCGAACACCACGCGCCCGACCGTTTGGAGCCGCGCGCGAAATAGTCACCGATGAACACCGCCACATGCGCGCCATCGCGCGTCACCTCCCACGCGCGGCAGTCCGGATGATAAAGCGGAACATCCAGCGGTTTGAACGCCAGTCCGAACAGGCGCGTGGCGCAGGCAAACGACGCCTCGATCATGCGGTCGAGCTGAAAATAGGGCTTTACCTCGGCCTCATCGAGATCGTGCAGTGCCTGCCGCCGCTTTTCCGCGTAATAGCGCCAGTCCCAGGGCTCCAGCGGGCCCGCGATGCCGTCAACGTGCAGCATCTGTTCAAGTACCGCGCCATCCTCGGTCGCGCGTGCCTTGGCCGGCTCCCACACGGACATCAACAAATCGCGCACGGCGGCGGGCGTCTTGGCCATCTCGGTCTCGAGCTTGTAGTCCGCAAAGGTATCATAGCCCAGCAGTTGCGCCCGCTCCTCGCGGAGCTTCAGGATCTCGGCGGCGATGGCCCGGTTGTCGGTGGCACCCCCATTTGCCCCGCGCGCGGCCCAGGCGCGATACGCCTTTTCGCGCAGATCCCGACGGGGGGAGAATTGCAGGAACGGCGTGATCAGCGACCGCGACAGGGTCACGACCGGGCCACCGGCCTCTTTTTCCTCGCCCGCCGCACGGGCCGTGTCGACGACAAAACCGGGCAAGCCATCGAGGTCCGGCTCGCTCAGCGTCATGAACCAGTCGCGTTCGTCAGCCAGCAGGTTCTGCGTGAACGCTGTGCCCAGCTCTGCCAGACGCCCCTTGATGACCTTCATCCGCGCCTCCGCGTCCCCTTCGAGCGCGGCACCTGCGCGCACATAGCCCCGATGCGTCAGCATCAGAACGCGCGCCTGCTCATCTGTCAGGTCCAGCGTGTCGCGCCCCTCCCAAACAGCGGCGATGCGGGCAAAGAGCGCCTTGTTCCCGGCGATCTCGGCGAAATGCGCGGCCAGCTTGGGCGAGAAATCCCTCTGCAAGGCTTCGCGCGCGGGATTGCTGTCCGCGCCCGCCATGGAAAAGAACGGGCCCAGCACCTTGTCCAGCGCGTCGCCCGCGCCCTCCAGCGCCTCGATCGTGTTGGCGAAATCCGGCGCGGCATCATTGTCCGCAATGGCGTCAATCTCCGCGCTGTGGCGGGCGAGCGCCGCGTCGAGGGCAGGGGCGAAATCGTCGTCGGTGATGCGGTCGA
Organism: Pseudomonadota bacterium; assembly: GCA_039816785.1. Taxonomy (GTDB): domain Bacteria; phylum Pseudomonadota; class Alphaproteobacteria; order Rhodobacterales; family Rhodobacteraceae; genus Tateyamaria. The sequence goes on from JBCBXB010000014.1 coordinate 107,296, forward strand.
ACGGCGCAATGGCAAAGGGGGTATCCCAGTCTTGCAGCAAAATGTTGGTCATCCGGCAGTCTCCTTTGATCCGGGCACAGGTCGGGCGTCGCCCGGCACGTGTCCACAGGTTTCGCAATCGCTCCGCCGCTTAACCGCGATCTTGCGGCTCTCGCCGAACAGAGCGTCGTAAATCACCATCTCACCGCGCAGGGGCGTGCCCGCGCCGGTGATCAGCTTGACCGCCTCGACCGCCATCATGGTGCCCACAACGCCGGGCAGCGGCCCGATCACGCCCGCCTCGGCACAGTTGGGGGCAAGATGGGCGGCGGGCGCCCCGGGGAACACACAGCGATAGCAGGGCGCGCCCCGGGCCGGGTCGAACACGCTCAGCTGCCCTTCCCACTGCGTCAGCGCGCCCGAGACCAGCGGAATGCCCTGCGCCACGGCGACCCGGTTCACGAGGTAACGCGTGTCGAAATTGTCGGTCCCGTCGATCACCAGATCATAGTCGGCCATCAACGCGTCTGCAATTTCGGGCGTCAGGCGGCGATGATAGGGGCGCACGGTGACAAACGGGTTCTGCGCCGCCATCGCGGCCTGCGCAGAGAACACTTTGGGCACGCCAATATCCTTGTCACGGTGGATCACCTGCCGTTGCAGGTTGGCGTTTTCCACCGCGTCATCATCGATCACCCCGATGGTGCCAACGCCCGCCGCCGCCAGATATTGCAGCACCGGCGCGCCCAAGCCGCCCGCGCCGACCACCAGCACCTGCGCGTCCTTCAGTGCTTTTTGTCCCGTACCGCCCACCTCGCGCAGAACGATGTGGCGCGCGTAGCGGTTCAGCTCCGCTTCGGAGAACGGCCCGCCGGGTGTGTCCGGTGCCGCGGCGGCCTCGGCCTCTGTTGCGCGCGTGCGCAACCGTCCCAGCCCTTGCCGGTAGAGCCACACAAGCGCTGCGAAACCCCCGAGGATCAGCCAGAAGGCGGGGCTTTCGCCCGTGGCCATGCGCAGCGGGTGTCCGGCGGGCAGCGCGACCTGCAGAGCCAGCACGGCGATATACAGCAACCCGATCATCAGCCAGCGCGCCCGGTGCGGCGTGCCCATCAGGTGGCCAACGCCCCACAGGGCAGCCGCGATGATCAGGACAAGGATCATGCCCGCCCCGTACTGCCAAAGCCGCCCGCGCCGCGGGCCGTGTCGTCAAGGACGTCCACCTCGGTGAATGCCGCCTGCACCACGGGCGCCAGCACCAGCTGTGCGATGCGCATCCCGTGAGTGACCTCAAAGGGCTCCGCCCCGGTGTTCAGCACGATCACCCCAACCTCACCGCGATAGTCGCTGTCAATGGTGCCGGGGCTGTTGACCAGCGCGATACCATGCCTAAGCGCCAGGCCGGAGCGGGGCCGCACCTGCACCTCGTAGCCCGCCGGAACGGCCATGGCGATCCCCGTGGGGATCAGTGCGCGCGCCCCGGGCGCAATCACGACGGCGTCACCACCGGGCACGTTCGCGCGCACATCCGCCCCCGCCGCGCCTGCGGTTTCATAGCCGGGCAGGGGAATGGACGGGTCGGCCCCGGCGGTGCGCATGAGTTGGAGAGGGACAGTCTGCATCTTCACCTTGCCAAATAAACTCAAATCCAACGCCGACCAGTCGGTGCGACGATCACCGCAAGGCGTCTGCGATGCGCCGGGCGAGCCGCTGCGCCACTTCGGCCTTGGGCAGTCGCGGCCAGGGCTCCGCACCGGCGTCGCTGATCAGGGTCACGGCATTCTCCGACCCGCCCATGATGCCGGTCCCAGGCGAGACGTCGTTGGCCACGATCCAGTCGCAGCCCTTGCGTGCCCGCTTGGCCGTGGCGTTGGCCACCACATCATCCGTCTCCGCGGCAAAGCCGATGACCAGCCCGGGCCGTCCCTCGCCCATCTGCGCCACGTGGGCGAGGATGTCGGGGTTTTCCGCAAAGTGTAGGGTGGGCAATCTGCCCACCTGCTTTTTCAACTTGCTGTCCGATGCGCCCTCGACGCGCCAGTCGGCCACCGCGGCAGCGAACACAGCCGCCTGCGCAGGCAGCGCGGCCAGCACGGCGTCCCGCATCTCTGCGGCGGTCTCGACAGGCACAACGGTCGCGCCCGTGGGGGCCGCCACCTCTGCCGGACCCGTGACAAAGGTGACGTCTGCCCCGAGGCCAATCAGCGCCTGCGCAATTGCTGTGCCCTGCGCCCCGGAGGAGCGGTTGGCGATATAACGGACCGGATCAATCTGCTCATGCGTCGGGCCGGAGGTGATAAGCACATGCTTGCCCGCCAACGGTTTCGGCCCGAAATGCCCCTCCACCGCCGCGACGATCTCAAGCGGTTCGGACATGCGGCCCGGCCCGTATTCGCCGCAGGCCATGTCGCCGTCATTCGGGCCCACGACCGCCACGCCGTCGGCGCGCAGTTGCGCCAGATTGCGCTGGGTGGCGGGGTGGTCCCACATGCGCACGTTCATCGCGGGCGCGACCATCACCGGCGTGTCGGTGGCCAGCAGCAGGGTGGAGGCCAGATCATCCGCGCGGCCCTGCGCCATTTTGGCCATGATGTCGGCAGTCGCGGGCGCCACAAGGATCAGATCGGCAGAGCGGGACAGTTGGATATGCCCCATCTCGGCCTCATCCGTGAGGTCAAAGAGGTCGCGATACACTTTCTCGCCCGCCAGCGCGGACACCGCGAGCGGTGTCACGAATTGCTCTGCGGCGCGGGTCAGCACGGGTGTGACCGCCGCCCCCCGCTCGCGCAGGCGGCGGATCAAGTCGAGCCCCTTGTAGGCGGCGATGCCGCCCGTGAGGATCAGGAGGATGCGTTTGTCCTGCAGCATGTTCACGCTCCGACACGTCAAGTGCCGCGACCATAGGCGGAGTGCGGGGCGAGGGCCAGAGGGAGACAAGGGGGCCAGCCCCCTCGCGCTGCCGCGCTCACCCTCGGGATTTTTCGGGACAGAGACAGGGAAGGGTCAACCTTCGGAGGCGAAGGCGAGGCAGGGGTCTTCCCGCTCGGGTGCGGGCGCATCGGTGAGGATTGTGTCGAAGGTGCCTGCGGGGGCCACGCCGGCCTCGCCCTGGCCAAAGCTTTGTACGGTGAGGCCGGGCCTTGCCGCGTCCAGATATACGGGCACGCCCCAGTCTGTCCGGGCGTGGCCATTGCCGGTGATCAGGATCACGGGCGCGCCGTACGTGTCGAGCGCGTCCAGCACAGCGCGGGCAAAGGCCGCATCGCGCAAGCGCTGCGCCTCGACCATGCCGCCCATCATCTCGCGCGGCATCGCGGCGCAATGGGCGTTGAACTGCGCGGCCTCCCGCGTCTGCTGTTCGGCGTCGGGCAAGGGTGCGGTGAGGCCGAAGCGCGTGGCCGTTGGCCCGAACGTGTCCGCCGCGCCGGCGGTAAAGGCCGCCCGCATGTCATCGCGGGGCAGGGCCGCGCCTATGATCACCGGGCTGTGCGCCAGAATGCCGGCGTAGTCGGCAATGTTGGACCAGTGAAATCCGCTCGTGGCCTGCGCCATCGCCTCCGGCGTGCGGACGACATCTGTCAGACGCGCAGCCTCCTCAGGCGTGAGCATTTCGAACACCACGGCCTTGGGTTGCACGGCGGCCACCGCATTTTGCTGCTGGAGGTGATGTTCGACATTGTCGTGATATTCCCCGATGATCAGCACATCACCGGTCCACGCGCTCCACGTCGTCGACGCGAACACGGACAGCGCAAAGGTCAGGATCGCCCCCGCGCTGGCCGCAGCCATTGTATACCGCTGGATCATGCGAGGAAGTGGTGCACTTCCCGGCTCTGGTTCTCGAGCGACTTGCGCATTTTGCCGAATGCGGCCGCCTCAAGCTGGCGCACGCGTTCCTTGGACAGCTTCAGCTCCTGGCCCAGGCTTTCCAGCGTGCGCGGTTCGTCCCGCAGCTTGCGCTCGCGCACGATAAACCGCTCGCGGTCGTTCAGCGCATTGAGCGCCGACAAGAGCCATTCGCGCAGCTGTTCGGTGTCGTGCTGGTTTTCCACCAACTCGGCGGCCTGTGCGCCGTCATCCTCGAGCGCATCGATCCATTCCCGGCCCTCGTCATCCACCGATTGCGTGGCGTTGAGCGAATAGTCGGAGCCGGACAGGCGCCCTTCCATCATCTCCACATCGTGCAGGGGCACGCCGATCTCGGTCGAGATCATCTGGCGCAACTGGTGCTTGTCGAGCGTCTCGCCAGCGGCAGCACTTTCGCGCTCCAGCCGGGCTTGCACGCGGCGCATGTTGAAAAACAGGGATTTTTGCGACGAGGTGGAGCCGGTGCGAACCATCGACCAGTTGCGCATCACATAGTCCTGGATCGACGCCTTGATCCACCAGACCGCATATGTCGAAAAGCGCACGCCGCGGTCAGGGTCAAACTTGTCTGCCGCTTTCATGAGGCCCAGACCGGCCTCCTGGATCAGGTCGTTCATCGGGGCGCCGTAGCGCTTGAACTTCGATGCCATGGATATGGCCAGACGCATATAAGCAGTGATCAGGCGGTGCAGCGATGCCTCGCAGCGGTCGTCTCGCCAGGCATAGGCCAGGCGCAGTTCGGTTTCCGCGTCGAGCAATTCCGCCTTCATTGCGGTGCGCGACAGCGACATGTCGCGGACGTTGTCTAGAGCCATGCAAGCATCCCCCTGTGGATGTTTAACTTGTTTTGCGCACTTGTCTTGTCTACGCAGCGAAACGCTGATCGGTTCACTTGAAGGGTGAAAAAATGTTGCCACCTCTGACGGTCGTGCTAGGCGGCGCTGCATCGGGTAAGTCGGCGGCATCAGAAAGCCTTATCGTTAACAGTGGGTTAACCAGAGTCTATCTGGCGACTTCACAAGTTTGGGATCAGGAGATGCAGCAGAAGGTGGATCGCCACCTGTCCCAGCGCGGTGCAGGCTGGCAAACCATCGAAACGCCGGTGGCGGTGTGGGACGTCTTGGCGGCGCGCGTGGCGGGCGAGGCGGTTCTGCTGGATTGCGCGACCATGTGGCTGAGCAACGTGATGCTGGGCTCGCATGACCTGCAAGCGGCGCAAGCGCAGCTGCTGGAGGCGCTTGGGGCCTGCAATGCACCTGTCGTGGTCGTCACCAACGAGGTGGGGCAGGGGATCGTCCCCGACAACGCGCTGTCCCGCGAATTTCGCGAGGCGCAAGGGCGGCTGAACATTGCGCTGGCCGCGCAGGCCGACTGCGTCCTGCATGTGCTGGCCGGGCTGGTGCAGGTCCGAAAGGGAGAGATGCCATGACCACCTGGCACTGGGTGCGGCACGGTCCGACCCATCAGAAAAGCTTTGTCGGGTGGCGTGATGTTCCGGCGGATTTGTCGGATGTGCGCGCAGTTGCACGCCTGACAGCTGCATTGCCGAGCGACGCGCTGATCGTATCGTCGGACCTGACGCGCTGTGTGGCGACGGCAGATGCCCTGGCGGACGGGCGCACGCGGCTGCCGCATGATCCGGGACTGCGCGAGTTCCACTTTGGCGCCTGGGACGGCGTCCACTTTTCCAAGGTGGCGGAACAGGACGCGGCTTTGAGCCGCAAATACTGGGAAGAGCCGGGCGATCACGCCCCGCCCGGCGGCGAAAGCTGGAACGCGGCTGCGGCAAGGGTGGCCGCCGCGATGCGCCGGATCGAAGCGACCTACCGCCCCGAGGCCATCATCGTCGTGGCGCATTTCGGTGTGATCCTGACGCAGGTGCAGGCCACGATGGGTGTGAGTGCGGCACAGGTGCTGGCGCACCGGATCGACCCGCTGAGCGTGACGACATTGCGCCCCGCTGATGGTGTGGTGGAGCGGATCAATCACCTTCCGTGATCGGGGCGCGCACAAATCGGCATTTGGCGTGCGTCTGCGCCACCGCCTAACGTCGCCTGCATGACTTATGACCTCTTTATCGGCGACCGCACCTTTTCCAGCTGGTCCCTGCGCGGCTGGCTCATGCTCGAGAAATTCGGCCTGCCTTACCGCACCACCCTGATCGGCCTCTATTCCGGGACGATGGCCGACGACATGGCCCCGCTTGCCCCCGCGCGGCTGGTGCCGACCTTGCGCCTGCCCGACGGCACGGTGGTGTCCGAGACCGTTGCCATGGCCGAAACGCTGCATGAACGGCACCCGGAGGCGGCGATGTGGCCCGCTGACCCCGCCGCCCGCGCCACGGCACGCTGGCTGATGGCGGAAATGGCGGCGGGGTTCAGTGCGCTGCGCACGGATTGCCCGATGCAGCTGATCCACGTGAACGAAGGGTTTGCGGTGTCAGACGCCGTCGCCGCTGACCTGCAGCGGATCGAGGCGCTCTGGGCCCATGCGCGGGGGTTGGCGGGGGACGGTCCCTGGCTCTTTGGTGCGTATTCGCTCGCGGATGCCTTCTATGCGCCGGTCTGTGCGCGGATCGTCGGCTATGACCTGCCGGCCGGGGCGTTTGCGCGTGACTATTGCGAAACGACCTTGTCGGACCCGGCCTTTCAGGCGTGGCGGGCCGAAGGGCTCAAGATCACCTATGACCCCATGCCCTACGATACGGGCGGACCGACGCGCGACTGGCCGTTCTGACCTGCTGCGCCGTTAACCAATCGTAAACCGCACAAAGCGTAGCGTTAACCATAGGCAGCAGGGGTGCACATGGCAGCGCGCGCATACACAGTGGCGTTTCAGGGGGTCGAAGCGCGAGAGGTTGAGGTGCAGTGCGCCATGGTCCCGGGTCTGCCGGGCTTTGCCATCGTGGGCCTGCCGGACAAGGCCGTGTCGGAGGCGCGCGACCGCGTACGCGCCGCCCTCAGCGCGCTGTCCATCGCGCTGCCCTCCAAGAAGGTGACGATCAACCTGTCGCCCGCTGACCTGCCCAAGGAAGGCTCGCATTTCGACCTACCCATCGCTTTGGCTCTGCTCGCCGCGATGGACATCCTGCCCAAGGACGCGGTCGAGATGACCGTGGCGCTGGGGGAGCTGTCGCTGGACGGCACGCTTGTGCCGGTGATCGGCGCGCTGCCTGCCGCGATGGCCGCCGCCGAACAGGATCGCACGCTGCTCTGCCCCAAGGGGTCGGGCGCAGAGGCGGCGTGGGTCGACGCGGCACAGGTGATCGCCCCGACGGATCTGGGTGACGTGGTGCGCCACTACACGGGTCAGGCCCCGCTGGAACCTGCCACCGCGGGCCAGCTGGCCACCGCGACCCACGCCCCCGACATGCGCGATGTCAAAGGGCAGGAGCGGGCCAAACGCGCGCTGGAAATTGCCGCCGCGGGTCGCCACCACGTGTTGATGGTGGGCACGCCCGGGTCAGGCAAGTCGATGATGGCGGCGCGCCTGCCCGGTATCCTGCCGCCGCTGACCGCGATGGAGGCGCTCGAGACGTCGATGATCCACTCGCTGGCGGGCTTGCTGGACGCAGGCGGCATATCAATGGACCGCCCATTCCGCGAGCCGCATCATACTGCGTCCATGGCCGCGATCATCGGGGGCGGGCGCGGGGCCAAGCCGGGGGAGGCGTCGCTGGCCCACAATGGCGTCCTTTTCATGGACGAATTCCCCGAATTTCCCCGCACCGTTCTGGAAACCCTGCGCCAGCCGATTGAGACCGGCGAAGTGATGATCGCGCGCGCCAACAACCACGTGAAATACCCGTGCCGTTTCATGCTGGTGGCCGCTGCGAACCCCTGTAAATGCGGGTACCTGAGCGATGCAGCCCGCGCCTGTGCCCGTGCGCCGGGCTGTGGCGACGACTACCTTGGCCGCATTTCAGGCCCGCTCATGGACCGGTTTGACCTGCGCGTGGACGTGCCGCCGGTGTCCTACACGGACCTCGACTTGCCTGCGGATGGCGAGACGTCGGCGGTCATTGCGCAGCGCGTGGCAGATGCCCGTGCGGTGCAGGCGGCGCGGTTTGCCGATCACGGTTTGCGGCACAACGCAGACCTGTCGGGGGCGCTGCTGGACGAGGTGGCGCAGCCGGACGCCGACGGGCGGGCGCTGCTGACCAAGGCTGCCGACCGCTTTGGCCTGTCGGCGCGCGGCTACCACCGGGTGATGCGCGTCGCGCGCACCATAGCGGACCTCGAAGGGTCGGAGCATGTGCAGCGGACCCATATCGGTGAGGCGATCAGCTACCGCGTGGGCGCGTTGGAGCTGGCCTGATCCCCGATCCATGCGGCCAATGCCCCCAGTGTCGCCCGCGCCTCCGGCAGCGTGTTGTGAAAGATCGGCCAGACATGGGGCAGGTCACGTTCTTCGACATACGTGACGGGGACGTTTTGCGCTGTCATCCGGTCCACCATGCGGCGGCTGTCATCCAGCAGAATCTCCGTGTCACCCACGGTGATCCAGACCGGCGGCGCACCGGTGAACTCCGCAAAGAGCGGGCTGGCGTCCGGATCGGTCGGGTCCACGTCGCCCAGATACATCGCGCCCATTTCATCGACCCGTTCCGCAGGCAGCACAGCCTCGGTCCCCGCATTGGCGGTAATGCTGTCGCCGGAAAAACTCAGGTCCGTCAGGGGCGAAAAGGCAAACACACCAGCGGGCAAGGGCGCACCGCTCCGCAGCAGCCGGGCGAGCAGGGACAGGGCCAGCGCGCCACCCGCACTGTCCCCGCCGATCACGATCCGGTCCGGGGCATGTTCGGCGCACAGGGCGTGATAGGTGGCCTCGGCAAAGTCGGGTGCCGCCGGATATGGATGCTCGGGTGCCAGCGGATAGCGTGGCAGGATCGCGCGGCCACCGACGTGGGCGGCCAGGCTGGCCAGCAGCGCCGCATGGGTTTCGGGCGCGCCGAATGTGTAACCTCCGCCATGGAAATAGAGCACGAGCGTGTCGCTGCGCAGCTCAGGCGGCGTGATCTCGAGCGCCTCGCCCGGGCCCAGGGTCCGCAGCGTCATCCGCGTGTGCCAAGGCGCATGAAACAACAGCCGCGCCTTGGTGCGAAAGCTGCGCCGCAGCGCCTCGGGGTCCTTGGCACGGCGCATATGCGGCTTTTCGGTGAGCCGGAGGTAGCCGTTCAGAACGGGCCTGAGCCAACTCATGACAGGCGGGCGTCGATGGCGTCCCAGATGGCACCGGCCACGTTGAGCCCGTCAAAGCGCTCAAGCTCCTGAATGCCGGTGGGGGAGGTCACGTTGATCTCCGTCAGGTAGTCGCCAATGACGTCGATGCCGACAAACACCTGGCCTTTTTCCTTGAGCAACGGGCCGATGGCGGCGCAGATGGCGTGGTCGCGGTCGGTCAGGCCGATCTTTTCCGGGCGGCCGCCGACATGCATGTTCGACCGCGTCTCACCCGCTGCGGGCACGCGGTTGATCGCGCCGATAGGGGCTCCGTCGACAAGGATCACACGCTTGTCGCCGTTCGAGACGTCGGGCAGGAATTTTTGCACAATCAGCGGCTCGCGCGAAAAGCCGGTGAACAGCTCGTGGAGCGAGGTCAGGTTGCGGTCGTTCGCATCCAGCCGGAATACGCCCGCGCCGCCATTGCCATACAGCGGCTTGAGAATGACGTCGCCGTGCCGCGCCTTGAACGCCTTGATTGTGTCGAGATCGCGGGCGATGGTTGTGGGTGGTGTGAGGTCGGGGAAGTCCAGCACCAGCAGCTTTTCGGGGTAGTTCCGCACCCAGAACGGATCGTTCACCACCAGCACGTCTTCGCGCAACCGGTCCAGCAGATGGGTCGAGGTAATGTAATGCATGTCAAAAGGCGGGTCCTGCCGCAGCCAGATGACGTCGAAATCCGCCAGATCGACTTGCCGGATCGGGCCAAGAACCGCCGGGTCACCCGCCACGCGCTGCACGGTCATGTCATGCCCGCGCGCCGTGATCCGCCCTTCTTCGAAGGCAAGGTGGTCGGGGCCGTAAAAGAACAGCTCACGACCCCGCGCCTGCGCCTCTTCCGCGAGGCGAAAGCTGCTGTCGGCGTTGACGTCCACGCCCGTGATCGGGTCCATCTGAAAGGCGATTTTCATAAGGCAATTCTCCGGCAATGCGCGCATTAGATGGCGCAGCACGTCCGAAGGTGCAATGGATTTGGCCTGTGCACCAGCGCAGGGCGCTGCCGCAGGTCAGAGACCGCCCGCGAAAAAGTTTTCCATGATCCGGATGTCGCCACCTGCATCCACAAGCGCCACATCCAGCCGCGAGGGGGTAAAGACAGTGTCGGGCAGCATGTACAGATACTGTTCCGCCGTGGCCAAGAGCCTGCGCGCTTGGGCGGCGGACAGATGCGACAGTGCGCGATCAAATGTCCGGCTCTGCTTGACCTCGACAAAGAGGATGACGCCATTAGGATCGCGCAGGATCAGGTCCAGCTCACCACCCCCCGCGCGCCAGCGTTCCGCCAGCAGGGTGCAGCCCTGTTGCACGTAGCGCGCGGCGACCTGCTGTTCGGCGGAGAGGCCCGCGTGATAGGCGCAGCGCCCCCGTGCAACCCGCGTGGCATCCCCAAAATCGCGCGTGTGAAAGGCCATGTTCCGTTCCCTGCCTAGGACGCGGAGATGTCCCGCGCCAGTTCCAGCGCGCGTTGGTACACGCGTCGCCGGGGCACATCCAACGTGTCGGCCACAAAACTGGCCGCATCCTTCGTCGTCATCGTACCCAGTGCTGACACTAGCGCATCATCAATGTCTATTTCCCTAACGCCCGGCCGGTCCCCCCGGGCGATCAGCACAACCACCTCGCCCTTCACCGATTGCCCGTCGAGGTCTTTTGCCAGTGTTTCGAGGGTGTTGGTCCGCGTCTCTTCGAACCGTTTGGTCAATTCCCGGCACATCGCAGCTTGCCGGTCCGGGCCCAGCACCTCGCTGGCATCCTCCAGCATCGCGCGCAATCGTTTGGGTGATTCGTAAAACACCAGCGTGGCGGGCACGTCGCGCAGCGCCGTCAGCGCCTTTTTGCGCGCCTGTCGGGTGTTCGGCAGGAAACCGGCAAAGTGGAAGGCGTCCGTCGCCAACCCTGACACCGCCAGCGCCGTCGTCACCGCCGAAGGCCCCGGTGCGCAGGTCACCGGCACGCCCGCCGCGCGGGCGGCGCGGGCCAGCTCGAACCCCGGATCGGCGATCCCGGGCATCCCGGCCTCCGATGCATATGCCACACTGTGATCGCGGGCCTTTTCCACAAGGCGCGCGGCAGTCTCCGGGCCCGAATGGTCATGCAGCACCTCGATCCGCCGCCCCTCCAGCGGGACTCCGTGGATGTCCATCAGTTTGCGCAAGGAGCGGCTGTCTTCGGCGGCCAGCACCTGTGCCGAGGCCAGCACATCCAGCGCGCGCAGGGTGATATCGCGGGCCGTGCCAATCGGCACCCCGACAAACCAGACCCCCGGCTTGAGACCGCTCTTGATAAAATTCAACGCTGGACCCGCCTTCTGTGACGTCTATTATCCGCGCCAGAAATGACACGGGCGGCCCTTGTACAAGACAGCGCCCTTGCACCCGGGAGTGAGTACATCATGTTCGCGTTTTTCGACACTCTGCGCAAGGCGACCCGCCGCGCCGTTCTGATGCCGCTTGCGGCGCTCGCGCTCGCGGCCTGTGACCCTTCGGCGCTCACCAATATCGGCGGCATCTCGGGTGGGCCGCGCATCGACACGTCAGCGCCGGTGCCCGTCGCCCTGCTGGTGCCGCGCGGATCGGGGCAGGCCAGCGACGACCTGCTGGCGCGCAACCTTGAAAACGCGGCGCGTCTGGCGATGCGCGACCTCAACGGGGTCGAGATTGACCTGCGGGTCTATGGCACCGCAGGCAATCCGCAGACCGCCGCCAGCCAGGCCGCATTGGCCGTCAACGATGGCGCGCGCATCATCCTTGGCCCGCTCTATGCCGAGGCGGCGAATGCTGCGGGTGTGGCGGTGGCTGCAAATGGCGTGAACGTGCTGGCCTTTTCCAACAACACCACCATCGCGGGTGGCAATGTCTTTGTGCTCGGCTCGACCTTTGACAACACGGCCAGCCGGTTGGTGGACTACGCCGCGTCGCAGGGCCGCGACCGTATGGTAATCGCCCATGCGCAGGACGTCTCGGGCCAGCTTGGCCGCAACGCGATCCAGCAGGCGATTGCGCGCAGTGGCGCGACGCTTGTCGGCACCGTGGACTATCCGCTGTCACAGCAGGGCGTTGTGGACAGCGTGCCGCGGATCAAGGCTGCCGTTGATGGCGGTGCCGCCAACGCGGTTTTCCTGACCTCACCCAGCGCGTCGGCCCTGCCGCTGCTCACGCAGCTGTTGCCGGAGGCGGGTGTGTCGCAGGCTTCGACCCAGTTTGTCGGTCTGGCGCGATGGGATATCCCGCCGCAAACGCTGGACCTGCCCGGCGTGCAGGGTGGATGGTTCGCGCTGCCCGACCCGGCGCGCGCGGCGGCCTTCCGCAGCCAGTACCAGGCCGCATATGGCAGTGCCCCGCACCCGCTGGCGGGCCTCGCCTTTGACGGGATTGCCGCCATTGGCGCGCTGGCGAGCCAGGGCCGGTCCAACGCTCTGACCGGGGCTGCGCTCACTCAGGGCGCGGGCTTTCAGGGGGCCACCGGCATCTTTCGCCTGCGCGGCGACGGCACAAACCAGCGTGGGCTTGCCGTGGCCACGGTGCGCGACAACAAGGTCGTGGTGATCAGCCCAGCCCCGAGCGGGTTCGGCGGGACCGGGTTCTAGAAAGGCGCAGCTTGTGACATTGGAAGAGGCGCCGTGACCGCATTTGTAAAGGTGCCAGTGCCCGACGCGGACCTGATCTGCCCGCGCGCGGCGATCTTTGATCAGGCGGCGTTTGACGCGCTGCTCGAGGCGCAGGCCAAAGAGCCAGCGGGCGAGGCGCGCATCGCGGTGGTAGACGCCCTGCGCGCGGCGCAAAAACAGGGCCGTGCCAGCATTGCCGCAGCCTTTGCCGATGCGCCGTTCCGCTCCCGACCCACGACGCTGGCCTACAATCACCTGACAGATTGCCTTGTCCGTGCCGCCCTGCGCACTGCAATCGAGCTGTTGCACCCCAACCCGACGCCGACCGATGGCGAACGCCTCGCCGTGATTGCGGTGGGCGGCTACGGCCGGGGCGAGATGGCACCGTTTTCCGATGTCGATCTGCTGTTCCTGACGCCCTACAAGATCACGCCATGGGCCGAAACGGTGATCGAGGCGACGCTGTACCTGCTGTGGGACCTCAAGCTGAAGGTCGGCCACTCCAGCCGCACGATCCGCGATTGCCTGCGGCTGGGCGGTGAGGATTTCACGATCCGCACGGCGATGCTGGAACACCGGTTTCTCTTTGGTGACGAACCGCTCGCTCAGGAGCTCGACACGCGCCTGCGCGCGGATCTGTTCAAGGGCACCGAACGCGCCTTTATCGAGGCCAAGCTGGCCGAACGCGACAGCCGCCACATCCGCCAGGGCGAGCGCTATGTGGTCGAGCCGAACGTGAAGGAGGGCAAAGGCGGGCTGCGCGACCTGCAATCGCTGTTCTGGATCGGCAAATACATCCATCAGGTGCAGGACGCCGCCGAACTGGTGCCGCTGGGCCTGTTCACCCAGGAAGAGTTCGAAGCCTTTGTCGCCGCCGAAGACTTCCTGTGGGCGACGCGCTGTCACCTGCACCTGCTCTCGGGACGGCCGACCGAACAGCTGACCTTTGACATGCAGGTGTCGGTGGCCGAAGCGATGGGCTATGAGGACGGATCGGGCCGCCGCGCGGTCGAACGGTTCATGCAGGACTATTTCCTGCACGCCACGCAGGTGGGCGACCTGACCCGCATCTTCCTCACCAAGCTGGAGGCGGACCACCTCAAGGCCGAACCGCTGCTGGATCGTCTCTTCAAGCGCAAACCCCGCGTCAAACCGGGGTACGAGGTGATCCACAACCGCCTTGCCGTGCAAGACGATGACGGCTTTCTCGCCGACAAGCTGAACCTGCTGCGCCTCTTCGAAGAAGCGTTGCGCACGGGCATGCTGATCCACCCAGACGCCATGCGCCTGATCAAGTCCAACCTGCATCTGATCGACGACGGCATGCGCAATGACGCCGAGGCGCAGCGCATCTTCCTCGACCTGCTGCTCAAGCATGGCAATCCCGAACGGGCGCTGCGGCGCATGAACGAACTGGGCGTGCTCAGCGCGTTCATCCCCGAGTTCGAGCACATCGTGGCGATGATGCAGTTCAACATGTACCACAGCTACACGGTGGACGAGCATATCATCCAATGCGTCGCGCAGCTGGCCAAGATCGAGAAGGGCGAGCTGATCGAGAACCTGCCGGTCGTGTCCTCAATCCTCAAGGACGGGGTCAACCGGCGCATCCTCTATGTCGCGCTGCTGCTGCACGATATCGGCAAGGGCCGGGACGAGGATCATTCGATCCTCGGCGCGCAGATGGTGCGCCGGATTGCCCCGCGGCTGGGGTTGAAACAGGATGAGGTCGACACCGCCGAATGGCTGGTGCGCTATCACCTGCTGATGTCCGACATGGCCCAGAAACGCGACATCGCCGACCCGCGCACCGTGCGCGACTTTGCCAAGGCGGTGCAGACGGTCAAACGGCTGGACCTGCTGTGCGTGCTGACCGTGTGCGATATCCGGGGCGTCGGGCCGACCACGTGGAACAACTGGAAGGCCGTGCTGATCCGTGCGCTGTATCGGCAGACGCGCCGCGCGCTCGAGGACGGGATGGAGGCGCTGACACGCGAGGGTCGCGGCACCGAGGCCAAGAAGGCCCTGCGCATCGCGCTGGAGGATTGGCCGCGCAAGGCGCTGCAGACCGAAGTGGCGCGCCATTACGACCCCTATTGGCAGGGGCTGCACGTCACGGCGCATGTCGCCTTTGCCCGGCTCTTGCGGGACATCGACGACAACGAGATCGTCATGGACCTGCACCCGGACGAGGATCGCGACGCCACCCGCGCCTGTTTCGTCATGCCCGACCACCCGGGCATCTTTGCCCGTCTGACCGGTGCGCTGGCGCTGGTGGGGGCCAACGTGGTCGATGCGCGCAGCTACACCACCAAGGACGGGTTCGTCACCGACGCGTTCTGGATCCAGGATGCCGAGGGCAACCCCTATGACCCGTCACGCCTGCCACGCTTGCGCAAGATGATCGAACGCACGCTGGCCGGCGAGGTGGTCACCCGCGACGCGATGAAGGACCGCGACAAGGTCAAGAAACGCGAAAAGGCGTTCCGCGTGCCGACGCATATCACCTTCGACAACGAAGGCTCCGATATCTACACCATCATCGAGGTCGACACCCGCGACCGGCCCGGCCTGTTGCACGACCTGACGCGGACGCTGGCGGCGTCGAACGTGTATATCGCCAACGCGGTCATCGCGACCTATGGCGAACAGGTGGTGGACACGTTCTATGTCAAGGACATGTTCGGGCTGAAATATCACTCCGAAAGCAAGCAGCGCGCGCTGGAAAAACGCCTGCGCGCCGCGATCGTCGAAGGTGTTGAACGCGCGGCGGACTAAGGTCAGCTGCCCTTGCGGGTGAACACCATCTTCTGGTTCATCAGCGCCTCATGCGTCCCTTCCCAGGCATAGAACAGCAGCGCGGGCTGATGGTCGGCGACGGTGATGCGGTGCACCTGCTTGGGCGGGTTGAAGATCAGCGAACCGGGCGCATAGACGCCCTGATCGTTCTCCGACACCGCACCCGACAGGCACAGGTAGCTTTCGGTGATCCCGTCATGGGCATGGGCGGGATAGGTGCAAGCCGGTGCAAACAGGACCAGCCCCAGAATGACCTCGTCCGTACGCACCACGCCGCTGGGTCCCACCAGTTCGGAATAGGCGAATTTGCGTTCCAGCCCGCGCGGCACCTTTTCGTAGCCGTGTTGCCAGCACAGCATCGGCTGGATCGCCTCCAGCGACCGGATGAACGGCGCGTGTTTTTCCATGCGCCCATTGTCGAGCGAGCGGCGCAGGTGGCGCGTCACGGGCTTGGTATCGACCGATCCGACCATCACGGGCGGGTTGGCGCGCAGCACCCGGTTGATCCGCTCGCGCACGCTGCGCTGATGGGTGCGGATGCGCGCGCTGCCGCCCGCCGACAGGTGCCGATAAAGGTCATAGGCGTCGCGCAGGACATAGATCCAGTTCGGGTGATCGTTCAGATGGGTGGTGTCGGTCATGAACGGCATGCGCTCCTGTCGGCTGAGGCTCTGCGCCTTCATGGGCCAAAGCCGGGGGGCGGTGCAATCCCCGGCGCGCACGCACGCGCGGTTGCGCGTCAGGGCCGCAACCGCTACGCCGTTTCGCATGAGACCGATCCGCCTTCTCTCCGGCTTTTTGACTGTCGGATTCTGGACCCTCGCGAGCCGTGTGCTCGGGTTCGTGCGCGAGATCATGATCCTGTCTCTGATCGGCCCCGGCCCGCTGATGGACGCCTTTGTCGCGGCCTTCCGGTTGCCCAACATGTTCCGCCGCTTCTTTGCCGAAGGGGCGTTCAACGCAGCCTTCGTGCCCATGTTCTCGGCCCGGGTCGAAGGGGACGGGGACGCCGCCGCCTTTGGTCGTGATGCGCTGGCGGCCCTTGCGCTGGTCACGCTGGCGCTGACCGGGCTGGCGATGGTGTTCATGCCCGCGCTGGTATGGGCAACCGCCGGTGGCTACGGGCCGGAACGGTTCGACCTGACCGTGGGCTATGGCCGCATCGTGTTTCCCTATATCTTCTTCATGTCGCTCTCGGCGCTGTTTTCCGGAGTGCTGAACGCCACGGGCCGGTTTGCCGCTGCCGCGGCGGCGCCTGTGCTGCTCAACGTCTTTGTCATCACCGCGATGGCGATCGCCTGGGCGGTGGAGGGGGAGGTGATCACCTGGCTGGTTTGGACCGTGCCGCTGGCGGGCATGGCGCAACTGGCCCTGACCTGGGGCGCGGCGGCGCGCGCCGGATACCCGCTGCGCCTTGGCCTGCCGAACTGGTCGCCCGAGATGGGGCAGCTCTTGCGCACGGCGATCCCTGCGGCGCTGGCCACCGGTGTCATGCAGATCAACCTTGTCGTCGGTCAGCTGGTGGCCAGCCAGTATGACAACGCGGTCAGCTGGCTCTTTGCCGCGGACCGGCTATACCAACTGCCGCTGGGTGTGGTGGGCATTGCCGTCGGCATCGTGCTGCTGCCCGACCTGACACGCCGCCTGACCGCCGGTGACCGCATCGGCGCGCAAGAGGCGTATTCCCGCGCCTCCGAATTTTCCATGGCGCTGACCCTGCCGTCGGCGGTGGCGCTGATGGTGATCCCGCTGCCGCTGGTGTCGGTGCTGTTCGAACGTGGTGCCACCGGGGCCGATGATGCGGCCGCCATTGCCGTGGCCGTGGCGATCTACGGGCTCGGCCTGCCGGCCTTTGTGCTGCAAAAGGTGGTGCAACCGCAGTACTTCGCCCGTGGCGACACGCGGCGGCCTTTTCACTATGCGCTGGTGGCGATGGTTGTGAATGCTGCCGTGGCTGTCGGCCTCGCGCCGGTGATCGGCTGGATGGCCCCGGCCATTGCCACCACGCTCGCGGGGTGGGCGATGCTTGGCCTGCTCTACTGGGGTTTGCGCGGCATGGGCGACGTCGTGCGCGTCGACGACCGCTACCGGCAGCGTTTGCCGCGTATCGCACTTGCCGCCGTGGTGATGGGTGCTGTGCTGTGGGGGTTGGCGGTGCTGCTGCAACCGGCCCTCGGCACGGACTATGTCCGCTACGCAGCGCTGCTGGGGCTGATCGTGCTGGGTGCGCTCAGCTATTTCGGGACGGCCCATGCGGTGGGTGGCCTGCCCATGGCGGACCTCAGGCGCGCCGTCCGCCGCTAGCGCCTGCGCAACGCGGCCAGCACGCGGGCCATGCCGCCCGGCATCACGAACGCCGTCAGGCCAAAGCCCGCTAGCGCGCCGGTCAGTTCCGCAACCCAGCGATAGCTGGGGCTTTGCCCAGCGATCCCCGACAGCGCGGCAAAGACCAGTTGCAGCCCCATCAGCACGCCGATCAGCATAAAGGCCCGGCCTTGCGGGCCACCCATCGCCACCTGCCGCTGCCAGAACAGAAAGGTGAACGCCCCGATCAGCCCATAGGCCCCGGGATACGCCCCGGCCAGCCAGCTTTGTTCCGTCAGCAGGCCCATGATCAGCGCGCCGATGATGCTGCACAGCATGAACAGCAGCCAGACGGCCCCGCCGCCCAGCGTCTCACCCACCAGCTTGCCCATGGCCAGTACGATCACCCCGCCGATCAGCGCCGAGGTGAAAGAACCGTTCACAAACGGATAGGTCACGAACCGCAGCATATGCTCCCACAGGAGCACCCCGTTCTCGCGCATGAAGTCAAAGGCCTGCCCGGAAAACGCGTAGGTGTTGAGCGCGTCCAGTCGCCAGCCCACGGCGCGCGGCCCGCCGATCAGCCCCGCCTCACCCAGAGAAAACGCCAGTTCCGGCAGCGCAATCGCCGCAAACAGCAGCCACACCGCAGGCGGCAAGGCATTGAACGGGCTGGGATCGGGGTTGCTGCTCATCTCGTGCCCTGCTTGACGGGTCTTGCCGCCATGGGTACTGCACCCGGGCAGTTTTGCCCAGAGGGATCGCTTTCATGTCCGACACGACTTTTACGCCGCGCGTCTTTTCGGGGATGCAACCGTCCGGCGGGTTGACCCTTGGCAACTACCTTGGCGCACTCAAACGCTATGTCGAGATGCAGGATGACGGCACCTATCAGACGATCTACTGCATGGTGGACCTGCATGCGATCACCGTCTGGCAGAACCCTGCGGACCTCGCCGCGCAGACCCGCGAATTGGCCGCAGGCTACATCGCCGCCGGGGTCGACCCGGAAAAGTCGATCCTGATCAACCAGAGCCAGGTGCCCGAACACGCGCAACTGGGCTGGATCTTCAACTGTGTGGCCCGCATGGGCTGGATGCAGCGGATGACGCAGTTCAAGGACAAGGCGGGCAAGAACGCGCAGAACGCCTCACTTGGTCTCTTTGGCTACCCGGCGCTCATGGCAGCTGACATACTAGTATACCATACCACGCATGTGCCGGTAGGCGATGACCAGAAACAGCATCTTGAGCTGACCCGCGATATCGCGACCAAGTTCAACCATGACTACGGCGTCGACTTCTTTCCCATCACCGAACCGGTGATCGAGGGCGTGGCCACCCGCGTGATGTCCCTGCGCGACGGGTCCAAGAAGATGTCGAAATCCGACCCCTCCGACGCCAGCCGCATCAACATGACCGATGATGCCGACACGATCGCCAAAAAGATCCGCAAGGCCAAGACCGACCCCGACGCACTGCCGTCCGAGTCCAAGGGCCTCGAGGACCGGCCCGAGGCGCGCAACCTCGTCAACATCTATGCCGCGCTGTCGGACATGACCGTCGCGCAGGTGCTGGCCGAGCATGGCGGCGCGCAGTTCGGCACGTTCAAGCCCGCGCTGGTCGATCTGGCCGTGGCCAAGCTGTCGCCCATCTCCACCGAGATGAGCCGCCTGATGGCCGACCCCGCCGAGATCGACCGCACCCTCGCCCGCGGCGCCGAACAGGCCCGCGAGATCACCGCCCCGATCCTGAAAAAGACCTACGAGATCGTGGGCATGGTCGGCGGTTGAAGGAGCGTTCGCCCAAGGTCGGGTGTGGGGGTGCGGATTCAACAGGTGGCTGCAACACTTTAGTCTTTTTGGAAGGATGGAGTGTTGAGATATGAAATACCGCACGCGGACGTTTTACACTGACGAGCAGAAGTCGGAGATGTGGGATCGGTGGCAGCGCGGGGACTCGCTG
>JBCBXB010000016.1:0-69839 GCA_039816785.1 Pseudomonadota bacterium
CAGAGGGAGGATGATCTTGGTGAAGATCTGGAAATCCGTCGCGCCGTCCACCTTGGCGTTTTCGATGATGTCGCGGGGCAGGCCAACCATGTAATTTCGCAAGAGGTATATCGCGAGTGGAAGGCCAAAGCCGGTATGGGCCAGCCACACCCCCAGGTAGCCCTTGCCGATGCCGATCCCGACATGGAGTTTCAGCAGCGGAATGAGTGCGAGTTGCAGGGGCACCACCAGCAGGCCCACCACACAGGCAATCAGGATCGCCCGGCCCGGAAAGTCCATCCAGGCCAGCGCATAGGCGGCAAAGGCGGCCACGACGATGGGGATGATCGTCGCCGGAACAGTGACGGTCAGCGTGTTAAAGAACGCCTTGGCCATGTTGTCGGTGTCATTGCCGCTGGTCATGATGTTCACGTAGTTCTCGGTCGTGAACTCCGGCGGTGAAACAGCGGTGACAAAGGCACGTTGACCGCGCCCGCTGATCTGTTCCTCGTTGCCGGACCACGTGTAGTTGCCGTCGGCGTCGACGCTGAATGTTTCGCCATCGCCCAGATCGGCAACCTCACCGGGTTGGTAGGCGTCCACCGCGCGGGACGAGGTGCCCCAGCTCTGGATGTCGCCGCCGCCGCCGTTTTCGGCGAAAATATTGCCTTCGACAACAAAGAGGCCGCCGCGTTCGATGCGGTTTTCGTCGGGGTCCGCCGCGCGAAACCGTTCGGTTTGTTCGGACGGAAACAGCGACGCCCACCAGCCGGAGCCGCTGATCTGATCCGCGGTGCGGAAGGACGACACCAGCAGCCCGAAGGTCGGAAAGACCCAGAGCGCGACCAGCAGCACGACCGAGATATTGACTGCCCAGCCAAGGGACGACTTCGAACCTGCGATACTATCCATTGTTTTGCTCCTTGCGATCGCGGGTCATCACTTCATCTCCTTGCGAGCGTTGTAGACGTTCCAGACCAGGATCGGCGTCACCAGCAGCATGATGATGATGGCCGAGGCGGAGCCGACGCCCCAATCGTTGGCGCGGAACATCTTGTCGAACATGTAGTTGGCCAGCACCTGCGTCTCCCACTGGCCGTTGGTCATCGCGAACACGATGTCAAAGACCTTGAGGACGACGATCGTGATCGTGGTCCAGACCACGACAATGGTGCCCATGATCTGCGGCACCTTGATCTTGAAGAAAATCTGGAACGGGTTGGCGCCGTCGATGATGGCGGCCTCTACGGTTTCTTCGGGGATACCGCGTAGGGCGGCGCTGAGGATCACCATGGCAAAGCCCGTCTGGATCCAGATCAGCACGACCATCAGGAAAAAGCTGTTCCAGAATGGAATGGTCAGCCATGTCTGCGGGTCACCATAGGGGTAATCGAACGTAAAGATGCCCACCAGCGATGTCAGCGACAAATAGACGAGGTAGAGTGCGGCGACCGCCACAAACAGGCGCAGCGGCACAAAGCCCGCACCGCCGCCGCGCTCGCGGCTTTCCGCGATGAGCCGCACGAAAATCCAGCCGACATAGGCGACAATCGCGGCAAAGATGAGCAGGATCAGCGCCGGCACCGCCTGCAGGAACAGGAACGACCCGATGCCACCGTCGAATTGCAGCCACACGGCGTTCAGCACACCGATCTGGCCTTGATCCTCGGCCCGCGCCTCATAGACGAGTTTGAAGATCACGCCGGCCCCCACGAACGAGATCGCCATGGGCATGAAGATAAGCGATTTGGCAACGCTGCCCCATTTGATCCGGTCGGTCAGCTGCGCGGCCAACAGGCCAAAGGCGGTGGAGGCTGCAGGCACGACGATGAGCCAGAGCATATTGTTGCGCAGCGCCTCCCAGAATTTCGGCTCGGCAAACATCTGGTTGTAGTTGGCGAGACCCACAAACGCGCCGCCCTGATCACGGTCGGTCAGCGACAGGCGGAGTGTCTCGAACACCGGGTAGGCGAGATAGAGGCCAAGCGCGAACATCGCCGGAAACAGGAAAAGCCAGGGCCGCACCATGTTGGCCTTGTTGATGTTCTGGCCCGAGTTTGGACCCTCGGCGGGAAAGATGAACCTGTCGAGGACCTGGTTCGATCCCCAGAAATAAAGAACGCATCCGCCGACGCCGGCAAGAATGGTGAACAATCCGAGCAATGCGGGGTTCATGGCATAATCTCCCTGAATTCGAGGCCGGTTCCGGCCTTCGCGCCCCGCCTTGCATGCGGGGTTTTGGACCCGCCCGCGCGTGGCGCGGACGGATCGATGTCATGAGGCGAAGCCGTTTACTTCAGCGCGTCCCAGCTGGCCTGGATTTCGCTGGCCACGGCCCCGGCGTCCTTGCCACCGGCATAATCGACCATGCCGGTCCAGAACGTACCGGCACCGACGCCACCGGGCATCAGGTCCGAGCCGTCAAAGCGGAACGTTGTGGCACCCAGCAGCACTTCACCCAGCGCGCGCAGCGTGTCGTCCTTGTAGGCGTCGAGGTTCACGCCGGAGTGGGGCGTCAAAAAGCCCGTCTGCGCCATCATGATCTCGTGGCTCAGCGGCAGCTTGAAGTATTCCATCAGCGCGTTGGCCGCGTCCGACGGGTTGGTGATTGCCATCAGCGTGCCGCCACCCAGAACCGGGTTGCCAAGG
Organism: Pseudomonadota bacterium; assembly: GCA_039816785.1. Lineage (GTDB taxonomy): Bacteria > Pseudomonadota > Alphaproteobacteria > Rhodobacterales > Rhodobacteraceae > Tateyamaria. The sequence continues at coordinate 2,629 of JBCBXB010000016.1, forward strand.
TCCTTGTCCGCATAGGACGGGAAGTAGAAGAAGTCGGTGTCGACACCGAATTCGACATCCTCGGGGAAGAAGGCTGGCACGAACGACGCCTGACGGTGCATGTAGCACTGCGGCGGCGAGGTGAAGAGGCCCTTGGGCGAGTCGCGGAAGTCGGTCGATGCAACGGCACCGGCACCGCCGGCAACCTTGGCGTCGTCACGGGCAAAGTGGCCGAACTCTTCGATTGCTGCGACAACGCGCGGGTCGTCGAACGGGATCTCGTTGGTGGTCCACTGGTCGTAGACGTCCGGGCTCACGGTGCGCAGCATCATGTCCTCGACCCAGTCGGTCGCGGGCCAGCCTGTGGCCGCGCCGGACCCCAGACCGATGCACCACGGCGTGTCACCGTCGGCAACGATCTGATCGGTCAGCGCCTTGAGGTCCTCCATGGACTCGGGCACTTCATAGCCTGCGTCCTCGAAGTTCTCGGGGTTGTACCATACGAGGCTCTTGACGTTCACGTTGTAGAAAAAGCCGTACATCTGATCCGCGCCACCGGCGTCGGCATAGGTGCCCAGATCAACCCAGGACTGACCGGCCGCATAGTTGTCGCGGACCCAGTCGCCCATGCCCGCGGGCAGGGGGTGCAGCTGACCCTTGGAGGCCATCACGGATGCCAGACCCGGCTGCGGGAACACGGCGATGTTCGGGGCAGAGCCCGCTTCGGCATCGATAACGATCTGCTGCTCGAAGCTGTCGGAGCCGGTGTAGATCACGTCGGCGCCTGTGGCCGCCTCGAAATACGCCAGCGCATTGTTGAGGTAGCCATCCTCGGGTGTCAGCCAGGGGCCGAACACCGTGACGGTCTGACCGCTCAGGTCAGGGGCGTTTTCGGCCCACGCGTCATAGCTGTCCCAGCTGAACGGCCCTTCGCCCGGGGCGAATGCCAGGTGGCCGTCGGCCGCAGCCATCGATGCCACCATCGCAAAGGCCGCAGTGCTGGCCAGAAGTGTGTTTTTCATTTTGGTATTCCTCCCAAATTCAGTTCCATCAGCCGGGCTCTTCCCCCGGCCATACGCGCCTCGATTGATTCCATCTCCCTCAAAGCGCTTTGGAATGGCGGGACCGTCGCTCAAAACGCAAGCTGTGTCAAACACTGTGTGCGGATTGACCGGGATTGGCCGAACGCGGACGGGCGCCGCAGAAGGTTTTGACCTCGCGGTCAAGTTTGGCTAGCGTCCCTTGTCAGCAAAAGCGCTTTGGATCGGGTCTTTTCGTGAATCTCAAGGAACTGTCACAAATACTGGGCCTGAGCCAGACGACCGTAAGCCGCGCGCTGAACGGCTATCCGGAGGTGAGTGAGGCGACCCGCGCCCGCGTTGTCGCCGCCGCCGAGACACATAACTATCGCCCCAATCCGCGGGCGCAGGGGCTGGCCACGGGCCATTCGCGCTGCATTGGCCACGTGATCTCGTCCAAGCATTCGGTCGAGACGGTGAACCCCATCTTTGGCGACTTCATGGCGGGCGCGGGCGAGACGTATGCCCGCCACGGTTACGAGATGATGCTGACCCGGGTGGATGCGGATGGTGAGGCGGACGCCTATCGCAACCTCAAGGCGCGGGGCGCTGTGGACGGTGTTGTGGTACATGCGCCCTGCATGGACGATGCGCGCCTGCCGGTGCTGCACGAGATCGATCTGCCCTTTGTGGTGCACGGGCGGGCGAGCGGGACGAACACGCCCTACGACTGGCTCGACGTGAACAACCGGCGCGCCTTTCATGACGCCGCGCAATATCTGCTGGATCTTGGCCACAGCCGTATCGCGCTGATCAACGGGCACGAGGACATGGACTTTGCCATGCGGCGACGTACGGGTTTCGAGGACGCGATGCGCGCTGCAGGGATCGAGATTGATCCCGAACTGATGGTCGCCGGTGAGATGACCGAGGGGCACGGCTATCGCAACGCGCAGCGGATGTTGGGGCATCACGCACCGCCCACCGCGTTCCTCGTGTCATCAATCATCAGCGCGCTTGGGGTGCGCCGTGCGCTGGATGCCCGTGGACTGCGGGTGGGCGAGGACGTCAGCATCGCGACCTTCGACGACTGTATCAGCTATTTGCAGAACGGCGCGGACACGCCGGTATTCACCGCCGCGCGGTCGTCGGTACGTGCCGCCGGTGCGTGCCTCGCCGAGATGTTGATCGACCGTATCCAGAACCCTTCGGCCCCGCCGGCAACGCGGCTATGGGAAGCGGAGTTCGTGGTGGGCGCGTCCACTGGACCCTGTCCGGGCTAGCCCATCCAGCGGCGCGGATCGACGGCCTGACCGGTGCGAATACTCTCCTGCGCCGCGATCCCCATCGCCACAGCAGCCCAGCCATCGGTCAGCGACACGTCTGGCGCGGCGCGCGCCCCGCGCACCAGTTCCGCGAATTGCTGATGTTGGTAAAAGGTTGAGCCGTTGTGATCTCCGGCCTCCAGCAGGGTTGGGTCCACGGGGATGTCATGCACCACGGGTCCCTTCGGGTTGCGCGGGCTGCTGATCAGCTTGGCCACCGGCGCAGGGCCCAGCGTGTCGGGCCAGAACCGGCCCGGGCCGGGCACAAACGCCTCGATCTTGCCTGCGGGGCCGACGGCTGACAGCTCTTCCTGATAGGTGCTGCCTTCGGCGAACATGCACAGCTCGAGCATAGCGCGTGCCCCGTTGTCAAAGTCGGCAATCACATAACCGCTGTCGATGATGTCCGGCACCTCCCCGTCATATCGTTCGTCCAGATGGTTCACCACCTGCCCGCCGCTGGCCATGATCCGCACCGGCTCTGCCCCCAGCGCGTGACGCATCAGGTCAAAGAAGTGGCAGCATTTCTCGACAAAGGTGCCGCCGGTGTAACGGTTGAACCGGTTCCAGTCGCCGACCTTTTCGAGAAAGGGAAACCGGTGCTCGCGGATGCTCAGCTGGGTGATCCCGCCCGTCTCGGACGGGGCGCGGTCCAGAAACGTGGCGATGACGGGCATATAGCGGTATTCCATCGCGACCCAGATGGGCGCGGGGTAGCTGTCGCGGAAATCTGCCAGCGCCTGTGCATCATCGGGGTCCGTAAACAGCGGCTTTTCCACCAGCAGGGGCAGGGGACGCGTCGCCGCGATCTCCTGCATCTGGGCGACATGGCAGTTGTTGGGGCTGACGATCAGCAGACAGTCCAGCCCGTCGACCGCCAGCAGATCGGCGAGCGAGGTAGCAGAATGCGCCTCGGGCACAAGCGCGCGGGCCTCGGCGGCCATACCGGCATCCGGTTCGAAATAGGCGGCGACGCGGCAACCATCGAGCAGGGCAATGTTGCGCATATGCTCCTGCCCCATCATGCCGCAGCCGATGATGCCGTAGCGGACCTCCTGTGTCATCGCGCGCGTTCCTTACTTCAGTCGTTGCACGTAAACTGCGGTGCCCGGATCGAACCAGGTCCGCGAAAATTCTATCGGTGCGGGGCGATCTGCCCAGCTGAGCCGTTCGATATACCCCACCGTGTCGCCCGGACGCGAGCCGTAGGTGGCCGGAGCCCAGCCGGGAACAGGACCCAACGACACCCGGTCTTCGGCTCGGGTGATCCAGAGGCCCAGCGATTTGCGGTAGGTGGCATATAGCGATTCGGACATCGTGCCTTGGTCGATGATTCCGGCGTCCGCATCCAGCCAGATTTCCTCGACCGCGATGATTGTTTCATTCAGACGCCGCAGGCGCCGGATACGCGTCCCCCGGCGAGAGGTGCCAAAGGCGGGCAGGTCGGCGGGCTTGTCCATCGGCGCCACATCCAGCACATGCGCCCGGGGCAGGCCGCCGCCCTCGAGCAGTTCCAGCCGGAACATCGCATAGACCGTTCCGGTGTCGCCGCTGGCGCGGATATAGTTGCCCGACCCCTGCACGCGCTCGACCAGCCCCTTGTCGGTCATGGCCGCAAGTGCCTTGCGCAATGTGCCGACGCTCACCCCAAGCTCACTGGCCATGTCGCGTTCCGGCGGCAGCCGTTCGCCATCAATGAGCCGCCCGGCGACGATGTCGCGGGTCAGCAGCTCGGCGATCTGCACGTAGATCGGCAGCGCTTGCGGAGAATTGGCGTGGTCAGTCACGTGGTGTTATGGGACACATCGAGTAGAAATTGATACACCATTGATCTACATCATAGCCAATGCTACGCAAGACCTAACTTGCCCACCCCGAACGAGGTCCATACGGACATGACTGTTGTCCCCATCACTTCTCCCGATCTCGACGCCGCAGAGGTGTCATGGTTTTCCGCGCTGTGCTCGGATGACTACCAGTTTCTCGGGGTGCCCGAGGGTGATCTGCGGTCCAGCTGGGCGCATTGCTCGGACATCGTGAAGGAGGCGGAGCGCCAGGGCTTTCGCAACATCCTGTGTCCTTCGTCCTATCAGGTCGGGCAGGACACGCTCAGCTTTGTCGCGGGCTGCGCACCGATCACGGACAAGATCAACCTGCTGGCCGCCGTGCGCTGCGGTGAAATGCAGCCGATCATGCTCGCGCGCACCATCGCCACACTGGATCACATGTTGCAGGGACGGTTGACGGTCAACATCATCTCGTCCGACTTTCCTGGCGAAAAGGCCGACAGCGACTTCCGCTACCAGCGCTCGCGCGAGGTGGTGGAGATCCTGAAACAGGCCTGGACCCGGGACGAGATCAATTACGAAGGCGAGGTGTACAACTTTGCCGGCGTGACCACGGACCCGGCGCGGCCCTATCAGACGGGTGGCCCACTGCTCTACTTCGGCGGCTACTCGCCTTCGGCGTTGGAGCTGTGCGGGCAGCATTGCGACGTCTACCTGATGTGGCCCGAACCGATGGAGAACCTGCAAGGCCGCATGCGCGACGTGAACGCGGTGGCCGAAAAATACGACCGCACGCTGGATTACGGTCTGCGCGTGCACATGATCGTCCGCGACACCGAGGCCGAGGCGCGCGAATACGCGGACCACATCGTGTCCAAGCTGGACGATGAATACGGTCAGTTGATCCGCGACCGGGCGCTGGACAGCACATCGCTCGGCGTGGCGCATCAGGCCAAGGCGCGCGAGCTGGCGGACAAATACGGCTATGTGGAGCCGGGCTTGTGGACGGGGGTGGGGCGTGCGCGGTCGGGATGTGGTGCAGCCCTTGTCGGTTCCACCGATCAGGTCATGTCCAAAATCGAAGAGTACCAAAAGATGGGCATTCGCGCCTTCATCTTCTCCGGCTACCCGCATATCGACGAGGCGAAACATTTCGGCGCGCGCGTTCTGCCGCACTTGAAAACCTGTTCGCTGCCCCATGCTTATGGCCGGGTGCCCGCAGCGGCCCCCGCCACACCCCTTGCCGCAGGAGAGCGCCGCTGATGGATCGCGTCACACTCGCACCGAAACTGGAAATGTCGCGCATCGTCTATGGCATGTGGCGGCTGGGCGATGATGTCGACACATCCGTCGCGCATGTGCAGGCCAAGATCCACGCCTGCCTCGATCAGGGGATCACCACCTTTGACCAGGCCGACATCTATGGCGGCTACGTGGCCGAGGCGATCCTGGGCGAAGCGCTCAAGGCCGACACCGGCTTGCGCGCAAAGATGGAGATCGTGACCAAGTGCGATATCGTGGCCCCTGTGGGCCGCTATGCCGACGCGCCGGGCAAGTATTATGACACCAGCCGCGCACACATCCTGCAATCGGTGGAAAACTCGCTGCGCGATATGGCGATTGATCATATCGACCTGCTGCTGATCCACCGCCCCGACCCGTTCATGGATCACCATGAAACCGGCGCGGCGCTGGACGAAGTCGTGGCCTCAGGCAAAGTCGGCCATGTCGGTGTGTCGAACTTTCGCCCTTATGATTGGGAGCTGCTCCAGTCGGGGATGAAGACGCCGCTGATCACCAACCAGATTGAAGTGTCGCTGGGCGAGATCAGCCCGTTTACCAATGGCGATCTGGCCTTTCACCAGCGTCATGGCCAGCACGTCATGGCGTGGTCGCCGCTGGGTGGCGGCGGCCTCATGACCGGCTCCGGCGCTGTGCAGACCGTGCTGGACGAGATTGCGGGCGCACAGGGTGTGGACCGGGCCGCGGTGGCGACTGCGTTCCTGCTGGCGCATCCGGCGGGGATCATCCCTGTCATGGGCACCAACAACATTGACCGGATCAAGAACATCGCCGAGGCCACGCGTGTGACCCTCGACCGACCCACATGGTTTCGCCTTTATGAGGCAGCCCTAGGACACGAGGTGGCCTGATGACGATGCAAAGCCCTGACCAACCTACGATTTTCACACCGGATGCCGACAGCAGCCGCCAGCTGCGCGACGCCTTTGGCAAATTCGCAACCGGCGTGACGGTGATCACCGTCCCCAGCGCGGACGGCCCAATCGCCATCGTGGCCAACAGCTTTTCGTCCGTATCGCTCGACCCCGCGCTGGTGCTGTGGTCGGTGGACAAGGCCGCGCGCCGCTATCCCTATTTCGAGGCGGCCGATCACTATGCCATCCACGTGTTGGCCGCCGAACAACAGGACCTCGGGTCGCTGTGCGCGCGGGACGCGCATGTCCTTGACCAGCACCCGCACGAGGTCAACGCAGACGGTGTTCCGCTGATTGATCATTGCCTTGCCCGGTTCGAATGCCGCAGGGTGGCGGCACACGAAGCGGGCGATCACGTGATCATCGTGGGTCAGGTTCAGCGCACGCAGATGCGCGACGGCCAGCCGCTGACTTTCTTTGCCGGGAATTTCGGCAAACTCGCGCCCTAGGCGCGGCCCAAGACCCGCCCGCGGGGTGAAAGCGGAAAATGGGCCACGGCGGGACGAACCGCCGGGCGACCGACAAAGGGAGGGCCCGTCATGGGTCTGTTACTGACGGTGCTCGCACCGATCAGCTGGGTGAACGGTGCACTGCTCAAGATTGGGCGGGGCATCGGGATCGCGGCCATCGCGGCCATGGTCGCGGCGATCCTCATACAGGTGGTGGCGCGCTACGTGTTCAACAACGCCCTGCCTTGGCCGGACGAGGCTGCTCGCTTTTGCATGTTGTGGATGACTGGCCTGATGGCGCCCACGGCCTTTCGGCGCGGCGGCTTTGTCGCGCTCGATCTGGTGTCGGGGCTGTTGCCCAAGGCGGCCGCGGCTGTGCTGAGTCTGTTTTTGCTGCTGATCTCGCTGGCCATCCTGGTCGTTGCCCTGCCCATCGGGTTCTCCGAAGTGACCGGATTTGGCGGACGCTTTGCCACCGCCTCGCTGTATCTGCCCACCTTTGACGGATGGTTCCGTGTGCCGCGCAGCTGGATGATGCTGTCGCTGCTGGTCGGTGTGGTGCTGCTGCTGATGGTCAACATCGAGTTGATCCTGCGCAGCATCGTGACGCTGCTGGGCGGCGGGGATCGCCTGCCGGATCTTGATCTGGGCGACATGGCCGCGGGGAGCGAATGACATGCTGATCTGGTTCCTGCCGCTGTTCCTACTGTTCCTGATGATCGGCCTGCCGGTGTTCTTTGGCCTGCTCGCAGCGCCCGGTATCCTGCTGTACCTGAACGGGCAGGAGCGGGACATTACCCTGCTTTACCGAAATGTTTACAACGGAATGGACAGCTTTCCGCTGATGGCGATCCCGTTCTTCATGCTCGCGGGCGAGTTGATGAACAAGGGCGGCATCACCATCCGCCTCGTCCAGTTTTCACAGGCGCTGATGGGCCACCTGCGCGGTGGTCTGGCGCAGGTAAACGTGCTGTCGTCGATCCTTTTTGCGGGTCTTTCGGGCTCTGCTGTGGCCGACACCTCCGCGCTTGGCTCCATGCTGGTTCCCGCCATGGAGAAGGAGGGCTATACCCGCCGCTATGCCGCCGCGATCACTGCCGCAAGCTCGGTCATCGGCCCGATCATCCCGCCCTCGGGCATCATGATCATCTACGCCTACGTGATGGGCGAAAGCGTCGCGGCGCTGTTCCTTGCCGGGATCGTGCCGGGTGTGCTGGTGGGCGTCGGCCTGATGGTGATGATCCGCATCACCGCCGACCGCTACGACCTGCCCGCGGCGCACAAGGTGGAGTTTGACGGCGTCGAACTGGGCGCGTTGGAGCGTTGGACCTCCTTTGTCCTCGTGCGCTTGAACATCGGTCTGCTGCTCTGGGCGTTCCTGCCGCTGGGCGAGACCTCGGTGCTGATGCTCTGGGGCACGTTCATCGCGGCGGTGCTGGTCGCGCATGCGCTGATGCTGGCCCTGCGCACGCAGGTCAGCTCGGAATTCCGCACCATCTGCAAACGCGCCATTGTGCCGCTGCAAACGCCCGTGCTGATCCTCGGCGGCATCCTTGGCGGTGTATTTACCCCGACCGAAGCCGCTGCTGTCGCAGTCGCCTACGCCATCTTTGTCGCGTTCTTTGTTCTGCGCACGATGTCGCTGCGGGACCTGCCGGATATCCTGAGCCGCGCGGGTCTCACCTCTGCCGTGGTGCTGCTGCTGGTGGGCGCGGCGCTGGCGTTCAAGACCGTCGTGTCGCTCAGCTACGCACCGCAAATCCTCGCGGATTTCATCCTGACGCTGTCGGAAAACCCGCTGGTCCTGCTGTTCCTGATCAACCTTCTGCTGTTCATCGTGGGCATGTTCCTCGACGCAGGGCCGGCCATCATCATCCTCGGCCCCATCCTCGGGCCCATCTTTGTCGATCTGGGCGTCGATCCGATCCACTTTGCCATCATCATGAGCGTGAACCTGACCGTTGGGCTTGCCACGCCGCCCATGGGGCTGGTGCTGTTCGTGGCCGCCGCTGTCAGTCGCGAAAAGGTGGAAACCATCGCGCGCGCCATTCTGCCATTCCTGGCCATCGAGATCGCGGTGATCTTTCTGATCACCTACGTTCCGGCCATTTCCATGACCATTCCCCGCCTCACGGGGTTTGCGAACTAAGACTTTGAGTTTCAAACGGGAGGACTTACCACAATGCTCAAAACGACCCTCAAAACCCTCACGGCTGCGGCGCTGATCGCCGGGTCCGCCGTGATGGCACAGGCGCAGGACTACTCGATCCGCGCCACGGCCAACTCCAACACCAACGACGAGGACTATGACGGCCTCGTGGTGTTCAAGAACTATGTCGAAGCGGCCTCCAACGGTGCGATCGAGGTGGAACTGTTCATCGGCACGCAGCTGTGCTCGAACGGCGCCGAATGCCTGCAAGGCGTGGCCGACGGCTCCATCGACGTCTACATTTCCACGTCCGGCGGCGCATCGGGCATCTTTCCCTATGTGCAGGTCCTCGACCTTCCGTACCTGATGGCCGACGACCGTATCGCTGAACATGTGCTGTCGGGTGATTTCACCCGCACGATGCGCGACATGGCGCTGGAAGATTCCGGTGGCGCGATCCGTCTGATGACCATCGGCAACACCGGCGGCTGGCGCAACTTTGCCAACACGCAGCGGCGTGTGGCGGAGCCTGCCGATATGGACGGGCTGAAGATCCGCACCGTGGTCGCAGACCTGCCGCAGGAACTGGTCAAGGCACTGGGCGCATCCCCGACACCGATCCCGTGGCCCGAGCTCTTCACCTCGTTCCAGACCGGCGTTGTCGAAGGCTCCAAGAACGGCATCACCGACATCATGGGCATGAAATTCCCCGATGCGGGCCTGCAATATGTGACGCTCGATGGTCACGCCTACATGGGCGCGCTGTGGTGGATGTCGAACGAGAACTTCATGGCGATGCCCGAAGACATGCGCCGCGTTGTGGTGGATGGGTTCTATGCGCTGCAGCAGGCCACGTTCGCCTCGCCCAAGCGCAAGTCGATCCAGGCCTATGAGGATTTTGTCGCCGGTGGCGGTGACCTCTATGTGCCGACGCCCGAGCAAAAGGCCGCGTTCGCTGCCGCTGCCGCACCGGTCAGCGAGTGGTTCGTGGCCAATGTGGCACGGGGGGATGAGATCCTGAGCGCTCTGACTGAGGCGGTTGCCGCCGCCGAAGCGGACGTGAACGCGGCGCGGGCGGCTGACCTGAATTGACGTTTGATGGGCAAATTGCCCATCCTACGCGAGGGCCGTCCCTGTTGGGGCGGCCTTTTTTGGTGTTGATCAGAACCGAAGCACCCAACGCGCGGCAGCCGGAAAGAGACGCGCAAACAAGAGGTTCGGCTGCAGCAGAAACGGTTTCACAACCTGATACCGTGGCCGCTCAAGCGTGTCGGCGAGCACTTGGGCACAGGTGTCAAGCGACAGGCGGGGAATGGTCTTGGCCAGGGCCGGGATCTTCTCCGCGGTGCCGGGGTTGTTGTCGAAATAGGGCGACACGATCTCTCCGAATACCACATGGCAGCTGCGCACGCCGGTGCCCACCAAATCCTGCGACATCCCTTCATGTAGCGCGCGCAGGGCCGCACGTGACGCAGCATAGCCGACACTGGACGGCCACGGCGCGAAACAGGCGGGCGAGTTGACATGCAGGACCGTGCCGCTGCCCCTGTTCAGCATCTCGCCCAGAAACGCATGTGTGACGTTGAACGCGGCAAAGTAGGGCGCCTGCATCATCACCATGGCCTCTTGCGGCATTGTGTCCTGCACCGTCTTCCATTGGCCCGCACCAGCGCTGTTGATGATCGCATCGGGCACGCCCAGCGTGGCGCGCACCGTGTCCGCCATGGCCGCGACCTGATCCGGGTCGGCGGCATCGCATGGCAGGGCGGTCGCGTTTTCGCCAATCTCGTCCGCCAGCGCGGTCAGCGCATCAGCAGAGCGGGCGACGAGGGCAACGCGCTTGCCTTTTTGCGACAAGAGGCGCGCAGTTGCGGCCCCCACACCGCTCGACGCACCCGTAATCAGAACCGTATCCATAAACTATCCCCAATGCTCATCAAATGGGGCACCCTGACGGGTCGCAGCGGCGTCAGTCAATTCTTAATGAGTAAGGCAGATGCGGACCTGCGCTCTTTCCAACGGCGCGGACACCTGCCAAACTCAGCGAAACGGATACATCCAGACCTTGTAATCAACGACCAGAATATGCGCCCGATCAATCTCGTCCTGCGTCATCTTCTTGACCACTTCCTCCAGCGAAATGGCCGCGTCCGGGTCGCCGCCGATGGCGCTCAGCGTGTACCACATATAGGCGCGCACGAGGTCCGGGGCAGGCATGCCGCGCCCGACCTCATAGTACCAGCCGACGCCCGACTGGGCACCCGGGTGCCCCTTCATGGACGACCGCAGATACCACTCGAATGCCCGCTCGTCGTCCCGCTCGACCCCAAGGCCGAGGGCATACATCACGCCGATCAGCTCTTCGGCATCCGCGTTGCCCGACCGCGCAGCGGGCCAAAGGGCGTCATAGGCCGCCTCATAGGCGCCCGCCTCCATCAGATCGCGCGCCTCCTCGATCTCTGCCGCTGCGGGAAGGGCGAGAAAACAAAGGGCTATGGCAAGTTTCTTCATGTACTCCTCCTCGCGGCGACGCCGGCCTTTGCGACTGATGTGCCGCGTCCACTCACCCCGGATGATTTCATCACGCCCGACCCTGCGCAAGCCAAACTGGGCCAGCTGCTGTTCTACGACCGCATCCTGTCGGGCAACCGCAACATCGCCTGTTCGACCTGTCACCACCCCGATCTGGGCACCGGCGACGGGCTGAGCCTCGGCATCGGCGAAGGGGGCGAGGGCCTTGGCCCGCAGCGCACCGCCGGCACCGGCGACGACCGCATCCGCAAGCGAATCGCGCGCAACGCGCCGGGTCTGTGGAACCTCGGCGCCCGCGACCTGCACGTGATGTTCCATGACGGGCGGTTGAGCATCGCGGATACCTACGAGAACGGGTTCAACTCACCCGCCGAAGAGTGGCTGCCCGAAGGCCTCGACAACCTGCTGGCCGCACAGGCGATCTTTCCGCTGGTGGCGCAGTTCGAGATGGCCGGCAACCCCAGGGAAAACGAGGTCGCGGGTGCCGTGCATAACCGGATCGACTATGCTTGGCCGATCCTGACCGACCGCGTGCGCCACATCCCCGCCTATGCCGACGCGTTCAGCGCCGCGTTCGACCATATCGACGGGCCCAACGACATCACCATCGCCGACATCGCCAATGCGCTGTCGGCCTTCATGATCTTCGAGTGGACCAGCATAGACAGCCCTTTTGACGCCTACCTCAAAGGCGACACAGACGCGCTGACGGGGCCCCAACAAGCGGGGATGAAGCTGTTTTACGGCGACGCGGGCTGCGCTACCTGCCACAGCGGGCCGCTGATGTCGGATCAGGGGTTTCACGCCATCGGCCTGCCACCCTTTGGTCCCGGGCGCACGCGCCGCTTTGATCCGATGGTGCGCGATGTCGGCCATATGGGGGAAAGCGACCGGCTCGCGGGTGCCTACGCCTTTCGGACCCCGATGCTGCGCAATGTGGCGATCACCGCGCCTTATGGGCACAACGGGGCCTATCCGACGCTCGAAGGGATCGTGCGCCACCACCTGAACCCCGCCGGGGCGTTGGACATATGGCAACCGGAACAGGCGGCGCTGCCCGATGTGCCCTGGCTTGCGGCGATCGACTTCATGGTCTGGCAGGATCCGCGCGAGATGGCGCGGCAGCGCGCGGCGGTTGGCATCACGCCTGTGCAGCTGTCGGATAATGAGGTCGACGCCATCGTCCAGTTCCTGCACGCCCTCACCGGCAATTCCGCGCATACCGGCCTCTTCGGTATCCCGGACACTGTCCCGAGTGGCCTTCCCGTCGACCACACCCGTCAGAGCAACGCAGCCCCGTCTCTGTCCCTTAAAAATCCCCCCCGGAGGGCCGACTAGCCCCCGCGCACGCCGTTGCAGATCCGGGTGCCGCCTATTTCCCCTTCCAGACCGGGTCACGCTTTTCGGCAAAGGCGCGCGCGCCCTCCAGCTGATCTTCGGAGCGGTAAAGCGTCTCGACCGTGTCCAGCTTGCTTTGCGTGATCCGGTTCATCGCGTCCTGAAATTTGCTGTCCTCGGCATCGCGCACGATCTCCTTGATCGCCGCGTAGACAAGCGGCGGGCCGGACGCGATCAGGCGGGCCAGCTCCCGGGTGCGGTCCATCAGCTGGTCGCCCGGCACAACCTCGTTGATCAGACCCCAGCGATGCCCTTCGTCCGCGTCGAACCAGCGCCCGGTCAGCAGCAACTCCATCGCGATGTGGTAGGGGATGCGCTTGGGCAGCTTGACGCTGGCCGCGTCCGCCACCGTGCCGGACCGGATCTCGGGCAGGGCAAAGGTCGCGTGATCGGCGGCGATGATCATGTCCGCGCTCAGCGCCAGCTCAAGCCCGCCGCCGCAGGCAATACCGTTCACCGCCGCCAGCACCGGCTTGTTGAGCCCGCGCAGCTCCTGCAACCCGCCAAAGCCGCCCACGCCGTAATCCCCATCGACTGCGTCGCCATCTGCAGCCGCCTTGAGGTCCCAGCCGGGGGAAAAGAACCGCTCCCCCGATCCGGTGATGATCGCGACCCGCAATGCCGGGTCGTCACGAAAGGCACGGAACGTCTCGCCCATGATGCGGCTGGTGGCGAGGTCGATGGCGTTCGCCTTGGGCCGGTCCAGCGTCACCTCCAGAATGCTGCCGTCGATGCGGGTCTTGATGGGGCTGTCGGTCATGGCTCTTTCCGTTCTGGTCAATGGGTGGTTGCGGGCCAGAGTGCTGCGGTCCTGCGCATCGCTCAAGCCTCCTTGAGTGTGCACAGCAGGGCATCGACGGCCACCGCCCGGGTTGGGGTGCAGAGCAGCGGGTTCACCTCCACCTCCTGCACCACGTCGCGATGGGCCCTGACATAGTCCTGCAGCGCCAGCACGGCCGCCAAGATCGCGTCCTCAGACGCGGCAGGTTGCCCGCGATAGCCCGCCAGCAGGGGTGCCACGCGCAGCCGTCCCAGCGCGCCGTGGATGTCCGGCGGCGTCACCGGCAGCAGCAACGACACCGTATCGCGCATCAGTTCGGTCAGCACCCCGCCCGCCCCCAGCGTCAGGACAAAGCCGTGCGCCGGGTCCCGGATCACACCGATCAGCAGTTCGGCCACAGCACCCTCGATCATCTCCTCGATCAGGACCGTCCGCGTCCCCACAGCCTGCGCCGCCGCCGCGGCCTCTGCCACAGGAACCCCCAGACGCACCGCGTCGGCTTCGGTCTTGTGCGCCAGCCCCGTGCCCTTGACCGCCAGCAATCCGTCGAACCGCGCCGCCGCCTCCGCCGCATCCTGCACCGCACACAGGACGGTGCGCGGCGTGTCCATCCCGTGCTCCGCCAGCGCTGCCTTGGCCACGGCCTCGTCCCCGGTCCGCAAGCCATCCGCCGGCAGCGCAGGCGCGGGCCAAAGAGCATCCCCATGCGGCGCACCAACACGCGCCGCAGACTCCGCCGCCGCCAGCGCCTCATTCAAGCCGCAAAGCGGCACAACCCCGCCCGCCATCAATGCAGCAGCGGTCGCGGGCGGCATCAGCTCCGGCAGGCTCGCGACAATGGCAAAGGGCCGCTGCGTCTGCGCGCGCACGGCCAGTGCCGCCTCCACCGTGCAGGACCACGCCGTGGGATCCGTGTGCGGATAGTCGACTACCGACAGTGTCAGGTCGATGCCGGGGCCGGTCATCGCCGCCCAGGCCTGCGTCATCGCCGGCACATCGCCCCAGACATAGGTGTGATAATCGAGCGGGTTGCTCAAAGCCACCAGCGGGCCAAGGGCCGCGCGTAACGCCTCCTGTTGCGCCTCCTCCAGCGGTGGCAGGACAACATCCCGCGCCGCCGCCATATCCGCGACAAGGCTCGCCTCACCCCCCGAGCAGCTGATCGACGCCAACCGATTGCCCCCCAGCGGCCCTACGCAGTTCAGCAACTTCAGCGTCTCGAGGAAATCGGTCAGCACGCCCACCCGCGCAAATCCCAAACGGTCCAGCAGCGCCTGGGCGCCCGCATCCGACCCGGCCAGCGACGCCGTGTGCGACAGTGCCGCCTCCCGCGCCTGATCTGACGCGCCGACCTTGAGCGCCACGACCGGCACCCCCCTGTCATGAGCCAAACGGGCAAACGCCTCCCATTCCGCGATGTCACCAAACCCTTCGACATGCAGCCCGATGGCGGTCACCCGCGGGTCGTCCAGCAGTGCTGCCGCCAGCCGCGCCTGACTGGTCTGGGCCATGTTTCCGCCGGTGATCACATAGGCAATCGGCAACCCGCGCTGCTGCATGGTCAGGTTGATCGCAATGTTCGAACTTTGGGTCAGGATCGCCACACCTCGCGCCACCGGCACGCAGCCATGCTGGTCCGGCCACAGCAGGGCAGCATCCAGCGCATTAATGAACCCATAGCAATTGGGCCCAAGGATCGGCATGTCACCCGCCGCGCGCACCAGCGCCGCCTGCAGGTCCGTCGCCGCGCCGTCCTCCGCCTCCGCCTCGGCAAAGCCGGAGGCAAAGCACACCGCCCCACCGGCCCCCATCTGCGCCAGCGCGCTGACCACATCCACCGTCGCCTGCCGGTTCACCCCGACAAACACCGCATCCGGCGCGGCGGGCAGGTCCTCTACGGACGGAAACGCGCGGTGCCCCGTAACCTCAATGGCGCGCGGATGCACCGGCCAGATCGCCCCGTCAAAGCCCATCTTCTCGGCCTGCGCGATCACCGACGCACACCAGACCCCGCCACCCACAACCGCAATCGATCTCGGGCGCAACAACCGCCGCAACCCGTCCGTCTCTGTCCCGAAAAAATCCCGGGGAGCGCGAGGGGCTGGCCCCTCGCTCCTGTCGGATGAGCCTGGCTCATTCGAACCCAATTCAGGCCCCCAACGGCCGCAGCAAATCGCGGCTGATGATGTGGCGCTGAATCTCCGACGTGCCGTCCCAGATGCGTTCGACCCGCGCATCGCGCCAGAACCGCTCGATCGGGAAATCGTCCATCAGCCCCATGCCGCCATAGATCTGCAAGGTCGTGTCGGTCACCCGCGCCAGCATCTCGGAGGCATAGAGTTTGGCCGACGCAATCTCCCGGTTCGCGGGCAGGCGCTCGTCCAGCCGCCAGGCGGCGGCCAGTGTCAGCCAGTCGGCGGCGTCGATCTCGGTCACCATGTCGGCGATCTGAAAGCCCACGCCCTGGAACTTGCCGATAGGCTGGCCGAACTGCTTGCGCTCGGCGGCATAGCTCAGCGCATAGTCAAAGCACCGCTGCGCCCGCCCGACGGAGAACGCGGCGACCGTCAGCCGGGTGGCATACAGCCACTCGTTCATCACCGCAAAGCCGCCATCGACGTCGCCCAGCACCTGCGCGTCCGGCAGGCGGCAATCAGTGAAATCGAGGATGCAATTCTTGTAGCCCCGGTGGCTGACCGACGCATACCCGTCGCGCACCTCGAACCCCTTCGTGCCGCGATCCACGAGGAACGTGGTGATCCGTTTCTTGGGCCCCTTTGGTGTCTCATCCACGCCGGTGGCAATGAAAACGATAAAGAAATCAGCGTGCTCCGCCCCCGAGATGAAGTGTTTCGAGCCGTTGATGACCCAATCACCCCCGTCCCGCACCGCGCTGCACTTCATCCCGCGCACATCCGATCCCGCGTCCGGTTCGGTCATGGCCAGCGCATCCATCCGCTCACCCCGCACAGCGGGCAGCAGATAGCGTTCGCGCTGTTCAGCGTTGCACGCCATCAGAATATTCTGGGGCCTGCCAAAGAAATGCGTGAGCGCCATGGACCCGCGGCCCAGCTCACGCTCCACCAGCGTGAAATCCAGATGGCTGAGACCCGCGCCGCCCACCTCTTCGGGAAAGTTGCAGGCGTAAAAGCCCATCTCGATGACCTTGCGCTTGATCTCCTGACCCAGCTCGCGCGGCACCTCGCCTGACCGCTCGACAGCGGCCTCGTGGGGAAAAATCTCGTTCTCCACAAAGCTGCGCACGGTGGAGACGATCATCTCCTGTTCCTGGCTCAGTCCGAACTGCATGTGGTCCTTCCCTGTCCTGTGGCGCCAGCAAAGCGCAGATTGCCGCGTACTGCCGCCTCGGTTTGCGACGCATCGGGTGTCGTTATCGGTGCGTCTGCGTCTGGGCCTGCCCCGCGGCGCGCATGGCGCTCAATGTCATGCGGGGCGTGAGCGCTTCGGCGGATATGGCGAGGTCCAGCACCGCACCGGTGGGCGAGGCCAGCGCCCGGGCAAAGGCTGCGGCAAAATCCTCCGTCCGCGCGACCTGTTCGCCGTGGAACCCATGGGCGCGGGCCAGGGCTGCAAAATCCGGGCTGACCATGTCGGTGCCCGACACACGGGCCGGGTAGTGGCGTTCCTGATGCGCCCGGATGGTGCCGTAGACCCCGTTGTTGAGGATCAGGATCACAGGGCAGGCAACGGCCTGCCGTGCGGTGGCAAGCTCCTGACCTGTCATCTGAAAATCGCCATCCCCGGCAAAGCAGATCACCGTGCGGTCCGGGGCGGCCAGCTTGGCCGCGATGGCTGCGGGCACGCCGTACCCCATCGCGCCCGATTGCGGAGCGAGCAGGCGCTGGTGCGGCCCGAAACAGAAATGCTTGTTGGGCCAGATCGCGAAATTGCCCGCCCCGTTGGTGAGGATTGCATCCTCGGGCAGCGTGGCCTGCAAATGCGCCATCACCGCCGCCATATCGACGGGCGAGGGCTGGGGCGGGGCGGTCAGGCCCGCCGCGTAATCGCTGCGCCCTGCGGCGCGCCAGTCGGCCCACGGGCCCTGCACCGAGCCCGTCGCGGCAAGGGCGGCGGCAAACGCGCCGGGGTCCGCGTGGATGCCCAATGCGGGCTGATACACCTTGCCCAGTTCGGTGTCGGAGCCGTGCACATGGATCAGCGATTGTGCGGGCAACGGCACGTCGAGCAGCGTGTAGCCATCGGTGGAGTTCTCGCCAAACCGGGGGCCCAGTGCGAGGATCACATCGGCCTCGGCCATCATGCGCTTGACCCAAGGGACCATGCCCACGCCGGCCTCGCCGATAAAGCTGGGCGAGTTGTTGTCGAACTGGTCCTGATAGCGGAACACGGCCGCCACCGGGATGTCCGAGGCTTCGGCGAAACCCTGCAACGCGGCGCGGCCTGCGTCGGTCCAGTGACTGCCTGCGTAGAGGATCAGCGGACGCTGTGCGCCGACCAGCATCTCATGCGCTTGAGCGACAGCGTCGGGGGCCGGGTGTGGCCTGTGCACAGGCGCGAGCGCGGGCAGCGGGGCGGCGTCCGTGAGGGTCGTCAGCATATCCTCGGGCAGGGCGACGACGACAGGGCCGGGACGGCCCGTGTTGGCGGTGACCCAGGCGCGGGCGACGATCTCGGGGATGCGGTGGGCGTCGTCAACCTCGACCGCCCATTTGGCGATGGGGCCAAAAACCGCCTTGTAGTCAAGCTCCTGAAAGGCCTCGCGCCCCTTCATATACGTGGCGACCTGACCCACGAAAAGGATCATCGGGCTGCTGTCCTGCATCGCCGTGTGCACCCCGATGGAGGCGTTGGTGGCCCCCGGGCCGCGCGTGACCAGACAGATACCCGGCGCGCCCGTCAGCTTACCCCACGCAGCGGCCATGAAGGCGGCGCCCCCCTCGTGGCGGCACAGCACAAAGTCGAGCGCGCCGCTTGTGTCGTGCAGCGCGTCGAGCACGGCGAGGTAGCTTTCGCCCGGCACGCCAAAGGCCTTGGTCGCGCCCAGACCGCGCAGGCAATCGACCAGCAGATGTCCTCCGATACGGGCCATGCGCGTCCTCCCCTTTTGCGCCAGTTGTGCGCGGCTGCGCGGCAGATGCAAGTGTGATAAGGCTAGGGCAAAGGAGTTTGCCTATGCTGCTGGACACCCCCGTTTGCAACTTTGGCTGGCAGGGCCCGGATTTCACCCTGCCGGATACCCAAGGTACCCTGCACCGGATGCGCGATTACCTGACCGACAAGGGGCTGCTGGTCGCGTTCATCTGCAACCATTGCCCTTATGTGATGCGCATCGCCGATCAGCTGGCGGTGGATGCGGGCGCATTGCTGGATGAGGGCGTCGGGGTGCTGGCGGTGATGTCCAATGACTATGACGCCTACCCGGCGGACCGGCCCGAAGAGATGGTCCGCTTTGCCAGCGCGCACGGGTTCCGCTTTCCCTATCTGGTGGACGCGGATCAGGCTGTGGCGCGCAGCTATGATGCTGTTTGCACACCGGATTTCTTTGGCTTTGACGGTGGTGGCGGGCTGCAATATCGCGGGCGCATGGCGGATTTGCTGGCGGGCATGCGGCAGGTGGCGGCGACCGGCCACGGGCCGGCAGAGCAGGTGGCGTCGATGGGGTGTTCGATCAAGTGGCGCTGAGCGGTGCCTTTGGCTGATCAGCCCTTCGGGGAGGATTTTTTGGGGACAGAGACGGTTGGGGCCTAGCGGATCTGACGCTCGGCCTTCCAGTTTTTCCATTGGGTTTCGGTGCCGTTGAAGGCGTTGATGTCGATGTCACCGGGCGTGCCGGGTAGGGTGCCGGTCGCGGTGTACTGCCAGAACCGCCAGGGCTGGCCGGGATAGGCCTGCCGGGGCGTCTTGGCGGTGGTGCGCAGCCAGAATTCGTAGCCTTGCAAGCGGTTTAGCTGGGCGTCCTTGTAGAAGCCGGGTGTGGTGTAGATCAGCGGGCGCTGGCCGTAATGCGCGGTCACGATGTCCAGCCAGCGCTGCATTTCGGCGCGGATGGTGGCGGCGTCGGGGCGGCGCTGGCAGGTGGGAGAAAAGGGGTTCCACTCCATGTCGAGCACCGGGGGCAGGCTGCCCCGTGTGCGGGGCACGTTGCGGATGAACCATTGGGCTTGCACCTCTGGCGCGGTGCAGAAATAGTAGAAATGGTAGGCGCCGCGGGCGATGTCGGCGCGGTCCGCGCCGCGCCAGTGGTCGCGGAATTTGGGGTCAAGCAGATCGCCGCCTTCGGTCGCCTTGAGGAACACGAACTCGATCCCCACGGCCTTGGCGCGGGGCCAATCCACGTATTGCTGAAAGCGGGCGGCGTCCATGCCGCGCACGGGCAGCCGGGTGGGTTGGGTGCCTGCAAATTGCACCGGAGCGCTGTCGCCAATGACCATCGGGCCGATGGGGAACGGGGGCGGCGGCGCGGCGCAGGCGGCAAGCAGGAGCAGCAGGAGTGCGGCGGCGCGGCGGATCATTGGGCAGGCTCTGACGCGCGGGAAAACCGTGTGGCAACAAGCGCTTCGACGGTATCCGGGTCGAGGCTGGGGGTGTGCCCCAGCGTCAGGTCCGCCAGCAATTGGCTGGCGGCAGGTGCCGTCTGAAAGCCGTAGCCGCCCTGGCCGGCGCACCAGATAAAGTCGGGATTGGCGGCATCGGGGCCCAGCACCAGCACGCGGTCGGGGGCAAAGCTGCGCAGGCCGGCCCAGGTGGACGTCACGCGGATCACAGGCTCGGTCACGTGGTCCATGTAGCGGTCGAGCCCGTGGGCGAGCACCATATCGTCGGCCCATGCGTCATGCGGGTCTGCCGCATCCTCGTCCGCCGGAGAGACGAGGAGCGCGCCCGCGTCCGGCTTGGCGTACCACGTCTCGCCCACGCCAAAGATCATCGGCCAGCCGCTCACATCGTGGCCGCCGGGCGCCGGAATGCGCGCCATGGAGCGGCGGAAAGGTTTGATTCCAATGGGTTTTATGCCTGCCATGCAGGCAATGGTGTCGGCCCAGGCACCGGCGGCGTTAACGATCCGTTTACCATCGAACGCACCGGCGGTGGTTGCAACGCGCCAGCCCGGTTCGATCCCGGTGACGCGCGCGCCGGTGACGACCTGACCGCCATGGGTGCGCACGGTGCGGGCGAAATCCTGCAACATGCGGTCGGTGTCGATGTCCTGCGCGTCGGCGTGATACGCCACCCGGCTTACGGTTTCGTTAAGGATGGGGACATGGGCGCGGGCGGCCTCGGTCGTGATCTCGGTCAAGCCCATATCTGCGCGGTCGGCCTCGAATGCGGCCTCGTCGCCTGCGCGGGCCATCAGCATCAGGCCACGCGGGCTCAGATAGGGCTGGTGAAAGGCGGCACTGGCCCGGCTCAGGGCGCGGACGGGGGCGAGGCCGTAGGACTGTTCGAACAGCGCGGCGGAGCGGCCGGAGGCGTGGTAGCCCAGTGCGTCCTCGGCCTCAAGCACGGTGACCTGCGCGTGGGGCGCGAGGCGCGCGGCGGCGGACAGACCGGCGATGCCACCGCCGATGACGAGGATATCGCTCATGCCTCTTCGATCCGGTCGGTGGCGGGGGGCGGCGTGACGCTGAGCGCGGTGATCCGGTCATAAAGCTCCGCCGTCATGTCCACGTCGAGGGCGGCCAGCGACGGGGCCAGCTGCGCCTCGGATCGGGCAGAAATGATGGGCCGGGGCCGCGCGGGATGGGCCATGGCCCAGGCCACGGCGAGGCTGGCGGGATGCACGCCCATTTCGGTCGCGAGCGTGGACAGACCCACGGCGGCTTCGCGCATCCATTCGACATTGTAGCGCGCGGCATAGCGGGAATCCTCGGTCAGACGGCCGGTGCCGCCGGTGGCGTATTTGCCGGTCAGCAGCCCGCCACCCAACGGGGAATAGGGTGCGATTTCAAGGCCCAAGTCCACGCAGGCGGGGAAAATCTCGACCTCCGACTGGCGTTTGACGAGGCTGTGCATGGGCTGGACGATGTCGATGCGCACATCGAAGCTGGCGGCGATCCCCTGCGCCTTGACGATCTGCCATGCGGCAAAGTTGGACACGCCGATATGGCGGATGCGGCCCGCGTGTTTGAGGCTCGCCAGCGCGTCAAAGGTTTCCTGTAGCGGGGTGTCATCGTCAAAGCGGTGCAGATAGAGGATGTCGATCACATCCATGCCCAGCCGCTGTTGCGAGATGTCAAAGCCGTCGAGGATGTTGGCGCGGCTGGAGCCGCCATTGTAGGCGGCCTTGGTTGCGATGATCAGGTCGTCGCGGTGTGCCTTGGCGAACTGGCCCAGCAGCGTCTCGGACGCGCCGCCCGTATAGACGTGGGCGGTATCGAAATGGGTGATCCCGGCGGCGCGGGCGGCGTCGAACATCGCAGCACTTTGGGACGCATCGGCGCTGCCGCCGAACTGCATCGTGCCAAAGGTGAGGGGTGAAAGCGGGGTGCCGTTCAATGAGGTAATCATGGCTGAATTGGTGGCACGCAACACACCGAACGCGCAACGGTTAACGCGCGTGCTGCCGCGAATCGGCGTTATGGCCCGTTAACCGGCGGTTTTGCGGGGTCACAACCCGTACACAACCTGTGCACAGGCTGTGCACCGCCCGGTGCACCGGTGGCGTGGTTAACAAGGCGTACGGTGCAAGTATAAACAGAGCGTTACCCTTGGACCCGTGGGCGGACAGCGATAGGTTAGGGCACGCGGGCGGGGAGGTACGATATGGCCGACGGGTTCGAGGCGATGGTGGACGAGGCGCTGCGTTTTTTCGCCAAGCTGGACAAGAACAATTCCAAGGATTGGTTCGAGCCGCACAAGGCGCATTACAAGGAGGCGATCGCGGGGCCTGCGGGCTTTTTCGCGGACCTGATGTCCGAAGACATCGCGCGCCTGACCGGCAAGGCGCACACGCCGAAGGTGTTTCGCATCTACCGCGATGTGCGGTTTTCCAAGGACAAGACCCCGCTCAACACGCATCTGCATGTGATGTGGTCGCCTGCCGATCAGGATGCGCTGGCGCCGTCGTGGTTCTGGGGGCTGTCGCCGGAGTATTTCATCCTCGGGATGGGGGTCATGGGCCTCAAGGGTGAGGCGCTGACGCGCTATCGCGCCTTTGTCGACCATTGGGGCGACGGGGTGCAGGACGCGCTGGACGCCGCGCGGGACAGTGTCGGGGCCGGGATCAGCGATTGGGGGCCGGAGCCATTGAAGAAGGTGCCGAAGCCCTACGATGCCGACCACGCCCATGCCGATCTGCTGCGGCGCAAGGCGCTGGCGGTTACGGCCCCGATGGGCGCGGATTGGCGCGAACGCGGCGTGCTGAAGGCGACGCTTGCGCGGGTCGAGGGGCTGTTGCCGGTGTGGCGGCAGTTTGACGCGCACCTGTAAGGCGGTTTGATCCATGTCATGTTGCGGGGTGCTGCGTTGTCTATCCTAAGCCATCAGGGAGAGACACATGACAGACATGTCACAGGAGTTCGCGCAGCAGTTTCCGGACTACGCGCGCAAGATGGCCGAGATCGAGGCCGCGCAGCACCGGTTTGCCCATTTGCTGGAACACTGCCGTCAGCCCGGATCGCAACCGTCAGCCGAAGCGCGGTGCGCGATCAAGGATGCCATTCACGGCGCGTTGGCCTATTAGCCCGCCCATTGCTCGCAGTCGGGGGTCTGGATCGGGGTGCCGAGCCAGCCGCCGCTTCTGAGCCCGGGGAAACTGCCCTGGTGCGTGGTGACGTAGGACCAGTTGCCTGCGGGCAGGTGGGCAAAGCTGACAGTGTCGCCGGGGACCACCTGACCGATCACCGGCGCTGATGGGTCTGGCGCATTGTGCAGTGGCAGCGGCGTGGCGCGGTAACGCAGACAGGCGCTTTCGAAGATGTCGGCGATGGGCTGGGCCTGCAATTGCAGGCGGATGTCGCGGTCAATCAGGTTGAGCACGGGTTGTGCGGTGTTCACGCGGCATTGGTTCTCCGTCTCCAGCTGGCGGATCTGTGCGACGGCGGCAGCGCTGGCCGGGTCAAGCGTGACGGTCGTGCCGATGCAGCCGGTGTTGTCGAACTGCGCCTGCCCGAGCACGGAGCCGAAACAGTAGCCCGCCCTGTCGATGACGAGGTTGCGCGTGAACCACCAGTCGTCGCATGTGTCAGCCCAGGCGGGCCCGGCAAGCAGGCAGAGGAGAATGATCAGGCGCATGGGGTCAGCGTGGCGGCCTGTTGCGCTTAGGTCAAGCATCACATGGGCCGGTCGAACACGGGGTTCAGCCAGGCGCGCTTTCCCGCCTCATCGATAATCGTGACGCGGACCCATGGGCTGTTTGCGAGCCGCCCGATCGGGACGGTGGTGCGGGTCATCCCATCGCCCCGGATGCAGGTGGAGGCGGAGCCGCGGCCCTGGACGATCACAGCCGACACGGCGCTGCTGTCGACGGTGACGGCGTCCGGCGTCCATTCGATGCCGTGGAACGCGGGCCCGGTGGAGGCGTAGTGGTGGCCTGCCTTCAACGCCGCCAGCAAGGCGTCGGGGTCGCGGCTGTCGGCCTTGACCATGACCCAGCCGCCAAAGGCGTCCGGCGTGCTGAAATGCGCGTCATCAGTGGCGCAGAGGGTGAGGTGCTGCCCCTCGCTCAGCAATTGGTCGAGGGTGTAGAACCCGTGGGGCCGGTCGCAATCCACCGCGCAGCCGTGGTTGTAGACCTCGACGGCGTGGGCGGCGTCGATGCTGCGGGCGTCGGTGGTGGTCAGGCCGGACCATTCGGGGTGTGCGACGGCGACAAATGCGCCAGCGTCGCGGGCGCGGCGGGCGAGTTCCGGGCCGGTTTCCTGATCCGCGACCGGGTGAAAGCCGGGCGTGTTCGAGGGCGCAAAGTCAGGCGGCAGACCAACGGCGAGGATGTGCCACAGCTCACCGTTTTCCATGGCACCCGAATGCAGTTCGGCCCCGAGGATCGTGGTGAAGTCGTCCGTACGGTAGGGTGTGGTGTCGACGATGGGATAGTCGAATGGCCCGATGAAATGGTCGGTGAGCGCGATGAAATCATAGCCTTGCGCGCGGTAGCGGCGGCAGACCTCTTCGGGCGGCAGCGCGCCATCGGAGCGGGTGGAATGGGTGTGCAGGTTGCCACGGTAGAACTGGCCGGGCAGGGCAAAGATGTCGGTGGGCATGGCACGCTCCTCATGGGTCTTGTGGTGCATGTGACCCATGGATGCGTTTCATGGCAAGCACGTGACAGCGCGCTGTTCTGCAAGTGGGGTTGCGCAAATGCGGGGCACGCGCGCGCGCCCCGTGTTGTGCGATCAGGCGGCGGACCATTCCCGGAACGCGCCGATGGCCCCGCTGGCAAAGGCGCGCGGGTCGCGCGGATTGTCGTGCTCGGCGATCCACAGGACGGTGTTACCGGCCTGTGCGGTAATCGCCGTGATCAGCCCGGGCCAGTCGACCGTGCCCGCGCCCAGATCGGCCCAGCCGTCCTGATCCGCATTCTCGCCTGCGGGGGCGATATCCTTGACGTGGACGGCGACCATGCGGCTGCCGTACTGATCAACCCAGGCCATGGGGTCCGCGCCGCCGCGAATGACCCAGGCCATGTCCGCCTCCCACGCGACATCCGGGGCCTCGGTCAGGATCACGTCCATGCCGATGCTGCCGTCCTGCAGCGGCTCCAGCTCGAACGCGTGATTGTGCCAGGCAAAACCAAAGCCCATATCGGCGCAGCGCGCATGCAGCGCGGCGAGGTCGCTTGCCAGTGCCTTGTACCCGCCGGCATCGAAGGGCCGGTCCGCCGCATCGAGGAAGGGGGCGATGATGGTTTGGACGCCCAGCGTCCGCGCGATGTTCGCGCAGGTATCGAAACCATCGCGCAGATCGGCGAGGCCGAAATGGCCCGAGGGCATGGTCAGACCTGCCCCATCCATCGCGCTGCGAAAGGCGTGTGGGTCGGCGTAGACGCCGCCGAACCCTTCGACATGGGTGTACCCCATGGCGGCCAGATCGGTGAGCAAAGCGGGGAAGGAGGGCACATCGCGTGCCGTGTAGAGTTGAAAGCCGAATGGTGTCATGGCTTTGGACCTGTCATGCCGCGTACGGACTTCTGCTTGAGCAAGGGATGCGCGGGGGTGCGCGCCGCATTTCTGTCACGCAGTTGCTGGGTTGTCCAATGGTGATCAGACCGAGACGGCGGCGTGCAGCATGTCACGCTCGATCTCGCCGGCGCGGCCCGATAGCTTTTCCGCGCCGCGTTCAAGGACAAGGAACCGGTCGCCAAGGTCGAAGGCGAAGTCGAAGAACTGTTCGACCAGCACGATGGCCATGTCGCCGCGTGCGCGCAGCTGTTTGATGACCTCGCCGATCTGCTTGATGATGTTGGGCTGGATGCCCTCGGTCGGCTCATCGAGCAGCAGGAGCTTGGGCCGGGTGATGAGCGCGCGGGCGATGGCAAGCTGTTGCTGCTGCCCGCCCGACAGGTCTCCGCCGCGACGATTGAGGAAATCCTTGAGGATCGGGAACAGCTCAAAAATCTCGTCGGGGACGGTGCGTTGATCGCGGGGCAGGCAGGCGAACCCGGTCTCCAGGTTTTCGCGCACGGTGAGAAAGGGGAAAATCTCGCGGCCTTGGGGCACGTAGGCCACGCCCTTTTGCGCCAGCGCGTGGGCGGAGGCTTTGCCGATGTCCTCACCATCAAGGCTGTAGCTGCCACCCGAGCGGGGATGCGTGCCGGAGATCGCCTTGAGCAGCGATGTCTTGCCCACACCGTTGGTGCCCATGACGCAGGTCACCTCGCCCCTGGCGGCGGTCATGTGGACGCCGTTGAGGATCTGGCTGCCACCATAGTGCAGCGTCAGGTCGTTGAGGGTCAGCAGGTCAGCGGCCAAGATACACCTCGATCACTTTCTTGTCGGATGTGACGTGGTCGAGCGAGCCTTCGGCCAGCACCGACCCTTCGTGCAGGACGGTCACCTTGCAGCCCAGCCGGCGGACGAATTCCATGTCGTGTTCAACAACGACAACGGCGCGGGTCTTGGCCGCCTCCACCAGCAATTCGGTGGTGTGTTCGCGTTCCGCCGGGGTCATGCCGGCGGCGGGCTCGTCCACGAGCAGCAGTTGCGGGTCCTGCGCCAGCAGCATGCCGATCTCGAGCCATTGCTTTTGCCCGTGGCTGAGCTCGCCCGCCTTGCGGTGCAGCGCGGCCTCCAGCCCGATCTCGCGGGCGATGTCGGTGACCTTGCCATGGTCCTGCCCGGCGGGTTTGAAGCGCAGGACAGACAGGGGGCCGCGATTTTTCTTGAGCGCAAGCATGAGGTTGTCGGCGACGCTCTGGTCTTCGAACACGGTGGGGCGCTGGAATTTGCGGCCCACACCAGCCTGCGCGATTTGGGATTCGGTCATTTTCAGCAGCGATTGCGATTTGTCACCCCAGAGAACGCTGCCGTCGTCGGGCTTGGTCTTGCCGGTGATGATGTCCATGAAGGTGGTCTTGCCCGCACCGTTGGGGCCGATCACGGCGCGCATCTCGGCCTTGCCGATCTGGAAGGACAGGTTGTTGATGGCGCGGAACCCGTCGAAAGAGACGGAGACGCCGGAGACCTCGAGAAGCGTGCTCATTTCTCGGCCTCCTGTTCGCGCAGCGCACCGGGGTCGGGGCCAAGGTCGGCGCCGTGACGGTCGGGGGCACGGCGGTTTTCGATCAGATCCACGAGGCCGCCGATCCCCTTGGGTGCAAAGAGCGTGACGGCGACAAAGCTGAGACCCAGCAGGATCGTCCACCAGTCGACCCACTGGATGGTGTAGACCCCGAGGTTGATGTCCGGGGCCTGCCCGCCGGTGAACCATGTCGACAGCAGCGACACGAACGCCGCCCCGATGACGGCCCCGTAGAGGCGGCCACGCCCGCCGATGGCGACCCAGACGGCGAGGTAGATCGAGGCGATGGGTGCAATCTCGGCGGGGTTGATGATGCCCGCCTGCGGGTAATAGAGCGCCCCCGCGATGCCTGCGATGATGGCGGTGACGGTGAAGATGAAGAGCTTGTAGCCCTCGACCGAGTAGCCGAGGAAGCGCACGCGCGCCTCGTCATCGCGGATTGCGCGCAGGACCGAGCCGAATGTGCCAGACACGATCCAGGCGCAGAAGATGTAGCCGAGGCCAAGGGCGGCGGCGGAGGCCCAGAGGAACCACATCGACACCGTCGATTGGGGCACGTCGCCAAGGCCGGGCAGGTTTTGCAGGCCCGAGAGGCCGTTGTTGCCGCGCAACCCGCTGTCGTTCTGAAAGAGGTAGAGCGCGAGGGCCAGGGTCATGGCCTGAGTGAGGATCGACAGGTAGACCCCGGTGACGCGGCTGCGAAAGGCGAGCCAGCCGAAGACGAGTGCCAGCAGGCCGGGGACAAGCACGACAGCGGCCAGTTGCAGCGGCAGCGAGTGGGCGACAGCCCAGATCGGCGGAAATTCGGAGGCACCGACGACGCCGAAGATTTGCGACGCGATGCCGTCGGATATTTCCTGTGGGGTCGGCGGCAGCGGGGCCTGGGCCAGGCTGGTGGAGACGATGATTTCGGTGCGTGCATACATCAGCCACATGCCGATGGCGTAGCCGCCGATGCCGAAGAACGCCATATGGCCGAGGCTGAGAATGCCGGTGTAGCCCCAGACGAGGTCCATGGCGAGCGCTACGAGGCAGAGGCAGAGCGTCTTGCCCAGCGTCTTGACGAAAGAGGTGGAGATCACGCCGATGCCGAAGCCCTCGGCGAGGATGGTGACGCCGATGGTGAAGAGGGCGAGGCAGGCGATGAAGATCAGGACCGACGGGTGCCGCGCGACGAAGGGTTTTGCGCCGCCTGACGGCGTCGCCAGACGCGGGGGCTCTGCCCCCGCACCCCCGTGGTATTTCCGGTCAGAAGAAACGGCTGTGTCGGTCATCTAGGCCTCCGCCGCGCGGCCCTTGAGGGCAATGATGCCTTTGGGGCGGAACTGGATGAAGAGGATGATGAAGAGGATCATGTAGGTTTGCGCGGCCAGCGTGTTGGAGGGGTTGAGCCACTCGATCCCCTTTTGCAGGGTGCCGACCATGGTGGCGCCGAGCAGGGTGCCCCAGATGTTGCCGACACCGCCCACGACCACCGTCATGAAGGATTGGACGATGTAGTCGGCGCCCATCTCTGACGTGACCTTGGCGTAAAGACCGATGGCGACGCCTGCGATGCCCGCGATGCCGGAGCCGAAGCCGAAGGTGAGCATGTTGATGCGGTCGGGGTTGATGCCCATGGAGGCGGCCATGCGGGGGTTTTGCGTCACGGCGCGGACCTCAAGCCCCAGCCGCGTGCGGTTCATCACAAAGAGGAAGAGGGCGAGGAACATCAGTGCGAGCACGAAGATCGCGATGCGGATGTAGCTGATCGACACGATGTCGTTGATGACCCAGCTGCCGTCCAGCCAACCGGGGGCGGTGAGCGGGCGGGCCTGGGTGCCGAATATGTTCTTGGCCAGTTGTTGCAGCGCAATGGAGATGCCGAACGTCGCCAGCAGCGTCTCCAAGGGACGGTGGTAGAGCCAGCGGATCACCAGCCGTTCCATCGCGACGCCTGCGCCGAAGGTCACGGCAAAGGCCAGCGGCAGGGCGACGAGGATCGACACGGTGTAGTCAGGGATAAAGAGCTGGACCACGTAGCCTGTGTACGCGCCCATCATGATGAACTCGCCATGGGCCATGTTGATCACGCCCATCACGCCGAAGGTGATGGCAAGGCCGATGGCGGCCAGGAAGTAGATCGAGGCGAGCGACAGCGCGTCGAGGGCGAGATCGGCGGTCTGGTTCAGGGCGACGGCGGCCTCGATATCCGACAGGGCATTGGCGGCGGCGGTGGCGACGTTTGGCGGCGCGCCGACAAACACCTCAAAGAACGTGACGGTGGCTAGCGCCGTGCTGATCGTCGTGTCGGTGACAAGCGGGTCGGCGGCCCCGTCGCGAGCCAGCGTGGCGTAGGCGTCAAGGCGGGCGGCGTCGGTATTGAGCGTGGCGATCTGGATGCCGGCGACGGTGGTGCCGTCGATGTTGTCGATCAGCGTCTGGCGGATGGTGGAGGCGTCGGTGCGGGCCGGCGCATCGCCTGCGCTGACCATCAGATCATAGGCGGCGGCGGTGCTGAGCGCGTCGCTGCCCGGGGTGATGATGGTCGCCCCCTCGGGGGCTGCGTCGGCATAGTCGATGCGGGTGGCCACCAGCGGGTTGAGGGCGGCGCGCACATCCACGCCAAGGTCGCCCGCGAACCCTTCGATGGCGGCGATGCGGGTGGCGTCATCCTCGTCAAAGCGGATGGTCAGGAGCCGTTCCAGCCGGGCCTTGCGGGCCCTGATCTGGAGGTTGGGTTCATCGTCGATGGCGGCGCGCAGGGCGGTGAGGTGCGACGCCTCCGCATCGCGTTCGATGGCATCGAGCGCCGTGGTGCGGATGTTCGGGTCAGGGTCCGACAGCTGGAACTGTACCAGTGCGGCGGCGATCATGCCGCGGATGCCGGAATTGGGTTTGAGCTGCTTGTAGGCCTTTTTCTCGGCGGTGCCGAACTCCGCGCCGTCGGAGACATCCAGAAGGCGCAGCTGCCGGTTCTCGATCTCTTCGGCAAAGACGAAGGCGCGGGTGTTCTTGTCGTACCACATCTCCTTGTCCTGCCAGCGCTGCAACACCACCTGCGCCTCGGCCATGCCGCTTGAGGCAAGCGCGTCGATGGCCGGACCAATGGTGCGGCGCGAGGATTTGGCGATGATCTCGCCATGGGTCTGCAAGAGCTGCTGGATCGGCGCGTCCATTTCCTGCGCCTCGGCCCGGACGGGCAACATCAGAACGCAAAGCAGGAAAAGGCGGGTGATCCAGATCATCACGGGAGACCTCAGAGAGCCGGGGACAAAACGGCACCCGGAGGGGAGGGAGGATCCCGCCGGGTGCCGCCAAGTGTAGGATGGGCAATTTGCCCATCCCCGGAGTGGTTTAGTAGTTCGACTTGATCTGCACGCAGGTGCTGGATTCGGTGTTGTACATACCGCAGCCCAGCTCGGCCCAGTCGGATTTCAGCACAGCCGACTCTGGCAGGAAGTCGGTCCAGGCGTCGCCCGGCACTTCGGCCGTCTGGGAGATGATGTCGAACTGACCGTCTTCCTGAATCTCGCCGATCAGGACCGGCTTGGCCAGGTGGTGGTTGGGCAGCATCACGGCGGTGCCGCCGGTGAGGTTCGGGAATTCCTGCCCGTACATCGCCTCGCGGACGGCATCCACGTCGGTGGTGCCTGCCGCTTCGGCTGCGTTCACCCACATGTTGAAGCCGATATAATGCGCCTCCATCGGGTCATTGGTCACGCGGTCGTCGCCCATGCGGGCTTTCCACGCTTCGACCCATGCCTCGTTGGCGTCGGATTCGGCGGACTGGAAATAGTTCCAGGCGGCCAGGTGACCGACGAGGTTGGAGGTGTCGAGGCCGGCCAGTTCTTCTTCACCAACGGAGAAGGCCACCACGGGGATGTCATCGGCAGAGATACCGGCGGCGGCCAGTTCTTTGTAGAAGCCGACATTCGCGTCGCCGTTGATGGTGGAGATCACGCCGACCTTTTTGCCATCCGCGCCCAGAGCCACGACGTCAGCGACGATCTTGGACCAGTCGGAATGACCGAAGGGCGTGTAGTTTACAAAGATGTCTTCGGCCGCGATGCCCTTGTCCTTGAGGTAGGCCTCGAGAATGTTGTTCGTGGTGCGGGGATAGACATAGTCGGTGCCCAGCAGCGCGAACTTCTCGACCTCCAGTTCCTCGAGGAAGTAGTCGGTGGCCGGGATCGCCTGTTGGTTGGGCGCGGCACCGGTGTAGAAGACGTTCTTGGAGCTTTCTTCGCCCTCGTACTGGACGGGGTAGAACAGCAGGCCATTCAGCTCTTCGATCACGGGAAGGACGGATTTGCGGGACACGGATGTCCAGTTGCCAAAGATCACGTCGACCTGGTGCACGGTCAGCAACTCGCGCGCCTTTTCGGCAAAGAGCGGCCAGTCGGAGGCCGGGTCGACCACGACGGCCTCAAGTTGGCAGCCCAGCACACCGCCGGCGGTGTTTTGCTGTTCGACCAGCATTTCCATCGTATCTTTGAGCGTTGTTTCCGAAATCGCCATCGTGCCGGACAGCGAATGCAGCACACCGACCTTGATTGGGGCGTCGCATGCATAGGCGGCACCAGTGCCGGCAATCAGCACAGCAGCCGTGCTGGACAGGAGTTTACGGGTCATCTTTGTTCCTCATTTTGCACGCGCCCAACGGGCTTGCAGAGCGGGTCGGAACCCCTCATACGCCTTGAGCGCAATTTATTGCGGCGTGCGACGGCCAAACGGTTTCCTAGGCCAGGGTCGTCGTACGTTTTCCTCCGGACGCTGTTGGGCGCCCCACGTGGTGGTAGGCGGGATTATGCAGTGACAGGAGTCGTTTCGCGCTGATTCAGGCTGCTGGTCGAGGGGCGGCGCCCAATAATTGGGCGGGACCGTCAAATCGGATTAATTCTTGTGCAGCGCGTGAGCGCCTAGCTGTCCAGCAACATCTCGGTGCAGGCCGACAGGTGCCATTTGGCCCGCGTGCGGGCGCGGTCGGCCCGGTCTGCGCGGTCACTGAATGTGGCGATGGTCAGCAGGGAGGCATGTGCAAGCTTGGCCTCGATCCGGTGGTGGAGCACGGTGCGTTCCTGCCCGTGGGGCATGGTCGCGTCGAGCAGCGCCAGAAAGGTCAGGCGTTGCCCCTCATAGTCGGGGGCGGCGGGGTCGTTGATCAGCCAAGCATGCTCCATCTCGGCCGACATGCGTCCGGCGCACCCGGCAAAGGTCTGCGCAAGGTCGGCCGCGGCCAGTGTGGATGTGGCCGACAGGGCTGCGGCGGTGCCTGCGAGAAGTATTGTTTTTATTCTGCTCACATCTTGAGCATGTCGGCAAATTTTACGCCTGACAAGTGTGCGGTTTGAAAAGTTTTATTCACATGCGGCACAAACGCTGCGCAGTGTGCGGGCGCTTCTTCGTCTGTTGCGCGTCAGCTGTAGGTTTTCGGTGCGTGACGTGTCAGCGCGCCGCTGGCGTTCGGCATTGCGAACTTCACCTCATCGAAATTGTGGCCGAACAGGTCCCGAGGGACTTTCATGTCGGAAATACCGCTTTGCTCGAAATAAAGCGACACGGCAGTCTGATCGACATAGATAATCCACGCAGCCTTGCCCGGATGCAGACCGTTTTTCTGGTTCATCGCGGTTTGCTTGACCGTATATTTGGCACCGAGTTTCATGCGCACTGTCCTCTTTGTTAAATCGATTTGGTGTCAATCAAGCGCGATATCAGCAAATTGAACGCATCTTGTCACGGTGCGGGGCGAAAAAACTGCGGCCCAAGTCCAAGTGGGAACCGATGTGGAGGATTGAGATGGCTGGGACGGTAGGACTCGAACCTACAACCTACTGTACCAAAAACAGTTGATCTACCAATTGATCTACGTCCCAACGTGGGCCGGTAGATACGCCGCGTTGTGATCGTGTTCAAGCCCTGATCTTTCGAAAAATTCGGGCGATGTTTTATTCTTCCCGCAAGATCTCCCGGTTCAGCAAATCCTCATTCGCGCCGTCCTCGCGTTCCTGGTTCACGATGGCTTCCAGCGCGGCCTCATCCTTGGCCTGTACGTCCTGTGCGGCGACCGCTGGAACAGGGGCCTTGGCCGCAGGGGCCGGAGCCTTGGCCGATGCGTCCACATCGCCCACGCCCAGCACGCGCAGGGTGGTTTCGGGCATCACGATCCCTTCGGCGTCAAACGCCGCAATGCAGAGCCGCCACGCCTCGCTGCGCGCCTTGAGAAAGGACGTTTCGTGCTGGGCGATCCAGGCGGCGACCTTGATGATCACGGCGCTGTCGCCCAGTTCCTCGATCCAGACCGATGGTTCGGGCGCGTCGAGCACGAAGGGCAGGGCACGCACCGTCTCCAGCGCCAGCGCCTGCGCGCGCGCCAGATCAGTGTCATAGGCCACGCCGAGGTCCACGAGAAAGCGGCGCTCGTCATTGCGGGTATAGTTGACGATCCGGCTCTTGAAGACGGTGGCGTTTGGGATGCGGATATGGTTGCCGTCAAAGCTCAGCAGGATGGTCGCGCGCGAGGTGAGGCGGATGACCTTGCCGATGTCGCCTTCGATCTCGACGGTGTCATTGGGGCGGAATGGCTGGCGGATCGACAGCATGATCGACGCGATGAAATTCTCGACCGTGTCGCGGACCGCAAAACCGATGGCGAGGCCGACGATGCCGGCAGCGCCAAGGATTGTGCCCAGCAGGGCCGTGGCCCCGAGGATGTCCAGTGCCACAACCACGCCGCCCACCAGAAACAGGATGCGGATGATCTGGCGGTAGATGTCGGCGATAAAGGCATTGGGCGCGATCCGGTCCCAGGGGTAGCGCATGCGCGCAAGGATGACGCCAAAGCTGACCACGAGGATGAACGCCAGAAGGGCTACAGTGGCCAGCGGGATCAGCGCGATCATCTGCTGCATCCGCGCCAGGAACCGCTCCACCGCCGGGTTGAGGCGGGCAACCACATCGGTGGTCTCTGCCACCTCGTTCTCGATGGCGACAACGCCCTGGACCCGGCCCACCAATTCGTTCAGGCGTTCGGCTGTGGTGGAGTCGACAGTGGTGCCGCGCAGCGTGACAATGCCGGAAGAGACGGTGACGGTGACCTCCTCATAGCCTTCGAGCTCGTTCAGGATGTCGCGGATGCGCACGGCGATGGCGGCGTCTTGGCTGGCGCTGTCCTCCACCGTGATGGTGCCGCTGGGCTGGTCGGTGGTCTGGGCTGTGGCGGCAAGCGGCAGGTATAAAGTCAGCGCAAGACACAGCGCGCGGATCATGGCGCGATCTCGAGCAGGATGCTGCCGTCGCGCGCGCCATGCGCCACCGCCTCGTGGGCGAGGTGGCAATCGGCGAGTTCAAAGCAGTGCGCGATCGGGCTGTCCAGCGCGCCTGCCGTCAAGGCGGCGTGCAAGTGTTGGATAGCAGCGGCCCGCGCAGGGTCGGCGAGGATGTAGATCAGGATGATGTCCAGCGTTACGGCCTTGAACAGCATTGGCCCAAACGGCACGGTCGGCGTCATGTCGAGCGCGGAGCCAAAGGCGCAGATGGTCCCGTTGGGCGCGATCACCTCGGCGTCGGTCTGCGCGTTCAGTCCGTATTCCACCTCGACGATGCGGTCGACGGGCTGTCCGCCATTGGCCTCCAGAATGCGGTCGGCGGAGTCGTTCGCGCCAAAGTCGACAACGTGATGCGCCCCGGCCTGCGTGCACCGCTCGAGCCCCGCGCCGCGCGCGGTGGCGATCACCTCTGCGCCACCCCAGCGGGCCAGTTGCACGGCCAGATAGCCGACAGTGCCCGCACCGCCCTGGATCAGCAGGGTCTGCCCGGTGATGTCACCACCCCCGAACACGGCGTGCGCTGCCGTCAGGCCGGGGATGCCCAGCGTCGCGCCCACCTCCGGCGACACAGCTTCGGGCAGGGGGACGGCCTGTGCGGCGGGCAGGCTGATATGCGAGGCCGCGGTGCCGAAGGGGCGTTGCCACTGGCCGTTCCAGATCCACACCGGCTGACCCATGCGGGCGCTGTCGACGCCGTCGCCAACGGCCACGATGCGCCCCGCGCCGTCGCTGTGCGGGATGATCAGGTCAAAGGGTGGCTTGGTCACGCCGGGTCGCGCGCCTGACCGCGCCTTGACGTCAGAGGGGTTCACACCGGAGTGGCTGACCTCGACCAGTACCTCACCGGGTCCGGGATCGGGCTTGGGCAATTCCGACAGTGACAGGACATCGGCAGCGGGGCCGAAACGGGAATAGGTAATGGCGTGCACGAAGCGTGGTCTTTTCTGAAATAGGTCTGCCCTGCCAGCTTAGCCGAGGGCGCGCGAGATGTAAGGGCCTTAGTCGCGCAGTTCGTCTATCGCCACACCCCAAAGCCGCGCCTTGGGGGCCCACCCGCGATAGCCGCCGGTGGTCACGCGGCACCATTCCGGCCCGCATTTGCCAAGGCGCGCGATCACGCCCGCCTCAAGCGCTGCGGTCACGGGCGCGCCGGTCTCGGGGCGGGTGCGCAGGGTCAGCATGTCCTGCTCGATCAGCACAGTACGGCTGCCGGACAGGAGCGAATAGTGCACCCAGCCGCCCATACCGTCACGGTCCTCGACCCGGCGCCAGTGGCCATGCTCGGCCGTGATGCGCAGCGGCATGTCGCGGCGCTGGAACACCCAGTCGATGCGGTGGGTCAGCGACGGGCCACGGCGCACATTGCCCTCGGCGGCCTTGAGCGACACGTAACGCGGCAGCGGCAGGTTGGTCACAGGGCCTGTGTCGCGCGCCTGCGCGGGCAGCGCGACAAGGATCACGGCCAGACACGCGGCCAGCCTGCTCAAATATCCCCACATGATCACGGGCCTGCTCATCTCTCGCCTCTTGGAATGGCCGAGGTTCTTGTGCCTCGTGCTCACATCCGCCACCATGGCCCAAGAAGGCCGCAAGGCCAAGCGCGGGGAGGGCGCCGATGCCAAAGGAACGTCTGAGTGTTGTCGTTACGCGACGGTTGCCGGATGAGGTCGAGACGCGGCTGAGCGAGCTCTTTGACGTGCGGCTGCGGGACGATGATGTACCGATGTCGCGCGCCCAGATCGTCGAGGCGATGAAGTCGGCAGATGTGCTGGTGCCGACGATCACCGATACGGTGGACGCGGCCATGATCGGGCAGGCCGGGGACCGGCTGAAGCTGATCGCGAATTACGGCGCGGGTGTGGACAATATCGACGTCTCGACCGCCCGACAGCGGGGTATTCTGGTGTCCAACACGCCCGGTGTCCTGACCGACGACACTGCCGACATGACCATGGCGCTCATCCTCGCCGTGACCCGTCGCATCCCCGAAGGTCTGGCGGCGATGCAGGGCGAGGACTGGGCCGGCTGGGCACCCACCGCGTTTCTGGGCGGGCGCGTTGCGGGGCGGCGGCTGGGCATTCTGGGCATGGGCCGGATCGGGCAAGCGGTGGCGCGCCGGGCTGCGGCCTTTGGCATGCAGGTGCATTACCACAACCGCAAGCGCCTTCGCCCCGAGACGGAAGCCGAGCTGGATGCGACGTACTGGGAAAGCCTTGACCAGATGGTGAGCCGGATGGACGTGGTCAGCGTGAACTGCCCGCACACGCCCTCGACCTTTCATCTGATGAACGCGCGGCGTCTCAAACTGATGAAACCCGACGCGGTGATCGTGAACACCTCGCGCGGGGAGGTGATCGACGAGAACGCGTTGACACGGATGCTGCGCGCTGGTGACATCGCGGGCGCGGGCCTCGATGTCTATGAACAGGGGCGCGAGGTGAATCCGCGCCTGCGCGAGCTGACAAATGTGGTACTCTTGCCGCATATGGGCTCCGCCACCCGGGAAAGCCGGGTCGAGATGGGCGAAAAAGTGATCATAAACATCAAGACCTTCGATGATGGCCACCGTCCGCCCGATCAGGTGGTACCGTCAATGCTGTGACCTAGCGGAAAACGACGCGTTTTCCGGAACAGATTTTTCGCCGAAAAATCTTGCCCGCGCCAAGGAGGACCCAATGCGCTTTTGCCTGATTGTCGCTCTTACCCTGATCACCAGCGCAGCCCTTGCGCAGCAGACCGCCGACGCGGTCCAACCCGAAGGCAGCACCGCCGGTGACGCCGTCGCTCTGTCCGACGCTGCCATTGCCGCACAGGCCGCCAAGGCTGCCGGGACGCCCGTTGCCGCAGAGACTTATATGGTGGCGGCGGCCAACCCGCTGGCGGTACAAGCGGGCGTCGACGTGCTGGCCGAAGGTGGTACTGCCGCGGACGCCATGGTTGCCGTACAAGCCGTCCTCGGGCTGGTCGAGCCGCAATCGTCCGGGCTGGGCGGTGGCGCGTTCCTCGTCTGGTATGATGCCGCCTCGGGCGAGGTCGTCACGCTGGACGGTCGCGAAACCGCGCCCCTCGCCGCGACGCCACAGCTTTTTCAGGACGACGCTGGCGCGCCGCTGAAATTCTTTGATGCCGTTGTTGGCGGGCGGTCAGTGGGCACGCCGGGCACGCCCGCGCTGCTTGAAGCGCTGCACACGCGATGGGGCAACCAGCCATGGGCCGGGCTGTTCGATGATGCGATTGATCTGGCGGACGGTGGTTTCGCGGTGTCGCCGCGTCTGGCCGGGCTGGTCACCCGCGATGCCGAACGGTTGTCGCGATTTGCGGACACCGCCGCGTATTTCCTGCCCGGAGGGACACCCTTGCAGACCGGGGACACGCTGACCAACGCCGCCTATGCACAGACCTTGCGGGCGATAGCGGCCAGCGGGACAGACGCGTTCTACACCGGTCAGATCGCGGCGGACATCGTGGCGACCGTTCAGGGCGCAGAGGGAAATCCGGGCGTGTTGTCCGCGCTTGATCTGGCGGTCTATCAGGTCAAGGCGCGCGCGCCGGTCTGTGCCAGCTACCGTGCGCATGACATCTGCGGCATGGGTCCGCCTTCGTCTGGGGCGCTGACGGTCGGGCAAATCCTCGGGATGCTTGACAGCTATGACCTGGCCACGCTGGGTGCGGAGAACCCCGAAAGCTGGCGGCTGATCGGGGACGCATCGCGCCTCGCCTTTGCCGACCGTGGCCGGTACATGGCCGACAGTGACTATGTGCCCATGCCCACCGAAGGGCTGGTCGATCCGGCCTATCTGGCCGAGCGTGCTGCGCTGCTGAGTGGCGACAGCGCCTTGGCCGAAGTTAGCCCCGGCGCGCCCGCGTTCGATCATGCGCTGCTGTGGGCGGATGACGAGAGCCTCGAGCTGCCGTCGACCTCGCATATCTCCATCGTCGACAGTTTCGGCAATGTGGCATCCATGACGACAACCATCGAAAACGGCTTTGGATCGCGGCTGATGACGAACGGGTTTCTGCTCAACAACGAGCTGACCGACTTCAGCTTTCGCACGCATAGCGACGGCGTGCCCATCGCCAACGCGCTGGCGCCGGGCAAGCGGCCGCGCTCGTCCATGTCGCCCACGATCGTGCTCAAGGATGGCGTACCGGTGCTCGCCGTTGGCTCCCCGGGCGGCAGCCGGATCATCGGCTACACCGCCAAGACGATCATTGCCTGGCTCGATTGGGGGATGGATGTGCAGCAGGCCGTGGACCTGCCGCATCTGGTCAACCGCTTCGGCACCTATGATCTGGAGGACGGCACCGCCGCGACAGCGCTTGCCCCGGCCCTCGAGGCCATGGGATACGAGGTGAACCTGCGGGATCTGACCTCGGGCCTGCATGTCATTGCCATTGGTGACGGGTTGCAGGGCGGGGCCGATGCGCGGCGCGAAGGGATTGCGTTGGGCGACTGAGCCTGCGCGACAGGGAGGACATACATGGCACAGGCCATTGATCTGCCACGCAACGAAGACGGGATCGCCACGGCGCTTGGCATTCTCAAGCAGCGGTTTGGCGACCGGTTCCAGACCGGGCAGGCGATCCGGGACCAGCATGCGCACACCACCACGTGGATCAGGGCGCAGGCCCCGGACGCGGTGGTCTTTCCGGCCTCGACACAGGAGGTGTCGGAGATCGTGAAGGTGTGCGCGACCCATGAGGTGCCGATCATCGCCTTTGGCACCGGCACCTCGCTGGAGGGGCATGTGAATGCGCCCGCGGGCGGCATTTCGGTCGACATGAGCCGGATGGACAAGATCATTGCGGTGAATGCCGAGGATCTGGATTGCGTGGTCCAGCCCGGAGTGACGCGCGAGGACCTGAACACCTATCTGCGCGACCGGGGCCTGTTCTTTCCCATTGATCCGGGCGCCAATGCCTCCCTCGGGGGGATGACGGCGACGCGGGCCTCTGGGACCAACGCGGTGCGCTATGGCACGATGAAGGACAACGTGCTGAGCCTCGAGGCGGTGATGGCGGACGGGCGGGTGATCCGCACAGCGCAACGGGCCAAGAAGACCTCCGCCGGCTATGACATGACCCGACTGCTGGTCGGCTCCGAAGGGACGCTGGGGCTGATCACCGAGATCACGCTGAAACTGCAGGGTATTCCCGAGGCCATTTCGGCAGCGCGCATGTCCTTTCCATCGGTGGATGCGGCCTGTCAGGCGGTGATGACGACGATCCAGTACGGCATTCCCGTGGCGCGGATCGAGCTGATGGATGCGCTGAACGTGCGAGCAGCCAACGCCTATGCCAAGCTGGACCTACCGGAGACGCCGCTCTTGCTGCTGGAATTCCACGGCTCTGACCGGAGCGTGATCGAGCAGGCGGAGATGTTCGGCTCCATCGCCGAGGACGTGGGCGGGACGGATTTTGCCACCACGGCCACGGCGGAAGAGCGCAACAAGCTGTGGAAGGCGCGGCATGACCTTTATTGGGCGACGCTGCAGCTGCGGCCCGGCGCTCAGGGGATTTCGACGGATGTGTGCGTGCCGATTTCGCGATTGGCGGAGGCAGTCACAGGCGCGCAGGACAAGGCGGCGGAGCTGGGTCTGCTGGCCCCTATCGTGGGTCATGTGGGCGACGGGAATTTCCATTCGCTGGTGCTGATCGACATGGAGGATGCGGGCGAGGTGGCGCGGGCCGAAGAGTTCACCGCATATCTCGCGGATGAGGCGATAAAGATGGATGGGACCTGCACCGGTGAACATGGGATCGGGCAGGGCAAGATGCCTTATCTGGTCAAGGAACTGGGCGCCACGACCGAGTTCATGGCCGCAATCAAGGGGGCGCTGGACCCGCAGGGTATCCTGAACCCCGGCAAGATCTTTGGCCCGCAGCGGGGCTGAGGCGATGCTGCGCTGGCTGGTTGCGCTGTGCCTGACAGGCACCATGGCCACCGCTGAAGACGCGGTGCGGTATCGGGTCGAGGTTGCCTTGACCTGGGATGGGACGGAGACCGACGGACATCCGGCGGACAAACACTGGTCACGGCTGATCGCATTTGCGCATTCGGCGCGGTTCGCTTTGTTCGACGACGGGGACACGGCGTCGAGCGGGTTGGCCTTGGTGGCGACAAACGGGCGGGTCAGCGTGTTGGAGGCGGAACTGGCCGAAGGGCGGCGGCGGGGCCGGGTGGGCGCGCATGTGGTGCTGCCGGGGATCGATGCAGGCGTGGGCCGTTTTTCGTTTGAGATCGAGGCGACGGAAAGGCAGCGTTTCGTGTCATTTGCCACGATGCTGGCCCCGAGCCCGGATTGGTTTGCGGGTGTCAGGGCTGTGGCGTTGCAGGACGAGGCCGGCTGGCGGGACAGCGTGACGCGGCCCCTGTGGGTCTGGGATGCGGGCGCGGATTCCGGGCCGGACTTTCAGGGCCCGAACATCGACACCCAGCCGCGTCAGTCGGTGCGCCTGCTGACACACCCGGCATTTCTGACACCGACCGGTCTCGCCCCCATCGGCACGGTCACCTTTATCCGCCTGCCGTGATCCAACGGACGCGCTGACGCGCGACACGATGTTTTTGCGCTGCCCGCGCGGGGCCAAAGGGGGCGCCGCCCCCTTTGGAAACCCCTGTGGTATTTTTGGTCAGAAGAAGCGGCAAAGGGGTTGTGCGTCGTTTTTTCGGTCTGAGCGGTCGGCTTGCTGGCGCGGGACGGGCGGGTTTTTCATAGAACGCTCGTCAGGTCTTGCGAGGGAGTCGGAGCATGAAAACCCAAGTCAAAGCGCTGGTTGTGGGCGGCGGGGCCGTGGGCACGTCGATTGCGTATCATCTGGCGCGGGCCGGCTGGGATGACGTGATGCTGCTGGAGCGGGATGAGCTGACCTCAGGGTCCACCTGGCATGCGGCGGGATTGTTGCCGTATTTCAACATGTCCTTTGCGACAACACATATCCACGACTACTCGATCAGGTTCTACAAGACGC
The DNA here is from genome assembly GCA_039816785.1 of Pseudomonadota bacterium. Classification (GTDB taxonomy): domain Bacteria; phylum Pseudomonadota; class Alphaproteobacteria; order Rhodobacterales; family Rhodobacteraceae; genus Tateyamaria. The sequence continues at coordinate 44,202 of JBCBXB010000016.1, forward strand.
TGGAAGAAGAGACCGGGCTGAATGCCGGCTTTGCCGTTGTGGGCAATCTGCGCATGGCGCAGACGCAGGAGCGGATGGACGAGTATATGCTCTATGCCTCGACCGCGGAAACCTGCGGGGTGCCTTATGAGTTCATGACACCGGAAGAGATCAAGGCGAAGTGGCCGCTGATCCGGACGGAGGATCTGAAAGGAGCGCTGTACCACCAGACCGACGGCTACATTAACCCGGCGGATGTGACCATGGCGATGGCCAAGGGTGCGCGCCAGCGCGGGGTTGTGATCGAGCGCAAGTGGCAGGCGGATGCGTTTCACTGGAACGGTGAAGCGTGGGAGGTCACGGCCACCAGGATGGTGGAGAAGGGCGGCAATCTGGTGCCCTCGGACGAGCAAGCAGTCATCGTGGCCGAGCATGTGGTGACAGCCTCAGGCAACCATGCGCAGCGCACCGCGCAGATGCTGGGTATCAAGATGCCCGCCATCCCGGTCGAGCATCAGTTCATCGTGATGGAGCAGGACCCGGAGCTGGTCAAGTTCCGCGCCGCAGGCAACGCCGAGCATCCGGTGATCCGCGATGCGGATGCGCAATCCTACGTGCGGGAGGAACGCGGTGGTTGGATCCTGGGCGTCTACGAGCACGGTGCGCCGGCGCGGTTCGAATACGGGGTGCCGGACAGTTTCCGTGCGGACCTGTTCCAGCTGGACCTGGAGCGGATCGAAGAGCAGTACATGGCGATGATCCACCGGGTACCATCCTGCGAGACCTCCGGACTCAAGGACGACTTCAACGGGCCGATCTGCTATACGCCCGACGGCAACCCGCTGGTGGGGCCCGCGCCGGGCCTCGACAACATGTGGCTGGCCGAAGGGTTCTCGTTCGGGATCACGGCGGCGGGGGGCACGGGCTATTACCTCGCGCAGATGATGGTCGAGGGCGAAGCGGAGATCGACATGGCCTCGCTCGACCCCAAGCGTTACGGCGACTGGATGACGACCGAATATGCCGCGCGCAAGAACGAGGAATGCTATTCCCACGTCTACATCTTGCACCACCCTGACGAAGAGCGCGAGGCGTGTCGCCCGCTGCGCACCGGCCCGGCCTATGACCGGCAAAAGGCGGCGGGCGCGCAGTTTGGCTGCATCAACGGGTTCGAGCGGCCGAATTACTACGGGCCTCTGGATGCGCCGGACAGCTTTGACCGCGATGCGCGGTCCTTCCGCCGGGGCGACTGGTGGCAATATGCGGTCGAGGAGGCAAAGGCGATCCGCGAGGGCGTCGGGCTGATCGATGCGAGTGCCTTTACCAAGCACCGGATCAGTGGGCCGGGCGCGACCGCGTTCCTCGACTGGTTCACCACCAACAAGCTGCCGAAGGTGGGGCGCATCAACCTGACCTACGCGCTGACTGCGGCGGGCACGACGCGGACCGAATACACCATCGTGCGGCTGGCCGAAGATGACTATTACCTCGTGTCGGCGGGGGCATGGCACGCCTATGACCAAGATTACCTCTACAAGGCGATCATGGAAAAGGAGGCGGAGTTCGGCCGCATCAACGAGGCGGACGTGACCACGCGCTGGGGCACCTTTGCCATTGCCGGGCCCAAGTCCCGCGATGTGCTGAACGCGCTGGTCAAGGACGCCGACCCGGAGACCGTCCTGTCCAACAAATGCTTTCCCTGGCTGAGCATGCGCAACATCGAACTGGGCATGTGCCCGGTGCGGGCGATCCGCGTGGCCTATACCGGTGAGCTGGGCTGGGAACTGCACCACCCGATCGAGATGCAGAACTACCTGTGGGATCAACTGGTGACCGCGGGCGCGCCGCATGGCATGAAGCTGGTGGGCGCGCGGGCGCAGAACTGGCTGCGGCAAGAGAAATCCTACCGCGCGTTCGGCACCGAACTGGGCCGCGATGCGACACCGCTGGAGGCGGACCTGCCGCGCTTTGTCGATCTGTCCAAGGATTTCCACGGCAAGGCGGCGATGGAGGCCAAGGGCGTCCGGTCGAAATGCGTGACGCTGCTGATCGACGGGCCGGATGACGCGGACCCGTGGGGGCGCGAGGCGCTGTATCATGGCGACACGCGTGTCGGGCGGCTGACATCGGGGGGCTATTCCGTGGCGTTCGGCAAGTCCATCGGCATGGGGTATGTCACGCCTGATCTGGCGACACCCGGCATACGGCTGAAGGTCAAGATGTTCGATCAGCTGTGGGACGCCGAGATCGTCGAGGACAGCCCCTATGACCCGGCCAACACGGTGATCCGGCAAGACGGCTGAGCCTTGATGCACGTCAAAGACAAACGGCGCTGAACAGCGTCTCATGGGGCATTCCAATTGTTCTGGAGGTGCCCTGTGGCCAAAGCCGACATTCCGCTCAAACCCGCGCCCGTCGCTGACGTGACGGCGTCGCAGGCGTTTGACCTGACCGAATACCCCTATGCCGACCGGATGACGCGGGCCGAATACGAGGCGGAGAAGGCCGCACTTCAGGTCGAATTGCTCAAGGTGCAGCTGTGGGTGCAGGACACCGGCCAAAAGATGGTGCTGCTGTTCGAAGGCCGCGATGCCGCCGGTAAGGGCGGCACGATCAAGCGGTTCATGGAGCATTTGAACCCTCGCGCGGCCCGGGTCGTGGCCCTGAACAAACCCACGGACGGTGAGCGGGGGCAGTGGTTTTTTCAACGCTACGTCAAGCATTTGCCGACCGCGGGTGAGATCGTCCTGTATGACCGGTCGTGGTACAATCGCGCGGGCGTTGAGCGGGTGATGGATTTCTGCGCGCCCGCCGAATACCTCGAATTCATGCGCCAGACGCCGGAGTTCGAGCGGATGCTGACGCGCTCGGGGATCAAGCTCTTCAAGTACTGGTTTTCGGTCACGCAGGGCGAGCAGCGCCGCCGGTTCGAGGCGCGCAAGACCGACCCGCTCAAACAGTGGAAACTGTCGCCGATCGATCGGGCCAGCCTCGACAAATGGGACAGCTACACCGAGGCCAAGGAGGCCATGTTTTTCTACACGGACACGGCGGATGCGCCCTGGACGGTGATCAAGTCCAACGACAAGAAACGCGCACGCATCAACTGCATGAAGCATTTTCTGGCCAGCCTCGATTATCCGGACAAGGACCCGAGCGTGGCAACGCCGCCTGATGCCAACATCGTGCATCACGCCGACACGGTTGTGCATGACGCCGATCACATCCTTGCCGCGTCGCTGCACCCGAAATCCCGCAAGAGCTGAGCAAAGAAAGGCCCCAGATGTCCCATACCCCCCATGAACTGGCTGCTGATTTTCCCGAACATGCCGACCGGATTTCGGCGCTGCGCCAGACGGATGCCCATTTTGCCCGACTGGTGGAAGAGTATCACGACGTGAACCGCAATGTGCACCGCGCCGAAACGGATGTGGAGCCTGTGAGCGATGCCCATATGGCTAACCTGCGCAAGACGCGCATGGCCCTGAAGGACGAGATTTACGGCATCCTGTCGCGATAGCCGGCCAAGTACCGCGCATTTGAGACAAAGCGGTCGCAGATCGCCGCGCCGGAGCAAGGTTCTATCAATCGTGAGTGGCCCATATGGGCGTAAGCGATGATTTCAGAACGGAGTTGCGATGCGTCGGTCCTTTTGTGCCCTGCTGTGTTGTGCGGTGACGGTGACGGCTGTGCCCTCATGGGCCGATATCGTGCCGATGATGCGGCGGGCGAGCCTGTTGACGCAGGCCGCGCCGCTCTTTGAGCGGGATGCAGGCGGCGCGCAGGGCGGTGCCAGCCTGTTTGTCGGGTCCGGGGCCACCAGCCTGTTTGCCCGACAGCGCGGCGGGCCGCCACCGCGCGTGTTGGGTGGTCTGAACACCCGGGCGCTGGCGGACCTGCGCAACCTGATCGCCAAGGCCGAGGCGGGCGCCAAAGGGTACGATGCGGTGCAATATGGCGCGTGGATCAAACCGGGCGCGCCGCCCACGCAGATGACGCTGAGCGACATCTACGCCTGGATCGACGCGACACCTGGCATGCCGCACGCCATCGGGCGCTATCAATTCATCCCGCCAACGCTCCGGCGGCTGGTCGATACGCTGGGACTGCCGGACACCACGGTGTTCAGCCCGCAGGTGCAGGACGCACTGGCCGATGTGCTGCTGAAGGAGGCGGGGATCACCCGTTTTGTCGCCGGTGAGCTGCCGCGCCACGGCTTCATGAACAATCTGGCAAAGATCTGGGCGGGCCTGCCCAACGACAGCGGCAAGTCGCATTATCACGGCTATGCCGGAAACAAGGCCACGATGACTTGGGCCACGTTCGACGCGCAGATGGGGCGGATTTTTCCGGGCTAGCCTGCTCCGGCGCGTGTCGTCAGTTCGCGCCGTAGCGTTCCAGAATCTCCGACAGCGTGCCGTCCTCCTGCATCGATCGTACCGCCTCGCGATAGGCTGCCGCCACATCGTCCGGCAAGGTCGGGCTGGCCACCAGCGCGATGGGCACTGAATGCACCACATTGCCAAAGACCAGCGGCGGGCTGGCGTCCAGCGCGCTCCACACCCGTTGCATGTTGCGTTCTGTCAGGAACCAGGCGTCAACCCTGCGCGCCTCGAGCATGCGCGCGCTGGCGGTCGGGTCGTGCAGGCGCGTGACGTTGTCGAACCCGAACTGGGTCAGCAGCGCCTCGCCCGTGGTGCCGGTTTCGACCACGATGGAACCCAATGCGCGGGCGCTGTCGAGGTCATCGACCGGCGCACCCAGCGAGGCAAAGCGGAGTTCGGCCACGTTGATGTCGATCACCCAGAGGAACAGGTCGTCCCGCTTCTTGCCCTTGAACAGCGACGGCATCAGCGTCGCGGCACCGTTCTGCACCTCGAAAATCGCCCGCTCGAACGGCAGAAAGGTGATGTCCACCTGCCGTCCCGCCCGCTCCGCCGCCTCACGCAAAATCTCCACGGCGTAACCAGGCCGCTCTGCGTTGTCGGCGACCATCAGCGGCGGGTAGTGCGCCGCGACAACCCGATCCGCAGGCTGCGCCAGCGCCGCGCTCCATGGCAGGCAAACCACAGCGGCAAGCGCAATCAGAAACCGGTAAAACATCTGCGCCTCGCCCTTGTGTTTGCCACTCTCGCGTTTCGGTATAGCGCCAATCGTCGACAAAAACCTCAACCATCTCGCTAAAGTTGAAGCTATTCACCGAGCCCAACAAAAAAAAGGCCCCGCACCGGCGGGGCTTTTCCTGTGCAAAGTAGCTCCGCTTTACTGCGGGATTTCGCCCTCGATGCCTTCGACATAGAAGTTCATGCCGGCCAGCGTGCCATCATCCGCCGTCTCGCCTTCGGCAAGCCAGGCTGAGCCGTCCTGCTTGTTCAGCGGGCCGGTGAACGCGTGGTAGGAGCCATCGGCCAGCGCATCGCGCATCGCCATCGCTTCGGCCTTGACGTCGGCGGGCACCGAGTCGGTGATCTCACCGATCTTGACCATGCCCGGGCCGATCCCGTCCCATGTGTCCTTCTGCTCCCAGGTGCCGTCCATCACGGCGCGCGTGCGCTCGATGTAGTAGGGCGCCCAGTCGTCGATGATCGACGATACGCGCGGGAACGGGGCGTACTGCCCCATGTCGGAGGCCTGACCAAAGGTCACAACGCCACCCGCCTCTTGTGCCGCCGCTTGCGGCGCTGTCGAGTCGGTGTGTTGCAGGACCACGTCCGCGCCCTGATCGATCAGCGTCTTGGCCGCGTCGGCCTCTTTGGCGGGGTCAAACCATGTGTAGACCCAGATGATCTTGAACTCGACATCAGGGTTTACCTTCTTGGCGTGGATATAGGCCGAGTTGATGCCCCGGATCACCTCTGGGATCGGGAAGGACCCGATATAGCCGATGATGTTCGACTCTGTCATGTTGCCCGCGATGTGGCCTTGAATGGCGCGCCCTTCGTAGAACCGGGCCGAATAGGTGGACACGTTGGGATGCAGGCGCTTGTAGCCGGTGGCGTGTTCGAATTTCACATCCGGGAACTTGGCCGCGACATTGTTGGTCGGGTCCATATAGCCGAACGACGTGGTAAAGATCAGGTCAGCCCCGTCCAGCGCCATCTGCGTCATCACGCGTTCGCTGTCGGGCCCTTCGGCCACGTTTTCCACAAACACGGTCTCGACCGCATCGCCGAATTCGGCTTCGACCGCGAGGCGGCCCTGATCGTGTTCATAGGTCCAGCCGCCGTCACCCACAGGGCCGACATAGACAAAGCCGACCTTGGTTTTTTCGTGGCCATCGGCATAGGCAGCGCCGCCGACCCCAAGTGCCAGCACCGCGCTGGCAAGCAATTTTCCGAACTTCATGAGTGGATTTTCTCCCCGGTTTTATTGGCCTCTAGCTTGAGGCGTGGAATGTGCGCCCCAATGATCCGGGGGCACGGGATTTGTCTGCGCTCAGAATCACGAGCACGATGATTGTCACGACGTAGGGGGACATTGCCAAATACTCGACCGGAATGGCAACGCCTGCGCCTTGCAGGTTCAACTGCAGCTGGGTGATCCCGCCAAAAAGATAGGCACCCAGCAGCACCCGCCACGGCTTCCAGCTTGCAAAGACCACCAGCGCGAGGGCGATCCAGCCCACACCTGCGGTCATCCCTTCGGACCATTGCGGCACGCGGATCAGGCTGATGTAGGCCCCGCCCAGCCCCGCACAGGCCCCGCCAAAGAGGATGGCAAGCGTGCGGATGCGCTTTACCTTGTAGCCGAGCGCGTGGGCCGCATCGTGGTTTTCGCCCACCGCCCGCAGGATCAGGCCCGCGCGGCTGAAGGTCAGCACAGCCCAGGTGCCCGCCACGATGGCAAGACCCAGATAGACGATCAGGTCATGGCCAAAGAGGATCGGCCCGATGACCGGGATATCGGCTAGCGGGCCCAGCGGCGTGGACTCGGTCCGCGGTGGTTTGATCCCGACATAGCTTTGCCCCATCAGCGCCGACAGCCCGAGGCCAAAGAGCGTGAGTGCGAGGCCGGAGGCCACCTGATTGGCGAGTGCAACCTGCGTGAGAAATGCAAAGAGCAGCGATAGCACGGCGCCACCCACCGCCGCCGCGATGAACCCAACCGTCGGCGAGCCTGAGTTCACCGTGATTATGAAACCGCAGACCGCCCCGGTGATCATCATCCCCTCGACCCCGAGGTTCAGCACGCCCGCACGCTCCACCACCAGTTCGCCAATGGCGGCAAGCAGGATGGGGGTGGACGCCGCGATCATGGCGGCGATTAGGAGGATGGGGTTGATGGCAGACAGGTCCATGGGCTCACTCGATCGGGTATGTCAGGCAGCGCATCGCGCGGCCGGGGGCGGCGTCGCCGGACAGGGTCAGCACAATGACATCCGCTTGTGTCACGGTCGCGATGGCGCGCAGCTCACCCGTCGGGGCCACGCCAAAGGTGCGGCCGCGCGTCTTGCCGATCATCGCCAGTTGCCCGTCTGCCAGCGTCCATGCGCCCGCCCAGTCGAACCGATGCGCCTCGCCCAGCGGCATCACGGTACCGGTTGCGTCGAACGCGCCGTCCTGGCCCAGGGTGAAATCCATCCGGACGGCGGCGTGCGGCGCGTCCTGTCCCGGGACCAGCCCGCTTGAGCAGTACCATTGCCCGTGCCCGATGGAGGCGAGGACCAGCACTGCGCCGAGGCCCCCCATCACGCCACCTCCGCCGCGCCGAACCGCACGCGGTAATTTGTCAGCAGGTCCAGCGCCAGCAGGAAAAACAGCAGCATCCCCTGAAACACTTGAATGGCCGCCGCAGGCAGGCCCAGCTGTGATTGCGCGATGTCGCCGCCGATATAGGTCAGCGCCATCAGCAGCCCAGCTGCCACAATGCCTAGCGGGTTCAAGCGGCCCAGAAACGCCACGATGATCGCCGTAAACCCATAGCCCACGTTGAAATCGATGCTGATCTGCCCCGACGGCCCCGCCACCTCGAACATACCGGCAAGACCCGCCAGCAGGCCCGACATGCCCAGACAAAACAGGATCAGCCGCCCCGGGTTCACGCCGCCGAACCGCGCCGCGCGCGGGGCCTCGCCTGTGACCCGAATGGCAAAGCCCAGCCGATGCCGCGCCAGCAGCACATAGGCAAAGATCACGGCGATCAGCGCCGCCACGACCCCCCAATGCATGCCCGTGCCTGCAATGATCTCGGCGTTATGCGCCGACGGATACTGTTGCAGGTTGCGCGAACCCGGAAAGCCGAACCCTTCGGGGTTCTTCAGCAATCCCAACGACATGGAAGCCAACAGCTGCTCGGCCACATAGACCAGCATCAGCGACACCAGGATCTCGTTGGTTCCGAACCTGACGCGCAACACCGCCGGGATCATCGCCCAGGCGCACCCGCCCACAGCCCCGGCCAGCACCATCAGCGGAAAGATCAGAACGCTTTCGGCAGGGTAAAACGCCAGCCCCGCAGCCGCACCGCAAATCGCGCCCACGATGTACTGACCCTCGGCCCCGATGTTCCAGATGCCCGCCCGAAACCCCAGCGCCAGCCCTATGGCAATCAGCACCAGCGGCGCCCCCTTGATCAGCAGCTGCGGGCGGTAGAAAAACGCGAACTCGCCAAAGATCGGCTCCCAGAAAATCGTGGCAATCGCCGCGACCGGGTCCTTGCCCAGTACCGCAAACAGCACCCCGCCAAAGAGCATGGTCAACAGGACGGCCAGCACCGGGGTCGCGTAGGCCATCATCGGTGACGGCTGCGCACGTGCCTCGATCCGGATCATGCGCAGGTCCCTTTCCGTCTCTGTCCCTGAAAAATCCCCCCCGGAGGGTCGGTCCTACACATGCGCGACCTCCATCCCGTGGGCACCACCCAGCATCAGGCCGATCTGTTCCACGTCCAGCTCCGCCGTGGCGCGCGGCGCACTCAATCGCCCCTCGTTCAGTGCCGCAAACCGGTCGGAGATTTCCATCAACTCGTCCAGATCCTGCGAAATCACCACCACCGCGGCCCCGCCCGCCGCCAGATCCAGCAACGCTTGCCGGATTGCGGCTGCAGCGGCGGCATCCACGCCCCATGTGGGCTGATTGACCACCAGCACTTCGGGGTTCTGCAGCACCTCCCGGCCAATCACGAATTTCTGCAGGTTCCCCCCCGACAGCGACCGCGCCGCATTGCCCGGCCCCGGCGTGCGCACATCAAACCCCTCGATGATCCGCTCGGCAAAAGCCCGCGTGCGCGGCCAGTCGAGGAACCCGCCCCGCGCCAGCCCCTCGCGCGTCGCGCCGGTCAGCAGCGCGTTTTCCGTCAGCGACATGTTCGGTGCCGCCGCGTGGCCCAGCCGCTCTTCGGGGGCAGCCAGCACGCCCAGACCGCGCCGCGCCTCGGGGCCTGCACCGCTCAGATCGCGCCCCTCGAACGTGACCATGCCCGCGCCACAGCGCACCTCGCCCGACAGGGCGGCCAGCAATTCGTCCTGCCCGTTGCCCGCAACACCGCCGATGCCCAGCACCTCGCCCGCGCGCACCTCGAACGACACACCCTTGAGCGACATGCCAAAGGCGGAGGGCGAGGCGACGTCGAGCCCGGCCACCGCCAGCTTTACCGCGCCAAAGCTGTGGTCCTGCGCCTTGGGCGCCACCAGCCGCGCGCCCACCATCATTTCGGCCATATCACGGGCCGAGGTGTCCTGCGGCACGCAGGTGCCCACCACCTTGCCGCCGCGCAGGATGGTTGCGGCGTCGCACAAGGCGCGGATTTCCTCCAGCTTGTGCGAGATATAGAGGATCGCCGTGCCCTCGGCGCGCAGACGGCGCAGTGTTTCAAAGAGAATCTCCACCTCCTGCGGGGTCAGCACCGATGTCGGCTCGTCCATGATCAGCAGCGACGGCTCCTGCAGCAGGCAGCGGATGATCTCGACCCGTTGTTGCTCACCCGCCGACAGATCGCCCACCACCCGGTCGGGGCTCAGCGGCAGGCCGTAGGTTTCCGACACTGCGCGGATCTGCTGCGCCAGCGCGCGCATCGGCGGTGGGGTCTCCATGCCAAGCGCTATGTTCTCGGCCACGCTCAACGCGTCAAACAGCGAAAAGTGCTGGAACACCATGCCCACACCCACACCCCGTGCGGCCCGCGGGTCAGCGGGCGCATAGAGCGCGCCGCGCATCGACATCTGCCCGGCATCCGGCTTGACTAGCCCGTAGATCATCTTGACCAGCGTGGATTTGCCCGCGCCGTTTTCGCCCAGAAGGGCATGAATTTCGCCCGGTGCGATGGACAGGGTCACCGTGTCATTGGCCACCACGCCCGGATAGGCCTTGGTCAACCCGTCGATGGCCAAAAGGGGCGTGGTCATGCCCGCGCCTCGCGCGCGGCCTGCCGCTCGAGGCGCAATCTGGCAAACTGGTGCGCCACGCCAAGTGCGATCATATGCGGCTCTTTGCCCAGTGACGGATCACCTATCGGGCAGCTGATGCGCGAGATTTGCGTCTCCGTATGACCCAGCGTTTTCAGCCGCTTGCGAAACCGCGCCCATTTCGTCCGCGACCCGATCAGCCCACAAAAGCCAAAGCCATGGGCAAGGGCGGCATGGCACAGCGCCAGGTCGATCTCGTGCGAATAGGTCAGGATCAGGTGATTGGCATGGGTCGGCGCATGGGCCATCAGCCGGGCCGGGTCGGCGGCAACCACATCGCGCACCGCCTCGGGGATATCCGCCGGAAAGCGGTTGGCCGCCGTATCCACCCAGGTCAGCGCATGCCCCGGCAGGTGTTGAAACATATCGACCAGCGCCCGGCCCACATGTCCCGCCCCCCAGATCCACAATTCCCGGTCGGCAGGGCGCGTCGGCTCGATCAGCCAGCCATCGCGCAGCTGCGTGGGGGGCAGTTGGCCCTGGTTGCGCGCCGCCTTCATCAGCCGCTTGATCGACAGCGGCATCGGGTCCGGCCCTCGCGCGATCACATCCTGCGGCAGCGCCTGCGCCCGGTCGAGATCATAAACCTCGCTCAGCACCTCGACCACGCCGCCGCAGCACTGGCCCAGATCAGGCCCCAGCGCGTGGCGGCTGAACGTGTCGCGGCTCAGCGATCGTGCGCGGCGGCTGACCTCGTATTCCAGCGTCCCGCCGCCGATGGTGCCCGATTGCCCCTTGTCCCAGACCAGCATCGCCGCACCCGGCGCACGAGGGGCGGAGCCTTGCACCTGCACGACCACGGCGCGCACAACCCTGCCATGCGTACGGCAGGCGTCGATGAGGCCCGCGCGATCAAACATCGCCGCGCGCCGTCTTGACCGCGCGCAGCACCGCCTCGGGTGTCGCCGGGGCCTGCAGGTCGGGGTAGTGCGGCCCGCAGGCCGCCGCCGCGTCGCTGAGCGCCAGAAAGGCCGAGATCCCCAGCATCAGCGGCGGCTCGCCCACGGCTTTGGATTTGTAGATCGTGTCAGCCTTGTTCTCCCCATCCCACAGCGCGACATTGAAGATGTCCGGGCGGTCGGCGCAAGCGGGAATTTTGTATGTGGCAGGCGCATGGGTGCGCAAACGGCCGCCGTCGTCCCACACCAGCTCTTCGGTGGTAAGCCAGCCCGCGCCCTGCACATACCCGCCCTCGACCTGCCCGATATCCAGCGCCGGGTTCAGCGACGCGCCCGCATCATGCAGTATATCGGCGCGCAGGATGCGGTTCTCGCCGGTTAGGGTGTCGATCACCACTTCGCTCACCGCAGCCCCGTAGGCAAAATAGAAAAACGGCCGGCCCTGCCCCTTGATCCGGTCCCACTGAATGTCGGGTGTCTTGTAGAACCCGGTCGATGACAGGCTGATGCGGGCCTGATGGCACAGGGCGGCCACCTCGCCAAAGCTGTAGGTGGCCGCCCCCGCCTGCACCGCCCCATCGGCAAAGCGCACCGCAACCGGGTGGCACTGGTGCAGCTGCGCCAGATGTTCGGCCATGCGGTCGCGGATCGTGTCGCACGCCGCCTTGACCGCCATGCCGTTCAGGTCGCTGCCCGAAGAGGCCGCCGTCGCCGATGTGTTGGGCACCTTGGCCGTGTCCGTCGCCGTGATCTTGATCGCGGCCATCGGCACGCCAAACCGGCTCGCCGCGACCTGTGCGACCTTCTGGAACAGCCCCTGACCCATCTCGGTCCCGCCATGGTTCAGGTGCACCGAGCCGTCCTGGTAGACATGCACCAGCGCCCCGGCCTGATTAAGGTGGGTCAGCGTAAACGAAATACCGAACTTCACCGGCGTCAGCGCGATCCCCTTTTTCAACACCGTGTTGGCCGCGTTCCAGTCCGCTACCGCCGCTCGCCGCGCGGCGTAGTCCGAAGTCTCCACCAACTGCGCCACCAGCGCATCGCCGACAAAATCCTCGACCTCCTGCCCATAAGGTGTCGTCTGTTTCTTCTGACCGGAAATACCACCGCCGGAGGCATAAAAGTTCTGTTGCCGCACACTCAGCGGATCGCGCCCCAGCGTTTTCGCAACATGGTCCACGATCCGCTCCATCCCGGCCATGCCCTGTGGACCGCCAAAGCCGCGAAAGGCCGTCGCACTTTGGGTGTTGGTGCGCAGCCGGTGGCTCTCGATCCGGACATCGGGCAGCCAATAGGCGTTGTCGGCATGCAGCATCGCCCGGTCCGCCACCGGCAGGCTCAGGTCCTGTGCCCAGCCGCACCGCGCATATTGGCGCACATCCAGCGCCGTGATCCGCCCCGCATCGTCAAAGCCCACATCGTAAGCGATGCGAAAATCGTGGCGCTTGCCGGTGATGATCATGTCAACGTCGCGGTCATAGCGCATCTTGCAGGCCTGGCCCGTGGCGCGCGCCGCAATCGCGCAGGCCACGGCCAGCGCGTTGCCCTGGCTTTCCTTGCCGCCAAAGCCGCCGCCCATGCGCCGGGTCTCGCAGCGCACCGCGTGCATCGGCAGACCGATGGCGTCGGCCACCTTGTGCTGGATTTCGGTGGGGTGCTGGGTGGATGAGATGACGTGCATGTCACCATCCTCGCCCGGCAGGGCCAGTGCGGCCTGCCCTTCGAGGTAGAAATGCTCCTGCCCGCCGATCTCGAACACGCCGGACAGACGATGCTGTGCGGCCTCAAGCGCGCCGTGCGCGTCGCCGCGCGCATAAATGCGCGGGCCATCCTCAAACCGGCTGTTCCGGGCCAGCGCGTCGTCGATGCCGAGGATGGCGGGTGCACCTGTGATCTCAACCCGCGCCTGTCGCGCGGCAAAGCGTGCGGCCAGATGCGAGCGGGCGATCACCAGAAAGATCGGCTGGCCAACATAGTGCACGCTGCCTGTCGCCAGCAGCGGCTCATCATGCGCGGAGGGCGAGACATCGTTGGCAAAGGGCAGGTCTTCGGCGACAAAAACCTCCACTACTTCCGGTGCGGCGCGCACCGCATTGAGGTCCAGCGCGGTGATCTGACCGCAGGCGCTGTCGCTGGTGCCAAAAGCCAGGTGCAGCGTGCCCGCGGGTGTCGGCATGTCGTCGACATAGCGGGCCTGGCCCGTCACATGCAGGTGTGCGGCATCATGGGGCAGGGGCTTGGCGACGCTCATGGGCCCACCTCCAGCACGGCGGTGGCCTGTTCCTGATCCTCGAGCCAGGCCCGCAGAAGCATGTTCTGCGCCGCCTCCATGCGGTAGGCCGCAGAGGCCCGCATGTCCGACATCGGCTCGAAATCGCGGGTCAGCGCCGTCATCGCCGCCCCGACCGACCCATCGGTCCAGGGCATGCCGCGCAACGCGGCCTCGGCCCGTGCGGCGCGTTTGGGCGTGCCCGCCATCCCGCCAAAGGCAAGGCGGACGGTCGTGACGGTGCCATCCTCAACCTCGATCCAGAAACAGCCGCACACGGCGGAAATGTCCTGATCGAACCGCTTGGACAGCTTGTAACACCGCAGCGCGTCGCGCTGTCGTGGGATCGTGATGGCGGACACGAACTCGTTGGGCGCGCGGTCCTGTTTGCCATAGTCGATAAAGAAATCGGCAATCGGCAGGGCGCGCGTTCCGTCCACGCTGTGCAGGTGCACTGTCGCATCCAGCGCGATCAGCGCGGGCGAGCCATCCCCGATGGGTGAACCGTTGGCGACATTGCCCCCGATGGTCGCCGCATTGCGGACCTGCACCGAGCCGTAGCGGCGGATCAGTTCCGCAAACCCCGGGTGATGCGGTGCGATGGCTGCGTGCAGATCGGTCAGCGTGGTGGCGGCACCGATGCGTATTTCATCATCGGTGACAGTAACACCCGCAAGCGCCGGGATGCGGTTGAGGAAGGCGACGGGGCCGAGCGCGCGAAACTCCTTGGTCACCCACAGGCCGACATCCGTGGCACCGGCGATGAGCGTGCCGGTTGGGTTCTGATCCATCCATGTCGCAAGAGCGTCTGGCGTTGTAGGGGGCTCTGCCCCCGGCTTCGCCTCCCCCGTGGTATTTTCGGTCAGAAGAAACCGGGCGTCGTTCAAATGGTCGGGGACGGGTGCGTCCGCTGCGGCTTCGGCGGCGCGAATGATGGGGGCGTAGCCGGTGCAGCGGCAGAGGTTGCCGGCCAGTTCGGTGTCGTAATCGGTGGCCCCGTTCAGATGCGCGGTGGCCATCGTCGTGATGAAACCGGGTGTGCAAAAGCCGCATTGCGCGCCATGGTGATCGATCATCGCCTGTTGGACCGGGTGCAGCGCGCCGTCCGGTGCCGCGATGCCTTCGACGGTGCGGACGGCCTTGCCCGCGAGTTGCGGCACAAAGAGGATGCAGGCGTTCAGCGCGCGGGCCCCGTGCGTGTCGGTCACCATCACCGAACAGGCGCCGCAGTCGCCTTCGTTGCAGCCCTCCTTTGTGCCTGTGAGATGCTGATCCTCGCGCAGCCAGTCGAGCAGTGTTGTCGTCTCCGAGGTGTCAGCCGTGATCTCGCTTCCGTTCAGAAGAAAGGTCGTGCGCATGTGCGTTGCCTGCCGCGATACCAAGCCCCTGAAACTGGGCGCGGACCTCGATGCGGCGTAGAGGTCGGCCCGGGCGGACCTGCGCAGGCTAAGGCGGGGCGGGCCGCCTTTGCAAGACCCCAAGCGGTGCCAGGTCGCATGCCGATTTGGTGTGCATAACTTTGTAGCACCACTGGATATGGGGGCGGCGGGGCCATAGTCTGCGCCCATGACAGATGCCCCCCGATTCATTCACCTGCGCACGCATTCGGAATATTCGCTGCTCGAAGGGGCGCTGCGCCTCAAGAAGCTGCCCGGCATGGTGCGGGACGCGGGCATGCCCGCCATTGCGCTGACCGACACCAACAACATGTTTGCCGCACTCGAGTTTTCGGTGGGCATGGCCGGGGCCGGGGTCCAGCCGATCATCGGCTGCCAGGTCGATCTGCAATATGTCACCCCGCGCCCCGGGGAGCGGCCCCGCGATCCGGCGCCGCTTGTCCTGCTGGCACAAAGCGAGGCGGGCTATGAGAACTTGATGAAGCTCAACTCGTGCCTCTATCTGCGCGCAGGCTCCGAGCTGCCGCATGTGACCGTGGACGAGTTGCGCGCCCACGCGGCGGGGGTGATCTGCCTGACCGGGGGACCGGACGGCGCGGTGGGCCAGCTTTTGCAGGCGGGCCAACGCCCGGCGGCCGAGGCGCTGATGGCGGCACTGGCGGAGATGTTCGGCGACCGGCTTTATGTCGAGTTGCAGCGCCACCCCGGCGAGGATGGCGCGCCGCAGGCCGAACGTCTGACCGAGCGCCCGCTGGTCGAGATGGCCTATGCGATGGACCTGCCGCTGGTTGCGACCAACGACGTCTATTTCCCCAAACCGGATATGTACGAAAGTCACGACGCGCTGATCTGCATTGCCGATGGCGCCTATGTCGACCAGCAGGAGCCGCGCCGTCGCCTGACCCCGCAGCACTATTTCAAGAGCCAGGCCGAGATGGTCACGCTGTTTGCCGACCTGCCCGAAGCGATCGAAAACACGGTCGAGATTGCACGACGCTGCGCGTTCATGGCCTATCGCCGCGACCCGATCCTGCCCAAGTTCGCCGATGACGAGGTGGTGGAGCTGCGCCGTCAGGCCAATGACGGCCTGCAGGCCCGGCTCAAGGTGATCCCCCATGCCGCGTCGGTCGAGGAGTACCAGAAGCGCCTCGATTTCGAGCTGGATATCATCGAGGGGATGGGCTTTCCCGGCTACTTCCTCATCGTGGCGGATTTCATCAAATGGGCCAAAGATGAACACATCCCCGTGGGGCCCGGGCGCGGCTCCGGTGCGGGCTCGCTTGTGGCCTATGCGTTGACGATCACCGACCTTGATCCGCTGCGCTACGCATTGCTGTTCGAGCGGTTTTTGAACCCCGAACGGGTCAGCATGCCGGACTTCGACATCGACTTTTGCATGGACCGCCGCGAGGAAGTGATCCGCTATGTGCAAGAGAAATACGGGCGCGACAAGGTGGGGCAGATCATCACCTTTGGCGCGTTGCTGTCCAAAGCCGCCGTGCGCGACATCGGGCGCGTGCTGCAAATGCCCTACGGCCAGGTCGACAGGCTGTCCAAACTGATCCCGGTCGAGGGCGTCAAACCGGTGAGCATCGAAAAGGCGCTCGCGGACGAGCCGCGCCTGCGCGAAGAGGCCCGCAACGAAGAGGTGGTGGACCGGCTGCTCACCTATGGCCAGCAGGTCGAGGGACTGCTGCGCAACGCCTCCACCCACGCCGCGGGCGTGGTGATCGGGGACAGGCCGCTGGACGCGCTTGTGCCGCTCTATCAGGACCCTCGCTCTGACATGCCCGCGACCCAGTTCAACATGAAATGGGTGGAGCAGGCGGGGCTGGTCAAGTTCGACTTTCTGGGCCTCAAAACGCTGACAGTGATCCAGAATGCGGTCGACCAGATCCTCGCCTCCGGTCGCGCACTGCACGTGACCGCCGACGGGACCGAGCTCTATACGCCCGCGCAGGGCATGGAGAACGACATCGGCGGCATCCCGCTGAATGATGAGCCGTCCTACAAGCTGTATGCGGCGGGTAAAACGGTCGCGGTGTTCCAGGTGGAAAGCTCGGGCATGATCGATGCGCTCAAGCGGATGAAGCCGGACTGTATCGAGGACATCATCGCGCTTGTCGCGCTCTACCGTCCCGGCCCAATGGAGAACATTCCCAAGTTCTGCGAGGTCAAGAACGGCCTGAGCGAACGCGAACAGCTGCACCCGACGATCGATCATATCCTGGACGAGACCCAGGGCATCATCGTCTACCAGGAACAGGTGATGCAGATCGCGCAGGAGATGGCAGGGTATTCACTTGGCGGTGCGGACCTGCTTCGCCGTGCGATGGGCAAGAAGATCCAGGAGGCGATGGACGCCGAACGGCCCAAATTCCTCAAGGGGTCAGCCGAAAACGGCGTTGACGAGGGCAAGGCCATCGAGGTGTGGAACCTGCTGGACAAGTTCGCCAACTACGGTTTCAACAAATCCCACGCGGCGGCCTACGCGGTGGTCAGCTACCAGACGGCATGGCTCAAGGCGAACCACCCGGTTGAATTCATGGCCGGTGTGATGAATTGCGATATCCACCTGACGGACAAGCTCGCGGTCTATTTCGAAGAGGTCCGCAAGGGGCTGGGCCTGCCCTGGGTGCCACCTTGCGTGAACCGGTCGGATGCGACGTTCAGGGTCGTGGACGGCGCGCTGGTCTATGCCCTCGGCGCCCTGAAGAATGTCGGTGTGGAGGCGATGCGGCTGGTGCAGGACGCGCGCGGCGACAAGCCCTTCGTCACCCTCTTTGACTTTGCCCGCCGGGTGGATCTGAAACGGGTGGGCAAGCGGCCCTTGGAGATGCTGGCGCGCGCGGGTGCGTTTGATCAACTAGACCCGAACCGGCGGCGGGTCTTTGACGCGCTCGATGCGCTCAGCGCTTATTCTGCGGCGATCCACGACCAGAAGAACTCCAATCAGGTGTCTCTCTTTGGTGAGGCGGGCGACGATCTGCCCGAACCGCGCCTGATGCCCGTGGACGACTGGCTGCCTGCTGAACGGCTTGGCGAAGAGCACAAGGCCGTCGGGTTCTACCTGTCGGGCCACCCGCTGGATGACTACGCTGGTGCCCTCAAGCGCAAGGGCGTCGTGACCCTCGACGAGGTCACGGCCAAGGCCGAAGGCGCGCCGCTGGTGGCCAAGCTCGCCGGGGTGGTATCGGGCCTGCAGGTCCGCAAGTCCGCGCGCGGCAACCGTTTCGCGTTTTGCCAGATGTCCGACCATACGGGCGCGTACGAGGTCACGCTGTTCTCCGAAAGCCTGGAAAAGTCACAGGACGTTCTGGAAACCGGGGCCAAGGTGATCGTCACCGTCGAGGCGACGATGGAGGCGGATCAGCTCAAGCTTTTGGGCCGCTCCGTCGCGCCCATCGACACGGTGGTCGCGGATGTGACCGGCATGGGCCTGCGCATCTATGTCGAGGTGCCCGCCGCCATCGCCTCGGTCGCGTCCGTGCTGGAGGGCGCGAAACAGGCGACCAAGGGGGCAGGGCGGGGCCCGATCTCCGTCTGTCTGATGGACGACAGCCTGCCGGGCGAGGTCGAAATGGACCTTGGTGCAGAGTTCCCGGTGTCGCCGCAGATCCGCGGTGCGATCAAATCCCTGTCCGGTGTGATCGAGGTCGAAGAGCTCTGACAGGCGATCCTCCGCCCGCAGAGTGGACGCATGGGTTACGAAAAGGTAAACCTGTGGACAACTTGGGGGACGCGCGATGCGCAGCACGTGGGCAGCACTACCGATCCTTGCGGCTTTGGCCGGATGCGGCGACCCGCTGGGCGGGATCGAACGGGTGTCGGAATTGCCCGGCACCTTGCCCGAAACGCCCGCCGCCGCCGCGCTGCCAGACGCAGCGGAGGCCGCGCAACCGCCGATCCTTGCCGGCCTGTTCCGCCGCCCCGAACCACGAGACGCCACTGATCCGGGCATCCTCGCAGCCCTGCGGGAGGCCAACGGGCTGGAGGCCGCGCCGGTCGAGGCGGTCGCACAGGTAGAGGAAAGCGAAGCGGTGGTCGACCCGGTTGCAGCCCCGGCAGAAACGGCGGAGCGGCGTGGCGTCCTGGGCTGGCTGCGCCGTGCGGCAGAAAACGAAGGCGCCGAAGCCGCACCAGATGAACCGCCCGTTGTGGAGGCAGACACCGGTGAGGCGCCTGCCGCAGAAGAGCCTGCGCAATTGCCGCAGGACGTTCAGGTCGCGTCGCTCGAGGTTACAACTCCGACGCCGCCCAAACGGCGCGGACTCTTTGGCCTGCGCAACACCCCGGCATCGTCAGCCGCCAGACCACAGACGCGCAAAGGCCCCGATGCACAGGATGTCGCCGTCGGCACGGTGCTGCCCTTTGGCGAGATCGCCCGCGTCTGCGACGCCAAAGCCCGCGACATGGGGAAAATCGTCGCCAGAGCCGCGCGCAAGGGGCGTGGCTATGTTCTGTATGACAGCGCGCCGGACAGCCCTGACGCCCGCACGTTCTATGTGACCGGATTTTCCGACAACTGCCCGCGCCAGTTCACCGCCTCCATCGCCCTGTTCGGAGAGCCGGTGTTGCACGAACAACTGCGCTACGGCCTGCCGGCGCGCGATTTCCCGTATTCCGCCACCGACGAAGCCTATGAAAAGCTCAAAGCGCGGGTATGCAATGTGGGCCGGACCAAGCCCTGCGGGCCGCGCATTTCGCGGCTGGAAAACACGACGACATTCGTGAGCGTCTACGAGAATTTCGGCGAAAACGCCCGCTGGAATGACATCCTGCTGCATGATGGCGAAGTGTTGGCGGCGGCGCTGAAGACCCCGTGACCGGCAAAGCGGAATCCGACCCTCCGGGGGGGATTCTTTTGGGACAGAGACGGAGGGGCGCTGCGCAAAAGCCCGCTCGATCGCCTGAGATCGGATGAGCCAGATCAGCATCAGCATCGCGTTCAAGGCGCATTAACCTTAATGCCTGTTAAGGTTAACCCCGTGTAAAGCAACAGACCCAAACACCGGCGCAGATCCGACCCCCGATCCGGTCAATACGATCAGATCAGGGGCCGTCTCCGTCCACACCGGTTCGCATCCCTGCTCCCGGTGCTCTGCCAGCAAACACCATACGTGGTTACCAAAGCGTAAACGCCGCCCCGTCTCTGTCCTAAAAAATCCTCCCCGAAGGATCGATCCACCCCAAGCACCCCACCTCAATAATGGGGCGGGCGTTCGTCGCCGATGACCACGCCACCGGTTCCGGCCTGGTCGCGTTCCGCCTCGCGGGCGATCAGAATGTCGGCCTGCCGCATCAGGCGGGTGATCTCCGCGTCCTGCCGGGCCACCACGTCCGACAATTCTTCGACCATGCGTTCCAGATGGGCGATGCGTTCTTCCAGCTCCGTCATCGGGCGCCTCCTTGCCTCTGTCATCTGGGCCAGATCGCACCCCAACGCAAGGCCGCGCCTTGCCCCCTTGGTGTGACTGGGTTAGTGACGCGCGCGAACCGCAGATGGAGTGGCAGGCATGGCCAAGCCCAAAAAGACCCCCCGCCCCAAGGCGCAGACGCCCAAGGGGTTTCGCGACTATTTCGGCGCCGACGTCACCGAACGTGCGGCGATGCTGGAAAAGATCGCCGGGGTCTATCATCGCTACGGTTTCGACGCGCTGGAATCGAGCGCGGTGGAAACGGTTGAGGCCCTGGGCAAGTTCCTGCCCGACGTCGACCGCCCGAACGAGGGCGTGTTCGCCTGGCAGGAGGATGATGACTGGCTCGCCCTGCGCTACGACATGACCGCTCCGCTGGCGCGGGTCTATGCCCAGCACCGCAACGACCTGCCGAACCCGTATCGCCGGTTCACGATGGGGCCCGTGTGGCGCAATGAAAAGCCGGGACCGGGACGGTTTCGCCAGTTTTATCAATGTGATGCGGACACGGTCGGATCGGCCTCCATGGCGGCGGATGCGGAGATTTGTGCAATGCTGTCGGACTGTATCGAGGCGGTCGGCATCCAGCGCGGTGATTACGTTATCCGGATCAACAACCGCAAGGTGCTGAACGGGGTGATGGAGGTCACGGGCCTTGCCGGGGACGACAAGGCGGCCGAACGCGGCATCGTGCTGCGCGCCATCGACAAGCTGGACCGGCTTGGGCCCGAGGGCGTGCGCGCGCTGCTCGGCGCAGGTCGCAAGGACGAGAGCGGTGATTTCACCGACGGGGCGGGACTGGGAGACGGGCAAGTTCATGCCATCATGGCTTTTGTTGATGCTAATGAAACAACTGCTAAGAAAATCGAAACCGAAATGCCTGATCAAACTGGCGAGATTTCGCACGCGCAGAAGTCGGCGGCGGACACGCTTCGAGGCGCCAGAGTTGAAGCCGCCGGAAACACTTTGGAAACACTTGAGACAGATATCGTAAACGACGCACTCCTTGAACATTTGGATAAACTCGTTGGCCAGACAGAAATTGGTAGAATTGGCGTTCAAGAACTCCGTGAAATCTGCAGTCTCTTACGTTCCCAAGGCTACTGGTCGGACAGAATTCGGATAGACCCTTCAGTCGTCCGCGGCCTCGGCTACTACACCGGGCCCGTCTACGAGGCGGAACTCACCTTCGACGTCCAGAACGAAAAGGGTCAAACCGTGCATTTCGGCTCCGTCGCGGGCGGGGGGCGCTATGACGATCTGGTCAAGCGCTTTACCGGACAGGAAGTGCCCGCCACCGGCGTCTCCATCGGCGTGGACCGCCTGCTGGCCGCCCTGCGCGCCACGAACCGCATCGGCACCGACAGCCACGGCCCCGTCGTCGTCACCGTCATGGACCGTGATCAGATGGCCGACTACCAGTCCATCGTGGCCGATCTACGCAACGCGGGCATTCGAGCCGAGGTTTACCTCGGCAACCCCAAGAACTTTGGCAACCAGTTGAAATACGCCGATAAACGGGGCAGCCCCGCCGCCATCATCGTCGGCGTGGAGGAGCGTGAAAAGGGCGTCGTGCAGATCAAGGACCTGATCCTGGGCGCCAAGATTGCCGAGACCGCCACCCATGAGGAATGGGCCGAAAACCCCAGCCAGTTCGAGGTGCCGCGCGACCAGATGATCGCCAGGCTGCGCGAGATCCTCGGCCAATGACGCGCGCACTGGCGCTGGCCTTGCGTGACCGCTTTGCGGGCTTGGGCGCGCGGGTGGTCGAGCCGCCTGTGCTGTTGCAGGCGGACGTGCTGCTGGACCTCTACGGCGAGGACATTCGTGGGCGGGCCTACGTGACGGCGGATGCCTTGCGCGGTGAACAGATGCTGCGGCCCGACTTTACCGTGCCCGTCGTCCAGATGCACATGTCCGAGGGCACCGCACCGGCCCGCTACACCTATGCCGGTGAGGTGTTCCGGCGGCAGGAGGACGATCCCGAACGGGACAACGAATACCTGCAGGTTGGCTACGAGGTGTTTGACGCCGCAGACCCCGCTGCAGCGGATGCGGACGTGTTTTCCGTTTTGTCACAGGCGGTTGCGCATCTGCCCCTGCGCGCGGCAACAGGTGATATCGGCATCCTCATGGCGGCGGTCGACGGGCTGAACACATCCCCCAGACGCAAGGCCGCCCTGCGTCGCCACATCTGGCGACCACGCCGGTTTCGCGCTCTGCTGGACCGGTTTGGCAGGCGCAGCGCGGTGCCCGCGAGCCGTGTGGCCCTGCTGGCCGGTGACAGGCCCGCGCCGGGCCCGCATACCGGTTTGCGCAGCCCCGCCGAGATCGAGGCCCGCATCGCGGCCCTGCACGAGGATGCGCAGCAGCCGCCGATCAGCGGGGCGGAGATGGAGGGCCTCGACACCCTGTTCAGCGTGCGCGAGACATTGCCCTACGCGCTGGAGCAGTTGCAGGACCTCGCCGTTGATCTGCCTTCGATCACAAGCGCGGTGGCGCGTTTGCAGGCCCGGACCCGGGCGCTGGCCGACCGCGGTGTCGACGTCGCGGCGCTGGAATTCGAGGCGAGCTACGGGCGCACATCGATGGAATATTACGACGGTTTCGTCTTTGGCTTTTACGCCGAGGCGCGGCCCGATCTGCCGCCCGTGGTCACCGGCGGGCGTTATGACGCGCTGACCCGGCGGCTGGGCGGCACGGCGGCTGTGCCGGCGGTGGGCGGCGTCATCCGCCCGGGGCTGGTGGCCGCGCTGGAGGGCTCGACATGACCCTGAAACTGGGCGTGCCGTCCAAGGGCCGGCTTATGGACAAGACGTTTGACTGGTTCGCCAAGCGTGGCGTCACGCTCAGCCGGACCGGGTCGGACCGCGAATATGCCGGTGCCGTGCAAGGCATTGAAAACATGTCGCTTGTACTGCTGTCGGCGAGCGAAATTCCTCGCGAACTGGCCTCCGGGCGCATCCATCTGGGCGTGACCGGCACCGACCTTGTGCAGGAAAAACTGCCCCTGTGGGAACAGCAGATCGAACCGCTCGAAGAGATGGGGTTTGGTCAGGCCGACCTCGTGCTGGCCGTGCCGCAGGCGTGGGTCGACGTGGACCTGACCGATGACCTGGACGCGGCTGCGGCGGCGTTTCGGGCGGCGCATGGCTTCCGGCTGCGCATCGCCACAAAATATCACCGGCTGGTGCGCGAGTTCTTGCGCGAGGCGGGCGTGGCGGATTACGCCATCGTCGACAGTCAGGGCGCGACCGAGGGCACCGTGGCCAACGAGACGGCAGAGGCCATTGCCGACATCACGTCAAGCGGTGAGACCCTGCGCGCCAACCACCTCAAGGTCCTGAGCGACGGCCTGATCCTTGCCAGCCAGGCCACGCTGTGGCGCAGCCGCACGGCGCTGCTGGAAGACGCGGACCGCGCCGCCTTGCGCGCATTGACAGAGCGGCTGGGCTGACGGCACCGCACGCGCAACACCTGACATCACGTGCAGGTGCAGATGCGTTAACGCCATGAAAACAAGGGCCATGACGGGGTCACAACCTGTACACACCCTGTGCACAACCCGTACACAGCAGGATGCACAATGGCTGTGGATTGCAGGATGAACCGAGCGTTCGGTGCTGTTGGTGAACGAATGGTTAACGGCGGGTGTGCGGACATAGCTGACTTTCCCGGGCAGGTTTGAGCTTGTCGTTGTTCGTCGAGCATTCTGCGCGGCACGGTCGAACTTGTTCTATGGAGATGCTTTCAAAATAACAGCGCGCCTGCGTATTATCCTTTTTTGCCATTTGCCTAGAGAATATTCCTGTGAGCGTCGACTTGGCCGTTTGACATGAACTCGCCTGCACTGTTACTGGTTTCGAGATAGTGATGCAAAAACAGAAAGATAGTGAGGGGAATGTTTAAGAGACTACTGGGGCTACTTTTGCTTGTTTTTGCTTTTGGCACTTCTGACGCAAGTGCGGATGTTTGGTCGACAAACGCAGTTCCTGCGAAGCTCGCATCAGGTTTAAGTCAAGTCGGGCTTAACAGTAACGCGACATGGACCAGTTGCCGTCAACGCACGGACTCAGACGCGGTTGTGTCCAAGGTCTTAAATGACGGCTGGAAACATTATGTCTATGTTGTTTGCATCGATGACGTTCTGAACATTCAGAAAGACTTTGCTTACGACTCCAGGCGGCTCAAGCAGCGGATGAAGACAATTGGGGACCAAGTCAGGAGACTTTCGGGCAAACATCCGAACGCAACTTTTGTAGTGTCGATGAAGGGCCGTTTACCAGTTGGTGGTTGGGACTATTATGATGCCAATGGTCTCCGCGCGACTATTGTTTACCAGGCTTATGAGACGCGCGCCGACGTGCGCGAAAGCTATCAGAAGATGTGGCAGGACGCGGCATCTGCGCTGCGAGACATTGGCTCTGACACTCTGGCGTTCAATTTAATGAACGAGCCTGAGTACCACAATCGCGGAAGGAAAGCGCTTTCTGAATGGAAGACGAATACGGTTGGTATCATCGATGCAATTCGCAGCGTATCTCCCGATCGCGTTATAATCGTGGAGGGCATTTTCAAAAGTCTCGTGGGAAGAAAATTGGCACCGAACAAGCTTGTAGCTAAATTGCCTCGCACTGGAATAGTGTACGCCTTTCACTACTACGAACCGGACAAATTCACCCACAAAAGAGACAGCGGCGGTACTACGTTTACAAACGGAATAGCTCGTGAGGTGACCAAAGACATGCGGTCAGTGGTCCGGTTTTCCAAGTCTAAGTCTTTACCGGTTGTGGTCTCTGAGTTCGGTGTATGGGGGCCTTACATATCGGGGGGCGCATTAAAGAGCGGTGTTTCTGCGACAGACCGAGCCGCGTATGCCAAAACTGTGTATGACGCAACGGTTCCAAGTGGTATTGGCATAACGTGGTGGGCCCTAGGGGACGATAATACGCCATATCAAAGGTTGCGCTTCAGTAAGAAAGATAAGTCTCAACCTCGTTTAGTAAGGGATGATTTGCTGTTTCAAGCCCTTGGGCTGAACTAGCGTTACTTCCGCCACCTTGGTTCGGTAGCCAGGGCTTGTTTCCAGACTTCCTGAGAACTGACCCATTTCGCTTTCCGTGCGTCTGCTTTGGGCTCAAGGACTAAGCCGCTCGCGCGGCAATGGCGCTTGTGGCTGACGTATTGAACCATCTCACATGTTGGCGGATTTTGCGAACTGACTGACCTGCCTGACGATTGAGGTTTCTCAATCGGACAGGAGGTTTCCATG
>JBCBXB010000004.1:0-350933 GCA_039816785.1 Pseudomonadota bacterium
AACTCCGGCACCGTCGCCTCGCTCAACAACTCTGGCGGTGAGTTCACCAACACCGGCACAATCTCGGGCACCTCCACGATCACCGCAGGCACGCTCGACATGGATAGCGGCACAGCCGGCGCCGTGACCAACTCGGGCGGCACGGTTGAGCTGGGGGGCGGCACGGTCAGTGGTATCGATAACACGGCCGGCAATACCTTCGTCACCGCAGGCAATGTCGATGGCGACGTGAACGTGAACGGAGGGCTCGTCGATCAGTCCGGTGGTACGCTGGAGAACAACGTGACCGTGGCGGGCGGTACGCTGACCACCACGGGCGGGACGATCCAGGGCAATCTGACCCAGACAAGCGGAACCACCAACCTCGGCAACACCGTGCAGGGCGACGCCACCCACAATGGCGGCACCTTCAACCTTAACGCAGCCGGGGTTGTGCAGGGGACGTTCAACAACAACAACGCATTCACCTTCTCCGGCGGCAGCCTGAACGACGTGACCAACACGGACAACTTTGTGACCAGCGGCGCACAGACCGTGAATGGGACCTTCCAAAACTCCGGCGGCACACTGGACGTTTCGGCAGGCAATACCCTGACCGCCGGATCCGTAACGAATGACGGTGCAGGCTCCAGCATCGCGCTGACCGGCATACTGAACTCGGACGTCACGAGCACAAACGGCAGCACTATCGATGTCTCCGGGACCGGCGGCACGATTGGTGGCACCCTTACGCTTGGCAGTGGTGGTACGGCGAACCTGCAAGAAGTGTCCAGCACCTACACGCCGACAACACTGACAGTGAACGGTGCCGGCGCATCCAATCTGGACGGGGGCACACTGGCCTTTGACGTTGGCACCAATGGCAGCGGCGGTGTCTTGTCGGACTCATTCGTCTTTGCAGGCGCCATCACCGGCCAGGTCAACCTGGATTTGAACATCGACTCGGGTCTGGATACAGAAACCGGGACTGCAACCCTGGCAACATCCAGCGACTCCACCGGATTGACATTCGGATCGCTCACCGCGACGCAGGACGGCTCAACGGTTTCGATTGGAGCACCCGCCAGTTCGATCACTGTCGGTGCGCTGCAATATGGCTTCACCAACACCGGAACCGGTATTGACTTGACTGTGGAACTCGACGGAGGCATCGCAAACTTGGCCGCGGGCGTCGGTCTGACCCAGTCTGTTGTCGGCTCCATCGTCAACCGTCCGACAAGCCCCTATGTCACCGACTACGTTGGCTATACTGGAGACAGCCGCTCGCGGCGTCTCAAAAAGCAGGCATCATCCGCAGATCCATGCGGCGTCGGCGGATGGGCGCGCGTCAGCGGGGGCAGCGCGGACGTCGAAGGCTCGATTTCCTTCAACGGTGGCGCCCCTTCAGCATCGTCGCAGGACCTGAACTACTACAGCATCCAGACAGGCGGCGACATCGCTTGCTTCGATGACCGTTTCAACGGGTTCGACATGGCGTTTGGCCTGCTTGCCGGATACAGCACAGGCGACACGACCAGCACGGCACTTGTGGTCGGCAGTAATCAAGTCGACACGATCCTCGATACAGACTTCTCCCAGACCTATGCTGGTGTCTATGCAACGGCATCGCGCGGCTCATTCTTTGCCGACCTCCAATTGCGGTTCGAAAATCTGGACTATGAGGTGGACGTCACCAACCAGTTCCTCGAAAACGGAACGCTGGACGAAGTCACCGACTTTTCCAGCAGCGCGACCACGCTGTCTGGTGCGATCGGCTATTCGTGGCAAATCCCGAGCGTTGAGGGGCTGAGCTTTGTCGGGACAACGGGCTTCTCCTATACGGAGTTCGAGACCGACAGCACGACCCTTACATCGGACTCCACCTCGCGGGACTCCAGCACGGGCAACGTCATCGCGGCGGGCGCTGTGACCGACCGCACCCTGCAGCTGGAGGACTCGTCCATCGAGCTGGGTTTTGTGTCGGGCACGTTGTCGATGTCGCGGGTCCTACCGGACGAGATCAGCGCGATCAACTATTTTGGCACAGTGACGTACTACAACGACTTTGCCGATGCGCCCACGGCGACACTGATCGAACCAACCTCGACCGGTACGCTGGAACTGTCGAACCTGGGCTCCTATGGTGAGATCAGCTTGGGTGTGAACTACATCCGCCTGCTGAACACCGGCAGCGACGGCAAGGCGCGCCAGCTGTCCGCAGCGGCCCGTGTCGACTACCGCTCGGGCAGCAACGTGGACAGCTACGGCATCACCGGGCAGGTCCGCATCCAGTTCTGACTCAAGGCCATCAGCACAACAGCAAAGGGGTCCCGAACCGGGGCCCCTTTTTCGTTCCGGGTCCGCGTGTGGTCTCGGGCCAGCATCCCGGGCGCGCCACAAAATCCTCAACCGCGCCACATCTCCGCCCGGAACGTGCAGACGGCCACCACCATCGCCGGCCGCGCCACCCAGAACCGCATTGCAACGAGAACGTCACGGGGCCGTCATGCGACCGTTTCATTCCCCCTGAAACATCCGGACAAATTTCAACACCGGGGAATCACCATGAAATTTCGTTCGATCCTCGCCAGCGCTGCGCTGGCGATCACAACGGCCGTTGCCGCACAGGCGGATGACTGGAAAATCGCCGTCACCGACGTCGAAGGCATGGAGCGCCTGCAGCTCGAATGGGGCCCGTTCAAGGAAGCCCTCGAAGCCGCAACCGGCGACAGCTTCGAATTCTTCGCCGTGAACTCGCGCACCGCCGCCGCCGAAGCGCTGCGCGGCGAGACAGTGGATTTCGTTGTCTCCGGTCCGGCGGAATACGTGGTGATCAACAAGCTGACCAATGCCACACCCATCGTCGGCCTTGGCCGCCCGGATTATCACTGCGCCATCCTGGTGCGCGCCGACAGCGGCATCAACACTGTGGCCGACCTCAAAGGCAAGACGGTTGCGTTTGGCGATATCGGCTCCACCTCCAACATGCTGTGCCCGATGCAGGTTCTGGCCGATTACGGCCTCGACCCCGTCAACGACATCGAGAAAACGCACACCAGCCGCAACATCGCCCATGAGGCGCTCAAGGCCGGGGACGTCGACGCGCTCGGCTCCAATGCCGGGTCCTGGCTGAACGTGCGCAACAGCGAAACCGACCTGCCCAACGGGTTCTTCAAGATGATCGCCCGCTCGGGCGATTTGCCCAATGACATGATCATGGTGGGCGCGCATGTGCCGGCCGAGGCCGCCAGCAAGGTGCAAAAGGCGATCATCGACAACAAGGACAGCATCATCGCGGGCATCACCGCCCACGAAGAGAACGACAAATATGTCGGCATGGACCTCGTCGAGATCGAAGACAGCGCCTACGACTATGTGCGGGCCATGTATTCCAACGCCGGCTACCCCCAGTTCGACACCTTCATCGGTGACTGATCTGCTGACCACACCGCTGGCGCGCGACGTGCCGGCACAGACCGGGGCGGCGCTCTCTGCCCCGATGCTTCCCGTTGACCTGCGCGTCACGGGCCTGTCCAAGCATTTTGGCGATACACCGATTTTCGAGGACGTGTCCTTTGGCCTGTCACGCGGTGAGGCTGTGGCCATCGTCGGCGCGAACGGGACGGGGAAATCCACGCTGCTGCGCTGCATTCTGGGCCTGATCCCGGCGGATCACGGGCAGATCGACGTTCTGGGCACGGATGTGGGCCGCGCCCGGAACGCCCAGTTGCGGGCGATGCGCGCGCAGATCGGGCTGGTGTCGCAAAAGCACAACCTCGTACCCCGCCTGTCGGTCCTGTCGAACGTGGTGCAGGGGCTGCTGGGCCGCCGTCCCGGCATCCGCCACTGGAGCCAGACACTGGCGCCCGCCCCCTCGCGGGAGGCTGCGATGACCGCGCTGGAAAAGGTCGGTCTCGCCCATCTGGCCACCCGCCGGGCCGACCGGCTGTCGGGCGGGCAGTCACAGCGGGTGGCGATTGCCCGCGCGCTGGTGGGCCAGCCCAAAATCCTGATCGCGGACGAGCCGACCGCCTCTCTCGATCCGGCGGCGGGCGAGGACGTGATGGACCTGTTCTTCAGGCTGGCCCTGCAGGAAGGGGTGACAGTCGTTTTTATCTCGCACAACATCGAACACGCGCTGCGCTATGGCGACCGTGTGCTGGGCCTCGCCGATGGCCGGATGAAACTGGACGCGCGCGCGCACAACCTCAGCGCCGATGCGCTCAGGGGGCTCTATGACTGACATCGCCCCGCCCGCGCGCTATGACCGCCCCTCGGCGCTGGCATTCCTGGGCTATGCGGCGGCCATCGTGATCATCCTGTGGTCCTTTGCCGGGGCCGGGTTTTCCATCGACAAGGTGATCTCGTCGCCGCCGCGCTTCGCGGATTTCCTGCAACGCGCGCTGCCGCCGAACGTCGAACCGCAGGTGCTGGCGCGCCTCGGCTGGAAGATGCTCGAGACCTTGCAGATCGCGCTGGCGGGGGCCGTGATCGGGGTCATCCTGTCGGTCCCGGTTGCGCTGCTGGCAGCGCGGGGTCTGATCGTGGGGCCATGGATCAACCAGATGGTGCGTACTATACTGGGCTTTATCCGGGCGGTGCCCGACATCGCGTGGGCGCTGGTCTTTGTCGTCGCCGTCGGCCTCGGCCCGTTCGCGGGAATGCTGGCCATCGCCATCGACACCATCGGGTTCTGCGGTCGCTTTTTCGCCGACGACATGGAGGCCGCCGACAAGGGCCCCGCCGAAAGCCTGTCGGCCACGGGCGCGCGCCGGATCGACGTCGTCGCCTGTGCCACGGTGCCGGCGGCCATGCCCGCCTTTATCTCGACGGCGCTCTATGCGCTCGAAAAGGCGGTGCGCTCGTCCACCATTCTGGGCCTTGTCGGCGCGGGTGGCATCGGGATCGAACTCAAGGTCGGCTTTGACCTGTTCGACTATCCCACTGCGATGACCGTCATCCTGATGATCGCCGTGGTCGTCATCGCCATCGAACAACTCTCGGGCTGGGCCCGCACCAGGATCATCGGAGAACAACGTTGAACGCAAGACCAAAGACCGACACCGCAGACCAGCACTGGAACGCCCATTGGGCTGGTGACGTGGCCGAGAAATGGCTGACCCCCGAACAGGACGTGCACCGCTGGGCCACGACACTGCAACCGGGCGCACGCGTGCTCGATCTCGGCGCGGGCGTGGGGCGGCACGCCCTGGCGCTGGCGCAGTCCGGATTTGACGTCACGGCGTTCGACGCGGCCCCCGACGGGCTGGCCGCCATCACGGCACAGAACCCGGACATAGATACGATGCAGGGCCGTATGGACGCGCTGCCCTTTGCCGATGCATCCTTTGACCATATCGTCAGCTGGAACGTGATCTATCACGGGGATGAAACCGTGCTGCTGAACACGATCGGACACATGCGGCGCGTGCTGAAACCCGGCGGCACGGTGCTGCTGACGATGCTGTCCAAGCGCCGCCTGCAGATCGACCGCGCGAAGCTGAATGGCCCGCAGGAAATCGCGCGCAACACATGGGTGTTCGACGAGGACAGCTCCGACAAGCGGCACCCCCATTACTATTGCGGCGCGGTCGAAATGTTGGCGCTGTTCCAGGGGTTCGAAGTGCTGTGGATGGAAGACCGCGAACACGAGAAACCCGGCTCATGGCACTGGCACCTCATCCTGGAACGTCAGGCGTGATGCAGACCTTTGTGGGGGCGGAGGTCTATCTGCCCGGTGAAACTGCCGAGACCACCGTGACCATCGACGGCGGCACAATCGTCGAGATCGGCGGCCCCGTGCAAGGCGCGGAGGTCGACGCGCGCGGCAAGGTTCTGGCCCCGGCGCTCATCGACGTGCATGGCGACGCATTCGAACGGCAGGTCATGCCACGCCCTGGCGTGTTCTTTCCGATGGAAACGGCGGTGCTCGAGACTGACCGGCAGCTGGCAGCCAACGGCATCGCAACGACCTATCATTCCATCACGCTCGGTTACGAGCCGGGCCTGCGCAGCGTCGAACGGGGGCGCGCGATGATGCAGGCGATCCGCGACCTCGCCCCGCGCCTGACGGTCGAAAACCGGGTGCAGCTGCGCTGGGAAACCTTCGCCTTCGAGGCGCTCGACACGCTGGACTGGGCGATGGATGCCCCCTTGCGCCCGTCGCTGGCGTTCAACGATCACCTGTCCATGGCCATGCGCAGCAAGTGCACGGCCATTCAGGAACGCGCGTTCGAACACAGCCCCGCATTCGCCGTCATGGATATTGGCGACGCCGACCTGTTCGCGCAGCGCTACCGCAAGCACACCGAACGCTCGGGCCTCGACTACGACGATCACAAGGCGCTGGTACATCGGGTCTGGGACAGGCGCGCGCAGGTGGTCGAGACGATGCAGGACGTCGCCGCCCGGGCGCGCGCCAAGGGTATCCCGATGCTCAGCCATGACGACACCCAGGCCGAAACGCGGGCGTTCTACCACGACCTCGGCGCCACCACGTCCGAGTTCCCGATGTCCATGGGCCCGGTCGAGGCGGCGCGGAAAAACGGGGACATGATCGTCTTTGGCGCACCGAACGCGGTGCGTGGCGGCAGCCATGTCGGCTCGCTCGGGGCGGCGGACATGGTCGAGGCCGGGTTTTGCGACATGCTCGCCTCCGACTACTATTACCCCGCGATGCTGGCCGCCATCGACCGGCTGGACCGCGAAAAACGCGCCGACCGCACGGCGCTGTGGTCTCTGATCTCTTCGGGTCCGGCCCGGGCCATGGGGCTGACCGACCGCGGCGAGATCAGGACAGGCAAACGCGCCGATCTGGTCCTCGTCGACTGGCCCAAGGGGCACACACCCGCCATCCAGGGCACCTGGGTCGCAGGCCGCTGCGCCTACCGCGCCCAACCCAACCAATGACCCCGCCACGCGGCCCGGACCCCCAAGGAACCCCACCCCATGACCCCGCTCAAGATCGGCGCCTGCCTCGCCCCGCACGACATCACAGACCATCGCGACTGGCTCTTTGATGCCGACCGCGATCTGGAACTGCAGGGCTTCAGCAGCCACGAGGACCTGACAACCGCGTTCGAGGACCGGATCGCCGCCGCCACCGCAGCGCTTGACGGGTTCCGGGGCCGCCGTGGCATCCACGGCCCCTACGAAGGGCTCGACATGGACAACAAGGACCCCGAACTGCGCCCCCTCATCACCGCGCGCTTCCTCAGGGCGCTGGAGGCCGCCGACCGCGTCGGCGCGCGCCAGATGGTGCTGCACTCGCCCTACACGCGCTGGTATGCATCGAACCGGCTGAACAAACCCGACTACCGAGAAGAGAAACTGGCGCGCGTCCACGAGGTGATGACCCCAGTGGTCAGGGTGGCAGAAGAGGCAGGCATCACGCTGGTGATCGAGAACATCTTTGACGTCGATCCCGCCATGCGCCGCGAGATGGTCGACAGCTTTGACAGTGACGCCATCGCGCTGTCCATCGACACCGGCCACGCGCATCTGGCCCGGCGCATCTCGGGCGCGCCGCCGGTCGATTACTTTGTCCGCGACGCGGCCGATCAGCTCAAACACGTACATCTCCAGGACCTCGACGGCCACGCCGACCGCCACTGGGCCCCGGGCGAGGGCGAGATTCACTGGCCAGAGGTCTTCCGCGCCCTGTCCGAGTGTGAATCGGACCCACACCTCGTGCTGGAGTTGCGCCGCAAATCCGACATCCCGGCAGGGTTCGCGTATCTCAGGGATCTCGGACTGGTCGTATAACCACCTCCCGCCCCGCGACAAATCCCGACCGGATGCACGCCGCCGCGCGTGGAACCGATTGCGCGTCTCAGGGGTTTGTGCCGGAACGCAGGCGGACCCGGTGCACGCACCTCGCTCCGGAGCACCGCCATGACCGACACCACCTTTCAAAGCATCGTCATCGGCGGCGGATCGGGCGGCCTGTCCTTTGCGCGCACAGCGGCCAAGCTGGGGGCCAAGGTCCTGCTGATCGAAAGGGGTGACCTTGGCGGTACCTGCGTCAACCGCGGCTGCGTCCCGAAAAAAATTCTCTGGTCCGGCGGTCAGCTGCACCGCAACATGGACCGCGCGCAGCGGGCGGGCCTGTCCGCCCCGCAGGCGGTGCGCTTTGCGGCGCTGGGTCTGGCGCTGCGTCCGCGCGACGGAGTGCAGCGTCGGCAGATATACGGAACAAGGGGCGTCCGATGCGGGCGC
This sequence comes from Pseudomonadota bacterium, assembly GCA_039816785.1. Classification (GTDB taxonomy): domain Bacteria; phylum Pseudomonadota; class Alphaproteobacteria; order Rhodobacterales; family Rhodobacteraceae; genus Tateyamaria. Next base: position 8,197 of record JBCBXB010000004.1, read on the forward strand.
CCCTTTTGTTTGTCGTGCGGTCTGATGGTGCGACGCCTCAGACCTCGGGATCGCCGGGGCGCGGCACGGCGTCCGTCCGGTCCTTGCGCGTCTCGTCCCAGCCGGGATCGTCACGCTTGATCCGGCGCGAGATGGCATAGGCCAGCGGCCACGAGAGGGCAAAGCCCACCGCCGCCGACCACAGGATGGCCGGCCAATTGTAAAAACCGACGGAAAACGCCGCCGTGGCGAGCCCTCCGGTCAGGACCGCGCCGGTCATGAGTGTCAAAACGATGCTCAGTCTGTCCATGGGAACCTCCTTTGGGAGACCAACGGCCCAGGCGCCGACGGGTTCCATGCCGTGCGGAACCGCAAGCGCCGGCGCGTGTTGAGCAAGCGTATGACGCCGATCACAGGAGGACAGATCATGGCACTCAACACACTTCACGACGTGTATATCGACCAGTTGCAGGACATCTACAGCGCCTGCACCCAATCACGTGACATCACCGCCAAGCTGGCGGATGCCGCGCATCACGCATCCCTCAGGGCGGCGCTGGAGCGCGGGGTCGAAGGCATCGAACGCGGCATGGACGCGCTGCGCGACATCATCAAGGGGCACGGCGCGGACCCGGAGGGCGAACACTGCAAAGGCATGGAAGGGCTGGTGAACGAAGCGCGCGCCCACGGGCTGGAGGCAGCCTTTGGCGATGGCGACGCGCAGGACGCGATGATGATCACGCAGTATCAGCGCATGGCCCACTATGCCATTGCGGGCTACGGCTGCTGCCTCGCCTTTGCGCGGCGGATGGAGCATGCGGACGACGTTGCCCGGCTGGAGGACTGTCTGGACAAATCCTATGACGGTGACCGGACCATGACGGATCTGGCCACGGGCAAGATCAACAAGGCCGCCGCCTGAGCGCACCGCCCGGGGGTGCGCCCCCGGGCGACACGTTTCGCGGGAACGATTGGGATGCAGGTGGGCTGCGTCGTGACGCAGGCCCGGCGGTATCGGAATGTCGAGGGGGGGATATTTGGGAAGGCCGCGACAGGTGCGGCACGGTTGCATGGCTGGCCAGGCGATGCGCGTTTTATCGGCCGTCGTCATGCGCGGCCTCGGGGGCGGCGCGGTTGCAGGCCGGTCACGAGGACCGGCCTGAACGCTGGGTTATGATCAATCGACCAGATACACCCGGGCCCGCTCGTCCGAGCGTGTCTCGCCGGAGATTTCCAGCTCGATCTCGGTTTCGGTGGCCTGCAGGACCAGCTTGTCATCTTCGAACAGGACTTTGCCCTCTTCGGCGACGACGTAGATGGTGCCCTTGTCGACGTTGGAGGAATTGGCCGTTTCGATGATGAAGGTCGCTTCGGCCCCTTCGAGTTCGACGTCTGTCAGCACGCCGACCAGTTTGCCGTCGCTGCTGTAAACCTCGGAGCCGTTGGCGGCCTGCATGGTGGTGACATCATCGAAATCAAAAGTCGCTGCGAATGCTGCCGGGGCTGCAAGTGTCAGAGCGGTGGCGGTCAGAAGTGCTGTCGATAGGAGTTTCATAGTAGTCTCCTTTGACGTTGGTTACACCCATCAAATGCCCGCAATGCCGTATTGGTTCCGCAATCACCGCCTTTGGTGCCGAAAAAAGAAATCGCCCGCGGGACGGAACAAACCGGACCGCACCGTGTTTGCCGCAGACGCCTGCGCATGGTCGCACCGTGCTCGTCGGGCCGGTGCAGTCGGTGCATGATCCGCCGGCCTGCGGCGGCTACGGCGCGGCGCGCACCTCGCTGCGCTGTTCGCCCAGACCGGCAATCCCGAGCGCGACAGTCTCGCCGCCATGCAGGTAGCGCGGCGGGGTCTGGCCCATGCCCACGCCGGGCGGCGTCCCGGTCGAGATGACGTCACCCGATTGCAGGCTCATGAACCGGCTGCAATAGGACACCAGATGCGGGATCTTGAAGATCAGCGTCGCGGTGGAGCCGGACTGCATCCGGGTCCCGTCCACGTCGAGCCACATATCCAGCGCATCCACGTCCGCGATTTCGTCGCGTGTGACCAGCCACGGGCCGGTGGGGCCGAAGGTGTCGCAGCCCTTGCCCTTGTCCCAGGTGCCCGCGCGGTTCAGCTGAAAATCCCGCTCGGACACGTCGTTGATCACGCAGAACCCGGCCACGTGGTCCATGGCGTCGGCCTCGTCGATATAGGCGCCGGGCGCACCGATCACGACGCCCAGTTCGACCTCCCAATCGGTCTTGACGCTGTCGCGCGGCACCTGGATCGGGTCGTTCGGACCACAGACGGCGGAGGTCCATTTGTTGAAGATGATCGGCTCTTGGGGGATGGGCATGCCCGCCTCTTCGGCGTGGTCGGCGTAGTTGAGGCCGATGCAGACATATTTGCCGATACCCCCGACGCACGCGCCCAGCCGCAGGTCCTCTTGCGGGGTGCCCGGCACCAGCGGCAGGCTGTCGGGGTCCAGCGCGTGCAGGGCGGCGAGGCCCTCGGGGCGGAGCGTGTCGCCGGCGATATCGGCAACCACGCCCGACAGGTCGCGCACGCGGCCTGCGGCATCCAGAAGGCCGGGCTGTTCCCGGCCGGGCGCACCATAGCGCAACAGTTTCATGGAGAGGTCCTTTCGATCGGATCAGTGCGAATTGCCCGACGAGGCCCAAAGCGCGCCGCGCCGGATGATTTCGGTGACCTGCGGCGTGCGCAGGTCGTCCAGTTCGTGCCCGATGGAGCAATAGAACACGCGTCCCTTGTCCCAGCGGCGCTTCCACACCACAGGGATCACCGTGCCTTCGATCCACCACAGGTGGTCGCCGGAAAAGGTCGTGGTCGCCAGCACCTCGTTCGAGGGATCAACCAGCATGTAGTATTGTTCAGAGGTCAGGCGGAAACTGCGGATGCCCTGCACGATGGGATCGTCCGGCTTGCAGATGGTCACGTCGTAGTCGATGTAATCCTCGGCCGGTTGCAGGTTGTCGGGCCAGCCGGGGGGATGGGCCACGAACTGCCCGCCGATGAGGAAGTGATAGGTGGGCCGGTCGCGAAAGGCGTCGCCCATGTGCCCGTGCCACCCGGCAAGGCCACAGCCATCGCCGATCAGCTTGAGCAGCCCGTCTTCCTGCGGCTTGGTCATGTTGCCGAATTCCGCGCGGTGGCCGGAACGGGCGGAGGACCAGATCGGGGTGATCAGGCTGAGATCGGCCAGCGATGCGGGGTCTTCGAGCGGTGCGAGCGTGTCGTGCACGACCACGTCGAACCCGTTGGCCCGCAACAGGTCGCTGTACCAATTGGCAAAGTCCATGGGCGCGTGGCCTTGCCAGCCGCCGACGAAAAGGGCTGCTTTCATCGCGCTTCGTCCTTTCGCACAAAGGGCAGGATCGCGGCCATGTCGCGGGGGCCGTAGCCCTGCGCCTCGGCGCGTTTGAGGATGTCGAGGGTGACCTGCCCCTGCGGCATCGCGGTGCCCAGTTCATGGGCGAGGGCGGCGGTCACCTCCATGTCCTTGCGCGCCAGCGCCACGGTAAAGGTAACGTCATGCGCGGCCTCATCCAGATACAGAGGGCGGCGGTATTTCAGCATTGGCGCGCAGGCGGCGCTGTTTTCGATCACGTCGAAGGCCTGCACCGGGTCGATGCCCGACGCCTCGGCCAGCGTCATCGCCTCGGCCAGCGTCTGGTTGATCCCGTGGATCAGGGAATTGACGGCGAGTTTCATCACCGCGCCCGCCCCGGTGCGGCCAAGGCAGATCGTTTGCCGACCCATCGCGGCGAGCAGCGGGCGCAGCGGATCAGCCGTGGCCGCATCGCAGCCCGCCATGATCAGCAGCTGCGCGTCGGCGGCGGCCTGCGTCGCGCCCGAGACAGGCGCATCGATGACCGTGGCACCGGCGGGCGCGTGATCGGCGAGCCAGCGGATGTGGTCGGGGCTCATGGTGCCCATTTCGACATAGGTGCGCGCGCCCCCGGCAAAGAGGCCGTCATGGACCGTTCGGGAGGACGGATCATCCGCCAGCATGGTGACCACCACATCCGCCGCATCCGACAGCGCCCGCGGGCTGACGGCCACGCCGCACCCCAGATCATCCGCGAGGCGGCGCGCCTTGTCGGCGCTGCGGTTCCAGAGCGTGAGGGCAAACCCGGCGCGGGCGATGTTGCGCGCCATCGGCACGCCCATGCGCCCGAGCCCGGCAAAGCCCACACGCATCGTCATGCCGCCGCTGGCCCACCGAGACCGGATATGGCCTGGATCAGGCTGTCTTCGGTCACCTCTTCGGAGGTGAAGGTGCGCATGATCCGGCCCGAGTACATCGCCACGATCCTGTCGGCCACGTGCAGCACTTCGGGCATTTCCGAGCTGATCACCATCACCGCATAGCCCTGTGCCGCCAGTTCGCGCAGCAGCTTGTGGATTTCGGATTTGGACCCGACGTCGATCCCGCGCGTCGGCTCGTCGACGATCAGCACGTTGGGATGCATCGACAGCCATTTGCCGATCACGATCTTTTGCTGGTTGCCGCCCGACAGGTTGCCGACCAGCTGTTTCCAGCCGGGTGTCCGGATGTCCAGCCGGTCACGATACTGGTCAAAGATGGCGACCTCCGCGCCTTCGGCCACGAACGGGCCCGCCTTGAGATCCTGGACCTGCGGCAGGGTCATGTTGTCCCGGCAGTTCATGCCCAGCACGAGGCCCTGCCCCTTGCGGTCTTCGGGCACGAGGCTGATGCCGCGGGCGATGGCGTCGTTGGGCGAATGGATGCGCACCTCCTGCCCATCCAGCAGGATCTGGCCGGCGGATGGCTCGCGCAGGCCAAACAGCGTTTCGGCAATCTCGGTCCGTCCGGCGCCGACCAGCCCGTAAAAGCCGACGACCTCGCCCCGGCGCACCTCGAAGCTGACATCCTCGAAGAGCTTGCCACAGCTGAGCCCGCGCACCTCGAGCGCCACGTCGCCCAGTTCGTGATGCGACGCGTTGCGGCTGAGGTCCAGCTTGCGGCCGATCATCATCTGGGTCACCGCTTCTTCGGTGGTGTCGGCGGTGTTGACGGTGCCCTGGTATTGGCCGTCGCGCAGGATGCTGATCCGGTCGGTGATCTTGAAGATCTCCTCCATCCGGTGGGAGATGTAGATGATGCCGACGCCTTCCTTTTGCAGGTCGGAAATCACGTCAAACAGCACGACCTTTTCCGCGTCTGTCAGCGATGCGGTCGGTTCGTCGAAGATCACCGCCTTGGCATCCACGGTGAGTGCGCGCGCGATCTCGACCATCTGCTGGTTGGCGATGGACAGATCGCCCACACGGGTGCCTGCGTCAAAGCCCACGTTGAGCTTTTTCAGGATGGCGTTGGTCTGTTCGGCCAACCGGGGCCAGTCGACGCGGCCAAGGCTCTTGCGTGGCAGCTCGCCCAGATAGATGTTTTCCGCCACGCTCAGTTCCTCGGCGAGGCTGAGCTCTTGGTGGATAAAGACGATGCCCTTGGCCTTGGCCTCCAGCGGGCCGGCCATGGTGACCTGTTCCGGGCCGACGGTGATGGTGCCGCCGTCCGGCTGATAGATGCCACCCAGCACCTTCATCAGCGTCGACTTGCCCGCGCCGTTTTCGCCCATCAGCGCGTGCACCTCGCCCGGCATGACGGAGAACGACACTCCGTCGAGCGCGCGCACACCGGGAAAGGTCTTGACGATGTCATCGAGATGCAGAACCGGGTCGGTCAAACCTTGAGCTCCTCCTTGCCCTTGACGTTCAACTGGCGGTCCAGGATCAGCACTGCGATCAGGATCAGCCCGATCACGAGGTTCACCGTCGAGGTGTCGGCCCCGATATGGCCCAGCCCCTTGCGCAGCAGCTGGATGGCGATGACGCCGCCAAAGGTGCCGATCACGTTGCCCGCGCCGCCCGTGATCTTGGTCCCGCCCAGCACGACGGCGGTGATCACCCACAGCTCGTAGAGCTGGCCGTCATTGGGGTTCACCGATCCGCTTTCGGAATAGAACACCACCGCCGACAGGGCCGCGAGAAAGCCGATGATGGCAAAGTTGATCATCATGTGCGGCCCGACCCGGATACCGGCGTTCACCGCCGCTTCGCGGTTGTCGCCGATGGCATAGGCGTTGCGGCCATGGACCGTGCGCGCCATCACTAACCAGATCACCAGCGTGACGCCCAGCAGGAACCACGATGCGGTGGCGAGGCCAAGCACTTCGGCTTCGGCGAAATCCACCAGCGTCCAGTTGAGGTGCGAGGTGGGATTCTCGCCGTTGAACATGAAGACGATGCCGCGAAAGCCCAGCATCGAGCCCAGCGTGACGATGAACGCATCCACCCCGGTTTTCCATACGATCAGACCGTTGAGCGCACCCAGGACCGTGCCCACCAGCAGCGCCAGCAGCCAGGCCACCGGGATCACCCAGTCGCCCAGGCCCGCGAATATCGGCCAGGTCATGCTGTCCAGCAGCACGATGGCGGCGATGGCAAAGGTGGCGCCCACGCTGAGGTCGATATTGCCGTTCACCATCACGATGGTCATGCCCATGGCGATGATCCCGATGGGCGCCGACTGCTTGAGCAGCAGCAGCATGTTTTCCCAGTCCATGAACGCCTTGTCGGACAGCGACAGGTATTCGCCCGCGACCGAAAAGAAGACCAGTTCGAGCACGATAAAGCCCCAGATCGCGCCGCTCTTGAGCGCGTTGGACAGGGTGCCGGGTTTCATGGCGTCCTCCTCATGCGATGGGTGACCAGAGCTTGCCGCGCTTGGCCGCGATGTCGAGCCAGACGGCCAGGATGATGATGACCCAGGTCACGACGAACTGGACGTAGAATTGCAGGCCGATCAGCAGCAGGCCGTTCTGGATAAAGCCCAGGATCAGGACGCCGATCACCGTCTTGAAGACGGTGCCCGAGCCGCCCAGCAGCGATGCGCCGCCAAGGATGACGGCGGCCAGCACCTCAAGTTCCAGCCCCTGGCCGACGGTGTTCTGCGAGCCCAGCGAACGGCTGGCCTGGATCAGGCCGGCAGTGGCGACGCAGAAGGCGGAGATCAGGTAGCACATGAACACTGTGCGCGCCCGGCGGATGCCGGAAAAGGTCGCTGCCGTGCCGTTGCCACCCACCGCGTAGACCTTGCGACCGAACGGTGTCTTGGCCAGCACGATGCCCAGCACCGCCGCCAGCGTCACAAAGATCAGGATGGGCAGGGGGATACCCAGCGCCGTGCCCTGGCCAAAGATGCTGAACCAGGTGCCGTCCTTGTCGGCGATGTCCATGTTCTGGCCGCCCGAATAGGTCAGCGTCAGCCCGTGGATGGCCGATAGCATCCCCAGCGTCACGATCAGGGAATTGAGCCGCAGATACCCCACCAGAAACCCGATAAAGGCCCCGAGGCACAGGGTCATGCCGAACATCGCGGGGATGGCGAGCAACGGGCCCAACTCGTCGTGCAGGTCCAGCACCACGATCGTCGAAAACGACATCATCGAACCGACTGACAGGTCGAGGTTGCCGCTGATCACGACGAACGTCACGCCAAGCGCCATGACCCCCAGAATGGCGGAGGACCGCACGACGCTGAACAGGTTGTCCACACTGATGAATTTCGGATTGGCGAGGGTGAAGGCGATCATGAACACCGCAAAGGCGATCAGGATGCCCTGTTTCGCCAGCACGGTTCCGATCTGCTGTTGTGTCGTTGTGGCCATGAACTCCTCCCAAAGATCGCAGGCATTCGGTCTTGCGGGTCAGACCAGTGTCATCCCGCCGTCGATCATGACGATCTGTCCGGTCATGTAATCGCTGTCCTGCGACGCAAGATACGTTGTCGTACCGGTGATGTCGTGTGGTGTCGCAACGCGACCCTTGAGTATTTCGGCGGAGAACTCCTCCATCGCCTGTCCGGGCCGGTCGGCGGCGCCGATGTCCATGAGGTCCCGGTCGACCTGTTCCCACATTTCGGTGTCCACCACGCCGGGGGCAAAGCCGGTCACCGTGATACCGTGCCGCGCCAGATCGCGGGCCCCCGACTGGGTCAGCGACACGACGGCGGATTTCGACGCACAGTAGGGCGCCACGTTGTCAAAGCCCTGGCGGCTGGCGATGGATGCGGTGTTCACGATCTTGCCCGCCACTCCGTCCGGGCCGCGGCCCTGTGCGATCATCTGGCGGGCGGCCTCCTGCATGCCGATCATGCAGCCCATCCCGTTGACACCCATGATGAAGTTCCAGTTGTCCTCGGTCACGTCCATGAAGTTCATCGGCTTGTTCACGCCCGCATTGTTGAACTTGACGTCGAGCCGCCCGAACGTATCGACGGTGCGGTCGATCATGGCGCGGACCTGTGCCCGGTCGGTGACGTCGACTGTGGCCGAGATGGCCCGGCCCGCGTGACCGTTGACGGAGGCCGCTCCGGCGAGGTTGGCCACGGCGTCGCCGTTGATGTCGGCAAAGCAGACCTTGGCGCCTTCGTTCAAGAGGGCCTGCGCGATGGCGCGACCGATGCCACGCCCGGCACCTGTCACGATGCAGACGCGGTCAGACACACGTCCCATGCGTGCCTCCCAGAAAGTTTGTGTGTTGATGACGCGTGCGGGGCATGGATCACCCATGCCCCGCAACCGGGAGGTGGGCTCAGAACACCGGCTTGGTGAAGTCACCCATATTGTCCTGCGTGATCTTCGGCGTGTCGAAGTAGTTGAGGAACGGAACCTCTCCGCCGTTGAGCACGTCGATGGCGGTCTTGAGCGCCGCCTCGGCGTCATCCACCGGCGACTGGTAGATCGAACCCCAGTAGTCGCCTGCCGCCATTGCGTCATACCCGACGGCAAAGTTGGTCGCGCCGACAAAGATGATCCCGTCACGGCCTGCCGCCTTGGCGGCGTTCAGCGCGCCGACGCCCATGTTGTCGTCACCGGAATAGACGCCGTCGATGTCATCATATTTGACGAGGAAGGCTTCCATGACCTGCTGCGATTTCTCGCGGTTCCAGTCGCCGGGCTGCTGGTCGATCTGTTCGACATTCGGGCAGACCTCGGGCAGGCGGTCGTTGAAACCCTTGGCCCGTTCGATGGCAGTGGTGTAGCCGGGCTGGCCGGTGATGTGCACAACCTTGGCCTCGTCCGCGATGCCCATGTCCTTGAACTTGTCGCACATGATTTCGGCAGAGCGGGAGCCCTGTGTGATGTTGTCCGGGCCGGAGAACGACTTGACGAAGTCGAAACCCGGTTCGGCGATGTTCGAATTAGTGACGATGACGGGAATGTCGGCCTGGTGCGCCTTGCGGACGGCGGGAATCACCGCCTCGCCGTTCGTGGGCCAGATGATGATGGCGTCCACTTCCTGCTGGATGAGGTCCTCCATCTGGGCGATCTGGCGCGCCACGTCGCCGCCGGCATCAAGCACTACGGTTTCGACCTTGTCGTTGGCCTCGGCCGCGGCGATGAACGCCTTTTCGTAGGTGGTCTGGTAGCTGTCGACGCCCACATTGTTCTGCGTGATGCCGATTTTCATGACGCCGTGGCCGTCTGCAAGCGCGGCTCCGGTCAGGGCCAACGTGGCCGCGGTTGTCATGGCAAGTGTCTTGCGAACTGTCATTTCATGGTTCCTCCCATTGATCTTGCTGTCCTCATCGCCGCTGCGAGCGGTCGCAGTGCCGCTCCTCCGGCACGCGCCGCTCATGGCGCTGATTGACCGTGCTTACTGTGACCTGCACGGGCATTCGTTCACCTTTGAAAAAGTTCAAATCGGACTGACGAATATCCATTTTGAACTTTTTCAGTATATGCTGAGACTTTCACTTTGAACAATTTCGAAAGGAGCAGGCGCTGTGCCCTCTGAAAAATCCAAATCGGACAATTCGACCGGGGCGCGCGCCCGTCCCGCACCCAAGAACAAGGCCCCCCTGATGAACGCCCTTGCAAGAAAAAGCCACCCCGGCCCGGCATCCGCCGCCACCGTGCCGAACCTGCTGGAAATGGTGTCGTTCCTGGAGGCGGTCAGTGACGAGGTCGAGGACACGATCGACCTGATGGCCCCCAGCCCCACCCTGCGGATGGCCCTGCACCTGATGCAGGGGCATTTCAGCGCAAAGGTGATCACACCCACATCCCTGATCGGCGCCAGCCGGGTGCCCTATGCGACGGCCAATCGCAGGCTCCGCGAGATGATCGAGGCCGGGCTGATCGAACAGCGCCCCCGCACCCGGACCGGCAAGAGCTTTTCCATGCATCCCAGCGACAAGCTGCTGGCACAGTGGATGCAGGTGTCGGACCGCGTGCGGCGCATGGCCGAACAGCGCTTTGGCGGCGCGCAGCGGTCGGACGACGCGCGGGACTACTATTTCGGCGGCAGCTATGCGTCGGCGCAGTCGATCCCGCCGCTCACGGTGCGCAGCGAGCCGCTGAAAGTATCGGGCGGGGTGCGGGTTCTGGTGCATGGCGATCCGACATTCATGGTGATGGACACCCTCAAGCGGCAGTTCGAACAGGTCGTCGGCACACAGATCAACCAGCGCGCATTCTCCATCGACCGGCTGCGCGAAGAGGCGCTGCGCAATGCCGAACGCCCGACCAGCCGCTATGACATCATCGCCGTGGACCTGCCCTGGATCGGGGAGTTCGCCGAAAAGGGTGTGCTGATGCCGCTGGACGAGGCGATGGACCTGTCCCGGCTGGATCCGGCGGATTTCCACACGGCGGGCTGGAAGGCGACGCATTGGGGGGCGCGCGTCTACGGTGTGCCGTCCCAGACCACGCCGGAGTTGCTGTTTTATCGGCGCGATCAGTTCGCCGAAGCGGGGCTGGAGCCGCCGACCACCACGGAAAAGCTGCTGCATGCGGCGCGGCGGCTGCACGACCCGCAGCGGGGCCGCTACGGGATTGCCTGGAACGCGGCGCGCGGCACGGCGCTTGGCCACACGGTGCTGATGGCGATGGCGGATTTTGGTCAGCCGGTGCTGAACCTGCCGCAATTCGCGGGCGGTTTTGACACCGATCACCTGGCGATGCGCGACTACCGCGCGACCATCGACACCGAGGCGGGGTTGCAGGCGGCGGAATTCCTGCTGGAGCTGCTGCGGTATTCGCCGCCCGATATCCTGTCGATGTCCTGGTACGAACGGGTCCGTCCGTTTGCGGCGGGCAAGGTGGCGATGGCCTACGGCTATACCCTGCTCGCGCCGTATTTCGAGCTGGACGAAGGGTCGCCCGCGCATGGGCAGACGGGATACCTGCCGCATCCGGCCGGTCCCGGCGCCCGCCCGGTGGCGCCTGTGGGCGGCTACGCCATGGGCATCCCCGCCAACCTGCCGCCCGAGCGGGTCCCGGCGGCGGTCGAGGCGCTGACGATCTTTACCTCGCCCGAGGCGCAGAAGCTGTACGTGCAGAACGGCAGCCGGACCAACCCGCGATATTCGGTCGGGGCCGATCCGGAGGTGCGCCGGGCCTCGCCGATTTTTGAGGCGGTGGACGGCATGTCGTGGCGGGACGAGCTGCAATTCTGGCCGCGCCCGCCGGTGCCCGAAATCGCCGACATCATCCAGATATGCGGCGAGGAATTTCACGACATGCTGCGCGGGATCACATCGCCGCGCGAGACGCTGCGCCGCGCGCAGGCCCGCGCAGATGAGCGGATCAAGCCCCGCGAATGAATACCAAAGAGGAGGAGAGACCATGGACCCCAACCGCCTGAAGGGAAAACACATCCTGATCACCGGCGCCGCCCGCGGCATGGGCGAGACCAACGCCCGCGCCTTTGCCGCACAGGGGGCCAATGTGTGCCTCGGTGATCTGGACGGCGACACGGCACAGCAGGTGGCCGACGCCATCAACGCCGAAGGGGGCGGCAAGGCCGTCGCTGTGCAGATGGACGTCACCAAGCGCGCCGACAACGCCGCCGCCGTCGCCGCCACGGTCGAGGCGTTCGGATCGATCAATATCGGCCTGTTCAACGCAGGCCTGAACAAGCCCCGGTTTTTTATGGATATCGACGAAGACAACTGGGACATGATCATGAACGTCAACACCAAGGCGATGTGGCTGGGCATGCAGGAGACCGCGCGCCAGATGATCGCGCAGGGTCCGATGGCCGATCACCCCTACAAGCTGATCAACGTGGGCAGTATCGCGTCGCGCAAGCCGCTGGTCGATGTCACCGTCTACTGCACCTCGAAATACGGCTGTCTGGCGCTGACCGAATGCGGCGCGCTGGGGCTGGCCGAACACAACATCACCGTCAACGGATACGCGCCCGGTGTCGTCGTCACCCCGCTGTGGGAACAGCTGGACAAGGACCTGGTCGAAATCGGCTTCAAGGAGCGCGAGGGGCAGGCCTACGAGGACATCGTGGAAAGCAATCTGGTGATCAAGCGGGTCTCGTATCCCGATGACATCACCGGCACCGCGTCGTTCCTTGCCAGTGACGACAGCGACTACATGACCGGTCAGATGATCTCGATCGACGGGGGTTGGGTGACCAAGTAGCGCCCCGCCCCGCACCGTACCTTTATCCTGTCCATCAACCGGGGGGCCGCCCCTCCCGAAAGGAGCTATTTCATGTCCCGTGCCCTGATGCCGAACATGCTCACCCCGCAAGACCTCGAACCGAACTGGGAATGGCGCGAGAAGATCCCCGCGTGGGGCCATACCTCTGTCGATTTTGAGCGCCGCATCGACCATGACCGCCTGCGTCGCTATCGGCTCGCCCGGACGCGGCAGGCGTTGCAGAACTCAAACGCGGGCACGCTGCTGCTGTTTGACGTCAACAACATCCGATATGTCAGTGCCACCAAGATCGGCGAGTGGGAGCGGGACAAGATGTGCCGCTTTTGCCTGCTGACCGGGGATGACAGCCCCTATGTCTGGGATTTCGGGTCGGCCGCCGTGCACCACAAGCGCTATTCCGACTGGCTGGAGCCGGATCACTGCCTGGCCGGTGTGGTGGGCATGCGCGGGACGATCCCGCCCGAATTCGGCCTGATGCAGAAATACGCCCGTCAGATCGCGGGCTTGATCAAGGATGCGGGCATGGGCGACATGCCGGTCGCCGTGGACTATGCGGAGACCGCGATGTTCCACGCCTTGCAAGAGGAAGGCATTCACGTCGTCGATGGCCAGCAGATCATGCTGGCGGCGCGCGAGATCAAGAACTGGGACGAAATCCAGCTGCTGACGCAGGCGGCCGCCATGGTCGATGGCGTCTATCACATGATCTACGAAGAGCTGAAACCCGGCGTCCGCGAGAGCGATATCGTCGCGCTGTCCAACAAGATGCTTTATGAAATGGGATCGGACGATGTCGAGGCGATCAACGCCATTTCCGGCGAGCGGTGCAACCCGCACCCGCACAACTTTACCGACAGGCTGATCCGACCGGGCGATCAGGCGTTCTTTGACATCCTGCAATCCTATCAGGGATACCGCACCTGCTATTACCGCACCTTCAATGTCGGTCGCGCGACACCCGCGCAGAACGATGCCTACGTCAAGGCGCGCGAATGGATCGACGCCTCCATCGCGATGATCAAGCCCGGCGTGACCACCGACAAGGTGGCGGAGGTCTGGCCCACCGCCGAAAGCCTCGGCTTTCCGAATGAGGATGCCGCCTTTGGCCTGCAGTTCGGGCACGGGCTGGGGCTGGCCCTGCACGAACGGCCGATCATCAGCCGCGCGATCAGCCTTGACCATCCGATGGAGATCAAGACCGGCATGGTCTTTGCGCTGGAAACCTATTGCCCTGCAACCGACGGATATTCCGCCGCGCGGATCGAGGAAGAGGTGGTGGTCACCGAGACCGGCTGCGAGGTCATCAGCCTGTTCCCGGCAGAGGACCTGCCCATCGCGAACCGGTACTGACGATGGGACATCCTTTCGATCTGACGGGACGGCGCGCGCTGGTCACCGGCGGGGCCACGGGCATCGGCGAGGGCATCGCGCTCGCCCTTGCCGAGGCCGGGGCCGACGTGGCGCTGACCTACCGCAGCCATGCGCCGGACAATATTCGGGGCCGGATCGCGGACATGGGCCGCCGCTCTGCCGCGGTCCGGGCGGATTTCACCGACATGGATGCGTCCGCGGCCACTCAGCTGGTGGATTTTGCCCGCGATGCCCTTGGCGGGCTCGATATTCTGGTGAACAACGCCGGGATCATCCACCGCGAGGACAGCACCCAAATGCCGCTGGATGACTGGCGTCGGGTGCTGTCGGTGAACCTCGATTCGGTCTGGCTGCTGTCGCAGGCGGCAGGGCGGCACATGGTAGCCCAAGGGGCGGGCCGGATCATCACGGTCGCCTCCGTCCTGAGCCATCAGGGCGGGTTGCGCGTCGCCGGCTATGCATCGAGCAAACACGCGGTGCTGGGGCTGACCCGGGCGCTGTGCAACGAATGGGCGTCGCATGGCGTGAACGTCAACGCCATTGCGCCCGGATACACCGCCACCGACAACACGCAGGCGCTGCGCGATGACCCCGAGCGGTCAAAGGCGCTGCTGGAGCGCATTCCCGCCGGACGTTTTGCTGAACCGGCCGAGATTGCGGGTGCTGCGGTGTTCCTCGCCTCTGATGCTGCGGCCTATTGCCATGGCAGTGTAATCACCGTCGATGGCGGCTGGCTGGCGCGCTGAAAGGACCGACATGGAACAAACACTGAGCGGCAAGACCGCGATGATCACGGCAGCGGCGAACGGCATTGGCCGCGCCTCGGCAAAGGCGCTGGCCGCGCGGGGCGCAACCGTGATCGCCACCGACATTGCGACAGAGGCGCTGGCCGATCTGCACGCCAGTCACCCGTCCATCAGGGGCACGCGCCTCGATGTGCTGGACACGACGGCGGTGCACAGCCTGGTCGCCGGACTGGGGCCGCTGGATATCGTCGTGAATTGCGCGGGCTGGGTGCATGACGGCACCATCCTCGACTGCGACGCGGCGGCATGGGACCGGTCTTTTGACCTGAATGCGCGCGCGGTGTTCGAGGTCAGCCGCGCCGCGCTGCCCGGTATGCTGGACAAGGGTGCCGGGTCCATCATCAACATCGCCTCTATCGTCAGCAGCGAAAAGGGGGCGCCCCGGCGGTTTGCCTATGGTGCCTCCAAGGCGGCGATCATCGGCATGACCAAGTCCATCGCCGCCGATTTCGTTCAGCACGGCATTCGCTGCAACGCGATCTGCCCCGGCACGGTGCAAAGCCCGTCGCTGGACGACAGGCTGGCGGCGACCGGCGACTATGACGCAGCACTGGCCGCGTTCAAGGCACGCCAGCCCATGGGCCGTCTGGGCCGACCCGAGGAGATTGCGGAGGTCGTGTGCTACCTGGCCAGCGACATGGCCGCGTTCACAACCGGGCAGGCGATTGCGATAGACGGCGGGTGGTCCATCTGATGCGGCTGGATCGTGCGGCCTGCATCGACGATCTGCGCGAGATGGCGCGCCGGCGCATCCCGCGCTTTGCCTTTGATCTGGTCGATGGCGGGGCCGAAGGCGAACGCAACCTGCGCCGCAATGCCGAGGCCTTTGACGATATCGAGCTGGTGCCCCGCTACATGCGGGATGTCAGCCGCATCGACACCGGTGTGACGATGTTCGGGCAGCGCTTTGACGCGCCGTTCGGCATGGCCCCGATCGGGGTGCTGAACGCATTTTGGCCCGGCGCGGACCTGATGCTGGCGCGGCTCTGCAAGGCGCGGAACATACCCTATACGGCGTCATCGGCGGCCTCCACCCCGCTGGAGGCGCTGGCCGAGGCAGCGGATGGCAACGG
Organism: Pseudomonadota bacterium; assembly: GCA_039816785.1. GTDB lineage: Bacteria > Pseudomonadota > Alphaproteobacteria > Rhodobacterales > Rhodobacteraceae > Tateyamaria. The sequence goes on from JBCBXB010000004.1 coordinate 23,921, forward strand.
CTGGTTCCAGCTGTATGTGTCGGGCAACGGCGACGTGACCGAAGGCCTTGTGCGCCGGGCCGAAGCGGCGGGCTATCCGGTGCTCATGGTCACCGCCGACGTGCCTGCGGCCGGCAAGCGCGACCGTGACATCCGCAACCGTCTGGCCGTGCCTTTCAAGTTTACCCCGGACGTGGTGCTGCAATGCGCGCTGCATCCACGCTGGTCGCTGTCCAGCCTGCGCCACGGCACGCCGAACGTGGCCAATTACGCGGACCTTTTGAAAAACGCGACCTCCTACGCCGAGGTGCAGCAGACACTGATCACGCCTGCGTTCACTTGGGAGGACCTCAAGCGCCTGCGCGACCGCTGGAAAGGCGCGCTGCTGGTCAAGGGCATCCTGCACGAAAAGGACGCGCTGCGCTGTGCCGATCTGGGCTGCGATGGCATTGTCGTGTCGAACCATGGTGGCCGGCAGGTGGCCTTTGGCCCCGCCACCATCGATGCGCTGCCGCCGATTGCTGCTGCCGTTGCAGGGCGCATGCCGATCATTCTGGACAGTGGGATTCGTCGCGGCGCGGATATCTTGCGCGCCAAGGCGTATGGCGCCGATTTCACGCTGGCCGGTCGGGCGCTGGCCTACGGTGTCGGGGCGGGCGGTGCCGAGGGGGCGGAGCGCGCGCACGAACTGCTGACGCTCGAGCTGAACCGGGCGCTTGGCCAGCTTGGGCTGTGTTCCTTTGACGATGTCGGGCCGGAGACGCTTTTTACAAGGCGCTGACGGGGCCCGGCGCTATGTCATCGCCCCGAGCAGGCCGCGAAGCTGTGCGGAGAACCCGATCAGCGCGGCCTGATACGAGGGCGACAGCAGGGCGGCACCCAGCCCGCCCAGGCCAAACACCGTTTCCCCCGCGCTGAACCAGCCCACCAGATGTCGACAGCGTTGCCCCGTCTGCGCCGGGGTGCGGCGGTGGACCAGATACAGCGCCGCCTCGACCACAAGCACGGCGACCGCGAAGGGTATCAGCAGCTCTGCGCGCCAGGCGAGCATGGCCCACGCCACATAGATGACCGCAGTGCGGGTCGGGACGCCGTAATAGGCGGGCGGCATGGGGCTGGTTGTCGTCACGGCGCGACAATCACTGAGCAGGAGCGCGGTCTCGCGCCTTGGCGCGGACGATCCATGGGGCCACATCCCCCGATAAATCCCGCTGAAATATAAAGGCATGTCCGATAGCCCGTACACCTTCGTCTCCAGCACACCCTGTTCCCGGACGCGACGATAGGTGGGGTGTTGCGGCGCGATGCGATACCTTTTTTGCCGCAGCGCCGGGCGGCATCCGGCGATCTCCTGAGCGGCGCCAGATGCTCTTGAGAGACATGCACCTGGCGTCGTGTTATGCAGTCCGCGTTCTGCGCGTTTGGTTCAAATCCAGCAGACGCCATCAAAGCGGGTGGCGGCGATATCGCCTGCCTCGAGAGCCAGTTCCTGGTTGCCTGATTCTACATCGGCCAGCAGCGTGGGTTCGGTGCGCACTGGCAGCAAAGCGTCGGATTCGAGGAGTGACCGGCGCGCCCCGGCCAAGGTTGCGTTCATGCGGGCCAGCTGCCCGGCTGTGAACATGACCATCGTATCGTCGTTCACGTAGTCCATGTAGTTCATGAACATGTCGCCGTTCGGCGCGTTGTTGCAACTGATCAGCGGAAAGCTGTCCTTGGTCACCGCGTTGCCGGAGTTCGGGCCGGCCTGGTTCGGCGTGTCGGGAACACCGTCGGAGCGTGTACAACCACCCCGGTCATCGCCCCAGATATGCAGCAGATCCAGATAGTGACCGACCTCGTGCACCGCCGTACGCCCCAGGTCAAAGGGCGCGCGGGCAGTGCCGCCCGAACCAAAGGCGGTGTTGTTGATCACAACGCCATCGAGCGCTGCAGGCCCGCCCGGGAACTGCGCATAACCCAGCAGGCCATTCTGGATCTTGCAGACCCACATGTTGATGTATCGATCCGTCGGCCAGGCTGACTTGCCGAATTCGTCATGCTTGATGAGCGCATCCAGATCAGCCAAGGCGTTTTCGTCGAACGGGTCGTAGGGAAAGTCGTTTAGGGACGTCCATGTGCGGGTGATCCCGGTTGTTTCAACGCCGTTCGGGTCCCGCTTTGCCAGGCTGAACTCGATCAGCGAGTCCACCGCCAGGGGTCTGAAAACACTCGGAATATCCACCTTGTCCGAGTTGCGTGCGCGGAAATCACGGTTGAGCGCATCGATCTGGCTGTCGATCTGCGCTTGCGTGACGTTGTCCGCCGCGTCGTGAAAGAGCACGTGAACAACGACCGGCAGACGCACGACGCCGGTCCGCGGGATCAGGCGCGCACGTGCACCAAAGGCTTCGATCTTGCGGCGGTTTGATTGATATGCTTCGTCCGTTTTGGCGAGGTTTTCGTGATGTTGCATGGCGCCGCATTGACGGGCCGTCGGTTCTTTCTTTTTGCGTGGTTTCTGTGCCATGGGCTTTCCTTTGGCATGTGAGTTTCGGATATGGGCTAGCTTGCGTTTGTATCGGGTGTGATGGGCGCGCCATCGGCAGGGCTGGCAAGACAGCCCTTCAGCACGCCGAAGAAGCGTTCGAGTGCCGCGTTCTGGGTGAGGCCGACAACAGCGGTTTGAGCGCCGCTTTTCCGAGCACCCGCTGGAGGGTCGACCGGTTGGCCCGGTTCTTGTGCGGTCGCGACGGCGTTGTTGAAGGCTGAGACAAGCGTGCCAAAGGATTCAAGATCACGGCTGAGCCCGGCGAATGTCCGGTACTCGATTTCGCGCATGACCAGCACCATGAGGAACGCCGCGAAGTTTTCTTCTATGACGTCCGAGATGTTGCCACCGTTGTCTTCCAGCGTTTCCAGATCGACCCGGCTATAAAGCCGCCCCGTCATGGCAACGCAGTTGTGGCGCGATGCGCCATCCAGAAGGGCGACAATGGCGTCTTCAGGCACGCCGCGGCCCAGGAAGCGTTCGACAGCGACGGCATTCACCACCCGTTCGGCGACGACCTCATCCGCGAGACCTTCGGCGATGCCGACAACGGCAGAACCGGCCGCGAGAATCAGCCCGGCGGACGCGACATCCTGGGCAACGGCCGTGTCTCGTGCAGCGTGTGCATAGCCATCTGCCATATCGAACGCGAGCTTGACGGCGCCGTCTATGCCGAGTTGTTCGACCTTGTCGTAGTTGCCAAGTTCGATGTTTTCTTTTTCCACGTTGCGAATGCTCTGCTTCAGGAAAATGTCGGCGCAGCCTGGCAAGAGGACGCAGGCGCACAGCCCGAAAAGTAGGTGTTGCATATTCTGTCCCATCTGTTGTGAAGGGCCCTCAACGCCGGGTGGTGTTGAGGGCGGTGTGAGCCTTACGACAGCCGCTTGCGGCGCGCGCTCGAAGACCGAAGGGTCAAGGGGGCGGGATCAATCTCGACATAGCGACCACCGACAAACTCGTAGCGTGTCTCCGTACCATCTTCGGCCACGCCGATGATAACGCGGTAGCCTTCGACGATGTCGTCGGTCAGCTTGAGCGTCACGGCCGGTTTGAGTGAACCGCCATCAGTGGGCAGGCCCGCGCGTTGCCGCAGGACGATGTCGATGAACTGGTCGACCTGGTTGACAAAGAGCAGGTCGAGATCGCTTTCGTCTTCGTTCTGCGCCTCGCCCTCGCGCAGCCAGAGCGCGATGAACTTGCCACCGATATACGCGCCGATGTTATCGCCGAGCTCGGTCATGATCCCTGTGATCACATCGAGGACGTCATCGCTTTTTTCAAAGTCCCGCGTTTGGGCATCGAAGTCAGCAAAAGTGCGTTTCGGTGTGTAGGTGTTGCCAGACATGTAAAATTCCCTCCAGGTTCTGGTGCCAAGGGCGGCACACCGGAAGTCTGTGTCATGGGGCGTGAGCGCTTCGTTGCCGGTGCGTGATCCGAGCGTGAAAAAGGCGCGCCACGTGATGGGCGCGCCTTTGTCGTTCGGTTTGGTCCCGGGCTCACTCAGGCGGCGGAGGATCGAGGACGTCGACCGGAGTTGGCGACTGATTCGACCCCGGGATCAACTGCGCAAGTCGATTGAACGCGTAAGGTGCGAAAAGCGCTGAACCGAGCAAGTAGACCGGCCAAAGCTTTTTGGCCTCGTCCAGCGAAGCATCGGAATAGAGCGCATATTGCGCCCAAAACACCGTCGCAACAAAAAGCGAGGCCAGCGTGAGTGCGCCAAGCGTCCCGGCAACCCGGGAGAAACTGACGGACCCGGCACTTGGGCCGTCTTTTTCCAGCAGCATGGTGCGTGCCCGTTTTGCCAGTTCCCCGCCACCAGGTGCAAAAAGGGTCCAGGCGGTAACGCCAATGCCAAGAACCTGGAGGACGACAAGCACGATGTAGCCGGTAAAGAACGATATGTTTTCTGGGGTTGCCATGCCTTATGCTCCTGTGTTGCTGGACAGAGAGGCGGCATTGTTTTCGCGCCACCAGTCGCCGATGTTCACGTTTGTCAGTGTCGCCGGATCGGTGATCCGGATGCCTGCATCGGTTTCATTCGCATCGGGAAAACGGTTGTCCTGACGTGTCTTGCTTGTCAGTTCGACAAGTCGGCCGTCAAAGTCGACAAAGCGCATGCTGGCATCCTCGGGCGATGTCAGCATGTTCTGGTAGAGGATGTGCGTCGCGATCCGTTCGCCCATCCGGATGCTTTCATAGTAGTCGGTGTAATAGTGAACGCCGCCCATGTTGCGCCCGATGGAGATGTTGGCTGCAAGCTTGTCCAACTCGTCCGTGATGAATGCGGCACGCCCTTGCGCGGAGGTGCCGAGCGTGCCCACGGCGCCAATACGATCGTCAGGCAGGTTCAGTTCGGACCAGGGCACTTTTGCCCCGCCCGGCGCAACCGTTTGGAAAAACGCCTTGAGAACGGTGACGCAGGCACCTGCGACTGTCGCGTGGCCAGCCCCGTAAGCCGGGTGCATCGGTGAGCCCTCGCCGAAAGCCATGGGCAGCAGGTAGTTTTCGGTAATGGACGGCGGGGTCGCTGTGGCGGCGTGGGGTGCCAATTCGAGGTTGCGCTGATCGGCTGTCACCGCGTTGAGGTCTTGGTTCCTGAGGTCGATCCAGCGCAGCAGGTTGGGCGTTCGGGTGCGCAACTCGTTCAGCATGATCGCAAATAGAGGATCGGCCTGGCCCTGCGTGTGGTCATTGGCAAAGAGCGTCAGACGCGCGGCAAGCACCTCGGGACGGGAACGACGGTGCACCTGGAATTTTTGACGCCGCACGGCACGCAACGCCCGTGAAGATACCTCGGCCATCAGCGCCAGAAGGTGCGGCACACCCCACGATGCGAACCCTTGCCGCAATGCATCGTTGGTGTCCGGCAGCCCTGCATCGGGGCCCAATCCTTGTCCCGCCATCAGCAGTGCGGCGTTGAAATAGGCCTGATAGAGTTGGTCAAAGTGAACATAGCTTGCCATGTCACGCAGGGTGGTCAGGAACTGAGCCGGTCCGCCGGGCGGGACGTTCGCGAAGGCGGCGCCGTTTTGGACATCCAGCCATTCAAGGTATTCGGTCATGTAATCCAAGCCCGCGATGTCGGGTTGCACGCGTTGATCCACCGACTGCGCGCCAAAACGGATTATGCCGTTGTCGGCGCCGAGTGCCGAGCTGCCCAGCAGCATGAATTGTGAAACATACGGCCCAGAGCGCGCGCCAAAGGTGCTGCCGCGGAACAGGTTTTGCACGGTCAACTGCTGTGCATCTGAATCAAACCGGGCCATGCGGCGCCGCTGTTCCTGCGTGTTGAGCGCGCGGGGGGACAAACCGGGCGGGTCAATGCCGAACGCTGGTTTGGTTGGATCAAACCAGGGGAGTTGGTTCAACTCATCGATGACGTCCTGAACGCTAACCGTTTCTGCACCAACGGTAATGGTCGATGTGCCGTTCTCCAATTCGGCAAAGGTGAGATCACGCAAGAGTGCCATCGCGTAGACTTCGGCCATTTCCGCTGTGAGCTCAGAGCTGCCGAGAGCTGGCGCCGGCGGCTGCGCGACACCGGCAGGGGCAGGCCCTTGCAGGTCGGTCATCAAGCCTGCCCACGGGCTTTCCCACATTCTCAGGGCCGGTGTTTGAAATGGCTGTGTGCTGTCGCGCCGCGTGTTGTGAAAAAACCGGGGCACATCCCCGGGGGTCGGCGACACGGGCGCGGGACCAATAGGCACATCAAAACCTGCCATGGATCTGGGCGCAGGGGGTTGGCCCAGCCGTTGCACGAAAACCTCGTAGTCGGCGCGGGCGACTGTGCCCATCAGACTGTGATGCAATCCTTTCGTGAAACTTGTCGGCAAGGCTTGAGCAAAAGCCTGCTCTTCCTTGTTCGACGGTACGATATCGGCGGGGAAATTGGCGCTGTCGGTCACGCTGTCAATGGCGCGCAGACGCACACGGCGCTCAAGATCAATCGCCCCTTGGCCATCCAGACGTGGACGGTAATCTTTGGGGTTCAGCATGGGTTTGCTCCTTTTTTGTGCAAGTCCGGACTGCTGTGCGAGACACAGCGAGCCTCTGCACAATCGGACTAGCCGGTGCTGCGTGAGCCGCCCGTCAAAGGGCCGCCGGTCGGTGCGTGAAAACTCCGTTAATTCGCGGATTGTCTGGTGGGGGCATTCGTTGTCCGCATGTACAGTCTTGCCATCGCCAGCGTGGAGGATGCCGTGATGCGGTGGAGTGCGGAAAAGAAAATCCCTCTGGGGCAGCGCCAAAGCTTCAATGTCTACTCGGATTGGGAGGCGGTGGTGAGGCCAGACTTTGCCCAACCGAAAGATGAGATGCCCGCGCGCCAATTGTGGCAACCTGTTTACGCCGAAGTGAATATTCCAGACGCAGGCGACGTCGCCAGCATTGTCGATCAGATCTTGGCGTATGTCGGTGACGCGTTTCTGATCGCGCAGGACAGTCTGGCGATCCTCGAACGGCTCAAAGGCAACGGGCGTCCCCCTGCCCCGATTGACTTGCGTTTCATCGTCTATCGCCCTGCCAATCGTGCCTCTGAAGAACCGCCGTCACGCAGCGGTGCTGAGCCGCTGTACCATGTTTTGCGCATTGGCCCTGCCGTCCCGCGCAGTCAGCTGTCGGCAGGGGCGCCGGAGCCTCCGCAGCCAATCGAAGCCTCTTTTGCGCCCGGCCCTGTTGTGACAGCCGTCATCGATGACAGCATCGGCATCGCAAATGAACGGTTTCGCAAGCCGGACAATACCACACGCATTTCCCAGTTTTGGAAACAAGGCGTGGAAGGGTTTGCCGAGAATACGGGTGGCTTTGGTGTTGTATTGGGACAGGAATTCAGCGCCACTGATATCGACAGATTGTTGCGCGATGCGAAAAGTGAAGAAGCGTTCTACGCAGCTCTTGATGCAGAAGCCGCTGAAAATGCCTGGTATGTTCAGGCTGCGCCGCTGCTACAGAAAGTCGTCGACTTGGCGGTGGCCATTGAGGACAGCGCGCCCGGTGATAAGCGACAGGAACTCATCGACGAACTTACCACCCTTTTTCAAAACGCCGAAAAGGACGGTACGAAAAACGCACTGATCCCCTTTTTGGGGAGTACGCTTTTTTCCGATGCTGAGGAATTCTTTGATCAACTGATCACGACAGCAAATCTCAGGGACGTTGGGATCACGAACAGGCTTCGGTCGATTGCCAATTTATTTGACCGCCTCTACCAGCGGCGCTTTGGAGATCACGCGACGCACGGGACAGGTGTCTTGGATCTTGCGGCCGGTTGGCCGCTTGAGGACGGCGCCGATGCGCCGCCGATTTTCGCGGTGGAATTACCACCGCTTGCGACCGTGGATTCGAATGGCGCGCGATTGGAGTTTTACGTGCTGCACGCTGTGCATCGTATCCTGTACTGGGCCGATCACTTCGAAACCGGGGATGGGGCGCAACCGGTGCCGGTTGTTATAAACCTGAGCTACGGCATTTCAGCGGGTCCCAAGAACGGGCAGGGGTTTCTGGAGTCGCAAATCGCTGAATTGGTCGCCGCACGTAACCGAGATGTGGCGACCGTAGTCGTGATGCCGTCGGGCAACGGGTATCGCGGCCAATTGGCTGCAACACACAAACTGGACCCAGAGGCGGAGTCGCTTGTGACGTGGCATGTGCCCGCGGGTGATCAGACACCGAGCTTTGCCGAGATCCGGTTGGATCGCGAGACGGATTGGAAAGTCACTGTAACACCGCCGACGGGCAGTCCCGTAATATTGTGCGATTTTGACCCGAATAACGCGCTCGTGCACAGCCGCAGTAACGAGATGGCCGTTTACGTGCACAGAGACCCGGCAAACCCCGGTGGTGTTCTGATAACGCTCGCACTTGCACCGACGATGACGGTGGCGGCGCCCTACCACAACACACCGTCTGGCGCGTTCAAGTTGAAGGTTGAAAACACCAGTGCTGTCGATGCGTTGGACGTGACAATAGACGTTCAGCGTGATGACACGCCGGGCGGGTTCGCCAGTTTCGGAAGACAGGGCTACCTCGAAGACCAGCACGTCGATGGGCTGGACGACGAGACGGGCAATTACCAACTCCCGAGCCCGGACTCGTCGATTGATCGCGATGCAACGCTGTCTGCGCTTGCTACGGCACACGGCGAAGGCGTGTATGTCGTTGGGGGGGCGTTTGAGAATGACCACCGCAACAGCGGTACCGCCGATAGCCGGCGACCGACAACATACACGGCGTCTGGTGCAGGTCTTGCAAGAAAACCTGACGTGTCGGCCATTTCAGAAACCGGTCGTGCGCTGGCCGGTGTCCTGGTGACAGGGCCATTCTCAGGGTCCAGCCGCCTGATTGACGGCACCAGTGCCGCAGCGCCACAGGTTACACGCGCCATTGCCGCCTACTTGCAAAAGCGTGCTGACCCAGACCTTCCACCCAAAGCGGATATTCTCAAAGATGTGCTGAGCCTTCCTTCGGGTCTTCCTGCTCAGGACGCGCGGCTTGGCCATGGTACGTTGCCCGCGCCTGCCGGCAGCGACCTACGCCGCCACCGTCATCCCGAGTTGCGCGTTACCTTCCCGCCCACTCTTTGCGAGCCAGTTGCCAGGCTTTTTCCAATACTCTGTCGTCTGTTCCATCTGTTTCGCCGGCGCCGTGATCTTTGAGTGCACGCGCCAACCACTCCAGATTGAAGTCTTCGCCAGCGGACATTTGAGCGTCGGAACTGTCGTCCCCGACGTCCAGCATCGTGAAAGACGGTCCGTCGCCTTCGGGGTATCGATGCGACTTTGCCAACAGAAACACGGCGTTGGCGATCTGGCATCCAAGCAACGCCCCGGCGGCGGAGTCACACGGAAAATGCACTCCGGCAACAGTGCGGTTGACTGTCATGCGTTCGGCGACCCGAAAGATGCGGTGATGGTTGTTAACACCATCGATCAAACTGTGAGGATGGTTATCGAACATCAAGAAGTACAGCATGGTTGCAACAGCAAAGCTTTCGCATGCGTGCCCGGAGGGGAAGCTCGAGTGATCCGGCGTCTGGATCATCGGCTGCACCTCGACGGCATAATCGATTGGGCGCGGGGCGTGGAGAATGTGTTTCACACGCATTTCGATGAAAACGGCGAGCCGTTCGACAGCACTCAGCAGATCGAGGGTGCGGGCGCGGCGTTGCGGGTCCAGGTATCCCAGCGATCCAAAGAATGACGTTATATCGTCGATTTGCAGATCTATTTCGTCAATGCGGTCGGGACGCAGGTCCGCATAACTGCGCAAGTAACTGAGCTGTGCTTCAAATTGATCATTGCTTGGTCGGTAGATTTCAGCGATTCGTTTCGTGGTATCAATTGCAACCCGCGCAGCGGGAGTTGCGCGTGATGTATCCTCTTCGACTGTGAACCGTGAAAAAAGGGCGTAGTCCAGAATGCGGGCGCGCACGTCGGCCTGCGCATACAGAATGTCGCCGTCGCCGCTTTTCTCGAAAGCATCCGCGAGTTCGCGATTGGTCGCATTTCCCTGCCAATACCCAACCGTACCTTCGCGGGTTGTCATCAGACCGGCATGCAATTGTACGTCCGAGGGGCCGCCTGCATGGTCGGTGCTATCGCCACCCATACGTCCCATTCGGCCCATCCGCCCCATGCGTCCCATCCGCCCCATCCGCCCCATGCGTCCCAATTGCGCCATTCGTTCTCTCCCGGTGAAAATCTTAACACTCTTGATTTTTGGCCATTTCAGCCTTTGATTGAATACAGAAGTCCGACTGCCAGTATTTTTGACGATAAAATAACGGCGCCCGCGCAGCGGGTGCGCAAAGCGCCTATCCCAGTACTACTCATGTTCACGGTTGGAGCACTTGGCATGACAATCGTAATTCAACTGTTTGGACCTTTGCGCGTTTCCGCTTCTGACGGCGCCAATATGACGCCGCGCTCCACAAAGGCGCGGGGCATGATTGCGCTTTTGGCGAGCAGCGCGACGCACACCCGCAGTCGGACATGGCTTCAAAGCAAACTGTGGAGCGACCGCGGGCGAGAACAGGCTGCGGCGTCCTTGCGTCAGGTCCTGACAGAAACACGCAAAACCCTGGGTGCGCATGCCTATTGCCTGCGGACGGACAGAGTCGACGTTTCTTTGGTGAATGTGGCTGTTGAGCCGCCGCCAAAATCTGACGAGGACGTCGAATTTCTTGAGGGCATCGATATCCGCGATGAGGAATTCGAAGACTGGCTGCGCGTTGAGCGCAGCCGCCACGCTGGCACAAACGCTCTTCCCACGGCGAAGCAAAAGACCGAAACCTCGGGGGCATCGCGAAAACTGCAGGTGCTTTTGATCAACGAAACCCATGCAAAAGACGGCATGGAACATTTCTTTTCACAACACTTTTCGGACAGTGTTGCGCGCAGCGTTGCAGAACTACTGAGCGTCGATATCTCGGCCGATTTCAAGCAGCCGATGAACGGCACCCACCTCGTGCTGCGCACGACCGCGACACTCTCTGCCGGCCTGGCCGGATTGCGTGTGTCGATGGAAGGGGGGCGTCCGGGCGAATTGCTGTGGTCCGGGTCTGAATTGGTGCAATCCAAGGGCACTCCGCCCATTGATCATGAAAACGTCCTACGGCTCGTGAACAATGCCGCCGAAGGGATCATTGATGCGATGTATGGCGCGCATCGTGACACGACCAACGGCATGGATGCGCACGCCCTCGCACGGCGGGCGGTCACGCTCCTGTTTTCCATGGAACGGTCGCAACATGTGCAGGCCGACGGTCTGCTGGAAATGGCGTTTCAGATGGAGCCGCGCGGTGTTTTCCTCGCATGGCGTGCGATGCTAAGAATCGTTATGCTGGTGGAGGCACATGACGGCGTTGACGGGGCGCCGGAGGATGAGGCGCTGGATTTTGCGGCGCGTGCGTTCGAGATCGAGCCTCTCAATTCTGTGGTGCTAGCAGCCATAGCCAATACCGCGCTGATCCTTGAAGGTGACATCGTCAAGGGTCAGGAATTTGCAGAGCGCGCGGTCCGCGTTAATCCCGCCAATCCGTTTGCGCTGGATGCACTTTCCATTGCCGCGTTGTACCACGGAGACGTACAGGCGGCGCACAATCTCCAGAAGTGTGCGAAACACATTTCCGGAAATACCCAGTTTTCCCATTGGTTTGACATGGGGTGCAGCATGACTGCGACAATTCAGGGTGACTTTGAAAGCGGTCTTGTATTGGCGCAGCGGGCAGCAGCAGTCGCCCCGTCCTTTCGCCCGCCACTGCGTTACCTGATTGCACTGTATATTCGGGCTGGTGACTTTGAGCGCGCACAAGAGGCCATGGAAAAACTGAAATCCATAGAGCCTGAATTTTCGCCGGAGCGACTATGGGATGACGCAGATTACCCAGTCCGCGACCTGCGCCGCAATGCGCCATTGCTCAAGGCAATTCGAGGATTGAAAACGTGAGGAAGTGTTGCGCGACCAGTATACTCTAGCCTGATCACATCAGTCTTTCCCGACGAAAGAGGCTCCGCAAATACCACTCTGTCAAACTGTGACCGGATGGATGGTGCAATAAATCTCCCGGTCTTTGGCACCCCGTCGGTCTTGCTATTGCCCGCGCCTTACCCGAGTAAGTTCGGCAAATCTCGGCTATGGAGACCGACATGACTTGCATGCAGGTCCTTCGCATCACGTCTGTTTTGCTCGTGCTTTCCTCTGATGTCGCACTGGCCGAACAAGACGCGTACGCACTGGCCGACGGCCTTTTTGCCGCTCCGCATGAGGGCGGCGCAAGACGTTGGGTCGTGGAAAGTCCAGACGGGGTGGCTCTTTTGGTTGCGCCCGGCTTCGGTGAAACGGTTGGCGACAGGATCGCCCAGCATGCCGTTGTTACGAACTTTGGTTGCGCGCAAGCATCGGGAGCGTTTTGGTGTGAGGTCCGCCCGCTCCATGGCGGTCCGCGCGGGTACGCTTTGGCAGATGCGCTCGGGCCGGCAGAAGGCCCTGACGGCATCGTTGCGAGGGGCCTGAACGATACCGACAAACGCGCCCGGAAAAACCGTTTTGATGGCACCGCCGAGGTGCCTTGCGCCCAGGAACAGGGAGAGGCACTGAGCCCCTGCCCCATCGGTATCGCGCGAAGCAGCGGCGGTGACGCGACCGCGGCGGTGACATTCAGAAACGGGTTCTCGCGCTACCTGTTCTTTCTGCATGGGGAGTTCATTTCGGCGAGCGCCACCATGTCCGGCGCCGGGCGGGATACCGATTGGGAGGTCAGGGGCGGGACGCATTACATACGCGCCGACGACCAGAGGTTCGAGATCCCGAACGCGCTGCTGTTTGGTGGGGAATAAAGCCGCGCCGCCAAAGCCAGCGGCGCGGTCACATTCAGACCCCTAGGGCGTCAGCTTGTGGATCATACCCTCATCCACGGCTGCATACAGGCTGCCATCCGGGCCAACGACAACCGAACGGAAGCGTCCGGGCTCCATCCCCTCCGGCAAGGTCATCTCGGTCACGTCGTAGACCTCGACGCCGTCGTCAGACAGTTCGAAAACGTCGATCCGCTGCCCGATGGGTGTACCGCCAAAGCCGATGCCCATGACGCCCACAACCATGTGGCCGTTCCACGCGCCCCAGCTTTCGCCGAGGAACGCATTGGATGACATGCCTTGCGACCATCCGTTATTGTCCCACATCGGCACCATCGCGTCCGGGTACGTGGCCAGATCCGTCATTGGCATGAACGCCGCGCGCTCGTAGCGGTTCATCCCGTCCATCTGGTTCGGGCTGTAGCCGCAATAGCCGTCGGGACAATCGCCCCGGCCCGCCATGTTGCCACGCGGATCCCAGCCGGCGTTTCCGCCGTTCGCCAGGAACGTGATCTCGTCCGAATGCCAAGGCCCATGCTCTGCCGTGATCGGGTTGCCGGTGCCCGGGTGAAAGGCGATGCCCTGCACGTTGCGATGCCCGTAGGTAAAGGTACGTGCGTCAAAGCCCTCCGGAGGGGCGTTGTCGGCATGCGCATTGCCATCGGTGTCCATGCGCATGATTTTTGAGCCCATGAGCGTCGGGCTTTGCGGCACATCCTCATTATGGGTGTCGCCTGTGGTCAGCCACAATGCGCCCTCCAGGCCAAAGCGGACACGCCCGCCATTATGAGCACCGGGACCGCCGAACGGGTGGTCCGACGCCATCGGCTTGTATTCGACGTCATCCACGATATCCGTCCTGTCCGAGACGCTGGAAAAATCGTCGGCCACCACCATCCGCATCAGCCGGTTCGTGCCCGGCGCCGTCATGTTCGAGGTCGAATAGACATAGATCCGCCGGTTGCTTTCGAAGTCAGGGTCAAACGCCACGCCCATCATCCCGGCCTGGCCCTCGCAGAACAGATCGTCACCGTTACTGGCATAGCCATCAACGCCGCCCATTCCGTAAAGCGCGTTCACCGTGCCGTCCGGCATCCGAATCGACAGCCCCTTGCATTTTTCGGTAAACAGCATCGTTCCATCATCGAGGAATGCCATGTCCCAGGGGTTCTCCAGCCCGTCGAGCACCAGTTCATGGCTCAGGCTCGTGGTGTTTTGCGCAAAGCTCGGCACAGCCAGCAGCGCGCCCGCGGCCATGCCATGCAGTATGGATTGTCTCAAAGTCATGTTCTTCCTCCCTTGGGTGTTTTGGTCCCACTCGAAGAGGCTTGCCTTTGCCACACGCTTTTCACGCTCTGAGAGGCGCGTACGCGGCTTTTTGATCAGGTTGCGGCCTTCTGGGCGCCGCTTGGTGTTCGTTACTTCTGGTCCAACGACACAATGAATGCCGCGACGTCCGCGATGTTCTGATCCGACAGTTTCCTTACGCCCTGCGCCATGAGCGGTGTGTTTGCACCAAACCTCTCTCCGGCGCGGTAACGTGCAACCCGGTCCACCAGAAACCCGGTCGGGTGGCCGACCAGCTTGGGATAGCTTGCCGCTCCCCCAGCTGTCGCCCCATGGCAGGCCCGGCAGTTGCGGCGATAGAGCTTTTCCCCCGCCGTTTCGTCACCCGTCAGGGTCCGTACCGACGCAGACTCCGGTGAATACTCCGCCTCGTTATCCGACGCCTCGACATCTGCCGATGCCAGTATCTGCGGCGACACCGCCAGCACAAAACACGTCACGATGGTGATCGCCCCAGGACGCATAACCCAAACTCCCCGCGCTCTGCGGGCGCTGCCGGTCTGTTCAACAGTGCAAGACATGCTGCTACTTTAGCTAGAGGTTTTCGTTTGGCAACTCCCCAAGGGATGCGGATTGCGCTGACAAGCGGGTTGACCCACACACAGGTGGCATCTGTATTTGGGTGTCGGACTATCGACGCGGAACAAATGGTTCACTGCGCTTCGTGACTGTGAGGTACGCGATGATCTGGGCAGCCATGACCGGCCATGGATGATAGAAGAACGGAACAAGCACTTTGGGCGGTACACAACCGCAGCGCAGGTTCGTATGGACACCATATTTGACACTGCTCCAAAAAACGAGAACGGATCAGACGCAAGACACTGCAAACGTTGCGCTTGCATCATCAGGGACACGCAGCACAATCAAATCGACCAGTTGAGCCAAGCCTGCTGTTGGATCAGGCTGCCTTTGGCTCCGAAAATCCTGACGACGAACAGGCTGACACTCATATGACCCAGCGCGCACCGAACCATCTGACCCAATTGCTCGGCCTTCTCCCGCCGCCAGATCAGGCCGCGCTCACCGTGACGGCCCTGCCGGACATCACGCTTTTGACAGATCCGGGCGATCCCCTGACAGGTGCGTTGCCGGACGTCCTTTTTGGACAGGGGCGCAATGGCGAGCATTCGCACACATATGCCATTCTGAATGCGGGCAAGATCATCAACCTGCCCGAGCAGCTGGAGCTTTCAGGCCTCACCCACATGCCGCTCTTGCGCAATGAGGAATGGCGCGATGTGTCGCCTTGGCTCGTCGTTTTGGACAAGGACACCAAGTTCACCCGATTTCTGCTGACAGACACCGGTGCGGACGGGGCGATCTGGGACAAACGCGCGACCCTCTTCTTGCGATCTGCCGCCGATCCGCAAGCCGTGTATGAGCATCTGCGGCGCTTTACCTTGTTGGGGGATGGAACAGGGCGACGCATGTTTTTTCGCTTCTGGGATCCGATCGTCGCTCAGGTCGTGCTGCCCGGCTTTGGCGCTTACCCCGATATTGTGAACCGTTTCTATTACCTCCGCGGCGGCGCGACGCTCGAAATCCTATGCCAGATCGGCTGGACGTCATTCGCCCGGCTCAGCGTTACAGACGCGCATCCCGAGCCGACCCGTTTCGTGCAGTCGTTTGAGCTTGATGACCGCGTCAAACGCCTGATTTCCGAGGCCAGCTACCGGGCTCTCGCGTGGCAACTGGGGGATTGGCTTGTCGGCGCGTATCTCGATCATTTCTCAATAGACCAAGCCAGCCATCTTGAAGGCGCCCTGTTTCATATCATCCAGACGGGCCGCAGCCTTGGCTTTGAAATGAAAGAGGAGTTTGCCTTTCTCACGCAAATGATGATGACGTCAGGCGGCTGGTTCGTCGATGACGCCTGCCCGGCAAATGTCCGATCGGAACTCGACCGCCCCGGCCCCGAGTGCACGGCGCGGCTTGTTGCGTGCTATGCCGATGCCCAGCGGGCGACGCCGCAAGGCAGGCTTGTGCAAAACCGTGCTGCATTGATCGCTGACCTTGCCACCCGGCCCAAAGAAGATCACGTGACCCAAGAACTGATGCACACCTTCGGGCAAGTCGATGAATACCTGTACGGTTCCGGAACCTCAGCCACCGCCGAATATCACCGCGCCGACGGAACCTCGACCACGATCACCTTTCCACACACCAATCCAAACCTCATGTCGGCACGCAGCCACACTCTTGTGGAACGGTTGTTCTGGTTTGTAGAGATCGAAGCCCAAAAGTTTCTGCGCTCTGCGGCGGGGCTGGGAAAGCCGGGGATCACATGCGAAGTCGTCTAGCCGCAACCGCACTGCTCGCCGCAACGCTTCTTGGCGGCTGGCAAATCGCGGCGAAGGAAGAAGAAAGGAATGACATGACTCTCACCATTGGACTAGAGGCCCCCACGACGGTGCCCCTGGTGGCGATCAGTCCGGACAGCCTCGACTATGACCCGGTGGCGTATAACGTGCACCTCACCTTCACCAATCCCACATCAACGCCCAAGACATTCCCCGGCCTTGCCATCGTCCGCAGTACCGTACGCGAGTATCGCGATACCCAGTCGGATCAGGTTCAGACCTTCACGATCGGCGAGCCTCCCGCGCTCGAGCCCGAGCTGATAACCCTCGCCCCCGGGGAAAGCTGGCGGTACGGGATCGGCCTTGAATATCCACACACTCTATTGCAATCCGATCAGGCGACGACGGTCCTGGAACTCTGCGCCATGTGGTCACGGTCGCAGCTGAACAGTCAGATCTACGATGATGTCGCCTTTGAATGGGCGGAGGATTTCAAAGTCTGTCAGCAAGTCCAGATTGTCCGCTGACGTCATCCTACCAAACGGTGTGTGTGGAGTTCCCGTGGTTTGATGGACACTTTTTCACTGATGAAGCAGCGTGTTTTTCATGCCAAGAACGAGGACCCGGTCAACCGACCAGAATGGACCGACGTCGGTCGTCACACAAGGATGTCAGTGGTGAGCCGTGCAGGGTTCGAACCTGCGACCCACTGATTAAAAGTCAAATCTCTCTGCCTTTAAGCAAATCGTCCACGGAAGTCCCCGGATGTACACGGAAGTATCCGGATGGGGCATTGAGTCTCACAAAATCAGTATTTTAGTACTAACTAATAGCGTCACTTTTCGTCTAACGGCATCCATAGACGTCCACACAAATCTAGTGCAAAATGTCCCCCAAGAGTCCCCCAGAGCGGCTGGGGGACATTTCTAGGCAGGTGATGGTGAAGCAAGAACTGTCGGAGCGCGTCTTGGCCAGCTTGCGAAAGCAAAGACCAAGCGAAGGGCGCTTAGAGGTGTCCGATACCAAACGTCCGGGTTTGCGGTTCCGCATGTCCAGTAGTGGGCGTGACACCTGGCTGTTTGAGAAACGGGTGAGGGATGGCAAGAAGCGCCGTCACACCTTGGGTACTTATCCCGCTGTTGGTTTGTCCGAAGCTCGAAGCATGGCATTGGAGATTGAAGCCGAGGCTTCGAAAGGCATCAACCGTGTCGCGATTGCAGAAGCCGAGAGCAACGCGCGAGCGGAGGCAGCAGCCTCGAAGAAGTCAATTCAAGAGGTTATCGGCATCTATGACAACCTGCACCTTTCTAACCTTCGTCGTGGTGTAGAGCGCAAACGCCAGCTTGAACAAGCTCTGGAAAATCACTTGGACAGGGACATCAAAGAACTGTCTCGCTCAGATATGCAGGCCGCGATTGATGCGAAGGCACAAGAAGGCAAACTCGTCTTTGCCAACCGGATCAAGGCAGCACTATCAGCGTTCACAAAGTGGGCTTGGTCGCGCGGCTACACTGAATTCGATCAAGGGGCAGGTCTTCTTAGAGCAGGAAAAGAGACTGCGCGGGAACGAACGCCCTCAGTCAGTGAGGTGAGAGCTATCTACGATGCCACGGATGAACTTGGCATGCTTTGGGGGCCGGTCTTTCGGCTACTGATACTGACGGGGCAGCGTCGCAGCGAAATTCTGAGCTTGCATTGGGATCAGGTGGATTTGAACGCTCGCGCCATGACGAAGCCCGGTTCGGAGACAAAGAATGGCAAACCACATGTGACGCACCTCAGCGCCCCTGCCCTTCAGGAATTGACTTCGTTGGATGGTAATTCGGGTTTGGTATTCACGACAACAGAAACGACACCAGTCAGCGGTGTTACCAAAGCCAAACGCCGTCTCGACGAGCTGTTGGGCGATGACTTCGAACACTGGCGCATTCACGACCTACGCACAGCAATGGCGAGCGCACTTGCATCCGCGAACATACCGGAGAGCGTGGTTGATCGCATTCTAAACCATGTCGCGCAGGGATCTGCGCCGTCTGCTGTCGCGCGGGTCTACAATCAAGCCGACATGCTCCCGCAACGTGCAGCCGCGCTGGATCGGTGGGCGGAGATGGTGACGGGGGAAGAGGCAAAGGTTGTCGCCATCGGGGGTAGTCAGTGATCGCACCCGAAGGATACGTCACTATATCGGAGATTGCTTTCAAGGCTTGCAATGGTCTCGAAAATTACGACGACCTGTTGCACGAACAGCTTCTGGGGAAACGCTTGATCGTTGCCGCCAAAGATGGATCAATTGTCTCTTTGGACCAACGAGCAATGGGGCGTGTAGACGGACGGTACGCCCACATTGATCCTGCTTGTTGGCGGGTCTTTCCTGCTATACTCTATGCAACTGGTTTCTTGCCAGACAGTTCAAAACTGATTGAGGCTTCGCGGAGAACGTCGAACAAAGATGCTCCCCTCACAGAGTTCGAACAATCGGTTCTCTATGAGTTGTGCGCGCGAGAAATGAGCGCAAATGGAAAAGCTGATTCCTTGGTCAAAGACACCTCCGGCGGACATATCAAAGCGCTTACTCCGCTGGTTGGGGCGTGGATATGTGTCTCAGATCAGCAAGGACAAGAAGTCGTCGCACAAGTTTCAAAGTGGCGAAACGAAAACCTACCTTCGATTGACAAAGCCCTGGAGGCTTGCAAGCAGTACTTCTTGCTCCACGGCGGGCTAGAAAACCAACCTCCAACTAACCGTGATCAGATACTAATTCGCGAACTGGAACATGCCGTGTCCCTAGTATCGGGCAACTGGCAAGACCGAAGTTTTGTTCACATACACAAGGCGCTGCGGTCTGGAGAATTGGTGGCTGAAACACTTGAGGGTCAAGTTGTTCCACCGGATTCTTGGCCCAAGGAGGCAGGCTATCAAGGCAGTGGATGGACAGACAGCGTTCCAAAGTCGAACGTAGTTCAGGGCTTTAAAGACAAGCTATTGTTTGTGCCCCGCGTCCGGGTCCGTGAATGGTTAAGTTCTTTCTTTCCGGACGTGCAAACTCCCAGACCGGACCTCGTCCCTGCCACGTCTGGCAGCACGACTAAAAAGCCGAAAGCAATGGCGCGTGCTGAGGCCGCTAGACAATTTCGGCAGTGGGTCAACGAGTTTGTAGAACCCAGCAAGCCAAACCAGAGCGAAAGAAATGCTTGGCGGGAGGAGCTGGGTATCTCTCGCCAAGTTTACCGTGAACTCGAAAAAGAGCATGCTCCGAAGCATTGGTCTAAGCCTGGCGCTCCAAAGCACAAGACATAATCGCGCCGCTAATTTTCCCGCGCAATTACGGCGAGATTCCCAGCGCGATTAGCTTTTGTGATCCTCACCTCAGTTGAAATGACAACTGAGGACAAACTGAGATGGCTCAAGGCAACCCACTCCGCCCCCGTGCTGATCGCGTAACACGTGTTGCGTCACACTATGGCTTTTCACGTGCATTCTTATACGCCGAAGAGAAAGCGGGGCGCATCAAGTTCCTGAAAGTCAACGGCGCTACCGTCGTCGAGTATGCCGAGGCTGACCGCTGGTTCGAAGAACGAACAGGCTTAGCAGCCGCTTAAACGAAACCCCCACCGGGACAGTGTCCGCAGTGAGGGCTCATTCGTTTAGACAATTCGAATGTAACGCACTGTGGCCTGTCCTTTCAACTAAGAAAGGATCTGGCAAAATGAGCAGCCAAGAAAACCAACGGCAACCAGACTGGATCATGTCCCTGAAAGACATGTCCGGCAGCCGAGCAAGACAAACCTATCTCATTGATGGGGAGACAGAAATCACGCTGTGCAAGCGCTGGCGTGACATGATGGACACCCTGCGCAAAGGGCCGGTCTACTGCGCCAGCCCCGTGCGTCTGTCCGACGCCGTGCATGTTCTTCGAAATGACTATCAGGTGCCGATTGAGACAGACACAACGCAGGAGGGCCGCAAGTTTTACCGCCTGGCCTGTGATGTGCGCGAGGTGGCGGCTTGAGAACCGATCCAAACATCACACGCTCGCTTCAAGAACGCAAAATCCGCCACTCTTTCGGCTTGCCTGACCATCACGCGCGTCTGATCGCATCGCTGGCCTATGGGGAGGTGCGTCATGGCTGAGTTCATAGAAATCCCGAAGAACAACCGCGAGGTCTTCCGCGTGTCTCTAGATGAATACCAGGGACACCAGATGCTCAACGTACGCGTCTGGTATCGCGCAGATGACGAATTGCGCCCCGGAAAACAGGGTATCGCAGTGAAGGCTGACAAAGTGCCGGACCTGCTCGACGCCATCAAGGAAGTGGCGGCATGAGTGGACTCAATCAAACACCAGAGGGGCCGGGCATCGGCCCCCCTTTGCCCGCTCTGCTCTCGTTTGCGGATGAAGCCCGTTTTTGGGTTAACTTCGCTGATCCAGTCGAGGTTGAGGTGTACGCTTGGACTTGTTTCCATGCGATGCCTGTGCAGCGCCAAGCAGCCTTCCTAACCAAAGTTGGGGAGTTGGCCTAATGGGGCGTGACAAGAGCAACGAGGACAGAACCGAACAGTTCACAAAATGGGTGTTGAACCATCACCGGATGCCAGCATGGAAGGCCCTCAGCTTTCCGGCGCGGGATGCCTATTACCATTTGCAGGTTCGGTGCTTTGCAGAGACGGCGCAGAAGAAAGACAGAACCGAAAACAACAACGGGGCGATTTTTCGGTCGCCCCGGAAGCTGGCAGAGGACATGGGGTGCAGTGCGCGAACTGCTATGGCGGCACTGGCTGATCTTCAGGCCAAGGGCTGGATTGTCTGCACAAAACTTCCCCAACTCGGCGACTCAGGCAACGGTACAACAGCGCTGTTCAGATTGACGATGATGGAGATGGGCAAGGGGAGTTCGAGACAAGCTCCGACCAAGGAGCCTGCGGCTTGGAGAGAGGGTCAAGACCACCCGGTTTTGGCGTATCACGCCTACCTTCCCAAGTCCCGCAAAGGCCGCATCAAAAACATAACCCCGCATCCAAATAGGATGCAGGCCCCCTCCCGAATAGGACGCAGGGAGGCTCCAAAAGAGCAGTTTCCTGCACCCAATTCGGATGCGGAAAAGCACCAAAATCAGACAATCCCTGCACCCAATTCGGATGAGTATCTAATTACCATCTCCCCGAGCCAAACGGCGGAGGAAGCAGAGGTGATCGACCTCAAAGCGTTTGGGAGCCGCAAAGCATGACGGATGACAGCCGAAACAACGGAACCACTACGGATGGTCGCAATGCTGATGGTACCTTTGGTGCAGGCAATCCCGGCCGGCCTGCTGGAGCGCGTCATAAGACCACCGTTGCCGTTCTCAGCCTCTTGGACGGTCAAGGCGAGGCTTTGGCTCAAAAAGCGGTCGAGATGGCTTTGGAGGGCGACACGACGGCTCTGCGGCTCTGCATTGAGCGCATCGCTCCGACGCGGAAGGACGGACCCGTCAGCTTTGCCTTGCCTTCTATGCAAACGGCGCAGGACGCGGCCACGGGTGCGGCGTCTATCCTTGAAGCGGTGTCGGCTGGTGAACTGACCCCAACAGAGGGTGCCCAGGTCATGGCCTTGATCGAATCCTTCAGGCGCACGCTTGAAGTCACCGAATTGGAATCGCGTATCTCAGCATTGGAGGGCCAAAAGTGAGTTCATTGGTAAAACGCATTGAGCAACTGGAGAAGACGGTTCGCGTCGTAGATGGACCAAACGTCATCTTTCTTTGCGGCGCAGAACGCCTGTCGGACGGAACAATAGAATCCAAGCCGGAAGTCGCACTCATCGTGAATGGCGCTTCAATAAGTCGTTCGCCCCATGAAAGCTGCGATGACTTTGAGCGGCGTGCAAATAATCACTTCGACCCGGAGCAACATCCATGAGCATCAAGGGCAGAATTCGGCGTCTTGAGGACAGACGCGACCTTTTTGATCTCAATGAACCGGTTGAGTTTTCGGGATGGTCTGGAACGCGCCGTCAGTTGCACGAACAGCTCGCTTGGATCGGCAAGTTCGGGCGACGGATAAACGAAACCGATGACGCATATCTGGAGCGGATGGCTTTGGTTGGTATGCCACGAACTGAACTCGCAGAAATTGCGCGGGAGCTATGACGATGACTTTGAAGGCCCGACTGACAAAACTGGAAAATACTACCTGTCCAGATACGAAACCACCGGAAGACTCCTGGGAGCAGCTTTTCCAATACTTCGAAAATTTGGCTGAACGGTTGCGCAACACTCCGCTCAGCGAAATAGGCGATAATGCCGCTCCTGTCACATATGCTGCTCTTTTTCTCGATGGACGGGCGGATGAGCACATCACCAACAAATGCCACAATTTCGCTGAGCGGGATGATAATGTCGGCCAGCTGTTTCGGTTCATTCTGGCTCTTGAAGAAAAGCTCGATTTGTTTTTTGAGGAAAATGCTCATGCGGATTGAAAAACGCGTCGAAAAACTGGAACGCGCAAGCCTGACCTCTAACAATGGTGTCAATCTGTTGTTCGTCAGCTTCGCCAGCCCAGAGGTTCCAGAAGGCCCTTTGGCGTTCGCTGTGGTCACCGGACTGGATAAGCGGTTGAACAGGCAAGACCAAGAAACAGAGGCCGAGTTCGCTCAGCGTGTGTGTTCAGAATTTGTAGACTACCACCGGCTGACCACCCGCGCCGAACATCTGCTTTCCCAAGAAGACTTCGACGCATTGCGAGCTTCGAAGGATGCAGAATTTGCGCTCGGTCTCGCCAAGTCTTCCGGAGTTCCACAAGACGGAAGCGCCGAACACTCAATTGGCCGGAGTGATGAAGATGAGTGACCACAAAACGTCACCCGCAACCACCGACTTAACTCCGCGACAAGGGCCTGGGCTGGGCATGACTGGCCACCCGGCGCTGAGCGAAGCCCTTAGGACGGCACGTCGCGAAATGGAATTTGACTTCCTGGCCGTCGCAACAGCGACCCACAAAACAACAGAGGCAGAACAGTAACATGCAGGGAACAGCAAACGCCTTCGCGCAAGGATACGTCCAAGGCGATCAAATCAACCAGGCACGCCGCCGTCGAGACACAAACGCATTCCTTGCGAAAAACGCAGGTGCAATCATGGACGGCGATCCAGAAGCAATGCAGGCATATGCTCGGTACGACCCTCAAAATGCCTTTACCATGATGCGGCAACGCTCAGCTGATGCGCGCGCCCAAGAAGCTCATGGCCTCGCAATGCAAAGCGGAAGGCATGGTCTAGAAATCGCGCAGGCCCGAGAGGCACGGGATGTTGAAAAGCACTTTGCAACTCTAAGTGAAGCGGAGCGCGCACGGGATTTGCAGGCGCTGAAAACCAACGTCACCCGCGCAATGACGGCCAGTAGTCCGCAGGAATGGGACGCCATTATGATGGAGTTCAATGAACCAGAACTGGTTGGTCGTTTCGATGATCGCGAGCAAATCGCGGCAGGCTTTCTCGACCTAGCCAAAGTCATCGAAATGCAGAAACCAACTGCTCCAACAGAAGCCGAACAGCAGATTGAACGGCTTGTAGGCACAGGGGTCGATTACGAGGTGGCGGTTGGCATCGTTGATGGGCGCTATGTGACAAGCCAAGACCCCCTCACTGGTGAGAGACTTGTCTTGGACAAAGCAACGGGTCGGCCCGTAGCGCCCCAAGTCACCAAAGCGCCCCCGGTCTCCCAAGTTGCAACGCCAATCACGGCAGCGCCGGGTACAGCATCAGAAGAACAAGCTGCTCCCTCAACAGACCCTGAACTGTCCTTCGGATCACGGTTCGACAACGCAGAAGATGCCTTTGGCGTCGGCAGTGTGTTTCGAGGCGCCTTGAACACTGGTGCAGACGTTATTGGAGCGCCTGTTCCCTTCCCCGAGACGCAAGAGGCCCAAGCCGATTTCTCGGTCTTCAAAGAAGGCCTGATCAACACTTACGCCAGCACTTACGGGCGACAGCCACCGTCTTGGCTCTTGCAACGGATTGACCAGCTCGCCCCTCAGGCGGGCAGTGTTTGGGAAGGCCCGCAAAAAGCGCAGGCCAAAACGCGCGCCCTCATTCGCGACCTCGAACAACAACGTGACCGGTTAGAGAACGGGCTGAAACGGAGATTGGCCCCCAAAGCGCGGCAAGACATTGAAGGTCAGATTTCTGGCTTTGACGCCATGCTAGCAGACCTTCGAAGTGTCTTGGGTGGGTTTGCGCCCGAGAACGGCAAAACGACAAAAACTGGCGTTACTTGGAGTGTGAAACCATGAGCCAAATCACATTGGAAATCGAAGGCCACGAAGTGTTGGTGGATGAGGGCTTTCTGAGCATGTCTCCGGAGCAGCAAGGCGAGACCGTAGACGAGATTGCGCAAAGCCTGGGGGTGTCCAGTGGGCCGAACCGTAACCGCTTCATGGGGCAAGTTAATGCGGGTATCGGCAGCGTCGTGGACTTGCTCAATCCGTTTGATACCCCGGCAGTGTCTCAGGCGCTTGGCATGGGCGACCGCCTTTCAACGGGTTCTGCCGTGGACATGATGAACGCTGCGGGTATTCCCGCTGCCACAAAGCCACCCGAGGGCTTTGCGCAGGGTTTTGGCCGTGGTGTGGGCGAAGCCGCAGCAAGCGCGCCTCTGGTGGCTGGTGGAGCCGCTGCGCTCAAGAATGTAGGCGGTATGGTCGGAAACGTGGCCGACGACGCCCTAGCGGTGCTTTCTACGCGCTCTGGCGTTGCTGGTGAAGCCACGGCGGGTGGCGTGGCGCAAGGTGCCTCAGAGGCAGCGGAAACCGCTGGCGCGCCTGAGTGGGTCCAGAACACCGCAGCAGTCGCCGCGCCCATGGGTGCAGCCGGGGCGCTGGCCGGGGCATACAAAGCCGCGCCTTACACACTCATACCGACTGCCGCCCGCCGTGTGAGGGCAGAGCTTGCACCATTCACGAAGGCCGGGGCAACGGATGTAGCACGCCAACGGATACAGAGCCTTGCCGGTGGGCGGGATCGGGCAGAACAGCTTGCAGGCAGGATTGGCGGGGAAAACCCTCTTGGCCTCACGCCAGCACAGCAGACTAATGACCAGAACCTTTTGGCCGTGGAGCAAATGGCGGCATCTCAAGACCCGCTATTGCGTGCTGACTTGGACGGGCGGCAAAATCAAACGCAGACAACAGCAAGCCAGCAAATCACGCCAGAGGGAAACCCCGACGACGCATTAACCTTTTTTGAGGCGCGCCGTTCCGAGTTTAAGGCGGATATGGCGGCGCGTGTCACGAGAGCGCAAGGGGAAGCGGATGCGGCCCTATCTGGCATTCAGGGCCAGCGCAGCGAATCCGACAATTCCCTCGCGGCCATGGCGAACATAGACACCGAATTGCGCCTTGCGAAGGACACAGAGGCCCAGCTTTGGGCCGCTGTAGACGGTGCGGCCATCGTGCCCACGTCCGCATCCAAATCAATGGCATCGGAATGGCGGGATAAGCTTGGCCGCGCCAAGGCTGGGGACATGCCGAAAGTCGCGCGGCAATTGCTCTTGGACGATGCAGGATACGGGTCAGGTGAGAGTGTGACCGAGATGCACAATTTGTATTCGGAGCTGCGCGAGGTTGCCCGCAATGCCAAGGCTGGGACAAACCAGAAGAACACACTGGCCAAAGTCGCAAATGAGATTGCCGATGCAATTCTAGAGGATCTGGGGGCAAAGCAGGCCGACACGGCAGTCGGGCGGCAAATCAACGAAGCGCGGGCTTTCTCTGCGGCCCTTCACGAAACCTTTGACCAGGGCGCACCAGGACGGCTCCTGAGACGCACCAATTCAGGCGATGCGGCAGTAGACCCGGAATTGGCCCTGAAGCGCACAGCTGGCCGTGGAGGTGTCGAGGGTGCTGTCGCAGCACGTCAGATTGAAGCAGCAGGGGTAAACCCTGAGTTAGTGACGGACTATTTGCGCGGCCAGTTTGCCGAGCGCTCCGGGAGTAAAGGTGCTGTCACGGCGCGCGATGGCGCTGCGTTCATTGCACGAAACAAAGCGCTGCTTGAGCGTTACCCTGCTTTGAAAGAGGAGATTGACACAGCAGTGCAGGCCAAAGAAAGCGCCGACGCGTTGGCCGCACGCATCGCTAGGCGTTTGCCCGAACTTGACCGTCAAAACGCCAGCATCACTGCCAAGTTCATTGATGGAAACCCGGATAAGGCGGTGCAAGCTGTGTTCGCAGATGCCCGCCCGGCACGAGCCGCGCAAAGCCTCATAAACGCGGCCAAGAAAGATGGGACTGGCGCGGCACTGGCAGGTGTGAAACGCGCTTTTGCAGACAACCTGTTGCGAAGTGCTTCTCAGACTCGGGCGGGTGTAAACACCACGAGCGCCGATGCCCTTCTATCGCAGTTCGATGATCCCAAAAAATTACAGGCCCTGCGCCGTGTATTCAGTGCACAAGAACTGTCCCGCTTTCGTGTCGTGGCGCGCGAATTGTCCAAGGCAGAAGCCGCGCAGCGCGGCACTCCTGGCATTGGTGACAGCTTGTCCGGTGCCAAAGTCAATCGGGTGATTGAGTTCGCGGCCCGTGTCATTGCAGCAAACCATGGCGCAGGGCTTGGAAATGGTGGTGCAAGTCTTCAAACCGCGCAAATGGCGTCTTCTCGTATGCGCGATATGGTGGCGGGGCTTACGGCTGATCGCGCTTCACGTCTTATCGCAGAGGCCGTCACTGACCCGCAGTTGATGCGTTCACTTCTAATGGATGCCAGCGCGCCGAAAGCAGAAGAACGCGTGATCAACCGAATTCTGCCGTACCTGATCGGTGGTGTTTCTGCTGGTGTGATCAGCGACCAGTGAACCCAGTTTGTCGGGGAATCCACTTCCGCTCGCCACCTCTGCTATCGGTGAGGGGGTAAAACGATTGAGCGATGCCGGAACAAGGCGCGCAGCCAGGCAGTTGGCTCAGGCCATGCGCAATGGAGGGCCGATTGCAAAGGGCGTGCAGTCAGATGCAGGACGTAGGATGGTTGCGGCGTTCTTGGTGGGGCAGGTCAATGGCGTGTACGCCGCTAGTGCAAAGACCCCTTCGGATGTTGCTCCGGCGATGAGGAGGCAAACTAAAATGAAGCAGTTTGAAAAAAGGGCCCGCTCGGCTATCAGTAAGGCATGCTGTTCCTCAAAGAGTTGTTTCGCAGTATCCACTTTCTTGCCACGGTCGCATTGGGATTGGTGTGTTGGATGGCCTTAAATGACTCAAATACAGTTTACAGCAACCTATCGACATGGTTGCCGCAAGGCGTACTGGATGCCGCTCCAGTGCTACAACAGAAGTCTTTAGACTACTACGTTTTGTTCATAGTCGCTGGACTGTTTATAGTGGTGTTCGTTTCCTGGTGGCGGTCTCGTCCAGGTGCGCCTGGAACCACGAAAGATACCGGGGGGATAAGTGTCAATATGCGAGATAACAATACCGTTCAGCACATAGGAAACACGATAGATGACCGAAAAGAAAAGTCCGTTCGGCGACATAGAAGTGAAAATGGGGAAGAATAACAGCGTTGATCACATCGGCCACAAGATTACATTTCACGCACCCCCGCCAAATCCAAATTCAATTCTGCAAGCTGGGCGAGTCGTCGGGGAAATTGCTAGCGAGCCACAAAAGACCCTCGATGGCTGGTTATTTGATCAGATTTTTGTCGATCACAACTTCCAAGAAGATAAAGAGTTCGCAGTGCAAGGTGCTAGGCTTGTTCTCGAGCAGTGTGCCGCTGTCGGAACGGTTATGTCTTCTGGCAGTTACCCAAAGAGAACCATACACAAAGCTAGATGCAAGACCCTAACCGATTGATCGGATACTGTTACTGAAAGCGCCCTTACCATGCTCTAACGTCACTATCCATTTACAGACACCCCTCCCGTCGGAACGAAAAATCGTCCTCCTTCCCTATGACCACATGGTCATGAACCGTAACACCAATCGCTTCGCAAGCCGCCGTGACCTGTTCCGTCATATCATGATCTTGCTCGCTCGGCTTTGGATCACCTGAAGGATGGTTGTGTACCAGTATGACGGCGCTGGCGTTTAACTCCAGTGCCCGTTTGGCCACCTCGCGCGGATAAACTGGCACATGATCCACGGTGCCCTGCGCTTGCGCCTCGTCCGCAATCAACACGTTCTTCCGGTCGAGATAAAGGACACGAAACTGTTCGGTTTCACGATGCGCCATGACGGTACGACAATAGTCGATCAGTACATCCCAGGATGACAGCACGTCTCGTTCGCGCAGCTTGCCCTGGCTCATTCGAGCCGCAAATGCTTCCGCAACGCGCAGATGATAATACACCCACTTGTCTGCTCCTTCGACCTGCATGATGCGGTGTTCGGAAGCCGCGATGACGCCGTTGAGGTCACCGAACTCTGCAAGCAGCCTTTTGGCCAGCGGTTTCACGTCGATCCGAGGGATTGCGTTGAACAGCAGCAGCTCTAGCAGCTCGTACTCTGGCATGGGTTCGTGACCACCAGTGAGAAACCGGGTTCTGAGCCGTTCACGGTGGCCCCAATAGTGAGGACGTTTGGAGCCGTCCTTGTCTTTTATGATACCGCCACCTGCGGCGACGTCTTTACTGAGACGGTCAGTTTTGCGGAAAGACGGCTGATACGCAGGTTGCGTGGCAACGTGCGCAGGCGGAGAGCGGGCGTCTAGGTCTTTGAGGCCCTCCCATGCGTTTTCTGAGAAGCCTTTGGGTTTGGATACAGTTGTTGGCGGTCGCTTTTTGGGGGGCCTTCTGTGCGGGTCGTACAGGACCTGTTTGATATCTGTAAGCAATCCCATGATGACTCTTTCGGCGATTATTACTCTGCTGCGACGTCATCAGATATTGGTTAATGAAAGTTTGAAATTTGCCAAACTTGGATGCTCTAGCGGCTGAGTTGAGTGCCGAGTGCATTGGCCATGTGCGCGATTGCAGCCATCTGAGGTCCGTCTTGGCTTAGGTAGTCGCTGCCCGCAAACCCCCACCAGTCCCAGCACCCATTTGGGTTGCCGCCAAACCAATTCCACCAAGGCGGCTCTATGCGTTCTGCCTGAGGGTACAATACAACAATGTCGTTCGCTTCTGCCCAACGATTGAACCCGCTTAGGCGCGCAAAGCTGTCTCCAATGGACTGACGACCCTGATTGCAGCCGTGCAACGCAATATGAAGCCGACACAGCGCGCCTTCTGCGCACGAAGCTGGGATGTACACAAACGCTACATCATCCATACCTACAGCGCCCTGCAAATACTGTGACTGATCAAATTCTATCAAGCCTTTATCACGCGGCTCGGTCGCAGCGGTTAGCCCAGGATAGAGGTGCGCCAGTATCTCACCCGCCTGATCATAGTCGCAGTCGATTAGAAAATCGGGGCCTGTGACGTCGCATTCAAGATTGCCACGTTCGGTAACAAAACCGTGGCCAGCGTCAAATTCGGTCTCATAGACGATTTGCTCATTTGGGACGCCAAGCTGTGCGTATGAGAGCTTCAAGGCATCCATTGATGCGCGCGCCACGGTGTTGTCGGATTGTCCATGGAAAAGGTAGATTCGATCATCAACGAGGTGCTCAATCGGGTCGATCCGGTTTTGTTCCGCGAGCTCAGCGATTTCTTGCACGGAACTGCTCGCATCGGCACTGCCCAGGTAAGCGTTCATGCAAACCCTGACTGCTCGATACACGTTCTCTTCCGAACATCCATAGGGTCCGCCTGCGACGACGCCAGCACCGGCAATGGTCCGGGAAAACGCCACTTGTAACTGCACCGCCATGAAGGCTCCGCTCGACAGACCAGATACGGTAGTAGCTTCGGGTTCCAAATTCAGTTGGTCCAGGGTCTCAGCTCGCACAGATGTTGCGGTAAGGACTGAGAACAATAGTAGCCGAAGCATGGAGATCATTGTCGATATCCTGGATTTGTGCGGAACTCTCTTCGGAAAGCGCTATCATGGCCGATGCGTTAGTTCGATGTCAGCGCATCCAAAGCCTTGCAAGCTTCACCAGCTTTTTTTTCAGCGCTTTCAATTAACTTAACCATCTGCTCAGAGCGTTCGGTCAACCGTGCAGCGACACTGGCTATTTCAGCTTCGTCCGCTCCTTCCTTCTTGAGGACAGCCACTGCATGCTGAAGCGTCAAAACGTACGCAAAAACTTCCCGTGAGGCCTTAAACTGTTCGTAGAATTCCGAGACGGTCTCTATAGCCCTCTCTCCGCCCTCAGAGTTTGCGTAGAGCAATTTGCCCATGCTTCCGCAAAGCTGATTGTGGACCGAAAACCAGTCTTCCTTGCGGAAATCATAGATTGCGTCTGGAGGCAGGTCACCATCCTGCATTTCACTGAACTCGGTCCTCGCAAACTCTAAGCTGTTCTTGGTCACGCTAATGGCCGCTCTGTATGTGACAGCAATGGCATGCGCATCATTTTTGAGACGACGGCGGTATTCAAACCCGCCAACGGCAGCAACAAAAAGCGCTACGCAGACGGCAACCAGCGCCGCGCCTGGATCGCCCCAAAACTCACTTGTAAAAACCAACATTTATCAGATCCTCAAGCCAAGTGACAAAATCCATCCAACTAGAGGTCGGAGACCTCAGCGACAGTAGCTCTTACGGGGTATCCTGCGGCTTTCGTTTGTCTCGTACTCTGCATACTTGCCGCCGGAATAGCGCGGGCAGTCCCGCGCCAGTCCAGCACCGATAGCCAATGCCCCGATGTCCTCGCCACTGCGTAGATAGCAGGTACCCACCCAACGGTCATAGGTCTTGTTGCCATCAAGCCAACACTTCACCGGCTTACGCAGAACAAGGCCCTGCATCCAGCGCTTGCCTGCCTGCCCGTTGCGTTCATTCAACTCAGGACCATCAACGCCGTTGAGGCGAACCGGAAGGTTGTTGACCTCAATGGTGTCGATATCCCTGACGTGTGTCACGCGGCCTTCGATCCACTCGCCTGCAACAGTTGGACCGGCGCAAAGGGTGATGAAAAAGCACACTTTCAAGGTGTGCCACGTGGTATTCATTGCACTATGCAAGACGACTCTCTTTGATTTTTTCCATCGCTCTGCCATCCTTGGTGAGGTTTCTAAATATCGTAAATTTGAGGTAAACATGCTTAAGCGTTTCTTGCCTTTGCTTTTTATCCTGTTGCCTGCCTTTGCGCACGCACAACAATTCATTCAAGATCAGTGGGATGCAATCGTGCCAGAGGGTGCGATGGGTTTCATAATTTCGACTTTCGCAAAGAGTACCGAGCCACATGTCGTCATGCTCACTTGCTCAAGGCTGTTTCCCCGAGTCAACGCCAATGTGACGCTTGCAACCCAAACGTGGCAAGGCTCATTTGTTTTGTTCCGACTAGGAGACAAAGTGTTCTCTGCAACCAGGTTTGACACCGCAAACCCGGTCGCCTCAACTGAAAGCGCGCGTCAGAAGTGGGCAGGTCAAGACGAGTTCTTGGGTCTGTTGTTTGCCGGAGTGCCATTGGAGGTTCTATCGCCTCAACCGAACGCTGACGGGTCATACTCTGTTGTAGCCAGATTTGAATCGCCACCCAATCCACGTGGGCTTTCTCAGATGGTTCAGCATTGTGGGAGCGGTCCCATTGATCCAGGACTTATTCAGGCGCAGCCACTAGAGCCGGATTTGGTCTCAGGCACGTGGTTTTTACGCGAGCGAAGCGAAAACTTGGGAACGAGAGTAGCCGTTTTGCTGCAAGGCAGCGGTACAGGTATTTTTGGCGTGTTCTGCGACGGCAACAACAAAAAGGCGGCCTACGTGTCTAGCGGTCGTGGCGCTGACGGGCAGTTCTTTGAGGTCCAGTTATCTGTTGGGGCGTATTCGTCTGTTTTGCCATCGGTAAGCTACGAAGGTTTGGAGATTTTTGCTTTGTCGGATGTTGCCGTCTCAGCACTAGCAATAGCTCCGTCCGTTTCCGTTCAACTGGGTAGCTGGCTTGGCGAGACTTGGCCTTCGACAGGCTGGAGTGGTGCGCAGCGATATGCTCTTGGCAATTGCGGTTGAGCGCCACAACCAAATTATGATGGATTGATGGCTCGCAAATCTCACTTCAACGGTTCGTTGGGCGCTTTCACACCGTGCCTCACCAGCCATTCGCGAACGACTTCCCAAACGTCTGAACTGGCTGGCGGTGAACGGTACTGAGCTACTTGCTCGAGCATGTCCCGCAGGTCCTTTGGGATGTCGTTGGGCCAAGGCATTGACAGAACATTATGCGAACATGTTGCTGCAGAGCAAGCAAAATTCGATCCAACAAACGCCCTTTACTGCGGCATCTTGATGCTTTGGAAAAAGATCCCAGAAAGATTTATGGCATCAATTCAAGGTCTTGTTCCATGTTATCGAATATCAGTCGGGTTTGGCATATCTTATCAGGCCCGAACCCGGGCAACCTATTGATGGAGGACAAAATGAAAAACGTATTCTGCGCTATTTCTCTTATGTGTTTAACGGCGGTACCTGCGGTCGCTGATGCTACAGCGCCTTCCAATATACTGAAGGGAGCTGCTCGCACCTTGGTAAACCCTTATGCGACTGCGGGAAGAATCCTCCTCGCTCCACGGAAGATTTCACCTGCGGATCATGTACCCGAATGGCACTACGATTACCCACTTCCACAGCCAAGGGTACAAACGTTCTCCCATGGCCCCGGAATGCCTTTAACAATTGACCAACCTTGTTGCGTAGTGATGAGGTAGTTTCTCAGACCATGCGATCCGCTAAGCAACACATTGGATCGCATGGTCATGCCTTTTGCTAGAACAAAGCGCGTACGGCAATCAAACCCAAATGCATGCAGGGAGTTATTGGTCTGTTAAAACTACCCATGGCCCCCGGGCCGTCTCGTCCTCGTTTAAGAACAGGATGCCTTGAGCTTTCTTGCTTCGTTCAGGGCTAAGCGTCAGCCCGGTGCAGAACACATAGAGGTTGGTTATGGTGTGGTTGACGGGTAAAAGCGAGTGGCGCAAATCTCTGTTCTTTACCATCGGGTAGCAGGTAGTTCGGCCTGCCGCTGTCGGCATATCCCAGTCAGCGTTCAAGTATAGGCTGCCAAGCTTGAAAGGTGCCTAATACTGCTACATGGTCCAAATATTAGGTTTTTGAGGATTATGAAAATGGCATCAACACCCGCATCACTGACTTACCGGCATAGCATTGAACTTTTGGCTGGTAGCATAGGCAGCAAAACGATTAGTTATCACGCCGCATGTGGTGGCTTTCGGGGTTCAACGACTCCGGGTAAGGCCCGTTTTGATCGAAAGTCCTATGATCCAAAGCTGCCCAAATCTGCGTTGCCAAAAGGTAAATATAAGCTGGCGTATCTTGGGGCGCCTTACAAACATTATGCCGGCGGAGCGGTTTTGCTATGGCCGAGTGATCAGGTGCTGAATACGCTCAATGGTTCAACGCGATCAACAAACGACTTTTTAATCCACGGACCAGGCAAAATAGGCAGCGAAGGCTGTATCGTCCTGTACCATGGGGAGCACTACAAAGAAGTCATGAAAAAATTCAAAGAGGCTTATGGCACCGTGGACTGGAGCAAGTCAGACAGTGAAAAGTGGCACGGTACGTTGGAAGTGGTCGATGAACCTGTAAAAGGTTGGGAAAAGAAAATGCTCGATTACTTTGATCCATTCAAGCAGCGTACGGCATAACGGGACTACTCTGCACATGAGGTAACTTGGGTCGGGCACACTGGTTTTATGGTTTTGCAAGCGCGACGCCTGGTCCCTGCGCTGTATCATCCGTATCCAAAAATTGGATGCCTTGGGCTTCGAGAGCTGACTTGACGCGATCCAAGTTGGCGGCGTTCGTAGTTGGCACACTTTGCGTCGCTTCTATTCGTTTGATTGTGGACTCGGCCACACCAGCCAGTTCCGCGAGAGCTTTTGCGGACAGCTTTGTATAGCCCCTTGCCATTCTGATTTGAGCGCCTGTTACCACTAGATGACCTATTTTGGTTCTTTTATGAGCCGATATGGTTGACATCGGCTCATTTGTGACCTAAATTAGATCACATAAGGCCGAAACGCAACCGGAGACGCTGTCCATGACCACAATCGCTTACGACCGCCGCAGTATCATGTTGGAAGCATGGGATCGGACACGCGAGTTCATGACGCGCAATCCTTTTGGTCGTCGCACTTCCGCGTTTGCCCGGTATCTCTCAGAGGCATGGGTCAATGAGAAATCCCGTCTCTACAATGCACGCCGTGCAGAGGCGCTGGCCAACATGTCGGAACGGGAAATTCAGGTGCAGCTTGATCGTGCCGCCAACTACAAGTCACGCTCAGACGACTATCCTGTACCGCTTTTGTATCAAGTGTTGAAAGCGAAGCGCGCCGAGGTCGAAAACGCGGTTAAGCGCGACCTCATCAAGGCAGTACCTGCCTGCACCGTGACCTTCACCAAAGCCGATGGATCGCGCCGCGTTATGCGTGTCGAGGCCCGCAAAGTGGCCGATCATGTGAAGGGCGACAACGCCACACGTTCAGGGCGGATTGCCTCGCACACCCGCGCCTTTCGCCACCCCAACCTATTGCCTGTTTGGGATACTGAGGCCCGCGCAATCAAGTCGGTGAACCTCTCCACCATCTCCCGGATCGAGACTGCCTCAGAAACGCACTCATTCTGATTTCCCGGGCGCGCGCCGCCCCTTCACGAAAGGAAGAAACAATGACCCGACTCTCAACCTGCGAGATGCAACTCATCGCCACCGAGGTGAGCGGCTTGGCGCAGGGTGCCGATCAGCTTCACTATGGGGGCACGAAAGAAGGCCGGGAGGCCATTCCGCCCATGCTCTCGGCCATTGTGGAAAAAGCGCGTATGCTTTCCAACGCTTTGGATTTGGTGAGCCTTTCGACACCACCTGTTGCGGTGGAAAGCCTGCAACCATCATCCGATGTAGGCGACGTCCTGCATCAGGCCGTGGCGATCAAGTACCTGATCGAAAATGCCGCCAACCTGGACAATGAAAATCGTGGCGACGAGCTGACCACGATCCTTGGTGTGCTTTGCGAAAAGGCAGGTGCCCTTGTTGAAACACTGGACCCTCCACGGTCCATGGCAGCGGAGTGATAACATGCAGCAGCAATCCAACGCATCAGCGAGCAAAATAGCCAACACATACGAGTTTGGCACTTTTGCCGACCGACTGTCTCACGCTTGTGCGACGCTCGAAGTCGAGCCACCCCACGTCGATTACGAGGACGGGGAACCACTTCTGACCGACGACCTTGTCGCTTGGATCAAAAGCCACGGCGTCAACATGGACTGGCTGTTCTGTGGCATTCCGACCGCTCTCCTAAAGACGTGGTCGCACGCGCACAAAGAGGAACGGCAAATCCTCGAGTACCTTGGAACGCTGGACGAAACAGAAAAGGAAATCTTCGGCGCGTGCATCAAGATGATGGCAACGCGTGAGGTTGATGCGGAACAGTTCATCAAACTGGTGTTCGCACAAATCGACGCGCACCGGGCGGCCAAGGCGGCATAATGCAGACCGTCACGGCAAACACAGAACGTGAGCTGGAGGTGTGGGGTGCAGTCGCCCTACACCTCGATCAGGTCGAGAACTTGTCGCGGGCACTGCAAAACGCGCTTGAAGCGGAACTGGCTGGACCGGTTCAAGGCAACATTCCCGGTGCCTTGGCCTTGGCAGTTCTGCGCGCCACTGAGGACGCCAAGAGCGCGTTCGAAGCTCGCTATCATCCGGGGTCAATCTGATGACCTGCGGCGTGTGTTCACCAGAGGCGTTTCAGCCAAAGAAAGGAAAGCGGGTTTGGGGCTACCTCACGGCCTCCGACATGCACGCCGCCACGGCCCAATCCCGCAAACTTTATCTCATGGGCGCGCAATGCGTTCTGTCAGACACTCCCAAGGGCAAGCTCACAGAGCGCCCCGGCTGGAGCGTTCTGGATAGCCCGGTGATCCTGCGAGATGGCGACCGGCTCATCCTCTCTAAATCCGACGACCTCGACACTGATCCCGAAGCGGCTCAAGCGCATATTGACGCGCTCACAGCACGCGGTGTCGAGGTCTGCACGTTGAACCCTGAGTATTTCGAAGACGATCAAGCCTAAGACCCTTTTCACAAAGCAGCGCCCACTTTCCGGGACATTTCAAACATGAACATGTACACGCGTAACCGAAGCTGGTCAGACCAGTTTATCCCAGACATTCGTCGTATCGTTGGCCAGCACCTGTTGAGCGTTGCACCTGATGCGTTGGACTGGCACGAAGCCACCGACCTTGTGATGCTGGATGCCACAGACATGCGTATCGCAGCCCGTGTGCGCCGCCCAGGCTATGCCGAGCGGTTCCCTCACCAGTTCACAATCCGGGCAGAGTCACGCCTTGGCGGTGAAACAGAACTGGCCAAGATTGTGAACGGCAAGGGCGACTGGATGTTCTATGGCCACGCGTTACCTGATGGGAGCGGCTTGGCAAGTTGGTGTCTGCTGGATCTCAAGGCCTTCCGAGCTGGTCTGATCCGGCAGGCACAGAACGGCTACCCGATACATTGGGGCAACAAGCGCAATGCAGATGGAACCGCGTTCAAGTGGTTTGATGTGAGGAGCTTTCCCAAGGAGCCGCCGCTGGTGGTGGCAAGGGGGTGATCGGCGTAGCATCGAAAAAACATGATGTCTCACACTTGTCCATCATGCCAAAGTTATCTCCTTTGTCATCTTGTAGGCCCCGCGTAGTTCAAGAACAACCGTCACAGCGACAACGGGACGTTGGCGCGTATCGTGGCGAGCAACTCAATGGCTTCTCCAGTGTCGTGCCAATGGAAAGGGTACTGGCAGTGAACGACTTGATCTAAGGTCAATAAACCGCTTGATCTGAGATCATGTTAACGTTAGCTTTACTCTCGAGCAGATAATAAATCAGGACAAGCGAATGGCTGCCAACGAAGCTTTCGAAACCGAATTCCTTCGCGAATTCGCAAACACATACGTCAGTCAAATCACTTATGCTGGGGGCACTTGGAGTGACATCGACAAAATTCAGGATCAGGGATTTTTAGTTGGCTTGGCTGATGTGCTATATGTGTTGAAAACGGGTTCCGTCACCACTTCTGAAAAAAGGGATAGTGACGGTGCATTTTGGGAAGTCGAGGGAATGACTTGCCATGATGACAATTTGGTCATTCGCACTCAGGTGTGGTGTGACTGCTACAAAGTCCGCGTGCTGAACGTGGCAATCTTGGGAGAAAAATATGCTTGAGATATCCGCAGTTAAGTGCGGGGTCCCCACAACGCGCATTGTGGATGTGTTCGACGCAACGGGCATCCTTTGTGCACCTTTTGAAGTGCTTCTCTACAACTCAGTTCAGGAGGTTATTGGTGAAGACGGGAACGTAGTTGAGACGATAATCCCCGACCCTGCAGGCCTAGTTAGGGCCGTCGCATTTCATCGGGCTCTACATCCGCAGAAGCTGGACGGCGATGACCTCAAGTTCTTGCGGTCCGCTTTGGATCTAAAGGCTACAGCGCTTGCTAAGAAAATGGGGGTGTCACCAGAACACTTGTCGCGGCTAGAAAGTGGAGCGAAGACCCTCCAACCTCAAAGCGAGCAGCAGCTTCGTACTTTAACTGTTGCTTTGGCTTGTACGTCCACAAAGGCTAAAGATGCCACTCTAGCCGAGTTTTCGAAGCACCTGATGGGTATCTTTGACGACATTAAGCCGTGTCGGCTCATTGACGACGCTCCGCTTCTAATTGCCCTTCATCGCGAAAAAATAGATGGATGCGACATGGATACCGAAGGTCTTTGGGATGAAACGGCCCAAGTAGCGTGATTTTTTCTGGCTGGCCCTACGGGGCCAGCCGCCATAAACACCCGTCCGGCCCAAAGTCCCGGCTCACATGGCATGCTACTGCTGGCGCTGCTTGGCATGATGCAACCAATTCAAAACCCCGTGTAGCGAGTGTAGCAGGGTCATTGCGTCGGTCCTTTGATTTTCGGGGGCAGTGCGACACAAATGTCCCCCATATGTCCCCCAGTAGGGGAATGAGATCCGCACAAAATGCAAAAAACCGGCTAAGTCTTTGATACAGTGGTGAGCCGTGCAGGGTTCGAACCTGCGACCCACTGATTAAAAGTCAGTTGCTCTACCAACTGAGCTAACGGCCCACTAGGCGGCTTACTTAGAAAGGGCGGGCCACAGGGTCAAGCCGATTCTGCTTGATTTCCTGCGACATACTGGATTCCTGCAAACCCCAGCGTTATATGCGCCAAATGCAATTGCGCGCACCCCTCCACTGGCCCTTCTCCAAGATGCACGGCCTCGGCAACGACTTTGTCGTCGTGGACACGCGGGACCGGACGCTGGAGGTGTCGCCGGCGCTGGTGCGGGCACTGGCCGACCGGCATCGCGGTGTGGGCTTTGACCAGCTGGCGGTGATCGAACCGGGCGATGCGCTGGCGATTACCTTTTACAACGCCGACGGCTCCATGTCGGCGGCCTGCGGCAACGCCACCCGCTGCATCGCGGCGCAGGAAATGGCGCGCACCGGCGCGCGCAGCCTGCAGATCGACGTGACCGGGCGCGGCACGCTCAGCGCGGTGATGCGGCCCGACGGAGTGACGGCGGTGAACATGGGCCAGCCACAGCTGGACTGGCAGGACATCCCGCTGGCGCAGGAGACGGACACGCTGCATCTGCCCATCGACGGCGACCCGGTCGGCACCGGTATGGGCAACCCGCACTGCACCTTTTTCGTGGATGACGTGGCGGGCGTGGACCTCGCCCGGCGCGGAGCCGAGGTTGAACACCATCCGCTCTACCCCGAACGCACCAATGTGCAATTCGCCCAGATCACCGGACCGGACCGCATCCGCATGCGTGTCTGGGAACGCGGCACGGGCATCACGCTGGCTTCCGGCTCATCCTCCTGTGCGACGGCTGTGGCGGCACATCGCCGGGGCCTGACAGGTCGCACGGTGACGCTCGACCTGGACGGTGGCACGCTCGAGATTGACTGGCGCGACGATGGCGTCTGGATGGCGGGGCCGACGGCGCATGTGTTCGACGGCACCCTGACCCAAGCGTTTCTGGACAGCCTGTGACCGCGCCCGTCTTCTCCAACCACGGCTGCCGCCTCAACGCCTACGAGACCAAGGCGATGGAAGAGCTGGCCGACGCCTCCGGCCTGCAAAACGCCGTGGTCGTGAACACCTGTGCCGTCACGGCAGAGGCGGTGCGCAAGGCGCGTCAGGACATCCGCAAGCTGCGCCGCACCCACCCCGACGCTCAGCTGATCGTAACGGGATGCGCGGCGCAGACAGACCCCGACAGCTTTGCCGCCATGGACGAGGTCGACACCGTCATCGGCAACACGGAAAAGATGCAGGCAAGCACGTGGGCGGGCCTCGCCGGGGATTTTGGCACCGAACCGGTGCAGGTCGACGACATCATGTCGGTGACCGAAACCGCCGGGCACCTGATCGACGGCTTTGGCACGCGCAGCCGCGCCTATGTCCAGGTGCAGAACGGCTGCGATCACCGCTGCACCTTCTGCATCATCCCCTATGGCCGCGGCAATTCCCGGTCGGTGCCCGCAGGCGTGGTGGTCGACCAGATCAAACGCCTGGTGGATCGCGGCTTCAATGAGGTGGTGCTGACCGGCGTCGACCTCACCTCATGGGGCGCTGACCTGCCGTCAGAACCCAGGCTTGGCGATCTGGTGATGCGCATCCTGCGACTGGTGCCGGACCTGCCCCGACTGCGCATCAGCTCCATCGATTCGATCGAGGTGGACGCGGCCCTGCTGCAGGCCATCGCGACCGAAAAACGGCTGATGCCGCACCTGCACCTGTCACTGCAACACGGCGACGACCTGATCCTCAAACGGATGAAGCGCCGCCACCTGCGCGATGACGCCATCGCCTTTGCCCAGGAGGCGCGCAGGCTGCGTCCCGACATGACATTTGGCGCCGACATCATCGCAGGGTTTCCGACCGAAAGCGCAGACGCCTTCGCCAATTCCCTCACGCTGGTGGAGGAATGCGACCTGACCTGGCTGCACGTCTTCCCCTACTCCCCCCGCCCCGGCACGCCCGCCGCGCGGATGCCGCAGCTTGACGGCCCCACGATCAAGGCGCGCGCCGCAGACCTGCGCGCCGCAGGCGACAGACAAGTCGCAAAACACCTGCACCAGCAGATCGGCCAAACCCACCACATCCTGATGGAAAACCCGCATATGGGCCGCACCGGACAGTTCACCGAAGTGACGTTCGACACCCCCCAACCCGAGGGCCAGATCGTCACTGCAACGATCACGGCACATACTGACACGACCCTGACCGTTTCTTCTGACTGAAAATACCACGGGGGGGCCCGGCACGGGCGGGGGCAGAGCCCCCTCTGACATCGCCCATCCCGCACAACACCAGCCGACCGCCGCAGAAAATTCCTAATTTTCTGCCCCGCGCATAGAAAAAGGCCCCGCCGGATGACGGGGCCTGTCTCAACGCTCAACCGGCGCTTACTTGTTCTTGTAGCGCGCCTTGACCGGGGCCCAAAGCCGCTTGTTGGTCAAGTACAGCAGCACCGACAGGATCGTCAGGAACACCACACCGACAAAACCCGCCTGCTTGCGCGCCATCATCTTCGGCTCAGCCGTCCACATCAGAAACGCGGCGACGTCCTCGGACACATGCTCCAGACCATTGGCATGGCCGTCAGCATAATCGACATCCTCACCATACAGCGGCGGCGCCATCGCGATCCAGCCACCCGGATAGGCGGTGTTCTCATACAGGATCACACCGGCCTCCTCCTTTTCCTCACCGGTATACCCCATCAGCAGCGAGGCGATATAGTCCGGCCCGCCCATGCCCTTGAGGAACTGGTTGATCCCCAGCCCATACGGCCCGTGAAAACCCGCGCGCGCCTTGGCCATCAGGCTCAGGTCGGGCGCGTTTTCCAGGTTGGAGCCGGGGAAGCTGTCGTTCGGCGTTGCCGCGCGGAAATCATCCAGCGTGGGGTCGAACACCTCGTAGAACTCCGCATAAGCGCGCACCTGATCTTCGGGCAGGCCGGGGCCGCCCGCATCACCCAGCGTCCGCAGGGGCACGTATTGCAGACCATGACAGGCCGAACAGATCTCGGTGTAGACCTGCAAGCCGCGCTGCAGCTGGTTCTGGTCATACTGACCAAACGGACCATCAAAGGAGAAGTCGATATTCTCGACTTTGCCCGCTGCACCTGCGGCAAAGACGCCGGTGCTCAGTGCAAAGGTCGCAATGACGCTTGCCGCGAGTTTCTTGAACATAGACATTCTCCTCATTCCGCGGGCTGAGCGGCGGGGGCGGCAGGGCCGCTGTCGCCTTTGCTCATCTTCGCGGCAAAGTCTTCTTCGATGGTCGCGGGCTGCGCATCCGGCTTTTCCAGCACGCCCAGCAGCGGCAGGATCACCAGGAAATAGGCGAACCAGTAGGTCGACCCGATCAGCGCGATGTAGGGATAGATGCCCTCGGCCGGCATTGCGCCAACCCATGTCAGAACCACAAAGTTCACGACAAACACCCAGAACCACATCTTGAACATCGGACGATACCGACCCGACCGCACCGACGACGTGTCGAGCCACGGCACCAGTGCCATCACGGCAATCGCGCCGAACATCGCCAGCACGCCAAAGAACTTGGCGTCGATGATGCCGCCTGTCAGGGTCGATGCGATGATCACCACCCAGACGTCGCCGTCAAAGGCGCGCAGGATCGCGTAGAATGGCAAAAAGTACCATTCCGGAACGATATGCGCCGGTGTCGCCAGCGGGTTCGCCTCGA
This sequence comes from Pseudomonadota bacterium, assembly GCA_039816785.1. Taxonomy (GTDB): domain Bacteria; phylum Pseudomonadota; class Alphaproteobacteria; order Rhodobacterales; family Rhodobacteraceae; genus Tateyamaria. The sequence goes on from JBCBXB010000004.1 coordinate 66,257, forward strand.
CGTAATTGTCGGGGTGGCCCAGGTAGTTGGGCATAAAGCCGACGACCGCAAAGAACACCACCAGGATGACCGCCAGCGCGAACAGGTCCTTGATCACGAAATACGGCCAGAAGGGCAGCGTGTCTTTCGCCGCGTCTTCTTTCGAGGTGCGGCGCACTTCGACCCCGGTGGGGTTGTTGTTGCCGGTCGTGTGGAACGCCCAGATGTGCAGGATCACGAGACCCGCAATCACGAACGGCAGCAGGTAGTGCAGGCTGAAGAAGCGGGTCAGCGTGGCATTGTCCACCGCCGGTCCGCCCAGCAGCCATGTCTGCAGCGCGTCGCCCACAAACGGGATCGCGCCGAACAGGCCGGTGATCACGGTCGCACCCCAGAATGACATCTGACCCCAGGGCAACACGTAGCCCATGAACGCCGTACCCATCATCAACAGGTAGATCAGCATCCCGATGATCCACGTGATCTCGCGCGGGGCCTTGTACGACCCGTAGTAGAGACCGCGGAAGATATGCGCATAAACCGCGACAAAGAACAGCGAGGCGCCGTTCATGTGGATGTAGCGCAGCATCGCGCCACCGTTGACGTTGCGCATGATGTGCTCGACCGACGCAAAGGCGAGGTCGACATGCGGCGTATAGTGCATCACCAGCACGATGCCGGTGATGATCTGCAACGCCAGACAGAATGTCAGAACGATGCCCCAGATCCACATCCAGTTCAGGTTCTTCGGCGTGGGGATCATCAGCGTGTCATACATCAGGCCCACGATAGGCAGACGTTTCGCCAGACCCTTTTCCCAGGCCGCTTTCGGTTCGTAATGGTCGTGAGGAATTCCGCCCATGGTGTCTCTCCCTTAACCCAGTAGGATCGTGGATTCGTCCACGAATTCAGCAACAGGAATCGGCAGGTTGGTCGGCGCAGGACCCTTCCGGATCCGGCCCGACGTGTCGTAGTGCGAGCCATGGCAGGGGCAGAACCAGCCGTCAAAGTCCCCTGCATCGCCCAAAGGCACGCATCCCAGATGGGTGCAAACGCCCTGCATCACCAGCCATTCGCCGGCGACACCTTCCGCGCCGACCGGCGGTGGCAGGACGCGGTTTCCGTCATCCCCGTCACCGCCATTGGGCAGGTTTTCATTGCGTGCCTCATTGTCGGGCAAATCGGCAAGCTCCACCGCGCGGGCCGCGTCGATTTCTTCCTGCGTGCGGCGGCGGATGAACACCGGCTTGCCCAGGAACAGCACGGTCAGCTGTGTGCCGGGCTCGATGCCGGACACGTCGACGCGCTTGACGCTCGCCGCCAGCACGTCCGCAGACGGGTTCATCTGGTGAACCAGCGGCCAAACCGCTGCACCCGCCGCGATGGCACCTGCGCCGCCGGTGGCGTAATACAGGAAATCGCGCCGGGTTTCGTCGTGGTCTTCTTCTGCGTGAGACACGTGGTGACCTCTCCAGTTTCGGGTGCCCCGGACGGGGCCGAATAATAAAGACAACCCGCGCGGGCGCAGGTCGGTTCACCGGGTTATCTAGCGGCGTGATGTCCATCCGTCCAGCGCGCAAACTGACACAGTTGGTCGCAGGCAAAGGCGTTAACCCGTTGATAAGACTCACGAGCGTACGCTGTGTTCATCGCGGGTGCAGCGCATCCGCAGTGCACAGGCTGTGCACAGGTTGTGTACGGGTTGTGACACCCCGAAATGCCTGTGTTTACGGGCGTTGACGCGTGCCTGCCGCTCACTGCCCGGCGCAGGCCACCGAACGTTGCGCACCCGCGCTATCCGACCGGCGCAGTCGCCTGCATCGACGGCCGCATGGCAAAGCCGTCATACCACTTGGCCAGCGCGTCGCGCCCCTTGCGCCAGTCCCGGTCGCCATGCCGGAAATCCAGGTAGCCCAGCCCGCAGCCCACACCGATATGACCGATGTCCATCGGCCCTGCCAGATGGCTCATCCAGCGGGCGTTGAGCGCGTCCAGCGCGCCCTCGACCTTTCCCCACTGCGCCTCGATCCACGCCGCGGATTGCTGCGCCTCGTCGCGGAACCGTTTTTCGTACACCATGAGGACCGCGGCCTCCATCAACGCATCCGCCGTGGCCTCCAGCACCAGCACTTCCCACTGCCCCTGAACGGGGTACAGATCGGCCCCGCCCCGGTCGTTGAGGTAGCGTGTGATGACCCGGCTGTCGTACAGTGTCGGCCCCTCGTCCCGCACCAGCGCGGGGATCTTGCCCACCGGGTTTGCCGCCTTCAGCGTCGCATCCGAACCGCCCGGTGCCGCCGTGACGCTCACCGTCTCGACATCGTCGGCCTGCCCTGTTTCATGCAGCAAAACCAGCACCTTGCGCACAAAGGGGCTGGGCCCCGCCATCAACAGTTTCATCGCGATTCTCTCCGTTGGGTCGCGCGCAGCCTAGGCCCCGCGCATCAGCGCAGCAAGCAGCCGCACCTCGTGGCCCATGCCAAAGGCATCCACGTGGTCCGCGGCCCGCAGGCGCACGTCGTCGGGCTTGTTCTGGTTCAGCTTCCAGGTGCCGTCGACGGACCTGATCTCCATCCGGCAGGGCACGATCTGGCGCATCATCCGGTCGAGGGCATCCGGCGTCATCTTGGCCGTTTCCCAGGGTGGTTTCGGGGCCAACTGGTCTTCGAAATGCTGCGATTGCCGGTCCAGCAGGTCGCGCATCTCCTCTTGCGGACGCCGCTCCAACACGCCGGTCAGATGCACCGCCACATAGTTCCACGTGGGCACCTGATCCGGCATCCCGTACCAGTCGGGCGAGATATATCCATCCGCCCCGCTCACCGCGATCTTCGCGGTAAGCGGCCCGGTCAAGGCCCGCGCAATCGGGTTCGAACGCACCAGATGCAGCCCGACATGGCCGCCTGCCGCATCGACCAGAAACGGCACATGCGCCAGCATCGGCCCATCGTCGCCATTCACCGCCAAGATCCCGAACGCCCGCTCCCGCGCAAAGGCCAGATTGCGCGTGGCGTCTTCGGTGTGAAAGATCGGGTTGGGGTGCATGGCGTTGGTCCGTGAAACGTCGCGTCCCTCTTGCCTTGGGCGCGGCGGCTTGGCAACCTGACAGAGTTCTCAGGGCGGGGCGGAATTCCCCACCGGTGGTATGTGGATACGATCCACGAGCCCACGAGCGCCAAGATTTTTCGACGAAAAATCTCGGGACCAGCAGATCAGGTGAGACGCCTGAGCCGACGGTGACAGTCCGGATGAAAGAGAACGTGCAGCGCAGCATGCCTGTCGGGGTGCCTGTGCCTGTACGCAATCGCCTTGGGTGACGTGTCTGAACCAAAGGAGATTGCCATGACACACACCCGCTTCGCCTTCGTCAAAGCCCGCTGGCACGCCGATATCGTCGACCGCGCCTTTGACGGATTCACCGAATTGATCCCGCCCGGCCAAGTGGATACCTACGACGTCCCCGGCGCGTTCGAGATGCCGCTGATGGCACAAAACCTCGCGCAGACAGGGCGTTACAGTGCCATCGCCTGTGCCGCACTTGTGGTGGATGGCGGCATATACCGGCATGACTTCGTGGCCCATGCCGTGGTCGATGGCCTTATGCAGGTGGGGCTCAGGACCGGGGTGCCGATCCTGTCGGTCTCGCTCACCCCGCACCACTTTCAGGAGACGCCGCACCACATGGGCATCTACGCCGATCACTTCGTGATCAAGGGGCGCGAGGCGGCGCAGGCCGCTTTGGCTGTTCTGGAGGCTCAGGCCAGCTTGCGCTCAGCCGCCTAGATAGGCGCGCAAGGCAGGCGGCGGGTCAGCCAGCACAGCTGCCGCCGGTGCGGGCGGTGCCACATCGCCCGCATCGACAAAGATCAGGTCATCCACCATGCCCGCAACTTCCAGCGGCGCGTGGGTGACCATCAGCATGGTCGCCCCGCTCTGCGTCACCACCTCCGAGGTCAGCGACAGCATCTCGGCCCGCAGCGCAGGCCCGAGCGCGGCAAAAGGTTCGTCAAGGAGCAGGACCGGTGCGCTTTGCAGCAGGACGCGGGCCAGCGCCGCCCGGCTCTGTTGCCCGCCGGACAAGGCGCCGGGTTTGCGGTCGGCAAGGTCGCTCAGGCCGACATGCGCCAGCGCCTCGTGCACACGCTGCCGCTCCGCAAGGTCCAGCCGCAGGCTGGGCCGCACGCCGAGGCCGACGTTCTGCGCCACGCTCAGATGCGGAAACAGATTGCCGTCCTGAAACAGCATGGCGATGCCGCGCGCATCCGGGGCACGCGCGGTCACATCCACACCGTCCACGATGATTTTGCCAGCCGTGACAGGCGTGTAGCCGCCCAGCACCGCGAGCAAGGTCGACTTGCCCGCGCCTGACGGACCGGCCACCGCCACGCGCCGCCCGCGCGGCACGTCGAACGCCGCGCGCAGGGCAAAGTCGCCCTGTTCGGCCAACAGCCCTTCAACCCGGATCACGGCGCCGCCCCCATGTGTCGCATATCCAGAACATCGCGAGCGCCAGCGCCAACAGCAGCAACGCCGCCCCCGCCGCCGCGTCCGTGCGGTAGCTGCCCAGCAGCCGGTACATCTGCAAGGGCAGCGTCGCCACGTCCGGATCGGCAAACAGCGCCACAACCCCCAGATCCCCGACCGACAGCGCCGCCGCCAGCCCGGCCGCAAATCCGAGCGCAGGCCGCAGGCGCGGCAGCAAAACGATGCGCCAGAAGGGCCAGCCGCGCAGGCCCAGCCCCGCGCTCAACCGGCCATAATCCGTCATCACCTGCCGCATGGGTGGCAACAGGATGCGCACCGCAAAGGGCAGCGCCATGAGCGCATTGACAGACGCCGTGATTGGCAGCGCGAGGCTCGCAGGGTTCACGAACGGAAAGATCAGGATGAACCACCCGGTACCAAGCATCAACGGCGAGGCGGCCAACCCCAGCAGCGTCACGCCCTCCAGCCCGCCATTGCGCACCTGCGCCAGCCACGCCGTCAACGGCAAGGCGAGCGCCACCAGCACCACGGTGCTGAGCGCCGCCACCCAGATCGACGTCCAGGCCGACCGCCAGACAACCGCCGGCATGTCCAGGATGCCGCCCAGCCCGGCGATGACCACCGACGCCAGCGGCAACAACAGGAACCCGGCGGCGAAGGTAATCCACACCGCGTCCAGCACGCGCAGGCCGACACCCCGCGCATCCCAGCGCTGCGGCAGCCGGTCCTGCCCGCGCTGCACCACCATCGGCGGCAGAACCCATAGCGCGATCAGCGCAGCACCCCCCGCAACGGCCAGCTGCAGCAGGCTCAAAACAGCCGCGCGCCCAAGGTCAAAGTCAAACCGGAACGCCTGGAAAATCGCCAACTCGATGGTCGTCGCACGCGGCCCGCCGCCCAGCGTCAAGGCAACCGCAAAGCTCGTCAGACAAATCACAAAGATCAGCGCAAACGCACCCGGCACCACCTGCCGCAGCATCGGCCACTCCAGCGCCCGAAACACCGCCCCGCTGCGCAGGCCAAGCTGCGCGGTCAGGCGAAACTGTTCCGCCGGAATGGCCTGCCAGCCTTGCAGGATCAGCCGTGTCGCCAACGGCATGTTAAAGAACACATGCGCCAGCACGACCCCGTGCGCGCCATAGATCGACACCTCGGGCAAGCCCACCGCACCCAGCCCGACATTCAGCCACCCGTTCCGACCAAAGATCGCCAACAGCCCCATGACCGCGACGATCACCGGCAGGATGAACGGCGCGCCCAGCAGCGTCACCAGCAGCGCGTGCCCCGGCACCCTCCGCCGCGCCAATGCGCGCGCCACCGGCACCGCCAGCAACACCGAGATCAGCGCCGAGAAAAACGCCTGCACCAGCGTGAACCGCACCGCCTGCCATTCGGCGGCGCGCAGGCCCGTCGTGCCCTCCACCCGGCTGCCGATGGCCAGGAATGCCGCCAGCACCGCCGCAACGATGACAATCGCTGCGACGATGCCGGGTGTGGCGCTTACTGGCTGAGCGCTGCGCGCCATGTCTCGATCGCGCTTGCCTGCAGGTCTGCCGCCTCGGTTTCGGAGTAGAACAGCACCTTTTCCGGCAGCGGCAATTGCGACCACCCCTCGGGCCAGTCCGCCTGCGGCAGTGCCGACGGCAGCGACCAGTTGGCGGTCGGAATGATCGTCTGGAAATCGCGCGACATCACGTAGGCCAGAAACCGATCCGCCAGTTCGGGCTGATCCGTGCCTGCAATCTTGGCCACCGTTTCAACCATGAAATAATGCCCTTCGGGGAAAATCGCCGCCTTTTTGGTAAAGTCCTCTTCGGCGAACATGTGGTAGGCGGGCGAGGTGGTGTAGCTCAGCACCATGTCCGCCTCGCCATCGGTGAACAGGCCATAGGACGCCGACCAATCCTTGGTCACGGTCAGGATATTGTCCGACAGCGCCTCCCACACTTCGGCAGAACGGTCGCCATAGACGGCCTGCACCCACAGCACCAGCGCGAGGCCAGAGATCGAGGTGCGCGGGTCCTGAATAACCAGCTTCACGTCATCGGGCAGGGCCAGCAGATCGTCAAAGCTGGCAGGCGGCGCGTCCATCAGCGTCTCGTTGTAGATGAACGCCGTGTGGCCGTAGTTGAACGGCAGGAACGTGTCGTCGGTCCAGTCGATGGGCAGTGTCAGCGCGCTGTTATCCTGCCCGTGCGGCGCAAACAGATCCGTCGCCCGCGCCCGCGCTGTCACGTCAGAGGTCAGGCCAATGACCACGTCAGCCTTGGTCCGCTCCCCTTCGAGCAGCAGGCGGGGCAGCAGATCGCCCGTGGACCATTCCAGATCGCAATCGCAGATCTTTTCGAACTCCGCCTCGATGATCGGGCCGGGGCCCCATTCCGAGGTAAAGTAATCGCCCGCATAGACCGTCAGAACGGGTGTATCGGCCAGTGCCGTGGTTGCCGTCAAAGCGGCGGCCAGTGTCAGAGTGTATTTCATCGCGTCCTCCAATAAGGAAGGCGGCGGGATAAGGGTCTTGGGATGATCCAAACCTTCCCTCCGCCGGTGTTAACCGGTTCAGGTTCAACGGGTTCGCCATCATGGCATCTCAGCTGTCGCCAGCACCCCGAGGTGCGGTCAGGTATAGGCGGGCGATGTGGTGAGGGCAAGCCGCGAAGCCGCGGCGGATCGGCGCTGGCGCGGCGGCCTGCGGCCTTGATTGTGCGCCGGGGCCTCAGCACAACCCGTTCCAATGCCCCCTTGGCATCGCCCAAACCGCCGCGTATTCCCTGCCGGAGCCAATTCCGGAGCCGGGCCATGTCATTCAACACATTCGGACATCTCTTCCGCGTCACCACCTGGGGCGAAAGCCACGGGCCTGCTTTGGGCGCGACCATCGACGGCTGCCCACCCGGCGTGCCCATCGACGAAGGCATGATCCAGCACTGGCTCGACAGGCGCAAACCGGGGCAGAACAAATACACCACCCAACGGCGCGAAGCGGACGAGGTGCGTATCCTGTCCGGCGTGTTCGAAGGCGTCACTACCGGCACGCCCATCCAGCTGATGATCGAAAACACCGATCAACGCTCCAAGGATTACGGCGACATCGCCGAGAAATTCCGCCCCGGCCATGCCGACATCACCTATTGGCAGAAATACGGCATCCGCGACTATCGCGGCGGCGGGCGGTCTTCGGCGCGGGAAACGGCGGCGCGGGTTGCGGCCAGCGGCATCGCCCGCGCCGCCCTCGACCACCTTGTCCCCGGGATCGAGATCAAGGGCTACATGACCCGCATGGGCGCACACAAGATTGACCGTGACAATTTCGACTGGGGCCAGATCGACGAAAACCCGTTCTGGGTGCCCGACGCCCAAGCGGCAGAGACATGGGCCGGCTACCTCGACGGCCTGCGCAAATCCGGCAGCAGCGTCGGCGCGGTGATCGAAGTGGTCGCGCGCAATGTCCCCCCCGGCCTCGGCGCGCCGATCTATGCCAAGCTCGACACCGATCTGGCCGCCGCGATGATGAGCATCAATGCCGTCAAGGGCGTCGAGATCGGCGAAGGCATGTCCGCCGCCATGCTCACCGGTGAGCTGAACGCCGACGAGATCACCATGGGCGCCGACGGGCCGGAATATTCGTCCAATCATGCGGGCGGTATCCTTGGCGGGATTTCTACCGGGCAGGATGTCGTCGTCCGCTTTGCGGTCAAGCCGACCTCGTCCATCCTGCAAACCCGCCAGACGATCACCAAGGCCGGCGAACCCGCCGAGATCATCACCAAGGGCCGCCACGATCCGTGCGTCGGTATTCGTGCGGTGCCGGTGGGCGAGGCGATGATGGCCTGTGTGATCCTCGATCACCTGCTGCTCGACCGCGCTCAGACCGGCGGCCAGCGCGGCCCGATCGGCTAGGCCAGCATCACGCCCACACTGCGCACCGCATTCCGGAGCGTGTCATCCGCAACCCGCGCCCGCGCCATCGTGCGCAGGCCGACATATTGCGCGATCAGCATATCGGCGAGGATACGGCGACCCTCGGCGTCCATATCGACATGCGCGGGGGAGGATTCGAGCGCAACGGCCATGCCGTCCCGCAACTCGGACAATCCGTTTTCCACAGCGGCGGCAATCTCGGCATCATAGGCGCTCGGACCCGCTGCCGCAGTGCACAGCAGACAGCCCCGCTGATCCCCCTGCGTCACGGCCTGGTAAGCACTTGTAAACATCGTGCGGATACGGTCCGCGCCGTTGGGAATCTCCGGGTTCGTCAGCAACGCAACACCCGCCTGCACGGCCTTTGATTCGTAATGATCGAGCACTTTGAGAAAAAGCGTCTTCTTATCCGTAAACGCTTTGTAAAGACTTCCGCGGGTCAGACCCATCCCGTCAAGCAGGTCCGGCAGTGACGCGCCTTCGTACCCATGGGTCCAAAAGACGTGCATCGCCTTTTCGATTGCGATGTCGGTATCGAATGATCTGGGGCGGGCCATGTGCTGTTCTCCGTTTCGTGATCGGGATATAGATGTTCGGAACTGAATAGTCCAGAACTCACGGCATCGTGTTTTGAACTGATTGGTTCCTTATTGTAGGTCCTGAGTACGGAACCAGTCAGTCCACAACAGGAACCCAGATCATGCTCAAGCTCCTCCCCATCGCTCTCGCCGCCGTCCTGACCGCCGCCCTCGGCCTCGCCGGCATCGCAGCCCATGCCGAACCGTTGTCCTCCGGCACGTTCACCGGCGCGTCGGACCACATCACCACCGGCACCGTCGAGGTCGTGGCCAACGCAGACGGCAGCCACACCATCATCCTTGGTGACGACTTCAGCCTCGACGGCGCGCCCGACCCGCGCGTGGGTCTGGGCAAGGACGGCTTTTATGACGGCAACACCGACGCAGGCGTTCTCGGCAATCTGACCGGCGCGCAATCCTTTACCGTGCCCGCTGGCGTGGATGTGTCGCAATACAACGAAGTCTACATCTGGTGCGAGAAATTCAGCGTACCGCTTGGCGTCGCCACACTGGGCTGATGCTTGCCATTGGCAACGTTAGCCGCCATGGATCACGGGGATGGATAGCCCCGCGATCTCGAACAGACCAACCGCCGCCATCACGCTCAAGCTGGTGGCGGTGTTTCTGTTCATGGTCATGGCCGCGATGATCAAGGCCGCGACCGAGGATGTCCCGGCAGGCCAGGCTGTCTTCTTCCGTTCGCTCTTTGCCATGCCGGTGATCCTGGCCTGGGTCTGGCAACGCGGTGAACTGCGCGAGGCGCTGATCCCGCAAAACTTCATGGGCCATGTGTGGCGCGGCCTGTTCGGCACCTCCGCCATGGCGCTGACCTTTGCGGGCCTCGGCCTCCTGCCCCTGCCCGAAGTCACCGCCATCGGCTACGCCACCCCGATCTTTACCGTGATCCTCGCCGCCATCATGCTGGGCGAGCGTATCCGGCTGGTCCGCATCAGCGCGGTCGCGCTGGGGCTGGTCGGCGTAACGATCGTCCTGTGGCCCCGGCTGGGCGTTGACGCATCCGTGCTGACAACCGCCGCCAGCATGGGCGCGCTGATGGTGCTGGGCGCGTCGATCCTGCGCGCGTTTGTCCAGATCCACGTCCGCACGCTGGTCCAGACGGAACACACTGCGGCCATCGTCTTTTACTTCTCCCTCACCGCGACGCTGTTGAGCCTGCTCAGCGTCCCCTTCGGCTGGGTTGTCCCTAACGCGGTGGACCTGAGCCTGCTGATCGGCGCGGGCCTGATCGGCGGCATCGCGCAGATCCTCGTCACCTCCAGCTACCGCTTTGGCGCGGCCTCCATGCTGGCCCCGTTCGACTACGCGTCCCTGATCTTTGCCGCCACCATCGGCTACGTGATCTTTAATGAGGTGCCGACATGGACAATGGTCATCGGCGCGGCCCTCGTCGTCGCAGGCGGCGTGCTGATCATCTGGCGCGAACGGCAGCTGGGCATGGAACGGCGACGCGTGCGGTCGGTGACGGATCCGAAGGGGTGATCAGAATTTCTTCTTCAAACCCGCATCTTTTATGATGCCGTTCGCCGTGTGACGCTTTTTCAAGTTGTAAGGCACGATCAGCAGACTGTCCCGCTCCGCGTTGTACCATTTTTGATGGCTGCCCTTTCCGCCAGGTATCTGCACGTAGCCCGCATTGCGAAGAAGCTGGCAAACCTGACGGTAAAAATCAGCCACATTCAGGCCGCGTGGTCGGGCTTTTCGGTATGTGAGACGACAACGGCAGGGATCATGTCTCGCATCGTTTTGCCGACCATCTCCACGTCGGAGTAATGGTTGGTTACGATCAATTCGGACGCAAATTCGTTGACCAGATCATAGAACTCTTCCAGAGACGCCGCTTCGATATGCAGCCCCCTGATGTCGCTTTCGGACATCCAGAGCTGATCAACTTCGTCCCAAATCGCCTTCACGGAAAAACTGCGTTTCATCTGGCAACCTCCAAGCGGCTCACGATCGGCACGCCGCGAGGGTCGCACAATCCACGTCCACTGTGAATCCCCTTTCGGGCTGCTCAACAGGCAGGCTTACGCCCGCACCAACGCCTCGTAATCCTCCGACACCTCACGGCACATCGCGCCCACCTCAAAGCTATAATCACCAATCTGCCCCACCGGGGTCACCTCTGCCGCAGTCCCAGTCAGCCAGCACTGCTCGAACCCTTCCAACTCGTCAGGCATGATGATCCGCTCGTGCACCTTGATCTGCTTGTCCTGCAAGCGGCTGATCACCGTCTGGCGCGTCAGCCCGTTCAGGAACACGTCCGCTTTGGGCGTGTGCACCTCACCGTCCTTGACGAAAAAGATGTTGGCGCCTGTGCATTCGGCCACATAACCACGGTAATCCATGAACAGCGCGTCCGAGCAGCCCTTGGCCTCGGCGGCGTGTTTGGACGTCGTGCAAATCATGTAGAGCCCTGCCGCCTTGGCGTGCACCGGGGCCGTCTCGGGCGAGGGGCGCTTCCATTTGGCGATGTCGATCTTGGCGCCCTTCATCTTGGCGTCGCCATAGTAGCTGCCCCATTCCCAGGCCGCGATGGCCAGATGCACCGGGTTGCGCGCCGACGCGACGCCCATGTCTTCGCCCGCGCCACGCCACGCCACGGCGCGCACATAGGCGTCGGTCAGACCGTTGGCCGTCAGCACCTGCTGTTTCGCCGCCTCGATCTCGTCGACCGTGTAGGGGATCTGAAAATCCAGCTCGCTCGCGGAAAAATGCAGGCGCTCCGAGTGCGCACGGCTCAGGAAAATCCTGCCGTTATACGCCCGCTCACCCTCAAAGACTGAGCTGGCATAATGCATCGCGTGGGTCAGGATGTGGACGTTTGCACTGCGCCAATCGACCAGCTGGCCGTCCATCCAGATTTTGCCGTCAAGATCATCATACCCAGCCATGCCAGCCTCCCGATTTGCAATAATTGCGCGCTTAAGTCCGAAACGGTCATAAAGTTGCGCAAAACCTGCGATTCGATATCGCTTCGCTCTTGGAATGTCAACAAGGCTGACATAAACTGACGTCAAAACGATCAGCAAGGTGACAGTGACATGGCGGATGGACGGCCGGGCAGCGGGGAGAACCTGCTGTATCTCACGGACGAACAGTTGCGGCAGGGGATCGAGGCGATGTTCTTTGCCTATCGCGGCTTTACCGCCGATCCGGACCGCATCCTGTCGGACATGGCATACGGGCGCGCCCACCACCGGGCGATCCACTTTATCAACCGCGCGCCGGGCACCACGGTCAACAACCTGCTCAACATCCTCGGCGTGACCAAACAGTCGCTCAACCGCGTGCTGCGCACCCTGATTGAGGACGGGCTGGTGCAAAGCCATGTGGGCAAGACCGACAAACGCGAGCGGCACCTGTTCCTTACCGAAGATGGTCAGGCCCTGGAACAGCAGCTGTCGGACGCGCAACGCGCCCGTATGCGCGCCGCCTTTCGCGATGCGGGCCCCGACGCCGTGGCAGGGTTCCGCACGGTGCTGGAGGCGATGATGGACACCGAGATGCAACGCACCTACACAAGGCTGAAGGAAAGCGGCGCATAATGGACTTTGACACCCACCTCCTGATTGTCGACGACGATGAACGCATTCGGTCCCTGTTGCAGAAGTTTCTGGTGCGCAACGGTTTTCTCGTGACGGCGGCGCGTGATGCGGCGCATGCGCGCCGGGTGCTGTCGGGTCTGGATTTCGACATGATCGTCCTGGATGTGATGATGCCGGGCGAGGACGGGCTGAGCCTGTGCCGGTCCCTGCGCGAGACGCTGGCGACCCCGATCCTGCTGCTCACCGCCAAGGGCGAAACCGACGCCCGGATCGAAGGGCTGGAGGCGGGTGCCGACGACTATCTGCCCAAGCCGTTCGAGCCCAAGGAACTACTGCTGCGCATCAATGCCATTCTGCGCCGTGTGCCCGACACCGCCCCGGAGGAGGCGCAGCCCAAGATCCTGACCCTCGGCCCCATCCGCTACGACATGGAGCGGGGCGAGATGTGGCAGGGCGAGGACCTCGTGCGTCTGACCGCGACCGAGATGCAGCTGATGAAGCTGTTCTCCGCCAAACCCGGCGAGGCCATCACCCGCGCACAACTGGTCGAAGATCTCGGGAGAGACCGCGGACAGGCGCAGGAACGCGCGGTGGATGTGCAGATCACCAGGCTGCGGCGCAAGATCGAAGTGAACCCCAAACAGCCGCGCTACCTGCAAACGGTGCGCGGCGCGGGGTATATGCTGGCACCGGACTGACAGCTCAAGCAAAGATGTAGGGCGGGGTTCACCCCGCCATCCAACCGAGAAACCAATGACCACAGCCCTCCTCACCCACGCCGACGGCCTCTTGCACGTCACGCCCCCGGGCATGCCCGAACAGGTGGCGCGGCTGGCCTATATCCAGCGCGCGCTCGAGGACCTCGACCTGCTGCGCATCGACCCGCCGCTGGCCAACGACGCCGACATCGCGCGGTGCCACCCGCAGGACTACATCGACTTTGTGCGCTCCAAAATACCCAGCGACGGCTTTTCGGGCCTCGACCGGGACACCGATGCCGAAACTTTCCTGTCGCCCACGTCCGAAGGCGCCGTCTGGCGCGGGGCAGGTGGCGCGGTCAAAGCCGTCGACATGGTGCTGAGCGGTGAGGCCCGGAACGCCTTCGTCGCCATGCGCCCGCCCGGCCATCACGCAGAACAGTCTCTGCCCATGGGCTTCTGCATCTTTGGCAACGTCGCCATTGCCGCCAAACATGCGCTGGATCACCACGGGCTGGATCGCATCGCGGTCGTCGATTTCGACGTCCACCACGGCAACGGTACACAAGCCCTGCTGCAGGGCGACCCGCGCGCGCTGGTCGTCACCTCGCAACAGATGCCGCTCTGGCCCGGCACCGGCCACGCGTCGGACCGTGGCCCCCATGGCACCGTCCTGAACATACCCCTCGCCCCCGGCACCGACGGGGCGCACGCCATTGCGGAATACGAACGTCAGGTCATCCCCGCGCTGATCAAGCACAGCCCCCAGCTGATCCTGATCTCTGCCGGGTTCGACGCCCATCAGGACGACCCGCTGGCGCAACTGAACTGGGCCGTGGACACCTACACCCAGCTGACCGACATGCTCACCGAAACTGCACAAACCCTCTGCGAGGGTCGGGTGGTGTCGGTGCTGGAAGGCGGTTATGATCTGCCAGCGCTGGCGCAATGTGCCCGCGCCCACGTCCAATCGCTGATAAAGGCCACCACATGACTGACCGCCCTGTAGACGAGATGAGCTTCGAAGAAGCGATGGCCGAACTGGAACAGGTGCTGGGCCAGCTGGAGCGGGGCGATGTGGCGCTGGACGATTCCATCAGCCTCTATGAACGCGGCGCACTGCTCAAGAAACGCTGCGAGACCAAGCTGCGCGAGGCCGAGGAAAAGGTCGCCGCGATCACCACCGATGCGGACGGCAACCCCACCGGACTGAAGCCTGTCGAAGGCCTCTGAATGTTTCGCACCCGACTGACGGACGCGGCTGCCGCCATTCAGGCGCAGTTCGACATGGTGCTAGGCAGCCACGAGCAAGTGCCAGTCGTCCAAGCGATGGCCCATGCCACGCATGGTGGCAAACGACTGCGCGGGTTCATGGTACTGGAAAGCGCGCGGCTGCACGGGATTGATCCAAACGTGGCGATTTGGCCCGCCACGGGCATCGAGGCCATGCACGCCTATTCCCTCGTCCACGACGATTTGCCTTGCATGGACGATGACGACCTGCGCCGGGGGGAACCCACCGTGCACGTCAAATGGGACGAGGCGACAGCCGTGCTGGCGGGAGATGCGCTGCAGGCCCTTGCCTTTGAGCTGGCGGCCCACCCTGACGTGGGGGCGGCGCGCGGTGATCTGGCCCGGACCCTGGCCGACGCTGCTGGCGCACGCGGCATGGTGCTGGGCCAGGCCCTCGATATCGCCGCCGAAAGCGCTGAGGTTCCACTGACCTACCCGCAGATCGTCGCCCTGCAACGCGGCAAGACCGGCGCGCTGATTGAATGGTCGGCGACCGCGGGGCCGATCATGGCAGGGGCCGACCCAACACCGTTACACGTCTACGCCCGCGCGCTTGGCTTCGCCTTCCAGATCGCCGACGATATCCTGGATGTCACCTCGGACGTCGAAACCATGGGCAAGGCCACCGGCAAGGACGATGCCGCCGGAAAGGCCACGTTTGTTTCGCTTTTGGGGCTGGACGAGGCGAAACGCCGCGCAGATACCCTGGTGACCGCAGCCTGCGACGCCTTAAGTATGTATGGATCGGACGCCGACATATTGCGGGACACTGCCCGCTTTGTCGTGGCCCGCCGGAACTAGAGACTGTGATGACTGACCGTCCCAAGACCCCGCTGCTGGACACCATCCAGCGCCCCGCCGACCTCAAGCACCTGAGCGATGCGCAACTCCGCCAAGTGGCCGATGAGGTCCGTGCCGAAACGGTATCGGCCGTCTCCGTCACCGGCGGGCATCTGGGTGCGGGCCTCGGCGTGGTGGAACTGACGGTGGCGCTGCACGCCGTCTTCGACACCCCGCGCGACAAGCTGGTGTGGGACGTGGGCCACCAGTGCTACCCGCACAAGATCCTCACCGAACGCCGCGACCGCATCCGCACCCTGCGCCAAAAGGACGGGCTGAGCGGGTTCACCAAACGGTCCGAGTCGCCCTATGACCCCTTTGGTGCCGCGCATTCGTCCACCTCCATCTCCGCCGCTCTCGGCTTTGCCGTGGCCCATGATCTGGGCGGCAACCCGCCCGAAGGGTCGGGCGATGCGGTTGCCGTGATCGGCGACGGCGCGATGAGCGCGGGCATGGCCTATGAGGCGATGAACAACGCGGGCCACTTGAAAAAACGCCTGTTCGTAATCCTGAACGACAACGAGATGAGCATCGCACCCCCCGTGGGCGCCATGTCGTCCTACCTGTCCAGCCTCTATGCCCAGGCCCCGTTCCAGGACCTCAAGGAAGCGGCCAAGGGGGCCGTCAGCCTGTTGCCCGAACCCTTCCGCGAGGGGGCAAAGCGGGCCAAGGAAATGCTCAAGGGCATGACCGTCGGCGGCACCTTGTTCGAAGAGCTGGGGTTCAGTTACCTCGGCCCCATCGACGGGCACGATATGGGCCAGCTGCTGCCGGTCCTGCGCACGGTGCACGACCGCGCCACAGGCCCCGTCCTAATCCATGTGTTGACCAAAAAGGGCAAAGGCTACGCCCCCGCCGAAACCGCCCGCGACAAAGGCCACGGCGTGGCCAAGTTCGACGTGGTCACCGGCGAGCAGAAGAAAGCACCCAGCAACGCGCCCAGCTACACCAAGGTATTCGCGCAATCCCTGATCAAGCAGGCAGAGCGGGACGACAAGGTCTGTGCCGTGACCGCCGCGATGCCCGACGGCACCGGCCTCAACCTCTTTGCAGAACGCTACCCGAGCCGGTGCTTTGATGTGGGCATCGCCGAACAGCATGGCGTGACATTCTCCGCCGCCCTCGCTGCCGGCGGGATGAAGCCGTTTTGCGCGATCTATTCCACCTTCCTGCAGCGCGGCTATGATCAGGTGGTGCACGACGTGGCGATCCAGCGCCTGCCGGTCCGCTTTGCCATCGACCGCGCGGGCCTTGTGGGGGCGGATGGCGCGACGCATGCCGGGGCCTTCGACGTCGCTTACCTCGCCAACCTGCCCGGCTTTACCGTCATGGCCGCCGCGGACGAGGCAGAACTGGTGCACATGATCGCCACCGCCGCCACTCACGATGACGGCCCCATTGCGTTCCGCTTTCCCCGGGGCGAAGGGACGGGCGTCGACATGCCCGAACAGGGCACGCCGATCGAGATCGGCAAGGGTCGCATGATCCACGAGGGCAACGGCGTCGCGCTGCTCAGCTTTGGCACGCGTCTGGCAGAGGTTGAAAAGGCCGCCGAGAACTTGCGCGCCAAGGGGATCGACCCGACAATTGCCGACGCCCGCTTTGCCAAGCCGCTGGACCGTGACCTGATCCTGCAACTGGTCGCCAACCACGACGCCCTGATCACCGTCGAGGAAGGCGCGATTGGCGGTTTTGGCAGCCACGTCGCACAACTCCTCGCCGAAGAAGGCGTGTTCGACAGCGGCCTCAAATACCGCTCCATGGTGCTGCCCGACATCTTTATCGATCAGGCCAGCCCCGCGGACATGTACGCCGTTGCAGGCATGAACGCCGATCAGATCGAGGCTAAGGTGCTGGGCGTGCTTGGCGTAACGTCACTGGACGAAGCCCGCGCCTGAGGCTTGCCTTGCCCGGCGCACCCGAGTCAGGGTCGTGCCATGGATATCCACGCCCGCCCCGTCCTGATCTATCGCTGGATCGTGTTTCTGCTGGCCGCAGGTTACTGCCTGCATCAGCTCTTTGCCGGCGCGTGGGGAGGCCCCGGCGGACCGTTCCGCTATCTGACGATCTGGGCGCTGTTCCTGTCGTTCTACGCCGCGTCCCGCATGCTCGCGCTCAGCGAACACCGCATCACGCGACCGCATCAGGTGACCGCGATGTGCGCAGCCGTTCTGAACGTGATGGTCGTGTTTCTGTACTGGCGGCTCTACCTGACCGACCCCGGCCTCGTGAATGGCGGCAATCCGATCATCTGGTGGCTGGAATACTACCTGCACGCCCTTGGCCCCGCCCTGCAGATCATCGACGCGCTGTTCATCGGGCGTGTGTTCCGCCGCGTATGGCGGGGTGTGCTGCCACTCCTGCTGATCATCGGGGCCTATGTCGCCTGGGCAGAGCTGTTCGTGCAGCGATTTAACACAAGGCCCACCGGGTCGGTGACCAGCGGCTTGCCCTACCCCTTCCTCAACTCGATGGAGTGGTCAGAGCGGGTCGGCTTTTATGCGTTCAACGCGGGCACGGCGCTGGTGCTGCTCATCGTCTTTGGCGTCATCGGGGCGGTGCTGATGCGCCTCTGGCGCCCTCAGGTCCCGGCCTGAAGCAGCCACAGCGCGGTGCCCGCCATACCGCCCACCACAATATACCCCGCCAGCACATAAAGCCCGTCGCGCGTGAACAGGCCAAACGTCATCAGCGCCAGCGCCCCTGCCCCGAACGACGTCACAAAGGGCAGCAGTTCCAGGAACGGCCAGACCATCGGCACACACATGCACACCAGCAAGGTCAACCAGCGCAGCGGCCCGACGGTCAGGATGCGCAAGCGCGGCTGCGAATGGCGGTCGATCCACGCCGCGGGCCGACGCATCCATTGGATCGCCTGCACATAGCGGTCCCGCCCGATGCGACGGTTGCGCAAGACACCCGGCAACCACAGGTGCCGACGCCGAAACAGCGCCTGGCCCATCACCAGCAGGATCACGATGGCCGACAGTGTCGGCAGGCCCGGAATGCCCGACAGCGGCGACACCAGCACCAGCGCAATGGCCAGCACCACCGGCATGATCGACCGATCCCCGGCCGCGTCCAGGATATCCTGAACCGTGACACTGTCCCCGGACCCCGCCGCCTCGAGCCGGTCCAGAAGCAGCGTCAGCTTGGCGTCACTCACCGCTCCGCTGCCAGCAAGGCGGCCAGCCCCTCGCGGTAAGACGGATAGCGCAGCGTCACGCCCAGCTCATCCTTGATCCGGTCGTTCCGCACCTTCTTGCTTTCGGCGTAAAAGCTGCGCGCCATCGGCGTCATCTCTGCGTCCTCAAAAGGCTCGGCCGGCGGCAGCGGCAGGCCCAGCAATTCCGCCGCGTGGCCGATCACATCCTGCGGCGGGGCCGGGTCATTGTCGCACACGTTGTAGGCAGCACCCGGATTGGGCCGCCCGATAGAGGCGGCCAGCACCTGCGCGATATCCTCGACATGGATGCGCGAAAACACCTGCCCGTCCTTGATCACCCGCCGGGCCGTGCCCGCCCGCACCTTGGCAAAGGGACCGCGCCCCGGCCCGTAGATACCGGCAAGGCGAAAGATATGCAGCGGCAGGTCCGGAATGGCGGCCCACGCGGCCTCCGCCTCCTTGCGCCATTGGCCGCGCCGTGTGGATGGTGTCAGTGGCGTACCCTCATCCACCCAGGCGCCCTGATGGTCGCCATAAACACCCGTGGTCGACAGATAGCCGACCCATTCGAACTGGCGCGCGAGGGCCGCGATCTGATCACCCACCGCGCGCAGCACCGGGTCACCCTCCGCATCCGGCCCGGCAGAGATCAGCAGATGCGTGACCCCCTCCAGATCAATCGGCCCACCGGGAAAGATCACTGGCGTCACGCCCGACTGCGCCAGTGCCGCCGCCTTGTCCGCAGACCGCGTCGTACCCGTGACCGACCAGCCCTGCGGCAACAGCAACCGCGTCAAGGCCCGCGCCGAATACCCGTGACCAAAGGAGAAAAGAGTGTCCGTCATGCTGCATAGGTGACCTTTTGCACCGCTCTGGACAAGCCCCCAGGCAAGCGCGCTAATGGAGATATGTCCGATGATCCGTCTCTGAGCCGCGCCTACGCGCTGCGCACCCCCGACGATTCAGTTGCGCTCTACCGTGACTGGGCGGACAGTTATGACACCGATTTCGCCCGAAACAGTGACTATATCCTGCACGAACAGGTGGCGCGCCACTTTACCCTGATCGGCGGGTTTGGCCCGGTGCTGGACGTTGGCGCCGGGACGGGGCTGTGCGGCGCCGCACTTGCCGCGCGCGGGATCACGCCCATCGACGGCACCGACATCTCGCCCGAGATGCTCGGGGTGGCTGCGGCCAAGGACGTCTATCGCGACCTCTTTGCCGCCAACCTGCTGGAGGGCCTGCCCGTGCCCGCCCGCCCCTATCAGGGCGCGGTCAGTTCGGGAACCTTCACGACAGGGCATGTCGGCCCCGACGGGATCGACCGAATGCTGGAGGTTCTGCGCCCCCGCGCGTGGGTCGTGATTTCGGTCAACGCCCAGCACTACGCCGCCGCCGGGTTCGAGGCCAAAATGGCTGCATTAGAGCCGCAAATCGAGGATCTGTCCCTGACCGAAGTCGCGATCTACGGCCCCACCGCCTCAGGCCCGTACGCCAGGGACCGCGCCCTGCTGGTCGCTTTCCGCGTGGGCGGATGAGGTCACCCGATCCGCCCAATGGCTCTTTGCCCCTGCGCAGGAACCAGTTCGCACCCTGAAGGCAGGCCAAGACGCCAAACGTCCAGGGAGAGCCTAATCTGCCCGATGCTGCGGTTTGCAGGAACGTCCGCCCTTGATCAATTGACAAGGCCAGTCATTGATCCTTCAGTAGCAAGGAAATCTTCCGAGAATTTCAAAAATGGGCCTGTTGGACCTTTTAAATGCTCAGAAACCGATCCTGTCGGCCCCGATGGCAGGCGCAGCGGGGCCGGAACTGGTGGCGGCCGTGTGCAATGCAGGTGGGTATGGTGTCATTCCACTTTGGGGAAAACCAAAGGAACAGGTCGGGACCGGCATAGACGCGCTTCGAGACCTGACGGATCGAAATTTTGCGGTCAATCTGAACCTGTCATTCCCGTATGAAGAACAGTTGGACATGTGCATTGCCAAGGACGTGCATGGCGTGTCGTTGTTTTGGGGTATGGAGCCGTCGGCAATAGATCGGGCGAAAGCGGGCGGTTTGACCGTTTTATCAAGTGTAGGGACTGCAGAAGAAGCGCGGATCGCGGCTGACGGAGGCGCTGACGTCATTGTCGCACAGGGATGGGAAGCCGGGGGGCACGTTTGGGGCCAGGTGTCTACATTGGCCCTCGTCCCCGCGGTCGTTGATGCGGTTAAAGTCCCGGTTATTGCCGCAGGTGGCATCGCAGACGGGCGCGGTATGGCGGCCGCCATAATGCTCGGCGCATCAGGCGTCTGGGTCGGGACACGATTTCTGGCCAGTTCCGAGGCGACAATCCACGAGGTCTATCGACACCGAATTTTGCAGGCTTCAGAAGCTGACACGCAGTGGGCGCATGATCTGTACGATGTGAGTTGGCCTGACGCGCCGCATCGAGCCCTGTCCAACTCGACGTCCCGGGTTTGGTTGGACACAGGGCGACCCGCACCCGGAAATCGGCCAAAAGAAGGGGAGCAGATTGGGCGACGTCCCAATGGTGATCCCGTTGTCAGGTATCAGAGTTACACACCACTGCCCGGGACATCGGGTGACGTTGAGGCGATGTCGCTATGGTCTGGTCAGGGCGTCGCCTTGGTGCGTGACGTGATGCCTGCAGCCGACATTGTTGAAGAGATCTATCGAACTGCACAGGGGTTGCTGAGCAACGGACAGTCTGCGCTCTGATCTCCGGAAACCGGTCATACGCAAATGACGAAACCATACGGCGTTTCTCGAAAAACCGGACATCTGGACTGATAAGTCGAACGACGGCTCCGTCCCGCACAACCGCCGGTCAAAACTCGTTAAGGCATCAATCCGTTCGGTCCGTGACGACCCCGCATCAGCCCAAAAGTCATATTTCCGGTGCACAGGTTGTGCACACACAGTGCACGGGCTGTGACGCACCCCAACCGGCCGTTTTCTCAGGCCACACGCCTGACCGTTGCGCGGCGCATCGACGAACCGCGCGGTCGGGCGGGGTCACGTATACATCTGCGTCTTGCGCGCCCGGGCCTCTTCGGTCGCGCGGCCTGTGCCGTCGTGGTAGCTGCCAAACCAGCGGTCCCAGGGCATCTCGACCGTGCCGTAATTGCACTCGAAATAGCGGTGGTGCAGCTGGTGAAAATACACGCCCATCCGCAATTGCGGGCTGTCGTTGACCACCAGCTTTTCGAAGCCGGAATGCGAGAACACCGGGTGCGTCGACTGCACATAACCGTGAAACAGCACATGCAGCGGATGGCTCGGCACTACCAGATGGATCGCGAAATTGGTGTAGAACATCACATGCTCGACCGGATGCATCGAGATACCCGACCAGGGCCCGACATTGACGTTCCGGTGATGCAGGCTGTGCGCCAGTTTATAGAGCGGCGGCCAGTGTAACGCCCTGTGAATCCAGTAGAAATGAAAGCTGCTCCAGATCGGGAGCAGCACAAAGAACGCTACAAACCACACCGGGTTTTCCGGGAAAAAGAACGTCGGCGCATACCCGTTCGCCATGGCCCAGAATACCAGCACCTGCGCCACGCTCCACAAGGTGATGCCGCTCGCGATGTGCCAGAACATGTTGTCATAAAGCTGGTTGCGAAAGGTGAAGGTGCCGTTGTCGCTGACCTGATCGCGCGGGTCGAACTTGGTCGCGTCACCCTGCGCTTTGCGCGTGATCAGCCAATAGTGCAGCGTGCCCGCGATCAGACATTGTGGCACCAGATTGGCCAGCCACACACGCACGACCCAGCCCCATTCGAGGCTCTGCATCGTCTCTAACGGGGGCAAAATGACGAAATACGCAATCAGGGCGAGGACAAAGCACAGGGTGGTTGTCGACGCCTCCAACCAGAAAGCCGCGTACCATTTGAAGATCGCGACCGGCTTGGGTGGCCATTGAAACAACGGGTTCTGCGCCAGCGGCGTAGGCGGGCGGTGGTTCCAGCGCTGCGCCTCGCGCGCCTCGGTGTCAGCTGGCATAGGTCGACCCTTCCTCATCCAGAATGGCCTTGAGTTCGGCCAGGTGACGTTCGTCCTGTTCGGGGTAGTCTTCGATCTCCTGCGCCGTCTTGGCGGCGATCTCGTCCGGAATAATGCGCAACGGCTTGCCCGTTTGCAACGCCAGCATATAGGTCTGGCAGGCCCGTTCGAAATAGAACATCCGGTTAAAGGTTTCGGCGACCGTCTGGCCGATGACCATGATGCCGTGATTGCCCATCACCATCACCTTTTTCTTCGGATCGTCAAAGAGTTGCGCACAGCGCGCGCCTTCCTCTTCGAACGCCAGCCCGCCATAGCTGTCGTCCACCACCACCCGGTCAAAGAACATCGCCCCGTTCTGATCCACCGTGGGCAGCCTACTGTCGGCCAATGCGGCCAGCGCCGTGGCATAGGGCGAATGCACATGCATCGCGCAGCGCGCATGGCCGCAGTGCCGGTGCATGCCGCCGTGCAGACCCCAGGCGGTGGGGTCCGGCGCGTCTGGCCCTTCCATGCTGGCAGGGTCATTCGCATCAACCACGATCAGGTCAGACGCCTTGATCCGGGAAAAATGCATCTGGTTGGGGTTCATCAGGAACTGCGTGCCGTCGTCGCTGATGGCGAGAGAGAAATGGTTGGCCACCGCCTCGTGCATGTTCAGCCGCACGGTCCAGCGGAAGGCTGCCGCAAGGTCCACACGTTCCTGCCAGTGATCCATGTTCAGGCGAATCTGGGTGATGGTCATGGGGCGCTCCGTCATGTTTGCCTAACCCTGCTCCGATGACCCCGCGTCGATCAACTCCAAAAGCTGTCCCACAAGCGACTTAACCCTTATCGTCCTTTGCGCGCGACGGCACCCAGACATAGCCGTTGTCATCAAGGATATATGCCTCGCGCAGGCCATGGGGCTTGTCGAGCGGCGAAGCGAGGATCACGGCCCCCAGCGCCTCGGCGCGTGCGACCGCCTCATCCGGGTCGGTGTCGTAGAGGTGGATCTCGATCCCCGCGCCGCGTGGCGGATTTTCGGGCAACATGCCGAGCAGCGGGTGCGCACCATACGTCCCGTCGCTATGCAGCTGAAACACCTGATCCCCATACGTCATGATCGCAAAATCCGCCGTCGGCTGATAGGCTGACATCTCGAAAACAGCCTCTAAAAAGGCGACCTCGACAAAAACATCGCGCACAAGCAGGTTGAGCCCGAGGCCCCGAAGGCTCCGGCCAAAGCTGTCTGCATCCACTTTACCATAATCCATAAGGTCAGCCTTGGTGATCTGTGCGCGCCCGTCAAGTCGGCGGAATGGGTGACAGTTTCGCGACAAGACTGGTCACCCCCTTGCACGTCCCTGCGAAACTTGATCATTTGGGACATGGAACATGACCTTTTCCCGACGGCCTTTCCTTCGTGGCCAGATGTCGCCCCTGACCTTGTGAACGTTGCTGCGGGCCGCAGTCCTGCCGATACCGTCATCCGTGGCGGGGTCTGGGTGAACGTGCACACGCGCGAGGCGCTGCCGGGCCATGACATCGCGATCCGGCATGGGCGCATCGCCTGCGTGATCCCCGACGCCAACGCGCAGATCGGACCGGAGACGGAGGTGATCGAGGCCGATGGGCGGTACATGATCCCCGGCCTGTGCGACGGGCACATGCATATCGAGAGCGGCATGCTGACCCCTGCGGAATTTGCCGCGGCCGTGATCCCGCATGGCACCACGACGATGTTCACCGACCCCCACGAGATCGCCAATGTGCTGGGCCTCGAAGGGGTGCGCCTGATGCATGACGAGGCGCTGATGCAGCCGGTGAACATCTGGACACAGATGCCGTCCTGCGCGCCGTCCGCACCGGGGATGGAGACAACAGGGTTCGAGATCAGCGCCGAGGATGTGGCCCAAGCCATGCACTGGCCCGGTATCATCGGGCTGGGCGAAATGATGAACTTTCCCGGTATGGCCGCCGCCGATCCCCAGATGTTGGCAGAGGTCGCGGCGACGCAACGGGCGGGCAAAACGGTGGGCGGGCACTATGCCTCGCCTGATTTAGGGTCTGATTTTGCGGCCTACGTGGCCGGTGGCCCCGCCGATGATCACGAGGGCACCTGCGAGGCGGATGCCGTGGCGCGGATGCGGCAGGGGATGCGGTCCATGATCCGGCTGGGGTCCGCGTGGTACGACGTGGAAATGCAGATCACTGCAATCACGGAGCGTGGGCTGGACCCTCGCAACATGATCCTGTGCACGGACGACTGCCACTCGGGTACGCTGGTCAACGATGGTCACATGAACCGAGTGGTGCGGCACGCTATCGATTGCGGCTGTGACCCGCTGGTGGCGCTGCAAATGGCGACGATCAACACGGCCACGCATTTCGGGCTGGAACGAGAGGTCGGCTCCCTCACGCCGGGACGGCGGGCGGATGTGATCCTGACGTCAGACCTGAGGACGCTGCCCATCGAGCTTGTCATCGCGCGCGGCAAAACAGTCTCTGTGAACGGCAAATTGACCGTAGATTGCCCCCATCTCGACTGGCCCGCACATGCGCGGCAGACGGTCCATATGGGCACCGACAAGACCGCCGCGGATTTCGAGATTGCGGCCCCCGAGGGCGCAAACTCCGTCACCGCCAACGTCATCGGTGTTGTGGAAAACGCGGCCCCAACGAAGGCGCTGAAACGTGACATGCCGGTGAATGACGGCAAGGTGGAAAGCCACGGCGACACCTGCCAGATCGCGCTGGTCGAACGGCACCGCGCCACGGGCGGCGTGACCAACGCGCTGGTTTCGGGGTTCGGCTATGAGGGCCGCATGGCCATGGCTTCCACCGTTGCGCATGACAGCCACCACATGATCGTCGTGGGCACCGACCGCGACCAGATGGCGCTGGCCGCAAACAGGCTGGCCGAGGTGGGCGGGGGCGTGACACTGTTCAAGGATGGCGCCGAACTGGCGCTTGTCGAATTGCCCATCGCGGGCCTCATGTCCGACAGCCCCGCCGCCGAAGTCGCCGCCAAGGCCCAGCAACTCGGCGAAGCGATGGAGGCTTGCGGCTGCACGCTCAACAATGCCTACATGCAGCACTCGCTGCTCGCTCTCGTCGTTATCCCCGAATTGCGCATCTCCGACCTTGGTCTTGTCGATGTGCGCACATTCGAATTTATCCCTGTATTAGAGACATGAAATGAAAAGCCTCACGCACCGCTCACATCAGGAATTCCATGACCCCGCCGCCGCTGTCGCGCATCTGCGGGAGCTGTATGCGGAGGCGTCCGATTTCCTCTGCCAGCAGTTCATCGCCGCCATTCGCGACGGCGCACCCGAAGGGCGCGTGCGCGCCTATTACCCCGAGATCCGGTTTACCACGACCAGCTACGCGCAGGTCGACACGCGGCTGAGCTTTGGCCACGTCTCTGCCCCCGGTACTTATGCGACGACTGTTACGCGCCCGGACCTCTTTGCCAGCTACCTCACCCAGCAGATCGGCCTCCTGATCACCAACCACGGCCAGCCGGTCGAGATTGGCTATTCCGACACGCCAATGCCCGTTCACTTTGCCGTGGCCAATGACCCCCACATTACCGTGCCGCAACAGGGCGCGGCGAGCTTTCCCTTGCGCGATGTGTTCGACGTGCCGGACCTGTCGACCACGAATGACGACATTGCCAATGGCGTGCATGAGCCCGCCGACGGGATCGGCCCGCTGGCCCCATTCACAGCGCAGCGCATCGACTATTCGCTGGCGCGGCTGTCACACTACACCGCTACGGACGCGGACCATTTCCAGAACCACGTGCTGTTCACCAACTACCAGTTCTACGTCTCCGAGTTCGAGGCCTATGCCCGCACGCAGCTGGACGATCCCGACAGCGGCTACACCGCCTTTGTGTCGACCGGGAACGCGATGATCACGACGGGCGACCAGGAGCTGGCGCAGGTGGCCAAGATGCCGCAAATGCCGACCTACCACCTCAAGCGGGCGGACGGGTCGGGCATCACGCTGGTCAATATCGGCGTGGGTCCGTCCAACGCCAAAACGGCGACCGACCACATCGCCGTGCTGCGCCCACACGCCTGGCTGATGGTCGGGCACTGCGCCGGGCTGCGGAATAGCCAGGCGCTTGGTGACTTTGTCCTGGCGCACGGATATCTGCGCGAGGACAACGTGCTGGACAACGACCTCCCGCCCTGGGTGCCGATCCCGGCGCTGGCGGAGATCCAGATCGCGTTGGAAGAGGCGGTGGCGCAGGTCACCGAGCTCGAAGGCTACGAGCTCAAGCGGATCATGCGGACCGGCACGGTGGCCAGCTATGATGACCGCAACTGGGAACTGCGCGACCAGCACGGGCCGGTGCAGCGCCTCAGCCAGTCCCGCGCCATCGCGCTGGACATGGAAAGCGCCACAATCGCCGCCAATGGCTACCGGTTCCGGGTGCCCTACGGCACGTTGCTGTGCGTGTCCGACAAGCCGCTGCACGGTGAATTGAAGCTGCCGGGCATGGCCTCGGACTTCTACAAAACGCAGGTGGCACGGCATCTGATGATCGGAATTCGGGCCATGGAACAGCTCCGCGACATGCCGCTGGAACGCATCCACAGCCGGAAATTGCGGTCGTTTGACGAGACTGCATTCCTCTGACAGGGGCAAAACAGGCTGAAAAACGCTAAAAACAGCCGTTTTTCACTTGCGCCACGCCACTATTCGTTGTGTTTTGACACAACATTCCGTTACAAAGCGGGACAGAGGCCCAAGACATCGGGCAGACGAAGGAGACCAGTAAAATGGCAAAACCAATGACCAAAACCCAACTCGTCGCCGCTCTGGCCGAAGACATGGGGACAGACAAGAAATCCGCAAGCGCCGCGCTGGACGCGATCTGCGGCCTGATCACCAAGGAAGTGTCGGGCGGCGGTGCCGTGACCCTGCCGGGCGTCGGCAAGATCTATTGCCGCGAGCGCCCCGAGCGTATGGTGCGCAACCCCGCCACCGGCGAACAGTTCAAGAAAGAGGCCGACAAGGTGGTCAAGATGACCATCGCAAAAGCCCTGAAAGACAGCGTGAACGGCTAACCTCCGCCACGGATGCAATTGAACGGGCCGTCCATCTCGGGCGGCCCTTTTTCGTTCAGCCGTCGAACACCGTGGCTGCGTCACCCATGTAGTTGTCCCACGCGAACCAGTAGCTGATATGGCCAGCCACGCGCGGCAACTGGGTGCCGTCGGGGCCGATCAGCGCCTCTTCGGTCACGGTCCAGAGAGTGCCGTCCTGATCCTTGAGCTTGCCGCCCTCGGGGGCAAAGCTGCGCTGCCCCCGTTGATAGGCACGCACCGCGCGTTTGTCGGCATCGCCGAGCAGCACCAGCGGCGTGTCC
Source organism: Pseudomonadota bacterium (assembly GCA_039816785.1). Taxonomy (GTDB): domain Bacteria; phylum Pseudomonadota; class Alphaproteobacteria; order Rhodobacterales; family Rhodobacteraceae; genus Tateyamaria. The sequence continues at coordinate 94,162 of JBCBXB010000004.1, forward strand.
GCGATCCCGTCATTGACCAGACCGCGGCTTTCGAACGCCTTGAGCGGCCAGGCCCGCGCGGCCCCGAACTGCCGGATGGTAAAGATGTAGTCCTTTTGCTTATGGTCCTGCTGATCGACCAGCACCGGGAACATCAGATCGGGCGAGGAAAAGTAGTCGCTGTAGACCACGCCCGAGCCATAGTCGCGCCGGTGCCCCGTCTCGAGCGACAGCACCTTTGTCCCCGGGTTAGAGCCTTTCCAGCTGTCCCATGTGGTGATCACGACCGGGCGCTGTTGCAGGGCGATACCGCTGTCGACCAGCGGGCCCACCACCGGCTTGCCGGTGTACTGATTCCACAGACTGTCCGTGCCCCGGTCAAACATCAGCTTGTTGGATCGGTACAGGAACCCGGATGAGCCAAAGACCAATGGATCGCCCCGTCCGATGTCCGTCTCGAACAGGATGCCCGAGCCGCACAGCGTGCAATAGGCCAGCGCGAGGGGAACGCCGCCGATCACATCATTGAACATCTCGTGCCAGCCCATGATGCGCAGCGGATAGGCCCGCGCGTCACCGTTGATCGACACGCCGAAGACCAGATCGTCGCCGCGCAGGTAATCCGCCTGCGCCACACTCAGCAGGTCGGGGTTGTCGAGCGACGGGATGCCGTCCTTGACCACGCCACCCCATGTGATCTCTTCCAGCCGGATCTTCATCCGGTCGCGGGCGAGGTGTTCGAGCCGCAGGAAGTTGTCGAAATTGTCGTCGACGCGCAGCAGCACTTCGCGCTTGAAGGGGATGAACGCGGGGTGCGGCACAACCTCGGGCGTGTTTTCCTGCCACAGCATCCATTTGAACCAGTCGACACCATGCGCCTCGCCGGTGATCGCCTGCAGCGTCTCGGCAATGGCGAACTGCCGGTCGCGGGCAAAGCGCAGGGACTGGATCAGCCCCGCCGCCATGTCAGGGTTCCGCCGGTCGCGGATAAACGCAAGCGCGTCGAAATATTCGGAGGTCGGCGCAAAGAGCGGGGCGCGGTGCACCTCCAGCATATCGCGCTCCTGGGCGAGGACGGCGGTGGGCGTTGCGACCCCGGCCATGGCGAGCCCGGCAAACTGGCGGCGGCTGAGTGTCATCGAATCCTCCCGGGGTGGCGACAGGTGCAATGTGGCGACACCCAAGATCACTTGCATCAAACAGAGCCGTGATCATGCCGTTTTGCAGGAGGAGGCCGAGGGCCGCATGACGCGCGGCCCTTGGCTTGCGTCCCTAGGACCGGCGCCGCGCCAGCAGTCCGGCGCCGAGCAATCCGCTGAGTAGCAGAAGTGCCCCGGCGGGCAGTGGAATCGCCGATGGTTCCAACAGTTCACCCTCCTTTGTCACGAACAAACCTGCACCGGTCACTTGAGCATCAAAATAAATCAGCTCAAACCCAGTGAGCCCAGCCATCGGGCTTAAGTAAGCGATCTCTGTCGTGCCGAAGCCGCGCGGCTCGGTCGCGCTGTCTGGCTGGACAACACCACCCAGCGACAGTTGAAATCCGTCATCGGACCCTATTGCAAAAGTGTTCAGACCTTCGTTCACCTCAACCAACCCGGTGAAGCGGAAAATCGAACCAGCAACGAAAATCGGGTTGTCGTCATCGCTGTCGACCGACCCCGCCTCCGACCCGAGAAATTCGTTCAGCCGCGCCGTTTCCTCGCGCAGGCCTGACGGGTTGAAAGCTCCGACAGTCGCAATCGTGTCCGCAGTAGGGCTTAACGTGGAATTCGGAAAGTCCAGCAGGCTGACCTCGAACACAAGGTCTGGCGGCGTCTCCGTCACATCAAGGACGTCGGTCTGAAAGTCGAACGGATCGGAAAATGACCCGAACTCATCGCTCCCAGGCTGCGCGACCTCCAAATCCCAGAACTCGGTCGTGAACGTGGCGGCCTGCGCTGACATGGCAGCCGTAGACAAGGCGAGGCCGCCGTAAAGTGCAAGATACTTCAACATGGTGACTCCTTTCCCCATTTTTTCGGCCACGACAGTACATCAAAGCCGCGCCCTTTCATGCGAAGGTTCCATGACATCCGCACCTGCCGGAGGCTGTGCCCAAGCCGGTGCAACGCAATTCAGCACGCCTGCCCACGAGGGTTGCACCCGCGCATGATTTGCAGGACGGTCGGCCGGGAAACGGCCAAGGGACAGTCATGGATATTCGCGCCATCGCGATGGGGCTGACCTTTGCGCTGATCTGGTCGTCCGCCTTTTCCTCTGCCCGCATCATCGTCGCGCACGCGCCGCCCTTTGCCGCCTCGGCGGTACGGTTTGCGATTGCGGGATGCATCGGGGTCGCCATCGCCTGGGCGCTGGGGCAAAGCTGGCGACTGACGCGGGACCAGTGGCGCGCGACGCTGGTCTTTGGCCTGTGCCAAAACGCGATTTACCTGGGTCTGAACTTTTACGCGATGCAAACGGTGGAGGCATCGCTGGCCTCGATCATCGCATCGACCATGCCGCTGATGGTGGCGGCGGCAGGCTGGCTTGTGTTCCGCGACAGGCTGCCCGCGCTGGGGATCATCGGGCTGATCCTCGGCATCGGGGGCGTGATGCTGATCATGTGGACGCGGCTGGGCAGCGGGGTGGACGGCTATGGCGTGGCACTTTGCGTCATCGCTGCCGTGGCGCTCACCGTCGCGACGCTGATGATGCGCACCATGTCGTCGGGCGGGAACCTGATGATGGTGGTGGGGTTGCAGATGTTCGTGGGCGCCATCGTGCTTGGCCTCGCGTCGGCCCTGACGGAAACCATTGCCGTCACCGTCACGCCTGCCTTTGTCGCGGCCTTCACCTATACGATCTTTGTGCCCGGGCTGCTGGCGACGTTCATCTGGTTCGCGCTGGTCGAACGGATCGGTGCGACCAAGGCGGCTACGTTCCACTTTCTCAACCCGTTTTTCGGGGTCGCCATCGCCGCACTTATCCTGGGCGAACGATTGGGGCCGCTGGACATCACGGGCGTAGCGATCATCGCGGCGGGCATTCTTGCGGTACAAGTGTCACGACAGGCCAAAACCTGAGCCCGGCCCCTTGCGCCTGACCGCCCCGGCCATATCCTGCGCCGGATTTAACCCGTTCCAAAGCACGCATATGCACCGCCGTACCTTTATTTTCGCTGCTGCCGCCGCCACCCTGCCCCTAGGCGCACAGGCCTACCCCGCCGAGGTGTTCACACCCGCCCTGTGGCGCGACCTGCGCGAAGATGACCGCGTCGTGATCTTCAATTACCGCGCCACATGGTCCCTCACCTGCCAGATCAAGGCGGACCTGATCGCCGATGCCATTGCCGACAACCCGGCCTACCAGCGCCTTGGCTTTGTCGACATCGACTGGGACACGTTCGGGCAATCGCAGCTGACCCAACGCCTTAAGGTCAAGCGCCGCTCGACCCTGCTGGTGATGAAGCGCGGCGCGGAAATCGCCCGGCTCGAAAACGAGCCCTATGCCCGCCGCGTCCGCGCCCTGCTGGACACCGCGCTGGCCGCCTGATGAAGCTGCTGTTCATCCACCAGAACATGCCCGGCCAGTATCGCGAGCTGGTGCAATGGCTGGCGGCCACCGACCAGCACGAGATCGTGTTCCTGACGCAGCGCGCCAAGCCGCCCAAATTCGCCGGGGTCCGCACCGTTCAGTACAAGACCCACCACAAAGCCGCCGATGACGCCTATGGCCTGTCGAAGACGTGGGAAAACGCCGCAGGTAACGGCTTTGCCGCCGCCAAGGCCGTGCAGGAACTGGTCGCGGGCGGGTTTGTCCCCGACATCGTGATCGGGCATGTGGGCTGGGGCGAGATGAGCTTTCTTCGTGAGGTGTTGCCCGACACGCCAAGCATCGGCTTTTTTGAGTACTTCTATTCGGTGCACGGTGGCCCGGTCGGGTTCGACCCCGCCGCACCGGCCAGCGATCACGCGCCCTACCTGATGCAGGGCCACAATGTCGTGCCGCTGTTCAATATCGAACAGGTGACGCTGGGCCACAGTCCGACCCTGTGGCAGCGCAACCGCTTTCCCGACAGCTTTCACGACAAGATCTACGTCTGTCACGACGGCATCCGCACCGACAAGCTGGTGCCAAACCCCAAGGCCAAGGTGAATCTGGGCCGGATCGGTCGCCCTCTGACCCGCAAGGACGAGATCGTGACCTACATGGCCCGCAACCTCGAGACGACGCGCGGCTATCACATGTTCATGCGCGCCCTGCCGCATATCCAAAAGGCGCGGCCCAACGCGCGGGTGATCGTGATCGGCGGCAATGACGCGTCCTACGGTGGCAAGTCCAAACATCCCGGCGGCCTGCGCGGCGAGATGGAGAAAGAGGTGGGCCATCTGCTGGATTGGGACCGGCTGCATTTTCTGGGGCAGGTGCCCTACGAAAGCTACCAGCAGATCATCCAGATCAGCAGCTGCCACATCTATCTGACCATGCCGTTCGTGCTCAGCTGGTCATTGCTGGAATCAATGTCCATGGGGGCCACCATCGTGGCCAGTGACGTGCCTCCGGTGCGCGAGGCGATGACACATGGCGAGACCGGGATGCTCGTCGACTTTTTCGACGCAGAGGCGATTGCGGCGCAGGTGGTGGATGTGCTGAAGCGCCCGCGCGACTACGCGCATCTGGGCCCTGCCGCGCGGCAACACGTGATCGACAGCTACGACTTTCAGAGCGTCTGCCTGCCCGAGCATCTGCGCCAGATCAACGCGCTGGTGCCTGCTGACAAGCAGATCGCCCTGCCATGAGCGCACCGCTTGTCGTGCTGGGTGCCGTGGGCAGGCTGGGCCGCTTGCTGGCACCGGCGTGGCCGGGCGACGTGGTGCAGCATACGCGGCACAGCGCCGATATCCTTGACCGGACTGCACTGGTTGCCGCCCTGCGCGGGGCGCGGGCGGTGCTGTGTCTGGCAGGCGTCACACACGGCGCCGACAGGCCCATGTCGCTGAACGCAACGCTGGCGCAACTGACGCTCGACGCGGCAGCGGCGGCGCAATGTGGCCGTGTTTTCCTGATGTCGTCCGCAGCGGTCTACGGCCGCCAGTCCGGCCTGCTGGATGAGGCGACCGCACCCGCCCCGCTGACCGACTACGGCCAGTCCAAACTGCGGATGGAGCAGATGGCCGCCGATCACAGTCACCCCAACACGGTGCTGCGGCTGGGCAATGTGGCCGGGGCCGACGCGATCCTGGGTGGGTGGGCACCGGGCTTTGCCCTCGATGTGCTGCCCGGCGGCGGCACGCCTGAACGCAGCTATATCGGGCCGCAAACCCTTGTGCGCGTGTTGCATACGCTGGCGACTGTGGATGATCTGCCGCCCGTTCTGAATGTCGCCGCCCCCGGCGCGCTGGCCATGGGGGAGCTGCTGGATGCAGCAGGCCTAGCCTGGTCGCCCCGCACCCCGGACGCGGGCGTAATTGCCAAAGTTACCCTCGACACCGCCCTGCTTTCGACATTCATTGACTGGCAACCGCAGGACAGCACCGCGCACGCCATGGTGCAGGAATGGAGAGGGTTGACGGGCCGCACATGACATGGCGCAAACGGATCTTTGACCTGTTCTTTGCCAGCCTGCTGGTGGTGATCCTTGGCCCGGTCATCCTGTACCTGATCTGGCGCATCTGGCGCGAACAGGGGCGGCCGATCTTTTACGTCGCCGAACGGATGAAGGGGCCCGACACCCCCTTTGGCCTTGTCAAATTCCGGACCATGACAGTCGTCGATGACGATCAGGGCGTGTCCGGCGCGCACAAGACGGCGCGCATCACGCCGATGGGCGCACGGCTGCGGGCCAAGCGGCTGGACGAGTTTCCGCAGCTCTGGAACATCCTGAGGGGGGACCTGAGCTTTGTCGGGCCGCGCCCGCCCCTGCGCGAATATGTCGAGCGATTCCCCGATATCTACGCCCGCGTCTTGCAATCACGTCCCGGGGTGACCGGCCTTGCCACGATCCGTTTTCACAAACACGAGGATCGGCTGCTGGCCCGTTGCAACACGCCCGAGGAAACCGACGACGTCTATTGCCGCATCTGCGTGCCGCGCAAGGCCCGGCTGGACCTGATCTATCAGCGCCACCAGACCACATGCTACGATTTTGACCTTGTGTTTCAGACAATTGGCAACCTGTTCCGCCGCAAGCCCAAGGGCAAAGGTTAACACAAGGCGGCGCGATGCCGGTATTTTGGACACCGCACAAACGGATTTCTGCCGACGTCGGGCCGCATCCAACAATCAACTATAAATTATGCTTAATGCTGTGTAACGGTACATGTGCTGCGCCGTACGGGACCGGCGAGGGGACTGAATGCTGGAACTACTGAAATCAATGTCACGGCGGCAAAAACGGAATGTCTTTGTCGCGCTGGACTGTTTGCTCGTGCCCATCTCGCTGCTGTTTGCGCTGACCTTGCAAAATCCGTTGGGCGGGTCGTTTTACGTCTTGCAGACGTACCTGCCGGAACTGCCGTTCGTGATGGCCGCCGCTGCGGGTCTGTCGCTGTGGCTCGGCATCAGTTCCACGACACTGAACGACTACGAATCCAGCTCGGTCGGACAGACGGCAGTATTTGCAGCCTTGCTGACCCTCCTTTCCGTCATTCTGACCACACTCATCAAACCGACCCTGCCGCTGAGCACGCAGATCGTGTTCGGCATCACCTATTTCGTGTTCTCCGCGCTCAGCCGGGCGATCCTGTTGCAGCTAGTTCTCGCGCTCTATCGCAGTGGTGCAGACCGGTGCCGCGTTCTGATCTACGGGGCCGGGACCACGGGCATGCAACTTGTCTCGGCATTGCGCAATCACGAATTCATCGAACCGGTCGCCTTTGTCGACGACAATCAGGCGTTGCAGGGGCAGTTCGTGCTGCGCCTGCCCGTGCTCAGCCCCGTGCGCATCGCCGAAATTGTCGCAGAAAAGCAGATCAACCGCGTGCTGCTCGCCATGCCGTCGCAAAGCCAGCCCAAGCAGGTGCAAATCGCCCGCAGGTTGGAAAAGATGGGGCTTGAGGTGCAAACGCTCCCCTCCTTCTCGCAACTGATCGGCGAGGAAGAGCTGGTGAACAAGCTGACCCCGATCCATGTAAGCCGGTTCCTGAACCGTGACGAGGTCAGCACCGCGCCTGGATCGGACGCGGCGGCCTATTTCGGGCGGACGGTTCTGGTGTCCGGTGCCGGCGGCTCCATCGGGTCGGAACTGTGTCGTCAGGTCCTCGAATGCGCGCCGTCCAAGATCGTGCTCTATGAGCTGAGCGAGCTGGCGCTCTATCAGGTGCATCAGGAAATCAAGCAGATGGCCGAAGGCAGCGGCATCACGATTGTTCCCCTGCTCGGCTCTGTCACCGATCCACGGCAGGTGCGCCGCGCACTGCAGGAACATCAGGTGCAGGTCGTCCTGCACGCCGCCGCCTACAAACACGTGCCTCTGGTGGAGGAAAACCCGCTGGCCGGGCTGGCCAACAACGTGCTGGGCACTCACACGCTGGTGTCCGAGGCCGCCGCCGCCGGGATCGAACGGTTTGTGCTGATCTCGTCCGACAAGGCGGTGCGGCCGACCAACATCATGGGCGCGTCCAAACGGCTGGCCGAGGTGGTCGTGCAGGACATCGCGATCCGGCTGGCCAAGCCGAAAAATCTGGTCTTTTCCATCGTCCGGTTCGGCAATGTGCTGGGCTCCTCGGGTTCGGTGGTACCGCTGTTTCAGGATCAGCTGCGCCGGGGTGGTCCGCTGACCGTGACGCACCCGGATGTGTCCCGCTTTTTCATGACCGTGCAGGAGGCCGTGCACCTCGTGCTGCGCGCCGGCGCGATGGCCACGGGCGGCGAGGTGTTCGTGCTGGACATGGGCAAGCCCGTGCGGATCGAACAGCTGGCCCGGCAGGTGATCGAAAGCGCGGGCTACACCGTGCGCGACGCGCAAAACCCCGACGGCGATATCGAGATCGAGTTCACCGGCCTGCGCCCCGGCGAAAAGATGACCGAAGAGCTGACGCTCAGCGGCTCACTGATCGGCACCGGCCACCGCAAGATCTTTTTCACCGTCGAGGACAGGCTGAGCGAGATCGAGGTGGCATCGGTCCTGCGCGCACTGCGTGCAGCACTTGCCAGCAGCGATGATACAGCGGCCCGCGCTGTCGTCACCCGATGGGTCGACGGTTACCGCCGCCCGACCTCCGATGCCGATGCCGCAGCAGAACGCGCAACCCCTGTATCCTGAATGCCGCGCTCCGGCACGGCGTCGCCCGTCCGGCGTACTCAGCGTTGTGCACCTCCGCGCCGCATGGTCTAAACGGCCCAAGACGAAGGGACATGAAAGTGACGGATACTGCACGCCGCTGGAACTGGACGATGGGGGCCGCGTTCGCCCTTGCCACCGCGCCGACGCTTTCGCTGACCCAAGGCACGGACACCATCACCCAGCAACCGCCACTGACGTCGACCCTTAACTTTTACGGCGTGCCCGGCCTGATCGACATGCCCAGCGGCGAGACCCTGCCCGATGGTACGCTGGCGCTGAGCGTGTCCAGCTTTGGCGGCCAGACACGGACAAACGCGACCTTTCAGTTCTCGCCCCGCATTTCGGGCACGTTCCGCTATATCAGCATTCAGGACTGGAACTCCGACGGGTTCGAAACCTACCGCGACCGCAGCTTTGACGCGCGGTTTCTGCTAACGCGCGAAGGGCGCATTCGCCCGGCGATCACCGTGGGTCTCCAGGACCTCGCCGGCACCGGCATCTATGCCTCCGAATACGTCGTCGCGACCAAGAATTTCGACCGCCCGTTCAGCCTGCCCGGGCGTGTCAAGGTCACCGCCGGTCTCGGCTGGGGTCGTCTGGGCAATCTGGGCGACATCGGCACGCCGTTCGGCGGCAACCGCCCGACATTCGATCCTGGCGACACCGGCGGCTCGCCCTCGACCGACCAGTGGTTCCGCGGGCCCGCCGCCCCCTTTGGCGGCATTGAATGGCAGGTGAATGACAAGTTCGGGGTCAAGCTGGAATACTCCAGCGACGCCTATCAGCCCGAGACCTCGCGCGGTGTGTTCGAACGCGAGAGCCGCTTTAACTTTGGTGCCGAGTATCAGGTCAGCCGGTTCCTGCGGGTCGGCGGATATTACCTGTACGGCTCCGAGATTGGCGTCAACGCTCAGCTGGTGACCAATCCCAGCACCCCGCCGCGCGCCTTTACACTGTCAGGGCCGCGGCCTGTGATCACCCGCCCCGACCGCAACGCCAACCCGGAGGCCTATTCAACTGCATGGGCCCCGGCCAAAGGCACCGTGACCGAACAACTGGGTGCCGCTATTGACCCGCTCCTGCGCGAGGATGGCATCCGGCTCCAAAGCCTGACGTTGCGGTCCACATCACGGGTCGAGGCGCGCGTCACTTCAGAGCGTTTCACCAACAACGCTATCGTGATCGGGCGCACCGCGCGACTGCTGACAGCGACGATGCCCGCCACGGTGGACACCTTTGACATTGTTCTGACGGAAGGCGGTCTGCCGGTGACGCAGGTCACAATCCGCCGCAGCGATCTTGAACAGCTGGAGTTCCAGCCCGGCGCCGCCGATCTGCTGCTCGCCCGTACGACGCTGGATAGTGCACCGCGTGACACGCAGGCCGATACGTTTGTACCGGATGGATTATACCCCCGCTTCAGCTGGGCGATCGGTCCGTTTGTCCGCCCCAGCTTTTTCGATGTGGATGAGCCGGTGCGCCTCGATGCCGGGATTGCCCTTTCGGCAGAATACCGGCCCGCACCGGGCTGGCTGATCGCGGGGGAGTTGCGGCAGCGCATCATCGGCAATGTTGAGGGCACAGCCACCTCGCCCTCGCAACTGCCGGCCGTGCGCACCAGCGCACCGCTGTTCGCCCAGGAAGGCGACGCTACGATAGAGAACCTGTATGTGAACCGCCAATGGAAGACCGGCAAGGATACCTACGCCCGCCTCACAGCCGGTTACCTGGAACAAATGTTCGGCGGCGTGTCAGCCGAGTTGCTGTGGCAGCCCCCCGAAAGCCGCCTCGCCCTCGGGATCGAGGCGAACTACGCCCGACAGCGCGACTTTGACCAACGGTTCGGGTTTCAAGACTACGACATCTTCACCGGCCACGTGTCGGCCTATTACGACTTTGGCGGCGGCTATATCGGGCAGGTCGATGTCGGACGCTACCTCGCCGGGGATTATGGCGCGACATTTTCCGTCGACCGGACGTTCAAGAACGGCTGGAGTGTCGGCGGCTTCTTTACGCTCACCGACGTCACCTCCGAAGAGTTTGGCGAAGGATCGTTCGACAAGGGCATCCGGGTGTCCATCCCACTGGAATGGTTGACCGGCCAGCCGACACCGCAATCGGCGTCGTTCCCGATCCGGCCCATTCAACGCGATGGTGGCGCGCGATTGTCTGTGCCAAACCGTCTGTATCCGCAACTGCGTGACGCTGACGCCCGCGCACTCCGCGAGGACTGGGGCCGGGTATGGGAGTGATGACGATGAAAGCACGGCTGACTGCCGCCCTCGTGCTGACGGCGCTGATCGCGGCCTGTTCCGGCGGGTCCGACGAGTTACGCAACCAGTCAGGACGTTATCTGACGGTGATCGAGACACTGCAAACGGGCCTGTTTCAACCCGAACCCGAACTGCCCAATGTGACCCGCGCTCTGCTCGATGGGCTGACAGTCCCCTCTCTCGAGGTGACGGTGCCGGAGCGTGATGGGCTGGCCTACCTTGTGCCGCTGATTTCGCGCACCGAAGCAAACCTCGGCCCTCTTGACACATGGACAACCGTGGACGGATCACAACTGACCTTGCGGTCGGGAGTGATTGTGGCGACCCGCGGCCTCGGCGATGATGTCACATCCACAGACCGCCGCGGCTCCATTGCCTTTGTCACAGGACGGTCTGGCACGAATTGGCCGATGCGCCTCGATATACAAACCTCAGCCGACGGGGTCATTCGTCAGGACTTCGACTGTTCCGGGCGACACAACGGGCAGGTTACGCTTGAAATCATTGAACTAACCTACCCTGTTGAATCACTTAGTGAAATTTGCACCGATGGCCGAGGTAACCGCATCGAAAATCAGTATTTTGTCGATACGCGTGACGGCACTGTCTGGCAGACCCGGCAATGGGCTGGCGAAAAAATTGGCTATATGGACACACGTATCCTGAAAAAGCAGTAACAGAATATGCACCCTTCTTGCCGTATGCATTCCGCAGTGCTATTTCTTGCCCAACGTCAATGAGCGTTCATTCGCACTTTATTTGAGAGACCGCAGATATGAAAAAGATCATCGCAGCTTCCGCTCTGGCCGTGTCCGTCGCAGGCATCAGCGCAACCTCCGCATCAGCCCAGGGTGGCGCGCTGGCCGTAGGCACGATCACGTCGACAACAGTGATCGCAGGCGTGGTCGTTGCCACTGTGATTGTGGCCGTTGCAGATGACGGCACCGTAACAACAACTGCTGTTGCGGCCGAATAGGTAACACCCGTTCGGTTGGTAATTCCGATGTCGGGCACAGCCAGTGCCCGGCATTTTTGCGTTTGACGGTATTTCAACGCAGGGACCTTCCCGCAGGCAGGCACGCGCCTATATCAGTGACAACACACTGACGAACTGCGAGGGTCCCCACATGACCACCTATTTCAAAAACCCCGACGTGATTGCGACCCTGTCGCCCGAAGAATTTCACGTCACCCAGCAAAGCGGCACGGAACGTCCCGGCACCGGCAAGCTGCTCGCCAACAAGGAGCCGGGCATCTACGTTGACATCGTCTCGGGCGAACCGCTGTTCGCCTCGTCGGACAAGTACGAAAGCGGGTGCGGTTGGCCATCGTTTACCAAGCCCATCGACAACGTCACCGAACACCATGACGCGACCCACGGCATGATCCGCACCGAAGTCCGCTCGAAACACGGTGACAGCCACCTCGGCCATGTCTTTCCCGACGGACCGCGCGACCGGGGCGGGCTGCGCTATTGCATAAATTCCGCCTCGCTCCGTTTTGTGCATCGCGACGACATGGAGGCCGAAGGTTACGGCGTTTATTTGGATCAAGTGGAGGATGTGGCATGAGCCAGGAACGTGCAGTACTCGCCGGTGGATGCTTTTGGGGTATGCAGGACCTGATCCGCAAACGCCCCGGCGTTATCTCGACCCGCGTCGGCTATACCGGCGGCGACGTGCCCAACGCCACCTACCGCAACCACGGCACCCACGCCGAAGGGATCGAGATCATCTACGACCCCGGCATGATCACCTTTCGTGACCTGCTGGAGTTCTTTTTTCAGATCCACGACCCGACCACGCTGAACCGGCAGGGCAATGACCGCGGCCTCAGCTACCGCTCCGCGATCTACTACGCGGACGAGGCGCAAAAGCAGGTGGCCGAGGATACCATCGCGGATGTCGAAGCGTCCGGCATCTGGCCGGGCAAAGTGGTGACCGAAGTGGAACCCGTCGGCGATTTCTGGGAGGCGGAGCCTGAACATCAGGACTACCTCGAACGGATCCCCAACGGCTACACCTGCCACTTCGTCCGTCGCGGTTGGGTGCTGCCCAAACGCGCGGCGGAATAACCCTCAGCCATTGCTCCGATATGGCGGCGGTGCGCCAGCGCCGCTTGGGCCCGCTTGCGAACTGCCGCCAACCCGCGCATCCAGCGCCTCTTGCTCCGCCTTGGCCACGCGATCAAGGTAACTCTGCTTGGAGTTGATCTTGTCGAGCACGCTCTTGTTCTTGTTCAGACGTGCTTTGATCATTTCGACCTGACTTCCGTCCAACAGTTCGTTTGGCTTACCGACCAGTGACTCGAATAACTCACCACTGCGTTCCCACGCTGTTTTGGCATCCGCTTTGGCGCTCGCGTTCTTTGCTTCCGAATATCCAAAAAGGAAGCTCGTCACCGACTTGAAATCATTCAGCTGAACCCGCGTCAGCTCAACACATTTGGGCGTCAGAACCGGCCCGATCACCACCGGAAAACAGTGCACATCGCCGCCCAGCCGCCCTTGGTCGCTGACAAAGGCGATCCGACTGACGACAAGGCGATTTTCAGCAGCAGACGGGTTGAACGTGTCACTGTTCTTGCCCACCAGCTTGGCCGCCATCTCCTTGGCATACAGATTGAACGCGGCGCTGAAATCGGTTTCCGACATCGCCACAATCGTGTTCTTGGCCGCCGCACTCGGCGCGTTCGAATCCAGGTACGAGGCGAGGCAGTGCTTGTTGTTGCTGACGTTGAAATTGTAGGTGTCGGTCTGGGTCGCATCGTTGTTGAACTCGACAACAATCCGGAATTCCAACCGGCTGTTTGCGGCGCCAAAATTCTGCACCGTCGCCTTGGTAATCTGGGGCATGTCGCCACCTTTCTCTAAAATTTTCTGAAATGAGTCGGTAAAAACACCGCCAAGGTAGCACAGCGCCACCCCGCGCTATAGGGGGTTCGCCTGTTCAGCCACCCGGGGCCGGCCTGACGCCTCAACCGTCAGCACCGCCTCGACGAACACCTCGCGCGTCTCGGCCTGTGCGGTGCGGATGTCGCGATGCACCCGTATCTCGATATCTTCGGCGCCGGCGGCGCGCACATCCAGTTGTGCGGCGTCCTGCAACACGGCCTCCAACCGGCCAAGGGCGGCTGTCTGATCGGCAAAGCTTTCGAGCCCCTCCGGCAGGTGCACACGGAACTGCCCTTCGCCCGGTGAGGTGACCGTACCGCTCTTGCGGACCGTCACGCGGCCCACGACCGCGCCGATGGCGTTGGCCACGCCACCCTCGTCGGGCAGGATCATCTGCGCACGCAACACCTCACCCACTGCCGGGTAATATGTGGCCGCCGATGCCCCCAGCCCCACGACCGGCACGGCCAGACCCGTCTCTATCCGTACCGCGCCGCCTGGGCGCGACAGGCCCCGTTGCATCAACACATGCTCCGCCAGATCGGGCGACAAGCCGTCCTCGGACAGGCCCGCCTGCAGCAATGCCACCGCCGTCTGGTGCGTCAACTGATCCACGACGATCCGCGCCATGGCCTGCGCATCCGGCGCCAGCATCTCCCCCGCCCCGGTGCGCCGACGCGCGAACAGAGCGCAGGCCAGCGTCGCCGCCCACGCATCCCAGGCCTCCAACTTGTCCAGCACATGCGCCGCATCCGACGGCGTGAGCGCCGACACCTGCACGACGCCCCGCGCTACCAGACGGCGCAGCGCGCCCATATCGACCCGCGCGCGCAGCACGTCGCCCAGCGGGCGCACCGCATCGCCAATCCGCTCCAGCAGTGCGGCATCGCGCGCGCCCAGCCCCTCGCGCCGCGCGCCGGGCACCGCACGCACAAACCGCCCGTCATTCTCCCCCGGCAGCGTGCTGCGCGCCTGCGCCTCCAGCGTCGGCAGCACAACCTCTGGCGCTTCGCGGGCAAGCAGCGACACCGGCACCACCCGGCGCGGCCCCAACGTAACGCCACCCGTCAGCCCGTCGGCCACAAAATGCACCTCGCTGTCACCGCCAAGGCCCGTGGTCCGCATCGCCACCGCCTCCACCATCGTGCGGTGCGGCCCCACCTGTGCGCCCATCGGGTCAATCGCAGGCCGCCCGGCCCGCAGCATCGCCACATCCGTCGTCGTGCCACCGATGTCGCTGATCAGCGCATCATCCGCACCCGTCAGCCACCGCGCGCCCACGATGGACGCCGCTGGCCCGCTCAGGATCGTCTCGATCGGCCGTGCGCGCGCCTGTACCGCCGACATCAGCGCCCCGTCGCCACGCACCACCATGAGAGGTGCGGCAATGCCAAGCTCCGTCAGCACATCCTGCGCCCGCCCGATCAGCGTATCGATCATCCCGATCAATCGCGCGTTCAGCAGCGCGGTCACCGCCCGTTTGGGCCCACCCAGTCTGGATGACAGCTGATGCGACGCGGACACGGGCCGCCCGGTGACCTCACGCACCAGGTCCGCCACACGCCGCTCATGCTCAGGGTTGCGCGTCGCGAACTGCGCCGCCACGGCAAAGCCGCTGACGTCCCGCATATGTGTCTCTAAAAAGGCCAACAGCGCCGCTTCGTCCAGCGCCGCAGCCGCGCTGCCGTCATGCCGGTGCCCTCCGGCCAGTGCACACACCGGATCGTCCCCCAGCGCCTCAGCCAATCCCGGCGTCGCCTCGGCAGCCTTGTCAAACCCCACATAGATCAGTGCCGCGCGCCCGCCTTGCCCTTCGACCAGCGCGTTGGTGGCCAGCGTCGTGGACAGGGACGCCAGCCCGATCTCACCCGCCGCCACGCCGGAGGACTCCAGCACGGCCCGCACCGCCTCGCCCACGCCAATGGCCAGATCACCGCGCGTGGTCAGCGCCTTCGCCCGTGCGATCACGGCCTCTTCGCCCCGCATCAGAACGGCGTCGGTATAGGTCCCGCCCGTGTCCACGCCCAACAGGATGCTCACGACAGCCTCCCGACAGCCCACCGCGCCGCATCCGCAACGGCAGCATCCGCATCCTCCACCAAACCCTGCGCCACCCCGCGCAACACGGGCAGGCCGGAATTCCCGATGGCGTAAAGAACGTTGCGCACAAACCGATCCCGCCCGATCCGCTTGATCGGCGAGCCGGAAAATCGCGCCCGAAAGCCTGCATCGTCCAAGGCCGCCAACTCCGCCAGGGGCGGCGCACCCACCGCCCCAAGATACCGCATGTCACTTGCGGCCACGGCAAACTTGTTCCACGGACACACCGCCAGACAATCGTCACAGCCATAGATGCGGTTGCCCATCAACGCCCGCAACTCTTCGTCCACCGGCCCCTTGTGTTCTATCGTCAGGTAGGAAATGCACCGCCGCGCATCCAGTTGGTAGGGCGCCGGGAACGCATCCGTCGGGCACACATCCAGGCACGCCCGACAAGACCCGCAATGATCCACTTCCCGCGCATCCGGCGCCAACTCCAACGTGGTAAAAACAGACCCTAAAAAGGCCCAGTTGCCCCAATCCCGGCTCAACAGATTGGTGTGCTTGCCCTGCCAGCCGAGGCCCGCGGCCTGCCCCAACGCCTTCTCCGGCACCGGGGCGGTGTCCACGAACACCTTCACCGCGCCACCGGCTTCGGCAATCATCCAGCGCGCCAGTCGCTTCAGCCGCTTCTTGACGATGTCATGATAATCCCGCCCCTGCGCATAGACCGACACAGCCCCCAAGCCAGGCTCATCCAATACCGCGAGCGGATCATGCTGCGGCGCATAGCTCTCGGCCAGCATCACGACCGACCGCGCCTCCGGCCAAAGCGCCGCGGGATCACCCCGCCAATGCATCCGCTCGGCCATCCACCCCATCTGACCGTGATACCCGGCCTCGACAAAGGCCGCCAACCGCGCCGCCACCTCCGGCACCGCATCCGGGCGGCACACGCGCGCCGCCACAAACCCTTCGTCCAATGCACGCGCGATCACACGCTCTTTCAGACCCATGTCTTCTTCTGACCCAAAATACCACGGGGTCTGGGGCAGAGCCCCAGTCCGGCGCTGCAATCAGAAATCCAGGTCATTGTAATGCCGCGGCGGCGGGAACCCCGGCACCTGATCCGCAAGGATCGACCGAAACGCGGGGCGCGACTTGATCTTGGCATACCAGTCCTTGACCACCTCGCTGCGGTTCCAATCCACGTCCGAGATATAATCCAACGCCGACAAATGCGCCGCCGCCGCAAAATCCGCGAGCGTCATCACATCCCCCGCCAGCCACCGGCGATGATCCAGAAGCCACGTCATGTAATCGAGGTGATACTTGATCGCCTTCGCCCCGTCCTTGACATTGCGGCTGTCGGGAAAGCCCTTGCCCATCACCTTCTTGTTGACCCGCTCGTACAGCAGCTTGGACGTCACCTCGTCGTGGAACTTGTCGTCGAACCAGCCCACCAGCCGCCGCACCTCCAGCCGCTGGCCGGCATCCTTGGGCAGCAGGGGCGGGTCGGGGCGCGTCTCTTCGATATATTCGCAGATCGCAGCACTCTCGCTCATCATGATCCCGTCGAGCCGCAGCACCGGCACCTTGGCTGCCGGATTGCGCCGCAGGAAATCCGGGTCGGCTTCCCAGTACCGCTCCTCGACCAGTTCCACCTCCACCTTCTTTTCGGCGAGGCTCAGCCGCACCTTGCGGCAGAACGGGGACAGGGGAACATGGAACAGGCGCGCCATCAGAAATCCAGGGTCAGCAATGCGTCAGGCATGCATGCACCCGCGCGGGCGAATTTTCAACTCTGGAAACATGCGGCCCGCCCATCTGCGCGGATCGTGGCGGCCCCGTCGCGGATGGCTGCCGACCGCTTGCGGACAAAGGACGACGGGCGGCTCGCCGACCGACCCTTGGGGTTGGGCAGCACCGCCGCCAGCCGCGCCGCCTGCGTCGGCGTCAGCGCCTCGGGACCGATGCCAAAGTAGTGGCGCGCCGCCGCTTCCACGCCGAACACCCCTTCGTCGAACTCGGCAATGTTCAGGTACACCTCGAGGATGCGGCGCTTGGACCACAGCGCCTCCACCAGCGGGGTCATCCCAGCCTCCATCGCTTTGCGCAGCCACGACCGCCCGTGCCAGAGGTAGACGTTCTTGACCACTTGCTGGCTGATCGTGGATGCGCCACGGCTGCCGCCGTCTTCGATCGCGGTGCGAATGGCGTCGAGGTCGAGGCCCCAGTGCAGGCAGAAATTCGCATCCTCCGCCGCCACAGCCGCCCGCGCCATGACCGGCGCAATCTCTTCCATCGGGACCCAGGCCTGGTCCACGCCACCCAGACGGCGCGATTCCTGCATCATGTACCAGGTGGTTGGCGGGTTCACGACCGACCACAGCAAAACCGCCAGCACAGCCACCAGAAACGCCACACTCACACCGCGCAGCAGCCACTTGAACACCCAGCGGATCGGTCGAAACCGCCGCTTGGTCTTTGCCTTTGACTTGCTCTTGGACCTGCTCGCCTTTGCCATGGCCTAGCTATAGGCAATGGGCGTTCTCAGGGCGAGATGCGATTTGCCAGATAGGTGCCCACGCGCAGCGCGCCCTCCGCCGATGGATGGATGCCGTCCACCGCGAACAGCGCCCGGTTTTGCGGGTCCAGCGCATCCTCCGCATCGACGAATGTCAGCCCCGGTGTGACTGCGGCCAACCGCGCCATCCGCGCGTCGTATTCCACCAGAAACGGGCGGCACCCGGCGAACTGTGCCGACCGCGCCGTGGCGTAATATCCCATCCACACGACCTCCGCCCCGTCGCGCAGCACCTGCGCCACAAATCGCGGCACCTCACCATCGAGGTCCGCATTGATCAGCCCGTCGACCACCGGCCCACAGGCACGGCAGTTGCAGTCGTTGAGCAGGTCATTCGCCCCGCCATTCATCAGCACGATATCCCACGGCCCCCGGCGGTACTGCGACCGCACGTCGAAGCCCAGCATCCGGCCCAGACCCGAGGCATTGGAAAACCGCGCACCGGCGACCGCGTCATTCTCCACCCGAGCGCCAAGGACCTGCCCCATGACCGACGGGATGTCCTGATCCGTCCACTTGTGCCACGCCAGCAGGCTGTCACCCACCGCCAAAACCCGCGGCGTGTCGGCCTGCGCCGACGACACCAGCAGAATAAAATTGAACAAAATCCACCGCATAACCCCTCATTTAGGTGCAGCGGGACACACAACAACTCATTCACCAGATTCGCGAAAAACTCTAATCAATATCAAAGCGTTAATCGCTCACGCGAAACACGCGATTCGCAGTAAACTCTGCGTCAGCCGAAGCCATATGCCCTGAATTCGGAGACTGGAGAAATGATTGAAGGAACACAACACACGCCCCCCGGCGGCATAGCGCCGGAGTATCGCGTGCTTAGCGTTGCGGACGCCAAGCTGGTCTGGATCCTGAAATGGTCCGGCAACGCCGATCACATCATCGCGCACAAGCTGGGCACCATGCCCAGCCGTGTCAGCGACATCCTTGCGGAGAACACCCATGTGGGCAGCCGCGATCAGGCGACCAAAATGGTCGCCCAACGCGAAGAGAAATAGCGTCACTCGGCCGGAATGGCCCCTTCCTCGAAGGTCAGTGGCGCGGGCAGGTGCACCAGCATTTCCGTCGGGCAGACCTGCAGGAAATGCCGCTGCTCGATGTCCCAATGTTGCAGGATATCGGCGGCCTTGCGGCTGCCGGTTTCTGCCAGATGCCGCTCGATCAACTCTTCGAGCTGCGATTGCCAATGGGGCACCGTCACCGGGCAGGTGACCAGCGTTTCCATGTTCATCAACCGCTCCGCATCACCCTCGGGATCGTACAGATACGCCATGCCCCCGGTCATGCCCGCGCCAAAGTTGGCACCTATCTCGCCCAGGATCACGGCGACCCCGCCGGTCATGTACTCGCAGCCGTTCGACCCGCAACCTTCGACCACGACCTTCGCACCCGAATTGCGCACCGCAAACCGCTCGCCCGCGCGCCCGGCGGCAAACAGGTAACCATCCGTCGCCCCGTACAGAACCGTGTTCCCGATGATCACGTTGTCCGCCGCGTTCAGCGGCGACGCCATCGGCGGGCGCACCACGATGGTGCCCCCCGACAGGCCCTTACCGACATAGTCGTTGGCATCCCCGGACACTTCCAGCTTCAGCCCCGGCGCCGCAAAGGCGCCCAGCGACTGGCCCGCCGAGCCGGTCAGCTTGACCGTCAGGTGATCGGGTTGCAGCGTATTGCGCATCCCGAACTGCCGCACGATATGGCTGGAGGTCCGCGTACCAACCGTCCGGTGCGTGTTCTGCACCGCGTATTGCAGCTGCATCTTTTCCCCATCCTCGAGGAACCGCGCCGCATCGCGCACGATCTGCGCATCAAGCGTGTCGGGCACCGCGTTGCGGTCCTTGTCGCGGTTGTAGACGATATCCGCCGCCCCATCGACGGTGATCAACATCGGGTTGAGGTCCAGATCATCCAGATGCGCCGACCCGCGCGACACCTGCGCCAGCAGGTCCGCCCGCCCGATCACGTCGTCCATGCTCCGCGCGCCAATCGACGCCAGCAACTCGCGGACTTCCTGCGCGTAGAAGGTGATCAGGTTCACCACCTTGTCCGCATTGCCGGTGAACTTGGCGCGCAGGTCTTCGTCCTGCGTGCACACGCCCACGGGGCAGGTGTTGGACTGGCACTGCCGCACCATGATGCAGCCCATCGCGATCAGGGCAGCTGTGCCGATGCCGTATTCCTCGGCCCCCAGCATCGCGGCCATGACAATGTCGCGCCCGGTGCGCAGGCCGCCATCGGTGCGCAGGGTCACCCGGTCGCGCAGGTTGTTCATCGACAAAACCTGATGCGCCTCGGTCAGGCCCATCTCCCACGGCAGACCCGCATATTTGATCGACGTCGCGGGCGACGCCCCCGTGCCCCCGTTGTGGCCCGAGATCAGGATGACATCCGCCTTGGCCTTGGCCACCCCAGCGGCAATCGTGCCGACGCCGGACGAGGCCACCAGCTTCACCGTCACCTTGCAGCGCGGGTTGATCTGCTTGAGGTCATAGATCAGCTGCGCAAGGTCTTCGATGGAGTAGATATCGTGGTGCGGCGGGGGTGAGATCAGCGTCACACCCTTGGTCGAGTGTCGCAGCCGCGCGATCAGGTCGGTGACCTTCATCCCCGGCAACTGCCCGCCTTCGCCGGGCTTGGCGCCCTGCGCCACCTTGATCTCCAGCTCTTCGCACTGGTTGAGGTATTCCGCCGTCACGCCAAAGCGTCCCGACGCGACCTGCTTGATCTTGGCCGACGGGTTATCGCCATTGGGCTCGGGGTGGAAATGCGCGGGGTCCTCGCCACCCTCGCCGCTGTCCGACTTGGCCCCGATGCGGTTCATGGCCACGTTCAGCGTCTTGTGCGCCTCCGGGCTCAGCGCACCCAGCGACATGCCGGGCGTCACGAACCGCTTGCGGATCGAGGTGATGCTTTCCACCTCGTCGAGCGGCACGGGCTTGCCCAGCGGTTTGATGTCCAGCAGGTCGCGCAAGTGGATCGGCGGACCCGACCGCATCTTGGCACTGTACTGCTTCCACATCTCGAACGAGGCGCGGTTGCAGGCCATCTGCATCATGTGCATCGACGTCGCTTCCCAGGCGTGGGTCTCGCCCGTCTTGCGGGCCTTGTAAAACCCGCCGATGGGCAGCACGTCACCGCCGGCCCAGCCCTGATTGTGCACCTCTTCGGCCTTGGACTGAATGCCCGTGACCCCGATGCCGGAGATACGGGAAATCATGCCGGGGAAGTATTCGGCGCACATCGCGCGGGACAGGCCCACAGCCTCGAAATTCAGACCGCCGCGATAGGACGACACAACGGAAATCCCCATCTTCGCCATGATCTTGAGCAGACCCGCATCAATTGCCGCACGGTAGCGCGCGACCGCTTCGGTCAGGGTGCCGTCCAGCAGGTCACGGTCGATCCGGTCGGCCAGCGAATCCTCGGCCAGATAGGCGTTCACGACCGTGGCCCCGCAGCCGATCAGCACGGCAAAGTAATGCGGGTCGATGCACTCCGCCGACCGCACGTTCAGCGAACAGAAGGTGCGCAGGCCGTTGCGTGTCAGGTGGCTGTGCACCGCGGATGTGGCCAGGATCATCGGCATCGCAACACGGTCCGCGCCGGAATGCTGGTCGGTCAGCACGATGTGCCCCGCGCCCGACCGTACGGCGTCCTCCGCCTCGGCCCTGATCCGGGCCAGCCCTGCGCTCAGCGCGCCGGTCCCGGGGGCAAAGGTGCAGTCGATCTCGATCAGGTCAGCGTTGAAATGCGTCGCGATCTCGTCCCACTGCGCATTGCCCACGAACGGACTGTCCAGCGTGATGATCTCGGTCTGTGCGCTGCTTTCGTCCAGCACGTTCTTGAGGTTGCCGAACCGTGTCTTGAGGCTCATCACCCGGTATTCGCGCAAGCTGTCGATCGGCGGGTTCGTCACCTGGCTAAAGTTCTGGCGAAAGAAATGCGACAGTGGGCGGTACTTCTTGGACAGCACCGCCGACGGGGTGTCATCCCCCATTGAGGCCAGCGCCTCCTTGGCGTCCTCGGCCATAGGGGCGAGGATTTGTTCCAGCTCTTCGATAGTGTAGCCCGCCGCGATCTGCCGCCGCTTCAGCTCAGCCCCGGAGAACAGAACCTTTTCGGTGACACCTGCAATCGCAGGCTCGAGGTCCTTGATCTTGCCGACCCAGTCGCCAAAGGGTTGCGAGGCGGCCAGCCGGTCCTTGATCTCCGTGTCGTGGAACAGCTTGCCATCGGCCATGTCCACGGCCAGCAGCTGCCCTGGACCCAGCGCGCCCTTTTCCACGATCCCGCTTTCGTCCAGCGGCACCATGCCCGTTTCGGATCCGGCGATGACCATGCCATCCTCGGTCACCACATAGCGCATCGGGCGCAGCCCGTTCCGGTCCAGCCCCGCGCAGACCCAGCGACCATCGGTCATGGCCAGCGCCGCGGGGCCGTCCCACGGCTCCATCACCGAGTTGCAGTAGGAATACATGTCGCGCCACGCCTGCGGCAGCTCGATCGCCTGCTTGGACCACGATTCCGGCACCAGCATCGTCTTGGCCATCGGCGCATTGCGCCCGGCCCGCACCAACACTTCGAACACCGCATCCAGCGCGGCGCTGTCGGACGAGCCATTGGCCACAATCGGCTTGATATCCTCGGCCATGTCGCCAAACGCACCCGACGCCATGCGGATCTCGTGAGACTTCATCCAGTTCAGGTTGCCCTTGAGCGTGTTGATCTCGCCGTTATGGGCCAGCATCCGGAACGGCTGCGCCAGCCACCACTGCGGAAAGGTGTTGGTCGAATACCGCTGGTGATAGATCGCAAACGCGCTTTCGAACCGCTCGTCCAGCAGGTCGGGATAAAACTCCGCCACCTGCTCGGCCAGCATCATGCCCTTGTAGATGATCGACCGACACGACAGCGATGCGATATACAGCTGCGGCACCTGTGCAGCGGCGGCCGCCTTCTCGATCCGGCGGCGGATCACGTACAGCTCCCGCTCGAAAGTCTCTTCATCCACGCCCTTGACGTTGGAAATCAGGATCTGCTCGATCTCGGGCCGGGTCGCGTTCGCCTTTTCACCCAGACACGCGATCTGCACCGGCACATGCCGCCAGCCGTAAATGTAATACCCCATGCGCAGCACTTCGGTTTCCACGATGGTCCGGCACGTCTCCTGCGCGCCGAAATCCGACCGCGGCAGAAACACCTGCCCCACTGCAATCAGCTTGTCCCGGTCGGGTGTGTGGCCCGTCCGCTCGATCTGGTCATAAAAGAACGGCACCGGGATCTGCACGTGAATACCCGCGCCATCGCCCGTCTTGCCGTCCGCGTCCACAGCCCCCCGGTGCCAGATCGCCTTCAGCGCCTTGATCCCGTTTTCGACCACCGCGCGGCTTGCCGTGCCGTCCACGTTCACCACCAGACCAACGCCGCAATTCGCGCGCTCGTCCTCGTGCCCGTACATGCCATGCTCGGCCAGACGCGCGCGTTTGGTTTCCTCGGCCTTGACCCAAGTGTCGTCATATTTGGTCATTGGTCGGCTCCTTTGATGATGGGGGTGAAACGTGCCAGCGACGCCTCACACTCATAAAGCGGTGTACGTGAGAAAAAGCCCGGCTCGCCGGGATAGATAAACTCGATCGGGTCACTGGCCCACTCGCTCACCGCCCCGTCGGCAGAGGTAAAGCGGTAGGTTCCAGCCAGAAACCGCCCCAGCTTGGGCGAGATGTACTCGTTGCCCTCGATCCGGCTGATGCCAGTGATCGTGTTTTCGTAGCGGGCGGAAAACTGCGTGCGCAGCAGCGGTTCGTCGTCAATCACCACCTCTTCGCCCGTCAGTTGGTCAAAGCCGACGACGCGGGTCACTTCGCCGCCCTCACTACGCATGTTGAAGTCAAACGCGTCTGTCCCAGTGGCCAGCAGCTCCGACAGGCTCGCCGGATCGGCAGCGGGCTGTTCGATCACCTGGCGGCGCATCGGGAACAGGTCGATGCTCTCCATCCATTGCGTCTCCGCGTCGATGCGCCCGATGAATTTGGGGCCTTCGAGATCAAAGCTCACCCGCCAGCTGTCGCCCGGCGCATCCGCGCTGCAGGTATAGATATTGTCGACCTCGCAACCGCGCGACTGCACCGTCACGACGCCCTCGCAGCCGACGGGCGGGATAAACGCCTCGCTCGCCGCCGCGGGGGCAGCCAGCAGGATCAAGGCGGCGGCACGGATCATGGCGCATCCTCCAGATCAGGGTTCAGCGCCAGCACATCGGCACGCGTCAGCCGTTTCTGCCCGCAGTCGCGCAGCGCGAACCCTTCGGGCGCATGGTCCACGTAAATCTCATGGCTCAGCGTGAAACCATTGGGGTCGTCGAATATACCCAGCGGCAGGTCGGTCGCGCCGAACCATTCGCCCGGTTTCGTCTGCCGGAACCATAGGCCCGTGCCGCACTCACGGCACCATGCCCGCTCGGCCCACTCCGAAAACGCGCGCACCGCGATGTGCTCCGCGCCCTCCCAGGTGATGTCATCTGTCGCCACGCTCACCTCGACGAGGGCCGACCCGGTCCAGCGGCGGCACATTGGGCAATGGCACACACCGTAGGACGACGGCACGTTCCGCGCGACAAATCGCACGGCCCCGCACAGGCATCCTCCGGTCTTTTCCATTGTCCCTCTCCCATATCCGTCAGCATGGCTGACATAAGCGATCCCGGTCTTCAGTCAGGCGTCACATCATCGGTGCACAGGTTGTGCACACATTGTGTACGCCGTGTGACGTGGTTATTCGGCAGCAATGGCGGCGGTGCTGAACTGCTCCAGGATCGCCTCGGCGCAGTCGCGCCCGTCCCGGATCGCCCACACCACAAGGCTCGCGCCCCGCACGATATCGCCCACCGCAT
This sequence comes from Pseudomonadota bacterium, assembly GCA_039816785.1. GTDB lineage: Bacteria > Pseudomonadota > Alphaproteobacteria > Rhodobacterales > Rhodobacteraceae > Tateyamaria. Next base: position 119,110 of record JBCBXB010000004.1, read on the forward strand.
AGACGCCATCCATCGCCGTCTTGCCGGTCGTGAACGCGGCCTTCACCGTGCCCCAGCGCGTGACCTCCAGCGCGGACTGGCCCCACAGCGTCGGCAGCTCTTCGGGTTCAAAGCCCAGCGCCTTGATCACCAGATCGGCCTCCTCCACATAGTCCGCGCCCTCGATCAGCTCGGGCGCCTGACGGCCCGTCGCATCGGGCTGGCCCAGACGCATCTGTTGCACCATCACACCGGCAACCCTGTCACCCTCGGTGGTGAACCCCTTGGGTGCACGCAACCAGTCAAAGATCACGCCCTCTTCCTCGGCGTTCTGCACCTCGCGTTGGCTGCCCGGCATGTTAGCCCGGTCCCGCCGGTACAGGCATTTGACAGATGTCGCGCCCTGCCGGATCGAGGTGCGCACACAGTCCATCGCCGTGTCGCCACCGCCGATGACCACCACACGCTTGCCCTCGGCATTCAGCGCACCGCTGTCGAACGCCGGCACCTCATCGCCAAAGCTTTTGCGGTTCGACGCGGTCAGGAAATCAATCGCCTTGACCACACCGTCGGCTTCGGCGTTAGGCATTGAAAGCTCTCGACTTTTGTAGACTCCGGTCGCGATGATCACCGCATCATGTTCGGCATGGATCGACGCAAAGATATCGGCGTCCACGTCGCAGTTGAGGACAAAGTTGACCCCGCCCGCTTCCAGCTGTTCGTTGCGGCGCATGACCACATCCTTCTCCAGCTTGAAGCCGGGAATGCCATAGGTCAGCAGCCCGCCCGCGCGGTCATAACGGTCATAAATGGTCACCTGCACACCGGCGCGGCGCAGCACATCCGCCGCCGCAAGGCCACCGGGGCCGGCACCGATGATGCCCACGCTTTCGGGGCGCTCCTGCGCCGGGGTGATCGGCTTGACCCAGCCTTCTTCCCACGCGGTGTCGGTGATGTATTTCTCGACCGACCCGATGGTGACGGTGCCATGGCCCGACTGTTCAATCACGCAATTACCCTCGCACAGGCGATCTTGCGGGCAGATGCGACCACAGATTTCGGGGAACGTATTGGTCGCCTGGCTGACCTCGTAGGCCTCCCGCAACCGTCCCTCGGCCGTCAGTTTGAGCCAATCAGGGATGTTGTTGTGCAGCGGGCAATGCGTCTGGCAATAGGGCACACCGCATTGCGAACAGCGCGACGCCTGCTCCTTGGCCTTGGCGTCAGCGTACTCCGCATAAATCTCGCGGAAATCCTCACGCCGTATGTCGGCCTCACGCTTTTCGGGCATGACGCGCGGGACATTCACAAATTTCAGCATCGGTTGCTCGGCCATGGATCACTCCAGCGTGAAAACGGTCAGGTCCGCGCGACTTAAAGGATTCAGATCAAGATGAAAAGGCAACAGTGCTGACCTACTTTACGCTTTCTGACGTACCGCGGGGCGAAAAGCACACGAAATTCCCGTCACTTAGGTCCGATTCGGTCCCATAAGTGGCGTTTGCGTTCAGAATCAGCGGCTTGTATGAGAGCATAGCACAGAAGGGCGCGCAGCGTATGACACTCTTTCAACTTCTGATAGTAGCGCTGATTCAAGGCGTGACAGAGTTCCTGCCCGTTTCGTCCTCTGGCCACCTCATCTTGTTGCCCGCCCTCGCCGGCACCCCAGATCAAGGGCTCGCTATCGATGTCGCCGTGCATGTGGGCACGCTGCTGGCCGTGGTGCTCTACTTCTGGCGCGACGTGCGGATCGCCGCCCATGGCGCCACCCGCCTTGCCCGGGGCAAGGTCGACACCCGTGGCGCATTCCTCGCCCTCTGCCTGATTGTCGCGACAATCCCCGCCCTGCTCGTCGGCTTCGCCATCAAACTCACCGGCCTCGACGAGGCGATGCGCTCCGCCGCGGTGATCGGCTGGACGATGTTCCTCTTCGGGATCGTGCTTTACTGGGCCGACCGCACCGGTGGCACCGACCGCAGCGCTGATGGCTGGACGCTGCGCGATGCGGGCGTCATGGGCCTCGCCCAATGCCTCGCCCTGATCCCCGGCACGTCCCGGTCCGGCATCACCATCACCGCCGCCCGCAAGCTTGGCTATGCGCGTGAGGATGCCGCCCGGCTCGCCATGCTGATGTCGATCCCGGTCATCCTCGCCTCCGGCGCGTTGCTCAGCCTTGATGTGGTGGGGCAGGCCAACTGGGCCCTGATGCGCGACGCCAGCATCGCCGCCGCCTTTGCGTTCCTTGCGGCCCTCGGCGCGCTGGTCCTGATGATGCGCCTGCTGCGCAGCATCAGCTTTACGCCATACGTGGTCTACCGCGTGATCCTCGGGATCGGCCTGCTGATCTGGGCCTACAGCTAGGTGCGCAGGTTCTTCGCGCTTTCCTTGATCGCGTCATACTGGCCCGACGGGCGAAAGCGGTACAGGTATTCGGGCAACACCGCATCCATCGCCGTCGGCTCGATCCCCAGCTCGGCAAAGCCACGCGCGCCCTCGGCTACCACATTGTCCACCTTCAGGTTCCGCACTTGATCGCGCGTGATCTGCGCCGGAAACAGACCCAGCGTGAGGCGGTTCGCCAGCTCAAAGCCCATGCCCATAAGGTTCGCCGCCCAGAACGGAATGTTCACAATGGCCCGCCGCCGCCGGATCACCTCCAGCATCGTCTGCATCAGCGCGCGAAAACTACGTACATCCGGCCCGCCCAGCTCATAGACGCCGGGTGCCACGCTGCCGGTCAACGCCAACTCCGCCGCCTGCGCCACATCATCCACGTAGACCGGCTGAAACATCGTGTCAGCACCGACCACGGGCAGCAGCGGGCCCAGCCGCGACATGCTCGCAAACCGGTTAAAGAATTGGTCTTCGGTGCCAAAGACAATCGAAGGGCGCAGGATCACCGCACCCGGCATATGCGCCTGCACCACCGCCTCGCCACGCGCCTTGGTGCGGGCGTATTCGCTGGCGCTCTCGCCATCCGCACCAATGGCCGACAGCTGCACCATGCGCGCAACACCCTGCTCTGCCGCGATGCGCGCCACGCGCTCCGCACCTTCGGCCTGCACGGCCTCGAACGTGTTCTTGCCCTGCCGCGCGAGGATTCCGACACAGTTTACAACCGCATCCGCCCCCTGCATCACGGCCGCCACCGACGCATCATCGCGGATGTTGCACAGCACCGGCTCGACCTGCCCGACCACGCCATAGGGTTTGACGAAAATCGCCTCATTCGGACGCCGCACCGCGACGCGCACCCGCCAGCCCGCCTTGGCCATGCGCCGGGCGATATAGCGCCCCACAAACCCGGACCCGCCATAGATGGTGACCAGCTTGGACATGTGCATGCTCCTTCGCGCGCGTTTCACCCTTTGATCTAAAGCCACGGCCAACCCCGCACAAGACGCCATTTTGGCGCGGGCCTTCCCCGTCTCTGTCCCTAAAAAAATCCCCGCCGGAGGCTCCCGCAACCCGCACCCGCGCCACTGTCAGGAATCAGATTGACACCCTCCGCCCCTGCGCTTAAACGCCCTCTACCAACCCGTGCCCAGATGGCGGAATTGGTAGACGCGCTAGCTTCAGGTGCTAGTGTCCGTATGGACGTGGAGGTTCGAGTCCTCTTCTGGGCACCAAATTCCCCCACCGATCTGCTCAGCCGCGCACCGCAGAACCGATGGGAGAACCGCCATGAAAACGATCCGTCTGGGGGCCGATGGGCCGCGTTTGTCGCAATTCGGCATCGGGGCCATGTCCTTTGCCGGCATCTACGGCGACGCCACCCAGGATCAAAGCCATGCGGTCCTCGACGCTTGCCACGCGGCCGGCGTCACCCATATCGACACCGCCAATGTCTACGGTCAGGGCCGGTCCGAAACCATCGTCGGCGCCTGGTTTCAGGCCAATCCGGGCAAGCGCAACGACATAACCCTCGCCACCAAGGCCGGGATCACCGGCCAACCCGACCGCCGCTTCAACAACGACCCCGACTATCTGGAGGCGTCGCTGGATGCGAGCCTGCAGCGCCTTGGCCTGGACCATGTCAATCTCTTCTATGTCCACCGCTACGACGCCGCGCATTCCCCCGAGGCGCTGGCCGGCACGCTCAAGCGGCTGATCGACAGCGGCAAGACCCGCGCCGTCGGCCTGTCGGAGGTCGCGCCCAGCACCCTGCGGCGCGCCAGCACCGAATGCCCTATCGCGGCGGTGCAGTCGGAATACTCCCTGTCGACCCGCGCGCCCGAACTGGGCCTGATCCAGACCTGCGCCGAACTGGACGTGACGCTGGTGGCCTTTTCACCCGTGGGCCGCGCATTTCTCACCGATGCGCCGTTCAGCTATGCGCACGGTCAGTCCATGGCGTTCACCAGGAATAACCCCCGCTTCATGGAGCCACACTACAGCGCCAACATCGCCGCGACTGACGGCTTTCGCGCGCTTGCCGCAGACATGGGCGTACCAGCGGCGGCTGTGGCCATCGCGTGGGTGATGTCACGCGGCGACCACGTCTTGCCGATCCCGGGCACCAAGAATATCGACCATCTGGCCGAACTGCTCAGCGGTACGCAGATCACGCTCAGCGCCGACGACATCGCGCGGATCGAGACGGTACTGCCCGTGGGCTGGGCCCATGGCGACCGCTATTCCGATGTGCAGTGGGAAGGGCCGGAGCGGTACAGCTAGCCGTTCAGATAGGCCGCCAGCGCTGCGCGCGATCCGTCGGCCCAGATACGTGCCAACCAGTCGGCAAACGCCGCGGCAAAGGCCGGATCGTCCGCCAGATTGCCATAGAACTGCGCCTGTGCCAGCCACGCCGCCGGATCCGACCGCGCCGCCTGTGCCGCCGTCGTCAAGGCGGCCCAGTGGGGGTCATTCGCCTCGATCACCGAACCATCCTCGCGCGTGCCGGCACACATCCGCGCCCACAGCGCCTCGACCAGCGCCAGCCCCGACACCGACCCGCCCGCCGCCAGCGCATCGCGCAGGATCGGCAGCACGAACCCGGTATGCCTCGATGATCCGTCAAAGGCCACGCGCCGCGTGGTGTCGTGGATCGTCGGGTTGGAAAAACGGCGGGTGATAAGCCCGAGATAGGCCTGTGGCGTGATCCCCGGCACCGCATCGACATAAGGCACGATCTCGTCCGCCTCGACCTTGCCAAAGAACGCGGCGATCTGCGCGTCGTCCATGCAGGCGGCGATGGTCGGCACCGCCAGCAGCTCGCCCACATTCGCCAGCACCTGATGGCCCGCGTTCAGCATCCGGATCTTCATCGCCTCATAGGCGTGCACATCATCCGTAAACGTCGCACCGACCTGATCCCAGTCCGGGCGGCCTGCGCAGAAATCATCCTCGATCACCCATTGGCGAAAGTTCTCGTGGGTCACCGGGGCCGCATCATCGATGCCAAGGCTCAGCGCCCGGGCAACCTCTTGGGGGCCGGTGGCGGGCACGATGCAGTCCACCATGGAGTTGGGAAAGCTCACCTCCGCCACGATCCACGCCGCCAGTTCCGGGTCGACCATCTGGGCCAGCGACACGACCGTCTGGCGCAGGATGGCACCGTTGCCCTGCAGGTTGTCGCAGCTTTGCAGGGTGAACGGGCCATGCCCCGCCGTGCGCCGTGCGGCCAGCGCCGCGATAATCGCGCCAAAGGCGGTCCGGGGTGTGTCAGGATGGGCTGCGTCGTGCCGGATGTCGTCATGGTGCGCGTCGAACCCACCGCTGGCTGCGTCGATGTAATACCCGCCCTCGGTTACCGTCAGTGACACGATGCGAATGGCCGGATCGGACATCGCGGCGATCAGCGGGCCGTTGCCATCCGCGATGGGCAGGTAGTCGATCATCGGCCCGATAACCTCGACAGCCGTGCCCGACGGATCCAGCTCGATCAGCGTGGTCAGGCAGTCCTGCGCCAGCAGCTTGTCCCGCATCGCCGCGTCATAGGCCCGCACACCCGCACCGATGATCGCCCAGTCCTGCGCATGGCCCGCCTGCATCAGCCGGTGCAGGTACCATGCCTGATGCGCCCGGTGAAAATTACCCAGACCGATATGCACAATCCCGGGCCGCAGCTGCGCGCGGTCATAGGACGGGCGCACCACGTACTGTGGCAAGGTGGCAAGGGTTCTGTCCGACAGGACAACGGGTTGATCTGTGTGTGCCATGTCGTCCATCAGCTCATCCAGTTGCCACCATCGACGTTGTAGGTTTGTGCCACGATATACGCCGCCTCGTCCGAGGCGAGGAAGACCGCCATGCCGGTCAGGTCCTCGGCCCGGCCCATGCGGCCAAAGGGGACAGACGCCGCGACCTCAGCCTTCTTCTGGCCCGGTGCCTTGCCTTCATGTTTGGCAAAGAACGCGTCGACCCCGTCCCAGTGTTCGCCGTCCACCACGCCGGGCGCGATGGCGTTCACGCGAATGCCGTGGTCGATCAGGTTCAGCCCCGCCGATTGGGTCAGCGAGATTACCGCCGCCTTGGTCGCGCAATAGACGGCAACCAGTGGCTCGCCCCGCCGCCCGGCCTGGCTGGCCATGTTGATGATCGTTCCCTTGATGCCTTGGCCGATCATGTGCCGCGCGACGGCCTGCAACGTGAACAGCGTGCCCGATACGTTGATATCGAACACGCGGGCGTAATCCTCGCGCGTGATCTCGGCGAAGGGTGCGGCGGTAAACAGGGCCGCGTTGTTGATCAGGATGTCGATCTGGCCAAAGGCATCCACGGTCGCCGCGACCGCAGCGTCGATGCTGGCCTGATCCGTCACATCCATCTCGACTGCGATGGCGGCCTCCCCAATCTCGGCAGCAGCAGCGCGGGCGCGTTCAATGTCGATATCGCCAAGGGCAACCCGCGCGCCTTCGCGCACGTAAGCCCTGGCAAAGGCCAGACCGATGCCGCGCGCCGCCCCGGTGATCAGGGCCGTTTTGCCCGTCAGCCGCGTCATTCGATCCGCAAACCTGCGTCGTCAAACTTGTGCAGCAGGTTCTCGTTCGGGGTCAGGTACACCGTGTCGCCATGCTCCACCGCCACATCGCCCGCCGCACGCACCGTCATCGGGTCACACCCCGGCACGCCGTGGATGTGGATGAACGTGTCTGAGCCCAGATGTTCGGCCACACCAACGGTGCCCTGCCACAGCCCGTCGGTGGTCGATACCTCCACATGCTCGGGCCGAATGCCGATGGTGTGTGCGTTGTGCTTGGCCGCCTCCGCCCCTTCGATCAGGTTCATCTTGGGGCTGCCGATGAAACCGGCCACAAACTTGTTCTGCGGGCGGTGGTACAGGTCCAGCGGGCTGCCGACCTGTTCGATCACACCGGCCTGCAGCACGACGATCTTGTCGGCCATGGTCATGGCCTCCACCTGATCGTGAGTCACGTAAATCATCGTGGTGCCCATGCGCTTGTGCATCTCGGTAATCTCGAGCCGCATGCCCACGCGGAGCGCCGCATCAAGGTTCGACAACGGCTCATCGAACAGGAACGCCGACGGGTCGCGCACAATCGCCCGGCCAATGGCCACACGCTGGCGCTGACCACCGGACAGCTGGCCCGGCTTGCGGTCCAGATAGTCGGTGAGGTTCAGCGAATCCGCGGCGGCCTTGATCTTGGCCTCCTGCTCTTGCTCGCTCATCCCCGCCATCCGCATCGGAAAGGCGATGTTCTTGCGCACCGTCATATGCGGGTACAGGGCGTAGGTCTGGAACACCATCGCCAGCCCGCGTTTGGACGGCGACACCTGCGTGACGTCCCCACCGTCGATCACGACCTTGCCCGATGTTGTATCCTCCAGCCCCGCAATCAGCCGCAGCAGCGTGGATTTCCCGCAACCCGATGGCCCGACGAACACGGCAAACTCGCCGTCTTCGATGGTCAGGTTCAGGGGCGGGATGACCTGTGTTTCACCGAAACTCTTGGTCACGTCTTCCAGAACGATTTGTCCCATGATTTTATCCTTTTATGCGCTACCGCTTTGCTCCTTGAGCGCGGGGCGTTCCTTACTTCACAGCGCCGAAGGTGAGGCCTTGGACCAGTTGTTTTTGACAGAACCAGCCCAGCACCACGATTGGGCCGACGGCGGCAGCGGACACAGCAGACAGCCGGCCAAAGAACAGGCCTTCGGGTGCGCGGTTGCCTTCGATGAGTTTCGACAATGTCGCGGCTTCGGTGGTGGTCAGCCGGACGGTCCAGTACGCCTCGTTCCAGCAAAAGATGAAACACAGCAGCGCGGTCGAGGCGATGCCGCCCCAGGCCAGCGGGATCAGGATCTCACGGATCTCGCCCCAGGTGTTCACGCCGTCCATCTGGCCCGCTTCGATGATCTCCTTGGGGATCTCCTTGAAGTAGGTAAAGAGCATCCAGATCACGATCGGCAGGTTGATCAGCATCAGGACCACAATGACCATGAAATGCGTGTCAAACAGACCAAGGCTCTTGGTCAGAAATGTCATTGGGTACAGAACCGCAGCCGCCGGCAGCATCTTGGTCGACAACATCCACATCAGCACGTCCTTGGTCGCGCGGGTCGGGTTGAACGCCATGGCGTAGGCGCAGGGGATACCCACGGCGAGCGCAAAGACAGTGGCGAAAACCGAGGTGATGACCGAGTTGGTGGCAAACCGCCAGTAGTCGTAGTTCTCCGTCATGTTGAGGTAGTTATCGAGCGTCGGCGTAAATAAGATCAGGAACTCCGGCTTCACCGCATCCGCGTCCGTCTTGAAGCTTGTGAAGACCAGCCAGAAGATCGGAAAGAAGAAGATCAGCGCCACGATCCACGCCAGTACGGGCCGACCGACTTTGCCAAATCTGGTTTCATTTGCAACGATGGCCATGGGTCTACTCCATCAATGTCTTGCCGATCATCCGCAGAAGGAAGATGGCAACGATGTTGGCGAGGATGACGGCAAAGATGCCCGTGGCACTGGCCGCCCCGATGTTGTTGTTGGCAAACTCACCAATCAGATACGGCAGGTTCTTGTTGCCATTGCCGCGGCTCACGATCTCGATCTCGGCATAGAGCGACAGGTGAAAGATCGCCTGGATCATCACCACGATGGCGATGGGTCGGCCCAGATGCGGCAAGGTCAGGAACCTGAATTGCGAGAACGTGCTGGCCCCGTCGAGAATAGCAGCCTCTTTCTGCTGCTGATCCTCGGATTGCAGCGACGTCATGAAGATCAGGACCGCAAAGGGTGTCCACTGCCACGTCACCATGATGATGACCGCATAGGCTGACGTCTGCGTGGCCCGGAACGAGATCGGTTCAAGCTCTGGCCACAGAGAGAAAAAGCCCCCCAGAACCGGCGCGGCGCGCAGCCCGTCAACCATATCGTTGATCCCGTTCACGGCGAGACCCTGCAGGCCCAGCACCGGATCGAGGATCATGTTGATCCACAGCACCGCATTCACCGCTGGCATAACAAAGAAGGGCGAGATCAGCAGGACGCGGACGATGCCCTGTCCCGGGAAGGCCTTGTTGATCAACACGGCGATCAGCACGCCCAGCATCACGGTCAGGAACAGAATGGAGCACACGATGAACAGGCTGTTCTGGATGGCAAAGAGGAAGTCCTTGGAATTCAGAACGAATTCGTAGTTTCCGAAACCGCGCCAGTTGCTCAAGCTTGGGGACGTCCATTCCGGGCGCCGCAAACTGTTCAGCACGTAGCGGATGAACGAAAAGTAGAGCGTCATGCTCAGTGGGATCAGCATCCAGATCAGCAGCAGGATAACAGCCGGTGATTGAAGAAGGCGGGGGAGTTTTCTGTCAGCCATAACTCTATCGTCCTCGCGAGTTGAAGCGCTCGCCATGCAAGTTCAATTCAGATGTCACGGTTACGATGCGTCGGCTTGGTGGGGCAAAACAAGGGGCCTGCCAAGCGGCGCAGGGGGTGGGACGGGCCCGGCGTCATCGCCGGGCCCACCCAAACTGGTAGGCTTAGTAGCCAGCCTCAGTCATGATCGAAGCGGCAGCGGCTTGCGACGCTTCCAGTGCTTCGTCAACCGACTTGGCGCCGGACAGAGCTGCTGCGATTTCCTGAGCAACGGCCGAACCCACTTCGGGGAATTCGGGGATCGCTGCGAACTGAACGCCGACGTATGGCTTCAGATCAGTCGCGGCAGGAGCAGCGGATTCGATGGCTGCGAGCTCAGCAGCGGCAAAACCTGCAGCGGCTTGGAACTCGGCCAGACCATATGTCGATGTCCGCTGACCTGTTGGCACTTTGCCCCAGCCAAAGTCGGGGTGGTTGCCCACAGCTTGGACGTAGTCTTTGGACGTGGCCCACTCGATGAACGCTTTGGCTTCATCGGCGTTCTCTGTGCCGGCTGGCACAGCCATGGCCCAGGCCCAAAGCCAGTTCGCACCAACCGGGTTACCGGCATTTGGCGACTGAGCATATGCAACACCGTCAACTTCGAGGAAGGATGCCGCGATTGTGGCGTCGATCCACATGCCGCACTTGCCTTCGTTGTACAGAGCGAGGATCTCGTTGAAGGAGTTACCTTCGGATCCGGGAGGGCCGTAGTTGCCCAGCAGGTCAACGTAGAAGTTGATCGCCGCTTTCCACTCGTCGGAGTCGATTGTGGGTTTGAAGTCCGCGTCGAACCATGCACCACCGAAGGAGTTCACCACTGTTGTGACGAACGCCATGTTGTCGCCCCAGCCCGGCTTGCCGCGCAAGCATGCGCCGTAAACGCCATTGTCGGGGTCATGCACAGCAGCAGCGGCTGCCTTGATGTTGTCCCAGCTGTCATTGTCAGCAACAGAGACGCCAGCGGCGTCCATCAGGTCCTTGCGATACATGACCATCGAGGACTCACCGTAGAACGGTGCGGCGTACATTGTGCCTTCGTGGGACAGACCTGCGCGGATCGCGGGCAGGATGTCGTCCATGTCGTACTCGGCGCCGAACTCAAGCGGTTCAATCCAGCCTGCGGCACCCCAGATGGGCGCTTCCTGCATGCCGATGTTGATGACGTCGTACTGACCACCACCTGTGGCGGTGTCGGACGTGACCTGCTCGCGCAGCACGCCTTCTTCGAGCGAAACCCAGTTCAGCTGCACACCGGTTTCTTCGGTATACGCTTCCGCGACTTTCTGCATGTTGATCATGTGACCGTTGTTCACGATGGCGATCGTGAGCGATTTGGCGTGGCCGTCAGCCAGTGCGCCCGTGGCGGTGATCAGCGTCAGCGCCGTGGCCGCACGAAGTGCGTTCCCAAGAGACATCCGGTTCCTCCCTAGATTGGATGTTGCGCCTTGACGTTAGGGCCAATCTTGTCGCGCTGTCAAATATAAATTGACGCGCGATAACTTTTCTACGCTGAGGCTCGCAGGATCAGTCGGGCCGGGAACAAGGTTTCCGTCCGCGTTGCGGGCCGGTTCCCGCTTTCGATCAACTCGAAAAGACTGTCCACACTGCGTTCCGACACCCGTTCGTAGTCATGCGCGGCGGTTGTCAGCGCCGGGCAGGTGAACTTGGAAAACGGGTGGTCATCGTTCGAGGCGACGCGCAATTGACAGTCCGGTTCGCGCCCGACCTTGACCCCACGCTCGTAGCAGGCCGAAAGGAATCCGATCGCCAGTCGATCATTGCTGCACAGAATCGCATCCGTCGGGTGGTTCTTCTCTTCGAGCAGCTTGTGTGCCCCGCGCCGACCGATTTCCTCGAACGCCCAGCCTTCGCCATCAATCTGGATCACATGTGGCTCATAGCCAAGGCGCGTCATCATCTCGATATAGGCGGCGCGCCGTTTATTGGCGTTCGGATTCGCAGGCGTTCGCATCTCAAAAAAGCTGGGCGGCGCGCCGGTGCGCGTCATGTACTCGACCGTTTGGGAGACAAAGCTGAAATTGTCCGACCCCACGAACGCCTCACCGATGCCCTCGAGGTTGCTGTCAAAAAGAACTGTGGGAACCTCCTGGCAGAATTTCTCGATCCCGCGCTTGTTGCTCGCCCGACCAAGCGGCGCCAGAAGGACACCGGCAGGTTTCAACGATTGGAGCGCATCGAGGATTTCGATCTCAAGCTCAGGATTACCGTGGGAGGAAAACAGTGTGGGGCGGTATCCAAAGTCGATACACCGCTGTTCGATGTTACGCGCAATCTCAGCAAAGAATGGGTCGGCGAGGTACGGCACCACGATGCCCACATTCTTGGTCAGCTTGCGGTTCTGGTTCATCGCAAAGATGTTCGGGCGATAGTCGTACCGCTCCAGCGCCGCCTCGATCCGCTCGCGGGTGGAGGTCCGGACGCTGCCAGGATCGTTGAAATACTTGGACACGGTCGGTCGCGAGATGCCGCTGAGCGCCGCGAACTCCTCCATGTTCTTGACCTTGACGTCACTCATGATCCACATGCCCTCCTTTACCAATTCTTACCGTTTCTTACCGCGCGGAAAAAATCAATATCCATCGCGTCAGGTTTAACTCCGGAAATGTTACCCTTTTTTGCCCAATTCTCAGATTTCGTAACATTTCATTTGATCTGACGGGTTCTTGGGCATATTTTGTGCACAGGAGGAGCCGCGCATGTATGCACAGATGATCAAGTCCGAAGCGACGCCGGATGACCCGGACAAGCTGGCCGCGTTTCAGGCGCGCATCGATGCCGGCGACCGGATCGAGCCCAAGGACTGGATGCCCGAAGGGTATCGCAAGACGCTGATCCGCCAAATCGGCCAGCACGCCCATTCCGAAATTGTCGGCCAGCTGCCCGAAGGCAACTGGATCACCCGCGCGCCCAGCCTCGAACGCAAGGCGATCCTGCTGGCCAAGGTGCAGGACGAGGCGGGCCATGGTCTGTACCTCTATTGCGCTGCAGAAACGCTCGGCGTCAGCCGGGATGAGCTGACCGAAATGCTGCTGGACGGGCGGATGAAGTATTCATCGATCTTTTCCTACCCCACGCTGACATGGGCCGATATGGGCGCGGTGGGTTGGCTGGTCGACGGGGCCGCGATCCTCAACCAGGTGCCGCTGCAACGCACGTCGTTCGGGCCCTATGGCCGCGCGATGGTCCGCATCTGCAAGGAGGAGTCGTTTCACCAGCGGCAGGGCTTTGACATCATGATGAAGATGGCCAACGGCACCGAGGCACAGCATCGCATGGCGCAGGATGCGCTGAACCGGTTCTGGTATCCGTCACTGATGATGTTCGGCCCGTCCGACGCCGAAAGCGTGCATTCCGAGCAGTCCATGCGCTGGAAGATCAAGATGAACTCCAACGATGAGCTGCGCCAGAAATTCGTGGACCAAACCGTGCCGCAGGCCGAATATCTTGGCCTGACCGTGCCCGACGCCGACCTGAAATGGAACGACGACAAGGGCGGGTACGACTTTACCGGTCCCGACTGGTCCGAGTTCTTTGACGTGCTCAAGGGCAATGGCCCCTGCAGCACCGAGCGGATAGAGGCGCGGCAAAAGGCATGGGACGACGGCGCATGGGTCCGCGAGGCACGGCTGGCCCACGCCGCCAAGAGGCACAGCGCCAAAGTGGCGGCGGAGTAGCGCAATGTCCAACGAATGGCCCCTGTGGGAAGTGTTCATCCGCGGCCAACACGGGCTGTCGCACCGGCATGTCGGCTCACTCCACGCGTCCGACGCCGAACACGCGCTGCAAAACGCGCGTGACGTCTACACCCGCCGCAAGGAAGGGGTCAGCATCTGGGTCGTGCCCGCCGCCGATATCACCGCCTCCGCCCCCGAGGACAAGGGATCGTTCTACGATCCGGCGGACGACAAGGTGTATCGCCACCCGACCTTCTTTGACATTCCCGACGATGTGGGTGCGATGTGAGCGTCGAGGGGCTACTGCGGCTGGGCGACAACACGCTGGTGTTGGGTCAACGGCTCAGCGCCTGGTGCGGTCACGCGCCCGCGCTGGAGGAAGACATCGCACTGGCCAATATCGCGCTGGACCTGATCGGGCAGACGCAGCTGTGGCTGGGCCTAGCCGCCGCGCGCGAGGGGCAGGGCCGGGACACCGACACGCTCGCCTTTCACCGCGACGCCTGGGACTTTCGCAACTTGCTGCTCGTCGAACAGCCGAACCGTGATTTCGGCGTCACCATGATGCGGCAGTTTCTGTTCGATACGTGGCATCTGGCGGCGCTCACCGCCCTGACAGAGCACGCGGATGCTGACATCAGCGCCATCGCGCAGAAGACGGTCAAGGAGGTCACCTATCACCGCGAACGCTCCACCGATACGGTCATCGCCCTGGGCGACGGGACCGAGGAGAGCCACAACAGGATGCAATCCGCGCTCGACCGGCTGTGGCCCTATGTGGGCGAGATGTTTGCCAACGACGACGCCGATCTGACCGATATGACGACGTTGCGCGCGCCCTTTGACACCCACGTGACCGCCACAATGGCAGAGGCGACTCTGGTGCGCCCGGACAGCGACTTTGCCCATATGGGAGGCAAGACGGGCATTCGGCACAGCGAACATCTGGGCCACATGCTGGCCACGATGCAGGTGCTGCCGCGCAGCTATCCGGACGCCAAATGGTAACCACCCGCGCATCGCTGGACGACATCTGGGGCTGGCTGTCAGAGGTGCCGGACCCGGAGATTCCGGTGATCTCGGTCGTCGATCTGGGCATTATCCGGGACGTTGCATGGCAAGGCGACACGCTGCAGGTCACGGTCACGCCCACCTATTCCGGTTGCCCCGCCACGGCTGTGATCAACATGGAGATCGAGGCGGCCTTGCGCGCCCGCGGCATCGACCACATCGCCCTGAAACGGCAAATCGCACCGCCCTGGACCACTGACTGGCTAAGCGACACCGGCCGCGCCAAGCTGGAAGCATACGGCATCGCGCCACCCCGCGCCGCCGGCGGCCCGGCGCGCTGTCCTCATTGCAAGGCCGACACGGTGGAGCGGATCAGCCAATTCGGCTCGACCCCGTGCAAGGCGCAATGGCGCTGCACGACGTGCCTCGAACCCTTTGATTACTTCAAGTGCATATGAGCCAGTTTCACCCCCTCACCGTCACCGACATTCACCACACGATCCGCGATGCCGTGGTGCTGACGTTGGATGCAAGCAATACGGATGCGTTTGGGTTTGCGCAGGGCCAGTACCTGACCTTTCGGCAAGACTTTGACGGGACGCAGCTGCGGCGCAACTATTCGATCTGTTCGGGCGTGGATGACGGGACGCTGCAGGTCGGGATCAAGATGGTGGTGGGCGGTGCATTCTCCACCTACGCCAACACCGAACTGCGGGTGGGCGACACGTTGTACGCCATGCCGCCGATGGGCAATTTCGGTGTGCCCATCGCCCCAGACACGGCGCGGCACTACCTCGGCTTTGCCGGCGGGTCGGGTGTCACGCCGGTGCTATCGATCCTGCGCACGGTGCTGGCGCGCGAGCCGCTCAGCACCTTTACCCTCGTTTATGCGAACAGAGCGGTGCACACGATCATGTTCCGCGAAGAGCTCGAGGACCTCAAGAACCGCTACATGGGGCGGCTCACGCTGGTCCATGTACTGGAATCCGGGCAGGATATCGACCTGTTTTCAGGCCGCATCGATCAGGACAAATGCGCAGCTCTGTTCCGGTCGTGGATCAACATCGCCTCCGTCGATGTGGCGCTGATCTGCGGGCCAGAGCCGATGATGATGGCGATCAACCAAAGCCTGCTGGCCCACGGTCTGACCAGGGATCAGATCAAGTTCGAGCTGTTCGGCGCCAGTCAGGAAGGGCTGCTGGCCCGCAAGTCCAAAGCCAGGGCAACGGCCCCCAGAGGCACGCAGGCTCAGATCACCATCGACGGCACGACGCATGCGCTGGAGATGGGCCGCGACATGTCCATCCTGGAGGCGGCACTGGCGCAAAACCTCGACGCCCCGCATGCCTGCCGCGCGGGCGTCTGTTCGACCTGCAAGGCCAAGGTGACGGAGGGCGAGTGCGAGATGCTGATCAACCACGCGCTCGAGGATTACGAGGTCGAGGCGGGATTTGTCCTGACCTGCCAGTGCTATCCGCTCAGCGATACGCTCACCGTCGACTATGACCAGCATTAGGGGAACGCGATGCGACAGGTCCACAGCTACGCCGCCGGCGCGTGGGTGCCGCCCGGCACCGGCGCGCGCCCGATCGAAAGCGCGATCACCGGCCAGATCATTGCGCAAGCGGGCAATGACGTGCTGGATGTGGCGGCGATGCGCGATCATGCGCGCAATGTGGGTGGCCCGGCGCTGCGCGCGCTCGGCTTTCACGAACGGGCCCGTATGCTCAAGGCGCTCGCGCTGTACGTCCAAGAGCACAAGCAGGTGCTTTATGATCTCAGCTTTGACACCGGAGCGACGCAGTCCGATCACCTGATCGACGTGGATGGCGGGATCGGCACGATGCTTGTCTATGCGTCCAAGGGGCGGCGCGAGATGCCGGACGGGCATGTGTACCTCGATGGTCCGACCGAGCCGTTAGGCCGCAAGGGGCAGTTTCACGGGCGGCACATCTATACACCGTTGCAAGGCGTGGCATTGCACATCAACGCGTTCAATTTTCCGGTCTGGGGTATGCTGGAAAAGCTGGCCCCGACCCTGTTGGCGGGCATGCCCGCGATCATCAAACCCGCGACCGCCACCAGCTATGTCACCGAAGCTTGCGTGCGGCTGATGCTGGACAGCGGGCTGCTGCCCGATGGCGCGTTGCAACTGATCTGTGGTGGAGTCGGCGATCTGCTGGATCACCTCGACTGTCAGGATGTGGTGACGTTTACCGGGTCTGCGACCACTGGGCTGACCCTTCGAAGCCACCCGAACCTGCTGGCGCAGAGCGTTCGGTTCACCGCCGAGCAGGACAGCCTGAACGCCAGCGTTCTTGGCCCCGATGCCGGGCCGGACACGCTGGAATTCGACCTTTTTGCCGACGAGGTTGTGCGGGAGATGACGACCAAGGCCGGGCAGAAATGCACGGCGATCCGGCGGATCATGGTGCCGGAGCGGTTCCTAGAGAGCATCAGTAACTCCATACGTAAGCGTCTTTCTTTCATCAAAATTGGTGACCCTCGCGACGCAAATACCGGCATGGGCGCCCTTGTTTCACAAGCGCAGCGGCAAGACGTTCTGGCCAAAGCGACACTGCTGGAACAGGAGGCCGAGCGCATCTGCGGCGACCCCCAAAGCTTTGTCATGTCAGACAGCCCCGGCGCGTTCCTGCCGCCGATGCTGTTTCACTGCGCCGCCCCCGATGCTGCGCAGCATATTCACCAGACGGAATCGTTTGGCCCAGTTGCAACCCTCATGCCCTACCGCGATCTGGAGCATGCCGCGCAGCTGCTGAACCGGGGGCAAGGGTCCTTGGTGGCGTCTGTCATCACCCATGACCCCAACGTCGCGCGCGAGCTCACGCTGGCCTCTGCCGCGTTCCACGGGCGGCTCTATTTCAACAACCGCGACAGCATGGCGGAGGCGACAGGCCACGGCGCGCCCCTGCCGCATCTCACCCATGGCGGGCCGGGTCGGGCCGGCGGTGGCGAAGAGCTGGGCGGCATCCGTGCCGTGCTGCACTACATGCAGCGCACCTCTGTCCAGGGCTCGCCGGATATCCTGACGGCGATCAGCAACCAGTGGGTGCCCGGTGCAAAGCAGGTCACCGACATGCCCCACCCCTTTACCCGCCCGTTCGACGATCTGAGCATCGGCGACACGCTGGTCAGCCCGTCCCGCACCGTCACACTGGACGATATCGAGACCTTTGCCCATTTCACCGGCGACACCTTTTATGCCCACATGGACGACGACGCGGCCAAAGCGAACCCATTCTTTCCCGGCCGCGTCGCGCATGGCTACCTCCTGCTCGGCTTTGCCGCAGGTCTGTTTGTGCAGCCGGACCCGGGTCCGGTGCTCGCCAATACCGGCCTCGACAACTTGCGCTTTCTCCAACCGGTCAGCCCCGGCGACAGCATCCATGTGCATCTGACCGTCAAGGCCAAGACCCCTCGCAATGACGCCTACGGCGAGGTACGGTGGCATGTGCGCATCCTCAATCAGGACGACATGCCCGTGGCCGTATACGAACTGTTGACCATGAATGCCTTCTGATCCCTATCAGGACGCCATCGCCCGCCTGACCGCTCTGGGCCCGTTGCGGGTCTGGTCGCTGCTGGTCACCGTCTTTGGCGATCTCGCACCGGACGCGGCGCTGGAGGGCCCGACACTGTCGGCGATCATGGCCGAGATCGGGATCAAGCCGGAGGCGTCGCGCGTGGCGCTGCACCGGCTGCGCGCCGATGGCTGGATCATCTCGGAAAAGAACGGGCGCACGAGCCGCCACCGTCTCAGCCCCAAGGGGCGTGCTGACAGTGACGCCGCCCGTCCGCACATCTATCCGGACAGCACCGGCGTGCAGGCGGTGCAGTTCGCCCTGATGCCGAACGGGCAATCACCTGACAGGGCGCATTATGCCCAAGTCTCGCCCCGCCTGTTTGTCGCGTCCGCAGAGGCCATGCCGCCCGAGGGCGCGCTGATCCTGACGGCCGATCAGCTGCCCGATTGGCTGGAGACCACGGTTGAGACCGAAGCATTGCGCGCCGAATACGCCGCACTGCACGAGGCGCTGGCGCATGTGCGCTTGCCTGATGCCGACACGCTCGGCCCGCTGCGGGTCGCCGTACTGCGTGTGCTGATCGTGCATGCCTGGCGGCGGTTGGTGCTCAGACACCCGGCCCTGCCACGTGCGCTGCATTCGGACCAGTGGCGCGGGCATGACTGCGCCGCACGTGTGCGGGACCTGCTGGATCACTTGCCACGGCCCGCGTTGACCGACATCTAAACCACGGCTTTCCCCGCATCATTCGCCGCGCTATAGCGGAGCCATGACGAATTACCTGCACATCTCCGACCTGCCCGATGACCTGAACCTTGGCCCGATGGTGGCCATCGACTGCGAAACGATGGGGTTGCACCCGCATCGCGACCGGCTGTGCGTCGTGCAACTCAGCGCCGGGGACGGCGACGCGCATATGGTGCAGATCAAGCTGGGCCAGACGGAGGCCCCGAACCTGTGCAAGCTGCTGACTGATCCGCAGGTGCTCAAGCTGTTTCACTTTGGCCGGTTCGACATCGCGGCGATGCAGAACGCTTTTGGCGTGGTCACCGCGCCGGTCTATTGCACCAAGATCGCCAGCCGCCTTGTCCGCACCTACACCGACCGGCACGGGCTCAAGAACCTGTTGCAGGAACTGCTGGGCATCGACATCTCGAAACAGCAGCAGTCCAGCGACTGGGGTGCCGACACGCTCAGCGATGCGCAGCTGGAATATGCCGCGTCCGACGTGCTGTACCTGCACCGGCTGCGGGATGCGCTGAACGGGATGCTGGCGCGTGAGGGGCGGATGGAGATTGCGCAGGCCTGTTTCGATTTCCTGCCGATGCGGGCGCAGCTGGATCTGGCGGGCTGGCCCGAAACCGACATCTTCGCGCATTCATGAGCGACCCTTTCCTTGATACAGCACGCGGCGTTGTCCGGGCCGAGGCGCAAGCGCTCGAGACGCTGGCCGACGCGCTCGACGACAGCTTTAGCGCCGCGGTTGACCTGTTGCTGAACGCCAAGGGGCGGGTGATCGTGTCGGGCATCGGCAAGTCCGGCCACATCGCGCGCAAGATCGCGGCAACGCTTGCCAGCACCGGCACACCGGCGCAGTTCGTCCACCCGGCCGAGGCCAACCATGGCGATCTGGGCATGGTCACGCGCGACGACGTGGTGCTGGCCATCTCCAACTCGGGCGAGGCGCCCGAACTGGCCGGCGTCATCACCTTTTCCCGCCGCGTGAACATCCCGCTAATCGGCATGACCAAGGCGCCGGACAGCACGCTGGGCACGCAATCCGACGTCGTCCTGCACCTTCCCGATCTGGGCGAGGCGTGCGGAACGGGCGTCGTGCCCACGAACTCCACCACCATGACGCTGGCGATGGGCGACGCGTTGGCCGTCGCGCTGATGAAGCATCGGAGCTTTACCGCCGAGCACTTTCGCGACTTCCACCCCGGTGGCAAGCTGGGTGCGCAACTGGCCCGCGTGTCCGACCTGATGCACAAGGGCGCGGCCATGCCGCTGGTGTCGCTGGACACGCCCATGCCCGACGCGCTGATCGAGATCAGCCAGAAAAGCCTTGGCGTCGTGGGCGTGCTGGACGCGGGCGGGGCACTGGCGGGGATTGTCACCGATGGTGACCTGCGGCGGCACATGGATGGGCTGCTGAACTTGACAGCCGCCGATGTCATGACCATCTCACCTACAACGATTGCGCCGGGCGCACTGGCCCAGGAGGCCGTGGCCACCATGAACGCGCGCAAGATCACATGTGTCTTTGCCGTGGATGAACACGGCACGGGCGCACCGCAGGGCATCCTGCATATCCATGATTGCCTGCGCGTGGGCCTTGGGTAACACACTGGGCCGAAGGACATGAAATGGACCGCTATTCGCGCTTTGTGGCCTGGCTCAAGGTCCTGCTGCCGCTAGCGGCCCTCGCGCTGCTGTCCACGCTGTTCCTGTTGTCGCGCAACACCGACCCGATCGCCGCTGTCCCCTTTGCCGATGACGAGCTGCTGGACCGGGTGCGCGACGAACAGATCACCGGCCCGTTCTTTTCCGGCACCACCACGGACGGCGACCGCGTATCGGTCGCGGCCGGAACGATGCGCACCGGGCTGGGCAAGGCCAGCACGGTCGAGGATCTGTCGGCCCAGATCGACATGCTGTCGGGCACGCGGATCATCCTGTTTTCCGACGCCGGGCGGTTTGACATGCGCAATGCGCAGTCCAACCTGACCGGCAACGTGGTCGTCACAACTTCCACCGGGTTCAAGATGACCACCGATTCCCTGAACGCGGATTTTGACGCCATGCGGGTCGAAGCCCCGCAACCCGTGGCTGCAAACAGCCCGTTTGGTACGCTCAACGCCGGACAAATGCGTATGGAAAAGCGTGGGCCCGACGAAAACACCCATTTGATTTTCACAGACGGGGTCAAACTGATATACGACCCCTCAAACTTGGAAGAGTGATTGCGACGTGACCTATTTGCGGCTTTTTGCCATTGCCCTTGTTCTTTGCGCGGCAGCGCCCGTTGTGGCTCAGGGGACGTCCGTCGCCTTTGGCGCGATCCAGCAGGACACGTCAGCCCCGGTCGAGGTCACCGCGGACGAACTGGCCGTTGATCAGGCCTCCGGGGCGGCGACATTCACCGGCAACGTGGTGATCGGCCAGGGCGAGATGAAGCTGTCAGCGCCCCGCGTTCTGGTGATCTACAGCCAGGGACAGGCGGGGATCGAACGGCTGGAGGCGTCGGGTGGTGTCACGCTCGTCTCCGGCGCGGATGCAGCCGAAGGGCAGCGCGCCGACTACAACGTCGCCGATGGTGTGATCGTCATGTCCGGTGAGGTGCTGCTGGCCCAGGGTCAAAGCGCGCTGAGTGCAGACCGCATGACCATCAACCTCGAGGACGGGACGGCGCAGATGCAAGGGCGGGTCCGGACGATCCTGCAGACCGGCAACAACTGATGCCACGGCCCGACCTCAAGATTGCAGGCGGCGGCGGTGGATTGCAGATCACCCACCTGCGCAAGTCCTACCGCAAAAAGCTGGTGATCCGCGATTTTTCGATGGAGCTGAACCGGGGCGAGGTTGTCGCCCTGCTGGGCCCCAACGGGTCAGGCAAGACGACGACATTCTACGCCGTGGCGGGCCTCGTCACGCCCGAGGGCGGCAAGGTCATGTTGGACGGGATCGATGTGACCAACTTGCCGATGTACCGCCGCGCCCAGATGGGCATCGGGTATTTGCCGCAGGAAATGAGCATCTTCCGCGGCCTGAGCGTGGAGGACAACATCCTCGCCATCCTCGACATCGCCGAAGCCGACCGCCACAAGCGCCGCGAGCGGCTCGAAGAGCTGCTGAGCGAGTTTTCCATCGAACACCTGCGCCGCGCGCCCGCACTGGCCCTATCGGGCGGGGAACGGCGGCGGGTCGAGATTGCCCGGTCGCTGGCAGCCGATCCGAAATACCTGTTGCTCGACGAACCCTTTGCCGGGGTCGATCCGATCTCGGTCGGGGATATCCGCAACCTTGTCGCCGACCTGAAAACCCGCGGCATCGGCGTGCTGATCACCGACCACAATGTGCGCGAAACGCTCGAGATTGTGGACCGCGCCTACATCTTGCATGACGGCCAAGTGCTGATGTCAGGCACACCCCAAGATGTTGTGCAGAATGAGAATGTGCGCCGCGTCTACCTCGGTGAAAACTTTCGTATTTCCTGACAGATGCGCAGAATGATCCATCCGCTTTTCATTGACTCCGACCCGTGTTTTGGCGTGCAATGCGGTATGGCTCTTGTGCGGTTCCATCCTGTCGGCCTTGATCTGATGTCCAGACGGACAGACCGCGCACACGCCCTTCCGACCAACTGAACCGCAAATCGCGCTACTACCGTAGCGGGAACTGTGCCATGTTGGCGGACCATAGAAGGAGACGGCATGCAATACCAAATCAGCGGCAAACAAATCGATATCGGGGAAGCGCTGCAAACCCACGTGCGCAACGATCTGGGCACGGTGGTCGAGAAATACGCAGAGCGCCCAACCGGCGCACTGGTGGTCTTTTCCAAATCAGCGCACGAATTCGTCTGCGAGGCAACGGTACATCTGTCAACCGGACTGACCGCCCAAGCCAAGGCCCATGCCACTGAAATATATGCCGCTTTTGATGCATGTTCCGAGAAAATGGAAAAGCAGCTGCGCCGCTACAAGCGGCGTCTCAAGGACCATCACAAGGATCGCGTGCAGCCGGTTGAACTCTCTGGCGCGTCCTCGTATATCCTCGCCTCCGACGCAGGTGACGCGGAATCAGAACCCGAAAGCCTGCAACCTATGATCGTGGCCGAGATGGAGACCAACATACCGTCCCTGTCTGTCGGTGAGGCGGTCATGCAAATGGAATTGGCCGGGGCGCCCGTCCTGGTGTTCCGCAACGAGGGCAAGAACGGGCTGAACGTGGTATACCGTCGCGATGACGGCAATATCGGCTGGATTGATCCGTAACAGAACAGGCGCTGTACCAACGCGCCAGCAAAGCGAGCGGAATGGATTTTGACACTCTTCTGAAGCCGGAGGCCGTAAAGGTCGTGACCTCGGCGACGTCCAAGAAACGGTTGCTGCAAGAGCTTGGCGACCTGATGGAAGCCGCCCATGGCGTGACCGGCGCACTGGTTGTCGAAGCGCTGCTGGCGCGCGAGGCGTTGGGGCCCACCGGTGTGGGCCATGGCGTGGCGCTGCCGCATGCGCGGCTTGACGGGATCGACGATGTGATGGGCGCATTCGTGCTGCTCGACAAACCGATCGAGTTTGATTCCGTGGACCGGCAGCCGGTGGACATCGCCTTTGCCCTGTTCGCGCCCGAAGAGGCGGGGGTGGAGCACCTCAAGGCGCTGGCGCTGGTGTCGCGGACGCTGCGGGATGCGAGCATCTGTGCCAAGCTGCGCGCGAACCCGGACGCCTCGACGCTCTACACCATCCTGAGCCAGGCGCAGTCGGCCCAAGCCGCCTGAGCACGGCGTTTTCCGGCGCGGAAAACGGCAGGAAACCGGAGACGGTTTCCCGCTAATCCGGCGACCAGTCCCCAAAGCCGAAGGTCACGTAGTCCCGCGCGTAGGCGCTACGGGCGCGTTTTTCGATATCGGCATCGTAGATATCAGCCAGCGTGAACGGCATATCATCTGCCAGCGGCGGTATGTCGGGCAGATTACCTGCACCCGCCTGTAACGCCAGCCGCTCGATGTCGGTCGCGATGTCACCCTCGCGGATCACCGCATCCGGCAGGGCAAACTCCGCGAAGCCTTCGAGCGTCTTGCTTTGTGTGGCCCAGTCGGGGTCAACCCGGATCGCGGTTTGACCAGCCAGATTGGCCTTGAGGAATTGCAGGAACGCGGCAAAGGCCGCGCGGTGCGCCGCCTTGTCATAGCCCGCATCCTGCGGGTCCTCCGGCAGGGGCAGCTTGTAGCGCCGCACCAGCGTCGCCCGGATACCGCCATAGCCGCCCTTGCCAGTGTTCAGGATGCGCGTGCAAAACACGTGATGCGCCCGCGCCAGCGGATGCCGCAGGACGCTGAACCGCCGGTGCCCGGGATTGGCACGCATCCAGTCGCGCAGATTGCCCTGCGACAGCTTGGTTTGCGTGCTGTCGCCAGCAGCGTTGTCGATGGCATTCAGCCAGCGCACGATCCGGTCATCCGGCCCGCCACGCAGCGGCATGTACAACAGACGGGCCGCCGGGCTGGCATGGTAGGTTGGCACCGCCGCACCCCGTCGCGGTTCGAAATTCGGGGTGCGGGTCAGGTTGAAGGTGTCCAGCCCACCCAGCGCCGTCCGCATCTGGCCAAAGTTGCTGACCTTGTCGACCAGCGACGCCGGGTTCTGCACCTTGAGCGTCTTGTCGAGCGCGTCCAGCCGCCCGTCGATGCCCAGCCACGCCGCCAGCCCGTTCATCACCTCCACACTTTGCAGGTCCTCGTAGGCCACGTAAAACGCCGTCTGCCCGGACACTTGCAAGCGGTTCAGCAGTGTCCCCTGAAACGCCTGCAGCGCATCGAGATGGGCGGTGAATTCCTCGGCGACAAAGGCGGCCTTGCCGTCCTTGCGCGCCTTGGCGTCGGTCAGTTTCCACTGGCCGGTGGCTTGGGCGATCTTCCACGACACGTAGCTGTCGACAGGGTTACGGGTCAGGATGACCTTGGCGCATTTCGGGTCGTCCATGACGGTGTCGAACACCCGCGGGTCATGGTCGTGGAAATAGCGAAATCCGCTTAACTCCGGCGTCTGTTTCAGCGCGCGCAGCAGCGCCCCCGGGTCCGCATCGCGGGCGTCCTGGGTCAGGCCCAGCAGCTGTTCCCGATCAGGGTAGCCCAGAAAATGCGGGTTGAACGCCTCACCATGGCAGGCCAGCCCGTCAAAGGCGTTCAGGTTGGTTTCGAGGAAATTGGAGCCGGTCCGCATCTCCGCAAACACAACGAAATAGTCGAACCGTGCCATGGTTTATCGCACCAGATATGGCTTGCGCGGTGAGGTTTGTGTGGGCTCGGGGCCAAGTGCCACCGGGAAATCGCCCATCAGATACGGGTGCATGCCCTGGTTCTTGAGGTTTTGCAGGAATTGGCCAAAGCCCGTCAGGTCCACCATCTTGGGCACTTCGGACAGGCGGCGCATCTGGGTGTGTCCGATCTCGTCCAGAATGCCCTGCAACGGCTCCATCGGGGCCTCGATGAATTCGGCCATGGTCCAGATGCGGATGCGCGCCTTGGCATAGGGGGAACGCAGGACATCGAGATGCTCGCTCTCGATCTTTTGCAGGCGCGCGGCCTCCTTGCGGATATCCATGAAATTCATGTTGGACCGGAACAGCGGCACCGACCACGCCCCCGATATGACCGAAATTTGCGCGTTCGGGTCCTTGGACATGCGCCAGATGACGTCCTGATTGTCGGACGGTCCGAACTGGAAGCACTGCCGTTCGCCGCGCGTGTTCCAGATCAGGTTCGTCAGGAATGCGTTGGCGTTGTAGTCGCGCGCCTTGGCGCTGTCGCCGATGGCCCCGTTCAGCGTGGTCTGCCCGTCCGCATATTCGACGCGGTCCGGCGAAAACAGGTGCCCATGCACGCGCGAGCCTGTCGCCTTGCCCAGCCACATCTCGAAATTCTCGAAGATCTCGGTAAAGCCCTGGAACACGGAATAGGGTGCCGCCGTCACGCCATTTTCCCAATCCTCGTTGGGAAACCGGCTTTGCATATACAGGCCGGGCCGCCCGCGCGTCCGCCGCTCCACCGCTTTGGCAAAGATGCGGTCGATCTTGCCGGGGTTCGGTTCCGTCCGTTTCATCGCGCCGGCGGGGTCGGTCAGGAACGCCTCGTAGAGGCGGCTGGCATGCGGCCAGATCTTGCGCGCAACAAAGCAGTCAGAGCGGCGCAACAGCTGCAGGTGGTCGTCGTAAAAGATGTGCGGCTTGCCCTGAAAGTCGAATTTGGACAAGGTCAGCGACCGGCTTTCGATATTGGTCGAAAACTGGCGCGCCAGCGTCTGGTAATAGCTTTCGTCGGGGATCCACACATGGCGAAAATAGCTGTCGTATTCACGCCGCTCCGGTCCTTGCAGGATCGCGGTGAGGGTCTGCCGTGTCAGGCACCACCACTGGCTGCCCATATGCGGCACCAGCCCTTTGGGGATGCGCCGCTTGAGGCCGACCTGACGCTGCAACGCCACGAACTTGTCAAAGAGGAACCGCTGCCGCTTCCACGAAAACGGAAACCGCATGGTAAACCGTTCCTCATCCAGACCGCCGACGGTCCAGGGGACATCAGCCGTTGTCGCGCTTTCGATAAAATCGGTGCGCGGCCGGTCGGCGAGGTATTCGATCAGCTCCTCCACCGGGCGCAGGGGCAGGCACGCGCCCGAAGCGAGGTAGACATGGCGCACATCATCAAAGGTTTGCAGCATCAGTTCTGACCCGGCCTGACTGGCGGCGACGATGCCCCAGGTGCCCCACTCGCAGCGAAACCGCTTGGAAAACACGATGGACGGAACATCTGACAGCGCCGCGACAAAGCGGGTGTAGGTCTTGCGCGGGACATTGGCATCGACATGGATCACAACCGGACAGCCGCCCGCCGACCAGTGGCGCGCCGCCTGTTCGGCGCGGTCCAGTGCGGTATGCACCAGCATGACGATGCCCACGCTCACGCCCAGTTCCCCTTGGACATCAGGCCGAGGATCTCTAGCTGACGCCAGTTGATGTATTTTTCCGACCATTTGCACCACAGATCCGGATCATCCCGCATCGTTTCGGCATAGGCGCGGTATTCGACGGACGCCGAATAATGCTGCTTGCGCGACAGCTCTTCGGCGGCCTTGGCGGTGAACGTGTCGAGGAATTTGGCATGCAGCAGCACGCCCGACGCCTTTTCGCCGCCCCACTCGTCATAGACCTGGTTCAAGCCCCGGGGCAGCAGCATGTGCGTCGACGACACATAGGCATAGCGGCGATCCCATTTGACCAGCGGTATCTTGTTGAGCGCGGGCGCCTTGGCGGGCTTGTCGGGAAAGAACATGCGCGCCCGCGGGCCGCCCTGTATCCACAGGTTCCCGAACCGTTTGTTGCGCGAGATCGTGTAGTTGCCGCTGTCGAACCAGCTGGCAATCTCGATCGGGTCCTGCCCCTTGCGATAGGGTTGTTCGTCCAGCCGACCCTTGGGATACATGTCAAGCAACATGGCCGAAAATGACCGGATCGAAGACGCATCCAGCCAGTCGGTCAGCGCGCGCAGGGGGCGCGTGTCACAGAACGGGTAGATCAGGAATTCGTCCGGATCGACGGTCAGCGACCAGTGCCCGTGCGCGTAGCGCATCTGCAACCAGTTCAGCCAATCCACCCCAAACCGCGACCGCTTGTAGCTGTCCTTGCTGCTCCAGACGGAGACGTCGGGCTGCGCGGCAAGGTAGTCGGCGGACCCATCGGTGCTGTCATTGTCCACGATCAGGAAATGATTGATCCCCATGTCGCGGTAGTATTGCAGGAAATACGGCAGGCGCACCGCTTCGTTGCGGATGGTCGAAAAGCATAACAGGTCAAGCGGACGAATGTCCGCCGTCCGGTCCACCTCGCGTTTCAATTCGCGTCGCTTGCGGAACGCACGGATGCGCCAACGCTTGCGCTGAAGCCTCAGTCGATATGACTGCCAAGCGCCCAATTTGCCCGTCCTTTACCCGCCGCCGATTGCGTCCCTGATCGCGCCTATCAGGTTAACCTTAACACAGTCTTGAAATGTGTGTCCCATGTAGGAGGGTGAAACTGCCTGTCTGGCGCTGGTTTTGGTCCGTTTTTGGCGAGTGCCTCTATTTTCTTTTTCCACAGATAACGATCTGTGACCTTTGCGTAAATGGGTATGTTCCCAAGGACTTCGCGGAATACGGGCAGATCGTTTGCCACAATCGGCACGCCAAGGGCCGCCGCTTCGATCGCGGGCAGGCCGAACCCTTCGGCATGAGTGGGAAACAGCAGGCCGCACGACCCGGCCATCAGCGCGGCAATCGCCCCATCCGACAGGCCATGCGCAACACGCACCGGGCCGTCCGCGGGCAGGGCGTTGAGCCGGGCAAACACGTCCTCGTTCTTCCAACCGCGATTGCCCGCGATGATCAGCCCGGGCGCGTCCGGCCCCATCTCCTCCCACAGATCGAGGAGCAGGGCGTGGTTCTTGCGCGGCTCGATGGTGCCGACACAGACGAAATACGGGCGCTGCGGAACGGTACCGTCGGGGATATCCTGCGGGGCGGGCACAGGCGCTTCTGTCCCCAGATGCGCAACAATGGACGGGGGCGTATCGGGCAGATGGGCGGCAAGGCGCGCCTGCGTATCGGCCGAATTGCAGATCACCAGATCAGCATAGCGGCCCACCCGCGCCAGCATCGCGGCAAACCGCGCGACCGTGCCATCGCGTTGATACTCCGGATACTCTAGCGGGATCACATCGTGGATCATGACCGCCACATGCGCGCCAAGCGCAGACTTCAAGGTGCGCAGCACACGCTCCGTCAGGTTGGAATGCCCGACGTTCAGATAGGCGGCCCCGCGCGGCACATATCGGCGCAGCATCCAGCCCAGCAAGGGCGGCGGCACGCGCCCAAGCGCCAGACGCCGCAAACCGGACAACCCGACACCGCCCGCCAGCGCCCGGAGCCCCGCACGGTCCAGCAACAGATAGCCATAGCGCGTCCGGATCAGCCCAAACACCGGCACCGCATCGGCCAGCAGATGCTGCACATAAGCCTGCTCAACCCGGTCCACACCTGTCAGAACCCGCCCCGCCCGACGCGTCAGCCGGGTGACATCCAGCAGCCGCGCAGGCGGCGGGTTATTTGTCGTAGTGGCCAGTTTGGTGCCATCTCCAGGCGTCGGTGATCATCGTCTCGAGGGTCGAGCGCGTGGGCGCCCAGCCCAGTTCCGCCTCCGCCCGGGTGGACCCGGACACCAGCTTGGTGCAGTCGCCGGGGCGGCGGTCGCCATCCACATACGGCACAGACTGGTTGGTGACAGCCCGCGAATGATCAATCACCTCGCGCACCGAAAACCCGGACCCGGTGCCGAGGTTGAACACCCGGCTGCCCTTGCCGTCCTGCAACCACCTCAGCCCCAGCACATGCGCATCGACGAGGTCGCACACATGCACATAGTCGCGGATGCAGGTCCCGTCGGGCGTGTCGTAATCCGTGCCATACACCGTCAGCGCATCCCGCTTGCCCGCAATCGCGTCCAGCATCAGCGGGATCAGGTGCGTCTCGGGCTGGTGAAACTCCCCCACCTCGCCCTCCGGATCGGCACCCGCCACGTTGAAATAGCGAAAGATCACGTGCCGCAGCCCATGCGCGGCCTCAAAGTCGCGCAAGATATCCTCGATTGCCCGTTTGGACGCGCCATAGGCGTTGATCGGATGCTGCGCGCTGTCCTCGTCCAGCACCACGTTGTCCTGATCGCCATAGGTCGCGCAGGTGGAGCTAAAGACAAAATCCAGACAGCCCGCCGCCACAGCCGCCTCGATCAGGGTCAGCGACCCTTCGACATTGTTGCGCCAGTAGCGGCCCGGGTCCTGCATGCTCTCGCCCACCTGGCTGAGCGCTGCAAAATGCATGACGGCAACCGGCTGATATTCGGCAAAGACGGCATCGAGCCGCGCGCGGTCCAGCAGGTCACCCTGCGCAAACGGCCCGAACTTGACCGCGTCCGCCCAACCGGTGTCCAGATTGTCGAATGTCACAGGGGTGTGGCCGGCGGCGCGCAGCGCCTTGCAGGCGTGCGAACCGATATAGCCCGCGCCGCCTGTCACCAGAACATGTGCCAAAAGACGCCCCCGCGCTTACTCCGCCGCGTTGTCCATCGCGACCACGTCCCGGATATAGCCTAGCAGGTCATCGCGCAACTCGTCCCGGGCCAGACCAAAGGACACGGTCGCCTGCAAGAACCCGGATTTTGAACCGCAGTCGAACCGCTGCCCCCGGAACCGGTAGCCATAAACGCCCGTGTCGCCGCCAATCTCGCGCGCAATGGCGTCCGTCAGCTGGATTTCACCGCCCGCGCCCGCCTTCATCTGGTTCAAGGACCGCAAAACAGTCGGGTTCAGGATATACCGGCCAATGACGGCGAGGTTTGACGGCGCCTCGTCAGCGGGGGGTTTTTCAACCATGCCCTTGACCTGCACCATCTGGCCCATGTCGTTCTCGATATCGAGCACACCGTAGGACGACGTCTTTTCCGGCGGCACTTCCATCGCGGCGACGATATTGCCGCCGGTTTCCTCATAGGCTTCGACCATCTGCGCCAGACATGACTTTTCGGACGCGATAACGTCATCAGGCAGGATCACGGCAAAGGGCTCGTTGGCTATCAGCCTGCGCGCGCACCAGACAGCGTGGCCAAGGCCAAGCGCCTTGTGCTGACGCACATAGGCGATCATGCCGCTGTCCATGTTGGTGTCCTTCAGGATCTCCAGCAGCTCGGTCTTGCCCTTCTTGCGCAGTTCCTGCTCAAGCGTCGGCGCGAGGTCAAAGTAGTCCTCCAAAGCGCCCTTGCCCCGCGATGTGACAAAGATGAATTCCTTGATCCCCGCCGCCCGCGCTTCGTCGATGGCGTATTGGATCAACGGCCGATCAACCAAAGTCATGATTTCCTTGGGCACCGACTTGGTCGCCGGCAGAAACCGTGTGCCCAACCCCGCCACTGGAAAAATTGCTTTGGTTAACTTCTTTCGCATGGTCTTTCCCCGCGTCTGAACTTGGTCGGCACCTGAGCATCTACACTCAGGCAAGTCTGTACTAATTCCCGCACTGTGACGAATAAACCGAGTTTGCGTCAAATTTTTGCAGGAATGGTAAACTGTTGCGATAACGCGCCAAAACCTACAGTGGAATCAGGCGTTGTTCCGCAACCCGCCGTATTTCGCGCTTGACCCTCTTGCCAAAGGACTGCAGCCGCACCAACGGCTCATTCCGTTCGGCCCGGCCCCACAGGCCACCGGACTGTTCCCAGTAGCCTTCGGGCCTGAATTCTACCCGGTGGAACAACGCGGTAGGCGACAGCAGAATCAGTGTCACCCGCTCGCCCCGGTCCGCGCGCATCGCCGCCTCGGCCCGCAGGCGCGCGCGTTGCCAGACCCGTCCGGTCAGGACAATGCCCGGCCCGGCGCGCACCGGCATCGCACGAAAGGCCGACGCAGCGCTACGCGCGACCTGTGCACCGCCCCGGTGCCGGGCCAGCCCCTGACCGTATCCCTGATCCAGCCGCCTCATCAGCCGCCGAACGTCACTAGGTTCGAGCCGACCGGCCACCATATGCGACACCAGCCGCCGCCGCTCCCCCTGCCGCAGGCCGTGCCAGTGATCCAGCCGCTCCCGCTCGGGCACGTACTTGCGCTGAAACACCGCCCAGCTTGCCCCGATATCGAACAGATCGCGCGGCACCCGATCCGCCCGTCGTCGCGGGCTGGCGGCATAGCCGTGATGCACCTCCGCCCGTGGCACAATGGCCGTGGCATGGCCCGCGCGCGCGATCCGCAGGTTCAGGTCCGTCTCATCCAGGAAAAACGCAAAACCGGGGTCAAACGCCTCCAGCGCGACAAGCACGTCCCGGCGCACGGCCATATTGGTGCCCTCGGTCTTGATCGCCCGCCCGCCCTTGGGCTTGAACACCGTCACCCGGCTGTGGCTGATATCGACCGGCTCGGTCATACCGCGCGCATCGACACTGCGCGCAACCCACTGATAGGAAATCCCGTTCCGCCCCCGCACAAAGCCCCCGGCACAGGCCACTTCGGGCTTTTTGAACGGGTCGGTGAGATAGCTCAGCCAGCTCGGCTCCGGCACTGCATCGTCGTCGATGAACGCAACGATCTCGCCTGCCGCCTGACTGATCCCGAGGTTGCGCGCCTGCGAAATGTTGGCCCGCTCGAACGGAACGATCTTGAGGTTGTCGGCCAAGGGCATCCGCTGGGCTGCGGCAACACCTGCCGCATCCGCCACCACCACCACTTCGAAGGTCGGGTATTGCAGCTGCGCCACCCCCTCAAGGCAGCGGCGCAGCGCATCCGGCCTGTCGCGGCTGACCACCACAACACTCACCGGCAGCGCGTCACTCATGACAGGTCCATATCCGCCATCATCGCTTCGATCCGGGCCACATCCGACGGGTTGTTCAGCTCCCAGAACTGCCGCCCCCGCGCCTCCACCTCGACACACAGCACCGCGCGCCCGTTTTCCAGAAACCGCAACTGCTCCAACCCTTCGAGGGTTTCAAGCGGGCCCACGGGCCAAGACGGATAGGCCCCCAGCGCATCCGGGCGATAGGCATAGACCCCGACATGGTGAAAGACGGGCGTATCCGCCTCCGGCGCATAGGTCTCACCAGTGAACGGAATGACCTCCTTGGAGAAATACAGCGCACGACCGCCCGCCCCGAACACGGCGGTGGTGCCCCCCACGCGACCCGCCTTGCGGTCATCCAGAAACCCATTCAGCGTCGCCCCGTCACAGCGCAAAACAGGCGTCGCAATCTCCGCCTCCGGCGCGGCGCGCAAGCCGTCAATCAGCGCCTCGATGAACCATGGCGGCGTCAGCGGCGCATCCCCCTGCAGGTTGACCACGATGTCATGACCGCCGCCCAGTGCATCATGCGCCTCGGCACACCGCTCCGTCCCGTTGGCACAGTGCACCGAGGTCATCACAACCTCAGCACCAATCCCTGCGCACGCCTCGGCAATCCGGTCATCATCCGTCGCCACGACAACCCGGTCCACACCGGTCACCGCGCGCGCGGCCAGCCAGCTGCGCTCGATCAGCGTGCGGGCCACACCATCCGCGCCAATCAGGCTGACCAGCGGCTTGCCCGGAAAACGCGACGACGCATAGCGCGCCGGGATGACCACCAGAACCGACATCAACCGCCTTTCAGATCAACGCCGGGCGCGTATGCAATGAAAAACGGGTTGGCATAGCCATCCTTGCCATAGGCCAGCGGTGTGAGGTCATCGAACCGCACCACCGCCCCGCCGGCACCGGACAGCACGGCATGCCCCGCCGCCGTGTCCCACTCCATCGTGCGACCCAGACGCGGATACAGGTCCGCCTCCCCCGCAGCCACCAGACAGAACTTCAGCGACGAACCCGCGCTTTTCATGTCCTTGACGGCATATTGGTTGATGTAATCATCCGTCGCCTGATCCCGGTGCGATTTCGACGCCACGACCATCAGCCCGGCATTGTCGCTCTCGGCCACATGCATCGGGCGCACAGGCCCCATCCGGTCCATATCAAACGGCCCGGTCTCCTCCACCGATTGCCCATCGGCGAGCGTCAGGAACATCCGCCCCTTGGCCGGCGCATAAACCACCCCGCGCGTCGGCACACCACCCTCGACCAAGGCAATGTTGACCGTGAAATCCCCGCGCCGATGGATAAACTCCTTGGTCCCGTCCAGCGGGTCCACGATCAGGAACGTGTCACCGCTGCTGTCATGGGTCGCCGCCTGCTCTTCGGTGACCAGCATCACGTCCGGAAACGCCGCCCGCAACCCCGCCGAGATCAGCGCATCCGCCGCCTCATCGGCTTCGGTCACCGGGCTGGCATCCGACTTCACTTTGACGTCGAAATCATCCCCCTCGTAGATCTCCATGATCCTGTTGCCCGCCTCGATCGCCAACCGGCGGATCAAGGGGATCAACTGCGCGTAGTCCATTATCGTGCCCCTGCCTGGATTTGTTGAATTAAAACCGCGCCTCCCTTATGGTGCGCCACTAACGGATCAGCAAGAAATCCCTGCGACTATACCGCATCCAAGGCAGCACACCGCATGTTCACGTCCTCCAGAAAACCGCAATCCAGCCTGGGCTCCGCCCTCGCCATGTTCGAGGTGATCTACCACTCGATCGTGCGCAGCGTGCGGCAATCCCACAACAACGCGTTCATGGCAATCATCACCAACATGCTGCAGGCGATCATCTTCGTGCTCGCCTTCTATGTCATGTTCAGCGTGCTGGGCCTGCGCGGCGCCGCGATCCGCGGTGATTTCCTGCTGTATATCATGTCGGGCATCTTCCTGTTCCTGACCCACACCAAATCTCTCGGCGCCGTGGTCGGCTCCGAAGGGCCGGCAAGCCCGATGATGCAGCACGCCCCGATGAACACCATCGTGTCGATCCTGTCGGCCGCCTTCGGGTCACTCTATATTCAGGTGCTGTCCATGGCGGCGATCCTGTTCATCTACCATGTGGCCTTCACCCCCATCACCATCGACCAGCCCTTTCCCGCGTTCGGCATGCTGCTGATCGCCTGGTTCACCGGCTGCGCGCTGGGTGTGGTCCTGCTGGCGCTCAAACCGTGGTTTCCAACGGCGGTCAGCATCTTCACCACGATCTACCAGCGCGCCAACATGATCGCCTCGGGCAAGATGTTCGTGGCCAACACCCTGCCCAGCTTCATGCTGGCCATGTTCGACTGGAACCCGCTGTTTCACGCCATCGACCAGTCGCGCGGCTACGTGTTCATCAACTACAACCCGCGCTATTCCGACTGGGAATATGCGTGGTGGGTCGGCGTGATCCTGATCATGGTCGGCCTGATGGGTGAATTCTACACCCGCCGCCACGCCTCCATCAGCTGGAGCGCGCGGCGCTGACGCAGGCCAGCATCCCCCTTCATCTCGCCAGATAAACTCTGGGGTTTGGGGCAACGCCCCAAGGCCCTTGCGGCCCGAGCAAAATAAAATCAAACGCGCCGCAGGCGCACGTCAGGCTCACATCCTCCGCATCGCACCGGGTCCGGCAAACAAGGGCACACCGTTCTTCACATGCCGCCGCGCCAGATTGCGCAACACCCCGCGCTTTTCCACCAGCACCCGCGCAGGCGCGCCCATCTCCGGCGCAGCGCCATAGCCCCGCTCCCGCAGGACAGCACCCCAGAACAATGTCTCCGTCGCCGCACCGTTCGACCACACAACCTCATGCCGTTCACAGGCAAAATGATGATATTGCACCGCCACCGGGTGGCGCAGGCACAACACGCCCGGCATGCCGACCAGCTTGATGGCGGGCACCAGGATCTCGGCCTCTTGGGTCATCCGGTCGGTGATAGGCGAGC
Source organism: Pseudomonadota bacterium (assembly GCA_039816785.1). Classification (GTDB taxonomy): domain Bacteria; phylum Pseudomonadota; class Alphaproteobacteria; order Rhodobacterales; family Rhodobacteraceae; genus Tateyamaria. Next base: position 154,277 of record JBCBXB010000004.1, read on the forward strand.
ACAGCAACACCCGATGCTGCGGCGACACCAGCAGATCCTGCACCGGGTACCCGGCACCCAGCGCGCCCGCCCGGATCTGCACCGGCCCATCCACCGGCCAACGCCCGAAACCGACGCGCCGACGCCCGACCCAGGTCACCGGCTGCAACCCGTTGTCCATCGTTTGCACCCGGTCCCCGATGCGCAAATGCTCCACCGGCAACAGCCCACGCGCCGTTTCCAGCAGCGTCCCGGCAGTAAAACAGGGGACAAAGGTCTGGTCATCACTTACCCAACCCATCGACTGATCGCCAAAGGCCGAGATGCTGTTGATCTGGATCGATTCGATCGGAAAATCATCATAGTGGTTCGTCCCGTACCCCTCACCATCGTCGATCATGACAAAGAACAGATCGCCCGTTTCGGTCTGCATGATCCCACCCAGCCCGTTATAGGGCGGCTGCCCGCTGGCCGCAGGAAACGTCACCGTCACATTCACATTGAACAGCGCATCGTTTTGCGTGGTGACCGTTCCGGACCCAAGATCGTAGGTAATGGTGTCCGGCGTGGCCGTGTCGTTTGAATCGATCAGACCGTCATCATTTGCATCCGTCGCCGTCACGTCCACGATGTGGTTCGCGGCGGCGTCACTGGCATCGTAATACGTGCCCAGCAACGCATCCTGATTCTCCGCCACGGCGTTTCCGTCCGTGGTGTCCAGTTCCTCGATATTGCCGAGGTGGATGACATTCAAAACGTACTGCGCCAAACCGTGCTGCCATGCTCAAAAACCGGGCGCACGCGGCACCCTCAAGGCACAAACGTTAAGGATAAAGGTAAAAAAATCGGTGAACGTCGCCCGTTCAGGTCACCACCCGGCAGGTCAGGTTGATCCGCCCGCCCTTGGGCAGCAGCGATGACGACCCGAACCGGATGCGATCCACCCCGTGATAGGTCAGTCGCGCGGCACCGCCCATCACCACCACGTCCCCTGATTCGAGCCAGACCGACTCGGTCTTGCCCCCGCGTGTCGTGTTGCCGATGCGAAACAGCCCCGCATCGCCCAGTGACACCGACAGCACCGGCCAGGAAAAATCGGCCTCGTCGCGGTCCTGATGCATCCCCATCCGCGCGCCCTCGCCGTAGAAGTTGATCAGGCAGCAATCCGGCGCGCGCGTCAGCGCCGTCAGATCAGCCCACAGTTTCAACACCTTGTCCGGAATGGCAGGCCAGTCCGTCCCGCCGGGATGCTGCGGCGCATAGCGATATCCCGACCGGTCCGCATACCACCCCACCGACCCCGCAGAGGTCATGCGCACACTCATCGGTTTGCCATAAGGCGTGTCCGGCGAAAACAGCGGTGCCTTGGCCACAACGCCCCGAATATCGGCCACCAGATCGGCCTGTTCAGCAGCGTCCAGATGCCCCTTGAAAACGTCAAATCCGCGAATAGACAGCTTCATGCCCGTTTCCATCCAATTTTAGCGACATTTTTGCCCCGCAGACACCAACCGCAATGGTTGCAGCGCCATAATACCCTCCTTATATACGCCGCAGCGCGCGGGACTGCCCGCGCAATCTGATCGGGACGTCGATGCCGACACGGGTCGCCGCCTCGGGACATCGCCTTGAAGTTACAAAAGGGATCGAAAACATGGCCAAAGTCATTGGTATTGACCTGGGAACCACCAACAGCTGCGTCGCCATCATGGATGGCAGCCAGCCGCGCGTGATCGAAAACGCCGAAGGCGCGCGGACAACACCGTCCATCGTCGCATTCACCGAAAACGAACGGCTCGTCGGCCAGCCCGCCAAACGGCAGGCGGTGACGAACCCCGACAACACCATCTTTGGTGTCAAACGCCTGATCGGCCGCCGCAACGACGACCCCGATCTCGCCAAGGACAAGAAGAACCTGCCCTTCGCCGTGATCGACGGCGGCAATGGCGACGCTTGGGTCGAAAGCCGGGGTGAGACATACTCGCCCAGCCAGATCAGCGCCTTCATCCTCGGCAAGATGAAAGAAACCGCCGAATCCTACCTCGGCGAAGACGTGACACAGGCCGTGATCACCGTCCCCGCCTATTTCAACGACGCCCAGCGTCAGGCGACCAAGGATGCGGGCAAGATCGCCGGCCTCGAAGTGCTGCGCATCATCAACGAACCGACCGCCGCAGCCCTCGCCTACGGTCTCGACAAATCCGAAAGCCACACCATCGCAGTCTACGACCTTGGCGGCGGGACCTTCGACGTGACCATCCTGGAAATCGACGACGGCCTGTTCGAAGTGAAATCGACCAACGGCGACACCTTCCTGGGTGGCGAAGACTTCGACATGCGGATCGTGAACTACCTCGCCGAGGAGTTCAAAAAGGAACACGCCGTCGACCTGACGCAGGACAAGATGGCCCTGCAGCGTCTCAAGGAGGCCGCCGAAAAGGCCAAGATCGAACTGTCCAGCTCCAGCCAGACCGAGATCAACCAGCCGTTCATCTCCATGGGCGCCAACGGCCAGCCGCTGCACATGGTGATGAAGCTGACCCGCGCCAAGCTGGAAAGCCTCGTGGGTGACCTGATCAAATCGTCGATGAAACCCTGCGCCGCCGCCCTCAAGGACGCGGGCATGTCCGCCTCCGACGTGGACGAGGTCGTTCTGGTCGGCGGTATGACCCGTATGCCGCGCGTGGTGGAGGAAGTGACCAAGTTCTTCGGCAAGGAGCCGCACAAGGGTGTGAACCCCGACGAGGTTGTCGCCATGGGTGCCGCCATTCAGGCAGGTGTCCTTCAGGGCGACGTCAAGGATGTGGTCCTGCTCGACGTGACGCCCCTCAGCCTGGGTATCGAAACGCTGGGTGGCGTGTTCACACGTCTGATCGACCGTAACACCACGATCCCCACGAAGAAGTCGCAGATTTTCTCGACTGCCGAGGACAACCAGAACGCCGTGACCATCCGTGTCTTCCAGGGTGAGCGTGAAATGGCGTCCGACAACAAGCTGCTGGGTGCCTTCAACCTCGAAAACATCCCGCCTGCCCCCCGCGGCATGCCCCAGATCGAAGTGACCTTTGACATCGACGCCAACGGCATCGTGTCTGTCGGCGCCAAGGACAAGGGCACCGGCAAGGAACAGCAGATCACGATCCAGGCGTCCGGTGGCCTCTCCGACGAGGACATCGAACAAATGGTCAAGGACGCCGAGGACAACGCCGAGGCGGACAAGGAACGTCGCGAGCTGATCGAGGCGAAGAACCAGGCCGAAGGGCTCATCCACTCGACCGAAAAGTCGCTGGAAGAGCATTCGGACAAGGTCGACCCGACCACGGTCGAGGCGATCGAACTGGCCATTGCCGCGCTCAAGGATGACCTCGAGGACGAGGGTATCGGCGCCGAAAAGATCAAATCCGGCATCCAGAACGTGACCGAAGCGGCCATGAAACTGGGTGAGGCGATCTACAAGTCCGCGCAAGAAGATGGCGAGGAAGAGCCCGCAGGGGCGGATGAGCCCCGCGACGACGGTGACGACATCGTCGACGCCGAGTTCGAAGACCTCGACGACGACAAGCGCGCCTGATTTTGGGCCTCAGAGGAACCAATCAAGAGGCCGGCCAAACAGGCCGGCCTCAGACGTTCCAGCAAAGGACATGATCCATGGCAAAACGTGACTACTACGACGTGCTTGGCGTCTCCAAAGGCGCCTCTGCTGACGAGATCAAAAAGGGGTACCGCTCCAAAGCCAAAGAGCTGCACCCCGACCGCAACGCCGACAACCCCGAAGCCGAAGCCAAATTCAAAGAAGCCAATGAGGCTTACGAGGTCCTGAAGGATGCCGACAAAAAGGCGGCCTATGACCGCTTTGGCCACGCCGCCTTCGAGGGCGGGATGGGCGGCGGTGGCGGCCGTCCCGGTGGCGGCTTTGGCGGCGGCCAGCAGGATTTTACCGACGCGTTTTCGGACATGTTCGGCGACCTCTTTGGTGATTTCGGCGGGCGCGGGGGCGCTGGCGGACGCCGTGCCGCACGCGGCTCCGACCTGCGCTACAACCTGCGCATCAGCCTCGAAGAGGCATTCGCGGGCATGCAGAAATCCATCAACGTGCCCACCTCCGTCGCCTGTAATGCGTGCAGCGGCACCGGCGCCGAAGGCGGGTCAGAGCCGACGACATGCCCGACCTGTTCCGGCATGGGCAAGGTCCGCGCGCAGCAGGGCTTTTTCACCGTCGAACGCACCTGCCCCACCTGTTCCGGCCTTGGCCAGATCATCAAGGATCCGTGCAAGGTCTGCGCAGGCGCGGGCCGGGTCGAGAAGGACCGCGCGCTCAGCGTGAACATCCCCGCAGGCGTCGAAACCGGCACCCGCATCCGGCTCGCCGGTGAGGGCGAGGCGGGCATGCGCGGCGGTCCGGCGGGCGATCTCTACATCTTCATCGAGGTGCGCGATCACAAGCTGTTCGAACGCGACGGCACCAACCTCTTTTGCCGGGTGCCCGTCAGCATGGGCACCGCCGCCTTGGGCGGATCAATCGAAGTGCCGACCATCGACGGCGGGCGCGGCCGGGTGCAAATCCCCGCCGGGTCGCAATCAGGCCGCCAGATGCGCCTACGCGCCAAGGGGATGCCCGCCCTGCGCGGCGGCCCCACCGGCGACATGTTCATCGAACTGGCGGTCGAGACCCCGGTGAACCTGACCAGCCGTCAAAAGGAACTGCTGCGCGAATTCGAGGACCTCTCCGAAGAGAACAACCCCGAATCCACCAGCTTCTTTTCGTCGGTCAAATCCTTCTGGGATTCGATGAAGGGGTGATGCCCCCGGCCTGACCCCCAACCACACCGCGTAGGATGGGCAATCTGCCCATCCCCCCAAAATATGCACCGCATCGGTGCACGACCTGTGCACAGGTTGTGCACAGGTTGTGACTCGCATTTTTGGCCACGGTTAACCCTTCATTCACCACGGGTGCGCCACTCTGGCGGCATGTCTGAATTTGCCGAACACCCGCTCCCCTTCGCCCTCGATGAGGCGCTGCCGGTCACCCTTCCCACCGGGCGCACACCGTCCTACATGGCCGACCATCGCAAGCGTCTGCGCACCCGTTTCATGGACGGCGGCGCCGCCGCCCTGCCGGATTACGAGATGCTGGAACTCGTCCTGTTCCGCGCCATTCCCCGTCAGGACGTCAAGCCGCTCGCCCATCTGCTTATGGCCGAATTCGGCGACTTCAACCGGGTCGTCTCCGCCCCGCCTGAACGGCTCCGCGCCCTCAAGGGTGTGGGTGAGGCCGTCATTTGCGAGTTGAAGATCATCGAAGCCGCCGCCCAGCGCCTCGCCCGCGCCAAGGTGTTGAACAAACAGGTGATTTCCAGCTGGGACGCATTGCTCGACTATTGCCACACCACCATGGCGCACCGCGAAACCGAACAGTTTCGCGTGCTCTACCTCGATCGCAAGAACGTGCTGATCGCGGATGAGGAACAGGCCAAGGGCACCGTCGATCATGTCCCCGTCTACCCGCGCGAGGTGGCCAAACGCGCGCTCGAGCTGAACGCCTCCGCGCTGATCCTCGTACACAATCACCCCTCCGGTGATCCGACGCCCAGCCAGTCCGACATCGACATGACGGCACAAATTGAAACGGCATGTCAGGCGCTCAGCCTCACCTTGCACGACCACCTGATTGTCGGAAAATCCCGGGAACTCAGCTTTAAATCAGAGGGTTACCTCTGAGCTACCGCACCCACACCTCGACCCGCCGGTTCGCCTGACGGCCCCATTCGCTGTCGTCACAGGCCATCGGCAACGCCTCTCCAAACGCGTCGACGCCCAGATCGATCCGGTCAAAATTCGCCGTCTCCGCCGCCCTTACAAGGGCGCGGCGCACCGCCTCCGCACGGCGCAGCGCGATGTCGCGGTTGGTCTCTGCCGGGCCTTCGCCATCGCTGAACCCGACCAGCAGCATTTGCCGGGCATCATACGTTCCCTGCTCCAGCGCGCGGGCCAGTTGCTGCACGTTCGACCGCGATTGCGCGTCCAGCCGCACCGACCCCGTCTCGAACCGGAACGAGATCGACAGCCGCGCCATCGGATACAGCGTGCGCGTCATGCGCTGCAACTCCTCCAGCGACACCTCCGGCCCGGCGGCGGTCAACGCGTTGGCAAACCGGTATCCCTGGCGGTCAATCGACACCTCCTCTGGTGCCTGATCGACAAAGCCCGCGCGGCGGATCATCACCTGTGCCGACGCACCACGCGTAAAGGCAAGGAAGTCGCGCGCCACCTTGGGCAATCTCCGGGCGGGCAGATACAGGAACATCGGCGCGGTCAGCGGGTAATCCTCCGTCTTGATCGTGCCGCGCGATGCCGACAGGGAAAAGCCGCATGGCCCCGTCAGGCTCAGCGCGCGGGCATTGCCGATATCGGCATAGCTCGCCACACCCAGCGCAAAGGGATCGCGCCCCACCGCCGCCACCAGATCAGCCCCGCGATCATGGCGCATGATGTCATCAGCCAGGGCAAAGCCCACCGGCCCCATCACGTCATCCTCCACCGCCTGACCCAGCCCGGTGCGCGCGCCCGGCAGGTGCAGGGCAATCGGCGCATCCGCTCCGCCTAACAGCGACCAATTGGTGATACGGCCCGCGAGTACCTCGGCCAGCGCGGTGGGGGAAATGGTGTCGACCGGGTTCGTCGGCGCCACGATGGGCACCATCGCGTCAAGCGCCAGAACGCGGCTGCGATTGGCCTGTGTCAGGTCACCCAGACCCGCATTGCGGGCGCGCTGGCGTTCATCCGGCCTGATCTCGCGCAGGGCCATGACGATGTCGGCATCGTTGGCCAGCAGATCGGCGAACCCCTCATCCGTATTCGACACCCAGACATAGAACCGCGCGACCGGCTGCGCATCGTCGGCGTTGCGCAGCTCGTAGGTGTAGGTCTGCGCGTCCGTCTCGAACCGGTGCGTGGTATAGCCGTTGCGCAGCGCAAACCCCTCGATCAGCGCGGGCAGAAGCACTGCCCCCATTGTGGCAGAGCCGGACACGCTCACCTCGGCCACAAAGTTCTGCAGATTGGGGCAGGCGGGCCCCTCGCATTGCACGCCCGAGCCGTCCACCGTCAGCTCGCCATAGATCGTCTCGACCCGGTAAAACTCGCCGTCAAAGCCCAGCAGGGTGCCGTTAATCTCCACCTGACCATCGGGGGAGGTCAGGGTCACATCCTGCGCAGTGAGCGCGGTCCCACAAAGAAAAAGTGCGGCGCAAAACGCCGCACGGAGCCATGCCATAGGTGGTCACTGCCCTTGTTGCGATCAGTTGGACGCAACTGTCATGTCTGTGACCAGATTGTTCAACACCAGAAAGTCACCAACCGCATCACAGCCGGGCACGGCGAGCATCAAATCGCGCGTGGTGATGTTGCCGCGGTCCGACATCTCGAGGGTCTGCGCCTCGACCTCGAGGCCGCAATTGGCCAGCGTGATCTCGGTCTCAACACTCAGGTCGATGAGGCCGTCGCGACCCGCGCGGTTGGAGGCAAAGGTATAGACCTCGGCCACCAGCGGGTCGGTCAGTTCTGCATCACCAAGGCGCATCAGCGCGCCGGTCTCGCCGTCCAGAAACCCTTCGCCAACCATGTCGCCACCGAACCACACATGCCCGGCATCGCCATAGCCTGCACCGAACTCACGCGCGTGCAATTGGAAGCCGGCCTGACCGCGCCACTGCAGCGCGACCCGCGAAAACGCGTCGATGTCGGGGATGGTGACCTGCGCGACAGCGCCGTCACCGTTGGAAAAGGCGAGGATGAACACGGCCTCACGGGCCAGTGCAGGCACCAGCACCGACAGCTTGCCGGCATCATCGATGGCCTGGGTAAAGATCAGACCGTTATGGTGCACCGTCAGGCGTTCATTCACCGCGCAGGGCGCGTTCAGTTGCAGCTTGGCCATGCCGCCGGGCATAGCCTCGGCAGAGGCCGTCATGCCGCATTGCGCGATCTGTGGGGCGCGATCCTCCGCCGGGGGCGGGGCAAGCGCGTCGGACGCGGGTGCCGCAACACGGGTCACGCTGGCTTCGGCCTCCGGCACGGGAACGGGCGACACTTCTGTGGCAGAGGTCAGCTCAATCGACTGAACCTCGATCAGGGTGTCGTCGCGCTTGGTCTCAAGGAGCCCACCAGTGATGGACGATGTCTGCACCACGACGGGCACGGGCGCGCCGCCACCGTATCGTTCCTGCGCGGCATCGCTGCGCTGCATGACAAAGCCGATGCCGACGGCAATCGCCAGCGTTCCCACTGCGGTGATGATTTCCTTCTTGTGCGACATGGTCCCACGCCCTCTCCACGGATTGGTTCCGTCAAGACTTCGCGCATAAGTTGGGCCAGCATGTGGCCGGGCGAGGGAGTCTTTGGGGCAGGAATGGGGCGCGGGGTCAGACGCGCCCGTGGCAATGCTTGAACTTTTTGCCCGATCCGCAGGGGCATGGATCGTTGCGACCGGGGTTGCCCCAGGTGGTCCGATCGTTCTCGTCAAAGCCGTTGGCGATGGCTTCGGCGGTGGGCGTGGGCAAGGCGGCTTCGGGTTCTGCGGCGGCCTGCTGGGCGGCGGCCTGTTGCGCTGCGACCTGCGCCAGCATGTCCTGCTGCTCTTCTTCGGTCAGCGGGCGGATGCGCGACAGCTTGTTCGTCACTTCGGTCCGCAGGCTTTCCAGCATGCTTTCGAACAGCTGGAACGCCTCGTTCTTGTATTCGTTCAGCGGATCCCGCTGGGCATAACCGCGAAAGCCGACAACCGACCGGAGATGTTCCAGCGTCAGAAGGTGCTCGCGCCACTTGCCGTCGATGGCCTGCAGCACCAGCTGCTTTTCGATGCTGCGCATGTTCTCGGCACCGAACGCTTCGAGCTTTTCGGCCAGCATGGCGTCGCTTGCAGCGATCAGGCGCTCGCGGATCTGTTCGTCGTCGACGCCCTCTTCGTCGCACCACTCCATCACCGGCGCGTCAACACCAAGGTTTTCGATCACGGCGGCATAAAGCCCTTCGCTGTCCCATTGGTCCGCATAGGAGCCTTCGGGCAGGTACTGGTCGATCAGGTCATCCACCACCTCGTCGCGCATGTCACAGGTGATCTCCGACAGGTCCTCGGCTTCCATGATCTCGCGCCGTTGGGCAAACACGACCCTGCGCTGGTCGTTCATCACGTCGTCGAATTTCAGCAGCTGCTTGCGGATGTCAAAGTTGCGGCCCTCGACCTTGGCCTGCGCCCGTTCCAGCGACTTGTTAACCCACGGGTGAATGATCGCCTCCCCTTCCTCGAGGCCCAGCGTCGTCAGAACCTTTTCCAGCCGATCAGAGCCAAAGATGCGCATCAGGTCATCTTCGAGGCTCAGGTAGAACGACGTGCGGCCCGGGTCACCCTGACGGCCCGACCGGCCACGCAGCTGGTTGTCGATCCGGCGGCTTTCGTGCCGTTCGGAGGCGAGGACCAGCAGGCCACCGGCTTCCAGCACCTTCTTTTTCTCGTCTTCGTGTTCGGCCTCGATACGGGCGCGCGTTTCCTCTGGGTCCACCTCCGGATCGGCGGTGATCGCCTCCAGCACCTTCATCTCGACGTTGCCGCCCAGCTGAATGTCAGTGCCGCGCCCGGCCATGTTGGTCGCGATTGTCACCGCATTATATTTGCCCGCATCCGCGATGATCTGCGCCTCTTGCTCGTGCTGGCGCGCGTTGAGGACGTTGTGCGCGATCCCCTCGGCCTTGAGCGCCTCCGAGAACATCTCGGACTTGTCGATAGAGGTCGTGCCGACCAGGATCGGCTGCCCCTTGTCATTGGCCTTCTTGATCTCTGTGATGATCGCTTTGTACTTCTCGCCGGCGGTACGGTAGACCTGATCGTCCTCGTCCACGCGGGCGATGGGGCGGTGTGTCGGCACTTCGACCACGCCAAGGCCGTAAATCTGGGCGAACTCCTCGGCCTCGGTAACGGCCGTGCCGGTCATGCCCGACAGCTTGCCATAGAGGCGGAAGTAGTTCTGGAAGGTCACCGACGCCAGCGTCTGGTTCTCGGGCTGAATCTGGACCTCTTCCTTGGCCTCCAGCGCCTGGTGCAAACCGTCGCCCAAACGACGGCCCGCCATCATGCGCCCGGTGAATTCGTCGATCAGGACGACCTCACCGTTGCGCACGATGTAATCCTTGTCCTTTTTGAACAGCTTGTGCGCGCGCAGACCCTGATTGACATGGTGCACGATAGTCGTGCTTTCGGGATCATAAAGCGACGCTTCTTCCTCGATCAGGCCGCGGGCGCGCAACTGTTCCTCGATGAATTCGTTGCCATCCTCGGTAAAGGTGATGCTGCGCTGTTTTTCATCCAGCTCGAAATGCTCTTCTTCGATCAGCGGGATCAGGGCGTCGATGGTCACATACATCTCGGACCGGTCCTGCAGCGGGCCCGAGATCACCAGCGGCGTCCGCGCCTCGTCGATCAGGATACTGTCCACCTCGTCCACGATGGCAAAGTTGTGGCCGCGCTGTACCATCTGTTCGATGGACGGCTTCATGTTGTCCCGCAGGTAGTCAAAGCCCAGCTCGTTGTTGGTCGCATAGGTGATGTCGCAGGCATAGGCCGCGCGCTTGGTCTCTTCGTCCATGCCGGCATAGGCCACGCCAGTGGTCAGCCCGAGGGCGGCAAACACCTTGCCCATCCACTCGGCATCCCGCTGCGCGAGGTATTCGTTGACCGTGACGACATGCACACCCTTGCCGGTGAGCGCGTTCAGGTAGGCGGCAAAGGTCGCAGTCAGCGTCTTGCCCTCACCGGTTTTCTGTTCGGCGATGTTGCCCTGATGCAGGAAAAGGCCACCCATCAGCTGCGTGTCAAACGCCCGCAGACCCAGCGCGCGTTTCGCGGCCTCCCGACAGTTCGCGAACGCCTCCGGCAGCAGGCTGTCGAGGTCCTCACCGCCCATCGCGCGCTGCGCCAGGCTTTCCGTCTTGTCCTTCAGGCCTTCGTCGCTCAGCGCCTCGAACTCTGGCTCCAGCGCGTTGATCTGTTCAATGACCGGCCTCACGCTCTTGACCTTGCGATCATTGGGGGTGCCAAACACCTTCTTGGTGAGTGTTCCGAAACCGAGCATACCGTCTCCAGCCGATCAATTCATGTTGTGCAGCAACTGCTTGCCGGTCGCGTGCCAAGCCCATAAGTATCGGGGGCAATAATCGGCCCAGGCCACGTCCATAGGGCGATGTAAGGGTCACGTGAAACCGTGTCAATGCGCGCCCAAGCCGCGCGCCAAGCCCAAGGACTGATCCATGTCGAAACGCTTCTTCTCCCTGTCGGCATTGGCTGTGACCGCAGCCATGGCCCTGCCCGCCGCAGCGCAGGACGCCGACACTGTTGTCGCAACCGTGAACGGCACGGATATCACCATCGGCCACATGATCACCGCCCGTGCAACCTTGCCCCAGCGATTTCAGGAATTGCCGGATGAGGTACTGTTTGACGGCATCCTCGACCAGCTGATCCAGCAGACCCTGCTGGCGCAATCCTTCGAAGGGGACCTGCCCAAACGGGCGCAGCTGTCGCTGGAAAACGAAACCCGGTCGGTCACAGCCGGCGAGGTGATCGAGACGGTTCTGGCCGACGCGCTGACGCCGGAGGCGCTGCAGGCGGCCTATGATGCGCGTTTTGCCGATGCGAGCCCAACCGAGGAATACAACGCATCGCACATCCTCGTCGCCTCCGAGGAGGAAGCGCTGGCGATCAAGGCCGATCTGGACGGCGGCGCCGATTTCGCCGCCACCGCGCGCGAGAAATCAACCGGCCCGTCGGGGCCGAATGGCGGTTCTCTGGGCTGGTTCGGGCCCGGCATGATGGTCCCGTCCTTTGAGGCGGCGGTTATCGCGCTGGAACCGGGCGAAGTGTCCGAACCGGTGCAGACCCAATTCGGCTGGCACGTCATCACGCTGCTGGAAACCCGCACCGCCGACCTGCCCGCGCTCGAAGACATCCGGGGCGAGCTGGAAAACGAGTTGCGCACCGATGCGATCGATGCTCGGGTCAAGGAACTGCGCGACGTGGCCGAGGTCGACCAGGCTGACGCGCAAGAGATTGATCCGGTGATCCTGCGCGATATCGGGCTGCTTCAGTAACCCATGGCCGACGCACTGCCCCGTTCACCGCTCGCTCCGGCGGCATTTCCCGACATGCCTGTCGTCGATGGCGTCCAGTTCGCCAGCGCCGAGGCGGGCGTGAAATATGCCGGGCGCAAGGACGTGATGCTGGCTGTCTGCGCCCCCGGCACGTCAGTTGCGGGCGTGTTCACGCGGTCGGCCACGCGCTCTGCGCCGGTGCTTGACTGTCAGTCCAAGCTGGGTGGTGGCATTGGTGGTGGGGCGGCGATCCTCGTCAATGCGGGCAACGCCAACGCCTTTACCGGGCGCAACGGGGTCGAGGCGACCCAGGCCGTGGTCGACGCCGTGGCAGACGCCACCGGCCTTCCCAGTGCGCGGGTCTTTACCGCGTCGACCGGCGTGATCGGCGAACCCCTCCCGCGCGAGCGGATTATCGGCAAAATGGCGGACCTTGCGGCCAACCTCGCGCCCGACGGTATCGACGGCGCGGCACAGGCCATCATGACCACCGACACCTACCCCAAGGGTGCCGCAGCCACCTGCGACGTGGGCGGCCAGACCGTCACGATCACCGGCATCGCCAAGGGGTCGGGCATGATCGCGCCGGACATGGCGACCATGCTTGTCTACCTCTTTACCGATGCGCAGATCGCGCAGCCTGACTTGCAGGCACTCGTCAGCCGCCTGAACGACCGCACCTTCAACTGCATCACCGTGGACAGCGACACGTCCACCTCCGACAGCCTGCTGTGCGCCGCGACCGGCGCATCGGGCGTTGACGTCACCGGGCATGACGGCTTTGCCGATGCGCTGCACGGCGTCATGCTGGACCTTGCCCATCAGGTGGTGCGCGACGGCGAAGGGGCGACCAAGTTTGTCGAAATCACCGTGACCGGCGCCGCATCCGACGCGGATGCCAAGACGCACGGCCTGTCCATCGCCAACTCCCCGCTGGTCAAGACGGCCATCGCGGGCGAGGACCCGAACTGGGGCCGCATCGTCATGGCGGTGGGCAAGTCCGGCGCTGCCGCCGACCGGGACGCGCTGTCAATCCGCTTTGGCGATGTCGTGGTCGCAGACCATGGCTGGGTCAGCCCCGATTACAGCGAGGCCGACAGCGCCGCGCATATGAAAGGCGACCACATCCGGATCGCCGTGGACATCGGCCTTGGCACCGGCACGGCCACCGTGTGGACCTGCGACCTGACCCACGGTTACATCTCCATCAACGCGGATTACCGGTCGTGAAGGTTGTCCTGGTCTCGGCTGTCGCCCTGATCGACATCGACGGGCGCGTGCTGCTGGCCCAACGACCCGAAGGCAAATCCATGGCAGGCCTATGGGAATTCCCCGGTGGCAAGGTCGAATCGGGTGAAACCCCCGAAGCAGCCCTGATCCGTGAATTGCAGGAAGAGTTGGGCATAGACACGTGGGCCTCCTGCCTCGCGCCGCTGACCTTTGCCAGCCACAGCTACGACGACTTTCACCTACTCATGCCGCTCTTTGCCTGCCGCAAGTGGGAAGGGACGCCGCAATCGCGCGAAGGACAGGCGCTGAAATGGGTCAAGCCTGCGAAACTGCGGGATTTTCCCATGCCGGAGGCGGATATCCCGCTGATCCCGATCCTGCGCGATTGGCTCTGAGCCTCGCCCCATACGTTTCCACGTCGCAAACTTTTCCATCAATGCGTGCGTTTTGTTGGTGACTTATTAACCAAATGCAATAACTTTATGACAGGCATTTTCTTTGGGGAGGAAGCGTATGCTGCGCACCATCGCATTGGGGAGTTCGATCCTCGTGCAAGGGTTTTACGTCCGGACACTGCCTGACGGTCGGATGACCGTCCGCGTGGACGGATCAATGTTTTCCGGTATGCCAGTTACCCGCGCCGCCTGATTTCAGGCACGCACGGCCCACAACAAAAAAGGGACGGCATGCGCCGTCCCTTTGGCTTTTCCAGCTCGCGTAAGCCTAGTCGAGCACGCGCGTGATCTCTTCACGCTCGAAGATCTCGATCACGTCGTCGGGGCGGATGTCGTCGTAATTCTCGAACGCCATGCCGCATTCCTGGCCCGACTGCACTTCGGCCACTTCGTCCTTGAAGCGTTTCAGCGTTTTCAGCGTGCCCTCGTGGATCACCACGTTATCGCGCAGCAAACGCACCCCGGCGGACCGGCGCGCCACCCCTTCGGTGACCAGACAACCCGCGACCTTGCCCACACCAGAGACCTTGAAGACCTCCTTGATCTGCGCATAACCGATAAAGTTCTCGCGGATTTCGGCGCTCAGCAGGCCGGAGGCCGCCGCTTTCACATCGTCCACAAGGTCGTAGATCACCGAATAATACCGGATCTCGACGCCTTTCTGGTTGGCGGAGTTGCGCGCGGGCGTGTTGGCCCGGACGTTAAAGCCCATGATGGGCGCGCCCGACGCTTCGGCCAGACCCACATCCGTTTCCGTGATCGCGCCAACGCCCGAGTGCAGCACGCGCACGCGGACCTCGTCGTTACCGATCTTTTCCATCGCCTGAACGATCGCCTCGGCAGAGCCTTGCACGTCCGCCTTGACCAGAATGGGCAGCTCGTTGACGTTCTCGTCTGCCTTGGCGTTTGCCATCAGCTGTTCGAGGGTCGTGGCCGCGCCAGCGGCGGCGCGTTTGTCCTTGGCCGCTTTCTCGCGGTACTCTGCGATCTCGCGGGCCTGCGCCTCGGTCTCGGTCACGTTCAGCACGTCGCCCGCTTCGGGTGTGCCGTTAAGGCCCAAGACTTCGACCGGGACAGACGGCCCGGCTTCCTTCACACGCTCGCCCTTGTCGTTGATCAGCGCGCGGACCTTGCCGTATTGCTCACCCACGACAAAGATATCGCCCTGCCGCAGCGTACCCGTCTGCACCAGAACGGTAGCGACGGGGCCACGGCCCACATCCAGCTGCGCCTCGATCACGGCACCTTGGGCGGCGCGGTCGGGGTTGGCCTTGAGCTCGAGGATTTCGGATTGCAGCGCAATCGCCTCGAGCAGTTCATCCAGGCCCTGACCGGTGATCGCCGATACTTCGACGTCCTGCACGTCACCAGACATCTTTTCGACGATAACCTCATGTTGCAGCAGGTCCGTGCGGACCTTGTCGGGCGTCGCATCGGGTTTGTCGATCTTGTTGATCGCCACGATCATCGGCACTTCGGCAGCCTTAGCGTGCGCGATGGCTTCGATGGTCTGCGGCATCACGGCGTCGTCCGCCGCGACAACCAGCACGACGATATCCGTCACCTGCGCACCGCGCGACCGCATCGACGTGAACGCCGCGTGGCCAGGTGTGTCGAGGAACGACAAGAGTGCCCCGCTTTCGGTTTTCACCTGATAGGCGCCGATATGCTGCGTGATACCGCCCGCCTCACCGGCGACGACCTTGGCGTCGCGAATGGCGTCAAGCAGCGACGTCTTGCCGTGGTCAACGTGGCCCATGATCGTGATGACCGGCGGACGCGCCTCCAGATCATCGTCGCTGTCGACCACCTCCTTGATCACGTCTTCGACGTCGGCGTCGGACACGCGCTGCACGTTGTGGCCGAACTCTTCGATGATCAGCTCGGCGGTGTCGGCGTCGATAGTCTGGTTCTGCGTGACCATCATGCCGTTGTTCATCAGCGCCTTGACGACGTCGCCCACACGTTCGGCCATACGGTTGGCCAGCTCTGAGACCACGATGGCCTCGGGCAGGTTGACAGTGCGCGTGACCTTTTCACGCTCGACCGCACCACCCATCGCCTTCTGGCGCGCACGTTCCTGTTTCCGCTTCATCGCGGCCATGGAGCGTTGGCGTCCGCCTTCGCCGCCCGACAGCGCCTGGTTCAGAGTCAGCTTGCCCGACCGGCGTCCGCCATCGTCGCGGCCCCGGTTGCTCGGGCGTTGCTCGCGGTCGCGGTCCGTCTTGCGCGGCGTCGCGGACGGTGTGGCCTGCCGTTGAGCGGGTTTCGTCGCAGCCTCGGCCGGGGGTGCCGCCGCTGCTTGCGCGGCAGCCGCCGCTTCGGCCGCCTTGCGCTTTTCTTCCTCTTCCTTGGCCTTCAGCGCCTCTTCGCGCTCGCGCTCTTCGCGCTCCTTGGCCTCGATCTCGGCACGGCGGCGTTCGCGGTCGGCTTCGCGGGCCTTTTCCTCTTCGGCACGCTTGGCCGCTTCTTCGACCTCGCGCGCCTTGGCGGCCTGCACGGCCTTCAGGCGGCGGTCCATCTCCGCATCGGAGATGCCAGCGGGGCGGCGGCTGGGATCACCGGCAGACGCACCGCCGGGTCCGGCGGCCTTGCCAGCCCCGGGCTTGGGTACCACGACCCGCTTGCGTTTGGTTTCGACGACGACATTCTTGGTCCGCCCGTGGCTGAAGCTCTGCTTCACATTCCCCGGACGCGCGCCGCTGCGCAGACCCAATGTCTTTTTCCCGTCAGTATCGCTCATAAAGCTCGTCAATCCTTCCCGGTGGCCGATGCCGCCGTATTTTCGCGCCCGGTGGCGCGCGCCACCACGTTTTCACGGACTCCGCGTAAACGGTTGGCTTCCTCTACAACACGTTGCGTGAGTCCACCAGAGGCGAGCGCCCCATGTATCACAGTTTGGCGACCAAAGGCCAAACCCAACTCATCCGCTGTCAGCCAGCCGATGTACGTTCCGAAATGCGGCGTGCTCAGCTTGGACTTGCCACGGCCCGAACCATCCACCGCCTGCATCAGCACCTGCGCCTCTTCGAGCGCAAGCATGTTCTTGACCTTCTCGTACCCCGCGACCGCGCGGCCCCCTTTGCGGGACAGTGCGATCAGGTCGACCACACGCCGCGCCAATTGCCGCTCGACCTCGTCCACGAGGCCATCCGGCACGGTCACCTGCCGTTTGGCCCCGCGCGAAAACAGCTTCTTTTTGACCGCCGTTTCCAGCGCGCCCCGATCCGCGGCAACATACATGCCACGTCCGGGCAGCTTGCCCGCGATGTCCGGCACGACCTGATCCTCGGGCCCGATGACAAAGCGGATCAGCCCGTATTTCGGCTGCACCTCACCCGTGGCAAGGCACTTGCGCTCTGGCCCGTCGGACCGATCCTTGGAGGCGCCACCGCGACCCATGTGCGAGACCCGAGGCCTGCGATCAGGCCTCGGCCTCCTCGGTTGCTTCGGCGCCCTCTTCGGCGTCTTCGTCTGCCTCGAGGTCCGCAGGATCGACCCAGCCCAGCAGAATGCGCGCCGTCATGATCAGATGCTGCGCCTCTTCCAGCGCCACGTCAAACGGCTCCAGCACGCCGTCGTCCTTGTGACGCTCCCCGTCAACCGTTGTCCAGCCACCGGCCAGTTCCCAGTCAGCGCAGGTTGCGAAATCTTCGAGGGTTTTGACGTCGTCCTTGGCGAGCGCCTCCACCATTTGGGGTGTCAGACCGTCAAATTCAATAAGGCTGTCCTCGGCACCCATGCTGCGCGCATTGTCCAATGCGGCCTTGGCCTGCGCCTCCAGCACGTCGCGGGCACGGGCCTGCAACTCTTCGGCGGTGCCTTCATCGACGCCGTCGATGACCAGCAGTTCGTCCTGCTCGACATAGGCCACCTCTTCGAGGTTGGTGAACCCTTCGGAGACCAGCAGCTGGGCAAAGAATTCGTCAAGGTCGAGCGTGTCCATGAACAGCTTTGTACGCTCTTCGAATTCGGCCTGACGACGGGCGGATTCTTCGGCCTCTGTCATGATGTCGATGTCGAGGTTGGTCAGCTGGCTGGCCAGACGCACGTTCTGACCGCGACGACCAATGGCGAGGCTCAGCTGCTCCTCGGGCACGACCACTTCGATCTTGCCAGCCTCTTCGTCCAGAACCACCTTGCTCACCTCGGCAGGCTGCAACGCGTTCACAAGGAACGTCGGTTGATCTTCGTTCCAGGGGATGATGTCGATCTTTTCGCCCTGCAGCTCGTTCACAACAGCCTGCACGCGGCTGCCGCGCATACCAACACAAGCGCCCACGGGGTCGATGGAATTGTCATAGGAAATCACGGCAATCTTGGCGCGCGACCCGGGGTCACGGGCGACGGCCTTGATCTCGATGATGCCGTCGTAGATCTCGGGCACTTCCATCTTGAACAGCTCGGCCATGAACTCGGGCGCGGTGCGGCTCAGGAAGATCTGCGGTCCACGCTGCTCACGCCGCACATCCTTGATGTAGCAGCGGATACGATCATTCGGGCGGTACGATTCGCGGCCGATCTTTTCGTTGCGGCGCAGTATTGCCTCACCGGCACCCACATCGACGATGACGTTGCCGTATTCCTCGCGCTTGACCAGCGCATTGATGATGGTGCCCGCGCGGTCTTTGAACTCTTCGAACTGGCGATCCCGCTCGGCTTCGCGCACCTTTTGCAGAATCACCTGCTTGGCGGATTGCGCCGCGATCCGGCCCATCTCGACCGGAGGGACCTCTTCGATCAGCTGTTGGCCAACCTCGGGGTTTTCCATGTACTGCTTGGCCTGCTCGACCGTGAACTCGGCCTGATAGTTTTCCAGCTCTTCATCCTCGACCACGGTGCGCACGCGGGTAAAGGTCGCGCGGCCCGTCTTGCGGTCGATGCTCACGCGGATGTCCATTTCGGCGCCGTAGCGGGACTTGGCCGCCCGGGCGAGCGATTCTTCCATCGCTTCGATGACCAGCGCAGGGTCGATCATCTTTTCGCGCGCGACCGCCTCGGCGGTTTGCAGCAGCTCCAGCTGGTTTGCAGATGTAATGGCCATCAGTTGTCCTCCTCAGACCCTTCGGTCTGTACTTCGTCGAAATCGGTTTCGTTCAGCACGCCCGCCGCTTTGCGTTGGCGCAGCATTTCCTTGATCAGCTCGTCGGTGAGGACCAGCTTGGCGTCGCTCAGCCACTCGAACTTGAGGCCAATCGTGCCCTCGGTGACGTTGATCAGCACTTCGTCATCCTCGATGCCCGCCAGCACACCCTTGAAGCGGCGGCGCCCGTCGATCAGCTCATCGGTTTCCAGCTTGGCCTCGTAGCCTTCGAACATGTCGAAATCCTTGAGCCGGGTCAGCGGGCGGTCAATGCCGGGGCTCGACACTTCGAGCGTATAGGCGTCGAGGATCGGGTCCTCCACATCCAGCGTGGCACTCACGGCGGTGGAGATCGCGGCACAATCGTCCACTTCGATCCCGCCATCCGGTTTGTCGGCCATGATCTGCAACGTCGATTCCTTGCCGCTCATCAGCCGTACGCGCACCAACTCATAGCCGAGGTCCTCGATCACCGGCGTGATGATCTCGGCGAGCCTGCGGTCAATGGCGGTTTTGGCGATGAGGTCGTTGGTCATAGTGTCCAGTGTCTATTGTCAGGGCACAAAAAAACGGGCGCGCGGCCCGTTGATGTTTCCCGGTGGAGCGTCGGGTGTGGACCCCAGCGCGCCGCTGTTGATCGGCATATACGCATGTGCCGATGAGTCTGCAAGGGCTGTCAGCCCATCCACCACCGTTCCGCCATGCGGAAGTTGTCGAGCGGTTCGGATTTGCCGACGGTTAGCGGCACTGTGACAGCGCGATTGGCCGTGTGTGTGGGCGTGGCGTTGCCCGGCAGAGTCTGGAAATCGCGCGGGTCCGCGTCGCCCAGATCGGTGACGTCGGCCACGTCCACCAACCCTTCGGTCAGCGCCTGCGCGCGCACGCGTTCCGCGCCGAACTGTACGAATTCCACCGAATCGAACCAGCCCGCGCCTGTCTTCCAATGGTCCGCGACGCGTGTCCCGATAAAGTGGCGGCCAGCGTCCAGTTTGTGCACACGATAGAGGCCGGTGCCTGTGGCCCCCCGCACCTCGAACCCCGGTTGGGCGAGGCGATAGGGCAGGTTGGCATCCGGCGCATCGAGCATCAGTTCGACCTGATGATCCCCCGAAGCGCGCATCTCAATCGGCAGATCACGCAGCGATGCAGCGGTGAACGCCGCGCCGTCATGAAACTGCACACCGTCGCGCAGCGTAAACGTCCAGCGCGTCGCGTCTGCGTTCGCATGCCACTCCGTCGCCAACTCACCGCGCAATGTACCGTCCGCCGCGATCTCGGTCAGGTTATCGTAGACCGTCGCCGCCACCGCCCGCTCGAACAACGCAGGCGACAGGGCCGCACGCAACCGCCCGCCGCGCTGCGGCGTCGCGGACACACCCGTCGCGGCCAGCAACGCCGCAGCGGCGCCGGTCGCAAACAAGGCGCGGCGGTCAAAACGGGTCATTTGCCGGCAATCCTGTCCATGGTGCGCACGAGTTCAGCCGAAATCCCAGGCTCTGACAAGGCGTGGCCCGCGTTGCGTACCATCTTGAGCTGCCCGGCAGGCCAGGCTTGCGACAACGCATAGGCGCTATCGGGCGGGCAGATCATGTCATAGCGGCCCTGTACGATGGTGCCGGGAATATGCTTGATCCGGCCCGCATGGGCGAGGATCTGACCGTCGAACTCCAGGAAACCCGCATTGGTGAAATAGTGATTCTCCAGCCGGGCAAAGGCGCGGGCATAATCGCCGGGCGCCTCACCGCCCTGTCCCGCCGAATGGATCGAGGCCAGCGCATTTTCCCACGCGGACCACGCCCGCGCAAACCGCGTCTCAAGCGCCATGTCCCCGGAAAAGAGCCGCCGGTGATAGCCGCCGATCAGGTCGCCACGCTCATCCTCGGGCACCAGCGCCACGAACCGCGCCCAGACCTCGGGCCAGAACTTGCCCGCGCCGCCGCCATAGAACCAGTCCAGCTCGCCTTGCGTCATCAGGAACACGCCGCGCAGCACCAGCTGCCGCACGTGGCCCGGATGCGCCTCGGCGTAAATCAGCGCCAGGGTCGCCCCCCAGCTGCCGCCAAAGACGATCCACGCATCAACATCCAGCGTGCGCCGGATCAGTTCGATATCGTCCACCAGATGCCAGGTCGTATTGTTCACCACCGACGCATGAGGCCGCGACCGGCCACAGCCGCGCTGATCGAACAGCACGATGCGGTACACCGACGGGTCAAAATACCTGCGCATCGCCGGGCTGCACCCACCGCCAGGGCCGCCATGCAGCACGATGACCGGAATACCTTCGGGGTTGCCGCACTGTTCGACATAGACCCGGTGACCATCACCCACATCCAGCATCCGCTGATCATACGGGTCGATCGGCGGGTACAGATATTGCACTGCGCGCTTTTGGTTACTGTGCTTGTCCATTGACCTGACTACATAGAGCTCAAAGCGCACATGAGCATATGGGAGCGGAAATGCAAACGCATCAAACCACGGTAGACCCCTCCGAAATCGCAAAATTCGAAGCGATGGCCGCAGAATGGTGGGACCCGAACGGCAAATTCAAACCGCTGCACATGCTGAATCCGTGCCGGTTGGACTACATCACCAGCCAGATCGCGGCGGAATTTGACCGTGATCTCAAGGCACCGGACGCGTTCAAGGGGCTGCGCATCCTCGACATCGGCTGCGGTGGCGGGCTGCTGGCCGAACCGATGGCGCGGCTGGGCGCAGACGTGGTGGGCGCGGACGCCGCGGAACGCAATATTCCCGTGGCTCAGGTCCATGCGGAGCAATCGGGCCTTCAGATCGACTATCGCCACACCACCGCCGAAGACATGGCCGCCGCGGGCGAGCAATTCGATGCCGTGCTGAACATGGAAGTGGTCGAGCATGTAGCCGATCCACTCGCCTATCTGACAGCGTGTCGCCAACTGCTGAAACCCGGCGGGCTGCACATTTGTTCGACCATCAACCGCAATCCGAAATCATACATGATGGCCATAATCGGTGCCGAACATGTGATGCGCTGGCTGCCCAAGGGCACCCATGAATGGTCCAAGTTCATCACCCCGGACGAGCTGTTCGAGCTTATGCGCAATGCGGGCCTCGACCCGGTGGACCGCAAGGGCTTTGTCTTCAACCCCATCACCTGGAGCTGGAAGTTGTCGGACCGGGACCTGAGCGTGAACTACGTCACCGCCAGCCTCAATCCGGCTTGACCTTCCCACTCAGCTCAACCCGCATCTGACGCAGGATCGGCACGGTGGCGCGCACACTGTCTTCGCCCAACTTGTCGATAACGTCACTGACCATCGGAGCAATCGCGCTCAGCGCCTGATCGCGGGCGCGGCGGCCGGCCGGGCTTAGCGCCACCATCTTGCGGCGCGCATCGTCCCAGTCGGGGCGAATGTGGACATAGCCCGCCCACTCCAGGCGGTTCAGCGTGTTGGTCATGGCCCCGCGCGTCACATTGAACGTCTCGGCCAGCTGCGCCGGGCTCCGCTCCCCCTCGTGCCAGGCGAGGTGGTTGAGCACCGAAAAATGCGAGATTTCCATACCCTTGGGCAACACGCGATGCAGCCGGTTGCGGATCATCTGATCCGCCGCCAGCACCTCGCTGAACAGCGAGATGGCAAGACTGTTCTTGTCGTCGTTCATAAACCCCTAAGGGCCGTCAAAGGCGCGCGCATTATCCCGCGACGGGATGCGGCGCCGCGCGTCGGCCACTTTTTCCATGTCCAATTCAAAGACATAAACGCCGGGGGCCTCACCGGCGTCAAGGGACACATCGCCCCACGGGTCCACCACCAGAGAGTGACCGTAGGTCTGCCGCGCGTTGCCGGTCTGGCTCGCGTGTGTACCGGTCTGCGCGGGCGCAATCACCCAGGCACCGGCCTCGATCGCGCGCGCGCGCAGCAGGCTGTGCCAATGCGCGGCACCTGTCACGGGCGAAAACGCCGCCGGATAGGTCAGCACCTCGGCCCCCGCGCTCACCAGCGCATCGGCAAGCCTGGGAAAGCGCATGTCGTAGCAGACGGCCATGCCGATGGGCGCAAAGGGCGTCTGTGCCAGAACGGCCTGCGTCCCGGGCCGGTAGCCGGAGGATTCGCGAAAGGTCTCGCGGTTGTCGATCTCCACATCGAACATGTGGATCTTGTCGTAGCGCGCGATGATCTCCCCATCCGGCCCGATCATAAACGACCGGTTGGCAAAGCGGCCATCGGCATCATCCGTCCTCAGCCCGAGCGAGCCGATCAGGATGTGAATGCCGTGCTCTGACGCCAGCGCGCGCAGGGCGGCCAGCGTCTCGTCATCGTCTTCGTCGCGCAGCACAGTCTTTTGATGCGCACGGTTGAGGCTGACACAGTTCGTGACCTCGGGCGTCAGCACAAACTGCGCACCCATACCCACAGCCTGCCGCACCATAGCGACGGTCACCGGCAGGTTGGCCGCCGGATCATCGCTCGCGTTCAGTTGCAGAATGGCCGCGCGCATTTACGCCGCCAGAAGCGGATCAAGCTTGCCCGATTGTTCCAGCGCATACAGGTCATCGCAGCCGCCCACATGGGTCTCGCCCACGAATATCTGCGGCACCGTGCGGCCCCCATTGGCGCGCTGCACCATCTCCGACTTGCGCTCCGGGTGCTTGAGCACGTCGACTTCGGTGAAATCGACGCCCTTTTCGTTCAGCAGGCGTTTGGCGGCATGGCAAAAGCCGCACAGTGGCGAGGTATAGATCTCAACAGGTTTCACGATCCGGGTCCTTTCACGCATCGTTTTCAGTTGAGGGGGATGTATGGTGCCTTGACCGCGCGTGCCAGTACCGAAATGCACACCCGTGTTGCACCTGCCGCACGGCAGACCGTGGCGCAGGTGCCCAGCGTGGCGCCCGTGGTCAGCACATCATCGACCAACAGCACCGACCGCCCCGCGATACGGTGCCGCCGCCGCGGGTTGATCGCGATGGCGTCCGACAGAATGCCCTGCCGCGCCTCCCGCGACTTGCCATCGAGGCTGGGCGTATAGCGCCGCCGCACCAGCAGGTCAGGGCACCAGTCATGGCCCGACAGGTCCGACAGCGCACGCGCCAGCAGAGCCGACTGATTGTACCGCCGCTTGGCCAGCCGCATCCAGTGCAGCGGCACCGGCGCGATCAGCACGTTGTCCTCCAGCAGGTCGCGGGACACGTTCAGCATCCAGCGGGCGGCGGGCTTGGCCACCTCCTGCCGGTCGCCATGCTTGAACCCCAGAACCAGCTTGCGCGTGATCCCGTCATAGATCAGCGCCGCGCGCCCTTGTGCCCAGGGCTGCGGCCAGCGCATGCAGTCGTCGCAATGCAGCACCTCGCCCTGCGCTTGCCCGGGCAGCGGCACGCTGCACATGTCGCAGCACGTCCGCCCGACAAATGGCGTCTGCCCCCAACACGTCCCGCACAGGCCAAAGTCGCTGTCGACCATATCGCCGCAGGCAAGGCACCGGGGCGGGTAAATCGCCGTCAGCGCGGTTTGTAAAAGCTGCATCTGCCACCTATCCTTGGCCCATGGCCCAACCGACCGCCCTGACCGATCCTGCCGCCCTCGCCCGCAACCGTGCGCGCGCCGACACCCTGTTCCTGCAGGAAACCGCCCGGGACGAACTGCAGGATCGCGTGGCGATGGTTAACAAACCCTTTCATTCGACCGCGGTTGTGACGGGTTTTCCGCAAGTCTGGGCACAGGGGGACACGACCGTCGTCGCGGATGGCGACGTTCTCGACATCGCCCAGGGCACGCATGATCTGGTGCTGCACAGCCTGGGCCTGCACTGGGCCAACGACCCTGTTGGCCAGCTGATCCAGTGTCGCCGCGCGCTGAAACCCGACGGCTTGCTGCTGGCCGCCAGCCTCGGCGGGCAAAGCCTGCATGAACTGCGCGCCTGCCTCGCCGAAGCGGAGATTGCGGTGACCGGCGGCCTGTCGCCCCGTGTCGCCCCCATGGCCGAACTGCGCGACCTTGGCGCGCTGCTGCAACGCGCGGGGCTTGCCCTGCCCGTGGCCGACAGCGTGCCACTGACGGTGCAGTACCGCGACATGTGGCACCTGATGCGCGACCTGCGCGCGATGGGCGAGGGCAACGCGCTGGCCGCCCGCCTGCGGCACCCGACACGGCGCGCCGTGTTCGACCGGGCCGCCGACATCTACGCCGCGACCTATCCGGGCGACACCGGCGGCATCATCGCGACATTCGAGCTGATCGTGCTGACCGGCTGGGCCCCCGATGCCAGCCAGCCCCAGCCACTGCGCCCCGGATCGGCCACCGCGCGGCTGGCAGACGCGCTTGGCACGGACGAAACGCCGCTGTCAGATTGACCTTGTGGCAAATCCGGTTATCTGAGGCCTATTGTGAATGATGGACCGGCCCAAGATGCTTGATACCAGCAAGACCGCGACGAAACCCGTGCACGCAGAGGCTGATCACCCGGCGATCCCGCCGGCGCGCGTGGGCATCCTGCTCGCGAATCTCGGGACGCCGGACAACTATGATTACTGGTCAATGCGCCGCTACCTGAACGAATTTCTGTCCGACAAGCGCGTCATCGACTATTCGGCCTGGATCTGGCAGCCGCTCTTGCAACTAATCATCCTATCCAAACGCCCGTTTTCATCGGGTGCCGCCTACAAGAGCATCTGGAACCATGAGGCCGGCGAAAGCCCCCTGATGACCATCACCAAGGATCAGACGGCCAAGATCAAGGCGACGATGGCCGACCGCTACGGTGACCAGGTCATGGTCGATTTCTGCATGCGGTACGGCAATCCGTCCACCAAATCCAAGGTGCGCGAGATGGCCGAAGCCGGCTGTCAGAAGATCCTGTTCTTCCCGCTTTACCCGCACTACGCCGGGGCCACCTCAGCCACTGCGAACGACCAGTTCTTTCGCGCGCTGATGGAGGAAAAGTGGCAGCCGACGACCCGCACGGTGGAGCCATATTACGCCCACCCCAAATACATCGAGGCGCTCGCCCAATCCATTGAACGCGCCTATGCCAAGATGGACACGCGCCCCGACATCCTGGTGTGCAGCTACCACGGCGTGCCGATCCGCTACCTGATGGAAGGCGACCCGTACCACTGCCAGTGCCAGAAAACGACGCGCCTGCTCAAGGAGCGGCTGGGCTGGGAAGACACGGATATCAAGACGACATTCCAGTCGAAATTCGGCCCCGAAGAGTGGCTGCAACCCTACACCGTCGAAGAGGTGGCGCGGCTGGCCGAAGCGGGCAAGAAAAACATCGCCGTCTGCGCGCCAGCCTTCTCTGCCGACTGCATCGAGACGCTCGAAGAGATCAACGAAGAGATTCACGAAAGCTTTGAGGAAGCGGGTGGTGAGACGTTCACCTATATCCCCTGCCTCAACGACGACGACGCGCATATCCACGCGCTCAGCACCGTGATCGAAGAGAACCTGAGGGGCTGGCTGGACTAGAGTCAGACCCGAACCCATAGAAAAAGGCGGCGCAGTGATGCGCCGCCTTTTTGATTTTCAAAGCGTGAAACGCTTAGTCCGAAACAGCGGCCGCAACCGCGATCAGGATCAGCAGGGGCAGGATGATGCCGCCGGACGTGCTGTTTGCTTCTTCGACGATCACAGGTGCTTCGATGACAGGGTCGGCGGGAGCGCCGGCAAATGCGGTCGAAGCAGCAGCGGTCAGAGCAGCAGCGAGAACGAGTTTTTTCATATTAACCTCCAGTTTTGCACGCCAGCAATTGCACTGACGCACACCCAAGACTTACCTCGTGATTTTCTGTAAACAGCAATCGCACGCGAATGGAAACCGTGTTCCCCGGCGATTGCGGCCAAACCATGCCGATGTCGTCAAATTAGCAACACCTGCGTGCCCACGCTGGCCATCTCGTACAGCTCTTCGATATGCTCGTTATACAGACCGATGCAGCCATTCGACGACTTGCGCCCGATCTTGCGCGTGTCGTGGGTGCCGTGGATACGGTAGTAGGTCCAGCTCAGGTGCAGCGACCGGGTGCCCAGCGGATTTTCCGGGCCGGGTCCGATATAGTCTGGCCATTCCGGGTTCCGCTTTTTCATTGACGGTGTCGGGCGCCAATCGGGCTCGGGGTCCTTCAGAACCACCTTGGTGCGGCCCCGACGGGTCAGATCGTCGGTCAATGGCACGCTGGAGGGGTACAGCTTGTAAGTGGTCTGGTCCTGGCTCCAGTAGTGCACCGCGCGGCTGTCGATATCGACCAGGATCGCACCATTGCGCAGGCTGTCGAAATAGGGGCGCCAATCCAGCGTGCGAAAGCTGGAAATGTTGCGACGCACCGACAATGTCGGGTCACGCTCCGCCTGCCCGGCGGGCAGCTCTTGGGCAACCGCGGGCGCGCCGATCAGCGCGGCACTGCCAGCCAGAAATGCACGGCGGCTTGGGGTAACAAAGGACGAATTGGACATTTATGCCTCTCCAAAGGGGTCTTCCTGCCAGTGCGCGGAAAATATGGCGCGAAAGCCGCACTCGCAAATCAAACACTTGTCATCACGCAACATCACGCCGATGTGCGTTTGAAATACAACGGCGGGCCGGGTACTGAACGCGTCAAACAAACTGAGTGGTGTGCACCAATGATGCGTCGTGTTTTCATCTTACTGGCCCTGGGTCTGGCGGTCGTCGCCTGCGCCCCGACAGCACCGTCTGCGCCGACCGTGGGCGCCGATGGTCGCCCGCTGCCCAAACTGTACCGCATCCGCGGCAATGACACGGCCAAACTGCAGTTCCGCATGCTCGATTCCGTCAACGCACTGCGCAGCGCGCGCGGTGCCCCTCCGGTCGAGCTAAACCCGCAACTGAACGCCGCCGCCGCCACCCATTCGCGCGACATGTCCCTGCAGAACCGCCCCTGGCACTTTGGCTCAGACGGGTCATCGCCCATCGACCGGCTGGCGCGCGTGGGCTATGCGGGCAGCCTTGTCGGCGAAAACATCTCCGAGACCTACGAGACGGAGCTTGAGACCCTCGCCGCCTGGATGGAACAGACGGATACCCGCCGCACCATCCTGTCGCCGCAGGCGCAGGACATGGGCTTTGCCTGGTTTCAGGAATCCAACGGCAAGATCTGGTGGACCATGGTCATGGGCAACCCCAACAACAGCCCGCTGATCCCCGCGTCCAACCCCTCCGCCTCGCGGCTGGTGCCGGACGCCGTCGACGCGCCTGAAGAGGCGGCCATCGACGACACCGAAGAGCCCGTGGTGATCACCGAGCCGGCCACCTGAGCCGGCCTACGGGTTGATCTGGATCGGGGTGCCGTTGCGCACCATCGCATAGACATCTTCCATCTCGCGGTTCGGAACCGCGATACAGCCCCATGTCCAATCCGAGCGCTTGCGCTTGAACGGGTTCGACTCGCCATGGATAAAGATGTCGCCGCCCGGTGGTTTGCCAATCCGCGCCGCCTCGGCCCGGTCACGGGCGTTGGGGTACGAAATCCCCAGCGACAGGTGAAACTTGCTGTTCGGATTGCGGCGGTCGATCACATAGTTGCCCTCGGGCGTACGCCCGTCACCTTCAAAGAACTTGTCGCCAATCGGCGCAAATCCGAGATCGATCAGATATTCCTTGAGCACCTTGTCCTGGTGCAGCAGGTACATGCTCCGCGCTTCCTTGTTCACCACGATATAGGTGACCTCGGGCCCGTTATACGTCCTGAATTTGGTCTGCGGTGCGCAGGCGCCCAGTCCGGCTGCCGCAACGCCACCCATCAGCAGATGTCTGCGTTTCATCGAAGTCCTGTCCCGTATGGCATTGTTCTTGATTGCCCAGAGCGTTACCACCAACAGCCCGCTTCGGCATAGTATGTTTTGCACAGGGCCCGATCACCACCGCGTGAGGTGTGGCCTAACCGTCGCGGGCCTTCAGCTTGGCCTCGATCGCTTCCAGCCGGGTCAGAACCTCGTCGCGGTAACTGTCGGTGGCGGCATTGCTTTCCTCGGCATGGGCGTCCTGCATCGAATTCACGATCAGGCCGACCAGCAAGTTCACCACCGCAAAGGTCGTCACCATGATGAACGGCACAAAGAACAGCCAGGCGTAGGGATAGACCTCCATCACCGGGCGCACGATGCCCATGGACCACGATTCCAGCGTCATGATCTGGAACAGGGAATAGGCGCTTTGCGGCAGGCTCCCGAACCATTCTGGAAAGCTTGCGGCAAACAGCTTGGTCGCCATCACCGCCGCAATGTAAAAGATCAGCGCCATCAGCAGGAAAACCGACCCCATGCCCGGCAGCGCGGTCACGAACCCCTCGACCACGCGGCGCAGGCGGGGGGCCACCGAAATGACCCGCAGCACCCGCAAAATGCGCAACGCCCGCAGCACCGACAGCCCACCGGTGCCGGGCAGCAGCGCCACGCCGACAATCACGAAATCAAACAGGTTCCAGCCGTTGAAAAAGAACCGCCCCCGATACGCCATCAGCTTGGCCAGGATCTCCACCACAAAGATGCCGAGGCAGATCTTGTCGATGGTCACGATCACCCCGCCCGCGACGGCCATCGCCTCCGGCGATGTCTCCAGCCCCAGCGTGATCGCGTTCAGGATGATCACCCCGATGATGAAATTCGTGACCTGCGGGCGTTCAAGCCACGCAGCAAGCTGTGCGCGGGTGGGCATGGGCTGTCTCCTTCAGCGCGCGATATGGGAGAGCCGGAAGGCGCCCACAAGCTCCACATGGGTGGACCACCGGAACTGATCCACCGGTTGCACAAAATCCAAGCTATATCCCGCCGCGATGAGCGTCGCGGCATCGCGCGCAAAGGTGGCCGGGTTGCACGACACATGGGCGATCACAGGCACCTGCGCCTGCGCAAGCTCCGCGATTTGCGCGGCGGCACCGGCACGCGGGGGGTCGATCACGGCGGCGTCCACCTTGGCCAGCTCATCCGGCAGCAGCGGGCGGCGGAACAGGTCGCGCGCCTCTGATGTCACCCTCTTGAGGTTGGGCGTATCGCGCCACGCCCGGTCCAGTGCGGCGATCATCGCCGCGTCCCCTTCGACAGCGTGCACCTCGGCCCCGGTGGCCAGTGGCAGGGCAAAGGTGCCGCAGCCCGAAAACAGGTCAACGATGCGCGCTGAATCCCCGACGATCTCCTGCACCACGTCCGTTAGCACATCTTGCCCGTGCCGCGTGGCTTGCAGGAACGCGCCGGGGGGCGGAACCACCTGCGCCGTGCCGATGCGCTGCACCGGCGCATGGCGCATCGCGACAACCTCATCGTCCCAGGTCAGCCGGGCCAGCCCCTGCGCCTGCGCGACTTCTGCCAGCGTCACGCGCAACGGGCCATCCAGCGGCTTGCCGCCACTCACCGCCACGTCAAGCCCCGCCGGACTGGCTGTCACGATCACCGCCAGCGCGCCCTTGCGGCTGGCGGCGACGCTGGCCAGCGCCTCTGCCGCGTCCAGCGCGGGCTGCAATGCCGGGTCGATCAACGTGCAGTTTGGCACCGGAATGATCGCGTCGGACCGTCGGGCGTGAAAGCCAGCCATGGCCCCCTTTTTCGTCCGACGCGCCGAGAACGTGGCGCGGATGCGCGACCGGTCCGGCGAGGTCAGTGTGGGGCGTAAATCAGTCTCTAACCCGTGCGTAGTCAGCGCATCAGCGACCAGCCCGCGCTTGAACTCCGCCACCAGCGCATCGCTGGCATGTTGCAGCTGACATCCGCCACAGCTGCGGAAATGCGGACAGGGGGCGGCCACACGATCCGGCGATGGGGTATCGATGCGCACATCGTCCAGCATGTCGCCGTTGAGCGTGCCGCTCACCACCTCACCGGGCAGCGCAAGCGGCACAAAAACCGGCCCCGCCGCGATCCCGTCACCGCGTTGGCCCAACCGTTCGATCTTGTATGTGGTCATGTGCCGTCTTTATTCCGCAGCCTGCGTGCTGATAAAGCCGCCCGATTGCCGCTGCCAGTACTTGGCATAAAGCCCGCCCTTGGCCAGCAGCACCTCGTGCGGCCCTTCCTCGACGATGCGGCCCGCATCCATCACCACGATGCGGTCCATCTCGGTCAGGGTCGACAGACGGTGCGCGATGGCCAGCACGGTCTTGCCATCCATCACCCGGCTCAGCGCGTCCTGAATCGATGCCTCCACCTCACTGTCGAGGGCGCTTGTCGCCTCGTCCAGCACCAGAATGGGCGCGTCCTTGAGAATGGCGCGGGCCAGCGCGATGCGCTGCCGCTGTCCGCCGGACAGCTTGACGCCGCGTTCGCCCAGATGCGCGTCATAACCGGTGCGGCCCCTGTGGTCCTGCAGGTCGAGGATGAAATCATGCGCCTCGGCCTTCTTTGCCGCTGCGACCATCTCCGCCTCGGTCGCGTCGGGCCGACCATAGAGGATGTTGTCCCGGGCCGAGCGGTTGAACATCGCCGTTTCCTGCGTGACCATCCCGATGGCATGGCGCAGGCTGTCCTGCGTGACGCTGCGCGTCTCCTGCCCGTCGATGCGAATTTGCCCTTTTTCGCTGTCATAGAGCCGCAACAGCAGCGCCACGAGCGTGGATTTGCCCGCACCCGATGCGCCCACAATGCCAACCTTTTCGCCCGGATGGATGTTCAGGTTCAGCGCGTCGATGCCGCCCGCATCACGGCCATACCGGAACTCCACATCGTCAAAGGCGATGCTGCCGTCGGGCACCTGCAAGGCGCGCGCGCCGGGATCATCCTCGACCCGGTTGCGGGGGGTGAGCGTGCGAATACCGTCCTCGACCTCGCCAATGTTCGAATAGATCGCCATGAGCGTAAAGCTGACCCAGCCGGTCATCTGGCTGATCCGCACCGCAACGGCGCCCGCCGCCACGATATCGCCCGGCGTCGCCTGCCCCGCCTGCCACATGACAATCGTGCCGCCCAACAGCAGCACCGGCAACAACCCCGCCAGGCTCATCAGCGCAAAGCGGAACCCGGCGGAGAGGTAGCCAAACCGCACCGCAGTCTCGCGAAACCCTTCCATGGCACCCAGCGCCGCCTGATCCTCGTGATCGTCGTGAGCAAACAGCTTGACCGTCTTGATATTGGTGATCGTGTCGACAACCTGCCCCGACACCATCGCCCGCGCCCCGGCCCGCGCCGCCGACCGCTTGCGGATGCGCGGCAGATACCAGCGGATCAACGCAAAGTAGAGGCAGAGCCAAACGCCAAACCCGACCGCCACGCGCCAGTCGATAGCAAAGAGCAGGATCACCGACCCCGCCAGCGACGCCAGCGCAAAGGCGACAACGTTGATGAATTCCGACACGACATCCGTGACAGCCCGCGCCGCCTGCATCTGCTTTTGCGCGATGCGCCCCGCAAAATCGTCGTCAAAGAAACCCACCGACTGGCCCAGCGTCCAGCGGTGCAGGCGCGACAGAACCAGCGGGTTCACATTCGGCTGCACGATGATCGAGTTTGTCGCCGAACTCAGCCCAAACAGCACGGGCCGGGCGATCAGGAAAAACGCCAGCGCCCCCGCGATCAGACCCACGTTAGTCACGGAAAAGAAACCGTCCGCCCCCAGCTGCACCGTCGCATCGATCACCATACCCAGGATCAGCGCCGTGCCCGCCTCGAGCGCGCCGGCAACAGCCGAACACAGCGCCGCAAGCCACAACGCGGGCCAGCCGCCCGACAGACACCAGCGCAGGAATGGCCACAGCGTTTGCGGTGGCGGCCCCTCTGCCCGGTCAAAGGCGTTGATCCAGTTCTCGATTTTCACTCGGCTGCCTCGGTCGCGATGAACCCGCCGGATTGGCGCGCCCAGAACTCCGAATATAGGCCGCCCCGGGCCAAAAGCGCGTCATGGCTCCCGTCTTCGACGATTTTTCCGGCGTCGAGGACAAGGATGCGGTCCATTTCGGCGATGGTGGACAGGCGGTGCGCGATGGCGATCACCGTCTTGCCCTCCATCATCTGATAGAGCGTGTCCTGAATGGCCGCCTCCACTTCGGAGTCAAGCGCGGACGTCGCCTCGTCCAGCAACAGGATCGGCGCGTTCTTGAGGATGACGCGCGCCAGCGTGATCCGCTGCCGCTGCCCGCCTGACAGTTTCACGCCCCGCTCACCCACCTGCGCGTCATAGCCCACGCGTCCTTCGGGGTCCTGCAGATCAAGGATGAAGTCATGCGCCTGCGCCTGCCGGGCGGCGGCAAACAGCTCCTCTTCGGTCGCATCAGGCCGGCCATACAGGATGTTGTCGCGCACCGACCGGTGCAAGAGCGAGCTGTCCTGCTGCACCATCCCGATGTTCAGCCGCAGACTGTCCTGTGTGACGTCGCAAATGTCCTGCCCGTCGATCAGGATGCGCCCGCCTTCGGCGTCGTAGAACCGCAACAGCAGCTTGACCAGCGTCGACTTGCCCGCGCCCGACCGGCCCACAAGCCCGACCTTTTCGCCTGGTTGGATCGTCGTCGAAATCGCCGCAAGCCCACCGCTGTCCCGGCCATAGTGATGGGTCAGAGCGTCGAGCGTGATCTCGCCCCGCGCAATCTCCAACGGCTTCGCGTCGGGCTTGTCGACCAGCGTGATGGGTTGGGCAATCGTCTCCATCCCCTCGGCCACCACGCCCAGCTGGCGAAAGAACGTGGTCAGCGCCCACATGATCCAGCCGGTCATTGCGTTCAGCCGCAGGGTCAGCGCCGTCGCCGCTGCCACCACGCCGACGGTCGCCAGCCCCTGCGTCCACAGCGCAATGGCCCAGCCGACGACACCGACGATCAGCAGACCGTTCAGCAGCACCAGCACCACATCCATGATCGTATAGAGCCGCATTTCCACCATGAAGGTGCTGCGCGTCAGCTCGATCGCCTCCTTGGCATAGTTGAGCTCGAGGTCGTGATGGGCAAACATCTTGACTGAATGAATGTTGGTATAGGCATCCACCACGCGGCCCGTCGTCGTTGATCGCGCATCTGACGCAGCCTGCGACGCGGGCCCTACATATTTGACCACCCACCAGATCAGGCAGCTATAGGCGGCAAACCACAGCATCAGCGGCAACAGCAACCGCGGGTCCGCAACGCTCAGCAACACCGCCGCACCGATCAGATACGCCAGCGAGAACGAGATCGCGTCGAACACCTGAAACACAACCTCGCCCGCAGCGGGCGGCGTCTGCATGATCCGGTTGGCGATACGCCCGGCAAAGTCATTCTCGAACCAGCCCACCGACTGCCGCAGCACATGTTTGTGCGATCGCCAGCGGATCAGCGTCCCGAAATTGGGCAGGATCGTCTGGTTCAGCAGCAGCACATCAATCATCTGCAAGGCGGGCCGGATCAGCAGGATGAACACCGCCACCAACGTCACCTCAAGCCCGTAAGTGTCCCAGAACACCGCCGAGTCAGAGCCCAGCAGGTCCACGATACGGCCCATATAGTAGATCAGCCCGACCTCGATGGCCGCCACGATGATCGACATGATCGCCGCATAGACAAACACGCGGGTAAAGGGCCGCGCATATTCGCGCAGAAACGGCCACAATCTGGTCGGCGGCACGTCCGCCTCGCGATAGGGCGTGTACGGATCGACGAGCGATTCAAAGAGCTTGAACATGGGAAGAACCTGTAGAGGAGTAGTGAAACATGGCTGTGACCCACGCCCTCAGGCGTGTGCGTCACAATGGACGGCGTGCGACAATGTCAGGTGTCGTTCCAGATCCCGCGAACCATGCGTCCCTCCTTTGGGTTGCAGAACTCTTACATCAGGTCACGCGCGATGTCACCTGCCCAAAAGTGCGGCCTTGGACAGCGCCAGATCGGAGGCGAGCCAGTCCTGTTTCAGCGCCTTGAGCCGCTGACCCAGCGCGGGGCCTTGCAGGTCCGGCAGATCGGCGGCGGTCACGGGAAATGTCGCTTCGGCGCCTTGCGCGATATCGTCCATCCACCCCTCGGGCAATGGCGTCCCGGACGTCGCGGCACGCAGAACCGCAGCGCCCTTTGCCGCGTCTATCCCGCCGACATGCCCCAGCGCGCGCAGGCCGCGCATCGTACCGGCCAGCGTCAGCGTCGCCTCCAGCTGCTTGTGCTGCTTGCGCGACAGCCGCAGCCGGTCGGCCACATCCTGCCCACCCAGCGCGGCCAGCCGAGTGATCGGGTCGTGCGATACCGTGCCACCCAGATGCACCACCGGACCCAGCAGGCGATCATCAGCACCCGGCAACAGCGCCCCCAGCACTCCGACACGCGCCATCACCGCGACGGCTGGCGCAGGGTCCGGCGCGCCCAGCAGTTTGAGCATCTCGGTCCCCACACGCTCTGCCGACAGGGTGCTCAGGCCGTCCAGCGTGTCTGCAATGGCGGCCAGCGCGTCCGCATCCCAGCCATGGCCGGGGTCCGCGTACCAGGCGCTGAACCGGAAAAACCGCAGGATGCGCAGGTAATCCTCGCGGATACGCTGCACAGGATCATCGATGAACCGCACGCGCTGCGCCTGCGCATCCGCCAACCCGGCAACGGGGTCATGTACCCAGCCGTGCCGATCTGCATACAGCGCGTTCATGGTGAAATCGCGCCGCCGCGCGTCTTCTTCCATGTCGCCGGAAAAGGCGACAACGGCCCGCCGCCCATCCGTCGCCACATCCCGGCGAAAGGTGGTGACCTCGAACGGCGTGCCGTCGATCACCAGTGTCACCGTGCCATGGTCGATCCCCGTGGGTACGGCGCGCAGCCCGGCTGCGTCCGCGACGCGCATCACATCGTCGGGCGTGGCATCGGTCGCGATGTCCACATCGGACACCGCAACACCCATGACCGCATTGCGCACGCAGCCGCCGACAAAATACGCCTTGTGCCCCGCATCTTCCAATGTGCGGCACACGGTCTGACCCTTGGGGTCGGCCAAAAACCCAGTGTTCGGGTCTAATCGGAAGGCAGGCTGTCGGTCCATGCCCGCAGTATACGCGCGGTCGCGCCCCAGATGTAATAGGGCCCGTAAGGCACCGCGTAATAGGACCGCCGCTGCCCGCGCCACCGCCGCGATTCCACCATGAAATGCGCTGCCGTCAGCACATGGCGCAACGGCACAAAAAACACCTCGTCGACCTCACCCGTTTCGGGCCGGATGTCGAATGGCGCGGTCACATGCGCAACCACCGGCGTCACCATAAAGCCGGTCACCGTCTCGTGCGGGGCAAAGCTGCCCAGGATTTCGACCTTGTCCGACGGCAGCCCGATCTCCTCGCGCGCCTCGCGCAGGGCGGCGTCCACAAGCGTGGCGTCACCTGCATCCTGCTTGCCACCGGGAAAGGCGATCTGCCCCGGATGATGCTTCAGCGCCGAAGACCGTTTGGTCAGGATCAGCTCAAGCCCCCGCGCGGTGTCGATCACCGGTGCCAGCACCGCCGCCGGGCGCAGCTTGCGCCCCTCGGGCAGCACAACATCCGCGTTCAGGTCATAATCGGACGAGGCCGCACCCGGGCGCGCAAGCGCATGCCGGGTGCGGTCCAGCAGGTCAGGCACTGTCTTCGGCCTCGAACCCGACGGTCGCGGGGTCCAGATCGTAATGCGCCCCGCAGAACTGGCAGTCGGCTGTGACGCGCCCGTCTTCGGTTGTCATCGTTTTGATATCGCGCGCCGAATAGATCGACAGGCTTTGCCGCACGCGGTCCTCAGAACAGGTGCAGCCGAACCGAACCGGCTGGGTGTCGTAGACGCGCGGCGCTTCCTCGTGGAACAGCCGCAACAGCAGGTCGCTCGGCTCGAGCTGCGGGCCCATCAGCTCCATCGCCTCTGCCGTATCCAGCAGGATGTTGGCGCGGTTCCAGTTCTCTTCGTCATCGCCGTGCACCAGATCGGAAGCGGTCAACACATCGCCCGACCCATCGCCCTGCGCCACGAACGGCGAGGCCTTGGGCATGTGCTGCAACATGATGCCGCCGCCGCGCCAATGCTCGGGCACACCCGGCTCTGTCGATTGGCCAAAGCTCAGCTTGAACCGGGTCGGCAACTGTTCGGACTGGGCAAAATACGCCTCTGCACAGGACGACAGCGACCCGCCGGCCAGCGGGGTGATGCCCTGATAGGGCGTCATGCCCTGCCCCTGGTCGATCATGATGGCGAAATACCCCTCGCCCACCTGATCAAACGGGGCGTCATCGGTCAGCCGGTCCGCGTCATAGCTGGCATAGGCGCGGATACGCGCCACGCCGCCCTCTTCCTCCGGACCGTAATAGTCGGTGGCGATCATGCGCACGGCCCCCTTGGACTGCACCTGCAATTGCAGCTTCCAACGCAGCTTGACCGTCTGGCCGATCAGCGCAGTCAGCAAGGCCATCTCCGCCACCAGCGCTTCGACCTGCGGCGGGTAATCATGCTGTTTCAGGATACCATCCAGCACACCGTCCAGCCGCGCGAGTCGGCCGCGGATGTCGGATGCATCAAGTTGGAAGGGCAGGACGGTGTCGTCCCACGCGATTTGCGCGCCGCTGGTCATTGGGGTTTCCTTACACGCCGGAGGTTGGCATATCGCGACTATATAAGCGCATCAGCGGAAACTGGAAGGGCCAGCCATTGATCCCCCGCGTCGGACACGCCCCGCAGAACGGTCGCCGCTATACCCTGCGGCCCGGTGCCTATGCGATCCTGCCGCGCGGGCCGTCGCTGTTGCTGACCTGTCAGATGGGGCCGGTGCCCGATATCCAGCTGCCCGGAGGCGGCATCGATCCGGGCGAAAGCCCGCTGCAAGCGCTGCATCGCGAGGTGATGGAAGAGATCGGCTGGCGCATCGCCCGGCCCCGTCGCCTGGGCGCGTTCCGCCGGTTTACCTATATGCCGGAATACGACCTCTGGGCGGAAAAGCTGTGCCATGTCTACGTCGCGCATCCCGTGCGGCCCGTCGCCAGCCCGATTGAGCCGGACCACGAAACCATGTGGATGGACAAGGGCGACGCCATTGCAGCGCTTGGCAATGACGGCGACCGGCATTTCCTGCGGAATTACGTGGCGTCCGGCGGGCCCTGATACTCGAACAGGATGCCCGACACATCATCCGGAAACGCCTGCCCACCGGCAAATTCGCCCAGCTGCCATAGCAACGCTTCGAACAGCGCAGGCCCCGATGTGTCCTTGAGCTGGCGCAACATCCGCTCCAGCCCCGTTTCGTCCAGCATCCCGCCACCGGGCGACGGGCATTCCGTCACACCATCCGACAACAGCAGCAGCCGGTCGCCGGGATGCAGCGTCGTGTCGAACGCGGTGAAGGAGATGCCGGACATCAGCCCGACGGGAAATCCGCCCGGGCCGTCTTGTTCGATCTTGCCATCGGCTCGCTGAATGACCGGGTGCGGGTGCCCCGCCTGCGCCATCCGCACCTCGCCCGTGCGCAGGTTGATGTCGGCCAGCAGCAACGTGAAATAATGCTCCGTCTCCATCTCTTCCAGAACGAGGTTGTTAAGCGTTTCGATCACCTCTTGCGGCGGCAACGCGTAGTAGCTGTCGTCATCCGCCTTGCCTAACGCCACGTTCTGATCGGGCGCGGAGGGTGACAGATAACCCGCCAGCCGCGCCGTCATCAGCGCCGAACTGATGCCATGGCCCGACACATCAATCGCATACAGCCCCAGATGATCGTCCCCCGCCGGAAAGAACCCGACCAGATCACCGCCCACATGGCCGCTGGACCGCAGCATGAGGGACACATCGCCCGTCTCGAACGCCTTGTGCCGCACCGGGATCAGCGATTGCTGCAGCTTCTTCGCCTCAAGCAGATCGTTGTCGAGCGAATCGTACACCCGCTGCAATTCATTCAGCGTCTCGGAAATCAGGTTGTTCTTGTCGGTCAATTCGCGCTGCATCTGCAGAATGCGCCCACCCGCGGTAATGCGCGCGCGCAATTCGTTCGCATCGACAGGCTTGGTCACGAAATCATCAGCGCCCGCCTCGAGGCCCATCGCCACCTCGTTCTTTTCACTCTTGGAGGTCAGCAGGATGAAATAGCCGTACCGATCACCGGGCAAGGCGCGGAAGGCATTGCAGAAATCCAGCCCGTTCATACCCGGCATCATCCAGTCGCTCAGCACCAGATCAGGTTGCATTTCGGCACACATCTCCAGCGCCTCCTCGGCAGAGGCGGCTTCGAACACCTCGAACCCCCAGCGCTTGACCGAGCTGGACAGGATCTTGCGCTGCAGACGGCTGTCATCAACGATCAGCACGCGCTGAACCTGTGGCTGTGTGGCATCAGCGGACGGCTCTTGCCGATGTTCCGAAAATGCAGTCGAAATCATACCCATACTACCCCGGCTTTGGTGAACCATAGGTAGGTGCGCGCAGCTTAACGCGCACTGAATCCGGACAATTCAATCGTTAAACTTTTGCCGAGTTACCGAGGCTTAAGACTTGCGCGCCTAAGGTGCCCCGATCAAAGGAGCAGCGCGATGATTGACTGGAAACGGGTCGCCGACTTGCGGGACGAGATTGGCAGCGAAGACTTCGCAGAGGTGTTGCCTCTGTTCCTCGAAGAGGTGTTGGGCGTCATGGATACGCTCCGCAACGCGCCCGATCTGTCGCGGCTCGAAGAAGACCTGCATTTCCTCAAAGGTGCCGCACTGAACCTCGGGTTCGAGGCGTTTACCAACCTGTGCAGCGCCGGGGAAAAGGCCGCCGCCGCGGGACACGCTGGCACGGTCAATCTGACTGAAATCATTGACTGTTTCGAGGTGTCGCGCGCCGCGTTCGATACCGGTCTGGCACAGGGTGCCGCCGCCTAGATCACGAACTGCGCCAGCGTCTCGTTCGCGGTGATGTCGGTATAGGTAAATCCGGCATCATCCAGCGCCGCCAGCAGCCGGTCGAAATTCTCCGGCCGGGTCGTCTCCAGCCCGATCAGGACCGATCCGAAATTGCGCGCGGATTTCTTGAGGTACTCGAACCGCGCGATGTCATCATCAGGGCCCAGAATGCCCAGAAAATCCTTCAGCGCGCCGGGCCGCTGCGGCATCCGAAGGATGAAGTATTTCTTGACGCCCGAGTAGCGCTGCGCCCGCTCCTTGACCTCGGGCAATCGTTCGAAATCGAAATTTCCGCCCGACGCGATGGCAACCACACGCTTGCCCCGGATGTCGTCCGCCACTTCGGCCAGTGCCTCGATAGCCAGCGCGCCGGCGGGTTCCAGCACCACGCCTTCGACATTCAGCATCTCGATGATCGTCGCACAAATGCGGTCCTCATCCAGCGCCAGCACATCCGCCGGATCAACCCCGGACAGCCGCGCAAACGTGCGCGCCCCGATCTTGGCCACCGCAGCCCCATCCACGAAACTGTCGATGGGCGACACGTCCTGCGGCGCGCCGTGCCGCAACGCCTGCGCCAGCGACGGCGCGCCCGTCGGCTCGACAAGGCTCATGGCGACATGCGCACCGAAATAGCTGCGCAACCCCGACGACAGCCCGCCACCGCCCACAGGCACCACGATCCGGTCCGGATCGCCGCCCAGCTGCTGCGCAATCTCCACCCCGACCGACGCCTGCCCCTCGATCACGTCCTCATCATCAAACGGCGACAGGAAATGCGCCCCTTCGGACGCGCAATAGGCCTGCGCCGCCGCCAGCGTGTCGTCAAAGTAATCGCCGACCAGCCGCACTTCGACATGATCGGCGCCAAACATCCGCGTTTTCATGATCTTTTGCTGCGGTGTCGTCACCGGCATGAACACCACGCCACGCACACCGAAATGGCGGCACATGAACGCGACCCCCTGCGCGTGATTGCCCGCGCTCGCGCACACATAGACCGCCGCCTGCGCCTTGCGCATCGCGTTGAACGCCCCGCGCAGCTTGTAGGACCGC
Source organism: Pseudomonadota bacterium (assembly GCA_039816785.1). Classification (GTDB taxonomy): domain Bacteria; phylum Pseudomonadota; class Alphaproteobacteria; order Rhodobacterales; family Rhodobacteraceae; genus Tateyamaria. The sequence continues at coordinate 194,969 of JBCBXB010000004.1, forward strand.
ACCGGGCTCAGGTCCTCGCGCTTGAGCCAGATGTCCGCCCCGTACCGCTCCGACAACAGATCATTGCGCAAGAGCGGCGTCGCCGGGAACACGGCGCGCATCGCGGCCTCGGCGGTTTGCGCGCCTTTCACAAAATCCATGGTGCCCCTCGCGGCGAATTGATCCTCAGGACGTAGCGCCGGGGCAAGCGCCGGTCAATCTTGCCCCCCCTCGTCAAAAGCGGTATCGGCCCACGACACGACGCACGAAGGATCCTACGATGAGCGCGCCCAAGAAAGTTGTGCTGGCCTATTCCGGCGGCCTCGACACCTCCATCATCCTGAAATGGCTGCAGACCGAATATGGCTGCGAGGTGGTCACATTCACCGCCGATCTGGGCCAGGGCGAAGAACTTGAGCCAGCCCGCGCCAAGGCCGAGATGATGGGCGCCTCCGCCATCTATATCGAGGACCTGCGCGAAGAGTTCGTGCGTGATTTCGTCTATCCGATGTTCCGCGCCAACGCGCTGTACGAGGGGCTGTACCTGCTGGGCACCTCCATCGCGCGGCCCCTGATTTCCAAACGTCTGGTCGAGATTGCCGCCGCCGAAGGCGCGGACGCCGTCGCACACGGTGCCACCGGCAAGGGCAACGATCAGGTCCGCTTCGAGCTGGCGGCTTACGCGCTCAACCCCGACATCAAGGTGATTGCGCCGTGGCGTGAATGGGACCTGTCGAGCCGGACGAAACTCATCGACTTTGCCGAGCAGAACCAGATCCCCATCGCCAAGGACAAACGCGGCGAGGCCCCGTTCAGCGTGGATGCCAACCTGCTGCACACCTCCTCGGAGGGCAAAGTGCTGGAGGACCCGGCGGAGGACGCGCCCGACTATGTCTATCAGCGCACCGTCGCGCCCGAGGATGCGCCCGACACGCCCGAATATATCGAAGTCGGCTTTGAACAGGGCGACGCGGTTTCCATCAATGGCGAGGCCATGTCGCCCGCCACAGTGCTGACGCGGCTCAACGCGTTGGGCGGTAAGCACGGCATTGGTCGCCTCGATCTGGTCGAGGGCCGCTTTGTCGGAATGAAGTCGCGCGGCATCTACGAAACGCCCGGCGGCACCATCCTGCTGGAGGCGCACCGGGGGATCGAACAGATCACGCTCGACCGCGGTGCCGCGCACCTCAAGGACGAGCTGATGCCGCGCTATGCCGAACTGATCTACAACGGCTTTTGGTTCTCGCCCGAGCGCGAGATGTTGCAGGCTCTGATCGACCACAGTCAGGCCCACGTGACCGGCACCGTGCGGCTGAAACTCTACAAAGGGCTGGCGCGTACAGTGGGCCGCTGGTCCGATCATTCGCTCTATTCCGAGGCGCATGTGACATTCGAGGACGACGCCGGTGCCTACGATCAGAAGGACGCGGCAGGCTTTATCCAGCTGAACGCCCTGCGCCTGAAACTGCTCGCGGCACGGGACAAGCGGCTCAGGTAAGCTTTCGCGCGGCCAACGCCTCGTAATGGGGCAGGCCAGCGTCCACCAGTGGATCGTCAATGTCCGGCAACGGCCCCTCCGGCCCGTCAAACCCGGTCGACCGATGGATCGCGCCGTACCAATGCGCGGCCCAGACACCGTCAGCCGCGTGACCACCGGCAGGCCAGTGCAGCATGTTTTCCGTCCACGGAATGCCCAACGCCGCGCACAGCTGCTGTAACATGCGCGCCGGGTCCGCGCGGATATCCGCCGCATCCACGATGATCGGATCATCAACCCGCGCCGCCAGCCGCGCCTGCTGGACAAAACCCAGATCGTCCAGCGTCGGCGCCTCGCGTTTGCGCTTGTAACTCGCCACCACTCGCGCTGGGTGGCGGATCAAAAACACGTTCTGCACCTCACTCATCCAGTCGAGCGGCCAGTGTTCCAGCATATGGTGGGTCATGTGCTTTTGGTAGAAAATCGGCTCTAACACAGGTGAAGTCAGCATTTTTGTCACCTCACCCACATCCGTCGGCTGCGACGACAAAACCTGTTCCCGCATCGGGTGATCCGCGCCCGTCTCGGCCAGGTAAGCCGCGTAAAACGGCTCATCCACCACGCGGGCATCACCCCGCGCGGCAAAGCTGTACATCAGCGCAGTCGACAGGTTGCGCGGCCCCGACCACATGGCAATTCGTTTTGTCATCCGCCGCACGCTAGCGGTCGTATTACGGGAAAGGAACGGAAATTCACGGTCGCGCGACCTCGCCACCTCGTGATTTGAGCCAACACGGCCACACCGTCACACTGATGCCAAGAGGAGGCACCACCATGACCCAGACACGCACGTTTAAAACCGTCCTGCTTGGCCTGACCATCGCGCTTGGCCTCGTGGCGCAGGCCAAGACATCCCACGCCGACGCGACAGAAACGCTGACCGTCGCGGGCGGCTGTTTCTGGTGCGTCGAAGCGGATTTCGAAAAGGTGCAAGGCGTCAAGGAGGTCGTGTCCGGCTTTACCGGCGGCACAGTCGAAAACCCGACCTACAAGCAGGTCGTGCGCGGCGGCACCGGACATGTCGAGGCGGTGCAGATCACATTCGTGCCCGCGCAGGTATCGGCGGAAACGCTGTTGTCGATGTTCTTCCGTTCCATCGATCCGACGGATGCAGGCGGCCAGTTCTGCGACCGGGGGCAAACCTACACCACGGCGATCTTTACCGGCCCGGGCCAAGGCGCCGCCGCCGAACAGGCCAAGGCCGACGCGCAGGCCGCATTGGGCCAACCCATCGTGACACCTATCCTGCCGGCGACTGAGTTTTACCCCGCCGACGGCTACCATCAGGACTATTACAAACAGGGCGCCGTCATCCTGACCCGCTTTGGCCCGAAACCCAAAGCCAAGGCATACAAAGCTTATCGCGAAGCCTGTGGCCGTGACGCGCGGGTCAAGGAATTGTGGGGCGCAGACGCGCCATTCGTCGGCAGCTAACCCAGCCGCGCATCCTCGATATCCTTGAGGTCGGGGATCACGTCCGCCGTCCCGTGTCGCGTGACCATCAGCGCCCCGGCCTGCGTGGCGAGGGACAGCGCCTGCGCCATCGGCATCCCACGATCAAGGCCCGCCACCAGATACCCGGTGAACGTGTCGCCCGCGCCCGTCGTGTCCACAGGGGTCACCGGCAGGGCGGGCACATGCACCTCATCGCCTGCCGCAACGTCGATCCACCGGCTGCCCTCACCGCCCATCGTCACGACGACATGGCCGATGCCCAAGCTCGTCAGCCCCACGCCAAGTGCCGCGCGCAACTGTTCGGCCTCAACGGTATTCAGCACCAGAAAATCTGCATATTCCGCAATGTCAGAGACTGTTTTTGCCGCAAACGGGGCCGCCGCATAAACCACGCGCAACCCCAGATCGCGCGCCATTTGTGCCGCCTGCACCTGCCCGTTCGTCTCGTTCTGGATCAGCAGCGTATCACCTGGCCCCGCCTCTGACAGCGCGCCGCCGATCACCTCATCGCTGATCTGCTGGTTGGTCCCGCCAAAGGTCACGATCTGGTTCTCGCCATCGTCGGCGACCGCGATATTCGCATGGCCCGTCTGACCACTGGCGAGCGTCGCAATATGCCGCGTGTCGATACCGTATTCCATCAGCCGTTCGACACACCACGCGCCGTCACCGCCCACTGCGCCAATGTGGATCGCCCGCGCCGCAGCCCGCGCCACGGCCACCGACATGTTGGCCCCCTTGCCCCCCAGCCCGCGCATGAACGCGGTCGCCGCCAGCGTCTCACCCGGGTCGGGGATATGCGGCACGCGATAGACATTGTCGACATTGATCGAGCCAAGGTTGAAGACGCTCATTCACCCACCTTGCACGCCGCAAGCACCGCCATGTTCAGGATGTCATTCGCCGTAGACACTGCCGAGCAGATCTGGATCGAAGAGCCCACGCCGGTCAGGATCGGCCCGATCACCGTCGCGCCCGCCATCTCCTGCATCAGCTTGACCGAGATGCTGGCAGAGTGCCGCGCCGGCACCACGAGGATGTTCGCAGGCCCGGTCAGCCGCGAAAACGGATAGGCCGCCTGCGCCTGCGCATTCAGCGCCACATCCACCGTCATCTCGCCCTCATACTCGAAATCAACGCCACGCGCGTCGAGCACACGGGGGGCGGCATGCATCTTTTCCGCCCGTTCCGACACCGGATAGCCAAAGGTGGAAAAGCTGACAAAGGCCACGCGCGGCTCCAGCCCCAGATTGCGTGCCACATGCGCACCCTGTTCGGCAATGTCGGCCAGGTCCTCTTCGCTGGGCCATTCGTGCACCAGCGTGTCGCCGATCAGCACGATGCGCCCCTTGTGCAGCACCGCAGTGACACCCGCCGCCTTGGAGTTCTCGTGCGCGTCGAACACGTTGTTGAGCCGGTCCAGCACATGCGCCGACTTGCGCGTCGCACCGGTCACCAGCCCATCGCCATGCCCATGCGCCAGCATCAGCGCGGCGAACACATGGCGGTCCCGCGCGGCAAGGCGGTGAATGTCCTGCCGGTCATGCCCGCGCCGCTGCAACCGCTCGTAGAGATGGTTCTTGTAGGTATCCAGATGCGTGGTGTTGGCCGCATTCACCACGTCCAGTTCGCGCACCGCGTCGCCCAGACCGGCCTCTTCCAGCTTGGCCTTCACGTCCTCCGCCCGGCCCACGACCAGCGATTTGCCAAAGCCGGCGCGTTGGTACAGCACCGCCGCCCGCAGCACGCGCGGGTCATCCCCTTCGGCAAAGATCATGCGCGCCTGTGCCGCCCGTGCGCGGGCGTTGATCCCGGTCAGGATGCTCGCCGTCGGGTCCATCCGCGTCTTCAGGCTCAGCTCGTAGGCGTCCATGTCGATGATCGGCCGCCGCGCGGCACCGGTGTCCATCCCGGCCCGCGCCACCGCAGGCGGGATGCGATAGATCAGGCGCGGATCGAACGGCGTCGGAATGATGTAGTCGCGGCCAAAGGTCAGCGACTTGCCATAGGCCATGGCGACCTCGTCCGGCACATCCTCGCGCGCCAACGCGGCCAGGGCATGGGCGCAGGCGATCTTCATCTCGTCATTGATTGCGCGCGCGTGGATATCCAGTGCCCCACGGAAGAGATAGGGAAAGCCCAGCACGTTGTTGACCTGGTTCGGATAATCACTGCGCCCGGTGGCGACGATGGCATCCATCCGGACCTCATGCGCCTCTTCGGGCGTGATCTCGGGGTCCGGGTTCGCCATGGCGAAAATCACCGGGTTGTCCGCCATGCTTTCGACCATCGCAGGCGTCACGGCGCCCTTGACGCTGACGCCCAGAAACACGTCCGCGCCCTGCATCGCCTCATCGAGGCTGCGCAGTTCGGTCTTGACCGCGTGGGCCGATTTCCACTGGTTCATCCCTTCGGTGCGACCCTGAAAGATCACACCCTTGGTGTCGCAGACGATGCAGTTCTCGTGCCGCGCGCCCATGCTCTTCAGCAACTCGATACAGGCGATCCCGGCGGCACCCGCCCCGTTCAGCACGATCTTCACATCCTCGATCTTCTTGCCCGAGATGTGCAGCGCGTTGATCAGACCCGCCGCGCAGATCACCGCTGTCCCGTGTTGGTCGTCGTGAAAGACGGGGATGTCCATTTCCTCTTTCAGGCGCTGCTCGATGATGAAACATTCGGGCGCCTTGATATCCTCGAGGTTGATACCCCCGAACGTGGGCCCCATCAGCCGCACCGCGTTGCAGAACGCGTCCGGGTCCTCCGTATCCAGCTCGATATCGATGGAATTCACGTCGGCAAAGCGCTTGAACAGCACCGCCTTGCCCTCCATCACCGGTTTCGACCCCAAGGCACCAAGGTTGCCCAGCCCCAGCACCGCCGTCCCGTTCGAGATCACGGCGACCAGATTGCCCTTGTTGGTGTAGTCATACGCCGTCTCCGGGTTTTCCGCGATGGCCTCGCAGGGCACGGCGACACCGGGCGAATAGGCAAGGCTGAGGTCCCTCTGCGTCGTCATGGGCACGGTCGCCTGCACTTCGAACTTGCCGGGCGTCGGCTCCATGTGGAACGCCAGCGCGTCCTCTGGCGTGACCTTGGTCTTGCTCATGTCGGTACTCCTCCGTCGGACGTTCTTAGCCCAGCCCTTGTGCCGCCTCAATCGACTTTGGCTTTCGCTTGGTTTGCGGGCTTTGTAAGGTCGCGCGAAACCGGGGGGCGGTCCATGTCAGTCACGCCAATGATGGCGCAATATCTCGAGATCAAGGCGGCGCACGAAGGCGCGCTGCTGTTCTATCGCATGGGCGATTTCTACGAGATGTTCTTTGACGACGCCGTCGCCGCGGCGGAGGCGCTGGATATCGCGTTGACCAAACGCGGCAAGCACAACGACGCAGACATCCCGATGTGCGGCGTGCCCGTCCATGCCGCCGAGGGGTACCTGCTGACGCTGATCCGCAAGGGCTTCCGCGTCGCCGTATGCGAACAGATGGAAAGCCCGGCAGAGGCGAAAAAGCGCGGCTACAAATCAGTCGTCAAACGCGATGTGGTCCGGCTGGTCACGCCCGGCACACTGACCGAAGATTCCCTGCTGGAAGCCCGACGGCACAATTTCCTGGCCGCTTATGCACAGGTGCGCGGGTCGGGTGGGCTGGCATGGGTCGATATTTCCACCGGCGCATTCCACGTCATGTCGGTCGATTTGGCCCTGTTAGGGCCTGAACTGGCGCGCCTCGCCCCGTCAGAGTTGATCGTCTCCGACAGTGCGGAGGCGGAGATGCGCGAGCTGGCCGACGACTTCGGCATCGCCCTCACCCCGCTGGGCCGCGCATCCTTCGACAGTGCCGCAGGTGAGGCGCGGGTGGCCGCGCTGTTCAAGACGGCGACGCTGGATGCGTTCGGGTCGTTCTCGCGGGCAGAGATCGGCGCAATGGGCGCGCTCGTCGCCTATCTTGAGATCACGCAAAAGGGCAAACTGCCCCTGTTGCGCCCGCCCGCGCAGGAAAGCGTATCGCGCACCGTGCAGATCGACGCAGCGACGCGCCGCAATCTGGAACTGACCGAAGCGTTGTCAGGCGGGCGTGCCGGATCGTTGCTGAGCGTGATTGACCGCACGGTGACCGCCGCAGGGGCGCGGCTGCTGGAACGCCGGATTTCGTCCCCCTCGCGCGATTTAGAGACTGTTTCTGAACGTCTCGAGGCCGTTGCACACCATGTCGAGGACGGCGCCGCGCGCGAGGCTGTGCGCACCGCATTGCAACCCGTGCCCGACATCGACCGCGCCCTGTCGCGGCTGGCGCTGGACCGTGGTGGCCCCCGCGACCTCGCCGCCGTGCGCGCGGGCCTGACGCAGGCGCAACACCTCCATGAAACGGCGCCACCCGATCTGCCAAATCTACTGCGCGCCGCGATCAACGACCTAACCGGCCACGACACGCTCATCGACACGCTCGATCAGCAGCTGGTCGCCGAGCCCCCCCTGCTCACCCGCGACGGCGGCTTCATTGCAACCCGTTGCAACGATGAACTGGATGAGGCGCGCACGCTCCGCGACCAGGGGCGCAGCGTCATCGCCCAGCTGCAACAGACCTATTCCGAACAGACGGGCGTCAACGCCCTCAAGGTCAAGCACAACAACGTGCTCGGCTACTTCATCGAGGTGACCGCCACCCACGCGGACAAGATGATGTCCGAACCGCTCTCCGAAACCTTCATCCATCGCCAGACCACCGCCAATCAGGTGCGGTTCACGACCGTCGAACTGTCCGAGTTAGAGACAAAAATCCTCAACGCAGGCGGTGAGGCGCTGGAGATTGAAAAGCGTCTGTTCGAAGGACTGCGTGCCCAGATCCTCGAACAAGCCGCTCAGATCAGCCAGACCACCCGCGCGCTGGCCGAACTGGACGTGACCACCGCCCTCGCCCACATCGCCACGACCGAAGACTGGTGCAAGCCGACACTCGACAGCTCGCGCGCGTTCCACATTCAAGGCGGCAGGCACCCGGTGGTGGAGGCCGCGCTGAAACAGACCGGCGCGCCGTTCATCGCCAATGACTGCACGCTCACCGCCGAAGACAGCGCCGCCATCTGGCTGCTGACCGGGCCCAACATGGCGGGCAAGTCGACGTTCCTGCGCCAGAATGCGCTGATTGCGATCCTCGCGCAGATGGGCAGCTACGTGCCCGCGAACGCCGCGCATGTCGGTCTCGTCAGCCAGGTCTTCAGCCGTGTCGGCGCATCGGACGATCTGGCGCGGGGCCGCTCGACCTTTATGGTCGAGATGGTGGAAACGGCCGCGATCCTCAATCAGGCCGACGACCGCGCGCTGGTGATCCTGGACGAGATCGGGCGCGGCACGGCGACCTATGACGGGCTGTCCATCGCCTGGGCGACGCTCGAACATCTGCACGACGTCAATCAATCTCGCGCCCTATTCGCCACGCACTACCACGAGATGACAGCGCTCGCCGCCAAGCTGAAGGGCGTGGAAAACGCCACTGTCGCGGTCAAGGAATGGGACGGCGAGGTCGTGTTCCTCCACGAGGTGCACAAAGGCGCCGCCGACCGCAGCTATGGCGTGCAGGTCGCGCAACTGGCCGGCCTGCCGCCCGCCGTCATCGCCCGCGCCCGCGTCGTGCTGGACGCGCTGGAAAAAGGCGAACGCGAGGGCGGCAGTCAAAAAGCAATCATCGACGACCTGCCCTTGTTCGCCGCCGCAACACCGCCGCAACCGACGGCAACGACAGCCTCTCCGGCGCTGGAGCTTTTGGACGAAATCCACCCAGACGAGATGACGCCGCGCGACGCCCTCGACGCGCTCTACCGGCTTAAGGCCGCCGTCAAAACCTAAGGGCCAGACCTCCGTAACTGAATAAAACCTGCACGTAAGGCGTTTTCCCGTCGAAGTGGCAATCAGGGTGATCGCCACATGGCAGGGGGCCATGACATGCTTACTTTTGGAACGAAATCCTTTCCCGACACAATGCAGGAATACATTGATGACCGTGGGGACTTTTATCTACTCCTCCGGCGCATGCTCGCACATGAAATGTCGACCGATAACCTGGACTTTGTCGAGGCGATCGACCGCAAGGCCAACATGCACTCCATCTATTCACGCTTCATCATGGGCGGCCCGGGGGACAACAGCCCGTTCAGTCGCCCGGGCAAGCGGCACAAGATTTCTTTTGGCACGACGATCAACGTAGGCGGCGAATTGCTGCAGGACATGCGGGATCTGGCCATGAACCAGGATTGGCGATGGTCATCCTGGGACGAGCATCTGACCGACGCCTACAACCAGTGCTTTATGATGATGGAATTTGGCACCGTGCTGCACACGCTCCGCAAGTCACCGGAATATGTCCAACTCATGGAACGGCACATGTTCCCGGCGGCAAAGGATATAGGTCAGCAGTTTGCTGTGAACGCGGGGTTGGACAACGTGCCGGGCCTGACCACCGAACGCGCGTGGATCGATTTTTACAGGTTTGCGAAGGGTGCGCGCCTTCTCAAACGCTATGGCAATCCCGTGGGGCACGGCATGGAAGCGACCGCCGAGCAAGTCCACGACCGGCTGAAAAAACTGTTTAACATCACGCAAGACTTCGGAACGCTGTCTGATACCGCATTCAACACCTAGCGCTATGGGTAAGGAATTCCTTACCGAATAAAACCCGCCGCTCGCGCCTTTTCCTCGTGCAGACAGCAAGAGAGGGACAGACCAATGCCAACCGAATACGATCAAAACAAAGTACCCGAGAACATCAAGGAAGCCGCTGCTGACAACAGTGAGGCGCACCACATTTACCGCAACTATCTGAAGTCTCGCCAAGTCGAGGAATGGATGAACATGTGCGTGGACGCCCAGCGCCGGATGCCGCCGCAGCAATTTTTCTTTCGCTATTTGATGCGGGAGTATGGCGGCGTAGCCGCCAGTGTCCCACTGGCAGATAAATATGCACATCTTGCCACCGGCGGACGCAAGCCAAAGGTCACTGAAAATTGGACACTCAACGTCAGCGCACCTTTTTTCGATGAGGTTGGCGACGCTGTTGAAGCCAACGATTGGAGTGTCGCAACGTGGGAAGGCTTTTACGATGATTGCCAAAAAGAAGCCATTGCCTACGAGAATTCAAACGGCTTCTTCACAGATTTCAAGAAAACGCATCACTACCCAAAATTCGTAGAGGCCAAGCTTTTGTCCATCTACAACAGGAACCGCACGGGCGTATTGATGGAGCTGGGTCTAAACCACCGCTATCATTCAGGAATTCTCAATCACCGCGCGTTCCCGATCGCATTGAAATACGCGATGACGTCGGCCTACCTGATCACCACAGGCCATCCGGTCGGCCTTGGTATGAAGAATTACGGCAAAAGCTATTTCGACCAGATTGGCAAAACCAATCAGATGCCTTTGACCTACGACCAGTTTTGTAACCGTCTCGCTGATTATTAATCAGCTGGCCGGCGCGGACATTGCCCCCACCTGCGCCGGCCCCCGCAGGCGACCATGCAGCACAAATCCCTCTGCACTGATCTGTATGATCTCGCCTGCATCACCCCCGGCACCCCGGTCTTGTGTTTGACCGGTGGTGTCGGGGGTTTTGCGTTTTTTGGCGCGCCCATACGCTGTCGTTCCGAACGGTAAGGAATTCCTGACCGAATAAAAGCATGCCCAGACGCCTTTACCTCGTGCAGACACACAGAGGGATAAACCAATGACGATGCTCAACAACCAGACCAGGGTTCCGGAAAACATCAAGGAAGCCGCCGCAAACAACACCGAAGCCCACCACATCTACCGTAACTTTCTGAAAACACGTAAATTAATCGAATGGTTCGATATGTGCCTCGATGCGCAGCGGCGTATGGCGCCACAGCAGTTCTATTTCCGTTATCTGATGCGCATGAAGGGCAACGGGCAGCGCCATCCAGAGGATAACCTGTCACCAGATACAGAATTCGGCTACATGGGTGGCATGCACCGGGGTCGCAAAGTCAAAATCACCGACATGTGGACATTGAACGTATCAGGCGCGTTTTTTGATCGTGTCGGAGCCGTCGTCGAAGCAAACGACTGGAGCGTTGCCACATGGGAGCCAATTTTTGATGAATGCCAGAACGAAGCTGTCGCGTTCGAACAATCGAACCAATTCTTCCGCCACTTTCAACTCAGCCAATTCTACCCCAAATTTGTAGAAGCGCACCTCGTGTCTGTCCTGCACCGCAATCGCGCGGCCGTATTCATGGAGCTCGGCCTGAGCCAACGCACGCATGCAGCGATCATCAACAATTTTGCCTTTCCGCTGTTGTTGAAATACGCGGCCACGTCAGCTTACCTGACCGACAAAGGTCTCCCCAGCGGTCGGAACATGAAGCACTTGGCAAAGAACTGTTATGACAGCATCGCCCAGCGAAATCAGATGCCTATGACGTTCGATCAGTTCTACGACTGTTTGGCCGATTTCTGATCAGCTGGCCGGCGTGGATGACACACCCACCTGCGCCGGCCTCAGCAGGCGATCATGCAGCATGAACCCCTCTGCGCTGACCTGTATGATCTCGCCTGCCTTGGTCCCTGGCACCGGAGCCTCAAACATGGCTTGGTGGTGCTGGGGATCAAACACATCCCCCACCTCTGGCGAAATCCGTTCGATCCCGTGTTTCTTGAACACGTTGAGCAGCTCGCGCATCGTCAGTTCCACCCCTTCGAGCAGGGCACCGGACACTTCGCGTTGTTCATCCGTCGCCGCCTCCAGCGCGCGCTTCATGTTGTCGTAGACGGGCAGCATGTCGCGGGCCAGCTTTGACCCACCGTAGTTCTCTGCCTCGCGGCGATCCTTGTCTGACCGCTTGCGCGCGTTTTCGGCATCCGCCAGCGCCCGCATGAACCGGTCCTTCAACTCATCACGTTCCGCCCGCAACTGATCGAGTTCCAGCGCCTCGTCGTCAATCTCGGCCATCTCTTCGGCGTACTCTTCTTCTTCTGCCATATCGATATCGTCGAGAAAGTCTTCGTTCTTGGGCTCAGCCATTTGTCACCTTTCACCGCGGTCCGACAGCATCCGCCCGACCAACTGCGCTGTGTAATCCACGATCGGCACGATCCGCCCATAATTGAGCCGCGTGGGTCCGATGACCCCAACCGCACCGATTATCTTACGATCCGCGTTCATATATGGGGAAACCACCAAAGAGGAACCCGAAAGTGAGAAAAGTTTGTTCTCAGAGCCGATAAAAATGCGCACGCCGTCCCCGTCCTGAGCCAGATCGAGGAACTCGGCGATGTCGCGTTTGCGTTCGAGGTCGTCAAAGAGGCTGCGAATGCGCTCCAGCTCTTCGGCTTCGGTCGAATCGCTCAGCAGATTGGACCGGCCCCGGACGATCAACCGCTCCGGCGTGTCGCCTTCGCCCTCCCAGGTGGCCAGCCCGCTTTCCACCATGGCGCGGGACAGCGCATCCAGTTCTTGCCGCCGCGCGGTGATCTGCGCCTGCACCGTCGTTTGCACCTCCGACAGGGTGCGCCCTTCGATCATCGCATTCAGGAAATTCGCCGCCTCCCGCATCGAACTCGGCGTCTGGCCCGCGGGCGGCTGGAACAGCCGGTTTTCCACATGCCCATCGGCAAAGACCAGCACAACCAGCGCCTGTTCGGGGCTGATCGGCACAAACTCCAGATGCTTGATCGGCGCCTCTTGTTTCGGCGTCAGCACCAGCGACGCACCATGTGTCACACCCGACAAGGCAGAGCCGACCCGGTCCAGCAGCCCGGTCACATCCCCCTCATTCGTGCCCAGCGTCGCCTCGATCTTTTCCCGGTCGCCATCGTCCGGCACGCCGACCTCAAGCAACCCATCCACGAACATCCGCAGCCCGGCCTGCGTCGGGATACGCCCCGCGCTGACATGCGGGCTGTCGAGCAGGCCCATGAACTCCAGATCCTGCATCACGTTGCGGATCGTCGCGGCACTCACCTTTTCGCTGAAATCACGGGTCAGCGTGCGCGACCCCACCGGGTCGCCACTGTCCAGATACCCTTCGACCACGCGGCGAAACACCTCGCGCGAGCGGTCGTTCATTTCGTCCAGCAATGTGCGCGCATCTGTCATGATCCACCCATTAAAGGTCGCTGAAATCAAAGGTCAATCGGGGTTGCGTCCAAGGGGGCGCGGGCGCTAGGTCGGAAGCATCAGAAAAAGGAATGCAAAATGCGCCCCTCGGGAAGAGAGTTGAACGAAATGCGGTCCGTCGTGATCGAGACCGGGTTTACCAAACACGCCGAAGGGTCCGTCCTGATCAAGATGGGCGATACGCATGTCCTCTGCACCGCTACGATCGAGGATCGCGTGCCGCCGTTCATCAAGGGCTCCGGCCTGGGCTGGGTGACGGCGGAATACGGCATGCTGCCGCGCGCGACGAACACCCGGATGCGGCGCGAGGCGGCATCGGGCAAGCAGGGCGGGCGCACCGTGGAAATTCAGCGCCTGATCGGTCGGTCGCTGCGCGCGGGCGTGGACCGTGTGGCGCTGGGTGAACGTCAGATCACCGTCGACTGTGACGTGCTGCAGGCCGATGGCGGCACCCGTTGCGCGTCGATCACCGGCGGCTGGGTTGCGCTGCGCCTTGCCGTAAACAAGCTGATGAAGGCGGGCGATGTGATCACCGATCCGCTCATCTCCCCTGTCGCCGCGATTTCCTGCGGTATCTACGCCGGCCAGCCGGTGCTCGACCTCGATTACCCCGAGGACAGCGAGGCGGGCGTTGACGGCAACTTTATCATGACCGGCGACAAGCAGTTGGTCGAGGTGCAGATGAGCGCCGAAGGCTCCACATATTCCCGCGACCAGATGAACGCCCTGATGGACCTCGCCGAAAAGGGCGTGGGCGAACTGGCCGCCGCACAATTGGCCGCAACCGCATGACACGAAAGTTCGAAGGCGACCGCATCCTGATCGCTACCCACAACGCCGGCAAGCTCGAAGAGATGGCGCAGCTCTTTGCCCCCTTCGGCGTGTCGGTTGTGGGCGCGGCAGAGATGAACCTGCCCGAACCCGAAGAGACCGAAGACAGCTTTGTCGGCAACGCCCGGATCAAGGCTGTGGCCGCCGTCGCAGCCACCGGCCTGCCCGCGCTCGCCGATGATTCCGGTATTCAGGTCGACGGCCTCGATGGTGCGCCGGGCGTCTACACCGCCGACTGGGCCGAAACGCCTGAGGGCCGCGATTTCATCATGGCGATGACCCGGACCCATGACGAACTGATCGCCCGCGCCGCCCCACAGCCCTGGACCGCCCGCTTCTGCTCCACCCTCGTGCTGGCCTGGCCCGACGGGCATGACGACGTGTTCGAAGGCACCGCCGAAGGGACCCTCGTCTGGCCGATGCGCGGCAAACAAGGCCACGGCTATGACCCCATGTTCCAACCCATCGGCCACACCCGCACCTTTGCCGAGATGACGCATCAAGAGAAAAACGACATTTCCCACCGCGCGGAAAGCTTCAAAAAACTGATCGCAGGTTGCTTTGGCTGAGGATTGGGAGGCCGGAGGCTTCGGCCTCTATATCCACTGGCCGTTTTGCGCGGCCAAGTGCCCCTATTGCGACTTCAACAGCCATGTCTCGCGGTTCATCGACCACGACGCATGGTGCGCCGCATACCTGAGCGAAATCGAACGGCTCGGCGCACAGACATCCGGCCGCGTTCTGCGGTCGGTGTTTTTCGGCGGCGGCACGCCCAGCCTGATGGAGCCGCGCGTGGTCGGTGCGATCCTCGACGCCATTCACCGCACCTGGCCCACCGCGAACGATATGGAGGTCACGCTCGAGGCGAACCCGACCTCGGTCGAGGCCGCCCGCTTTGCCGACTTTCGCGCCGCAGGTGTCAATCGCGTGTCCATGGGCATTCAGGCGCTGACCGATGCCGATCTGCACGCCCTCGGCAGGCTCCATACGGCAGCGGAGGGTCTCGCCGCCTTCGACATCGCGCGCCGCACCTTTGACCGGGTCAGCTTTGACCTGATGTACGGGCGGCAAAACCAGTCGCTCGCCGAATGGGAGGCGGAGCTGACGCGCGCTCTGTCACTCGACCTCGATCACCTGTCGCTTTACCAACTGACGGTCGAGCCCGGTACCGCCTTTGGCGACCGCTACGACGCAGGCAAACTGCCGGGCCTGCCCAGTGACGACCTGTCCGCCGATCTCTATGCGCTGACCCAAGACATGTGCGGCGATGCCGGTCTGCGCCGGTACGAAGTGTCGAACCACGCCCGCGACGGTGCGGAATCGCGGCACAACCTGATCTATTGGCGCTATGGCGATTATGTCGGGATCGGCCCCGGTGCCCACGGTCGGCTCACCCTCGACGGCACGCGCGTGTCGACCGAACAGGCGCGGATGCCCAAGGCGTGGCTGGATGGCACGGCCCGCGAAACGCGGCATACGCTGACATCTCAGGATGCGGCCACCGAATACATGCTGATGGGCCTGCGTCTGGCCGAAGGGATCGACCTGGATCGTTACGAGGCGCTTGCCGGTACTACTGTGCCGCTCACCGTGTTGTCCGATCTGGTCGAAAATGGCTTCGTCAAGGTCGAAAAACGCCAATTAGTCGTTCAAGAACAAGGGTTTATGGTCCTAAACGAGATCCTGAGACAGCTCCTGACCTAAGGCGTGCTCAGCTTGCGGCACAGCTCGTCCAGCTGATCGAGGTTGTCGTAACTCAGGACCAGCTGCCCACCTTCGCCATTCGCCTTGTGGTTCAACGCCACCTTCACACCCGTCGCAGCCGACAGATCATCCTCCAGCGCGCGCGTATCCGCATCCTTCGCCGGTTTGCTCGGCGTATCGCTTTTGAAGATGTTCTCGTCCGGCCCCCCGGCGCTCTTCTTGACCAACGCCTCCGTCGCCCGCACCGACAGCCCCTTGGCCACCACCTGCTTGGCCAGCGCCTCCGGATCGTCCGACGTGATCAGCGCCCGCGCGTGCCCCGCGCTCAGCCGTCCATCGACCACATAGGCCTGCACACCCGCGGGCAGCTGCAACAACCGCAGCAGGTTCGCGATATGGCTCCGGCTCTTGCCCAGCGCGTCCGCCATCTTTTCCTGCGTGTGCCCGAACCGATCCATCAGCTGCCGGTAGCCCGCCGCCTCTTCGATCGCGTTCAAGTCCGCGCGCTGAATGTTCTCGATGATCGCAACTTCGAGGACTTCTTCATCGCTGAAGTCGCGCACCAGCACCGGCAACTCGTGCAGTTGCGCCGCCTGTGCCGCGCGCCACCGGCGTTCGCCCGCCACGATCTCGTAATCCTGGTCGACGCGCCGCACGATCAGCGGCTGCAAGATGCCCTTTTCCTTGATCGACGCGACCAGATCGTCCAGCTGCGCCTGATCGAACTGTTTGCGCGGCTGATCCGGGTTCGGGCGGATCTGTTCGATGGGGATCAGCTGATCCGGCGTGCGCCCGACCATGGGCGTCTGCGCCTCCGCCTCGCCGACATCCGCCATCAACGCCGACAGCCCGCGCCCCAGTCCCCGCTTTTTGTCTTTGCTCGCCATACCTTACCCCTCACGCCCTGCATTGTTCTCTATCAGTTCAGACGCCAGCGCCCGATAGGCCACGGCCCCCTTGGACTGCGTATCATATTGCAGCACCGGCAGCGCAAAAGACGGCGCCTCGCTCAGCCGCACATTGCGCGGTATCCGCGTCTTGAACACCACATTGCCCAGATTGCTACGCGCGTCCTGCTCGACCAGTTGCGAGAGGTTGTTGCGCACATCGAACATCGTCAGCACCACCCCTTCAAGCCGCAGGTCAGGATTACCCGTCTGCCGCACCTCGCGAATGGTCAGCATCAGCTGCGACAACCCTTCGAGTGCGAAAAACTCGCTTTGCAGCGGCACGAGCACCGAATGGGACGCAATCAGCGCGTTCACAGTCAGCAAATTCAGCGACGGTGGACAGTCAATCAGGATGTAGTCAAAGCCAAACTGATCCATCCCCGTCTGCCGCAGCGCGTCATGCAGCAGAAAGCTCCGCTTCTCGTTCGACACCAGCTCGATATCCGCCGAACTCAGGTCGACCGTGGCCGGCACAATCGACAACCCCTCGATCCGTGTGGGCAGGATCACCTCGTTCAGATCGATATCCTCAAGCAGCAGCTCGTATGTCGTGAATTCCCGATCCTCAAGCTCGATCCCCAACCCCGTGGACGCATTGCCCTGCGGATCAAGGTCAACCACCAACACCTTTCGCCCCGCCTCGACCAACGCTGCGGCAAGGTTGATCGCCGTCGTGGTTTTCCCGACCCCGCCTTTTTGATTTGTGACCGAGATAATCTTGGCACCCGGAGGGCGCGTTGGGTCAGACACGTTCAATGTCCCTTATTTCAAGTACTGCCGCTTCTGGGTTCGTTTTACTTGGTGTTGCGCTGTAAGAGAACCGCCAAGCTTGCTCTGCCTGTGCGATTTCTTCCTGCCACTTCGCGCCTTTCAGCAAAACACACGTCCCGCCCGGCGCCAAATGGCGCTGCGCAAGTGGCAAAAGCTCCGACAGGTTGATCAGGGCGCGTGCGGATACGACCTGCGCCTGTTCCGGTGCTGCAGTCTCGATCCGGTCAGCCACCACACGTGCGTTGAGGCCAAGTGTACGAACGCATGTTCGGAGGAAAGTCGCCTTGCGCTGATCGCTTTCGATCAGCACAGTTTCATCCTGCGCGCCTTCGCCCTTGCGCAAAATGGCAACAACGATGCCCGGCAGCCCTCCGCCAGACCCCAGATCGGCCCAAGTCCCTGACTGGCCGTGGTAAATCTGGGCGCTGTCCCAGATGTGGCGGTGTTCCAGATCCGGGATCGTGCTGGGCGCGATAAGGTTGATTTTGCGCGTCCACTTCTCGATCAGCGCTACGTACTCGGTCAACCCTTCGAGTGTTTCACGTGAAACATCGCGTGTGTACCAGCTGGGCGCAGACGTCATGCCTGCTTCTTCTCAAGGAGCCGCAACCGCCCCAATATCAACGCAAGCGCGGCCGGAGTCATCCCGTCAACCCGCCCTGCCTGCGCCAGATCATGCGGCCGCACACGCTCAAGCTTTGACTTCAGCTCATTCGACAGGCCCACGACCGCCGCGTAGTCGAAATCGCCTGGAATGCCGTGCTTTTCATCCTTCCGCAGTCGATCCACGTCCTGCCTTTGCCGGTCCACGTAGTTCGCATAGAGAGCGTCGCGCTCCAACTGCGCGCGTGTTTCTGGGTCAACGCCTTCCAGATCTTCGGACAGCGGCAAAAGATCGGAAAACGTCACATCTGGGAAAGCCAGCAACTGAAACAGCGTCCGCTTCGTGCCATCTTGGTTCACCCGGATACCCGCGCCCTGAATTTGCTTGGGCGTAAACATGTCCCGCTTCAACGCCGCACGACCAGCCACCAGCGCCTCCATCTTCTTCGCAAAAACATCAGCCCGCTTGGGACTAACACAGCCCAGCTCCAAACCGAGCCCTGTCAGCCGCTGATCCGCATTGTCGGCCCGCAGCGATAGCCGAAATTCCGCCCGCGATGTGAACATGCGATAGGGCTCCGTCACGCCGCGCGTCGTCAAATCGTCGATCATAACACCGATATAGCTCTGATCCCGCCGGAATATGACCGGCTCACGCGCCCGAACACTGAGCGCAGCGTTCAGACCGGCCACAAGCCCCTGAGCCGCGGCCTCCTCATAGCCCGTTGTGCCGTTGATCTGCCCGGCAAAGTACAGGCCCGGCACCTGCGGCACGCTCAGATCCGCGTTCAAGGCCCGTGGATCGACGTAATCATACTCAATCGCGTAACCCGGTTGCAGGATCGTTACATTCTCAAGCCCCTTGATCGAGCGCACGTAGACGTCCTGCACATCCTCCGGCAGCGACGTGGAAATACCGTTCGGATAGACGGTGTGACTGTTCAGCCCCTCCGGCTCGAGGAAGATCTGATGCGACGCCTTGTCCGCGAACCGCACAATTTTGTCTTCGATGGACGGGCAGTAGCGCGGCCCGACGCCATCGATATGTCCACCGTACATCGCGGAGCGCTCGAGATTTGCGCGAATGATCTCATGGGTTTGCGCGTTCGTGTGGGTGATGCCGCAGGCGATCTGTTTGAGCGGCGCTTGGTCCGACAGGAACGAAAATAGCGTCGGGTCCTCATCCGCGTCCTGCATATCAAGGCCGTCCCAGGCGATGGTACGACTGTCGAGGCGTGGCGGTGTACCTGTCTTGAGCCGACCCAGAGGCAGATCAAAGCTATCAATGCGTTCGGCAAGCCGTGTCGCCGCGTCGTCCCCCATGCGCCCGCCACCATAACTGCGGTCACCGATATGAATGATACCGCGCAGGAAGGTGCCGGTTGTGAGGATGACGGCTTTGGCGCGCACCTCGCTGCCGTCCTTCAGCTGGATGCCGACCACCCGGTCGCTATCCATCAGGAAATCAACGACTTCCCCCTCGATCACGGTCAAATTCGGTTGGCGCTCCGTCTCGGCCTGCATCGCATTCTGATAGGCTTCGCGGTCAATCTGCGCGCGCGGCCCTTGGACGGCGGGGCCTTTGCGTCGGTTCAACAACCGAAACTGAATGCCCGCCGCGTCCGAACAGCGGCCCATGACCCCATCAAGCGCATCGATCTCCCGGACGAGGTGCCCCTTGCCCAGCCCACCGATTGCCGGATTGCACGACATGACGCCCAAATCGGACGCTTTCATTGTAGCCAACGCGGTCTCTGCACCCATACGTGCCGCGGCATGCGCCGCTTCACAGCCCGCATGGCCTCCGCCAATCACCAAGACATCGAACTGTTTCACGTGAAACACTCCATCATTTTCCAAGGCAAAAGCTGGAAAACACCTCATCCAGCAAATGCTCCACATCCACGCGACCGATCAAAACGGCCAAGGCGCGAGTCGCCACGCGGATATCCTCCGCCGCTATATCGTACAGGTCGGGGCCTTTGGCCACCTTGTCGATTGCCGCAGTCAGATCATCGATGGCCGATTGCAGCGCGATACGGTGCCGTTCTTGCGTTGCCAGACCTGCGCCTGCGGCCTTGTCGGACAAACTTGTCGTCAGCTGATCAATCAAGGACTGAACGCCAGCGCCTGTTTTGCCTGACACTGCGAGCACATCGTCAGAGCGTAAGTCCCCCTTGGGTGCCAAAATGATATCGTCCGGCAAGGGCTGAAGCGGCAGCGACATGTCACCGTCAGACAGAAACACCCTGACATCGGCGGCCTTGGACCGCGCAATGGCCCGTGCGACGCCTTCGGCCTCGACATCATCGTCGGTGTCGCGCAACCCGGCTGTGTCGAGCAAGGTTACGGGGATGCCCCCAAGGTCCATCTGCACCTCGATCACATCGCGGGTGGTTCCGGCATGGTGCGAAGTGATAGCCGCCTCGCGCCGGGCGAGCGCGTTGAGCAGCGTTGATTTACCGGCATTCGGGGGCCCGATGATCGCCACCTCAAATCCGGAGCGGACGCGTTCTGCGGCGGCAAAACCGGACAGATCAGCGCGGATCGTCGTCAGAACACCATCCAGCAATTCGGACACTTCGGGCGAGACATCGACCGGGACATCCTCATCCGCAAAATCTATCGTTGCCTCGATTAACGCGGCGGCGCGAATGAGGTCGGTGCGCCAGCCATCGATGCGCGCGGTGAACGCACCATCATAGCCACGCATGGCCTGGCGGCGCTGCGCCTCCGTCTCGGCAGAGATCAGATCGCCCAATGCCTCGACCTGCAGCAGGTCCATCTTGTCGTTCTCGAGGGCGCGGCGCGTGAATTCGCCCGGTTCGGCAAGGCGTGCGTCCAGATCGCCGAGACGTTGCAGGACAGCGCGCGTGATGGCGGGGCTGCCGTGCAGGTGCAGCTCCACCACGTCTTCACCGGTAAAGCTCGCGGGCGCGGCGAAGGACAGGACCAGCGCCTCGTCGATCACCTCTCCCGATGCGTCCCGCACCTTGCGCAACGCGGCATGGCGCGGTTCTGGCACGTCGCCGATCAGCGCGTAGGCGACGTCAAAGGCGGACGGGCCCGAGATGCGGATGACCGCAACGCCGGCGCGCCCCTGGGCCGTCGCAAGGGCAAAGATCGTATCCATGAGACGACCCCGACCCGGTCAGGTGTTCATGGAATCGAAGAACTCGCCATTGGTCTTGGTCTGTTTCAGCTTCGAAATCAGGAACTCGATGGCGTCCGTCGTGCCCATCGGGTTGAGGATGCGGCGCAGCACGAATGTCTTGGCGAGGTCGTTCTTGTCCACCAGCAGGTCTTCCTTGCGGGTGCCAGACTTGAGGATGTCGATGGCGGGGAATACCCGCTTGTCGGCGATCTTGCGGTCCAGCACAATTTCGGAGTTGCCGGTACCCTTGAACTCTTCGAAGATGACTTCGTCCATGCGGCTGCCGGTGTCGATCAACGCCGTGGCGATGATGGTGAGCGAGCCGCCTTCTTCGATATTCCGCGCCGCACCAAAGAACCGCTTGGGGCGTTGCAGCGCGTTGGCGTCCACACCACCGGTCAGAACCTTGCCCGACGACGGCACGACAGTGTTAAACGCCCTACCAAGTCTTGTGATCGAGTCGAGCAAGATCACAACATCTCGTTTATGCTCCACCAAACGCTTGGCTTTTTCGATGACCATTTCGGACACCGCAACGTGGCGCGTGGCCGGTTCGTCAAAGGTGGAGCTGACGACCTCGCCCTTGACCGAACGCTGCATGTCCGTGACCTCTTCGGGCCGTTCGTCGATCAGCAGGACGATCAGGTAACATTCCGGGTGGTTCTTTTCGATGCTGGACGCGATGTTCTGCATCAGCACGGTCTTGCCCGTCCGTGGGGGCGCGGTGATCAGCGCCCGCTGGCCCTTGCCGATGGGCGTCACCAGATCGATGATCCGGGCCGAACGGTCCTTGGTCGCGGGGTCGTCGGTCTCCATGGTCAGCCGTTCATCGGGATAGAGCGGCGTGAGGTTGTCGAACGCGATCTTGTGGCGCGCCTTTTCCGGCTCTTCGAAATTGATCTTGGTGGCGGAGGTCAGGGCAAAATAGCGCTCTGCATCGTCGGGCGCCTTGATCCGACCCTCGATCGTGTCACCGGTCCGCAGGGACCATTGGCGGATCATGTCGGGCGACACGTAGATGTCATCGGGGCCGGGCAGATAGTTCGCCTCGGGCGAACGGAGAAAGCCGAAGCCGTCCTGCAACACTTCGAGCACGCCATCGCCAAAGACCTCCCACCCCTCATCCGCGCGTTCGCGGAGGATCTGGAACATCATTTCGCCCTTGCGCATGGTCGAGGCGTTCTCGATCTCGAGCTCTTCGGCCATGGCCAGAAGGTCCTTGGGGCTTTGCGCCTTCAGGTCGTACAGGGCCAGTTGCTCCTGGGTGCCTTCGTCTTGGGTCGGTTGGTCATCAAGTGTCATGGAAATACTCACGTCCCACGGCGCGAGGCTGCGCGGGATACTGGTTTGAGGAATGTCATAGCTGTCGCTATCCCGGAACCGGGTGCAGGCGTGGACATAAGCGCCACAGCCCGGCGAGTCAACGAATTCAGAATTTCACGACGACCGAGACAACGATCAGCACCATCAACAGCGTCGGGACCTCGTTCATCATGCGGTACTGGCGGCCGGTCAGGATGTCGCCGCCCGCGGCAAACACCTTGCGCTGCTTTGACAGCCAGCCATGAAAGCCGGACATGGCGAGGATGCCAACCAGCTTGGTCCAGGGCCAGACAGCGCCCCAATCGACCACACCGGGGATCAGGGCAAGGCAGAGGCCCAGCACCCAGGTGGCAATCATCGCAGGCGTCATGATCACCTTGAGCAGCTTTAGTTCCATCGTTTGAAACAGGGCGTGCGTGTCACCGGACAGACCGACCTGTTCACTGTGATAGACATACAGCCGTGGCAGGTAGAACAGCGCTGCCATCCATGCGATAACGGCCATGATGTGAAATGCCTTGATCCATGGATACAGGCTGGCCAGCAGGTCGATCATGTATGTGCTCCCTTTGACGCCGGACCCTAATAATAAAATGAAGAAAAGAAAAAGGATGATGATTTTGTAGGGGAACGGATTTCTGGGGATTATCAGGTTGCCCCAGTGATTTTCCACGGTGGGGACAGGAAGTGACGGTTGTGTTAACCTTCTGTTAACTTCCCGAAGAAACCGTTTATTTACAGATATTTAGCGCACTATGACTTGCATCAAACCGTGTGCGTCCATGTGGATAAACATGTATATCGTTTGTTATGCACACGCGTGCACTTATCCTCATCCCGAGGGGATGAAAAGCGGGTAAGATCGTGGGGCACGGGGGTTTGTGCCCACTTGTGCCGATCCGCGGTTTTCCCCAGACATTCAGCCACAGAACATTGCACGGTTTCACACAAGGTTATCCGCATGGATGTCCCCATCCTCCTCGCCTCAGGTTCGTCGATCCGGGCGACATTGCTGCGCAATGCAGGCGTCCCCTTCGAGGTGGTGCGCCCGCGTGTGGATGAGGATGCGATCCGCGATGCGCTGCTGGTCGAAGACGCGCCCGCGCGCGATGTGGCGGACGCGCTGGCCGAGGCCAAGGCGCGCAAGGTGCATCAGAAATATCCCGACGCGATGGTGATCGGCTGCGATCAGGTGCTGGTGCTGGGCAAGCGGCTTCTGTCGAAACCGGAAACGCCAGCGGAGGCGACAGAACAGTTGCGCAGCCTGCGCGGCGCGCAGCACAGCCTGTTGTCGGCGGCGGTCATCTATCACGAGGGGCGGCCGATCTGGCGGCATGTGGGACAGGTACGGCTGCGCATGCGCGATTTTTCCGACGCGTATCTGGCGGGCTATGTGGACCGCAACTGGGACGAGGTTCAACACTGCGTGGGCGCCTACCAGCTGGAGGCCGAGGGCGTGCGGCTGTTTCATTCGGTGCAGGGGGATTACTTTCACGTGCTGGGTATGCCACTTTTGGAGATATTGGCGTTTCTGACGCTCCGGGGTGTGATCGAAAGGTAGCACGGCAAGACTATGACGACACGGATTCCGCTGGCTGGAGTCATCGGGTCACCGATTGGCCACAGCAAGTCACCACAAATTCACAAGCACTGGCTCAAGACGCTGGGGCTGCCCGGCGACTATATTCCGATGGACGTGGATCAGGCCGATTTGCGCATGGTGCTGGATACGTTGCCCAAAGCGGGCTTCGTGGGCGTCAACGTGACGATCCCCCACAAGGAAGCGGTGCTGGAGATGGCGGACCTGATCACCGACCGGGCCACGCTGATCGGGGCGGCGAACACGCTGATCTTCCGCAAGGATGGCAAGATCCACGCGGACAACACGGATGGCTACGGGTTCATCGAAAATCTGCGCGCCGGTGCGCCCAACTGGGTGCCTCAGGCGGGGCCTGCGGCGGTTCTGGGCGCGGGCGGTGCGGCGCGCGCGGTGGTCGCATCGCTGGCGGATGCGGGCGTGCCTGAGATTTTCCTGACCAACCGGACGCGCGTGCGGGCGGAGAAGCTGGCAGAGGATTTCGGGGCGCGGATCACGGTGGTGGACTGGGTACAGGCGGGCAACATTCTGGACGAGTCGCACCTAGTGGTGAACACCACGTCGCTGGGCATGCTGGGCAAACAGGAGATGCGCGTGCCGCTGGATGGCTTGCGCGCGGGATCGATCGTGACCGATCTGGTCTATGCGCCGTTGCGCACGCGGCTGCTGGCAGAGGCCGAAGCGGCGGGATGTGTGACGGTGGACGGGCTGGGCATGCTTTTGCATCAAGCGGTGCCTGCGTTCGAGCGGTGGTTTGGCAAACGGCCCGAGGTGGACAGCGCGACACGCGCCGCCGCCCTCAGATGAGCTTCAGGCTGGGCCTGACCGGGTCCATCGGCATGGGCAAATCCACGACAGCGCAGATGTTTGCCGATGCGGGCTGTGCCGTGTGGGATGCGGATGCGGCGGTGCACCGGTTGTATGCCGTCGGTGGTGCTGCTGTTGCGCCGATGGGCGCTTTGGTGCCGGGCGCGATTGTTGACGGTGCAGTGTCGCGCGAGGTGCTGAAGGCCGAGATTGGTAAACGTCCGGAGCTGTTGCCCAAGATCGAGGCAATCGTGCATCCGCTGGTGGCCGCGGACCGTGCTGCGTTCATCGCGCAGGCGACGGCGGATATACTGGTGTTCGACATCCCCCTGCTGTTCGAGACGGGAGGCGACAAGGCGATGGATGCCACCGCCTGCGTCTCTATCCCTGCTGACGAACAGGCGGCGCGTGTTTTGGCGCGTGGTACCATGACACCGGAACAGTTCGAGGCGATCCGGGCCAAGCAGATGCCGAACGACGAAAAATGCGCCCGCGCGGACTATGTGATCGTGACGGATACGCTTGAACACGCCCGCGCGCAGGTCCATTCTGTCATCTCCGGGATCAAGGAACAGTTGGCCAATGCGTGAGATCGTGCTCGACACTGAAACGACAGGGTTCGACCCCGAAAGCGGGGATCGGATCGTTGAGATCGGGGCGATCGAGCTGATCCGGCACGTGCCGACGCAAAACCAGTTTCACGAATATATCGATCCGGAACGGTCCATGCCCCAAGAGGCGTTCGAGGTGCATGGGCTGGGCGATGATTTCCTGCGTGGCAAGCCGAAATTCGCGGCGGTGGGGCAGGCGTTTCTCGACTTTATCGGTGATGCCAAGCTGGTGATCCACAACGCCGCCTTCGACATGAAATTCCTGAACGCAGAGCTGAAGTGGATGGGCTTGCCGCAGATCCCCTATGACCGCGCTGTCGATACGCTCGAGATTGCGCGCCGCCGGTTTCCGGGCTCGCCCGCGTCGCTGGATGCGTTGTGTCGGCGGTTCGGGATCGACAATTCGGCCCGCACATTGCACGGCGCGCTGCTCGACAGTGAAATTCTGGCCGAAGTTTATCTGGAGTTGATCGGCGGGCGGCAGCCGGACTTTGCCCTTGCCACCCATGCCGGGGGCGGCAGTTCCGGTGCGGGGGGTGATGCCGCCTGGACCCCGCCGCCACGTCCGCGCCCGCTGGCCAGCCGCGTCACGGATGATGAGCGGGCGGCACACAGCGCTTTTGTCGAAAAGCTGGGCGAAACCACCCTTTGGAAATGAAAAAGCCCGGCGCAGAGCACCGGGCCTGATCAGTCATAGCAGCAATTGTTACGCGTCCAGCTTTTGGCCTTCGGCCTTGCGACGCTCGATCTCGTTCCGGTAGAGGCCGACAAAGTCGAAGTTTTCGAGGTTCAGCGGCGGGAACCCCCCGTCGCGGGTGATGTCATTCACTACACGGCGCAGGAACGGAAAGATCATGCGCGGGCATTCGATCAGCAGGAACGGATGCAACTGATCCTCGGGCACCCCGTCGATAAAGAAGATGCCGACATAATCGATCTCCAGCACGAACAGGACCTTGTCGCTTTCCTTGTCCTTGGAGGTCACGTTCAGCTTGATCGAGGACTCGTACTGATTGTCGCCGCCACGCTTTTTCGCATCCAGGTTCACCTGCACCTGCACATCGGGCTGCATGTCGGGCGCGCCGCCCTTTTGGGCGATGATGTTCTCGAACGACATGTCGCGGATGAACTGGCCCAGCACCCGCATTGTCGGTGCCTTGGGCTGTTCTGCGGCGGTATTTCCTTCTTCGGCCATTGTGGCGCTCTCCTGCAAAAATCGGATTTGCGCCCTCGTATCAGTTTGGGCCATGGGCCTCAATGCTTGGTCCAGCCTGACGGGCCACTGATGTCCTGCTGGTTTTCGGGAACTTCGGTGTATTCGCCGTCAATGATGTCGGACTGCTGCTGCGGGTGCCTGCCATGGGTGGAAAACGTCGCCACCTTGACCTTGGTCCGGGCCCATTTGAACACCGCCAGCCGAACACCGGGCACGAGCAGGGCAAAACCGACCGCGTCGGTGAAAAACCCGGGCGTGAGCAGGAGCGCGCCGGAAAACAGGATCATCGCGCCGTGGGCCAATGCCTCGCTCGGGTCTTGCAGCTGGTTAAAGGAGCTTTGCACCCGTCGCAGCGCCTGAATGCCCTGCTGCCGGACCAGATACGTCCCTAACACAGCCGTGATCACCACGATCAGCAAGGTCCAGCCGAGACCGATTACGTCGCCGATCTGGATAAACAGAGCAATCTCAATGAGCGGCACGGCAAGAAAAGCGACAAACAGCCACATATGCGACATCCTTTCGGCCCGGCCTGCCCGGGCTGCGGTGGACTTGGCCCACCCCCTCCCCTACATAAGGATCCTGACAGGCAATCGCCACCCGCGCGCCGACGCGCACATCGTATTGAGGTTTGAATGAACTCTCCGCTGATCCAGCTTTTGGTCCTTGCCGGCATCGCCGTTTTTCTGATCCTGCGTCTGAAAAATGTGCTGGGCACCCGCGAGGGGTTTGAACAGCCACCCTTGCCGCGTCCGGACAGTGGCCCCAGCACGCGCCCCGACCTCGAGGTGATCGAAGGCGGCCCCGACCTCGACATCACCGACCATGTCGACGAGGACAGCGACGCGGCCAAGGCGCTGACTGGCATGAAACGGCTTGAGCCGTCGTTCCACGTAGCCGACTTTTTGCAAGGCGCGCGCGGCGCCTATGAGATGATCGTTATGGGCTACGAGAATGGCGAGCTGGCCGACATCCAGCCGATCCTGGCCGAAGACATCTACGAAAGCTTTGTCGATGGTGTGGCCGCACGCGAGGATCAGGGCCTGACCATCGAGGCCGATTTCATCGGCGTGCGCGAGATGAAGCTGGTCAATGCCACCCTCGACGACGACACCAACGAGGCCGAGATCACGATCCGTTTCGTGGCAGAGCTGACATCGGCGGTTCGCGATCAGGGTGGCGACATCATCGAAGGCAGCCTGACAGACGTGAAACGTCAAAAGGACACGTGGTCCTTTGCGCGCATCATGGGGGCGGACGACCCGAATTGGTTGTTGGTGTCCACAGACGCGTAATCCATGCCGCTGCGGCGTTGTTGGTCTGGGCCGGTGCAATGAGCGCACAGGCCGAGGGCGACCTGCGCTATTCCGTGATGGACTTTGCCAGCCTCGATGGCTGGGCCGAGGACGATCACGCCGCCGCCCTGTCGGTGTTCCGCGACACCTGCCGCGACATGAAGGATCCGGACTGGCGCAACCTGTGCGCGCTGGCCGGTGACATCCCCGATCCGCGCGCGTTCTTTGAGCTGTTCTTTCGCCCGGTTTTGATCGAAGACGGCGCGCCTGCGCTGTTCACCGGCTATTTCGAACCGGAGTTGGAGGGTAGCTTGCGCCGCTCCAGCCGCTACCGATTTCCGGTGTACAAAATGCCGCCAGAGGCGCGGCAGATCAGGCCATGGCTGACACGCCGTGCGATCCTCGAAGGGGACCAGATGGCGGGGCGCGGCCTCGAGATTGCGTGGGTCGATGACGCGGTCGAGCTGTTTTTTCTGCAGGTGCAGGGATCGGGCCGTATCCGGTTGCCCGGCGGGCGCACGATCCGGGTGGGGTATGAGGGATTCAACGGCCACCCCTACCGCTCCATCGGGCAGGAACTGGTGCGGCGCGGCACGTATCAGTCGCATCAGGTCAGCGCGCAGGTGATCAGGAACTGGGTCAACCGCAACCCCGATGCGGGGCGCGAGCTGCTGTATCACAATCCGTCCTACGTATTTTTTCGCGAGGTGAGCGAGGTGCCCAGCGAAAAGGGGCCGCTGGGCGCGATGAACCGGTCGATCACGGCAATGCGGTCGGTCGCCGTCGATCCAGCGTTTGTTCCGCTGGGGGCGCCGGTCTGGGTGGAAAAGGACGGCAAGGACCCGCTGCGCCGGTTGATGATCGCGCAGGACACCGGCTCTGCCATAAAGGGCGCGCAACGGGCTGACGTATTCTTTGGCACCGGTGACCGGGCCGGACGGCGCGCGGGGCGCTTGCGCGATCCGGGGCGGATGATGGTGCTGATGCCGATTCAGCGCGCCTATGCGCTGCTGCCCGAAGGTCAGTCATGACACGCCGCCGCCGCTTGCGGCCCGAAGAGGAAGAGCTGTGGCGCAAGGTCACCGACCAGACGGAACGGCTGCATGCGCAAAAGCCGCTGAGCCCCGAGGATTTCGTCGAAACGCCACCCGCCCCGGCCCCGCGTGAACTCGCGCGGTTCACCGGTGCGATCGGCCCGCGCCTTGCGCCACGTTATGAGCCTGCCACGCGCATCGATCTGACTGCTTCGCTTGCAGATCAGGTGCAAGGCACCGCAGTGAACATGGACAAAAAGGCGTTTGCCCAGATGAAGCGGGGCAAGCTGCGCCCCGAAGCCAAGCTGGACCTGCACGGTATGACGCTGGACCGTGCGCATCCTGCGCTGACGCGGTTCATCCTGTCGGCGCAGGCGCAGGGCAAGCGGCTTGTGCTGATCGTGACCGGCAAGGGCAAGGACCGCGACGAAGGCGGGCCGATCCCGGTGCGGCTTGGCGTGTTGCGGCATCAGGTGCCGCAATGGCTGTCGGTGCCGCCACTGTCATCGGCGGTGTTGCAGGTGAGCGCCGCGCACAACCGTCATGGCGGCGGCGGGGCCTATTACGTGTACCTACGCAAGCGCCGGTAGCGCGCTGCGGGAGCGCGAGATGCCGACCCACATCATCGCGCTAGCAAAGATGAAATAGCCCGCGACGCCGATATACTGCGGCTCAAGCCCGACGCCCGCATCGATCAGCACGCCCGTGAGGCCCGGCCCGATGGCCGACCCCAGCACCATGACGGCGGCGGCCATCGCCTTGATCGATCCGATGTTGCCTGTGCCATAGAATTCGGCCCAGAACGCGTTGGGCAGCACCGCGTTGGCCCCGGTCATCAGGCCAAACAGCACCAGCCCCACCGCCACATGCACCAGCGACGTGGCAACGCCAAAGACGGCAAAGGCCAGCACCAGCGGCAGTTGATAAAACGGGATCAGCCGCGCGGTGCCGAACCGATCCAGCGCGAGGCCGGTCAGCACCATCGCGCCGATCCCGGCCAGTGTGTAGATCGGGAACAGCGACACGAGGGCCAGATGGCTCCAGCCCTTGAGGGTCGCGAAATACACCTGATGGAAAAAGAACGCGGTGCCAAAGGCCGACGGCCCGATCAGCGCGGGCACCATGAACCAAAAGAGCGGATGGCGCAGCGCCTGCCTCCGGGTCCAGTTGCGCGCCTCCATTCCAAAGCTCTGGTTTTCGTGCGCCATGGATTGCGGCGTGCGTTCCGTTCGCAGCAGGCTCAGCAGCGCGGGAATACCCGCCAGCGCGATCAGCGCCGCGACAACCCACAGCACGCGCCAGTCCAGCAGCGTCAGAAGCGCGACAAAGATGATGGGCAGCACCGCCTCGCCCACCGAAAAGCCCAGCGTGGCGATGGACAGCGCCCTGCCCCGTGTCGCGACAAACCAACGGCTCATCGCGACGACGGCGATATGGCTGGTCATGCCCTGGCCCGTCAGCCGCAGGGCAAAGATGATCACCGGCAGCATCAGCGCAAAGGGGTTCACCGCCATCGCCAGACAGGACAGCGCCAGCAGGCCCAGCACCAGCACGCCAAGGCTGCGCGCCCGCCAACGGTCGGTCAGGCCCCCGGCCCAGATCATCACCGCCGCCGACGCCATGGTGCCCAGCGCATAGATCATGCCCCAGTCGCCATGGGACAGCGCAAATTCGGCCTGCACCTCGGCGGCAAAGAGCGAGATAAAGAACGTCTGACCAAAGGATGACAGCAATGTCAGTAACGCGCCCGCCGACAGCCAGCGCGCGTTCTGGGCGAGGAAGCGGCTCCAGGGCTCAAAGGCTGGGCGCGTGGTCACTATCGTTCGTCACCCGGCGGTGCTGGCAGTTCGATCCGTGCGGCGCGCGCCTGAATACGGCGCTGGCCCGGAATGACCAGTGTCGCGCCGGAGCGGCCGCGCAGGAATTCGCGGTCCAGATCGGCACTGCGTCGCAGGATCTGGATGAGTGCGGGCGAGCCCGCTGCGACAAAATGATTGCCCGATTTCCGGTCGGAAAAGGCCGACACATCCAGCACCGTGATCGGCAGGTCTTCGATGTCGTCGATATTGTTGATGTTGCCAAGCTGCGTCTTTTCGCCCCTCAGGCGCGACGATAGGCGCAGCACCGCATCCTTGCGCGAGACGATGACGACAAAGGGGTCAGGCACCGTCTGGAACTTGGAAATCTGGGTGCGGAAGACATCGACGTTGATGTCTGGCGACATCAGGATCACCCCGCGCAGCGACCGGCCCGCCCACCCCGGGTCAGCGATCTCCATCTGGCGGAGCGTTTCCATCACCAGATAGCCGCCCATGGAATGCGCAACGAGGATGATATCCGGATTGCCCGCTGCCGACACGGTGCGCAGCAGCTGCGCCAGACCATCGCGTGCAAACAGCGCACTGTCCTGATCGTATTCGTAACCCAGAGGATTGGCGCGGCTCGGCCAGGAATAGCTAACCAGCGCGCCCGGCACCTCGAGGTCATGACCCATCTGCGCCATGCGAAAGGCCGCGTCGGCAAAACTGTTGTTGAACCCATGCACGAACACGGTCACCTCGCGCTGGGCGCCGGACGTGTTGTCGATTTCGTCCCGCAGGGCGCGCGTGAACGATGCGGTATCGCCATGCCTGGCGAGCGTCGCCAGCGCAAAGTCGCGGTCGGGCTTGGGTTTGTCGAAACCGTCGGACACCGTGCCGATGTCGCGTTCGGGCGGGATCGACACCTCGCTTTGCAACAGGCTCAACGATGGGCTGCGCCCAATGCCGAACTCGCCCGCGTCGTTCATGGCGCGGGTGGTGCCGATGAACACCGTACGGTTTGTCCCGACCTCGAGCGCCTGCGGTACAATCGGTGCCGCTGTCCTGTCGCTGCACCCCACGAGAAGGGCCATCAAGAGCACGATCAGCAAACGCATTATGTGTCGTCCCGGTCAAATCACTGAACCGAGGCGTACGCCAAATGTCACTGCGAGGCTAGAGTACGTAGCGGCTCACATCCGCCGATTGCGCGAGCGCGCCCAGATGTTCGTCGACAAAGGCGGCGTCAACGGTGATCGCCTCGCCCGCGCGGTCGGGGGCGGTGAACGACAGTTCCTCGAACACGCGTTCGAGCACGGTATAGAGACGGCGCGCCCCGATATTCTCGACGCTCTGGTTCACTTCGGCGGCGATGCGGGCGAGCGCCTGAATGCCTTCGGGCTCGAATGTCACTGTGACCTCTTCGGTCGCCATGAGGGCGGTGTACTGCCGGGTCAGGGCATTGTCGGTTTCGGTCAGGATGCGCACGAAATCCTCTTCGGTCAGCGCCCGCAGCTCAACCCGGATCGGCAGACGGCCCTGCAATTCGGGCAGCAGGTCCGACGGCTTGGCGATGTGGAATGCGCCAGACGCGATAAACAGGATGTGGTCCGTCTTGACTGGGCCATGCTTGGTGCTGACAGTCGTGCCCTCGATCAGGGGCAGCAGGTCGCGCTGCACGCCCTCGCGGCTCACATCACCGCCGCGCGCATCCGTCCGGGCGCAGACCTTGTCGATCTCGTCCAGAAAGACGATGCCGTTTTCCTGCACCGCCTCAAGTGCTGCCTTGGTGACCGTTTCGTCATCCAGCAGCTTGTCCGCCTCTTCGCCGATCAGCACCTCATAGCTTTGGGCGACGGTCAGTTTCTTGCGCACGGTGCGCCCGCCCATCGCCTTGCCCAGCAGGTCACCGATGTTCATCATGCCCATGTTGCCGCCGGGCTGGCCGGGGATGTCCATCATCGGGAACGGGCTGGAGGTGTCGGTCACGTCGAGCTCGATCACGGTGTCGTCCAGCTCGCCGGATTTCAGCTTTTTGCGGAACATCTCGCGCGTGGCCTCGCGCGCATCGGTGCCCGCAATCGCTTCGATCACGCGGTTTTCGGCTGCGGCGTGGGCCTTTGCCTTGACGTCGCCGCGCATATGCTCGCGCGTGTCGATGATCGCGGCATCCACCAGATCGCGGACGATCTGTTCGACGTCGCGGCCCACGTAACCCACCTCGGTGAACTTCGTCGCTTCGACCTTGAGGAAAGGCGCGCGGGCCAGTTTGGCCAGACGGCGGCTGATCTCGGTCTTGCCGACACCGGTGGGGCCGATCATCAGGATGTTCTTGGGATACACCTCGTCCCGCAGATCATCGCCCAGCTGCTTGCGCCGCCAGCGGTTGCGCAGCGCCACGGCCACGGCGCGTTTGGCGTCCTTTTGGCCGATGATGAATCGGTCGAGTTCTGAGACAATCTCGCGGGGGGTCAGATCAGTCACGTGCAGCCCATGTGTTACAAAGTGTTTCAGCTACCTATGCGAATTCCGCCAAAACGCAACCTAGGCCACCGCATATCACCCGGTTTCGTCACGGTCGCGCGAGGTGTCTGTACTTTTGGACCGAATGGTTCCTATCTTGGCGTCATCACACGAGACCGGAGATATCCAATGACCAACCGCCGTTCCTTCCTCATCGCTTCGTCTGCGCTGCTTGCCTCCACCGCCCTGCCCGCCTTGGCCGGTGGCCATGGTCGCATCGGAGAATTCACCGGGGCCAGCAACCACGTCACCAAGGGCCGCGCCGAAGTGGTCACCAAAAATGGCCAGACCGAGATCATTCTGCAAGACGATTTCTGGTTTGACGGCGCGCCGGACCCCAAGGTGGCGCTGGGCCGCAACGGCTATGACGCGACCACGCTGATGGGCAAGCTGTCCAAGAACGCGGGCAAGCAAAGCTATATCGTTCCCGCCGGAATCGACGCCTCGCAATATAACGAGGTCTGGATCTGGTGCGAAAAATTCAACGTGCCGCTCGGTGTCGCCAAACTGAACTGAAGCGGCTCTAACCATGGCTGTTTGGGGCCGTCCTGTCGCCGGGGCGGCCCCTTTTATTCAGGCGCTGATCGTCTCGACGGTCAGGTTGCCGTTGGTGTAAACGCAGATGTCGGCGGCGATGGCCATGGCATCGCGCGCCACGGCTTCGGCGCTGCGGTCGCTGTCCATCATGCCGCGCGCGGCTGCCAGTGCGTAATTCCCGCCTGACCCGATGGCGGTCACGTCATGCTCGGGCTCCAGCACGTCGCCTGCTCCGGTGATCACGAACATGTCGGCCCCGTCGGTGACGATCAGCATCGCCTCCAGCTTTTGCAGGTACTTGTCCGTCCGCCAGTCCTTGGCCAGCTCGACCGAGGCGCGTGCCAATTGGCCGGGCGTGGCCTCCAGCTTGGCCTCCAACCGCTCCAACAGGGTGAACGCGTCCGCTGTGGACCCGGCGAACCCGGCCACAACGTCATGCCCGCCCGGGGACAGGCGGCGGACCTTGCGAGCGCTCCCCTTGATCACGGTTTGGCCCAGCGACACCTGCCCGTCGCCCGCGATGACCACCGCGCCGTCCTTCTTGACGCCGATGATCGTGGTGCCGTGCCATCCGGGGAAATTGTTGTTTTGCATCAGGTCCGTTCCTCTGACAGGGTGCGTGATATTTCGTGTCGTTCAAAAGGGCCGACGACGGCGACGATGACATCCACCGCGCACCTGATCAATGTCGCCACCGCCACTTTTGGTGATTTGCTGGCCGAGGCCTTTCCGAAGCCCCCGCCCTATCGCATGGCGCGCCACTGGATCAAGGCGGATACGCGGCGCGAGCATATCGTGGCGCGGTTCGACAGTGACGTCGCGCCGTCGCTGATCCTCAAGCAGGCGTTCGCGCCGCAGGATGCGACGGAATTTGCAGGCATCGTCAAGAACCATGAGGCGGCGCAGGCGGCCTTGTCCGGCCAGACCGATGTGACTGTGCCCGAGCTTTTGGCGGTCGATCCGTCCCGGCAGGCGTATCTGATGCGCTTTTTGCCGGGCGAAACCCTTCTGGATGCGTGCCGGACATCCGACGATCATCGTCCGCTCTTGCGACAGGCCGGTCGGTGGCTGGCGGGCTATCACGCGGGCACCTTTCAGGAAGACCGGGTGTTCCAACCGAAATTCATGGCCAACCATATGCTGCATCTCGCCGACCAAATGAAAAGCGGGGCGCGCCGGATCAAGGGGCAAAAGCGGTTTCTGGCCCTGACAGGGCACATTCAGGATTGGGTCGCGCCCTGTTCTGGTCAGCAGACGAAAGTTGCGGCCAAGCATGGCGACCTGAACGCCCACAACATCCTTGTGTCGCCCGACAGTGTCGCGGCGCTGGATTTCCTCGCCCACAGCCATGCGCCGGTCGGCTACGACATCGCGCGCATTTTGCTGAGCTACATGCAGATGGTCGGTGACCTCGACGCGCTGCCCAAGGGGCATGTCTTGCCGCCGGAAGTGCTGGATGCGTTTTTTGAGGGGTATGGCTTTGTCCCCCCGGATGATCCGGGGGTGACGTTCATGCTACGCGTTCAGATCCTGACGGACTGGAATCGGTTCAACCACAGCCTCAGCGTGTCGGCCGCGCTGCGGTTTCAGCGGCTGCGGTTCATCGCGAACCGGGCCTTTGCCTGAGGGTTAAACCTCGGTCTCGATCCAGGATTGCAGCGTTGATTTCGGCGCCGCACCCGCACGGTTGGCAACGACCTGCCCGTCCTTGAAGATGAACAACGCCGGGATGCCCCGGACACCCAACTGCGCGGGCGTGTTGGGGTTGTTGTCCACGTCGACCTTCACGATCTTGACCTTGCCGTTCATCTCGTCCGACAGCTCTTCGAGCGCGGGGCCGATCTGTTTGCAGGGGCCGCACCACTCTGCCCAGAAATCGACCACGACCGGCAGGTCGGCCTTCATCACTTCGCTTTCGAACGTGTCGTCAGTAACGGCAGTGGTTGCCATGATCATGTCTCCGGAAAAGGGGCGTCAAACGTTGGACTGGCAAGGTAAGAACCCCGTGCGGCGGCGTCAAGATATGGCGTATCCGCCAGTGCATTTGTCACGATATCGTGCGGCAGGGGCATGAGCGTCGCGGTGTGCGTCCACAGGATGGCACAAGTGATGGCGCGGTCGGGATAAATCTGCGCAATCGCATGGGCATAGGCCCCCATCTGGCGCAGCAGGCCGTCGGGGACATGGCTTGGCCCGTGCGGGACCACGCGGTTGGATTTGAAGTCGATGATGTCGATTTGGGCGTCGGTGACGATCAACCGGTCAATAGTGCCTCGCAGCGTCTGACCGCCCAGTTCGGCGACAAAGGGGACCTCGGCC
Source organism: Pseudomonadota bacterium (assembly GCA_039816785.1). Classification (GTDB taxonomy): domain Bacteria; phylum Pseudomonadota; class Alphaproteobacteria; order Rhodobacterales; family Rhodobacteraceae; genus Tateyamaria. The sequence continues at coordinate 231,147 of JBCBXB010000004.1, forward strand.
AGCGTGTCAGGGTCAAACAGGTGCGCGAGCGCCGGGGTTTGCAGCACCTGTTGTGCTTCTCGGAGTGCTGTCTGGGCCTCATCGTCCGGCAGGTCGCTGGTGGACAGGATCGCGTTTGCGACGGCGTCGCGGGCGGGTTCGGGCACTGGTGGCAGGTCTTCCAGCAGGCGGTGGACTAGCGTGCCATATGCGGTCGCCAATTCCGCATCGCGCCCGTCGCCGGGTAGTGCCTTGGCCCCGCCAAGGTCCGACGGTGACAGCGGTTCGGGCGGTTTGACAGGTGGTGGCGCTGGTTGGGCAAAGAGGGCGGGCAGGGCGGTTTTTTTGGTCGCTCGGCTCTGTGATGTCTCCGTCGTCCAGTCGGGCCAGATGTTATGCGACAGCCGCAGGCCGCGCCCTGTTGGCGTGTCGATCTCTGCCGCACCACCGGTCGTCAAGCCCGCCTCGACCCGTTGCCACCAATCGCCGCCCCCCTTGCTCAGCTCACCTGACGCGGCCACGATCAGCCACTTTTCAGCCCGCGTTAGAGCCACATACAGCAATCGCAGCGACTCCGCCTCTTGCGCGGCGCGCATGGCGTCCAGACGGTTGCGCATCACTTGCGGCTGTTGGGCATCCGGCATCCGCCAGACCGGCGTGTCGTCGATGCGGATCAGCGGATCGGTGATGCGGATGGCGCGCTTGCCGCATTCCGGCAGGATCACAATGGGCGCTTCCAACCCCTTGGCGCCATGCACGGTCATCACCCGGATCTGGTTCGACGCGCTGTCGATCTGGCGCTTGATCTCAAGGTCATCGGTTTCCATCCAGGTCAGGAACCCCGTCAGGCTGGGGATCGACGCGCGCTCGTAGGCCAGCGCCTGGGACAGCAGCGCGTTGATCCCGTCTTCGGCCTCGGTGCCGAGGCGCGCCAGCAGGTTTTGTCGTCCGCGATGCCGCGTCAGCATCCGTTCGATCAGGTCATAGGGCCGCAAGAAGTCGATCTGCGACCGCATGTCCTGCAGGATCGCGACCGATTCGGGGTGCGCGTCGCTGGTGCGCAGCGTCTGCCACAGGAATTCGGTGTCGCGGTAATGGGCGAGGGTGAACAGCTCCTGTTCGGACCAACCAAAGAGGGGGGAGCGCAGCGCGGTCGCCAGCGACAGGCTGTCCTCCGGCGTGGCGAGGAACGACAGCAGCGCGCCCAAGTCGCGCACCGCCAGCTCTGCTCCGACCTTGAGCCGGTCCGCACCCGCGATGGGCAGCTCCAGCTCCTTGCAGGCGCGGATCAGGTCGCCAAAAATGCCGGAGCGGCGTTGCACCAGGATCAGGAAATCGCGCGGCTCGACCGCACGCACCTTGTCGCCGTCCGGGATCGGAGTGCGCGCCTCAAGCATCCGCTTGATCTCGTGCGCGATGGACAGGGCGAGCACGCGATGCTCATGCTCGGGGCTGCGCCGGTCCACCGGGTCGAACCAGTCGCGTTCGGTCTGCTTTTCCGGCTTGGGCACCACCGGCCACAGATCCACGCGGCCGGGCATGTCGGTGTGAAACGCGATGTGATGCCCGTCATTGGCAAGACCTGCGGCGGCATCCTGTTGGAACACCATATCGACCAGCCGCAGGATCGCTGGTGACGACCGGAACGAATAATCGAGGGTCAGAGGGTGTAGGCTTTGACCCGAATCCTGCAATTTAGAGCCGAATTCCGCCTGCATGCGGTCGAACGCCTCCGGGTCCGCGCCTTGGAATGAATAAATCGACTGTTTCTTGTCGCCGACGACAAAGATGGTGCGATGCACGTCGTCGCGCGCACCTGTGCCGCTTGAGAACTCTTCGGCCAGCTTGCGGATAACGTCCCATTGGGTGGGGCTGGTGTCCTGCGCCTCGTCCACCAGAATGTGGTCGATGCCGCCGTCAAGGCGGTAAAGCACCCAGGCCGCGACCTGCGGGTCCGACAGCAGCTGACGTGCCTTGAGGATCAAATCATCGAAATCCAGCCACGCCCGCGCCTGCTTTGCCTCAGCGTAAAGCGTGGCAAAACGCGCGGCAAAACGGTGCAGTTCATAGGCATGCTGCGCCGCCGTCAGGCCCAAATGCGCCTCCCGCGCGTCGGCGACACGGGTCATGAGCGCCTCAAGGTCGGGCATCAGGGCAAGGGCGGCGTCGCGCGTCGCCTTGGTTGGAAAGCTGCCGGTTTTTGGCTGCCCCGCCTTTTGCCCCGACGCAAAGACAAAGACGGGGGCGAGGGCGGAAATGGCGGAGATGTCGAGCGTCGTGACAGCGGCGAGCTTTTGCGCGGCCTTTTGATCGGTGGACGACCCTGCCGCGAGCAGAGGGATCAGCTGTTGGATCAGCGCGGCATCGCCCGGCCCGAACGTGTCGCGGACCAGCCGGTCAGGGGTCAGATCGGCGGGCAGATCAAAGAGCTGGAGTGCATCGCTGAGGGAATGCAGGCTGAAATGGCCTGCGTTAGAGACAATCCGTGCCATGATCCTGAGGATCTCATCCCCGCTGTAGATCTGCGCAAAAGCGCTAAGCAGTGGCGCATCCGGCCCGTCTGCCATCTGGTCAAGGAGTTCGGCCCGGAGCAGTTCTGCCGCGCGATCTTCGATCTCGGTGAATTGCGGGCTGACACCGGCCTCCAGCGGAAAGCGTCGCAAGAGGGCCGCGCAGAACGAGTGGATGGTCTGAATCTTCAGCCCGCCCGGCGTCTCGATCGCGCGGGCAAAAAGCGTGCGAGCGCGGCGCAAGTCCTCATCCTCTGTAGGGCCGGTGTAGCCTAGGGCGTGCAACGCCTTGCGCAACGCATCATCGTCCAGCATCGCCCAGGCACCGAGCCGCTGGAACAGGCGGTTCTGCATCTCGGACGCGGCGGCCTTGGTGTAGGTCAGGCACAGGATGTGCTGCGGCTGCACGCCGTCGAGCAGCAACCGCGCCACACGGTCGGTCAGCACGCGCGTCTTGCCGGACCCGGCATTGGCCGACAGCCAGGTCGATTGACCGGGTTGGGCCGCGTCGTGCTGCCGGCGCGTCGCCTCGTCCAGCGGGGTCATGTCAGATCCTCGGGCGTGGGATCGTCGGTCACGTCCCATTCACCAAAGCGCGCGAGCTGATCAAAGTCGCGCGCCTCGCGGTCGACATAGAGCGCGCGGCGTGATGTGTACCCCTTTTTCGGCTCTAAATAGGCGGAAAGCAGGCCTGCGAGGTCGGCCAGCACCTTGGCTGGCGGCTCTTCTTCCAGCGGGACATCGGCGGTGCGCTGCCCGCTGAGTCCGATGAACTGAGCGGCGGCGACGGGGCGTGGCCCAAGCGTGGCAAAGCCGCCCGCCTCGACCATCGCGGCTTCGATCAGCAGTTGCTTGTCAAAAAACTTCTGCTGGTCTGCGCTCGGCGGTGCGCTGCTTTTGTAGTCATAAAGGATGGCCTTGCCGCCCGGGTCCAGATCGATCCGGTCGGCACGCCCTTCGATCGTGGTGGCGATGGCGGGCAAGTCCAGCCGGCCCATCGCCTCCGTTTCCATCGCGGCAGGAGTGCCGCGCGATTGCCGCTGGCCCTCGGTCTCGACAATCCAGTCAGCGGCGCGGGCGATGCGCGCCTGCCAGAGCGTCCGCGCGGCGGGCCATGGCACCGCGCGCGCCAGAATCTCACTCGCATGCTGCATCAGGACATCCGCACGTCGCGCACCGGGATCGTCGAGCGTGGCGCGGACAAACCGCTCCATCACGTCGTGCAAAAGGATACCGCGCAGCAGTGCGTCGGCGGACGGGACGAGCGGGCGCAGGGGACGCAGGCGCAGGCTGTGTTTGGCGTAGATCGCGTAAGGGTCGCGGATCAGGGTCTGGATTTCGGTAACGGTCAGGCGGCGAGGCCGCGCCGCCAGTGGCGGGCGTGGGGAGGGGCGCGGGGCCTTAGGCCGCTCCGGCGCCGCGTCGAGCATGCGCGCATGTTCCAGCCATTGCGCGCCGCGCTGTTGCATCGCTTGCCAACAGTCGGCGCCGATGCCACCGGGCAGCCCGGTCATCAGGTTGCGCAGGCGGTTGATCCAGCGGGACGGCACGGTCTCCGCATCGTCGGATCGGATCGACCGGGTCAGCCACACTTCGGGCGCGGCGATGGCCTGTTGGAAGTCGTGGGCAGACAACCCAACCCGCCGTTCGGGCAGCAATAGACCCGCATCCGCGCGCATCTTGCGGTTCAGCCAGGGGTCGGGCGGGGGCGCTTCGGGCCAGGTGCCATCGTTGAGCCCGGCGAGGATGATCAGGTCAGCCCCCTGCACCCGCGCCTCGAGCGTGCCCCAGATCATGATGCCGGGATGCGGCGCATCGGGGTTGCGCACCTCACCCGCGGCCAAAAGTCCGGACACCAGCGCGCCGTAGTCGCGTGCGGCCAACGTGCCACCATGTTCGGCCTGTTCGGCCAGGTCCTGCATCATGGCAAGCGCGGCTTCGCCCGCATCTTTTTGCCACAGCTCCGACGGGCCAACGGGCACCGGGCCGTCCGCCAAAGCCTCTGCCAAAGCCAAATGCCGCGCAACCCATTCGGTGAGCGGGCGGGCGAGATCGTCATGGGCACCGTCCAGTGTGGCGGCGAGCCAATGCGCCCACGCCTCCATCGCGGCACCATCGCGGGGTGCGGCGCGCGCTGCGCAGGCGGTCAGCAGCGGGCCGGTCGGGTAGGGCAGACCGTCCTTGCGCATCCGCAATTCGAGGCGCTGCGCGTTGATCTGATGCTCGCTGCGGCCACCGGCGGAGTGGGTCAGCGGATGCTTCAGTAGGGTGATCAGCGCCTCGGCATCCAGCGGGCGCAGCATCAGGTCGGCGACATGGCGCAAGAACCGCCCCGGCGGCGACAGGTGCAATGGCACACCCGCGCTGTCGTCGGGCCGGATGCCCCAACGGTCGAGGGCTGCGGTCACTTGCCGGGTCAGCATCCGGTCGGGCGTGACGAGGGCGGCGCGCTGACCATCCTCGGCTGCGGCGCGCAGGCGTAGGGCGATGGCGGTGGCCTCGGCCCGGGCGGTTTCCGCCTCGATCAGGGTGATGGATTGGGTCGCGTCGGGCAAAACAGGCTCTAATGCCGGCCCTTCGGCCCGCCACGCGTCGGTGATGGGCGCCGGGCGCAGGGCCAGTGACACCAGCGCGTTGCGTGCCGGGGCAGGCGCGGGTGCATTGGACCACGGGGTGATATCGCCACGGTGCAGGCCCATGCTGTGCATCATCTGGGCAAAGCGGAACTGCGGGTGATCCTCCTCCCGCGCGAGGTCAGGATCGGTGATGCTGCGCATCAGGCGGTCCCACACCGCGTTGGGGCTGTCAAAGTCGAACCCGGGCAGGATCAGCGCCCCTTGGGGCAGACGGGCGACCGCCTCCATCAACAGTTGCGTCGTGCCGCGCGACCCGGTGGAGCCTGCGATGAGGATCGGGTCAGCTGGCGGCTGCATCGCCCAATGCGTGGCCAGCCGGAGCACGGTCGCGCGTTGGCGCGCCTCGGGGTCGGGGGCGTCGCGCGTTGCGTCGATATAGCCTTGCGCAATGCCAAAGAAGTTTTGCGCCCGCGCCCAGTGCCCGGACTTGTCCGACACGTCGAGGCGCATGATCTGATCGGCGCTCACCCCTTCGCCCTGCATTTCGTCCATCAGCTGGGCCAGGCTGCGGGCGAGATCAAAGCTGGCGCTGCGGGTGTTCAGATCGCGTTCCTGTTCGATCAGCTTGGCCACCAGCGGCTCAAGCTCGAGCAGGCGGCGCAAGGCAGGAGTGGCGAGGGGCAATGGCGCATCGGGCAGCAACCTGTCCAGCTGCGTCAGCAGGCCGATGCGCGGCAACAGGCGGGGCGGCCCGGCTTCGAAGAGATCCTGCAACCGGCGCGCCATGCGCTGCGTGTTGACCAGCACCGTCACACGGGCGAGCGCGTCGGGGGCGGCATCGGCCATGCGGGCGGTCAGCCCATCGACCAGCGCACGCGGGAAATCGACGCCGGGCGCACAGCCGTAAAGGCGCGGGGTATCGCCGGGCTCAAACATGGTGGGCGGCCAGCATCGCTTCGGCCTCTGTGATGCCACCGGGGTGGCCCACATCGCACCAGTGCCCCGGATAGCTGAGGCCGAAAAGCCGCTCGTCGGCGGCCATGGCGTCCCACACCACGTTCAGGGAAAAGGCAGTGTCGCGCACATCATGCAGCCGCCCGGTGTTCAGGATCTGCGCCCCGGCATAGACCGCGTCGGGCCCCCGCACGATCTGGCCGTCGGGCCGGAGGGTAAAGTCGCCACGTCCGTCGCGCCCATGCACCTGCGCCATCGGTACGCACAGCAGCAGCGCGTCCATGCGCGTCGGGTCCCATGCATCCAGCAACTGGCGCAGCGGGTTCGGCCCGGCCCAGACGGCATCGCTGTTCAGGGTCATGACGGTGTCGGCCCCCAGCAGCGGCAGCGCGTGGCGCAGCCCGCCGCCGGTGTCGAGGATGTCGGGGGTTTCGCGCGCGGTTTGCACATCACGGGGGGCCAAATGCGCCTCGATCATCTCGGGGCGGTAATGCGTGTTCGCGACAATGCGCGCGACACCCGCCCCGTCGGCGAGGGCCAGCGCGTGGTCGATCAGGGGCTTGCCCGCCACCTCGATCAGCGGTTTCGGGCGGTCGCGGGTCAGCGCGCCCATCCGTGTGCCGAACCCGGCGGCAAACAGCATCAGCGGCGGCGTCACAGCGGAACGCTCCCGCATTTGTCCCGCAGCCTGGCCAGCAGGTCGTCTGTCGGCAGGGGCAGCACATCGGTGATCCGGGGGGCAACGTCGGCCAGCGCGGGGTGGTCCAGCGCCGTCATCAGGTGGCCCCAGACGCGCGGGATCAGGTCGACGTAATGCGGCTTGCCATAGGCCATCGACAGGCGGGCAAAGACGCCAAGAATGCGCATGTTGCGCTGCATGCCGAGGCAGGCATAGGCGGTGGTGAAAGGCTCCGGGTCCAGATCGGCCTTGGTGACGTAGCGCAGGATCATGTCCCGGGCGAGCGGGGCCGGCACGTCGCGGCGCGCATCCTGCAGGATCGACACGAGGTCATAGGCGCGGTGGCCGCGCATCGCGTCCTGATAGTCCAGCAGGCCGACGCGGGCGATGCCGGTCCGGTCCGGCAGCCAGAGCAGGTTTTCGGCATGGTAGTCGCGCTGGATCATCACATCGAGGGCGCTGTCCAGCGGTGCAAGCGCCGCGTAGCAGGCCGCCTCGAACGCGGCCTTGGCCGCCGGGTCGGGCGCGCCGGTGGTGCCGGGCAAATACCAGTCAAAGGCCAGCGCGGCGAGCGGGGTCATCGTGGCCGCGTCATAGGGCGCGAGGGCAGGGGGCGCGGTTCGGTGCAGGTGCACCAGCACGTCCACCGCCACCTGATAGAGCGGCAGTTCCAGCGTCGGGTCGGCCTGCACGACCTTGGCAAAGAGCGCGTCGCCCAGATCTTCGAGCAGGAGGAAGCCATGTGCGGCGTCCTGCGCGATCACCTCGGGGGCGGAGAGGCCGTGCGCGCGCAGCGCCTGCGTGATGTGCACAAAGGGGCGGACATCCTCGCCCTTGTCGGGCGGTGCATCCATCAGCACGACGCAATGCCCATCGGTGTTGCGCAGCCTGTCGTAGCGCCGGTTCGACGCGTCACCGGCAATATTCACCCGCGCGGCGTCACCCCAGCCATTCGCGGCAAGAAAGGCCGTCGCTTGATCGGCGCGCGTGTCAGACATGGCTCAACCCCGTTTGCAGCCGTTCTGCCCAATCGCCGGCCTGCCATGCAAGCCTCACCACGCGTCCATCGCCCGCATCGGCAAAGTCGAGGGTCAGCGCCGCCTTCGGGGCCTCGCCCAGCCGGTCCGGCCATTCGACGATGCAGATCGCTGTCTCGAACGCCTCGGACAGGCCCAGCTCCTCAACCTCGGCGCTGTCGGTGAGGCGGTAGAGGTCGGCGTGCCAGAGGGGGCCGCGCGTGGTGTCGTAGACCTGCACCAGCGTGAACGTGGGGGAGGGGACGTCTTCGGGTGTGTGCAGGATCGACTGGATCAGTGCACGGGCGAAATGCGTCTTGCCCGCGCCCACCGGGCCGTTCAGCAGCAGCGTATCGCCGGGGCGCAAATGCGGAGCCATTTCGCGGCCAAGGGCGGCGGTCGCATCGGCGTCGGCCAGAGCAATGTCGAGGGGGGCAGTGCGCATGCGGCCACCCTATCGGCCCATGCGCCCACCGCAAGCGAATGGTTAGGCGACCGAGGACGAAACCGGCGCGTGGTCCAGAGCGCTGAACCGGATCATGGTGGAGCCGGCCACAACCGGCGACATTTGCACATGCAGCTTGCGCCCATCGGCGTGCTTGACCTCGGTTTCCCATTGGGCGCGTTCGCCGATCTTCATGACGAAGTCGCGGATATCGCTCCACGCCGGGTCGGGCGACGCCTTGTCCTGCCAAATGAGCTGCGAGTCGGTGATGGTGATGTCGGCAAAGCTGTTGTCGGGGTCCACCTTCCACATCTCGCGATAGGCAGCGTTGCAGAATGTCAGCACCCCGGTCGAGGAAAACACCACAAGCGCCTCGTCAAAGGCGTCCATCATGGATTGCCCCAGCTCCAGTTCGGCGCGGAAGTTGCGGGTGAGCGAGATTTCGGCGGTGATATCCTCGATCAGGAAGGCGACGGCCCCGTCGGGATGGGGCCTGCCGCTGACGCGATAGGTGTGCCCGCTGTCGAGGCTCCACGTCTCTTGGTAAGAGCTGTGGGTGGCGGCGGCGATCACGTCAGAAATCTCGTGCCGCCAGGACATGTAGTTCTTGGGCTCCGGCATGACGCGGTTGTCGCGCAGCCGGTCGAAGAAGGACAAGAGCTGTGGCCGCGCCGACAGGAATTCGACGGGCAGGGAGGTCAGATCGACCAGCGCCGGGTTGAACAGGGCAAGCTGCCGGTTGCGGTCGAAAATGGCGAGGCCGATGGACAGCTGGGCAAAGGTCTTGGCCAGCGTCTGGACAAAGTTGCGCTGGGCGATCTCGGCCTGAATGACGGCATTGATGTTCACCGCGTGGCAGATTGACCGGTCGGCCCGCTTGGTGATGGTCACGTCGTACCAGGTGTCGCGCGCATCCTCGGACGAGGTGATGGACGACCGCGCCGACCCCGAGCCGGTGTGGTCCAGCGACGGGATGTCGAACAGCGATTGCGTGCTGTCGCCCGCGCCGTGCGTTTCCAGCAGGGCGGCGTAGCGGGGGTTATACCATGTCACCTTCGCGTTCGTGTCGAGCATCCATATCGGGTAGGGTGCCGCCTCCGCGGCGAGTTCGAGCACGTCATTGCGCGATTGCAGCGCGCGGATCGTGTGGATGGTGTAGGCATCGCCCGGCGCACTGTCGGCGATTTCCACATGCACCATTTCGCCCTCGCGGGCGAGCCGGACAAGGCCCGTGTCAGAGGGCGACATGGCCGGGATAACCAGCGTGTCGATGCTGCGCAGCGCATCCGCGTCCGGCAGATCGGGAAAGCGGTGGACCAGGGTGGCGCGCAGCGCGTGCCAGTCGGTTTCGGCGGTGTTCGTCGACAACAGGGCCGCCCCGGCGGGCGTTGCGTGCTGCAGATCGCAATCGCGGAACAGAAACGACACGTCCGCATGGCTGCCATCGGGCAGGCGTGCGACCCTGCGACCGCCGCCACCGATGAACGCAACGCCGGCGGTCGCGGCGATGGCCGCGCACGTCAGGACAATGACAAATTCAAAAACAGACACGCCGGGATTCCCTATCAATCGGGCGTCACCATCTGTTGCAGAGTCGGGTTAACAGGTTGTTAACCCAAATAGGGGAATTGGCAGTTTCAGACCGCGATCGGTTCGTTTTGCCCCTTTGCGACGGCATTTTCGCCTTCGCGGGCGTCGATCTTGGGGCGGGGCCAGCTGACTTCGACGATGGCGCCCACGCGCGGCTGCTCCGTATCTTCGCGCGCAAAGGGGTCGCCGCCATTGGCAAAGGACAGCTCCGCGCCGGAGCGTTCCAGCAGCGTTTTGGCGATAAACAGGCCCAGGCCCATCCCCTCGTATTCGGGGCGTTGTTGCCCGTCGTCGCGGTTCTTGCGGCGGCGCACGAAGGGGTCACCGATGCGGCCCAGCAACTGCGGAGGAAAGCCGCGGCCGTCATCCATGATGCGCAGGGTGATCATGTCGGCGGTCCAGTGCGCCTCGATCCAGACATTGGCGGCGGCAAAGTCGACGGCGTTTTGCACGAGATTGCGCAGGCCGTGGATGATCTCGGGCTTGCGCAGGATGGCGGGCTGGTCGATCTCGTCGCCCGCGTCGGGATCATGGGTGTAGTGCACGTATTTGCCCCGGTGCATGTGCGGCTCTGCCGCCTCCTGCACAACGGTCATCAGGGGGGCCTGGCGCAGGTGCAGGTCGTCTTTGCCCGCGCGGCCCATGTCGCGCAGGATATCGCGGCAGCGGTCGGCCTGCTCGCGGATCAGGGCGGCATCCTCGCGCAGCTCGGGGCGGTCCTCCAGCTCTTCGATCAGTTCGGCGCTGGTCAGCTTGATCGTGGCGAGCGGTGTGCCCAGCTCGTGCGCGGCAGCGGCGACGACGCCGCCCAGATCGGTCAGTTTCTGTTCGCGCGATAGGGCCATTTGGGTGGCGGACAGCGCGTCGGACATGGAGTGGATTTCGGAGGTGACCCGCCGCGAATAGGCCCCGAAAAAGCAGATGGCGATCACCAGCGCGATCCAGTTGCCGAACACGAACAGATCCGGGATGCGCAGGATAAAGCCCTGCTGCGTGCGCAGGGGCAGGTGAAATTCGCCCAGCAGCGTCACCAGCACAATCGCCGTGCCGCCCACCAGCAGGGTCGAGCGTGTGGTCAGCACCGCGGACGAGATCGACACAGGCCCCAACAGCAGCAGCGCAAAGGGGTTGTGCAGCCCGCCAGTGAGAAACAGCAAAAATGCGAGCTGCAACAAGTCAAACATGACCATCAGCAGGTTTTCGGTTTCGGTCAGGCGCTTGTTCTCCGGAAAGACGAAAATGGCGATCAGGTTGCCGATCACCGACACGCCGACGGCGAGGTAACACAAGCCCAGTTCAAGCTGCAGACCGTAGTAGCGTTGCGCCACGGTCAGGGCGACCAGCTGGCCGCATATGGCCACCCAGCGCAGCAGGATCATGGTCCGCAGGCGGATCCAGTTGGACCGTTGTTGCCCGGTCAGCAGGCTGATGTCTGGTTGCGCCATTTTTGTCACTTTATCGTTGGTTGAACTGGGGCCAGAAATTGATAGCTAACAGATAGTTCACCCCGCTCGGAGTTCTGCCATGATGCGCTATGTCGCCCCGCTTGCCGCGATTGTCGTTGCTCTCTTTGTAGGGGGCATATGGTGGGTGTCGCAAGGTGGCGGTGCCGACAGTGCCTTTGCCCAGTGTTCGGCCACGCAGATTGCGGGTGACGGCAACCAGATCGGCGGCCCGTTCGAGCTGGTCAATGGCGAGGGCGAGACGGTCACGGACCAAGATGTGATCACCGAACCGGCGCTGATCTATTTCGGCTACACCTTCTGCCCGGATGTCTGCCCGCTGGACACAGCACGCAATGCCGAAGCCGTGGATATCCTGACCGAACGGGGCCTGTCTGTAACGCCGGTCTTTATCTCCATCGATCCGGAGCGGGACACGCCCAGGATCGTGGGTGAGTTCGCCTATAACCTGCATGAAAAGATGATAGGCCTGACCGGATCACCCGAACAGGTCGATGCCGCGAGCCAAGCCTACCGGACCTATTACCGGGCGCATGACAAATCCGATGAATTCTACCTTGTTGATCATTCGACCTTTTCCTACCTCGTGCTGCCCGAACACGGCTTTGTCGAGTTTTTCCGGCGCGACGTTACGGCGGATGCTTTGGCGGATCGTGTGGCGTGTTTCGTTGAAAACGCCTAATAATTTCGCAAAAGTTTGACGCGTGGGGGGTCGCGCGCCATAGTCACCTCCAGCCAATGAAAAATGGGAACTGGAGAATTGCATGGCGGACGCCGCAGTCAACGAGATCGGCGAAGATCGGTCGCTTTTGCTGGTCGATGATGATGAACCGTTTCTGCGGCGCCTCGCCAAGGCTATGGAAAAGCGTGGTTTCGAGATCGAGACAGCCGACAGCGTGACCGCAGGCAAGGCCATCGCCACGGCCCGCCCGCCCGCCTATGCGGTGGTTGATTTGCGGCTCGAGGACGGCAATGGCCTCGACGTGGTCGAGGTGCTGCGGGAAAAGCGGCCCGATGCGCGGGTGGTGGTACTGACCGGCTATGGCGCGATTGCGACGGCGGTGGCCGCGGTCAAGATCGGCGCGACGGATTACCTGTCGAAGCCCGCGGATGCCACGGATATCACCAATGCGCTGCTGGCCACGGGCGATGATCTGCCGCCACCCCCGGAAAACCCGATGAGTGCGGACCGCGTGCGGTGGGAGCATATCCAGCGGGTCTATGAGCTGTGCGACCGCAACGTGTCGGAGACGGCGCGGCGGTTGAACATGCACCGGCGGACGTTGCAGCGCATTCTGGCGAAACGCTCGCCCCGGTGAGGCGTCGACTGGGGGCCAGCCCCCAGACCCCCGGAGTTTATCCGGCAAGATGAAGCAGGGGATCAGAGGTCGTATCGTTTGAGGATCTTGTCGACGGTCTGGCCGTTTTCCATCCGGTAGTCTTCGATGCGGCCATAGTCGACGAAGCCGCGGGACTGGTAGTAGATCAGCCCGCCCTCGTTGTCGGCGCGGATATTGGCGTTGATCCATTTGTAGCCGAGGCCCTTGGCGGCCTTTTTGGTGGCATCGAAGAGCCTTGATCCGATGCCCAGCCCGGTCTGGCCGACCTGCACGAAGGTGGCGATTTCGGCGGCCTCTGCCGGCAGGTATCCGGCGCCCTGGGCGATCCACTGAAATCCGACGACCTCTTCGGCGTTGTTCACCGCCACATGCCATGCGGCGCGGTCGTATTTGTCGGCCATCCATACGGCGAGGGTGTCGCCCGTGACCTTGGCCGTGATGGCGGTGGTGCCGCCATCCTCGATGATGGGGTTGAGCAGGCGCGCCATGGACGGCGCATCCAGCGCAATGGCAGGGCGGACGTTGATCATAGCTGTTCCAGAAGCGCGTTGTGGCGGGCGGTATAGGCGTTGCGCGTCTCGACCGGGGGGCGGAGGGTGATGTCGAGCCCGTCCATCAGGGTCGGGTCGGGCTTGCCAAAGAACCTGTTCGCTTCGGTTTCGGTGAAGCCGGCAATGCGCGTCGCTTCCATCCAGGCGCTGATCTTGTCGGCCTTCTTGATCTGGCGTTTGATCTGCGCGGGCACTTTGGCGGGCAGGCCAAAGCGGATGTGCACCGCCGCCTCAAGCCGTTCATCCAGAGTGCCGTAGCCCGGCCCGACCGCCGCCTTGACCGGCGAGATCATGTCGCCGATCACGTATTCCGGCGCATCGTGCAGAAGCGCAGCCAGCCGCCATTTCGGTGGTGCCTTGGGGGCGATGCGGCCAAAGAGCGTTTCGACCAGCAGCGAGTGTTCCGCGACGGAATAGGCGTAGTCGCCCATGGTCTGCCCGTTCCAGCGCGCGACAAAGGCGAGCCCGTGGGCGATATCCTCGATCTCGATATCCATCGGGGTCGGGTCGAGCAGATCAAGCCTGCGGCCCGACAGCATCCGTTGCCATGCGCGTGGTTGTTTCATGGGTTCGGGATACTAGCCGAGGCCGGGTCGGTAAACCGAGTTGTGGTCGATCTGGCCGGCATGGACGTAGCCCGCCTTTGGCGCGACTTCGTTCAGAGTTCTCAGGTATTTGCGCAGGTGAAACCGCTTGTTCCCCTCGAGTACGACAATGGGTTTGGACTTGACCAGGATGCGCGCCGCGCCCTGCAGGGCGTCCGCCTCGAACCCTTCGACATCCAGATGCAGGACGGTGACCCGGCGCGTGGTGGGCACCAGATCGTCGATGGGGATAACCGGGACAGTGATGGTGTGCAGCGCGCTGTCCGTCTCATCGGTGATGTGCATCCCGGCGCCGAGGCTGAACGCGCCCTTGCGGCGAGCAACGGCAAAGGGGACGGCACCCGGCTCGCGGCCAACGGCGCAGCGGTGCAGTATCACCTGCTTGAGCCCGTTCAGCGCCATGGTGCAGGCGCTGGCGTCAAAGCTGTCGGGGAAGGGCTCAAAACTGTGCAACTGCGCCTTTTTCGACAGAACCTCGTGCAGGGCCGGAAAGAAGTCGCCGACAAAGGCGCCCCCGGTGACGATGTCGCCCGTGCCGACATGGCGGCGGAGAAAGTCGAGCGTATCCTCTTCGTAGACCTTGCCGGACCGCAGCAGGCGCGGCACCTCGCGTTTCTTGAAATCGTCGGGGATGCAGTAGGTGCCGTAGCGATTTGTGGCCAGCATATGGGGCATTTCGGCAGGCTTGCCGGATTCGATGGTGATATGCTCTGCCGCGGCGCTGTCGGGATGCACGTTCATGGGCCTGTCGCCTGTGGTTTTTGCTGTTCCGCGCAGGCTGCCACGGACGCAAGCACAAAGATAGCCGGGATCGCGCCGATAAGCGGTAACCTGACCCCGCCGCACAGCCGTTGCCCCGCTGGGCCTGTGGTGCTATCTGCCCGCTAACCCCGAACAAAGGACACCCGTTCAGATGGCAAAAGATTACATCGTCAAGGATATCGCGCTGGCCGATTTCGGCCGCAAGGAGCTGGACATCGCCGAGACCGAGATGCCGGGGCTGATGGCCCTGCGCGCCGAATACGGTGAGAGCAAACCGCTGTCGGGTGCGCGTATCGTCGGCTCGCTGCACATGACGATCCAGACGGCCGTTCTGATCGAGACGCTGACAGCGCTCGGCGCGGACGTGCGCTGGGCCTCGTGCAACATCTTTTCGACGCAGGACCATGCCGCCTCGGCGATTGCCGAAGCCGGTGTGCCGGTCTTTGCGATCAAGGGGCAGACGCTGGAAGAGCATTGGGATTACCTCGACAAGTCCTTCATGTTCGCGGACGGGCCGAACATGATCCTCGACGATGGTGGCGACGCGACGCTGTATGTCCTGCTGGGCGCACGGGCCGAAGCGGGCGAGGACGTGATCCCCGTTCCGCAATCCGAGGAAGAAGAGGTGATCAAACAGCAGATCGCCAAGCGCATGGCCGCCTCGCCGGGCTGGTTCACCAAGATCCGTGACCAGATCAAAGGCGTGTCCGAAGAGACCACCACCGGCGTCAACCGTCTGTACCAACTGGTGCGCGACGGACAGCTGCCGTTCCCCGCGATCAACGTGAATGACAGCGTGACCAAGTCGAAGTTCGACAACAAATATGGCTGCAAGGAATCGCTGGTCGACGGTATCCGCCGCGCCACCGACACCATGATGGCCGGCAAGGTCGCCGTCGTGATGGGCTATGGCGATGTGGGCAAGGGCTCTGCCGCGTCGCTGGCCGGTGCCGGTGCCCGTGTCATCGTGACCGAGGTGGACCCGATCTGCGCGCTGCAGGCGGCGATGGACGGGTTTCAGGTGACAACGCTTGAGGATGTGGTTTCGACCGCCGACATCTTTGTCACCACCACCGGCAACAAGGACGTGATCCGCATCGAGCACATGCGCGAGATGAAGGACATGGCGATCGTCGGCAACATCGGCCACTTCGACAACGAAATTCAGGTGGCGAACCTGAAGAACCACAAGTGGACCAACATCAAGGAACAGGTGGACATGATCGAGATGCCGAACGGCAATCGTCTGATCCTGCTGTCCGAAGGCCGCCTGCTGAACCTCGGCAATGCCACCGGCCACCCGTCTTTCGTGATGTCGGCGTCGTTCACCAATCAGGTGCTGGCGCAGATCGAGCTGTGGACCAAGGGCGAGCAGTACAAGAACGAAGTGTACATCCTGCCCAAGCACCTCGACGAAAAGGTCGCGCGCCTGCACCTCGACCGGATCGGGGTGAAGCTGACGCAGATGGACAGCGAACAGGCGTCCTATATCGGGGTGAAGCCCGAAGGGCCGTACAAGCCCGAGCATTACCGCTACTGAGCAGTACGGGTCGCGCGCACATCAGGGCTCTGCTACGGAAGTGGCGGGGCCTTTTTTGTGGGCTGTTGCGCTGCGGCTTTGGTTTGAGAGGAGGCGGTTGTGTTCCTGCGAATTGCA
Organism: Pseudomonadota bacterium; assembly: GCA_039816785.1. GTDB lineage: Bacteria > Pseudomonadota > Alphaproteobacteria > Rhodobacterales > Rhodobacteraceae > Tateyamaria. The sequence continues at coordinate 247,274 of JBCBXB010000004.1, forward strand.
GCGGGGAGCCCGAAATTCCGGCGCAATCTTAAACGGTCGCCGCAGCTGCATTCGGTAACACGCAGTCCGAAGCGGAAATGGCTAACCTGCGTCGAGCGTGTGCTCCGAAGGCTCTCTGTAGTTTCCAACCGTTCAAGGATTTCATTAGAGAGCGGACACTGGCTGCGGTAGGCAGCAGTGTCAGTGTAGTGTTTTTCTAAACCTCGCTCTGGTTCAATTTGGGATTGTAAGCTAGGGTCACTTGCATTGTTCTTTTGATCCAACTTTGGGAAGATAGAGTATTTGGCAAATTTTCCCGAGCTCAAGGCTGCAACCGAATTAGCCATCGAGCACGTGATAGACAATGGCTTAGACGATATCGCCAAGCCACCAATGTTTCGCCCTTCGCTAGAGATGGAAGTCATCACAAGCAAAGCCGATGAGTTTCGGCAAGACGCGAAGAATGAGACGCTAAAGTTCCTGCGTACTGCAAATCTGGCAAATGTTGGTATCGGCAATCCCCAGTACTACATGGTACCTAAGGACCAACACACTCTCAGACGCGTTGCCTGGATTGATCCATTCGACCTCGTTAAGTACCTAGCGGTCAGCTTGCTTCTGTTTCCGCACATCGAGAAAGCACGCGCCGATAAGAACCTCAACATAATCCACTCGCATCGACGGTCTGATCAGGCGTCAAAGATCTTTGATGAAAACTATGGATACAACTCGTTCAGAGCGGCTTCGAGTATATTGTCACAGCAAAGACTGGGTGAATGGAAGGTGATAACCGACATATCCAATTTCTTTGACCGGATCGGAAACCACCCTTTAGAGAACCATTTGATCGACTGCGGCTGTGACCCAAACATCACCAGACTTGGAAGAGAAATCCTGTTTCAGTGGTCTGGCGACCGCCGAAGCTTCGGTGTGCCTGTGGGATCAGATGCAAGTCGAATTCTCTCAGAAGCTGCGCTGCTTGCTGTTGATCGCCAGCTTCAAGAGCAGGGTATTTCATATCTCCGATACGTTGATGACTTCAGGTTTTTCGCAGGAAGCCGAGCAGAGGCCTATGACATCGTAAGACTTTTGAGCGAACTTCTTGCTGAGGAGGGCCTGACGCTCAACAATCGTAAAACGAACATTTTCAAGATCCAAAGCTTCGAAGAACTCCAAGAGACGACGGAACAAGCCATTACAGCGACTCATGACAAGATTGATGAAAATGAACGTATCGAAATTAAACGACGGGTTCAGGTCAGCGGACGCACCTCAATTTCCCGCTTTTACAAACACCCTGGTCGTGATGCACTTAGACGGCTGAAGTCACTTTCGTACCAGGAAGTTGTAGCGCAAGTCACCTCCACGAGTGGAGCAGAGCAAGAGGAGGCAATTCGGACTGCAACAAAGTACTTCATATATGTTCGGCAGGATGTGCAGATAATCGAATTACTGCTTCAAACAAAAATGACTTCGGTCTTTTATGTGGTTGATGCACTTGTAAAGGACCATGATGCGATTCACCCGCAAGTTAGAGTAATGGCGCGAGACGTACTCCTGTCAGAAATGGGTGCCGAGATTTGCAGCTACCCATTCCAGATACCTTTGCTTAGGCTGTGTGCAACAACTGGCTATGAGGATGGGACGCTGGCCAACGCTGTGATCGATCGTCAAAGACATTTTGACAATCCCCAATTCTTCCGCGAGGCAACGCTACTTAGCTTTGCACAGATGGACCGTCAGAAAATCCGACGAATGGCGCAGGAAGTCTACCAAAACGTGGCAGCACCTATGCAGCGATCAATACTGTTTGCTGTCTTGAACTACAGCCGTATGAACGAGGATCAGCGCAGGCCAATTCTCCGCAATCTGCGTCAGTCATCATCTGACTGGTTCATCAAAAGACTTTGAAGCGATGTAATGCGCAGGGCACATGACCGCTTCAAGTTTTTGGGCCGAAACAGTGTGGTTTTTTCGCCAATGGACGTTCGAACCATCTATCCAAACTTTGCAAAGCCCGCCGTCTGCGCCTAGCCGCCGTCGCGCTCATTGCATGCTGCGCTGTGGCTAAAGGCAGCAAAGTCCCCACATCCGTCCATAGTGCGCCTTGGTCGGTGAGCGGCCCGCTGGATCTGGCAAGGGACACAGGGCTTCCCAGTCATTCAACGTTCGATCTGATGCTCCGCTTCAATCGATGCGGTGCTGGTGCAAGGGTACGCCAGGTGGATCGGAGCAAGCCATACCCGAAGCCTGGCACCATGCTGTCAGCGCATAGCGCGGTGCCATAGGCAAGGGTAGCGTGCTGGAGTAGACCGCACCGAACCCGACGGGTCCGCACGGTGTCAGCGTTTTCCGAATCTGCCGGACCGCAAAAACGCTCACCCCCAAGCGCCGGTTCTTTGACCGAATTCAGACACGGTGGACCGCATAGCGGAACAGCCGCTTGGCGAAAATCCGGCGTAACCCCCTGACCGGGATACAGAATTTCAGTCATCACCATCACTGTTGACATCAAACAGTCACTCAAGTTAATCGTTTAAGTGTAAAACGTTTAACAGCGTTTTTCGGGAGGAATTTGAACGTGTCACAAAAGGTGTCCATCAAGGACGTTGCCAAGGCGGCTGGCGTGTCTACGGCGACAGTATCGAATGTGTTCAGCGGCAAGAAGCCGGTGAATGTCGATCTGGCCGACAAGGTCCGTTCGGTCGCCAGCCGACTGGGATACCAGGTGAACAAGGCCGCGTCGCTGCTGAGGTCTGGCAAGAACAGTGTTGTCTCCGTGCTTGTCCCCGATCTCTCTGATCCGTTCTTTACCTCCATCATCACAGAGATTGAAAACCTCGCGACTGAGGACGGCTACGAGATCATCGTCGGCAACTCCAACGATAACGTCGAGACCGAAGCCGGTCGCCTGAACGCGCTTTTGGCGTGGCAACCGGCGGGACTGATCGTTGTGCCATGCTCGGACAAGGTGCCGGACCTGTTGCGGAACCCGGATATGCCCGCCTGTGTCTTTCTCGACCGGATCTCGGAGTTCGATGTCGCTGATACGGTGACCATCGACAACGTGGGCGCGGGCGCGATTGCCGCCAAACACCTGACGGACAAAGGGCATCACCGCGTACTGGTTGCCGCATCTGACCTTGATCTGGCACCGATCCGTGAGCGAGCGGCCGGGGTGGAGGCCCAGATGCACAAAATCGCAGGCGCCGTCGATTTTCTCGAGCTTGGCTCGGACCCGCAAATCGGCGCACAGACCCTCGGGGCCTGGATCGACATACATCCGCTGCCCTCCGCCATTGTCGCAACCAATGACATGACGACGTTGGCGGCGTTGTCCTGTGTGGCGGATCGCAAATTCGATCTGCCAGGACAGATTTCGGTCGTGGGCTTTGACGACTACGCATGGATGCAGGCGCGCCGCACAGGGATTACGGTGATCAAGCAACCGGTGGACGACATCGCAACATCAGCCTGGGAGCTGCTCAAGGAACGTATGAACGGCGGCACCGGCCCGATTGTGAACAAGGTGCACGATTGCAGCCTCATCGTCAGGGATTCAGTGCGAAACCTCGGCTCGCGCGGCGCGGACCACAGCCACCAGGAAAAACCGCAGGACACAATCGAGGCGCGCGCGACCCATCGCGAAAGCGGGGAGCGCATGTCGTGACCGTGTAAACAGACCAGGTTCGCCCGCACCGCAGACGGGCGGACCGACAGATAAGGCAATCAAAAGATATTTTCGGCGCAGCTTCGGCTGGGGACGGGAGAGGTGTGTCAACAGCATGCCGGATCGGTTCGACGGAACCACAACTTGGAGGAGAAACATATGACATCCATCAAAACAGCGGCGGGCGCAGCCGTCGTCATGGCATTACTGACAACGGCGGCCACAGCCGACACCGTTGCCTTTCTGATGCCTGACCAGGCCTCGACGCGATATGAAGAACGGGATTGGCCGGGCTTTCAGGCCGCCATGGGCGACCTTTGTCCTGATTGCACGCTGATCTACCAGAATGGCAATGCCGACGTCGCGTTGCAGCAACAGCAGTTCAACTCTGTGATCGCGCAAGGCGCGACTGTCATCGTGCTGAACCCTGTCGACTCTGCGGCGGCGGCGGGCCTTGTCGAGATTGCCCAATCGCAGGGTGTGAAGGTCATTGCCTATGACCGGCCCATTCCTGACAAGACGGCGGATTTCTACGTGTCTTTCGACAACGAAGGTATCGGTTTTGCAATCGCGCAGTCGCTTGTGGACCATCTGCAAGCCCAAGGTGTTCCGGACGGCGCGGGCGTTCTGCAAATCAACGGGTCACCGACCGATGCGGCCGCAGGTCTGATACGCGACGGCATAGACCGGGCGCTGGACGCGTCGCCCTATGTGACCTTGTCCGAGTTCGATACCCCGGATTGGGCGCCGCCCCGCGCGCAGGAATGGGCGGCAGGCCAGATAACCCGGTTTGGCAGTGACATCACGGGCATCGTTGCCGCAAATGACGGCACCGGCGGTGGCGCAATCGCGGCCTTGAAGGCAGCAGGCACGGACCCGCTGCCACCAGTGACCGGGAACGACGCAACCATCGCCGCATTGCAACTGATCATCGCGGGCGATCAATACAACACGATTTCCAAGCCATCGGAGATTGTTGCCGCTGCCGCCGCAGACGTTGCCGTCACGTTTCTGAATGGTGAAACACCCGACGCCACGACCGAGCTTTATGACACGCCGTCACAGCTGTTCGTACCCGCCGTCGTCACACAGGAAAACATCAAGGCAGAGATCTTTGACGCCGGTATTCAAACCGCTGCAGAAATCTGTACGGCAGAATATACCGATGCCTGCGCCGACCTTGGTATCAAATGACACCAAACGCACGGCGCCGCACGCGTGGCGCCGTGCAACATACAGGCCGGGAGGAGATCAGCATGACACAGACAAGCAAGCGCCCTGACGAAGGTCAGCCCATCCTGCGACTGCAAGGCATAGGAAAGCAGTTCGGCGCTGTTACCGCCCTCGAAGGCATCGAACTCGAAGTTCGCGCGGGTGAAGTCGTGGCCCTCGTTGGTGACAATGGCGCGGGGAAGTCCACGTTGATCAAGGTCCTGGCCGGCGTCCATCAGCCGACGTCGGGGCGCATCGAATACCTTGGCGAGCAGGTGACGCTCGATACGCCGGGCAAAGCGCTGGAAATGGGCATTGCGACGGTGTTCCAGGACCTCGCCCTTTGCGAAAACCTCGATGTCGTGTCCAACCTCTTTTTGGGTCATGAACTGTCACCGTGGCGGTTGGACGAGGTGCAGATGGAGGTCCGCGCCTGGAAGCTGTTGCAGGAACTGGCGGCCCGGATTCCGTCCGTCCGCGAACCTATCGCGTCCCTTTCCGGTGGGCAGCGGCAAACCGTTGCGATTGCGCGGTCTTTGCTGCTTGATCCGCATATCATCATGCTCGACGAGCCGACGGCGGCGCTTGGCGTGGCGCAAACGGCCGAAGTCCTCAACCTGATCGAACGTGTCCGCGACCGGGGGCATGGCGTCATCCTGATCTCGCACAACATGGAAGATGTCCGCGCTGTTGCGGATCGCATCGTTGTTCTGAGGTTGGGCAAGAACAACGGGACCTTCACCGCCGAGACATCACATCAGGAATTGGTTTCGGCAATCACCGGGGCCAGTGAAAACGCCGTGTCCCGCCGCGCCGCCCGCAAACTCGAACCAGCCGGAGACACCAAATGAGCGATAACGTCGACAAGCAGAGCATGCTGCTAGACCGCGCGGACAGTCGCGTCCGTCACGATGTCGGTCTGACTGGCGCGTTCCGCGGATTTGTGGATCGGGTCCGGTCCGGGGACCTTGGCATGCTGCCCGTATTCATTGGCCTGCTTCTTATCTCTGTTGTGTTCAGCGTTCTGAACCCCGTCTTTCTTGCACCGAACAACCTGGTAAACCTGTTGTTCGACGCGGCAGCTGTCGGCCTGATCGCGCTTGGTGTGATGTGCGTGCTGCTCTTGGGGGAAATTGACCTGTCCATCGGTTCGATGAGCGGTCTTGCGTCCGCGATCACCGGTGTGCTTTGGGTCAATTCCGGCGTGCCACTGCCTGTCACGATTGCCGCCGTCGCACTGACCGGCGCGTGCGTTGGTGCCTTGTTCGGCTTCCTGCGCAATCAGTTCGAGATGCCCAGTTTCGTTGCAACGCTGGCGGGGTTGTTGGCCTTGCTCGGCCTTCAACTCTACATTCTTGGGCCGACCGGATCCATCAATATGCCGTTCAGCTCACCGCTTGTTCGGTTCGGGCAGATCCTGATCATGCCGGCATGGCTGTCCTACATCGTTGCCTTGTTGCCCGGTGCGCTGATCGTCTTTGGCACGTTTCGCGCCAACCGGCAGCGGATCGCGGCCGGGCTGTCTTCGGGCGGGCTCAGCGTGGCGGTTGCCAAGGCGGTGATCCTGACCGTGGCGCTGGTCTTTGCGGTTTACTACCTGGAACAGGGGCGCGGCGTGCCGTGGATGTTCGGCACCTTTGTCCTGCTGGTCGTGGTGCTTGACTATGCACTGACGCGGACAAAATGGGGCCGGTCCATGTTTGCCGTCGGCGGCAATGCCGAGGCTGCGCGCCGCTCGGGCATAAACGTGAGACGCATCCGTCTGTCGGCCTTTGTCGTATGCTCCACCTTTGCCGCGTTGGGCGGCGTATTTGCGGCGGCGCGGTTGGCATCGGCGAGCCAGCAGGCAGGCACCGGTGACGTGAACCTCAATGCCATCGCAGCGGCTGTGATCGGCGGCACGTCCCTGTTTGGCGGGCGCGGGTCGGCATGGTCGGCGTTGTTGGGCGTGTTGGTCATCATGGCCATCTCCAACGGCCTTACCCTGCTGAACCTCAGCTCATCCTTGCGGTACATGATCACCGGAGCCGTTCTGGCCATAGCGGTCATCGTGGATTCCCTGGCGCGCCGATCTCGTGCCAGCCACGGTCGCGCGTAGGAATCGGCACAATGGTACAGACAATGAAAAACAAGACTGCGGCCATCACGGGGGCCGCCTCCGGGATCGGGCTGGCTTGCGCCAAGATCCTTATCGAGGAGGGCGCGCAGGTCGTGTTGATCGACCATGCCGAAGAAAAGCTGCACGCGCTGTGTGCGGAACTGGGCAAAAATGCCAAACCCCTCGTGATTGACCTGCTCAACGGTCCTCAGGTTTCGGCCATGATGCCCGACATCGAAGGGCTGGTAGGCGGGCGGCTCGATGTGTTCCATGCCAATGCGGGCGCTTATGTCGGCGGCGCGACGGCCGAAGGGAACCCAGACGAATGGGACCACATGCTCAGCCTCAACGTGAATGCCGCGTTCCGGAGCATTCAGGCTGTTTTGCCGCGCATGATCGAACATCGATCCGGCGATATCATCCTGACCAGCTCCATCTCCGGTGTTGTCCCGGTCGTTTGGGAGCCGATCTACACGGCGTCCAAGTTTGCCGTTCAGGCCTTTGTGCACTCCACCCGTCGCCAGGTCGCCCCGCACGGTATCCGCATGGGCGCCGTCTTGCCCGGCCCGGTTGTCACGGCCTTGCTGGATGACTGGCCCAAGGCAAAAATGGACGAAGCCTTGGCGAACGGGTCGCTCATGCAGCCGCGCGAAGTGGCCGAAGCCGTCCATTTCATGCTGACACGTCCCAACGGTGTCGTCGTGCGGGACATGGTTATCCTGCCCAATACCGTCGACCTTTGAACGAGGATCAGCGAGGCCATGACGCACACCGACGGCACCGAGCCTACAGCCTTTTTTGTCGGGATTGACGTTGGGACGGGCAGTGCCCGTGCCGGTGTGTTTGACGCAAGCGGCACCCTTTTGGCCAGCGTCAGGCACGACATGCAACTGTTCCGCCCATCCGGTGACATCGCAGAACAATCCAGCGACGACATCTGGAAATGCGTCTGCCAAAGCGTGACCGAAGCCGTTGGCGCAAGCGGCGTGGACCCGGCGGCGATAGCCGGAATTGGCTTTGACGCAACCTGTTCCCTTGTGGTCCTGGACCGAGATGACCAGCCATTGAGCATCAGCGCGACGGGGGACGCGAGCCGGAATATCATCGTCTGGATGGATCACCGCGCGGTTGATCAGGCCCACCGGATCAACCAGACGAAACACCGGGTGCTGGACTATGTGGGCGGCACAATTTCACCCGAGATGGAGACGCCAAAACTTCTCTGGTTGAAAGAGAACATGCCGGACACATACCACGATGCCGGGCACTTTTTCGATTTGACAGACTTTTTGACGTGGCGTGCAACCGGGGACCGGGCGCGTTCGGTCTGCACCGTGACCTGCAAGTGGACGTACCTCGCCCATGAGACAGGCTGGGACGCGAGCTATTTCGACGCCATCGGTTTGAAAGAGTTGGCGGACGAAGGGTTTGCCCGGATCGGGACGTCCATTGTCGATCCCGGAACGCCCCTCGGGCGCGGCCTTACGCACGCCGCCGCGTCCGAGCTGGGGCTCACCCCTGGAACCGCTGTGGGCGCGGGTCTGATCGATGCCCATGCCGGTGGCGTGGGGTCGATCGGTGCGGCGGGCCCGCACGACGGCGCTGCCTCGCGCATGGCTTACGTCTTTGGAACATCCGCCTGCACCATGTCCTCGTCCGAAACGGCGGCGTTTGTTCCCGGCGTCTGGGGGCCGTATTTTTCGGCCATGGTGCCGGGTCTCTGGCTGAGCGAAGGCGGGCAGTCGGCAGCTGGTGAAGCCATTGCGCATCTCGTGAAATGCCACCCGGCATACCCGGCGGCACAGGTGGCCGCAGACAAGGCCGGTCAGGATGTGTTGGCCTATCTCGTCGACAAGACGGCACAGAAAGCCACTCATCCATCCTCTGCGATAGGTTTGGCCAAGCAGTTGATCGTTGTGCCGGAGTTTCTTGGTAACCGGGCCCCTTTTGCGGATCCGCAGGCCAAGGCGATCATATCGGGCCTCGATCTCGACACGCGGGAGGACAGCCTGCTTGGTCTTTATGTGGCGGGCCTAGCGGGCCTGGGCTATGGCCTGCGCCAAATCCTGACAGTACAGCGCGATAACGGCGTTGACCCGACGCTGATCGTGATGAGCGGCGGAGCCGGAGCGCACCCGATCGTGAAACAGATTTTGGCGGATGCGTCCGGGATTGCATTTGCCGATTCCGGGTCCGATGAGCCTGTTTTGTTGGGGTCAGCCATGCTCGGGGCCACCGCCGCGGGCGCTTACCCATCGCTACAGAACGCGATGTCCGAGATGTCCTCGCTTGGCACGATCTATGAGCCGGCGGAAGGTCAGACAGCGGCGTTGCATCAGCGCCGGTTTGAGACGTTTCAGGCCTTGCAGGCCGCCGCACGCATGTCGCGCACTGGCAGCCTCTGAGCATACCTCATGGCGCTCGCGTCTGTGATGAACAACTGGCTTCGCGGTGTCGGTCGCATTGCAGCATCTGGCGCGATGCGCCCACAGGGTTGATGCATCAGAAAGAGCCGCAAGTGCGTTGGCGACGGTGCCGCTGCCTGCAGTCCAGACAACAGGACACCTGAGTCATCCGGCAGGCCTTCCTAACCTCAAGCTTCGTCAGTCGTTGTTGAGCGCGTTGCCAACACCAACCGCAGAGCCGATCAGGCCAAAGATCGTCTGGACAGAATTGATCGGGCTTTCCGTTGCAACCACAAGATCGCGCGGGTTCACCTGGAACTTGTTGGCGGCAAACAGACCATCGGCCGAGGTGAGGTCGATGGTGAACACCACCTGTTCCTTGTCCGGACCGGAGCCGTCGGCGCGGACCTGTTTGACACTGTATTCGCGCAGGATCAGCACACCCTGCGGGTTTGCGCGGCTATCCGAAATACCGCCCAGCAGGGCCAGCGCCTCGATCGCGGTGACGCGTTCGCGGCTGAAGGGCACGATGGTTTCGGTCCCGGTGGCCCCCAGCGCCACGAAATACCGCTCATCCTCTTCGACGATGATCTTGTCCCCGCCGCGCAGCACCACGTTGGTGGAGGCCCGGTCAAACAGGGTGTCGGCCCGTATCTCATATGTCTTGCCGTCACGGATCAGCCGGACCAGAGGGTTCTGGAGCGCTTCGGAAATGCCGCCTGCCACTGAAATCAGGCTCAGCAGCGTATAGTTGCGGTTGGGCAGGGGATAGCTGCCCGGGCTGGCAAAGCCGCGCACGGCATCCACGGAATTGTCTGGTCCGGCGGACAGTGACAATTGCACCTGCGCATCCGGAACGACCAGTTCAAGGTCGCGTGCGATACGCTCGCGTGCCGCCTCGGGCGTCTGGCCGCGGACCTGCACTTCGTTCAGGTACGGGACAAAAATCGTACCATTTGGGGAAACCGCGAGGCCGGTTATCGTCACGTTTTTCTGTTCCGCCGCCGTCAGCAGAGAGTTTTGCTGGTTATCCCAGATCACCAAATCGATGCGGTCACCGGTGCGGATCAGGTTGGACTTGGGGCCGCGCGCATCGCTGAACCAGTGGTAGTGTCCGGCCCAGCCCGTCACCGGCCATTCGCGCAGCGCATCGATGTTGTCGCGCCCGATGGAGACGACGGAAAACGCCGCATCCTCCGCATTCTGGTTACGCGTGATCTCGCTTTGGATGGCCGCCCCACGCGGCAATGTGCACGCCGCCAGCGCAGCACAAGAAACGCAAATGACGATGATGCGGAAAAGTCCGTGCACGATATGTCCCCCGATGGCCTTGCAGCATTGGCCTTTGACAGGTGTTTATCGGGAAACGCAGCGCAGACCTAGGGCGAAAGTGACGCCCACGCGGCCTGCGCACGGATTTTTGCGCAGCCGCCTTCGTCAGGCGGACTTTTGCGCGGGGTTTCCGAGGTCTTCGGCGTCGATCACATCGTCGCTGTCGCTGGCCGGCGTCATGGGTACGACGGCATCGCTGCTGTCAGGCTCGTCCAGTGGGCCGATGAGCAGCGGCAACATTTCCGATCCGCCGGGCAGGGACACTTCGCTGCTGGGCGGACGGGTCCAGGTCATCGTGTCGAACGCGCCACAATTGTTGCAGGTCGGCGCCCATGCGGCCTGAATGTTGTGGCAATTGTCGCAGACCCATTGCGGGCCGCGTGGCGCGGTCACGGCACGGGCCAGCCAGCCCTGCACCACGGCGTCGCTTGACCCCTCGCCCCGTTCAATGGCGGCCATCAGCGTCGCGGACCGTGTCGTCGGGTCGGTCTCGATCAGATCCCCGAGCGCGCGGCGGGCTGCCGGGAAATCCTCAGCGGCGAGGTTCAGTTCGGCCAGCAGCATCCTGGTCTCTGCTGCATCGGGCTTGGCCCGGGTCAGCGGGGCAAAGCGTTTGATGCGCGCGGCGGGCGTCTCCTCGGGCTCGATCTTGGCAAAGGCGGCGGCGACATCGGGGTGCGGCTGCGCCTCCCACGCCTTTTTCAGCACGCGGGTCGCGTATTTCTTCTGGCCCTGATCGATATACCCTTCGGCGGCCATAATCGCGGCGGGGATCAGGTCGGGCGACAGGCGGTTCGCTTCGATCGCTGCCTCGCGCGCCTCGATGCTGGACCCGTCTTCGACGACCGCTTTGGCCTGGCTCAGCGCCAGCACCGCATCGCGGCGCTTGTGCACGTCACGCGGCAGGCTGCCATGCTTCAGCTTGGCGTTCAGCGTCTCGCGCGCGCCGGTCCAGTCCTTGGTGTCGGCCTGCAGTTTCAGCAGCACGTCCTGCGTTTCCACATGCTTGGGTTTCAAGGCAAAGGCCTTCTCCGCCAGTTTCAGCGCCGTGTCGGTGTCGCCATCGGCCAGCTTCTGCTTCATGATCCCACGCACCCCGACAAAACGGGTGGCGTCGTTTTCCACCAGCTTGCGGTAGGTTTCCTCGGCCTTCTTGCGGTCACCGGCCAGCTCGGCGGCTTGCGCCGTCAGCAGGTTCGTCAGCTCGGGCCGATCCAGATAGCGGTTGGCCTTTTCCGCCTTGGCCAGCGCCAGCCGACCCTCGCCCGAGGCCAGCGCCATCATCCCCTGCGACAGCGCATCAAACCCCTTGGACGCGCGGTTGCGGTCAAAGTAGCGCGTGATTGCCGTTTCATCCCCGTTCAGGACTTTCCACGTGGCGATCAGCAACCCCAGCAGCTTCAGCCCAACCCAGATCGCAACGACCAGCACGCCCAGTGCGACCACCGATTGCAGCGGGCCAAAGTTGTATTCCGTCCCGCCAACGACGATCTGTACGCCGCCGTCCGCCTCGAGCAGGTAACCGGCCCCCAGCGCGAGGGCTGCGACGGCGACCACGAAAAGGATGATTTTTGTCAGTGACCAGATCATGAAGGACCCTTTCAGAGTGCCGCGAGCGTGTCCGCCAGCGCTTTTGCGGCGGTGACCGCATCGTTACGTGTGGTGGCCTGCGACAGCCAGTCGCCCATGGCGTCCTGCGCTTCGGGCGGCAATGCATCGGCTTCGGTCAGCGCGGTGGACAGGTCGCCCGCCTTGACCGCCGCTTCGATACGCGACAGCACGGCGTCGGGGTCGTCGCCCTCGCGCGGGGTAACCGACCGTGCGCCCAACTGCCGTTGAAAAAAGCTGCCGACGCCACCAGTGTCCGCCGCACCGCGGGCCGCAAACAGCGCATCACGCGCCGCCGTAGCAATACCCGCCTGTAGTTCCGACAGGGGCGCGACACCGCTTGCGGCAGCACTCAAACCTTCGGACACATCCACGAGGCCGGTTTCCGCCACGGTCGCCAGCGCACCGTCAAAGCCTGCACCGCTGTCGAGCGCCGTGATGATTTGCGCAACCGCAGCGCGCGCCACGGTCGCCTTGGCCGCAGTCTCATTTGCGGCGCGCGCGCCTTGCGCTTCGGCGATCAGTGCGTCGATTTCGTCCTGCTGCTCCTGCGCGGTTGCGCGCAATTCGCTGAGTGCTGCGTCAAAGGCGGCGGCGGGCACGGTGCCGTCCGGCGCGGGCTGTGTGGCCAGCGCGTCGACCCGGTCGGACAGGGCCGCAATGCTGTCGGCCTGCTCGCTCAGCGCGGTTTCGACCGGTGTCAGGTCAACGGGGTCCGGGATGTCGGGCATGACGGGTTCGGGCAGATTTTCCACCGTCGTTTCCAGTGTTTCGATCCGTGCCAGCGCGGCGTCGAGCGCCTGCGCCGTGTCGGAGTTCGTGTCCAGCGCGCGGGCAGCGATAAAGCCCGCCGCCGCCGCGATCACGCCACCAATGACGAGCGGCAGGACAATACTGCGCTGTTCGGGCTGGACAGGGGGCGGCGGTGCGGCTTGCGCCTTCTCTGGCTCTGGCTCTGGCTCTGGCTCTGGCTCTGGCTCTGGCTCTGGCTCTGGCTCTGGCTCTGGCTCTGGCTGTGTTTCGGCTGTGGCCAAGGTCGATTCGGCGCCGTCTGTGACCGGCTCTTCGGTGATCACTGGCGGCTCATCATCCGCTGCCACCTCGGGTGCGGGGGCCTCATCGTCCGCCGACGCCTCGGTCACTTCGTCGGCAGGCGCCGCCGCCTCAACATCCGTATTTTCGGCGGAAACAGCCGCTTCGACAGGCGTGGCGTCCGCTGCGGTCTCATCCACCTTCGCATCTTCGGCAGTGGTTTTTTTCTTCTGCGCGGAGGGTTTATCCGAGCGTGTCTTCTTGGCCAAGGTGATCCCCTCCGATTCTCGCCGAGCGCGACATACCGGCGAGAGTCTACTCTGCCCCTACCGGCCCCTCAACCCGAAGCCAGCCGATCCACGGTCTCTTGCAGTGCTTTGATCATCGCGGGCGCGTTGGGTGCTGCGGAAACGATCACCGTTTCCCGCAGCTGGTCCGGCGCGCAGGCGGCCACAGTATCGCTCAACCCCAACAACACGGCCCGCTCCAATGCAGGCAATTGGGCAAAGAAATGCGTGGCCGTGCGCGGCGAAAACAGTGGTACCAGCACCGGCCTGTCGCCGCCCAACGCGCGCCGCGCCGCATCGGTCAGATCACAGGTCTGCTGATCATAAAGGGCAACGCGATGCACATCCGCACCAGCCGCCCGCAAGCGCCCAAGGATATCGCCGCGCGTATGTGTGCCTGACAGGTGAATCAGTCTCTGATCCAGGGGGTTTTGTACCAACTCGTGCGCCAGCGCCTCTGCCGTGTCGCCGGATTGCCGCGCTGCCCACCCGCGATCCAGCGCGGCCCGCGTGGTCGCGGGACCGACGCAATACGCCACCCGCCCAGCACCGTCCGGCGCAAACCGCACACCGTTTCCGGAGGAAAAGATGACGGCGTCCGACGGGGCAAGCGACACGTCCACCCCCGTCGGCTCGATCCGCAAGAGCGGCGTCAGGATCGCGTCCACGCAGTCCGCCAACGCCTCGGGCAGGCTGTCCACGAACGCGCGGCTCGCCATCATCGGGCGGGTCATCAGCAGTGGAAAAGGGGGCGCGGATGGATTGTTTGACACGAGGCAGGGTGATACCCCGCGCGGGTCCTTTACGCAACGCAAGCGCCCGCATGTCCTCTCCGGTCACCATCCTCGGCATCGAAAGCAGCTGTGACGACACCGCCGCAGCCGTCGTGCGCGGCGTGCCCGGCGATATGGACGTGCTGTCGTCACATGTGCACGGACAGACCGCGTTGCACGCCGATTTCGGCGGCGTCGTGCCCGAGATCGCGGCGCGCGCCCACGCCGAACGGTTGGACAGCGCGGTACAGGCAGCGCTGGACGCGGCAGGCATCGGGCTGGCGCAGCTGGACGGCGTGGGCGTGACCTGTGGCCCGGGCCTGATCGGCGGCGTGGTGTCGGGCGTGATGACGGCCAAGGGGCTGGCGGCGGCCACTGGCCTGCCGCTCTACGGGATCAACCACCTTGCCGGGCACGCTCTGACCCCGCGGCTGACGGACGGTGTGCCCTATCCCTACCTGATGCTGTTGGTGTCTGGTGGGCATTGCCAATTCCTGATCGCGCGCGGGCCCTGCGACTTTGCCCGGCTCGGCGGTACAATTGACGACGCACCGGGCGAGGCGTTCGACAAGGTGGCCCGGCTGATCGGTCTGGGCCAGCCCGGCGGACCGGCGGTGGAGGCTGCGGCACAGGCGGGCGACCCCAAACGGTTCGCCTTTCCCCGGCCCTTGCTGAACAAGCCCGATTGCAACCTGAGTTTCTCGGGGTTGAAGACGGCGGTGCTGCGCGCGCGGGATGAGGTTGTCGCGGAATATGGCGGTCTGCCAAGGCAGACGCAGGCCGACCTCGCGGCGGGCTTTCAGGCGGCAGTGGCCGACAGTCTGGGTGGCAAGACCCGGCGCGCGCTGGAGATTTACCTGGCCGAGACGCCTACGACACCGACCCTGTGCGTTGCGGGCGGTGTGGCTGCGAATTTGGCCATTCGGTTATTGTTAGAGACGGTTTGTGCCGAGATGTCGGCCGCTTTCCTCGCCCCACCGCTGGCGCTGTGCACTGACAACGCCGCGATGATCGCCGCCGCCACGATCGAACAGATGCCCCACCGCGCACCGGACGGTATGGACCTGTCCGCGCGGCCCCGAATGCCGCTCGACACGCAAAGCGCGCCAATGATCGGGTCGGGCAAAAAGGGGGCCAAGGCATGAGCATTGCCGTCCTCGGCGCCGGGGCTTTTGGCACCGCCTTGGCCATTGCGCTGGCGGAAACGGGCCCGGTGACGCTGTGGGCGCGGGACGCTGCACAGTGTACGGAGATGGCGGCTGCGCGGGAAAACACCCGGCGTTTGCCGGGGTATCGATTTCCGGACGATCTGACGGTTTTGCCCAAGTTAGACACTGTTTTGCAGGCGGATATCCTCCTCCTCGCTGTCCCGATGCAGGCACTGGCGGCCTTCGTTGCGACGCATGACATCACGGGCAAAACGGTGGTTGCCTGTTGCAAAGGCGTGGACGTTGCCAGCGGGCGCAGCGCGAGCGGTATCCTTGATCAGGCGCGGCATGTCGCGGTCCTCACGGGCCCGAGCTTTGCCGACGATATCGCGCGTGGCCTGCCCACAGCGCTCACGCTCGCCTGCGCGGACGAGACCATGGGCACCGCGCTGCAACGGCAGCTGTCGACCCCGACGCTCCGCCTGTATCGAAGCACGGATGTGATTGGGGCCGAACTGGGCGGCGCGCTCAAGAATGTCATCGCCATTGGCTGTGGTGCGGTCATGGGGGCCGGGCTGGGCACCAGCGCGCGGGCGGCGCTGATGACCCGCGGCTTTGCCGAAATGCAGCAGGTCGCCGTGACGATGGGCGCGCAGCCGGATACGCTCATGGGACTGAGCGGGTTCGGCGATCTGGTGCTGACCTGCACGTCGGATCAGTCGCGCAACTACTGCTACGGCACGGCGTTGGGCGCGGGCACGGCTTTCGACACCACCATCACGGTCGAAGGGGCGGCGACCGCGCAGGCCATTGCACAACTGGCCGATGCCCGTGCGTTGGACATTCCGGTGTGCCGGGCCGTTGCGGATCTGGTCGCGGGGCGCATAGATGTGCATGCGGCGACGGCGCGCCTCATGGGCCGCCCCCTAAAGGAGGAATGACATGTTTTTTGCCCTGATGGCCTGGGACAAGCCCGGCGCGCTTGATGTGCGGCTGGAAAACCGGCCCGATCACCTCGCTTACCTCAAGGACAGCGGCGTCGTGCGTCAGGCCGGCCCGTTTCTGGATGCGGATGATAAACCCTGCGGATCGCTGATCGTGTTGGAGGTTGCGGATATGGCCGCCGCGCAGGCCTGGGCCGACGCTGACCCCTATGCCAGGGCGGGCCTGTTCGAGGCGGTGCGCATCGCGCCGTGGAACCGGGTCATGAACGCATGAACTACTGGCTGTTCAAATCCGAACCCTCGACGTGGAGCTGGGATCAGCAGGTCGCCAAGGGCGACGTGGGCGAGGAGTGGGACGGCGTGCGCAACTATCAGGCACGCAACTTCATGCGCGCGATGGCGGTGGGCGACCGGGGTTTCTTTTACCACTCGCAGTCGGAAAAGGCGGTCGTGGGCATCGTCGAAGTGATCGCCGAGGCGCATCCCGACAGCACCACCGACGATGAACGCTGGGACTGCGTGGACATCAAGGCGGTCGGCCCGGTCAAGACACCCGTGACGCTCGCCATGGTCAAGGAGGACCCGCGGTTGGCCGAGATGGCTTTGATCCGCAACTCGCGCCTGTCGGTGCAACCCGTGAGGGCGGATGAATGGCGGATTGTCTGCGAAATGGCGGGTGTGACGCCATAAAGCTGTTTGCAAGGCCTTAACCCTCTGGCACGTTTATATGCAGGATAATGCCTAAGGGAGGGACAGATGGAGTTTCTATCGGTGATTGCCGCCGGGGTGGCGGCCTTCGTCTTTGGTGCGGTGTGGTACACGGTGCTGGCCAAGCCGTGGATGGCCGTTTCGGGCGTCGCGCTGGATGACAGCGGACAGCCTGCCAACCGGTCGAACCCGGTGCCCTACATCACCAGCATCGTTGGTGCGATCCTTGTTGCGGGGATGATGCGGCATGTGTTCGTACTCAGTGGGATCGACACGGTGGGCGCAGGGTTGGTCTCCGGCCTTGGCATCGGGCTGTTCATGTCGGTGCCGTGGCTGGCGACGAATTACGGCTTTGCCGGGCGCCCATTTCGTCTGACCATCATCGACGGCGGGTATGCGGCCATTGGCAGCGCGGTCATTGGCACGGTGCTGACGTTGTTCTGAGGCTGAAACGAAAAAGGGTTCCGACCCGTATGGCCAGAACCCTTGCTCACCCACACGCGCACTCCACAGAGCCACCACACGATCGGTTGATTTTGGGTCTGACCTTCTGGTCGGACAGGTCATATCTACGCCGTCAGGCCCGATAATTCAAATCCCGAGTGATTTGCATTGGACCCAATAAAGAAACGCCCGCTTAACAAACGGGCGTTCACATTCATACGTCGTTTACGAACTCAGCCGTAGACGGACTCTTTGCCGAAATGCTTGGTCAGCATGTAATATACGACCGCGCGGTATTTGTTGCGCTCGGATTTGCCGTAGGTTTCGATCACCGAATTGATGGCGTCCATCAGTTCGGGGCCGTCCTTGAGGCCCAGCTTCTTGACGAGAAAGTTGTCTTTGACCGTCTCCAGCTCGGACTTCTGGCTGCCCGCCACGGTGGACGCGTCCGCGTTGTAGATCGCGGGGCCGCAGCCGATCGTGACCTTTGTCAGCAGGTCCATATCCGGCGTCATGCCGCACTTTTTCTTGAGATCATCCGCGTATTGCGCGATCAAATCGTCCCGTTTGCCCATTGTATTTCCCTTTTGTTGGACCTGGCCATGGCTCTGACCTTGCGCCAAAGGTTAATTCAGCAAGCAGGCCGGAACAAAGGAAAAAGTTCAGGGAAATTCCCCGTCGGCGGGTTCCTGACCCTAAAAGCGGTTGATCTTGATCTCGGCCTTGTCGGGTTTGCCTGCGTCCTCGGCCATCAGGCCGCCGAACTCAAAGCTGTAACCGCGCACGTAGAATGACCGGGGTTCGGTCATGCTGGTGGTGCGTTCGACCCACGCCTCGGAGAAGCCCATGGCCCAGAGGGCGGGGTAGTCGTGCACGAGGTTGTGCATGCAGGTCAGCGCGATCCAGATGCCGACGGTTTTTGCCGCCAGGTGCACCTTGTCCGTCATATGGAACGCCATGCGCAGCACAAACGCGATGCCAAAGGCCAACGCGCCGTCGATGACCATCGTCAGGTCCGGGTCGGCCAGCGGGTCCGGTTCGCCGCCGATCACGTACATGCCGTAGCGCGCCAAGACGACGGCAATCAGCCCCAGCACGCAAGCGCCCAGAACGGATATGGGATACCCAAGGTTTGTCACCCAAGCCGGGCGCGGCCCACGCGCGGCTTGTGCCTGCTGCGTCTGCACCTCGGCCCGCTGGCCGTGTTCAGCGCCCAGCCGCGCGAGCCGCTCTGCGAAAACGTCTTGTCCCATGGCGGTATGTCCCTGCTACCTGCGCGGGTATGATGCTGGCTGAGCGGGGCGAAAATATGGCCGTGTCTGGGAATTGGCGCGGCCTAGCGGCAAAGGCCCCAGCCGGTGTGTTGCAGGTGGAAATGGTCGGCGTGCAGGCGGTTGTAGTCGGGGCCCAGCGTCACGCGAAACCACATGCAGGCGCTGTCGCGCAGGTCGCGAAAGAACGACGCGCGGGCGTCGGCGGCGGGCCAGCCGTTAATGAGGCGCAGGCTGCGCCCGTCGCTGAGAGTCACGCCCGAGATGTCGATGCTGTCGGCGGTGGCATGGGTGCTCATCCGGGTTGCCGTGCCGCTGCTCGTGCGCATCTGGCGGCAATTGTAGCTGGACGCGTGGGCAACGGCGCTGACCCCTGTGCCAAAATGGCGCTGCGCGGCGGGTTTGATCCCGTGGTGATACCACATCGCGGTGCGCAGCGCGGTCTGGCAGCGGGTCTCGACCGGGGCGAGCCGGGCCGTACCCACAGCCGTCAACCGCACGCGATCTACGATGCCGCATTGGGGCGAGGTCACGAGGTCGTCCATCGGTTGGAACGTGGCCCCGGTCGCCAGAGCCGTCGTGCAACTGCGCCCATCCGCCAGCGCACGCTGCAGCTTGAACCGGGTGAGCGGGGTGACCGTGTCGGTGACGATCAGCGGCTGGATGGGGTTCCACGCGGGCGGCAACGGCGTGTTCGGCAGCACGATCAGCAGCACCAGCCCCGCCACGCCCATCAGCGCCAATGTCAGCAGCGCATAAAGGACCGATACCAGTCGCATCTAGCGAATGGTCAGGATCTCGGTCAGTGGTTTTTTGACCTTGGCCATCTTGGGCACGGTCGCATCCTCGGCCGGGTGACCGGCGGCGATGATCATCGTGGCCTTTTCATTGTCGGGTCGTCCCAGCAGTTCACGCAGGAACCCCATCGGGTTCGGCGTATGCGTCAGCGTCACCAGCCCGGACAGGTGCAACGCGGTCAACAGCATGCCCGTGGCGATGCCGACGCTTTCGGGCACGTAGTAGTGCTTTTGCTTGGTGCCGTCGTCCTTGGTGCCCCAGCGCTGGGCAAAGACAACGATCAGCCAGGCGGCATCCTCCAGATGCGGTTTGTCCGCATCAGTGCCGATCGGTGCCAGCGCGTCGAGCCAATCCTGACCGGCGCCGCCCTCGTAAAACTTGCGCTCCTCCGCTTCGGCGGCTTCACGGATTTGCCGTTTTACCTCCGGATCGCGCACGGCGACAAAGTGCCAGGGCTGCTGGTTTGCACCGGACGGTGCGGTGCCCGCGGCGGCAATACACGCCTCGATCACCTCCTGGGGCACGGGCGCAGGGTCATAGTCGCGCACGGTCCGGCGGGTGGCGATCTGGGCGCGGAACGCATCGGCACGTTGCAGCGCGTCGTCATCGCTGACCTTGGCGCGGTGCAGGCTATCGTGTCCGTCGGCCATCAGAAGTCCAGGTTTTCCACGCTCAGTGCGTTTTGCTGAATGAACTCGCGGCGCGGTTCCACCACGTCGCCCATCAGCTTGGTGAACAGGTCATCCGCCTCGGCCATATCCGCGACCTTCACCTGCAACAGCGTGCGTGCATCCGGGTCCAGCGTGGTTTCCCACAACTGGTCGGGGTTCATTTCGCCCAGACCTTTGTAGCGTTGCAGGCTCAGCCCCCGCTCACCCTCTTCGAGGATGGCGGCCAGCAGGTCGAGCGGACCAAGGATGGACTGCACCCGATCCTTGCGGATCAGCGTGGCGGGCAGGCCATAGACGTCCTGCAGCGACTGGGTGAACGTGCCGGTCCGGCGCGCCTCGCCCGACCGCAGCATGGGGCCGTCCAGCGTGCGCACTTCCTCGACACCGCGCAGGATGCGCGCTAGCCGCACACCCTTGTCCTGCGTGATCCGGCCTTGCCAGCCCCGCTCATATTCCAGCGCGATCAGGTTCAGCCGCTCGGCCACGTGGTCGGCCACACCTTGCAGGTTGGCATCCACGGCGCCGGGCACGAACGCCCCGGCAATGGCCGCCTGTTCCAGGATGTGGCGCGGGTAATGCGTCGGGAACGCATCGAGGATGCGTTTCAACTGCCGCGCCTCGTCCACCACACGCACAAGGTCCTGACCGACGATTTCCTCGCCATTGCCCTGCCGCAGCATCGCCCCTTCGATCCCTTGCTGGATCAGGTAATCCTGCATCTCCGCCTCGTCCTTGAGGTACACCTCGGACTTGCCGCGCGCGACCTTGTACAGTGGCGGCTGCGCGATATAGAGGTAGCCGCCTTCGATCAGCTCCGGCATCTGCCGGTAAAAGAACGTCAGCAGCAGTGTCCGGATGTGCGCGCCGTCCACGTCGGCGTCCGTCATGATAACGATCTTGTGGTAGCGCAGCTTGGAGATATCGAATTCGTCCCGCCCGATCCCGGTCCCCAGCGCCATGACCATGTTGCCGATTTCCTGCGAACTCAGCATCCGGTCGAACCGCGCGCGTTCCACGTTCAGGATCTTGCCCTTGAGCGGCAGGATGGCTTGCGTCTTGCGGTCGCGTCCCGTCTGGGCGGACCCGCCGGCACTGTCGCCCTCCACCAGAAAAATCTCGGTGTTGGCGGGGTTCTTGTCGGAACAATCCTTCAGCTTGGAACTGAGGAAGTTCATGTCCATCGGGTTCTTGCGCCGGGTCAGTTCGCGCGCCTTGCGCGCCGCCTCGCGGGCCATGGCGGCCTCGATGATCTTGCCCACGATGATCCGCGCCTCGTTCGGGTTCTCCTCGAACCACTCGGCGAGCTTCTCGTTCACCAGCCCCTCGACCGCCGGGCGCACCTCGGAACTCACCAGCTTGTCCTTGGTCTGGCTGCTGAACTTGGGGTCCGGCACCTTGACCGACAGCACACAGGTCAGCCCCTCGCGCGCGTCGTCGCCGGTAAAGCTCACCTTTTCCTTTTTCGCGATGCCGGAGGTCTGGGCGTAGTTGTTGATCGTCCGCGTCAGCGCCCCGCGAAAGCCCGCCATATGCGTGCCGCCATCGCGTTGCGGGATGTTGTTGGTAAAGGGCAGAACATTCTCGTGATAGCTGTCATTCCACCACATCGCGACCTCGACGCCGATCTCGTCCCGCTCGCCGGTGATAAAGATCGGCTCGGGCATGACGGAGGATTTGGAGCGGTCGAGATACTTGACGAACTCCTTGACCCCACCCTCGTAGAACAGCTCGGACCGCAGGTGTTCGACGGGCCGTTCATCCACCAGAATGATGCGCACGCCCGAATTCAGGAACGCCAGTTCGCGCAGCCGCTTTTCCAGCGTGTCAAAGGAGTATTCGAGGTTGGAAAACGTGTCGGTTGAGGCGAGAAACCGCACTTCGGTCCCGGTGTGCCCGTTCGAGTCGCCCACGACCTCGAGGTGCTTGGCGGTAAAGCCGCCTTCAAACCGAGCCACATGTTCCTTGCCGTCGCGCCAGATGCGCAGCTCGAGCCAATCGGACAGCGCGTTGACCACCGACACACCCACGCCATGCAGACCGCCCGACACCTTGTAGGAGTTGCTGTCGAACTTACCGCCCGCGTGCAGCTGGGTCATGATGACCTCGGCCGCCGACACGCCCTCTTCCTCGTGGATACCGACCGGAATACCGCGCCCGTTGTCGCTGACCGACACGCTGGAATCGTCGTGAATTGTGACCGTTACCGCGTCCGCGTGGCCTGCCAGCGCCTCGTCGATGCCGTTGTCCACGACCTCGTAAACCATGTGGTGCAGGCCGCTGCCGTCATCGGTGTCACCGATATACATGCCCGGGCGCTTGCGCACCGCTTCCAACCCTTTGAGAACCTTGATGGAATCTGCGCCATAATCTTCGGGCGCTTGCTCGTTATCTGCCATTTATGGGCCCTTTGTATTCTGGCCCCAAATATACGGTTTTTCCGCGACAATGTCACGCAACTGACACAAGATTTTGTGGCGCGGCGAAAGGGTTTAACGGTTCCGCCGCGCGTCTTTCGTCATACCGCCTGCGCGCCGATTTTCTGCACCTCGCGGGTCCAGCGTTCGACCAGCCCGTCTTTGGGGTGGCTGGCCCCGGCAAAGTAGGTGAACCGTGTCGGCTTGATCCCGACAAAGCCGAATATCTGCTTGGACAATTGCCGCAGGATCGCGCTGCCGTAGGCCACGCGCATGAACCAGCGCGGGCTGTCGGAGGTCAGGATGATCCGCCCCGTCTTGCCCGTGAACAGCGGCGACGGCATGCCCATCTTGTTGAGGTTGCGCGTGTCATAGGCGCGCCCGGGCAGCAGGATACGGTCGAGCAACCCCTTGAGCTTGGCCGGCAGCCCGCCCCACCAGATCGGCGTGGACATGACCACGTGATCGGCCCATTCCAGATCGTCCAGCACCGCTTCGATCTGCGGCTCAAGTGGTTTCCAGTTGGCGTACCCGCCATCGCCGAAATCCATATCGAATTCGAGGTCCGACAGGCGGATCAGGCGGACGTCATGCCCGGCGTCCGTCGCGGCGGCGGCATAGGTTTCGGTAAAGCGGCGCGACAGCGACTGTGCGCCGGGGTGACCGTCGAGGATGGTAATGCGTTTCGGTGTCATGTGAGGCTCCATATGTATTAAATTGACCATGGTCAGTTCTATAGAATCAAAAATTGACCATGGTCAATATATAATTTGACCATGGTCAAGTTTTCTGCCAAAACAGGTGTCATGAACAAACCGATCCAGGCCCGTACCCTCAAAACCCGCGCCAAGCTGATTGACGCCGCCAAAGCTGTCGTGGCTACCTCAGGCTACGAAGGGTTGCGCGTCGAAGAGGTCGTGCAGCGCGCAGGCGTCGCCAAAGGCACCTTCTTTGCTCATTTCCGAGACAAGGACGCGCTGATGGACCAGCTCCTGGGTGCCGAGATGGACGGCATTTTTGACGCGCTCGACGCAGCCCCTGTGCCCGACACCCCCGAAGCCATGGCCGACGCACTCGCGCCGCTCATCACCTTCATGACGTCCGAGCGGTACGTGTTCGACGTGATACTGCGATACAGCGGTGCTGCAGGCGTGACGGAGATCGGGCCGATTGCCCGAACTTTCGAACGTCAGTTCCGCCTGTTTGCCAAATGGACGGCGCAGCGCAGTGACCTGCCGCCCGAGTTGCTGGCCGAGGGGATACAGGCGTTTCTGATTCAGGCCATGTCGCTGCAATTCTGCGCGCTGCACGCCTCATCGCAGGCGCAGGACCGGTTGGTGACGTATCTGCGCGCTTGGCTCAGGTAAGCGGGATCACGACCCCCACAAGGATCAGAAGCGCCCCAGCGCTCAGGTTCATCCGCCGCAGCGCCCCCGGCGACGACACCAGCCGCCGCGCCCGGTCGATGAACACGGCCATGCCCAGGTTCCCCACCAGTGGCACCAGCGCCGACAGCGCCACGATCATGCCCACATCCCACGCCGTCAGCCGCGTGAGGTCAAAGAACCCTGGCAGCATCCCCATATAGAACAGGATCGCCTTGGGATTGCCGAGGATCACGGCAAGGCCCGCGACAAACCCCGCCCACATGCCGGGCCGGGTCAGGCTGCTGTCCGCACCGATGGTCTTGTCGGCGCTGCGGATCACGGCGACGCCCATCAGGATGAACACGCCAGCAGCCACCCATTTCAGCACCGCCAGAATGCCCCCATACAGCGACAGGATCCACGTGATGCCAAAGATCGCCAGCAACGACCAAAGCACATCCCCGATCACCACACCAATCGCCAGTGGCCATGCCGCATGAAACCCGCCCGACAGGCTGCGCGCGATCAGCCCAACCCACACAGGCCCGGGCGTGAGGAACAGCACCGCCAGCGCCGCTGCATAAAGCGCGATGTCAAAGGGCGACAGCGTCATACCTGCACAGCCGCGCTGACGCCGTCCGTCTCGGTCACATGCAGATATTGCGCCCGGTCGCCCAACGTGTCGAACAGCTCTGGCCCGGTGCCGGTCATCCAAGCCTGCGCCCCCAGCGCACATATCTCATCATAAAGCGCCGCGCGCCGATCCGCATCCAGATGCGCCGCCACCTCATCCAGCAGCAGCAGCGGTGGCGCGCCGAAATCCCGCGCCAACGCCCGCGCGTTGGCAAGGATCAGCGACACCAGCAGCGCTTTCTGCTCGCCTGTCGAACACTCCTTTGCAGGGACACC
This sequence comes from Pseudomonadota bacterium, assembly GCA_039816785.1. Taxonomy (GTDB): domain Bacteria; phylum Pseudomonadota; class Alphaproteobacteria; order Rhodobacterales; family Rhodobacteraceae; genus Tateyamaria. The sequence goes on from JBCBXB010000004.1 coordinate 272,344, forward strand.
TTTGGCCGCATAGACACCGTACAGGTCCGCCCGATGCGGTCCCATCAATGTCCGCCCGGCCGCCAGATCGCGCGCCCGGCCCTCCGCCAACGCCTGCGCTGCGCCTTCCACCGTGTCCGGCATCCCCAACTCGCCGGGCAGCAACGTCAACTCCGCCGCGGGAAAGGCTGTCTGCGTACCGCTCTGCGCCTCTGCCAGATCACGCAGCGCCAGCAACCGGTTGGCATGGATCGCGACACCTGTCTCGGCCATCCGCCTTTCCAACCCCGCGTACCAATGCCCGTCCCGCGCCATGTCCTTGAGCAGGCGGTTCCGCTCCCGCATCGCCTTGTCATAATCTAGCGACAGCTGCGCGTGATCAGGCAGGAAACTCAGCGTCATCCGATCCAGAAACCGGCGCCGCCCCTCGGCCCCTTCGATCCACAACCGGTCCATGGACGGGATCAGCCACAGCACCCGCGCAATGCGCCCAAGTGCCGTCTGCGCCGCCGCCTTGCCGTCAATCCGCACCTGCCGCGCCGTACCTGCTTCGGACCAGGTCTCGACCTCGTGCACCTGCGCCAGCGACCGCAATACGCCGGTGACTTTCCAACCAACAGCCTCGGGCCGCCGCGTCATGTCCTCCGCCGATGACCGCCGCAACCCCCGCCCGGGGGACAACAGCGACACAGCCTCCAACACATTGGTCTTGCCCGCACCGTTGGGCCCGTAAATCGCCACCGGGCGCGCATCCAGAGACAAACGCGCCACCTTGTGCGATCGAAAATGCGATAGCGTCAAAGACGAAAGGGACAGCGTCACCCCTGCCCCTCGTTTCTTCTGACCAAAAATACCACCGCCGGAGGCAAGATTTTTCGCCGAAAAATCTTAAACACGCATCGGCATGACCACATAGATCGCCGATTGGTCGTTGCCTTCGCGCATCAGCGTGGGATCGCCGGAAGAGTTGAACATGAACACCGCGTTCTCACGATCCACCTGGCTCGCGATCTCGAGCAGGTATTTCGCGTTGAACCCGATCTCCAGCCGCTCATCGCCATAGGCCACGGCCAGCTCTTCTTCGGCAGCACCACTGTCAGGCGCGTTCACGCTCAGCACCAGACGGTCCTCGTCCAGCGCCAGCTTTACCGCGCGCGACCGTTCCGACGACACGGTCGCCACACGGTCCACCGCCTTGGCAAAATCGCTCGCGTCCACTTCCAGCTTGCGGGTGTTGCCCACCGGGATCACGCGGGTGTAGTCGGGAAACGTCCCGTCGATCACTTTGGACGTCAACGTGATGTCCGGCGTTGCAAAGCGCACCTTGGTCTCCGACACGCTCACCGCGATCTGCATCTCGTCATCGTCCAGCAGCTTGCGCAGCTCACCCACCGTCTTGCGCGGCACGATCACGCCGGGCATATCTGCCGCCCCTTCGGGCAGCGTGCTGTCGATACGGGCCAATCGGTGTCCATCCGTCGCCACACAGCGCAGCGACTTGCCGTCCTCGCCCTCGCACACATGCATGTAGACGCCGTTCAGATAGTACCGCGTCTCCTCCGTCGATATCGCGAATTTCGACTTGTCGAACAGGCGGCGCAGCTGCGGCGCCGCAACCGAAAAATTCGACGCGTATTCCGACGATGCCATCACCGGAAAGTCTTCCTTGGGCAGCGTCGCCAGCGAAAAATTCGAGCGCCCCGCTTCGACCGTCAGACGCCCCGCCGCAATATCGGCGTTCAGCGTGACCAGCGCCCCGTCGGGCAGCTTGCGGACAATCTCGTGCAGCGTGGTGGCGGCAACGGTGGTGGAGCCTGCCCGCTCGACCTGAGCGGGGGCCTTGTCGACCACCTCGATATCCAGGTCCGTCGCGCGAAAGGTCACATCGGACCCTTCGGCCTCGATCAGGACATTGGCCAGGATCGGGATGGTGTTGCGCCGTTCGACCACTGATTGCGCCTGCGCCACGGCCTTGAGCAGCACACCGCGTTCCACACTGATCTTCATCTGTCCCTCTCCCCACCAGTTTGCCGGGCCCACCACACGGCTGGGATCGGCACCCTAGCCCAAAGCCCACCGTTCACAAGCATTTTATTGCTTGTCCAGCGCCCGCGCCTGACCGTCAAGATCATCGCGGGCCGTTGCCTTCAAAAAACAACCATGTCTTTCATACCAGCCAGATCAAACGCCGACGCACCGGATCATTCAGGGCAACCACAGATGGCCAGACGCAAGACCGACACAAAGCTGCCCGCGCCCTTTCTCCAGCGCCTGACCGTCCTGCAGCCCGAGCTTGCCGACAAGGCCGGATATCCGTTCGACACACCGTGGTTGCAGGCCCCCGACTTCGAGCTGCGGTTCACGACGCCGGTGACCATCATCGTGGGTGAAAACGGCACCGGAAAATCGACCCTGATTGAGGCGATCGCCGCGCTCAGCGGCTATGATGAGGCTGGCGGCGGCAAGGGGTACCGCCCGGTCGATCATTCCACGGCAATCGACAAGAGCGGCGCGCTGCTCGCCGATGTGCTGCGGGCCGGCTGGTTGCCCAAGGTCACCGACGGATGGTTCTTCAAGGCCGAGTCCTTTTTCTCCGTGGCCCGGCACCTCGACGATGTTGCCCGCGAAGTTGGCCGCCAGGGCCCGGATTTCCTATCGTGGAGCCATGGCGAAGGATTTGTGCGGTTCTTCGAAGAGCGCATGTCGCGTCAGGGCATCTACTTCATGGACGAACCCGAAAGCGCGCTGTCCCCCCGGCGACAGCTGGAGCTGTTGCGTATTCTCGATGGCGTGCAGCGGTCAGCGACTTCTCAGGTGATCATGGCGACCCATTCGCCGATCCTGATGGCGACCCCCGACGCGCGCGTGCTGCAGGTGACGCGCCACGGCCTGTCGGAGGTGGACTACCGCGACACATCGCATTTCAAACTGTACCAGTCCTTTACCGTGGATCCGGACGCCTTTGTTTCCGACGCGCTGCGCGGCGAAGAAGACCGGCACATGTAAAAAGGGCGCCCAGAAGGACGCCCCGTTTCCATGGAACTTCGCCGTATCACCCCTCGAGCGAGCGGCGCAGCAGCTCCAGGTCTTCGGCGATTTGACCGTCGGACTGGCGCAGTTCCTCGATCCGGCGCACGCCGTGCATCACCGTCGTGTGGTCCCGCCCGCCAAAGCGGCGGCCAATCTCGGGCAGCGACCGCGAGGTGAGCTGCTTGCACAGATACATCGCAACCTGCCGGGGCCGCGCATAGCTGCGCAGGCGCTTGGGCCCGATCATGTCGCTTAGCCGGATATTGTAATGCTCCGACACCTTGCGCTGGATCTCTTCGACGGTGATTTTGCGTTCGGACGCGCGCAGCACATCGGCCAGACAGTCATTGGTCAGGTCCATGTCGATCTTGCGACCCACCAGCGATGCAAAGGCAAAGAGCCGGGTCAGCGCCCCTTCGAGCACGCGCACATTGGTCGAGATGCGCAGGGCGAGGAATTCCAGCACGCCGTCCTCGACCCGCAGGTCAGGATACGTGGCCATCTGCTGCTCGACCTTGGACTGCAGGATACCCAGCCGCAGCTCATAGTCGGTGGGATGCAGATCGACGACCAGACCGCATTGCAGGCGCGATTTCACCCGGTCCTCCAGGTCCTTGATCTCACCGGGGGCGCGGTCGGCGCTGATGATGATCTGCTTGTTCTGGTCGACCAGCGCGTTGAACGTGTGAAAGAACTCTTCCTGCGTGCTGTCCTTGCCGGCGATGAACTGCACATCATCGACCATCAGCACATCGACCGACCGAAAGATGGATTTGAAATCCATCATCTTGCGGTCCCGCAACGCCTGCACGAAACGGTACATGAACTGCTCGGCAGACAGGTACAACACATTCAGGTCCGGGCGGCGCGTCTGCAATTCCCAGGCAATCGCGTGCATCAGGTGCGTCTTGCCCAGCCCGACGCCGCCGTACAGAAACAGCGGATTGAACGTGACCGGCCCGCCTTCGGCGACGCGCTTGGCGGCGGCATGGGCCAGTTCGTTCGGCTTGCCCACCACAAAGCTGTCAAAGGTAAACCGGCGATCCAGCGGTGCGGCAGACAGCAGCGAATGCGCGGGCTTGGGCCCCAGGGCCTGCGCCACGGTCGGTGTGGGTTGGGTCACGGCGGCGGTCGGTTTGGCCTGTTTGTTGGCAGGCACGGCAAAGCTCAATCGGCGGATGGTCCCGTCCTCGGATTTCAATTCATGCAGGATCAGATCGGAAAAGTTCTGGCTGACGTAATTGCCCATGAAGTTGGTGGGCACATCAAACGTCGCCACGCCATCCTTCAAATCCCGAAACGTCAGGGGCTCGATCCATGTTGTATAGTTGTTCTGGCCTACTGTCTTGAGCAACCGTTTGCGCAGTTGTCCCCATTTTTCTTGCGTCATTCGAATATACCGTCCTTTCTGCCTTACCGTTTTCCCTTTGGCCCGCGCACCGGGCTGTATGTGAACTCAGGCCGACCGAACTCATCCCGTTGCCTAAGGCACGAGTCCGATCCATTCGGATAAAAACAGATAGTGCACCCCACCTGGCCGGGACAAACTCCCCCAGCAAGGACCCAAGTGCCTTCCGCACACCAAACATTTATTGACAGGTCGGCTGACGAATGACTTCGTCTTTGCCAATCACAGGTCCGTTGCCATTGTCCCTGTCCCAACCTTAGATCGAAGTCCTGAAACCCCGATGGTTGGCCTGTCCCCCCAAGGCGACACGAGTCGCAAGACAGAGGTAGCAAGTTCGTCTGCGGGCCGTCCACACAACTTCATTATTGACTCGGGCTTTGTTTGCAAAGAATCGATGCACCCCTTGTTTTCATGGAAAAAACGAAAAAAGCGCAGCATCACTGCCGCGCTTTTAATCGTCTCGTCATGAGGGAATCAGCCGAGTGATTTCACCCGGGCCGAGAGACGCGACATTTTGCGCGAAGCAGTGTTTTTGTGATACACCCCCCGGCTGACGCCCCGCATCAGTTCGGGTTGCGCTGCCTTGAGGGCGGTGTTCGCTGCGTCCTTGTCACCCGAGGCAATCGCCTCTTCGACCTTGCGCAGGTAGGTGCGGATCCGCGAACGGCGCGCCTTGTTGATTGCAAAGCGTTTTTCGTTTTGACGGGCCCGCTTTTTGGCCTGAGGCGAATTTGCCATGATTATCTCGTCCCAATGATTGGTGCGGTAGTTACAGAAGCCGTGCGCATAGGCGGATTCCGAAACCGAGTCAACGACCCCGTTGGCATGGCTTGGCCTATGTCGCCAAACCTGCGGCAAAACGTGTTATGATGGGCGACACGCACGCAACACCGGAGGATGACATGATGCAACCCATGGCCATTTCCCAGCATGCCCGCGCCCTCTATCGCACGCATGGTGACAAGGCCGAGGCGGAGGCCGCGCAACGCGCCCGTGCCGCAACCGAAGAGGGCAAGCAGACCATCGCGGCGGACTGGCGCAAGATTCGCGCCTCTATCCGTCAGATGCGCGGCGCCAACCAGACCTGACGCAATCAGGGCAGGGCGGCAGCGCCCTGTCCACACCTCACTTGTCGCGGAACTGCGCCTCGCGCTTTTCAAGGAAGGCGGCCATGCCTTCCTTCTGGTCTTCGGTCGCGAACAGCGAATGGAACACGCGCCGTTCAAACAGCAGACCCTCGCGCAGCGGCGTCTCGAACGACCGGTTCACCGCTTCCTTCACGGCCATGACCGACACCATGGATTTTTCCGCGATCTTTTCGGCGGCACCCAGCGCTTCTTCCATCAGCTTCTTGGTCGGCACCACGCGGCTCACCAGCCCCGACCGCTCCGCCTCTTCGGCGCCCATGAAACGGCCCGTGAGGTTCATGTCCATCGACTTGGCCTTGCCCACCGCCTTGGTCAGGCGTTGCGTGCCGCCGATCCCGGCCATGACGCCCAGATTGATCTCGGGCTGGCCGAATTTGGCGGTTTCCGACGCGATGATGAAATCGCACATCATCGCCAGCTCGCAGCCCCCGCCCAACGCATAGCCGCTCACCGCGGCAATCACCGGTTTGCGCACACGCACAATGGCGTCCGTTTCCGGGCCGAACAGGTCCTCGGTGAACACCTCGACATAGGACTTGTCCTTCATCATCGCGATGTCGGCGCCAGCGGCAAATGCTTTTTCCGAGCCGGTCAGAACGATGCAGCGCACCTTGCTGTCGGCCTGACAGCCCGCCATGGCGTCCGCCAGTTCTGTCATCAGCTGGTCATTCAGCGCGTTCAGCGCGTCGGGTCGGTTCAGGGTGATTTTGGCAATGTGGTCTTCGACGTCGAGGATGATCGTCTCGTAGGCCATGGATGCGCTTTCTGTCGTTGTATGTGACCTTCGTGCTTATCACGCACGGGGCGTCAATCAACCTATGTTTGGCACGACCTGCAGTAGAAAGACGACCGGCCCGATTGCACGATCCGCGCAATCGGCGCGCCACAGCCATCGGTGCGACAGACCTCGCCCTCGCGGCCATAGACGTCAAAGCGGTGCTGAAAATATCCAAGCTCCCCATCGGCTTGCCGGAAATCGCGCAGCGATGATCCGCCCGCCTCGATCGCATCGGCAAGGACCTGCCGGATGATTGGGACAAGCGCCGCAACCCGCGCCTTGCCGATCCGCCCCGCCTTGCGCGTCGGCGAGATGCCGCAACGGAAGAGCGCCTCGCAAACGTAGATATTGCCGAGCCCGGCGACGATTCTCTGATCCAGCAGGGCGGGCTTGACGGGCGTATTCTTGTCCCTGAACGCCGCGATCAGATGCGCCTCGTGAAAATCGTTGCCAAGCGGTTCGGGGCCCAGAACGGCCAGCAGCTTGTGCTGCTCTGCGGTGGCGGTGTCCATCAGGTCCATCGCGCCAAACCGGCGCGGATCGTTAAAGGTGATGCGCGCCCCGTTGCCCATATGCAGGACCACGTGGTCATGTTTCTCCGCCGCCGGATGGTCGTGCACGAACCGCCCCAACGGATCGCCGGACACCGTCATGCGCCCCGACATGCCCAGATGCACCAGCAGCGTCTCGCCTGTGTCGAGATCGGCCAGGATATACTTGGACCGCCGCCGCAACCGCTCGACCGTGGCGCCGGTCAGCCGGTCCGCCATCCCCGCCGGAAACGGCCAGCGCAGATCGGGCCGGTTCACATCCGCCCGCGCAATCACCGCCCCCTCCATCGCGGGCGTCAGCCCCCGGCGGACGGTTTCAACTTCGGGCAGTTCGGGCATTCAAAGCTGCCTTTGGGCGGCATTCGCATAGGCGCGAACAAGCATGCGTAGTTTCGGCTGGTGTTGCGTCAGGATTTCCAGCAACTGCCGATATCCCGACATGTTGGCCGGCACGCGCAGCTTTTCACCGCCTTCGAAGTCCAAAAATACGCCGCCTGCAATTGTCTTGCCAATCGGGCGTACGTCGGTCAGCGTATCGACCCGCATGGCAGTGTTGCGGCCCAAAACGCCCACCCGTGTAAACACCTCTCCGTCAAAGGTGATGCGGTTGAAGGACATCAGAATGAGCCAGACAGCACCGATCGAAAATACGATCATGGCGGCAAAGGCAAACCACTGCTCGCGCCCCATATCTCCGTTCGGAATGCTGACCAAAGCAAAAAACAATGCGCCACCGCCAAAGAAAAGGAGCGTCCATATTCCGGTGCGTCGGATCTTGACTGGGCGCATTACGAGGCGCTGGGCAGTGTCGACTGCGCCATCGACCTTCCAGCCGGCATAATTATTCTTGATCGCGTTTTTGCCGGCACGACCCATCCACACCCATTTGTAATAAAGCGCAGTAACAATAATGACTGTGCTGATGGCAAAGGGGATTGGGTAGGCTGCGAACAGGCCCGCCAGAACCCGCAGGGCTTCAAACATATTCTGTAACATTGTAGCGCACCGCTTTGGCTTTGACCGACCTTGCCCTCAGGCGCGACGCTATATCCCGCTCCGGTGCCGTTCAAGAGTTGGTCTGCGAAAGGTCGCGATGTTCAGTGCCCGTTATCCTCCAGTTGACCGATCAGGAAATCCCGCAGCAGGTCATGCCCTTCGAGAAAGCGGGGGATCGCGATCTTGCGCGTGTTCTCGAAATACAGCGTGTAGCCGTCCTGTTTCGTCTCGGCGCGGGTCAGTTTGGTCAGGTCAAAGTGGCGCGTCATCAGCAGGTGCGATGTGCAGGTCATGTCGATGCCGTCGATCACCAGCCGAAAGCGCCAGATATAGACGCCGGTGTACAGCATCACCCCTGCAACCATCAGGTAGAAATTGTACGGCGTCTGCCCGCCAAGATTCGTTTGGGATTCGATGTAGACTGCGAACCAGGCCAACAGCGGAACAACGAGGATAAAGCCATACCGCCACCCGGCGGTGGCCTGAAACACCGTCGCCGATCCGTCGGTGCGTCCATCCTTGCGGCCGAACTTGAACACCGTGGCAAGGTTCTCTTGCGGGTTGCCCATCGGCGACAGCACACCAAAGCCCGCCATGGCAACGCGTTTGGTCAACGACTCTTCCTCGCGGATGTCGCGGGGCGCGTTCATCCCGCCCACAAAGCTGCGCAATTTGCGCGTGACAAACCACGCACCGATCCAGAAGACAGCCGCGATAGCGAGAGTAAGATACATGCCCTGCGTCCTTTGCGCCGATTGACGAAATGCGTCTTGTCCCTCAGGTCATTTACGACAAATGAGACATGACAAAGACGCAATTGGACCGTTTGCATGACTGAAAGCCCTGAAAACAAGACGCATTTCGGCTTTACCGACATCCCCGAAAGCGAAAAGGCAGGGCGCGTGCAGGGCGTGTTCAACTCCGTCGCGTCCCGCTACGACGTCATGAATGACGTGATGAGCGTCGGCATCCACCGCCTGTGGAAAGAGGCGATGATGGATTGGCTCGCCCCCCGCGCAGGTCAAAAACTGCTCGATGTGGCGGGCGGCACGGGTGACATCTCCTTCAAGTTCCTCAAGCGCGCAGGCCACGGCCACGCCACCGTCCTGGACCTGACCGAACCGATGCTGGTCGAAGGCCGCAAGCGCGCCGAGGCCGAAGCGATGGGCGACAGCCTCGACTGGGTCGTGGGCGACGCCATGGCGCTGCCCTTCGACGACAACACGTTTGACGTCTACACGATCAGCTTTGGCATCCGGAACGTGACCCGCCCGCAGGACGCCCTGAACGAGGCGTATCGCGTGCTCAAGCCCGGCGGGCGTCTGATGGTGCTGGAATTCAGCCAGTTGCCCAATGACGGCCTGCAAAAGCTCTACGATCTCTACAGCTTCAACGTGATCCCCCGCATGGGCCAGATAATCGCGGGCGACCGCGACAGCTACCAGTACCTGGTGGAAAGCATCCGCAAGTTCCCCGATCAGGACACGTTCCTGCGCATGGTGCGGGTCGCGGGCTTTGAAAACGCCAAATTCCGCAATCTCAGCCTTGGCATCGCCTGTCTGCATTCGGGGTGGAAGATCTAGTTTGCGCGGCCCCCACAACATCATACGGCTGATCCGCACCGGGGCCACGTTCGAACGCACCGGCGCGATGAACGTCATTCTGGACGCGTTCGACGCGCCCAAGCCCTTGCGCTTTGTCGCCAAGGTGCTGGCCAAACCCTTTGCCTGGCTGGGCGAAAAGGGCGATCCCAACATGCCCCCCGCCACCCGCGCGCTGCAGGCGCTGGGCCCGGCCTACATCAAGTTCGGGCAGGTCCTGTCGACCCGCCCCGACGTGGTCGGCCCCGAGGTCGCGCAGCAACTGCGCGTGTTGCAGGACAAGCTGCCACCGTTTTCCATCGAAGAAGCCAAGGCCGAGGTCGAAAAGGAACTTGGCGCGCCCATCGACACCCTGTTTTCCGAATTCAGCGAACCGGTCGCCGCCGCCTCCATCGCGCAGGTGCACAAGGCCCGGCTCGCAGGCAGCGGCGAAGAGGTCGCGGTCAAGGTGCTGCGCCCCGGCGTCGAACGCGCCTTCCGGCGGGACGTCGATGCGTTCTACTTCGCCGCCAGGTTTGTCGAGGTGTTCGCCCCCGGCGCCCGCCGTCTGCGCCCCACGGATGTGATCGAACATTTCGACAGCGTCGTGCAGGGTGAACTGGACCTGCGGCTGGAAAGCTCCGCCGCCGGCGAGTTTGCCGCAAATACCAAGGATGATCAGGGCTTTACCCTCCCGCAAATCCGCTGGGACTATTCCGCGCGCCGCGTCATGACGCTGGGCTGGGCCGATGGCGTGTCCATGGGCGACAACGACGCCATCGACGCCGCAGGCCACGACCGCCGCGACCTCAGCGAACGGGTGCTGCGCCTGTTCCTGCTGCACGCCCTGCGCGACGGCTTTTTCCACGCCGACATGCATCAGGGCAACCTCAAGATCGCCGCCAACGGGGACATCATCGCCTACGATTTCGGCATCATGGGCCACATCGATGAATACACCCGCCGCGTCTACGCCGAGATCCTGTTCGGCTTTATCCGCAAGGATTTCAAACGCGTGGCCGAGGTGCATTTCGAGGCGGGCTATGTCCCCGCCGACCGCGACGTGGACGAATTTGCCCGCGCCTTGCGCGCGGTGGGCGAGCCGATCTTTGGCATGGACGCCTCCAAGATTTCCATGGGCCGCCTGCTCGCCTACCTCTTCGAGGTGACCGAACGCTTCGGTATGGAAACCCGGACCGAATTGATCCTGCTGCAACGTACCATGGTGGTGGTCGAGGGTGTCGCCCGCTCCCTCAACCCCAACATCAACATCTGGCAGGTCGCCTCACCGGTCGTGACCGACTACATCCAGAAATCCATCGGCCCGCGCGCCATCGTCACCGACCTCTACAAGACCGCCCGCGTTCTCACCCGCTTCGGCCCCCGCCTGCCGCGCCTTGTCGAACAGGCCCTCATCGCCCAGGCCAACCCCCAGCCCCCCAAACGCCGCGGCTTCTGGCGCTGGATCGTGTTGGCGCTGATCCTCGGCACCCTCTTCGGCACAACCCTCGTGCTGATCCTCGAGGCACTGTACTAGCGTTTCTTCTGACCGAAAATACCACGGGGTCTGGGGCAGCGCCCCAGTCCAACGCTAACCTCAGGACATCCGCTCGATCGCCAGCGCAATCCCTTGCCCGCCGCCGATGCACATGGTGATCAACGCCTTTGAGCCGCCGATACGCTCCAGCTCGTACATCGCCTTGACCGTGATGATCGCGCCCGTCGCCCCCACCGGGTGGCCCAGTGCAATCGCGCCGCCATTCGGGTTCACCTGCGCCGGGTCAAAGCCGAGGTCCTTGGACACCGCCAGCGCTTGCGCCGCAAACGCCTCATTCGACTCGATCACGTCGAAATCTTCGGGCGACAGGCCTGTCCGGTCCAGCAGGTTGCGCACCGCCGGGATCGGGCCGATGCCCATCACCTCGGGGCGCACGCCCGCATGGGCGTAGCCCAGCACCCGCGCCCGTGGTTTCAGCCCGGCCTTTTCCGCCGCGTCCGCCGTGGCCAGCACCACCGCACCCGCGCCATCATTGATGCCCGACGCGTTGCCGGCGGTCACGCTGCCGTCCTTCTGAAACACCGCGCGCAAGCCACCCAGCGCCTCCATCGACGTGGCCTTGGGATGCTCGTCGACCTCGAACGCGACCATGTCCCGCTTCACCCGCACCTCGACCGGCGTGATCTGGCTGGCAAATCGGCCCTCTTCGATGGCATGCGCCGCCCGCTCCTGACTTTGCATCGCGAACGCATCCTGCTGTTCGCGGGTGATCTGGTGTTCGGACGCCACATTCTCCGCCGTCACGCCCATATGCCCCGTCCCAAAGGGACAGTTCAGCGCGCCCAGCATCATGTCGAGCGTCTTGACATCGCCCATCTTTTGACCCCACCGCTGGTTGGGGATGATGAACGGGCTGCGCGACATGTTCTCGGCCCCACCGGCGAGGCCGAACGCTGCATCACCCAGCATCAGCGACTGGATCACCGACACAATCGCCTGCACCCCCGACCCGCACAGGCGGTTCACGTTCATTGCCGGGGTGCTGTTGGGCACGCCTGCCTCCATCGACGCCACGCGGCTCAGGTACATGTCGCGCGGTTCGGTGTTGATCACATGGCCAAACGACACGTGCCCGACCTGTCCGCCCTCGACGCCCGACCGCTCCAGCGCCGCCTTGGCAGCCACGGTGCCAAGGTCGATGGGCGGGGTGGCGGCCAACGCGCCGCCGAATGTGCCAATGGCGGTGCGCGCGCCGTCGAGGATAACGATATCATGGGTCATGGGGTGTCTCCTTTGGCCCCACCATGCCCGCTGCGTGGGCCGGAGTCAGCCCTTGGCCCTTGACGCGGACGCAACGGCACGTACACCTATCCGTTATGACGGATGATACCGACGCTATACTCGCACGCCTGCCCGCAAGGCTGAAAGACGCCCGCCAGGCGCAGGGCCTCAACCTGGACGCCGTGGCCAAACTGTCGGGCGTGAGCCGGTCGATGGTCAGCCAGATCGAGCGCGGCGAAAGCTCGCCCACCATCGCGACGCTCTGGAACCTGACGCGCGCCCTGCAGGTGGATTTCGCCGGCCTGCTCGAGGACAGCGGCGCAGGCGGGATCGAGGTGCTTCGGGCCAAGGATGTGCCCAGCATCGACAACCGCGGCACCGGCTGCACGATCCGCATCCTGTCCGCCCCCGAAGACGCCGGGCGGCACGAGGTCTACGAGCTGCGGCTGGCCGAAGGTGGCGTTCTCGACAGTCAGCCGCACCGGCGCGGCGCGCGCGAACAGCTGACCGTGATCGAGGGCAAGGTCGAGGTCACCAGCGGCGGCATGTCCGAGGCCGCGCGGCAGGGCGACACCCTGCGTTATGCCGCCGACGTGCCCCACGCGATCACCGCAGACCGGCCCAGCCGCGTGTTCCTGATCGTACACGACGCCTGATCATCCGTTGTAACGGATTTTTGTCCGGTATCACGAAATCCTCTATTTCGGAATCGTATCCCATATGTTAGATGCTCTGGCAAAGGAGCATCCCCATGACCCACGCGTTTCTCGCCCATGTCACCGACACGCTCGCGCAGATCGAAGCGGACGGGATGCTGAAGCGTGAGCGCCTGATCACAGCACCGCAGGGCGCGCGGACGCGCGTGGGCGACCGCGAGGTGCTGAACCTCTGCGCCAACAACTACCTTGGTCTCGCCGATCACCCGGCGCTGACCCGGGCGGCGGCAGAGGCGATGGACAGCAACGGCTTTGGCATGGCGTCCGTGCGGTTCATCTGCGGCACGCAGGATCTGCACCGCGCGCTGGAACACCGGCTGGCCACGTTCCTGAACAAGGACGACGCGATCCTCTTTGCCGCCTGCTTTGACGCCAATGGCGGGCTCTTTGAGCCGTTGCTGGGGCCCGAGGACGCCATCATCTCGGACGCGCTCAACCACGCGTCGATCATCGACGGCATCCGCCTGTGCAAGGCGCAGCGCTACCGCTACGCCAATTCCGACATGGCCGATCTTGAGGCGCAGTTGCAGGCCGCACAGGCCAATGGCGCGCGGCATATCATGATCGCCACGGACGGCGTGTTTTCCATGGACGGCTACCTGTCCAGGCTGCCGGAGATCACCGCGCTGGCTGCGCAATACGGCGCACTGGTGATGGTCGACGATTGCCATGCAACCGGTTTCATGGGGCCAAAGGGGGCGGGCACGCCTGCGCATTTCGGTGTGGATGTGGATATCCTGACCGGCACGCTGGGCAAGGCACTGGGGGGTGCCATCGGCGGCTATATCGCCGGGCCGCAACCCGTGATCGACCTGCTGCGCCAGCGGGCGCGGCCCTACCTGTTTTCCAACTCCCTGCCGCCCGCCATCGTTGCCGCCGGGATCGAGGCGATCCGGCTGGTCGAAGACGGCGACGCCCTGCGCGGCCAGCTTTTCGACAATGCTGCCTATTGGCGTGCGGGGATGACCGATCTGGGCTTTGACCTGCTGCCGGGCGAACATCCGATCATCCCGGTGATGCTGGGCGAGGCGCAGCTGGCGCAGGACATGGCCGCGCGCCTGTTTGACGAAGGCGTCTATGTCTCCGGCTTTTTCTACCCGGTCGTGCCCAAGGGGCAGGCGCGCATCCGGACGCAGATGAATGCGGCCCTGACACGTGCTGATCTGGACCGGGGGCTGGCCGCCTTTGCGACTGTCGGCAGGGCGCTGGGGGTGATCGGATGAGCCTGACCGCTGACGCAATCGACGGCTATGCCGCGCAGGCCCCCGCCCTGATCGCACAATACAACGCCGTCCCCTCCGAGGCGATCTATGCCGGGGTGCGGGATCTGTTGCCCGCAGCACCCGTGCGCGTGCTTGATGTCGGCGCAGGCAGTGGGCGCGACGCGGAATGGTGCGCCGCCCTTGGCCATACCGTCACGGCGGTGGACCCGGTCGCAGCCTTTGTCGCCGAGACGATGCGCCGGGTGCCCAACGCCACGATCCTGCGCGACCGGCTGCCCGCGCTCAGGGGCGTGCGGGGGCAATATGATCTGATCCTCGTCAACGGCGTCTGGCAGCACATCGACCCGCGCGACCGGCCCGCCGCCCTGTCGCGTCTGACGGCCTTGATGGCACCGGGTGCGCGTATGCTGCTGTCCCTGCGGCACGGCCCGGGCCACCGCGACCGGCCCACGGCCCCCATCGACACCGAAGCGACGCTGAAACAGTCCGACGTGCTGGGGCTGCACCTGCTGCGCCAGACCGACACCGCGTCGGTGCAGGAGGGCAATGCAGTGCGCGGCGTGACGTGGACATGGCTTGTCCTGCAAAAGGGGGCGGCGTCGTGAACCAGATGATTGCATTGGAAAAGACGCACCCGCGCGAGGGCCTGTGGCAGGTCGAGGCGCCCGTGCCCGAGATCGGCCCGGATGACGTTCTGATCCGGGTGTCGAAGACTGGGATTTGCGGGACCGACATCCACATCTGGAACTGGGACGCGTGGGCAGCGCAGACCGTGCCGACGCCGCTGATCACCGGCCATGAATTTGCCGGTGAGATCGTCGACATCGGCTCTAACGTGCAGGATCTGGCACTTGGCCAGCGCTGTTCGGGCGAGGGGCATCTGATCGGCAAGACCTCGCGCCAGAGCCGGGCGGGCAAGTTCCACCTTGATCCCGCGACGCGGGGGATCGGGGTGAATGAACAGGGCGCCTTTGCACAGTATCTGCGCCTGCCCGCGTTCAACGTCGTGCCCCTGCCGGACGAGATCGACGACGACATCGGCGCGATCCTCGATCCGCTGGGCAACGCTGTGCATACCGCGTTGTCCTTTGATCTGGTGGGTGAGGATGTGCTGATTACCGGCGCGGGGCCCATCGGGATCATGGCCGCTGCCGTTGCCCGGCATGTGGGCGCGCGGCATGTGGTGATCACGGATGTGAACCCGGACCGCTTGCGCCTCGCCACCCATGTGGCGGATGTGGTGCCGGTGAACGTGGCCGGGCAGGATCTGGCAGAGGTGGTCGCGGGCCTCGGCATGAGCCAGGGGTTCGATGTGGGCCTCGAGATGTCGGGCAACGCCCGCGCCTTCGACCAGATGGTGGAGGCGATGACGATGGGCGGGCGCATCGCGATGCTGGGCATCCCGCCGGGGCATTCCCCGGTGGACTGGTCCCGGATCGTGTTCAAGGCGATCACGATCAAGGGTGTCTATGGCCGCGAGATTTTCGAGACCTGGTACAAGATGATTGCCATGTTGCAGAACGGGTTGGATGTGTCCGGCGTCATCACCCACCGCTTTGCCGCGCGGGATTTCGAGGCCGGGTTTGCCGCGATGAAGTCGGGATCGTCGGGCAAGGTCGTGCTCGACTGGTCTCAGGCGTAGGCGGGTTCCATCGGCACGCGGCCCTGCGCGCTCAGCCGCCAGACGCGGTCGCCTTCGAACACGGCGGCTGTGAGCGGCTCACCATAGCCTGCAGCGGAATCCAGATTGACCCGGTTGCCGTAATGCGTCGCCTCGCGCACGGGCGTGTGGCCGTGCACGATCAGCTTGGGGTGCGGGCTGCGGTGGTTGTGAAACTCCTGCCGGATCCACAGCAGGTCCTCTTCGTCCTGCTGGTGCAGGGGCACCCGGGGCCGGATGCCCGCATGGACAAAGAACACATCGTCGGTCTCAAAGGTCAGCGGCAGGGCGCGCAGGAAATCCACATGCGATTGCGGCACGGCGGCGAGCGCCTCGGCGTGGACATCCTTTTCCCGCCGGTCGGGGCGCACGTCGACGCCATAAGAGGCGAGCGTCGTGTCACCGCCCAGCCGTTCGTGCAGCCAGTAGAGCGATACCATCATGTACGGATCGCTCCGCGGCGGCACTTCCATGAACCACTCGAACATGCGGTCGTGATTGCCCTTGAGGAACGTCCAGTTGCGCCCCTGCGCCTGTGCATCGACAAGCGTGTCGAGCACGGCCGCACTGTCGGGGCCGCGGTCGGTATAGTCACCGAGAAAGACGATATGCGCGTCCTTGCCCCCATCGGTTTCGATAAGGTGCAGGACCCGGTCCAGCTGACCCATTTGGCCGTGGACGTCGCCGATTGCATAGATGGGGTGAGACATTCAAAATCACTCAAAACAAAAAAACACAGCAGCGCATTCAGCCTTACGGGGATTCGCCCCGCTTGGCGAGGACCTCGTGGCGATACCGCCCGGACCAAGTGTCGCTGATGGCGTCTGCCAGTTTTTTGGTCGGGACGGGGATGGTGTCCGCGATGCGGGTGTCAAGGCACTCGTTACCGGTGCGACGTGCCGTGCATCACAGACGTGCACGGCCCCGTCACAGGCGTAGGATGGGCAATTCTGCCCATCCCGCGTCAGGCCACATCAAAGGCCAGCGGTTTCACTTGCGTGAACTGCCCTGTCCCTTCGAGCGTGTGCAGCACATCCGCCGGGATCGGGTTGTCGACATACAGCAGCGCAATCGCCTCCCCTCCGACTTCGGCCCGCCCGAGGGTAAAGTTCGCGATGTTCACGTCGTTGCGCCCCATCGTGTTACCCAGCAGGCCGATGATGCCCGGCACGTCCTCGTTGGTGGTGTAGAGCATATGCGCCCCGATCTCGGCGTCGATGTTGATGCCCTTGATCTGGATGAAGCGCGGCTTGCCGTCGGAGAACACGGTGCCCGCGACGGACCGCTCGCGCTTGTCGGTGACGACCGTGACCTTGATGTAGCCGTCGAAGGCGCCGGACTTGTCCTGATTGGTGGTCGATATCTGGATGCCGCGTTCCTTGGCCACGACCGGGGCGGAGACCATGTTCACGTCCGGGTTCGCCTTTTTCATGATGCCCGCGATCACGCCGCAGTTCAGCGCATCGAGGTTCATGTCGGCGACGACCCCGTCATAAAGGATGTTGATCGCCTTGATCGGCTCGTCCGTCATCTGCCCGGTGAAGGAGCCCAGATGCCCGGCCAGCTTGAGCCACGGGCCCATGACCTTCGCCTCTTCGGCGGTGACCGACGGCATGTTGAGCGCGTTTTCCACAGCACCGGTCAGCAGGTAGTTGGCCATCTGCTCGGCGACTTGCAGGGCCACGTTTTCCTGCGCTTCGGTCGTGGCGGCACCCAAATGCGGGGTCACCACAACGTTGGGCAGGTTGAACAGGGCGTTTTCCTTGGCGGGTTCTTCGGCGAACACGTCAAAGGCCGCACCGGCAACGTGGCCGGATTTCAGCGCTTCGGCCAGTGCGGCCTCATCCACCAGACCGCCGCGGGCGCAGTTGATGATGCGCACGCCCGGTTTCATCATCGCGATGCGGTCTGCGGTGATCATGTTGGCGGTCTGTTCGGTCTTGGGCACGTGCAGCGTGATGAAATCGGCGCGCTTGAGCAGGTCTTCGAGCTCGACCTTTTCCACGCCCATCTTGTCGGCCTTTTCGGCACCGAGGAACGGGTCAAAGGCCAGCACCTTCATCTTCAGCCCACGCGCGCGGTCACAGACGATGCCGCCGATGTTGCCCGCGCCGATGACGCCAAGCGTCTTGCCGGTCAGCTCGGTGCCCATGAACTTGGACTTTTCCCATTTGCCCGCATGGGTCGATTGCGACGCTTCGGGAATTTGACGCGCGACAGCGAACATCATGGCGATGGCGTGTTCGGCAGTGGTGATCATGTTGCCAAAGGGCGTGTTCATGACGATCACACCCTTTTTGCTGGCTGCATCCTTGTCGATGTTATCGGTACCAATGCCGGCACGGCCGATCACCTTGAGGTTGGTCGCGTTCTTGAGGATTGTCGGCGTGACGCGGGTGGCGGAGCGGATGGCGAGGCCGTCGTATTTGCCGATGACCTCGGCCAGCCTGTCCTTGTCCTTGCCCAGATCGGGTTCGAAATCGACCTCGATACCGCGATCGCGAAAGATCTGGACAGCGGCTTCGGAGAGTTTGTCGGAGATGAGTACTTTGGGTGCCACGGGAACGGCTCCTTGTTTGACGGGTGATGGGCAAATTGCCCATCCTACGCGTGGGTGTACGGTGGGCAATCTGCCCACCGTTGCTCAGGTGTTGATTTCGGCCTCGAACGCGTACGCGAGCCAGGGCAGCATCGCCTCGATGTCTGACGTCTCGACCGTGCCACCGCACCAGATGCGCAGGCCCGGAGGGGCGTCGCGGTAGCCGCCGATGTCGAGTGCCACACCCTCATCGGCGAGGCGTTTGGCCACGGCCTTGGCAAAGGCAGCGCCATCCGCGATGCGGTCATCGGTGAACTTGAGGCAGACGGAGGTGGTCGACGCGGTCGCCGGATCGGTCGCGAGGTTGGCGATCCAGTCATGCGCGGCGACAAAATCGGCCACGGCCTGCGCGTTGGCGTCGGCGCGGGCAATCAGCCCTTGCAGGCCACCCACGCTGCGGGCCCAAGCGAGCGCGTGCAGGTAATCCTCGACACAGAGCATGGAGGGCGTGTTGATCGTCGCCCCCTCAAAGATGCCGTCGATCAGCTTGCCGCCTTTGGTCAGGCGAAAGATCTTGGGCAGCGGCCAGGGCGGCGTGTAGCTTTCCAGACGTTCCACTGCGCGGGGGCTGAGGATCAGCATGCCGTGCGCCGCCTCGCCGCCCAGCACCTTTTGCCAGCTGAAGGTCGTTACATCCAGCTTGTCCCAGGGCAGGTCCATGGCAAAGGCGGCGGAGGTTGCGTCGCACAGCGTCAGGCCCGCGCGGTCCGCCGGGATCGCGTCACCGTTCGGCATGCGCACGCCGGATGTCGTGCCGTTCCAGGTAAAGCAGACGTCGTGGTCGTAGTTGAGCTGGCCCATATCCACGATCTCGCCATACGCGGCGGTGTGGACGCTGTGGTCGATCTTGAGCTGTTTGACCGCGTCGGTGACCCAGCCCGCGCCAAAGCTTTCCCAGGCGACCATTTCGGCGGGGCGTGCGCCCAGCATGGTCCACATGGCCATCTCGTAGGCCCCGGTGTCGGAGGCGGGGACGATGCCGATCTTGTAGTCGGCGGGCACGCCGAGGATGTCGCGCGTCTCTTCGATAGCGGTTTTGAGCTTGGCCTTGCCTTCGGCTGCGCGGTGCGACCGGCCCAGAGGCGCGTCGCGCAGCGCATCGAGTGAAAATGTCGGGGGTTTGGCGCAGGGGCCAGAGGAAAAACGCGGGTTCGCCGGCCGCGTGTCCGGAGCAGTGATAGCCATCTGATGTTATCCTTACAGATATGCGCCCTTCGTTGGGGAAGGGTGTCCCGCCGCCGCGTCTACGGGCCCGTGCGGGGTGGTGCAAGCGGGAATGCGGGGCTATAGCGCCGCCTGAGACGCTTTTTGCGACACGCCCGTTGCCTTTCGGAAACCTGCCTATGTTTGTCTGTATCCTGCTGACCGATCTCGCGCGGCCCGCGCTGCAGCCATCGCTTGTCGACAATTTGCGCAACGCGTGGGGTGGCGGTGACGTGCAGTGGCTGGCGGTGGATGAGGCGGCGGAGTTTGCGCTGGCGGCGATGCCGGACAACCGCTGGGATGTGTGGGCGGAGCTGCAGGGGCTGGGCGTTGATCTGGCGATCGTGCCTGCCACGGGTCGGCGCAAGCGGATGCTGCTGGCGGATATGGACAGCACGATGATCCGGCAGGAATGCATTGACGAGCTGGCCGATGTGGCGGGCGTGGGCGACCGGGTCAAGGACATCACCGCGCGGGCGATGAATGGTGAGCTGGATTTCGAGGCGGCGATCCGCGAGCGGGTCGGGCTGCTGAAAGGTCTGCCGGAGGCCGTGATCGGTGAGGTGCTGGCGACTCGCATCAGCTACATGCCTGGCGGCGCGACACTGCTGGCCACGATGAAGGCGCAGGGCGCCTATGCGGCGCTGGTGTCGGGCGGGTTCAAGGCGTTCACATCCGCGGTGGCGGGGGCGCTGGGGTTTGATGAGAACCGGGCGAATACGCTGCTGGTGAGCGGCGGAGTTCTGACCGGTGACGTGGGCGTGCCGATCCTGGGCCAGCAGGCCAAGGTGGATGCGCTGGAAGAGATCACCGCCCGGCTGGGGCTGGCGGAGGCGGATGTGCTGGCGGTTGGCGACGGGGCGAACGATCTGGCGATGCTGGGCCGGGCTGGCCTGGGTGTGGCGCTGCACGCCAAGCCTGCGGTGGCGGCGCAATGTGACGTGCGCGTGAACTTTGGCGACCTGACCGCGCTCTTGTATCTGCAGGGCTATGCGCGGTCCGAATTTGTCGTGACCTAGGGGGCGCTGCCCCCCGGCCTGCGGCCTCCCCCCGTGGTATTTCCGGTCAGAAGAAACAGGGATTGTGCGAATCGTGGTAGGATTGCGCCAGCCAACAGGGAGGGAGGGCGCGATGCCGGATTTCATTTTTGCCTATCATGGGGGCACGGTCCCCGAGACGCAGGAAGAGGGCGAGAAGGCCATGGCGGCCTGGGGTGCGTGGTTTGACGCGCTGGGGGAGAACGTCGTGAATGGCGGCAACCCGGTCGGTCAGTCGATGACGGTGACCGCGCATGGCGTGGCGGAGGATGGGGGCAAGAACCCGATCTCGGGCTACACCATCGTGCGGGCGGAGACGCCGGAGGCGGCCTGCGAGATGGCCAAGGGTTGTCCGATGGTGGCCGATGGGTCCGGATCGGTCGAGGTGGCCCCGATCATCGTGATGTAGCGGGTCAGAGCAGGCCGGGTGCGGCGCGCATATGGCCGGTGACCTTGCCGTCCCAGTTTTGGATCGGTCCGCTGGTGTAGGCGATGGCCTCGGGGTGGAACCGGTCGAGAGCGCCGTGGCGGATCAGCAATTGCGCGATGGCGCATTCGGCGGCGCGGGTGGCACCGTCGGCGACCTTGAGGGCGATGCCCAGACGTTGCTCCGGCAGGATCGCGACAAAGAACCCTTCGGCACCGGTCTTGATCGCGACCTTGTGGTTCATGGCGCGCATCAGGCGGGTGCAGGCGCGGCCTTCGCCCGCGACAAGTTCGGGGTGCGTGGCCATGGCGCGGGTGAGGTTGCTGGCCGCACTTCCGTCGCCGGCGCCGGCAAAGCGGGCCATGGCCCGGGCCATGCCGTGCAGGGTGCTGGCAAAGTTGGGGGCGGAACAGCCGTCGATGCCGAAGCCGGGAGAGGTCTCGTCCGTCATCCGCTCGAACGCCTCGAGACAGGCGCGCTGGACCGGGTGATCGGGGTCGACATAGTCGGGGCCTGCGTCGAGGTGTTTGGCGAGCGTCAGGAACCCGGTGTGCTTGCCAGAGCAGTTGTTGTGGATGCGGCAGACGGTGCCGCCGTCGCGGATCAGGGTGTCGTGCACATCCTTGTCGCGGGGCATTTGCGGGCCGCAGCGGAAATCATCATCCGTCCGGTCGATGGCGGCGAGCCAGTCGGCGACCGGGTCGATATGGATGCGGGCGGCGTTGTGGGATGCGCAGGCCAGCGCGAGATGGGTGGATTGCAGGCCATGCGCGTTCGCGGCCCCGCTTTCGATCAGGGGCAGGGCCTGGATCATCTTGGCCGACGACCGCGGCAGGATCACGGCATCCGGATCGCCCCACGCCTCGACAACATCGCCGCTTGCGTCGCACACCACCGCGTGGCCCATGTGCACGCTTTCCAGAAACGGGCCGCGCCAGATTTCGGCGAGCGGTGCGACGGGACCTGCGGCATGGGGCATGTTTTTCCTCACATCTTGGCGAAAATCTGCCAAATCATCTTTCCAGCGTCGCGCGTTTCACGTTAATGTGCCACTTGTCGAGAAGAAATATCGCTGCGGCAACAGATTGCGCATCAAAGACGTGGTCATGGCAGCGGATCGAAATTGAGGTTTGGACAGCTCGGAGGCTGTAACGATGGGATTTTATGGAAATCTGGTGAAGGGCATTGGCGCTTTGTCGCTGATTGCCGGGAGTGCGGTGGCGCAGGATGCGACCAGCACCAACCGGGTGGCGGCCAAGACGGATTGGAGTGTTTTTGTCGAGGACAATCCGACCGAGTGTTGGGGCGTGGCGACACCCAAGGAAACTGTGAACACTCGCGACGGGCGTGTGGTTGCGGTTACGCGTGGCCAGACCCTGCTGATGGTGTTTTACCGACCCAGTGCCAACGCCAAGGGGCAGGTCGCCTTTACCGGCGGATATCCGTTCCAGTCGGGATCGACCGTGAACGTCAACATCAGCGGCAACGAGTTCGAATTTTTCACCGATGGCGAATGGGCCTGGCCCGCGACTGTTGCCGACGACGCCAAGATCGTGACCGCGATGAAACGCGGCGCGGATGCGATTGTCACCGGCGTGTCGAGCCGGGGCACGGAGACCAAGGACACGTTTTCGCTGCTTGGGTTTACTGCGGCGGTCGAGGATGCCGAAGGCCGCTGCGGCGGGTAACGCGCCGCGCACCGCAAGTCACATGACCGCGAGGGGCTGTGCAGGGATGCACGGCCCTGTTTGCGTTTCGGGCAGATTGGAACCTTTCGGTTCCGTAATACATGTCTTTGCGTCAACCGCACAGAGGAGACCCCGAGATGGTCACGACCACCGTACATGATCTGGACAGCGCCCCCGACGCGTCCAAACCGCTGCTGGAAAATTCGATCAAGGCCTTTGGCCGTTTGCCGAGCCTGCATGGCGTGATGGCGGCGAGCCCCGGCCTGCTGGAAGGGTACCAGCACCTGCACCGCCTCGCGATCGAAGGCACCGCGTTCACCCCCGAAGAGCGCACCGTTGTCTGGATGACGGTCAATGTCGCCAATGCCTGCCATTACTGTGTGCCGGCCCACACCGGCATCGCCAAGCGCGAAAAGATCGACGATGACATCGTGAACGCCCTGCGGGACGAGACCCCGCTGCCTGTGAGGCTGGAGGCGCTGCGCGACTTTACCTTGGTGGTGCGGGAAACGCATGGCCGTCCGGAGCAGGGCGCGATCGACGCGTTCTTTGCCGCAGGTTTTGACGAGCGGGCCATTCTGGACGTGATCCTGATCGTGGCGCAGAAGGTGATGTCGAATTTCACCAATGCGATCTTTGACACGCCGACCGACGCGGCCTTTGCCCCGTTTGCCTGGGAACCCAAGGCGGTTGCGGCGGAATAAGCGTTGGACCGGGGGCCAGCCCCCGGACCCCCGTGGTATTTTCAGTCAGAAGAAGCGCAGGGAATCCCTTTTGATTGCCTGCGCTTTTCTTATATAGAGCCGCATCACCCGTTCATGACTGGATATTGGTATGGCTGACGCGCCGATCACGCAGGATGTTTTGACGATCCCCCGGAAGCTGCCGGAGGGGCCTGTCAACCTTGTCGGGATGACGCGCCCGCAGATGCGGGAGGCGTTGATCGCGCAGGGCACGCCGGAAAAGCAGGCCAAGATGCGGGTCGGGCAGATCTGGCAGTGGATCTACCAGTGGGGTGTCCGCGATTTTGCGGTGATGACCAACCTGTCGAAGATGTATCGGGCGCAGCTGGCCGAGGCGTTCGTGATCGAGATCCCCGAGGTTGTGTCGAAGCAGGTGAGCGTTGACGGCACGCGCAAGTGGCTGGTGCGGATTGCGGGCGGCCACGAGGTCGAGGTGGTGTACATCCCCGAAGAAGATCGGGGGACGTTGTGCGTATCCTCTCAGGTGGGGTGCACGCTGACCTGTTCGTTTTGCCACACGGGCACGCAGAAGCTGGTGCGGAACCTGACGTCGGCGGAGATTGTCGGTCAGGTGATGATGGCGCGCGATGATCTGGACGAATGGCCGGTGCCGGGGGCGCCCAAGGATGAGACGCGGCTGCTGTCGAATATCGTGCTGATGGGAATGGGCGAGCCGCTGTATAATTTCGAGAATGTGCGCGACGCGATGAAGATCTGCATGGACGAGGAGGGCATTCAGCTGTCTCGCCGGCGGATTACCCTGTCGACCAGCGGTGTGGTGCCGGAGATTGCGCGCACGGCGGACGAGATCGGCTGCCAGTTGGCGGTGTCGTTCCACGCCACCACGGATGCGGTGCGCGACGGGCTGGTGCCGATCAACAAGCGCTGGAACATCGAGACGTTGCTGGCCGCGCTCAAGGCCTATCCGCGCGGGCGCAACAGCGAGCGGATCACCTTTGAATACGTGATGCTGGATGGGGTGAACGACACGGACGCGGATGCGCACCGGCTGGTGGCGCTGCTGGAGGGCATCCCCGCCAAGGTGAACCTGATCCCGTTCAACGAATGGCCCGGCGCGCCCTATAAACGGTCGTCGAACAACCGCATCCGCGCCTTTGCCAATATCATCTATCAGGCGGGCTACGCGAGCCCTATTCGCACCCCGCGGGGCGAGGACATTCTGGCCGCCTGCGGGCAGTTGAAGTCCGCCACCGAACGGGCGCGCAAGAGCCGCAAGGAGATTGCGGCGGAGGCGGGGCTGACCCCGTAGCTTTGTTCTGCGGCGAGCCGCTCTGACGGCGGGTAGGATGCGGAAATGACAAGCTTGAAGATCGGGATGCGATATATGGAGTCGAAACCCTGGACCCGAACGCCGCGTGGTACAAATTGAGCAGTGATTTCCGGGCAGGTGCACATTGGCCGTGCAGTGGCTCATATTGCCCCGCTTAAGAACCGGTTCGACGCGTAACCGGAGCTACTTGCTCAGCAGTTTCACGCTGTGCGGGTATTGTTCCTGAAATGGTCACAATCTTTTCGCGTTTGCGCGCCAATCCCGCCGTGGTGCACTTGCACGGTCTCCCCAGGGAAACGGAAAATGGAGCGACAGCAAATGTCGATCATCGTGAATCAGGACCGGTTTGTGGCGGCGCAAGTGCTGGAGATTGTCAGCCGGGAACGCAAGCTGGCGCTGTCGCGCCGCGAGTGGAAGCATCGTCTGGCCGGCATGGGTTATGGCATCCGCGAAACCGAAGCGGGCGACATGCTGGAAACGCTGCCGCATCGCATTCCGGTGTGTCCGCTGCCCGCGGAACTGTCGGCCTAGAACCGGCGCAACACCGACCGGCCCAGCAGGACACCGGCGCCAAGGGCGATGCCCACGGCCAGTACCGGGTTCTTGCGCACGGCCTCTTGGCCGGTCTCATAGGCGTGTGAGGCCTGTCGCCCGGCTTCGGCCCGGTAGGCGTCGGCGCGTGCGCGCGCCTCTTCGGACACGGAATGTGCGGTTTGTCTGGCTTCGCCTGCCTTTTCGCTCGCCCGTTCGGCGATCATGGCGGCGAGCCGTGCGATATCTGCGCGGATCACATCCAGCTGTTCGGCCAGCGTTTCGGCCTGCGCATTGTCCGTCGTCTGTGTCATCTGCGACACCTCCTGAGCCTTCAGGCCCGCACCCAACAGCCTAGATATGCGAAAACGGTGGCGTTTTCAACGCCCTGGCACCACGCCGCGCTTGGTCGTGTCGCCCCAGCCGTCGATTTCGGCCACCGCCTCTTGTGCGGTTTCGACAAAGCGGAACAGCGACAGATCGTCAGCAGAGATGGTGCCGGCCTCAGACAGGGCGTCCCAGTTGATGATGCTTTCCCAAAAGCTGCGGCCAAACAGCAAAAAGGGCACACGCTCCATCCGGCCGGTCTGGATCAGGGTGAGCGATTCAAACAGCTCGTCCATGGTGCCAAAGCCGCCGGGGAACACGCAGATCGCCCGCGCGCGCATCAAAAAGTGCATCTTGCGGATCGCGAAATAGTGGAAGTTGAAGCACAGATCGGGCGTTACGTAGTGGTTGGGCGCCTGTTCGAACGGCAGCACGATGTTGAGCCCGATGGAATGCCCGCCCGCATCGACGGCACCGCGATTGCCCGCCTCCATCACGCCGGGCCCGCCGCCGGTGACGACCACGTTTTCGCGGCCCCCCGTTTCAATCGATTTCTCCGTCATCAGCCGGGCAAAGCTGCGCGCCTCGTCGTAGAACCGGCTGAGGTCGGCCAGCGTCCTGGTGCGGGCCGACGCCTTGTCGACCGGGTCGGGAATGCGTGCGCCACCAAACAGCACGATGGTCGATTCAATCCCGGCCTCGTTCATCAGCATCTCGGGCTTGAGCAGCTCCAGCTGCAGCCGCACGGGGCGCAGTTCGTCCCGGCACAGGAATTCCTCGTCGGCAAAGGCGAGACCATAGGCCGGCGACCGGGTCTGTGGCGTGTCCGGCACGCCCTCTGCGGCCTTGCGATCGGTATAGGCATCGCGAAACGGGCTATGGCGGTCATCTTTCATCACTTACTCCAGATTTACGGTCCGTTATTGACGTGTTGCTATCGTCGCCCTGTTGTCCGAGGGCCGGAGGCCGAATTCATGCATCTCTATCATCTTGTTTACTTTTCGAAACGCAAATCGATTGCCGAGGACGAGTTCGCCGCCATTCTCGAGACGTCGCGCCGGAACAACGCCGCCCTTGGTATTACCGGGGCACTGTTCATGAGCGATGAGTATTTCTTTCAGGTGCTCGAAGGGCCGCGTACGGCGCTGTCATCCTTGCTGGGTCTGATCATGAACGATGACCGGCACGAGGATGTCGTGTTGACTCTGTTCGACGAGGTCTCGCGTCGCACGTTCGGGGAATGGAGCATGGCGGAATTGCCGTCGCAGGACCCCAGGATGCAGGCATTGTTCGAGTATTACGCAAGCCAGTCCGATGGGCCGGCCGGGCTGAGCGGCGGCGCGATCTGGGATATGGTCGAGTCCATGGCGGATGTGGTCATGCAGCGGGGAAACACACAAAAGCTGATGTGACGGCGTGACCTTGGTCCGTCTGGCGGCTATGAGAGGCCGAATCCAATTCCGGGGGAGCCACGTACATGTCCAACGCACAGTTAGAGACCGCCATCGAAGCCGCATGGGAGGCGCGCGACACGATCACGCCCGCCACAAGCGGTGAGCAGCGCGAGGCGATCGAAGATACGCTGAACGCTCTGGACAGCGGGTCGCTGCGCGTCGCCGAACGGCAGGACAGCGGCGACTGGCATGTGAACCAGTGGGCGAAAAAGGCCGTGCTGCTGGGGTTCCGGATCAAGGACATGGAACAGCAGGATGGCGGCCCGCAGGGCGGCGGCTGGTGGGACAAGGTCGACAGCAAGTTCAAGGGCTGGGGCGACAACCAGTGGAAGGCCGCCGGGTTCCGTGCGGTGCCGAACTGCGTCGTGCGCAAGTCGGCGTTCATCGCGCCGGGAGTGGTGCTGATGCCGTCATTCGTAAACCTGGGCGCCTATGTCGACGCGGGCACGATGGTCGACACCTGGGCAACCGTGGGCAGCTGCGCCCAGATCGGCAAGAACGTGCACCTGTCGGGCGGCGTGGGCATCGGCGGTGTGCTGGAACCGATGCAGGCGGGCCCGACGATCATCGAGGACAACTGCTTTATCGGGGCACGCTCCGAAGTGGTCGAGGGCTGCATCGTCCGCGAAGGGTCGGTGCTGGGCATGGGCGTGTTCATCGGCCAGTCGACTAAGATCGTGGATCGCGACAGCGGCGAGGTCATGTATGGCGAGGTGCCGCCCTATTCGGTGGTCGTCGCAGGCTCCCTGCCGTCCAAGAATGGCGTTAACCTCTACTGTGCAGTGATCGTCAAGCGTGTGGATGAGCGGACCCGGTCCAAGACGGGCATCAATGAGTTGCTCAGGGATTGAGGGGTGATGGGCAGATTGCCCATCCTACGCGATTGATCAGGGTTTGGCCGGTTTGGCCCCGACGGGGCCGCCAGCCGTTTTCCAGCCTGAAAACCCATCCTCGATGTGGCTGACATGGGGCAGGCCCATGTCCTGCGCCGTTTGCGCCGACAAGGCTGACCGCCAGCCGGAGGCGCAGTAGAACACGATCCGCTTGCCGGTCTGGAATTGCGGTTTGGCATAGGGGCTGTCCGGGTCGATCCAGAATTCGAGCATGCCGCGCGGGCAGTGGAACGCACCGGGGATCATCCCATCCCGCTCCAGCTCGCGGGGGTCGCGCAGGTCGACAAAGGTGACATCGTCCTGCCCGTACAGGTCCAGAAGTGCTGTTGCAGGTGCGTGATCCACGAAAGCGTTGGCGTCGGCCACCATATCCTTGATGCGTTTCATCCGGTTCTCCCTGTGTGTGCGCGACCATAGTAGTGCGATGCTTGCCAAGGGGCACGGGGCAAGTTACGGCGACGCCATGAGCAAGGACAAGAAACCATCGCGCCAACAGGTCTACACCCTGCTGGTCCAGATTGGCCGCAAGGATGGCGATGGCCTGCCGGACAAGGCGACCGGGGCGGCGCTCATGTGCTTTGCCTCCGGCGTGGATGAGGCCGAGGCGGTGCGCGAGACTGTCGCGATCCTGAAGCAGGCAGACACCGCGCCGCTGGACGTGACGGGCTACGGCACGCTGGATGAACGTTTGGCCGAAGGGCACGAGATCGACGATGAAGAGCGCGGGCTGATGCAGCGCGCGCTGGATGAAAACGCGGTGATTGTCGCGCAGGTCACGCCGTTCTTTGACTGACGCTCTGCGCTAAGCCGCGCGCTGTTCGATCAGCGTAATCGCCTCGAAAGACCGCAGCACCTGATGCACCGGCGCGCCGTGTTCCGGCAGTTCCCGATCCGGGACACCGGCCAGCACGCTGGCGGCGTGCAGTGCCGGTTTTCGGCGTATTCGCCCGATATAGAGACTTTCCAGCGCGGTTCCGGCGGCCAGCAGCGCCTCGTGCCGGGGCAGGACCACCTGCACATATTCGGCCACCGATTGCGACGGGCGCCACGTCGCCGCGTACCCGTTCACCAGATGGCGGGCGGGCACCAGTACCGCCTCCTGGCCAAAGATGTACTCGACCTCGGAGCCGCGCACGACAAGCCTCTGTTCGGGGGCGACGACAATGTCCCGTTGCAGGCCAAAATAGGGCGCGTGCAGGCGGACGGGGGCAAAGCTGCCGCGCGCGGGCACCGAATAGCGCACCACATGCAGCACGGTCGACGTCTGGCCGCGGTCGGTGATCACCACGTCACCGCGTTTCAGCGTCGCCGCCTCGCGGTAGCCCTTGGGCGTCGCGATGGGGGTGGAGGGGTGCAGCGACGGCAGTGGCCCGATGGGAACGATGCCGCTGGTTGCCGCCGCAAAGAGCACTTCCTTGGACAGCTTGCGGTCCGAATGGCCTAGCATCAGGTCGCGGATGTCTTCGGTCAGAACCGGGCTGGGGTTGGGCACCGTGCTGGACCGGACCAGCGTCCGCTCGGGTTGTTCGAGGGTCAGCCGACCCCAGCGCAACCGCGTGTCCCACGAATAGTTCAGGCGCAGCGTGTGCGGCCGCCCGTCGCCGGACCACGCCACGGCGGCATGTGTCAGCGTGTCGGCCTGCTGGTGCACCAGCGCAAAGCCGCCCCCGGGCACGGCGCGAAACGCGATCTCGCGCGGGGCGGGGAAATGCTGGGCCACAGAAAACAGGTCATGCGGCCGCAACTCTCCGGCGATGAACGTCTCGAGCATGATGGTACCGCGTTCGAGCAGCTTGCCCGGGCGCATCAGTTTGCCTCGGCCAAGGCCGGTGGGCGAAAACCGTCCGCCAAGGTGGTCGGTGAGACCGATCCATGTCATGCGGCGGCCTGTGCCTTTCTCAGAAGGTCGGCCTCGTAGTGGCGGAGCGTCCTGCGGGCGGCGGCGCTGTATCCCGCACCGGTATCAGGGTCTAATTCCGGGAAAATTGCACAAATCTCGTCCACGATTTCCGCCTCGAAGCTCTGGGCTATCTGCGGTCCGGGCAAGAAGCTTTCGGTGGCCAGCCCTTCGGTGAACACCACTTGATGGCGGTCGAACATGAGGTGCACATATGTCACCTCGCCGCCCGCGCAGCGTCGCACCGAATGATCGTTCAGCAGATCCTTGGCCGCCACCAGCACCTCGGGCTCCCCGAACAGCAGCTCGGCCAGACTGTCGCGGACCAGCACGCGGTGCAGGGGTGACACCATCACGTCGCCATGCGGGCCAAAGGTGCCGCCACGGATGTGGATCGGGGCGAAATTGCCCGTCGCAGGTACTGTGCGCGTGCCGATCCAGCGCAGGGGCTGCGGCCCGTCATCCTGGGTCAGCACCATGTCACCGGGCTGCAACGCCTCCACCGCGATACGGCCTGACGGCGTTTCGATCAGCGTCCCGGCGACAAAGCAGGGGACCGACGTGGCATTCACAAACCCGGTGTCGGTGTTGGAGCCGTCGGTGACCGTGTAGGTGAAGTTGAAGTCTTCCTCGTCGCCGTCACCCGCGACTGTCAGCTCTCCGTTCGGGCCGATGGTGACCTGCTGCCCGGTGGGCAGGGTGATCGTGGTGCCGATGCCCAATACGGGGTCGTAGCTGACCGGTTGGCCGTTGATATGCGTGATGGTCAGCGTGCTGCCCACCGGGGCCACATCGTTGTCGAGCACGTTGAACGATGTCACGCCCTCGGGGAAGACGTTCACATCGTCGCCGACGGCCACCAGCGCGGTCTGTATCGAATCCCCCGCGATCAGCAGGTTGGAATCGTAGTTGCTGTCGGCCACATCCGCGATGCCGATCCGGATCGAGTTCAGCTCGCCGGGGTCGACCACCATGGTCAGGGTCAGCGTGATGGTAAATCCGTCCATCTCGGTGTTGAAGTCGCTGTTGGTATTGTTGACGAACATGTTGATGTTGTTCGTCGTGTTGATGTTGCCGGGGTCGGTGTCGCCGTCGCCGACCTCCATCTCGACCAGGCTGCCGTTGACCCAGACGCCGACAAAGTCCTGGTAGATGGAGTTCTGGAATTCGGGATATTCCTCCGACGAAAAGACGAATTGCATCGTCATGACGTTACCGTCGGGGATAAAGTCGACGTCCAGATAGGCCGCATCGCGGGTGCCCGCCCCGGCAGCGGCGTTGAACTGTGCGTTGTTGTTTGGGCCTGTCGTGTTGGCGCTGGTGTTATCGTCCTGGTTTGCGTCGCCGGACCCGGTCGCGTTGGTAAAGCTTTCTGCGTTGCCCGTGGACAGGATCACGCCCGTGTCGCTGGGCGTCACGCCCGGCGCGACGCTGTCACCGTTCGTGTAAATGCCCGCGCTGTCGATGTCGCCGGTATAGGACGCGTTGACGACCTGAACGCCGTCGCCAAAGATGGCGTTTGCCATATCCTCGGCATCCGTCCCCTCGCGCACCGTTTCAATCGGGAGTTCCGACGCTGCTACCATTTTTTGCCTGCCCACCTCGGGAGGCCGGAACATACGCAGCGCACGGGGTTGGCCCCCATGTCATCGGATTGTGCGTTTTGCACGGTTGATGGTCGCACGTTGGCGACCGGACTGCTGATGCCCTGCCTCGGGTCATATTATTGCGTTGAGCCTAGCACAGGCATTAACCGGCTGTTAACTCTGTAAATTGGTGAGGCGGGTGTGAACGCGTCCTTTTCGCCACAACATCGTTCTGAGGATATGCCGATGCAGCCTGTGGATCCTGTTCGTCTGACCGCCGATCTGGTGCGGTGCCCGTCGGTGACGCCTGCGGATGCGGGCGCTCTGGATGTGCTCCATACCCTTCTGTCGGGTGCCGGGTTCGACTGTGAGTGGGCCGACCGGGGCGGTATCCGCAACCTGTTTGCCCGCTGGGGTCCCAAGGGGCATGCGCGGACCTTTGGCTTTAACGGGCACACGGATGTGGTGCCTATCGGGGTCGAGGGTGACTGGACCCATGCGCCCTTTGGCGCGGAGGTGCAGGACGGCATCATGTACGGGCGCGGCACCACGGACATGAAATCGGGCGTGGCCGCATTTGCCGCCGCCGCGGTGGATTTCGTGACGCAGACACCACCCGACGGTGCGGTGATCCTGGCTATCACGGGGGACGAGGAGGGCGACGCCACAGACGGCACAACCGCCTTGTTAGACTATATGTCCGGCGCGGATGAGGCGATGCGCGTCTGTCTGGTGGGTGAGCCGACCTGCCCGGACCGCATGGGCGAGATGATGAAGATCGGGCGGCGCGGGTCCATGACCGCCTGGTTCACGGTGACTGGTGTGCAGGGCCATTCGGCCTACCCCCACCGGGCCCGCAATCCGTTGCCTGCGCTGGCCCGGTTGATGGACCGGCTGGCCAGCCACGAACTGGACGCAGGCACCGACCATTTCGACGCCTCGACGCTCGCGATTGTGACGATGGACACCGGCAACCCTGCCACCAACGTGATCCCGGCAGAGACGAAGGCGGCAGTGAACATCCGGTTCAACGACCTGCATTCCGGCGCCAGCCTGACCGACTGGTTGCGGACGCAAGCCGATGCCGTGGCCGAAGCGTACGACGTTGACGTGGCTATGACAGTGAAAGTGTCCGGCGAAAGCTTTCTCACCCCGCCCGGACCGCTTTCCGATCTGGTCGCTGCGGCGGTCACGGCGGAAACAGGTGTGACACCGGTGCTCAGCACGACGGGTGGCACGTCCGACGCGCGCTTTGTCAAAGACCACTGCCCGGTGGTCGAGTTCGGCCTTGTCGGTCAGTCGATGCATCAGGTGGACGAGCATGTGCAGGTCGCCCATATCGAACAGCTCAAGGCGATCTACGGGCGCATTTTGCGAGACTATTTCGCATGAACTGGACGATTTCGCAGACGGATGATCTGGCCACCTGCCACGAATTGCGCCGGATCGTGTTCATGGAAGAGCAGGGCGTGAGCGAGGCCGACGAGCGGGACGGGCGAGACGGCGAGGCACTGCACGTCCTCGCGACACTGAACGGCGAGGCGTTGGGCTGTGCGCGCATTCTGCTGAACGGAGAAGTGGCCAAGATCGGGCGCGTTTGCGTGCTGCAGCACGCGCGCGGCACCGGTCTGGGGGCGGCAATTATTCTGGGGTGTCTGGACGTTGCGCGGGCGCAGCCCGGTGTGATCACCGCGAAACTGGGCGCGCAGACGCATGCGCTCAGCTTTTATGAAAAACTTGGGTTTGCCGCCTTTGGGCCCGTCTATGACGATGCGGGCATTCCCCACCGTGATATGGAACGCGCGCTTTGAGGCGCACCCTTGTGGTGATGCTCAAGGTGCCGCGCCCGGGCCGGGTCAAGACGCGGCTGGGGGCAAGCATTGGCATGACGACTGCCGCATGGTGGTTCCGGCATCAGGTGGCGCGGCTGCTGCGGCGGGTGGCCGACCCGCGCTGGGACGTCGTGCTGGCCGTCGCCCCCGATGCCGAAGGGATGATGACCCGCGTCTGGCCCGCGCATTTCACCCGCTGGCCGCAGGGGCCGGGCAATCTGGGTGATCGGATGGCGCGCATGATGCGCCGGGCGCGCGGCCCGGTCTGTGTGATCGGCGCGGATATTCCAGGGATCACGCGGGCGCGTGTGGCCGAGGCGTTTGCGGAACTGGGTGCGCATGAAGCGGTGTTTGGCCCTGCGCCGGATGGGGGGTATTGGCTGATTGGGGCCAAGTTAGGGTCTGATATCGGTCCCCGCACACTGGACGGCGTTCGCTGGTCCACCGAACATGCGCTGGCGGATTCGATGGCGGCCCTCGCCCCGCGACGCATCGCTTTGGTCGCGACCTTGCGTGATGTCGACACTGCCGACGAC
Organism: Pseudomonadota bacterium; assembly: GCA_039816785.1. Lineage (GTDB taxonomy): Bacteria > Pseudomonadota > Alphaproteobacteria > Rhodobacterales > Rhodobacteraceae > Tateyamaria. The sequence continues at coordinate 306,236 of JBCBXB010000004.1, forward strand.
CTGCCCTGAAGTTTCACGATGACGGCACCGGGACTGCGTGCTACCTGCAACACATGACCCGTATCCCGACCAAGGCCGAAATCCTCGACTGGATTTCCGCCAATCCCACCCTCACCGCCAAACGTGACATCGCCAAGGCTTTTGGCATCAAGGGGGCTGCGCGGATCGACCTCAAGCGGATCCTGCGCGCGCTGGAGGATGAGGGGCATCTGGAGAAACGGAAAAAGACCTATCAGGACCCGGACCGCCTGCCACCGGTGAGCGTGTTGCAGGTGCTGCCGCCCGACGCGGATGGTGACCTGTTCGCCAGCCCGATGGAGTGGCAAGGCACCGGGGTCGAGCCGCGCATTCTGGTGATCCCGCGCGCCTCTGACCCGGCGCTGGGGGGTGGCGACCGCATTCTGGCGCGGCTGACGCTGGTCAAGGATCAGGATTACCACTACGAGGCGCGGCTGATCCGGCGCATCGGGACAAATCCGCGCCGGACGCTGGGCATCTTTCGCAAGGGGGACGAGGGCGGGCGCATCGTGCCCATCGAAAAGGGCAGCGACAAGCAGTGGCAGGTGGCCGCCGACGCCACGCACGGGGCCAAGGACGGCGAGTTGGTGGAGGCCGAGCAAGCCGGGCCCAAATCGCGCATCGGCTTGCCGCGTGCCCGCGTAGTGGCGCGGTTGGGTGATCCGACCGCACCGCGCGCCGTGTCGCTGATCGCCATCCACGAACACGGCATTCCCGACCAGTTCCCCGACGACGTGATCGCCGAGGCGGACGCGCAGAAACCCGCGGGCCTCAAGGGGCGCGAGGACCTGCGCGACATGCCTCTGATCACCATCGATCCGTGGGATGCGCGCGACCATGACGATGCCTGCTATGCCCATGCCGATGAGGACCCCAAGAACGAGGGCGGGCATATCATCTGGGTCGCGATTGCGGATGTGGCCGCGGCTGTCAAACCCGGCTCTGCGCTGGACCGTGAGGCGCGCAAGCGGGGCAACTCGACCTACTTTCCCGACCGTGTGGTGCCGATGTTGCCGGACCGTTTGTCAGGTGACCTGTGTTCGCTGCACGAGGGGGTGCCGCGCGCCTGCATCGCGGTGCGGATGCAGATCGACGCCAAGGGTCGCAAGCTGTCGCACAGCTTTCATCGCGGGCTCATGCGCTCGCCCGCGTCACTGAATTACGAAGAGGTGCAGGCCGCCATCGACGGGCATCCGAATGACCGCACTTCGTCCCTGTTAGAGCCTGTTTTGAAGCCGCTCTATGCGGCGTGGAAGGCTCTTGTCACCGCCCGGCAGGAACGCCAACCGCTGGAGCTGGACCTGCCCGAACGGCAGATCATCCTCGACGATGACGGGGCGGTGTCGTCGGTCGCGTTCAAGGAACGGCTGGACGCGCACCGCCTGATCGAAGAATTCATGGTGCTGGCCAACGTCGCTGCCGCCGAGACGTTGCTGGCCAAGAAATCCCCGTTGCTGTTCCGCGTGCACGAAGAGCCGAGCCAGGACAAGCTGGACGCCCTGCGCGAGACGGCGCAGGCGGCAGGTCTGAACCTGGCGAAGGGGCAAGTGCTCAAGACCGCGCACCTGAACCGGTTGCTGGCGCAGGCGGCAGGGACGGAGGATGCGGAGCTGATCCATATCTCCACCCTGCGGTCGATGACGCAGGCGTATTACAGCCCCGAAAATTTCGGACACTTCGGCCTCGCCCTCAAGAATTACGCCCACTTCACCTCGCCCATCCGGCGCTATTCCGACCTGATCGTGCACCGGGCGCTGGTTTCGGCCCATGGCTGGGGCAAGGACGGGCTGAGCGCGGACGAGCTGGAGCGGCTGGAGCAGACGGCCAAGCATATCTCGGACACCGAACGCCGGTCGATGACGGCAGAGCGGGACACGACCGACCGATACCTCGCCGCGTATCTGAGCGAGCGGGTGGGCGATGAGATGGAAGGCCGGGTGGCAGGCATCGCCAAGTTCGGCATCTTCGTCAAGCTGGACGACAGCGGGGCGGACGGGTTGGTGCCCATGCGCGCGATCGGGGCGGAGTATTTCCACTTTGACCGCGAAGAGAACACGCTGATGGGATCCGACACGGGACTGGTGATCCGGCTGGGTCAACGCGCCACCGTGCGGCTGGCCGAAGCGGTGCCGGTCACGGGAGGCATCGCGCTGGACCTGCTGGCGCTGGACGGCAAGTCGCTGCCCAAGGGACGCAGCAGCCCGGCAGGTCGCAGCCCGCGCCGCAAGGCGGTCAAGGCCAAGCGGCGCGGTGACAAGGTCAAGCGCAAGGTGAAACGCGCGCGCCGTTAACCCAGCGCTTCGGCCACCCGCGCGACATAGCGCGACAGGATCAGATCCTCCTTCATCCGTCGTGACAGGGCGGTGCCGCCAGGCGTGCCAGCCATGGCGCCCAGCATTGCAGCGACGCTGGCATCGGCGGCGGTGGGCGTGTCACCAAAGAGGAACTGCCCCTGCCAGAGATGCGTCGCGATGGCCTGCAGGTCAGGTTCGATCCGGTCGAGCCGTTCGCCCGCCGTGAGCCGCCCGAGGCCTTGCGATTGCATGCCTTGCAGCACGATCTTGCGAATCCGGCCTGTCACCAGCGGGCGGAGCCATTTGGGGATGGAGGCGAAATATGTGTCTCTAACACTCGGCCAAACGGCATCATCACCCCAGCGATCCAGCAGGATGTGAAAATACATGTGCTCTTCGACCATGCGGATAAAAGCGCGAGAGGTGGCGCGCTGCACCTCACTCAGGCCGGGGTCAAAATCGGCGCCCTGCTCTTCGAGATAGGCGCGGATGTTGTCGCTGTCGCCGATCATCTCCGTGTCGGACTGGATCGCCGGCAGCTTGGCATGGGGCCATTTGCGGGGGTCGTTCGTGTCGTGGCGCTGCCAGGGCACACCGGCCATGTTGAGCAGGTACATCGCCTTGACGCAGAATGGGCTGGCGCTGGGTTGGCCGAAGGCGGGGGTGTAGGTGATGAGAGTCAGCATGCATCCTCCGAGGTTGAATTGCGGCTTTGGGATAGGAGCGAATGCTGCCAGTTTCTGGCAGGATGTGTGCTATGCTGGGGCCATGTCACGGACCCATAGACTTTTTCAGTTGATGCAGGCGCTGCGCCGAATGGCCCCGCCTGTGACCGCGCAGGCGCTGGCGCACGAAATGGACGTATCGCTGCGCACGATCTACCGCGATATCGACACGCTGCGCGGCCTTGGCGCCGTGATCGATGGGGAGGCGGGATTTGGCTTTACCCTGATCGAGGACGCAACGCTGCCGCCGCTGGGGTTCGAGAATGACGAGCTGGAAGCGCTGGTTCTGGGTCTGCGCGAGGTGGCGGTGATCGGTGACCCGGCGCTGTCCAAGGCGGCGACCTCGGCGTTGACCAAAATTCAGGCGCGGGTGCCGCCCGCGCAGGGCCATCGGCTGAAACACGCCGTGCTGGATGCGCGCCGCTACTGGCGGCCCGAACCGCCGCGCATCGATGTGGGCCATTTGCGGCAGGCCGCGTGGGACGAGGTCAGCGTGCGGTTTCAGTATTGCGACGCCAAGGGCGCGCAGACCGAACGGACGGTGAAACCATTGGGAATCGTCCATTTTCAGGACACAAACGTGCTGTTGTCCTGGTGCCACCTGCGCGAGGATTTCCGTATTTTCCGCCTCGACCGGATGGATGATCTGCAGGTGACGGACGAGAGTTTTCGGCCGCACCGGGTGCCGCTGCTGCGCGATCATCTGGATCGGATCCGGGCGGAGATGCAAGAGTACGCGACCCACGATTGAACTCTTTATCGAAGAGCCGAATTTCGCTAAATTGTCGGCAACGCGATGAAGCGAGCATGAGGCAAAAAGATGCGGTGTTTAGTCTTGGTCGGCGCACTTGCGCTGAGCTTTGGTAGTGTGGTTTCGGCAGGCGTCGTCACCCAATCCCTGCGCCCCGAGGCGCGCCCCGTTGCTGACGCGGTCACACGCACCAGCCCGGTTGAGCTGCTGTCGGTGGCGGCGAACCCGATCCTGCGGCCGCAGTTGCGACCCTTGGGGCAGGCGCCGGTGATCGATGCGGCGGCGAATGCGCGGTTCGAGAATTGGGTCAGGGCGTTTCGCGGGCGGGCCCTGTCGCAGGGGATCAGCGCCGGCACCTTTGACCGGGCGTTTCGAGGCGTACAATACGACCCGGAGGTGATCAAGCGGGATCGCAACCAGTCCGAGTTCACCAAGACGATCTGGGATTATCTGGCCAGTGCGGCGTCGGACAAGCGGGTGCGCAACGGCAAGGCCGCGCTGCGCCAGCATCGCCGCACGCTGGACGCGATCGAGGCCCGCTATGGTGTGGAAAAAGAGGTGGTGGTCGCCGTCTGGGGGCTGGAGAGCGCCTATGGTGAATTCCGTGGCAAGGACGACGTGGTGCAGAGCCTTGCGACGCTCGCCTTTGACGGGCGGCGGGGCAAGTTCTTTGAGGGACAGTTGGTGGCGGCGCTCAAGATCCTGCAAAACGGTGACACGAGCCCGCGCAACATGACCGGGTCCTGGGCCGGGGCGATGGGGCACACGCAGTTTATCCCGACCTCGTATCTGGCCTATGCGGTGGACTTCACCGGCGACGGGCGACGCGACATCTGGTCCGAAGACCCGACGGATGCGCTGGCCTCGACGGCGGCATATCTCAAGCGGTTTGGCTGGATCAAGGGGCAGCCCTGGGGTGTCGAGGTCAAGCTGCCTGCGGGGTTCAATTATGGTCTGGCGAACCGCAAGACGCAGAAATCGCCCGCCGATTGGGCGGCACTGGGCGTGCGCGGCGTGGATGGCAAGGCGGTGCCGAATTACGGGGCAGGGTCGATCCTGTTGCCTGCGGGGGGCCGCGGGGTTGCGTTCATGGTGTTCAAGAACTTTGCCGTGATCGAGCGCTACAATGCGGCGGACGCCTATGTGATCGGTGTTGGGCACCTGAGCGACCGGATCAAGGGCGGCGCGCCACTGGTCGGGAACTGGCCCGAAGGCGAGCGGCCCCTGACCCTGCGCGAGCGCAAGGAATTGCAGCGGCGGCTGACGCGGGCCGGGTATGACACCCAAGGCGTCGACGGCAAGGTGGGGCCGAACACGCTGGCGGCGGTGCGGGCCTATCAGAAGAGCAAGGGCCTACCTGCGGACGGATTTGCATCGTTGAGCCTGCTCAAGACGCTGCGCTGATCCCAAGGACGCCTTGCGGCGACGCGATTCATTTTTGCTGACGAGGGGCGCGGCCCCTCGAGCTCCCCGTGGTATTTCTGGTCAGAAGAAACGCTAGCCGGGGCTCATGCCGCGCAGGCGTTCGCTGCGGCGGCGGAGCAACTCGACCGTGGTGAGCAGGGCGATGGAGATCACCACGAGGATTGTCGCTACTGCGAGGATCGTGGGGCTGATCTGTTCGCGCAGGCCGATGAACATTTGCCACGGGAGCGTCTTTTGGCTGGCGGAGCCAACGAAGAGGACGACGACGACCTCGTCGAAGCTGGTGATGAAGGCGAAGAGGCCGCCGGAGATGACGCCGGGCAGGATCAGCGGCATTTGCACGCGGAAGAATGTGGTGACCGGGCCCGCGCCCATGTTGGCGGCGGCCCGGGTCAGCGAATTGTCGAAGCCCACGAGTGTGGCCGTGACGGTGATGATCACGAAAGGGATGCCGAGCACCGCGTGGGCGAGGATGACCTTGATGTAGCCGACGAAGTTCTTGTCGAGGCCGAGGGTGCCTTCCATCCAGTTGCCAAGGGCGGAGTAGAAGAAGAACATGCCCGTGGCGGAGATGATCAGCGGTACGATCATCGGCGAGATCAGGATGGCCATGATCGCGCGTTTGAAGGGCACGTGGCTTTGGCTGAGGCCGATGGCGGCGAGGGTGCCGAGCGACACGGAGATGATCGTGGCCAGTGGCGCGATGATCAGCGAGTTTTGCAGGGCCAGTTGCCATTGCGGGTTGGTGAAGAAGTCGCGGTAGTGCTTGAGCGAGTAACCTTCGGGGTCGAGCCGCAGCATCTCCGGCGTGAAGGTGAAGAAGTCCTGTGCGTTGAACGACAGCGGCATGACCACCACGATGGGGGCCACGAGGAAGAAGAAGATCAGCCCGCAGATGACCCGGAAGCCGTAATACCAGATGCGTTGGCCAAGCGTGGCGTATGGAGGCAGGCCCATGTCTCTATCCTAGCTTCACGTTGTCGATGCCCACGATCTTGTCATAGGCCCAATAGAGCACCAGCACGGCCACCAGCAGGATGGTGCCGAGGGCGGCGGCGAGGCCCCAGTTGAGCGATGACGAGATGTGGTAGGCGATCCGGTTCGAGATGAACACGCCCTTGGTCCCGCCGACGATTTCGGGGGTGATGTAGTAGCCGATGGCGAGGATGAAGACGAGGATGCTGCCCGCGCCGATGCCCGGGACCGACTGGGGAAAGTAGACGCGCCAGAAGGCGGTCCAGTTGGTGGCGCCAAGGCTTTTGGCGGCGCGCAGGTAGCTGGGCGGGATCGTCTGCATGACCGAGTACATCGGCAGGATCATGAAGGGCAGCAGGATGTGGGTCATGGCCACGATGGTGCCGAACTGGTTGTTGATCATAATCAGCCTGCCATCGTCGGCCACAAGGCCGATCCAGACAAGGACATCGTTGATCACGCCTTGTTGTTGCAGCATGACCTTCCATGCGGAGGTGCGGACCAGCAGGGACGTCCAGAACGGCAGCAGCACCAGGATCAGCAGCACATTGGCCTTGCGCATCGGCAGGTTCGCCAGCAGCCATGCGATGGGATAGCCAAGCATGATGCAGGATATGGTGATCATCAGCGACATCCAGATCGTACGGCCAAAGAGGGTGATGTAGATCTGTTCGTTCTCGGGGCGCAGTTCGAACCCTTCGGGTGTTTTCTGGAAGTCGACGGAGTTGAGGAAGTAGCCGGGCGTGTATTTGGGCGCGTAGAGCGTGAGGGTTTCCCATATTTCGGGCTCGCCCCAACGTTCGTCGGCGTCGACAAAGGCATCCTTGATCGACTCTGTTTCAAATGGCGACTGCGCCTGCGCTCGCATGGCTGCCACAAGCATCGGATCTTCGCTGGCAAGGTATTTGTCCACGCGGGTGTCGATATAGAGCGCGGTGAACAAGAAATCCTCAAGATCGCGTTTTTTGATCTCTTTGCCTTCGGCGTCAAAGAGTGCCCGCCAGCGTGTCCACGCGCTATGCAGAAATGGCATCTCTTCCGGAGTATAAACCAAGTTTTGCCACGTTTCTGGGTCTTCCCACTTTGGATCGAGTGCGACGAACTGATCAGTGTAAGTGTCGGTGTCGAACCGTCCCACGGCCCGGCCAGTGCGGCGGAACATGGAACTCGCACCCGTCTGTTCGTAGTTCAGGCGCGAGCCGAGCCGGGTGTGCAGCTTTTGCTCTTCGGCGATGAATAGGTCGATGTAGAGTGCGGTGAACACATCCTCGCCGGGGACGCCCTCCTGCTCGCCGGCGGTGAGCATTTGTATCGTGTCGGGCAGCGTGTTGACCACGATGTCATTCTCGACCGAGCGGAACAGCATGTTGCCGATGGGCACGATGAAGGTGATCAGCACGAACAACAACAGCGGCGCGATCAACCCGAGGGCGCGCAGTTTCTGGCGGCGCAGGGCGCGGGCGAGACTGCGTTTGAGCGGGGTGCCGTCGGCGGCGATCATTGCGTCAGCCATGGTTTATGCGCCTTTCGCCACAACGATCATCGACGTCGCGGTCCGGTGGCGGATCTTCATGACTTCCTGATAATCGGGGTCGTTATAAGCAGTGAGGGCAGCCTCGTAGGTCGGGAACTCGAACACCACGTGGCGCGAATACTCCGGGCCTTCCATGGATTGAGCGTCGCCGCCACGCACAAGGGGCACAGCACCGTGGGACAACAGGATCGGTGTGTCCTTTTCGACGTACTCTTTGTACGCCTCGAGGTCGTTCACCGTGATGTGGCCGATGATGTAGCCTTTGGGCATGGTCGCCTCCTGAAGGGGAGAGGTGGGCGCGAACGCCCACCTCATCGGATCGCTTTACTGTGCGAGCCACGCCTGGAATTTGGCGTCGATGTCGTCACGGTAGTCGGCCCAGAACTCGTAGTTGTAGAGGAACGTGTTCTTGGCGTTCTCCGGGTCTGTCGGCATGTGCTGCGCCATGTCGATACCCAGTGTCGCGTGCTGACCGACCAGCGGTGCGGACGATGCGCGGGCCGGACCGTACGAGATGTACTTGGCCTGATCCGCCAGACGCTGCGTGTCTGTCGCGAACTTGATGAAGTCGCGCGCGCGCGCTTCCCGCTCGGGGCTCAGGCCCGTGGGAATGATCCAGCCGTCAAGGTCGAACACCTGCGCATCCCAGAGCATGCCGATGGGCTGGTCCTGCTCTTCGATCGCGGCGAACAGACGACCGTTATAGGTCGAACCCATCACCACTTCGCCATCGGCGAGCAGTTGCGGCGTATCGGCACCGGCGGACCACCAGATCACGTCGTCCTTGATCGTGTCGAGCTTGTCGAGGGCCTGTTGCTGGCCTTCGGCAGTCGACAGAACGTCGTAGACGTCATCCTTGGCCACACCATCACAGAGCAGCGCCCATTCCATGTTGTTGATGGGACGCTTTTCCAGCGCACGCTTGCCCGGATAGGCGTCGGTGTCGAACACGGCGCAGACGGATGTCGGCGCGGTGTCGCCCACCAGGTCCGTGCGATAGCCGAAGGTCGTCGAATAGACGATCTGCGGGATAAAGCAGTCGGAGACCAGCAGGTCGCCAAAGTCGTCGGAGGCGGATGTGCCATCGGGTGCGGCCGCCAGGTCTTCGTCCGGATCAATTTCCAGCGCCAGACCTTCGTCGCAGAGGCGGATCGCGTCAGCGGCCACCACATCGACGACGTCCCATGTGACGTTGCCCGCCTCGTTCATGGCGCGCAGTTTCGCCACAGCCTCGGCCGAGCTTTCGTCCCAGACGGCGGTCACGCCTTCGTTCATCTCGAGATAGGGTGCCACATAGGCGTTCTGCTGGCTGGACTGGTAAGCACCGCCCCAGCTGACCAGGGTCATGTCAGAGGCCATGTGGCCGTCAGCAAAGGCAGTGCCGGAGGCGACTGTCAGCGCGGTCGTGACCATCAGGGTCTTGGTGAGTTTCATGTGTGTCTCTCCCACTTGTTACGCCCGTTTGGGTTCATTGGAAGGCCGGGCCACGGGCGCAGCGCTTGGCCTTCTTCTTGCATGCTCAGGCGTCGAGCGCCCGGCAATCCTGGGGCAGCCACCCAATCTCGATCTCGGTGCCGGGGGTCAGCCGGACCTGATCGGGGGCGTTGCGTGTCTTGATGACGAAATCATCGTTCCCGGCGACCCGCAGCCGCGTACGAAAGATGTCGCCCATATAGACGAATTCGAGCACTTCGGCCTTGAGGCTGTGCACATCGGGTTGAAGCCGCGACTTGTCCATTTCCACCCTTTCGGGCCGGATGGAGACGCGGGTGCGCTGGCCCACTTCGGTGACGTTGACGGGCATGGCGTCGATCACCTCGCCATCGTCCAGCGTCACCTCACAGCGGTCGCCATCGATCTTGGTCACCTTGCCCATCAGCGTGTTGTTCTCGCCGATGAACTGCGCGACAAAACTGTTCTGCGGCTCTTCATACAGCTGATCGGGCGGGGCAAGCTGCTGAATGCGGCCATCGTCGAATACGGCGACGCGGTCGGACATGGTCAGTGCCTCGGTCTGGTCATGGGTTACGTAAACGGTGGTGATGCCCAGATCATGGGCCAGCCGGGTGATCTCGAACTGCAGCGTCTCGCGCAGCTGCTTGTCAAGCGCGCCGAGCGGTTCGTCCATCAGCACCAGCTCCGGCTCGAACACCAGCGCGCGCGAGAGGGCGATACGCTGCTGCTGACCGCCCGAGAGCTGCGCAGGCCGGCGCCCGGCAAAATCCTGCATCTGCACCATGCCCAAAGCGCGCATGATCTTTTCCTCGCGCTCGGCCTTGCCCATCTTGCGCACCTCCAGCGGAAAGCTGAGGTTTTCGGCCACGGTCATGTGCGGAAACAGGGCGTAGTTCTGGAACACCATACCAATGCCGCGCTTGTGCGGCGGGATGTTGTTGATCGACGTGCCGCCCAGACGGATATCACCGTGGGTTGCTGTCTCGAACCCGGCGAGCATCATCAGACAGGTCGTCTTGCCCGACCCCGAGGGGCCCAGCATGGTCAGGAACTCGCCCCGCGGCATGGACAGGTTCAGGTCCTTTACGACAAGCGTCTCGCCGTCATAACTTTTCTGCACGCGCTCGAATTCAACGAACGCCTGATCATTTGCAGTATCGGCCAAACGTGGCTCCCCGTTTGTTTTCATGTGGCTGTTCCGCCAACTTGTCGCAAACTAAAGCGGGACGAGGCACGCAATGCAACCAAGTTGGCTGCAAAAGGTGGCATTGGCCCAAGGAACAGGCGTTTTGACTGCAAGACTATGCGGTTTAAGGCAATATTCCCGAACGATTGCACAAGAACGGGAACAGAATCATGTCGCTGCCCTTTGAGATCAATGAATACAGCGCCCGTCTGTCGCGGGTCCGCGCAGCGATGGAGGCGCGTGATCTGGACATGCTGGTGCTCACCGACCCGTCGAACATGGGCTGGCTGACGGGCTATGATGGCTGGTCTTTCTATGTGCATCAGGCGGTGATCGTGACCCATGATGCCGATCCGCTCTGGTGGGGGCGGGCGCAGGATGTTGCGGGTGCACGCCGGACCGTCTGGATGGCCGAAGGGTGCTGTGTCGGCTACGCCGAACACTATGTCCAGACGCCCGATTGCCACCCGATGGAAGACCTTCAGCGGCACCTCAAGGGGCGGGTCGGGGTCGAGATGGACAACTACTATTACTCGGCCAAGGCGCACGCGGTGCTGACTGCTGCGGGCGTCACCATGTATGACGCGACCGGGGTGGCCAACTGGTGCCGCGCGGTGAAATCCGAGGCCGAGATCGGGTTTATGCGCAAGGCCGCCCGCATCTCCGAAGCGGTGATTGCCGGCATGAGCGCGCGCGTGGCCCCGGGTGTGCCCAAGAACGCAGTGATTGCCGACGCCTACCGTGATGCGATCCGCGGAGTGGACGGAGACTGGGGCGACTACCCGGCGATCGTGCCGCTGGTGCCGTCGGGCGCGGATGCCGCCGCGCCGCATCTCACGTGGAACGGCGACGTCTTCCGCACGGGCGAGGCGACGACCATCGAGATTGCGGGCTGCTACCGCCGCTACCACGCGCCGCTGTGTCGCTCGATCTTCCTCGGTGAGCCGCCGGACGAGATGAAGCGGGCGGAGGCCGCACTGCTCGACGGGCTCTCGGCGGGCCTCGATGTGGCGCGCGCAGGCAATCAGGCCCGCGATGTCGCCGCGGCCCTGAACGAGGCGCTGAACAGGGTCGGCATCGAACGCACCGCGCGCTGCGGCTACCCCATCGGCCTCAGCTATCCACCCGACTGGGGTGAACGCACGATCTCCTTCCGCGACACGGATACCACCGTGTTAGAGCCAAATATGACCTTCCACTTCATGCCGGGCCTCTGGATGGACGGCTGGGGCCTCGCCATCACGGAAAGCATCCGCATCACGGCAGATGGCCCCGCCGAATGCCTCTGCAACGTACCCCGCCCGATGATCACAAAGCGCTGATAATCCCCTTCATCTTGCCGGATAAACTCCGGGGAGTGTGAGGGGCTGGCCCCTCACGGCGTGACCCTCGATATCAGGCGGCCGGTTTCAGCAGGTCATGGTCCTTGAGCTGGGCATAGGCTTCGTCCAGAGCGGTACGCGCCCGCTGACCCAGTACCGCGACCTCTTCGGGCGTGATCACCAGAGGGGGCGAGATGATCATGCGGTCATAGACGTGGCGCATCACCAGATTGTTGGCAAAACAGCGCTCGCGGGTCATGAACCCGGCGGTACCAGCCTCCGCCGCAAACTTGGCGCGGCTGTCCTTGTGCGGCGTCAGGGCCAGCGACCCCATCATGCCGACAATCGTCGTTTCCCCCACCAGCGGGTGATCCCCCAGGCCATGCCACATCTCGTGCAGGGCCGGGATGGCGACGTTGCGCACGTGGTCGAGCACGTTTTCCTCTTCCAGGATGCGCAGGTTTTCCAGCGCCACGGCAGCCGCAACCGGGTGGCCGGAATAGGTATAGCCGTGGTTGAATTCGCCCCCGCCGATCACCTCGGCCACCGCATCACACACGATGGACCCGCCGATGGGCTGATAGCCAGACGACAGCCCCTTGGCGACGGTCATGATATGCGGCTCTATCCCGACCGTTTCGGAGCCGAACCAATTGCCCGTCCGGCCAAAGCCGCAGATCACCTCATCCGCGATCAGCAGGATGTCATGTGCGTCGCAGATACGCTTGATCTCGGGCCAGTACGTCTTGGGCGGGACAATCACACCACCCGCCCCCTGGATCGGTTCGGCGATGAATGCCGCGACGCGGTCGGCTCCGTGTTCGGCAATCGCCGTCTCCAGCTCGCGCGCCCGCGCGAGGCCAAAGTCCTCGGGCGTCATGTTGCCGCCTTCGGCCCACCAGTTGGGTTGTCCGATATGCACGATGCCGGGGATCGGCATGCCGCCCTGTGCATGCATACCCGTCATCCCGCCCAGTGACCCCGACCCGACGGAGGAGCCGTGATAAGCGTTCTTGCGGCTGATGATGATCGACTTGTCCGGCTGGCCTTTCATGGCCCAATAGGTGCGCACCATGCGCAGGTTGGTGTCGTTCGCCTCGGACCCCGACCCGGCAAAGAACACGTGGTTCAGGTCCCCTGGCGCCAGTTCCGCGAGCTTTTGCGCCAGCGCGATGGCGGGCACATGGGTCGTCTGGAAAAAGGTGTTGTAATAGGGCAGTTCGCGCATCTGGCGGGCGGCGGCATCGGCCAGCTCACCCCGGCCATAGCCGATGTTGACACACCACAGACCCGCCATCGCATCCAGGATTTCATTCCCGTCGCTGTCATATAGGTACACGCCCTTGGCCCGGGTGATCACCCGCGCGCCCTTTTGCGCCAGCTCGCCCCCGGCCGTGAACGGGTGCATGTGGTGGGCCGCGTCCAGCGCTTGCAGCTCGGATGTGGGCAGGTGGTTGGTGATGGCCGGCATGAAAACCCCCAAGGTATCAGACGTGCCGACAATATGTGCACCGCGTGCGCCGTCAATGCGACATGGGCAATCTTGCTGGACGCAAGGGGCAAAACTTGTATTCATTTTGCCTGACCCGGGCCAACCGGGCATGACACGGGAGTATAGAATGAAAACGATGATGCTGAGCACCGTCGCCGCCTTTGCCCTGACGGGTGCCGCGCTGGCCGATGAGGTGCGGGTTTACAACTGGTCCGACTATATCGACGAAGAGTTGCTGGAAAAGTTCGAGCAGGAAACCGGGCTCGAGCTGATCTATGACGTGTTCGACAGCAACGAAGTGCTGGAGACCAAGATGCTGGCCGGTTCGTCCGGTTATGACGTGGTGGTGCCGTCGGGCACGTTCCTGCAACGGCAGATCAGCGCCGGTGCCTTCCAGCAGCTGGACACATCCAAGCTGTCCAATGCGGGCAACCTTTGGGATGTGGTCGAGGCGCGCACCGCGCAGTACGACCCCGACAACGCCTATTCGATCAACTACATGTGGGGCACGACCGGTCTTGGCGTGAATGTGGGCAAGGTGCAGGAGATCCTGGGCGAGGATGCGCCCATGGGCTCGCTCGAGCTGATCTTTGACCCTGCCAACATGAAAAAGCTGGCCAGTTGCGGTGTGCATTTCCTGGATGCACCGACAGAGATGATCCCGGCGGCGCTCAAGTACATTGGCGAAGACCCCGACAGCCATGACCCGGACGTCCTCGCCAAGGCCGAGCCGGTCCTGATGGGCGTGCGCCCGCATGTGACCAAGTTCCACAGCTCTGAATATATCAACGCGCTGGCCAATGGGGACATCTGCGTCGCCTTTGGCTGGTCCGGCGATATCCTGCAGGCCCGTGACCGCGCGGCGGAGGCCGAGAACGGTGTCGAGATCGCCTATAACGCGCCGAGCGAAGGCGCGCTGATGTGGTTCGACCAGATGGCGATCCCGGCAGACGCGCCGAACCCCGAGGGCGCACACATGTTCCTCGACTTCATCATGGATGCGCAGAACATGGCGCAGGCGTCGAACTATGTGTACTACGCCAACGGCAACCTCGCGAGCCAGGAGTTCCTGGTCGAGGATGTGATCGGCGATCCGGCAATCTACCCGGATGAGGCGACGCTGGAAAACCTCTATACCACGACGCCCTATCCCGCCCGCGTGCAGCGGACGGTCACGCGCATGTGGACCAAGATCAAATCGGGCACCTGAGCCCGGATCGGGGCGCGGGATTACCGCGCCCCGGTTTCACTTTGAGAACGGAAATCCCCTTGGCAGAGACTGTTTTCGCACCCTGGGATGACGCCGACGAAAAGCCGTTGATCCGGTTTCGCAATGTCACCAAACGGTTCGGCGAATTCGTTGCGATTGATGACCTGACCCTCGATATCTACGAACGCGAGTTCTTTGCCCTGCTGGGCCCGTCGGGCTGTGGCAAGACGACGATGATGCGGATGCTGGCGGGGTTCGAGGACCCGACCGAAGGGGCCATTGAGTTGGCCGGTCAGAACATCGCTGGAGTGCCTGCGAACAAGCGGGCGGTGAACATGATGTTCCAGTCCTACGCGCTGTTCCCGCATCTGAGCATTTGGGATAACATCGCCTTTGGCCTGCGGCGCGAAAGCAGCGACAAGGCGGCGATTGCCGCGCGAGTCGAAGAGATGCTCAAGCTCACCCGGCTGGAGAAATTCGCGCGCCGCAAGCCGCACCAGATTTCCGGTGGTCAACGGCAGCGCGTGGCGCTGGCGCGGTCACTGGCCAAGGCGCCCAAGCTGCTGTTGCTGGATGAGCCGCTGGGTGCGCTGGACGCCAAGCTGCGCGAGGCGACGCAGTTCGAGTTGATGGATATTCAGGAGAAAACGGGCACCACATTCGTCATCGTCACCCACGATCAGGAAGAGGCGATGACCGTCGCATCCCGCGTGGCGGTGATGGATGAGGGACGTGTGATGCAGGTGGCGACGCCGACGGATATCTACGAGGCGCCGAATTCGGCCTACGTGGCGGACTTTATCGGTGACGTAACGCTGATCGCTGGCACCGCCAAAGCGCGCAGCGCACCAGAGGATACCGCGCCGGTGCAGGAAGCCGAGGCCCAGACCATTCCGGAACCCACCCGCGCGCCGCAGCCCAACGCGCTGGGCATCTGGCTGCATGACAAGGTGCTGGCCCCCGTGATCGGCGCGCGCAAGGACATCGTGCGGCAGCTGCCGCCGCCCACCGTACAGGACATGCCAAAGCCCGAAACGCCCCCCGGCGGGGTAGAGATTACATGGGCCGAAGGGCAGCCCGCGCTGATCGCGCTTGATGGGGATCAGACGTTTGACGGGCACGCCGTCAAGCTGGCGCTGCGGCCCGAAAAGGTCACCATTTCCAAGGATAAACCTCAGGCCGTCAACGCGCTGCAAGGCAAGGTGATCGACATCGCCTATCTGGGCAACCTGTCGACCTACCATGTCGAACTGGCTGACGGCACCATGATCAAGGCGCAGACCGCCAACACCCGCCGCGTCGCCCGCCGTGACATCACATGGGAAGATCCCGTCTGGGTCAGCTGGTCCGGCACCGCGGGCGTGGTCCTGAACACATGAGGCGCGCCGCCCTCATCGCGGTGCCTTACGCTTGGCTTCTGGCGCTGTTCTTGATCCCGTTTGCCGTCGTCTTCAAGATTTCGCTGTCGGACATCGCGCTGGCCATTCCGCCCTACACGCCCACGGCCAAGGACGGCATCTGGAACATACTGTCCCAGCTCGATTTCGAGAACTTCGTCTTCCTGACCGAAGATGACCTATACTGGAAAGCGTATCTCAGCTCGCTGCAGATCGCGGCCATCTCGACTGTTTTGACGCTGCTGATTGGCTATCCAATGGCCTACGCCATGGCCCGCGCGCCCGAGGCATGGCGGCCCACGCTGCTGATGCTGGTGATCCTGCCGTTCTGGACGTCGTTCCTGATCCGCGTCTATGCGTGGGTCGGCATCCTGTCGAACGAAGGGTTCCTGAACCAGTTCCTGCTGTGGCTCGGTGTGATCGACAGCCCGCTGACGATCCTGAACACGCCCACGGCAGTCTATATCGGCATTGTCTACACGTACCTGCCCTTCATGATCCTGCCGATCTATTCCGCGCTTGACCGGCTGGACGGCTCCCTGATCGAGGCGGCCGAAGACCTGGGCTGTTCCCGGCTCAAGGCGTTTTGGCTGATCACCATTCCCCTGTCGAAAAACGGGATCATCGCGGGCAGTTTCCTGGTCTTTATCCCCGCGCTGGGGGAGTTCGTGATCCCCTCGCTGCTCGGCGGCTCCGGCACGCTGATGATCGGCAAGGTCCTGTTCGAAGAGTTCTTCTCCAACCGTGACTGGCCTGTGGCCTCGGCGGTGGCCGTCATCCTGCTGCTGATCCTCGTGATCCCGCTGGTCCTGTTCCAGCGCAACCAGCAACGCCAGACGGAAGCGGGCGCATGAACCGGCTGTCCACCTTCAACGTGGTGTCGCTGACGCTGGGGTTCGTGTTCCTCTACATCCCGATGCTGATCCTCGTCGTCTACAGCTTTAATGCGTCGAAACTGGTCACTGTCTGGGCTGGATTTTCGACGCAATGGTATGGCGAGTTACTGCGGAACGAGGCCTTTCTTGATGCTGCGTGGGTCACCCTGCGGGTCGCCGTGACCTCGTCCACCATCGCAACGGTGTTGGGCACCATGGCCGCCTACGTGCTGGTGCGCGGCGGGCGGTTTTTTGGCCGGACGCTGTTTTCCGGCATGATCTACGCGCCGCTGGTCATGCCCGAGGTGATCACCGGCCTGTCGCTGCTGCTGCTGTTCATCGGCATCGGGCTCGACCGTGGCGTGCTGACCATCGTGCTGGCGCACACTACGTTTTCCATGTGCTTTGTGTCGGTTGTCGTGTCCTCGCGGCTGGTCACCTTTGACCGGTCTCTGGAGGAGGCGGCGCTGGACCTTGGTGCGTCTTCGTTCGACGCGTTCCGGCTGGTGACCCTGCCGATCATCGCGCCTGCGGTAATCTCCGGCTGGTTGCTCGCCTTCACGCTCAGCCTCGACGACCTGGTGATCGCATCCTTTACCGCTGGCCCGTCGGCCACGACCCTCCCGATGAAGATCTGGTCCTCCGTCAGGCTCGGCGTCAGTCCGGAGATCAACGCGCTCAGCACCATTCTGATCGGCCTGGTGACCGTGGGTGTCGTCGTCGCGTCGCTGGCGACCAAGCGGGCGGCGGTCCAGGCGGCCCGCGACGAACAGGCCGCCGCGCGCGCCGCATGAAGCGCATCTTTCCCGACTACACCTACGGCCCCGGCCCGCGCGACGGGTGCTGGTGGGATGAAACCTGTGACATGCCCGCATTCGACCGGCTGCGCGGAGACATCCGTTGCGATGTGGTGATCGTCGGCGGTGGGTTCACAGGTGTGTCCGCCGCGCTGCATCTTGCGCAGGCGGGTGTGGACGTCGTCGTGCTGGAGGCGACACGGATCGGCTGGGGCGCGTCGGGGCGCAACGGCGGATTTTGCTGTCTGGGCGGCGGCATCGCGCCTGACGCCGTTTTGGACCAACGTTTTGGCCGCGACGGGCGGTTGGCCTGGCACAAGGCGGAACGCGATGCGGTCGATCTGGTGGCGCATCTGATCGACACCCTCGAACTGGACGTTGACCGCCATTCGGAGGGTGAGACCCTGCTGACCCACCGCGCGCGCCACGCCGCAGCGTTGGAGGTGGCGGCCCGGCAGGTCGAGGAAAACCACGGCGTGTCGGCGCGTATCGATGTGCCATCGGATATTGGTATGGGCGGCGCGTTTCACGCGGCCCTGACGGTGCCGATCGGTTTCGCCCTCAACCCGCGCAAGTACCTTGGCGGTCTGGTCACGGCGGCCCGCGATGCCGGCGCGCGGTTCTTTGACGACAGCGCGGTGTTGTCGCTGTCGTCCGGTGCGGCGCGCACGGCGGACGGTTTGGTCACGGCGGACCGCGTGATCCTCGCCACCAATGGCTATAGCAGCGAGGACGTGCCCGACTGGATGCACGCCCGTTACATGCCGACGCAGTCGAATGTGCTGGTGACGCGACCCCTCACGGTGGAGGAGCAGGCCGCGCAGGGGTGGACGTCGGCACAGATGGCCTACGACGCGCGCAACCTGCTGCACTATTTCCGGCTGATGCCCGATGGGCGGTTTCTGTTCGGGATGCGTGGCGGGCTGCTGTCCGGTCCGCGCGCCGAGGCGCGGGCGCGTGCGATGGTTGCGCGCGACTTTGGCAAGATGTTTCCGGCCTGGCGGCACGTTGAGGTGACGCATGGATGGTCGGGCCTTGTGTGCCTGACGCGCGCGTTCCTGCCCTATGTCGGCCCGGTGCCGGAGATGCCGGGGGTGCTTGCCGGATTTGCCTTTCACGGCAATGGCGTGGCCATGGGCACATTTGCGGGTGCGTGCCTGGCCTCACTGGCGCAGAACAAGTCGCCGGACGCGCTGCCCGAGGCGATGCGCACACCGCCGCCCGCCTTTCCACTTGGGCGGCTGCGGCGCGCGCTCATGCCGCCGGTCTACGCAGGTTTCGCACTGGTTGACCGGCTGCTTTAGCCCGGTTCGCGCAAGCCGATCACATTGGCCGCCTCAATCATGTAACCGTTTTGCAGAACCAGCAGCGTTGTCCCGCTGTCAATCCGCGCCTCCGTCACACGCGCGTAACTGAGCGCGGGGTCCTCCGCCAGCGGCTCGCCATTGGCGCTGCTCTCGATCTTGAGCGTATATTCGCCATACGGTAGCGGACTGCCCGCATCACTCAGCCCGTCCCACTGGTAAGGCTCCGCACCCAGCGGCAGCGCGCGTCGCTGCACTTCGGTGCCCTGAGGGTTGTAGACCACCAGGTCCACCGTATCCGCAGCCATCGGCGGGTTTGGTGACACCGTGATCGGCGCGCCCTGGAACTGGACCGGGCCCGTGACCAGCGCCTCTAGGCCAATCCAGTTGGCGGCACCGCTCATGTCATTGGCGCCAAAGGCGGTCAGCATCTGTTCGAGCAAATCATTGGTTGATACCTGCTGTTCGACCATTGAAAACTGGGCGAGTTGCGCCGCGTATTCAGACGAATCGATGGGCTCCAGCGGGTCCTGATATTCGGCCTGCGCAGTCAGCATCTGCAGGAACACTTCGAAATCCGAGCTGAGCACGCTGTTGGATGTTGTTGTGCTGTTGGTAACCGGTGCGGCGGCGGCGACTTGGGTGATGTCCATCGGGTCAGAGCCTTATGTCAATGCTGTCCGGGGCAATGGCCAGGGACGGGATGTTGGGGGTGATGAGGCTGGCCGTGGGGCTTATGTCCTCGGCATCCAGTTGGATCATGCCAGCGGTGCGGTCATCGGTTTCTGCCTCCGCCTCGCGGCCATCGCCCTGGCCAAAGCTGAACGAAATATCCTCGTACCCGAGATCGGACAGGGCGCGCCCCAGTTCATCGATATTTCGGCGCATCAGGTCGAGCGTATCTGTGCGCTCCGTCAGCACCTGCACGGCCACGCCCGCCTCCGATGCGTTCATGACCATCCGGACCCGCCCCAGCTCCGGCGGGTTCAGGGCGATTTCGACCGATTTGTCGGGCGATCGCTGCATGGCCGTGGCCAGTTGCTGGGCCACGTGGGGTGGGACATCCGCGCGCTGCGTGATCAGGGCCGTGGTCGCGTTTGCGCCACTGGGTTGCCCCGCGCGCACATCCCATTGCACGATTTCCGTTGTCTCGCCCTGCAAGCGTGCGGGCATGTCCTGTCCCATCGCGGCGGCGCTCTCCATCGATGCAAACAGAACGCTCTGCGCAACGGATGTCTTGGCAGCGTTGGCGGTTGTCGGCGCGGCGCTGTCATAGGCGCCGTTCTGCGGCGTCGGCCCGACCCGTTCTGGCAAGGCGCGTTCGGCAAAGCGGCCGTTCGGCGCGCTTGGGTTGGTCGTGGTTTGAGCCTGCCCAGAGGTCGTCGATGCGTTGAGCGCCGTGAGCGGGGTCAGCACCGGGTTTTGCCGATCCGCTGTTGCTGGAGGAGCGCTTTCCTGCAGACGTATGTCCGCCGCACGCACGCGACGGTCAGGGGCCAGTGGCCTTTGCACCGCGGGCTGCTGCACCATCGCTTCGACCTCGCGTCCCGACACGCTTTGCGTTGCAGGAATTTGAGGCGGGTTAGTCTGCGCAGCCTTGGCAGTTTGCTCGCGCGCCGTTGAATTACCGGGTACCAGCTCAGTCGCATCATCGGCTGCCTTTGGCAGCGATGGGCTCGACGGAACCGGGTTTTGCACCGATGCCTCAGGCCGCCCATCAGTGTTGCGCGTTATATCAGCAGGCAGAAGCTTTTGAATGTCGGGCTGATCCAGTGCTGCGCGATCAGTGGGCTCCGCCCTATCCGTCGCGACGAATTTCGGCGCTGTCTGCTCCGCGTCGGCCGCTGGCAATTCCGCATCCGTGTCACTTGCCACGACCGGCTTGACCGTATCCTGCGCGTCCTCGGGCGTGCTATCCACAGCGGTGCCAAGGCGCACCTGCGCTTTCTCGGGCTCCGCCCTCTGATCCTCCGCATGGAACACCGTCGCAAAGGCGTCAGCATCCTCCGCCTCGGCCCGATCCGTCACGGTATCGGGTGTCTGCTTCGTATCCGTGGCGCGCGGCGATGCCTGCGCGGCGTTGCTGGTCGTCAGAATTGGGTTCATGCGTCTCTCCGGGAATTCTTCCGCGTTGAGCGCAACATGGCCGCATAGAGTTACCGGTTCTTTACCGCTTGTCCGGCATGCTTGGAAAAATCGTTCCAATTGAAGGAAACCTGAAATGGATTCGCTCCCCCTGTCCGGCGCTCTGCCGCCACCGACCCAACCCTATGATGCCAAGCTGATGCAGGCGGCGCAAAAGCTCGAGGCGAGCTTTCTTGCCGAGATGTTGAAATCCGCCGGCTATGGCGAGGCGCGCGATGCGCTTGGCGGTGGCGCCGGAGAAGAACAGTTTGCATCGTTTCTGGTCGATGCGCAGGCAAAGCAGATGGTTCAGGCCGGCGGAATTGGACTGGCCGAACACCTGTATCACTCACTGAAGGACCGTCAAAATGAAGGATGACACAGCTTATGATGTACTCAATGCGATGGACGCACTGCTTGAGCAGGAACGGTCGGCCCTGCTTGAGGGGGACCTGGACGGCCTCGGCGAAATGCATGGCCGCAAAGAAGCGTTGATGGATAAATTGGGACGTATCGAGGTGGCTGCAGTGGATGCGCAACTGCAAGGCGTTCAGGAGAAATTGGAGCGTAATCAGGCGCTTCTGGACAGCGCGCTGGCCGGTATCCGGTCGGTGGCGCGACGCCTCGCAATGGTGCGGCGTGTGCGGCAGTCGCTTGAATATTATGACGAGGACGGCGCCAAGGCGTCTGTTGATATCGGCGTGGAACGGTCCGTCGAGAAACGCGCATAGCCCCGATTGATTCAAATCCGAAGCACTGGATTTGCGGCACTTAGCAAAGCGTTAGGCAGTCTGTCGGCATGGTGCCCACGCACCCGGAATGGGTGACGTATGGCCACAGACAGGCTGTGCGACTGTCAGAACGGCATTGGGCCGTCCCATTGGGGGGCGGGACGTTAACCTTGGCGCAAAGCGCCGTGAAATAAGGAAATGCAAATGTCGAGCATTCTCACAAACAACAGCGCTATGGTTGCGCTGCAAACGCTCAAGTCGATCAACAAGAACCTCGCGATGACGCAGAGCGAGATTTCGACCGGTAAGTCGATCTCCAGCGCCAAAGACAATTCTGCGGTCTGGGCGATTTCCAAGGTCATGGAATCGGATGTGTCGGGCTTCAAGGCGATCTCTGAAAGCCTCAGCCTCGGCGAAGCGTCGGTGGCCGTGGGCCGGAACGCTGCGGAAACAACCACCGAGCTTCTCAAGCAGATGAAAGAGAAGATCGTCGCCTCGCAGGAAGAGAACGTCGATCGGACCAAGCTGCAAGAAGACATCGATGCGCTCAAGGATCAGATCAACGCCGTGACCGGTGCTGCGCAGTTCAATGGCCTCAACCTGGTAACAGGCACAGAGGATGTGCAGGTTCTCGCATCACTTGACCGGACCAATGACGGCACAGTGAAATCGTCCGAGATCACGGTCGAACGCCAGAACCTGACAACCGATGCAGGTGTACTGGGTGCAGGTGCAAACCTCACCGGTGGCGGTACCCTGACCGGTGCAGATGCCTCCGTCGCTGGCGACGGCGTCACGCTCGAACTGAACGGCAACACGACCTCGGATGGTGTCGGCAACCGGAACTTCTCCAGCACCGGTAACGAGATCGCCATCACACTCAGCGCGGCTGTTGCGAACAACGATGTCATCACGCTGAACATCGGCAATGAGACCATCGACTTTACCGCAACATCCAACGTGATCGCGAATGAAGTCGCCGCTCTGGTGCTGGATATCAACGGTCGCGGTATCGAGGGTATCCTCGCCACCGACGATGGTGCCGGTGCATTTACCATCACCTCGACACGCGGCTTCGAAGACGTCGCCGTAAGCGCGGATTCGACCAACGCTGCAACGCAGTTTGCCGCAGCGGTTTCCGATGGCGATGGTGGCACGACGGCAGTGGGTGCCGGTGGCGCACTGGCCACTCAAACCATTGAGGCGCGTGCATCCGAGGTGGCCTTCGCCTCCAACAAGGTTGTCAACAATGGTGACGGCTATGCGCTGACATTCGGTTCGAATGAATTCGTGTATGTCGCCGGCGCCAATGAGACGACCGAGGACGTTGCCAAGGGTCTGAAAGCTGCCATTGATGAGCGTGGCCTCGAAAACATCGAGGTTCGTGCTGTCAGCGAAGGCGGCGAATGGAAGTTGCAGTTTGACAACTCCGGTGCCGATTTGGCTGTGACATTGCGTGGGCTTGCGGGTGGTGAAGCCACTGGTGGCATGCGTGCCTTGGAAAGCATTAACGTGACCACCGAAAAAGGTGCCACTGATGCGCTGGCAAACATCGAGACGTTGATCGACATCTCGATCGATGCAGCGGCCTCGTTCGGTTCGGTCGAAGGCCGGATCGAGACGCAGTCCGACTTCATCAGCAAGATGACGGATGCGCTGACCTCCGGGATCGGTGCACTGGTTGACGCTGACATGGAAGAAGTGTCGGCGCGTTTGCAGGCACTGCAGACCCAGCAGCAGCTGGGCGTGCAGTCGCTGTCGATCGCGAACCAGGCGCCACAGACGATTCTGTCGCTGTTCCGGTAACCTGATCCGGGAAGGCGCCCGAATTGGGCGCCTTCCCTCCCAACACTAACAATCAAAGGGCCCGAGCTGTGAACGCAACATCACTTGCCATAAGCGGATATGCGGAGAATGCAGTAACCGTACGCAATGACCGCCGGTCGGAATACGACGTGTTCGCGCGCGTGACGAAGGCACTGCGTGACACCGCGACCAAGGCCAAAACAGATTTCCCCGCCCATGCCGAAGCGCTGCACCTGAACCGACGTCTCTGGACGGCACTGGTTGTCGACGTGGCTGACCCGGCGAACCCGATCCCTGCGGATCTCAAGGCGCGGGTCATGTATCTGTCGGAATTCACACAGCAGCACACCCGCAAGATCCTGCGCGAGGGGGCATCCGTAATGCCGCTGCTCGAGATCAACATGGCGGTCATGCGCGGCTTAAAATCGGAAGGGCCGTCACAATGAGTGGTCTTGTTCTCAAACTGAGCCCAAAGGAAAGGGTCCTGATCAACGGAGCCGTTATCGAAAATGGCGACCGGCGGTCGCGGCTGACGATCATGACGCCTCATGCCAACATTCTGCGCCTGCGCGATGCAATCCATCCCGAGGACGCAAAGACACCGGTGCGGCGGGTCTGCTATGCCGTCCAACTCGTCCTATCGGGCGATACTTCGCCCGAAGATGCCCACCGGAGCCTGCTGCGCAGCATCGAAGAACTGAGCCAAGTGTTCATAGACGCAGATAGCCGAAAGCATCTGGATGCCGCGTCGCATGCGCTCGTGCAAGAGGATCATTATCGCTGCCTCAAGGCTTTGCGTACATTGCTCCCGCGTGAAGAGCGGTTGCTTGCTGCCGGAGCCTGAGGCCTATGTTTCAACCGGTTCTCATCTCCACTGGTCTCGCGGGCTGGCAGTTTCTGCAGTCGACCTACGATCGCCAAACCGCGGCATTCAATGCGTCCGCTCAGATCAAGCGGGACACGGATTATTTTGCGGCTAACATCGCCGCCGTTCAGTCCGCCGAAGACCTGGTGTCCGACCGCCGATTGATGACAGTGGCGCTTGGTGCATTTGGTCTGCAGGACGATATCGACAATCGGTTCTTCATCCAGAAAATGTTGGAAGAAGGGACGACTGCCGATGACGCAATCGCCAATCGCTTTGCCGATACTCGTTACCGTGAGATGTCCGAGGCGTTTGGGCTGGGTCCGGGTGAAATCCGTGGCTCGATCCTCCCGAGTTTTGCCGGTGATATCATCGAGCGCTTTCAAACGTCGAGCTTCGAGATCGCTACGGGGCAACAGGACGACACGATGCGCCTTGCGCTTTACGCCGAACGGATCGTGCCCGAACTCACCGGCAGCACTGAGTCAGAAAACCAAAAGTGGTTCTCCATCATGGGGCAGCCGCCCCTGCGTCAGGTTTTCGAAACCGCGCTTGGGTTGCCATCGGCATTCGGGCAGGTGGACATCGATCAGCAGCTCGAAGTGTTCAAGGACCGGGCAGATCGCGTTTTCGGTGTGTCTGACCCGGCGGAGTTTGCCGATCCCGACAAGTTGGATCAGCTTTTAACCAGCTATCTTGCGCGGGCCCAGCTCAACAGCTCCGGTGCGGGTGCATCAGGGTCTTCTATCGCACTGAGTTTGCTGTCGCGTTGAGGCATGGTTCATTCCATGAGGCTGGCATCGAACAGTCCGTTATGCGGACCGAAAAACACTGACTATCAGCGCTCTGCCTCTATACCAATTGCCGCCGTGTTGCACCCTCCGGCGATGTGCGTCCACCGCGCCGCATGATCAGTCGAAGCCGGTCAAAACTGTGCGACACCCCCTGCTCATGTTGCAACCCCAGGGCGGCATCCAACTCAGGCCAAACCTCAATGGCGGCATCGATATCCGTGTCTGCCCCTTGAGTATAGAGGCCCGCCGAGATCATGACCTGGTTCTTGGCGTAAACGCTCAGATGCTTGCGCACCTGCATCAGGATCTCGTTTTCGGCATCGGTTGCAGCGGCAGGCAGGCTCCGAGAGACGGAGCGCAGCACATCGACTGCAGGAAAACGACCGCGTTCCGCGATATCCCGGTCCAGTACTACGTGCCCATCGAGAACGCCGCGCAGAATATCTGCAATTGGCTCTTCCATATCGGATCCGGGCACCAGCACGCTGAAAACCGCTGTGATGTCACCCTGGCTGCCGATCCCCGGTCCGGCCCGCTCGCAGAGCGACATGATCAAATGGGCGGTCGATGGTGGATAGCCGCGCAGCACGGGCGCTTCGCCAGCGGCGATGGCCACTTCGCGATGCGCCTCGGCGAATCGGGTGATCGAATCTGCGACCAGCAGAACGGATTTCCCAGCGTCGCGAAAGTGTTCCGCGACCGACATGGCCGTCCACGCGCAGCGCCGCCGCACCAGCGGCGACTGGTCCGAGGTTGCCGCGACGACGATGCTGCGCCGCAGCCCCTCCGGCCCCAGAATGTCATCGACGAAGTGCCGCACCTCGCGCCCGCGCTCACCCACCAGCGCGATAACGACGATGTCCGCCTCCATCCGCTGCGCCAACCGCCCCATCAGGCTGGATTTTCCGACGCCGGACCCGGCGAACAGGCCGATGCGCTGGCCCTGAACCACGGGCAGGATGGTGTCAAATGTCAGGTGTCCCGTCGCCAGTCGCGCGCCCAAGGCACGTCGTTGCGCCGGCGCCGGCGGTGTTGCGCGCAGACTGCGCGCCTCCGGCCCTCGCGGCAGGGGTCTGCCATCCAGCGGGTTGCCGTCCGGGTCAATCAGGCGACCGATCCAGTCGTCGCAGGGCGCGATCTGTGCACCCTGCGTCAGCGTAACCGCATCGCCAAGGGAAACGCCCTCAAGCTCCGAGTCGGGGAGCAGGATCACGCCGGCGTCCGACAGCTGCACAACCTCACACCGCACAACGGCCTGATCGCGCGTTTTTACCGTGACTCGATCACCGAGGCGCGCGTTTTTTTCGATGCCGCGGGCACGCACAACGCCACCATCCACCCCTGCGACTCGCCCGACCACCTGTTCCGGTCGGATTTTAGACAGTCTTTCGGTCAACAATTTCAGGTCACGTTGCTGTGTCATCGGGTTCTCCAAATGTTCGCAAACCGTTTTTAAAGGAATCACCCTTAAGCCTTGGTTGAAATTATTCGAGGGAGAAGCCCCGATGTTCCAAGGACTAACCGTTTTTGAAACTGCATATGCAATGGCCGTGCATGCCGGCCAGAAGCAGGCCGTTGTGGCCCAGAACGTCGCGAACGCCGACACACCGGGCTACGTGGCGCGCGACTTGCCGTCATTCAAGGATATATACGCACCCGCTGAGTCGTCCGACGTTGTGGCACGTGCAACCCGCGAGGGGCACATGCACGGCCACACCTCGGATGCGCGCACGTTGATTGAAAAAGATCACAGCTTTGCCGCGCCGGATGGAAACTCGGTATCGATCGACGCTGAAATGCTGCGCGGCACGGATGCCAAGCGGCAGCATGACCGATCCCTCGCCATCTATCGCTCTGCGCTGAGTGTGCTGCGCAGCAGCCTTGGCCGACAGTAAGGGGACCGGGATGAGCGAGTTTTCTAAGGCGCTGAGCATTTCGACCAGCGGATTGCAGGCCCAGGCATCGCGACTGCGGCACCTGTCCGAGAACATTTCGAACGCGGATACGCCGGGATATCGGCGCAAGATGATCCCGTTCGATACGCGTATGCAAAACGGTGTGTCGCAGGTTGAGGTCGGGCGTATGACACTCGATGATCGCCCGCTGGAGCGTGTCTTTGACCCTGCTCACCCGATGGCGGACGGCACCGGCCATTACGAAGGCTCAAATGTCGAGCTGTTGATCGAGCTTGCGGACGCGCGTGAGGCGCAGCGCAGCTATGAGGCAAATCTGAAAATGTTCGAACAGGCCCGGCAAATGTCGTCCGGGTTGATGCAACTGCTGCGCCGGTAAAACCGTCGCACAAACAGGAGTTCCAGAATGGAATCGATGATCGTCTCCGCGGCGCAGGGCTATGCGTCGTCACGTCCCGCAACGCAACCCGGTGCGGGAACAGGCAACAGCATGTTCGGCCAGATGGCGGCCGATTTCGCCGGCACGCTCGCGCAAAGCGAGGCCGTAGCGCAAAAGGCAATGGTCGGCGATGTTGATCCGCACGCGCTGGTGCAGGCGCTCGCGCAGACCGAACTGGCCGTGGAAACCGCTGTCACGGTGCGCAACCGCGTGGTCGAGGCCTACCAGGAAATCCTGCGGATGCCTGTGTGATGATCGAAGAGATCATCTTTTTCGACACGCTGCGACACGCGCTCTGGATTGCCGTGATCGTGTCTGTGCCGATCCTGACGGTCGCGCTTTTGGCGGGTGTCTCGATTGGTCTGGTGCAGGCGCTCACCTCCATTCAGGAGATGACGCTGACATTCGTGCCGAAACTCGCGGCGATCATCGCGGTGTTCTGGGTGTCGATGGGCTTCATGACGCAAACGATGGTCTCGTTCTTTCAGGACCAGCTCGTGCCCTTGATCATCGGAGGATAGCATGGACAGCACAGGTTACATCGCGCTGACGCGGCAAAGCGGCTTGATGCGCGAAATGCAGGTCGTCGCAAACAATATCGCGAACGCCGCAACCACGGGTTTCCGACAGGAAGGCGTTGTTTTTTCGGAATTCGTCAGCTCTGTCGAAGGTGCGCCATCCTTGTCGATGGGACAGGCCAATGTTCGTCGCACCTCGTTCGAACAGGGCACTCTTGAACAAACTGGCGGCACGTTTGACCTCGCGATCGAAGGGAATGGTTTTTTCCTCATCGAAACCGCACAAGGTGAACGCCTGACGCGCGCGGGCGGGTTTTCACCGGACGCCGCCGGCGATCTTGTGACCTTTGACGGAAACCGCGTTTTGGATGCCGGAGGTGCACCGGTCTTTGTTCCGCCGGACGCGCGCAGCATCACCATCTCGCCCGACGGCACGATCAGCGCGGATGGCGCCTTGGTCGGGCAGATCGGCGTCGTGCAACCGACCGAGCCGGCAGATCTGGTGCGCGAGGGTGGTGTGATGTTCCGTGCGGAGACCGGGTTCGAACCGGCGGAGAACGCCCGCGTCTTGCAGGGCTTTGTTGAGGCATCAAATGTCGATCCCATCTCGCAGTTGACCCGCATGATCGAAATTCAGCGGGCCTATGAGATGGGTCAGAGCTTCCTCGATTCCGAGGATGAACGTGTGCGTCGCGCCATGGACGCGATGATGAAATCCAGTTGAGGAGAGACGAATGCGCGCCCTGAAAATCGCCGCGACGGGAATGTTGGCCCAGCAGATGCGGGTCGAGACGATCTCGAACAACCTCGCGAACATGAGCACCACTGGCTACAATGCGCGGCGCGCCGAATTTGCCGACCTACACTACCAACAGATGACGCGGCCCGGCTCAATCAACGCCTCCGACGGCACTGTGCTGCCCACCGGTGTGCAACTGGGCCTCGGCGTGCGCCCGTCTGCGGTGACGGTGAATCTGTCACAAGGGTCTTTGGCAGCAACGGGCGGCGACCTCGATGTGGCACTCGACGGGAACGGATTTCTGGAAGTGACGCTGCCGTCTGGTCAGACCGCTTACACCCGCGATGGCGCGCTCAAGCGCACGGCCGAAGGGGTGATCGTCACCTCCGACGGCTACCCCGTTTCGCCCGAGATCGTGATACCCAACGACGCGCGCAGCATTTCGATCAACGCGGATGGTGAGGTGTACGTCTACTTTGCCGACGCGACCGCCGCGCAGCTGGTCGGGCAGTTCGACATTGCCGGTTTTGCCAACGCAAAGGGGCTGGAGGCGTTGGGCAGCAACCTTTTTGGCGAAACCGAAGCGTCAGGACCGCCGCTCTTGTCTACGCCGGGCGAAGACGGGTTGGCGACGCTTCGACAAGGGTTCCTCGAGGACAGTTCCGTCGATGCGGTGCGCGAAATCACTGATCTGATCGCCGCGCAACGTGGCTACGAAATGAATTCCAAGGTCATCTCGGCTGCGGACCAGATGATGGGCGCGATGGCGCAAGTCAGATGATGCGCTGGTTTCTGGTTTTCATCTTGGTCGCTCAGGTGGTCGCTGCGGATGTGGTCACGCCGACGCGTACGCTCCGCCCGGGCACGTTGATCACGTTGCAGGATCTGACCATTCGCGACGGGCAGCAGGTGGGCGCGTTCGACCGGATCACCGATGTCGCCGGGCAAGAAGCGCGTGTTGCGCTTTATGCCGGGCGGCCCATTCCGTTCGAAGCGATTGGCCCGCCCGCCATCGTCAACCGAAACCAGATTGTGCCGCTCAGCTATCAGGCGTCCGGCCTCCGCATCACGACCGAAGGGCGCGCGATGGAGCGCGGCGGCGTGGGTGACCGCATCCGAGTCATGAATCTGCAGTCGCGTGCAACGCTGTTTGGTCTGGTTCAGGCGGACGGGACAATAAAGGTAACACAATGAAAATTCAAAGATCTACCCGCTTCGCGTTGATTGGCGCATGTGGCCTTGCCTTGTCCGCTTGTGGCCGCTCCGACCATCTGGGCAAGGCCCCGTCATTCTCCAATCCGTTGGCGACGCAAGAGCATTCGGCCATGGTGTCCGCCACCTTGCCGCGGACGATTGAAGAGAGCATTCCCCTTGATCAGGCGTCGCTCTGGTCAGGTCAGCGCGGATCGCTGTTGGGTGACCGGCGCGCCGTGCAGCGCGGGGACATCCTGACGGTGGTGATCGAGATCGACGAGAGCGCGGAGATTTCAAACGAGACCGACCGTTCGCGGTCTGGCTCCGAAACGTTGGGCATTCCGCAGCTCGGAGGCTTGCCCCAACGCCTGGATGAGCAGCTGCCCGAAGGCGCATCAAGCTCCGAGCTGGTTTCGATCAACTCCAGAAGTAATTCCAGCGGTGACGGATCCGTCAAACGGAACGAGAAGCTGACGCTCCGCGTTGCGGCGACGGTGCTGGACGTCCTTCCGAACGGTGTTCTGTCGATCACCGGCTCCCAGGAATTGCGGGTGAACTTCGAGCTGCGTGAGTTGCTTGTCAGCGGCTATGTCCGCCCCGAAGACATCTCGCGCCAGAATGAGATCACCTATGACAAGATCGCCTCGGCCCGTGTGTCTTATGGCGGTCGCGGACAGATTTCGGACGTGCAGCAGCCACGGCTGGGCCAGCAAGTCCTTGATGCCGTGCTACCGTTTTAGGGGATCGTCATGATCAAGAAACTTCTTCCCGTTATCCTTCTGTTCATCGGAGCGGGCGCCGGTGTGGGCGCCGGCATCTTTCTGCGGCCAGAGCCGGAGCCTGTCGCCATGGCGATGGACGACGAAACCGCCAAGGTCGAGGCGGAGGAAAAGGAAGAAGAGGGACCATCGGAGTACGAGTATTTCAAGATGAGCAATCAGTTTGTGGTGCCCGTCATCAATGATGATCAGGTGCAGGCTCTGGTTGTCCTGTCGCTCAGCGTCGAGGTGCCGATCGGGCAAAAGGACGCGATATACTCCAAGGAACCCAAACTGCGCGACAGCTTTTTGCAGGTTCTGTTTGATCACGCCAACATTGGCGGGTTTGACGGTGCGTTCACGAATGCCAACAACCTTGCCGTTTTGCGTGGGGCTTTGCGCGAAGTGGCGCAAAAGGACATGGGCGAACAGGTAAACGATGTCCTGATCGTCGAGATCGCCCGGCAGGACTATTGATCGCCAAAGCGGCGCATTAGGTCGACATCTATCACCTTCTTCAGCGCAGCAGCATCCCGCGCGGCCTTGGCATCGCGCCGTGCGTCATCCGCCAAGGTGCCAGCGACTGACTTGCGACCCAGTGCGCGGCGGTGATCGGCGAGCAACGTTTCCTTGCGGGCAAGGACCTGTGCGAGCTCGATGTTGAGCCTTTGCGTCGTTTGCGAAACCCACCGCAACCAGATCACATCTGCACCAATATTTTGCATTGAGTGTGGGGACGCCTGCAGTGCCTGCGCCTCATACGCCTGATCGCGCAGCTGCTGGATCTCACCGCGCAGCTGGTTCTCCCGTTCCAGGATGTCGGCCAGCCCTGCCATGCTTTTTTGATATTTCAGCTCCGTCAGGGTGTGCAGCGTATCGAGGTCCATGCTCAGATAGTCCGGCGCATACGAGTGCGCATGCTGTCTGCGAAGCGAATAGCTGCGGCAACCGCAGCATAGTGTTCCGGCGCAATTTCCTCACCGATGTCGGTAACCGCGTGAAGCGCACGCGCGGTCGGCGGGTCGTGCCGGATCGGGACGCCCGCCTCCATCGCGACCTCCCGCATGCGGAGCGCCAGAGCATCGACGCCCTTGGCCACACATTCCGGCGCCGTGCCGTTCGCGCGGGACCATTTTAGTGCCACGGCATAGTGCGTCGGGTTCACGATCAATACGTCAGCGTTTGGAACTTCCGCCATCATCTGCTGGGAGGCGATTGCCTGAGCGCGCGCACGCCGCTCCTGCTTCATGTGCGGATCGCCTTCGGTATTCTTGGCCTCGTCCGTGATTTCCTTGCGGGACATTCGATTTTTGCGGATGTGTTCCTGGTGCTGCCAGACCGCGTCGACCCCGCCGATCGCAAACGACACCATGATCACGACAAACAAAAACGCCACACACAGCTCTGCGAGAAGAAGCACAACCGCACTCGGCTCCGACCGGATGACTGCCAGCATGTCCGGCAGTCGCGCCATGAGGAACAGCGCGAGGCACAGCGAGTAAATCGACAGTTTGGCAAAGCTCTTGGCAAACTCAAAGAACCCGCCCCGCCCGAATTTCTGCTTTGCATTGGAAAGCAGCGAGATACGCGACAGTTTTGGCTGCAGTTTCGACGGTGTCACCACAAAAGCGCGCTGCGCCAGAATGGCGACCAGAACTGTCAGCGCGGGCAGGCCAAAGATGGGGATCAGATCGAGGCTGACCAGCCAGGTCCAACCGCTGAGCGCTGCGACGGGGCCACCGTCGAATACATCCTTGGCGATCCGCTCGGATTGCGCCAACAGGCCGACAAGGTGGCCGCCAAGAGACATGAAGGACTGCGTGCCCATCGCAAAGAGGGCAATCGTCAGCCCCGCGTACCCGGCCGCTGTCTGCAGGTCGACAGATTTGGCAATTTCGCCTTTTTTCCGCGATTCTTGCAGCTTGTGCGGGGTTGGATCGAATGACTTGTCCTGCTCATCACCGCCCTCGCTCATGGCAACACCTCAAAGGGGGCGATCATGAAGCGGTCAAGCGCACTCAGCCACACCGACAGCATGATGGGCGCGGCCAGAAACAGGATGAACAGCCCGCCCAACGTGATGACCGGCGCCCCGACAAAGGCTACCATCAGCTGCGGCATCGCCTTGTTGATCACCCCGAGGGTCAGATTGTAGATCACCGACATCAGCACAAACGGCGCCGCCAACACAAAGGCCAGCGAAAACGCGCGGCTGATCTGAGCGATGCCCCATTGCGCCACGTCACTGCCACCCGCAAACAGGCCAAGCGGCAGTAGGTCATAGGACAGGATCATGAGCTGCGCGGCCTTGATGTGCAGGCCGCTGAGGGCGGCGAGGGCCAGCGCGCCAACGGTGAGGATGTAGCCCATGGCGGGCAAAGGCTCGATCGCGGCGCCGCCGAGGATCTGGGAAAGCGACGTGGACTGCGCGGCGATCGAACCTGCGGTTTGCAGGGCGAGGATGAACAGGCGCAATCCCAATCCGATCAGCACGCCAGAGACAGTTTCGGTCAACACCAACAGGGCGAGTGTACCGACTGTAAGTTCGTGAACAGCCACGTTTATCGCGGGCGCGACGATCGCCGTGAACGCCAGGCTGAGCACCAGCTTGATGCGCATGGGCACGGAGGATTCTCCGAAAGCGGGCAACAGGGACACCGTGGCGGCCACGCGCAAAAAGACAAGAAAGCCGAGCCAGAGCGAACCCTCAAGCAGTGCGACTATGTCGGCCGCGGCCGTCATGCCGCAACAACGCCCACGAGCGCGGGCTGCGCGTCGATCCCGATTTCCTCGAACGAAAGCACAGGGTTCGTCATCCCCTTGGCGCGCATCAATGTCTTGAGAAAACGCCGTCGTCTGCTGCTGGTCACGACGGCTGCGTAAACGCCCTGGGCGCCCGCATCCTTGAGCCGCTCGGACATGTTTGTAGCGAGGCGGTTGAACATATCCGGGGGCAGGGCGACATCAAGACCGCGGTCTGCCTCCACGTGATAGCTGGAAAACACGTCCTCCCATTCCGGCGCAAGTTGGACGAGCGGCAATGACCCGTCCTGCCGCTTGATCTCGGCCACCAGTTGAAACCCAAGGCGCTGGCGTACGTGTTCACAGATCGCTTCGGGCTGTGCGTTATGCGCGCGCGCTTCGGCCGTTGCCTCCAGGATCAGGGGCAGGTTTCGGATTGAAACCTGTTCGTCCAGCAGCAATCGAAGCACCGCATGCAGCACGTCGACCGGTACCTTGTCCGGGATCAGCTCTTCGAGCAGCTTGCGGTTGGCCTCGGCCCGGTTCGGGTCCGAAATGTTGGTCATCTCGGTCAGCAAACGCCGCAACGCCTTAAAGCTCAGCAGGCGGCTGAAGTTCTTCTTGATGACTTCGAGCAGGTGGGTCGCGAGGATTTCGGTGGGCGTCACGACCGTGATACCGGAAACGGCCACACCATCCTGCGACTTTTCATCGATCCAGCGGGCGGGCGCCCCGTAGACCGGTTCAGTGGTGTCGACGCCGGCGGGCAATGCGCCACCATCTTCTGGCGCGAGGGCCAGAACATCGCTAGGTCGCAGCACGCCGCGACCTTGCTCAACCCCTTGTATTCGCAAGATATACTCGCCAGTCCTGAGCCCGGGATGATCGGTCAGCCGGATCTCCGGCAGGATCAGACCAAAGACCGACGCTACATGCGTGCGCATATTGGCGATCCGCGCATCCAGTCCAGTGCCAGGATCGAGGACCATGTTCACAAGGTCGGGGGCGAATTCGACGTGGATATCGTCAAGTTCCAGGACATCGCCAAGTGATTTTTCTGCCGGCTGCGGCGCAATGCCTTCGTCCGATGGCGCGTTTTCCGCCGTTTGCTTGACCTGCCTCTGGATCAGGATCGACGCCACGGCCAGTGCGATCCCGCCCAGCATGAACGGCAGGAACGGCAGGCCCGGGACCAGCCCCAGCATCCCCATCAGCACGGCGACGGTGGTGAGGGCTGCGGGATGTTTGCCCAACTGGCTGAAAACGGCGAGGTCGGTCGCCCCCTTGGCTCCACCCCGCGCCAGAAGCAACGCCGACGCGATCGAGATGATCACCGCGGGGATCTGCGAAACAAGGCCGTCACCGACGGTCAGAATTGCGTATGTTTCAAAGGCATCAGCGAGGGCCATGCCATGGACGACGACCCCCATGATCAGCCCGGCAATCAGGTTGAGCAGGGTGATCAACAGCCCTGCGACCGCATCGCCCTTTACGAATTTCGACGCACCGTCGAGGGAGCCAAAGAATGTCGTCTCGGCCTGCTCCAACTCGCGGCGGGCCTTGGCTTCCTGGTGGTCGATTGCGCCGGCGGACATATCGCTGTCGATGGCCAATTGCTTGCCCGGCATGCCGTCCAGCGCAAAACGCGCGCCGACTTCCGCCATGCGGGTCGCGCCCTTGGTGATCACCATGAAATTGACGATCAGCAGTACGCAAAACACCACGAGGCCAAGGAAAACGCTCCCCCCCATGATGAATTGCGCAAACCCTTCGATCACATCACCGGCTGCGCTTGTGCCTGTGTGGCCTTGGCCAATGATCAATTTGGTGGATGAGACGTTTAACGACAGCCTCAGCATCAGCGAGGCCAGCAGTATGGTCGGAAAGGCCGAAAAATCGAGGGGACGCTCAATGAACAGCGTGATCGTGAATATCAGAATGGCGAGCGCAAACGATGTCGCGAGCCCGATGTCCAGAACCCACGCGGGCATCGGCAGGATCATCATGACGATGATGGCCATCAGCGCGATGGCCAGCAGCACAGTCGGGCTGAACAGTGCGCGCGCGTTCAGGTTGAGTTTGGCTTGGGTCATGTCGCGCTCAGCGTTGTGGCTGATTTTGATGTCCTACGATCAGAAGGGGGCAGTGACCGTGCGCTGAGCCGGTTGGCACGCCACGTGGCGGCAGCGACGTTCGGTGAACCGGCGTGGTAGGCAGAAACAGCGCTGGTCCATGTGCGGTTCTCGCGGTGCAACTCCAGCAGGACTTTCGCCGCATGCCGCGCGTTCGCCTCCGGCTCGAACATGGCATCGATAGAGAGGAAAGCACTGGAAAGCGGATCGTAACTCACATGAAAGCAGCCTACCGAAAAGTGCCGTGCGCCACGAATGAAACGTGCATAAAGGTAGGCCAGCGCTGCGTCTCGTGTCCCAAAATGCCGAGTTGTTTCCCCCGTCATCGTGATTGCCCAAGGCGAGGCAGCGCCCCCGGGACTGTTCCAATTTGTGCGCGCAAGCTGAACGAAAACTTCTTCAGGTATGCCAGTTTCAGACGCAATGACGCGCGCAGCGGACTGGCAGGTCTGGGGAGCGGCATCGGCAGATTGGGAAAAGGCGACACATCCGACTAGAATGCCCAATATTTGTAGATATGCCCGAAAACGCGCCTGAAGCGCTCGCAAAGGTAGGTACATAGTGGCTCCCGATCACATTCTGTGACTGAACCGAGGATAGCCATGCGTGCGTTTAGGATTGGTAACCAGATTGCAGTTTTCTATGGCTCATCCACGGTCGCCGAGCCAACTGAACCGTCCAGCAGCGATTGAATGACCTCGCGCGCTTGCTGGCTTTCGGAGACTGCGTCGGTCAAGCGGCCAAGCATTCCATCGCGGTTATTGGACGAGTCCATCGGCGTCTCGATCAGGTCGGCAACCGGGGCAAACTGAGCTGCCTCTGCAGTGCCCATACGCGACCAGTCTTCGGCAAGCCACGCGGCCCGCACGCTTTGCTCCGCTTCGCCCAAGCGTTCGTAAAGACCGATTGCGTCAGCGTGATTGTTTTCCATTGTTTTTGCGCGTGCGCGAAGCCGATCTGCGGTATCGGACTCGACGCCAAACAGTTCTGCCTCGGCCTCAGCGGGTCGTCCGAGGTCCAACGCAATCCGCGCCTTCAATTCGCGTGCTTTTGACGAGAGCGGGATGTCAGATGCGTCCTTTAGGATAGCGTCGGCAAGCTTGGGGAAGCCAAGTTCGGTGGCGCGCATCGCCATATCGAAGGCAACCCGCGGTTCCGTCAGGTCCGTCACCTTGCGCGCATGCTCGAAAGCCCTTTCCAGAAAGACAACATCGGCAGCTGTGCGCGTCACGATATCCAGCAACAGCGTTCGCAATTCGTTTTCCCTGTCTGGACCGCTCCGCGACCTCATGCGTGTCAGTGCGGTGAACGCAGCATCGAATTGTCCGGATTTTGCCAATGCCAGGACATGCGTTCGCTTCAACTCCGCCCCCAATGGGTCGCCGCGCATCTCAACGGCGTAGGCCTCGACTAGTGTCGCCACGCTCTCGTCGATTTGTGTGTCGGCCTCCAAATGCGAGTCGACAAATTTTATCAACGCCTCCGCAGACTGCTGTTCGTTGGACGTGACAATCTCCGAAAGGGTTTGCTGTGCGGCTTCTGTTTCACCTTTGGACATCTGCAATTCTGCGCGCGCCAACTCGCTCTGTGCGGTTGCCGGCTCCGGCGTTCGATCCACGCTGCGCAGAGCTGTTTCAGAACGAATCTCATCGCCGTATTCCAGCAAGCGCCGGCTTAGTTTCGGCGCAACGAAGCGACGCAAGTACATGGGTAAAGCTGTGGCGGCACGTAGTGCGGCATCGGCGTCAATCGGTGTGGCCGGATCCAGCGTTTCTTGCGCGAGGATCGCCCAAAGCGCGGCACTGCTGTCACAATCCGCAAAATGCTTGAGATATGCGCCTTCCTTCGCATGCCCATATTCCATGGTTTCCGCAATCTCCATCAAGGCAGGATGTCGGCGCGCCAGGCTTGGTTCGATGGACAGGACCTGCTGAGCCTCGGCGCCAAAGCCGTAATGCAGGTAAAGCCTTGCCAGTTTTACCGCGACCTCTTCATCCAGCCTGTCGAATTCGGTGAACAACAGTGCGCGATAGTCGGCGATTTGCTTCATTGGACTGTCGTCGGTTCCCCATTGGTCCACCGCCGTGATTTCTGGTGCAATGCATCGCACACCCAGTGAGGTTGCTTCCAACTCGGGCGCCGGAACTCGGGTTGGCACGTCCGAGCTGCTCGTGATGCGCAGGTTCAGGCTGTTTGGTTCATTGAGGGTGGATTCCACAGTCGGTTCTTCTCCGGAAGAGTCGAAGATTTCTGTGTTAATTTGAGGGCGATCAGTATCAATGGGTAACTCAATCAAACGTTGTGCCGGATCCAGGACACCGCGTGTCGCGGCAATCGCAACGCGCTGTGCAAGCTTTTCCTGAGCTTCAGCCAGTTGGTTGGCCGACTTTGTGTCCGACTGCCCCTCGGGTGTGACGAGGTTGTTCAGGGAGCCAACCACTGCTGGCGCTTCGGAATTGCCCGGCGGCTCCACACTGAGTGCTTCGGGTTTTTCCGAGATGGGTTCCGCTGGCAGGTTCGGCTCCACTTCGTCTGCAAAGGCAAGCTGACCATCACGCGACGGCCAACTCAAAGCAGCTGACGTTCCCAATTGAAAGGCACGCGTGGATGATGGGCGCTCTGCAATATCAATGACGACAAATTCACCGCGTTCGACAAAGCTGGTTGCGATACAGTTACAGGCGAATTCAATATCAAACCCACCTGATCGAGTGGTAATTGCTTGTACGTGGCGTCTGTCAATAAACGTGAAGACGCGGCTTGTATCGAACCCTGCGCGATGTCCCGACAGCTCGAAACGGGCTGCGATCTCTGAATTGTCGAGGGACCATTCACGCCCTTGTGGAACCCGAAAGACAAGCCGGGAAAAGCTGTCATGCGCGCCGGACCTCACAACAATTTCCTGCGCGCTGGCGTGGGTTGAGAAAACCAGCAACGTCAGAAAGACAAGGGGACGCCACATAATCATCACGCTGCGTTTTGCTTCACAGACTTGATGGCTTCCTCGAGGTCGGAAAAACTGGGACGAAAGTGAGATGGCGTATTTTGGCGCCCGACCTCGATGCAAATATTGGTCGAGTGATTGTGGAGGTTGGCGACAAGAACCTCCCGGATCAGCTGGTAGAAATGACCGTCCTCTTCCACGACTGCCTTTACTTTCGACGCAAACGGTCCAACGAGACCATAGGCCAAGAAAACACCCAAAAACGTACCGACCAAAGCGCCGCCGATGAGCTTACCAAGGACTTCGGGTGGTTGGTCGATGGATGCCATTGTCTTGATCACCCCAAGAACAGCGGCGACGATACCAAGTGCAGGCAGGCCGTCGGCAACCGTCTGGAGTGCATGGCTGGAATGCATCGCATGGTGCATGTTGGCATCCATGCGTTTTTCCAACACCTCCTCCACCTGGTGTGGATCGTCGTAATTCATCGATGCGGACCGCATCGTGTCGCAGATCAATGCGGTCGCTTCCTTGTCTGAAATGATCTTAGAGTAGCGCGAGAATATGGATGACGCCTCGGGGTTCTCGATATGCTCCTCGATGGCAACGGGATTCTGTCGTGCCAACCGGATCAACTCAAAGAGCAGACACAACAGGTCCTGATAATCCTGTTGCGCCCATTTCGGCCCTTTGAAGACCTTGCCGAGGTCTTTCATCGTGTGTTTGACTTCGGCCATCGAGTTGCTGATCAGAAAGGCGCCGATCGCGGCCCCCAGGATCATGGTCATCTCGAACGGCAGCGCCTTGAGGATGATCCCCATCTTGCCGCCAGCAGCCAGATAGCCACCAAAGACCATCACGAAAATCGTAACGATACCGATTATGCCGACCATGAGCCTAGAACCCGCTATTACCCGTTTTGTCGGACATTGGCAGACAGGCGTTAAGAAACCCCTGTTTTTACCTCAATCTTTGGGCGCCCCTGCATTCCGCCCTGCCAGAATCGCGCTAATGGAATAGGCGTTTTGCGGCTCCAGCCCGGCCATGATCTTGGCTGCTGCATCAGGGCGCATGCGCGCGAGGAACCCTGCTGCAAATTCCGGCTCCATCGCCTGAAAGAGCGTCGCGGCTTCCTTGGGTTTCATGTTCTCGTAAACCGCCGTCAATCGTGCCAAGTCATCTTCGGCGGCAGTGTCCGCCAGCGCCAGTGTTGCACTCAAACGTTGCTCTGCGGCCTCCAACGCCTCAATACGACGCTCGATTTCCTGCTGCGCGACTTGAAGTGACTTTGCCCGCACCTCTATCTGATCCTCACGTTCGGCAACCGCGGCCTCGCGTGCGCGCAGGGCACTTAAAAGATCGGTCACTTCGGCGCGTGTTTCGATGTCTTGCGTGTCCGTCTCCTGTTGCCCGGCTGGCATCAGCATCTCACGGGCAAAATCGTTTTCCGCCCATGCCGCATTGGCGCCAAGTGAAATGCGCAGCGCGGCTGAGCCAAGAAAGAGGCCTGCAAGCAACAGGACGGACCCGCGCGCCGCGATGCGCTGCCGCTTTTTCGATTTGGCCATCACTTCGCTCCTGCAGTGCGCCGCATGAACAGTGGTTGTGCAGGCGCGTCCTCTGCGGCGGCGGCGGTTTCTGGTTCAGGTGCGGACGGAGGAGACGGGATATCATGCAACGATGCCATCTGCAGCTCCAGCTTGCGTGACATTTCCTCGGCGCGCACTGTCAGGTCACTTAGCGTTTCGGCGGATGAAGCGGCCGTCGTCTGTGCGGCCTCCAGCGTTTTAGTCAGGTCATCAACCTGCGCCGACAGCACAGCCACCGCCCCTCCGACACCTTTTTCAAGGTTGTTGAACCGCTTGAGCCTGCGCCCCAGCACAAAACAATAAAATCCAGCCCCCAAAGCGCCGGCGATCAATAGAATGTCAGCGATCAAGTCCATGTCTCACCCTCAATTCACAACAAATTCCATGATCAACAAGTCGTTGACCCGATCCGCACCTGCGACGATTTGCACTCGCCGCAGCATCTGTGCGCGTAGCCGTGTCAGCGAGGATGGCGTCTCCACGTCCCGGGGCTCAAGCGCGCGCAGATACCCGTTCAACACGTCAATCACGCGCGGCAGCAGTGTTTTGACGTCCTCAGCGTGCCGGGTTGGCACCTCAAGATGGGCGCGAAACTGCAAGTGGCGCCCTTCGGATGGCAGCCCGAGCGAAACGATAATCGGATCGACAGGCACAAAGGCCACGTCGGGCAACGGTCCGGATGTCTCCTCTTCGACCGGCGCGACTTCGGTCGATTCGGGCGCCAGGATCATCCCTGAAAACGTCGCAAAAAATCCGCCCCCACCGCCAACTAAGGCAGCAACAAGCCCAATGATCAAAGGCATTTTAGAGGATTTCTTGACCTCTTCTTCTGCTGCGTCTGCGGTTGCGTCCGTCATCTGTGTTCCACGTCGTTTGCCTGATTGCGTTTTGGCACAGATGGACTAACCGATTGTTAAGCCTCATCGTTCATTGCTGTTCCCGAAGCCGCGCAGAACGTGCGGTACGACGGAGGCGCTCGTGCAGCAGCTATTGAACGCATGGATGAATTTGGACATGCGGCGGCAAATCACCGTGGTCGTGGCGACGGTTGCGATGTTTTTGGCGGTTTTGACAATGTCGCGCATCGTGGCGGCCCCTTCGATGACACTTCTTTATGCCGGGCTCGAGAATGGAGCGGCGGGCGATGTTGTGCGTTCGCTGGAGCAACGCGGCGTGCCGTTCGAAATTCGGGGCAATTCCATCTTTGTCGAATCGCGCGCCCGGGATCAGTTGCGCATGACGCTCGCAAGCGAAGGGTTACCGGCGAACAGCAGCCGCGGCTACGAGCTGTTGGATGGCCTGTCCGGCTTTGGCACGACATCCCAGATGTTTGACGCCGCATATTGGCGGGCCAAAGAAGGCGAGTTAGCTCGTACAGTCGCGGCGAGCCCACATGTCGCGATGGCGCGCGTGCACATCGCATCCACGGGCTCCAATCCGTTCCAAAGGGGTGTGACGCCGACAGCTTCGGTATCCGTGACGCCCAACGGCGCTGGGTTGACCACACAGCAAGGCAAGGCGATTCGGTTCCTTGTTGCGTCTGCCGTTGCAGGGCTTTCGCCGGATGATGTCGCTGTGATCGATGCAAATGGGACGGTCATCGGAGCGTCCGATGATGACGTGCCGGCGGCTGGCGCAGACGACAAGGCGCAAGTGTTGCGCGACCGCGTCGAGCGATTGCTGGAGGCGCGCGTTGGCCCCGGAAACGCGATTGTCGAAGTCAGCGTCGACACCGTGACCGAGACCGAAGAAATTCGCGAACGCCGCTTTGATCCTGAGGGTCGCGTGGCGATCAGCACGGACACTGAAGAGCGGACAAGCAACTCGAACGAAGAGGGCGGCGGGAACGTGACCGTCGCGTCGAACCTGCCAGACGGAGACGCAGGTGGGAACGAAACGGCAACATCGCAGGACTCCGAGACCCGCGAGCGTGTGAATTACGAAGTGTCCGAAACCGAACGTGCGGTGACCCGCGCCCCAGGCGCGATCAAACGCCTGACCGTTGCGGTGCTGGTAAGCGACGTGATCGAAGCCGCGGATGGAGAGACGACGCCGCGCACCGACGATGAACTGGCGGCGCTGCAGGAGCTGGTCGCGGCGGCAGTCGGTTTCGACGAATCCAGAGGTGATCTGATCACCATCAAGGCG
Organism: Pseudomonadota bacterium; assembly: GCA_039816785.1. Classification (GTDB taxonomy): domain Bacteria; phylum Pseudomonadota; class Alphaproteobacteria; order Rhodobacterales; family Rhodobacteraceae; genus Tateyamaria. Next base: position 348,432 of record JBCBXB010000004.1, read on the forward strand.
ATGCCGCTGCAATCCGCGGAACCCATGGGCACCGCAGCCGAATCGTCGCTGATGGACCTGTTTGCCTTTGACATCATGTCGGCGCTGCAGATGGCTGTTCTGGCCATCGTGACCTTGATCCTTGGCCTCTTTGTCGTCCGGCCCATTCTTTCCAAACCGCCGGCGCAGCAACTTCTGCCGCCCGCGACGGACCGGGCCGACACTGGCCTGGCGCTGGATGCGTCTGATGCCGCATCCCCGGCCATGGATGAACCGGATTTCCCGGACCTGGACCTGAATGCACCCCTGCCTGATCTGCCGGGATTGCCGGCAATGGGGATGGCGGATGTTGGAGGTGACGGTTTTGGCCAGTCAAGCGATCCGGTTGAGCGGCTGCGCAACATGATTGGGGAGCGTCAGGAAGAAACAGTGGAAATCCTGCGCAGTTGGCTCGAAGAGGATGAGGAGCGCGCCTGATGAACACCGCAACACTCTATCAGGATTTCAGCTCGGACAAGGTACTTGAAAACCGGACGGGCAGCGCATCTGCTGCTGATGTCGAAGAAGCAAAGCTGCAATCATTCGAAGATGGATATCAGGCAGGTTGGGATGATGCGGCGAAGGCTCAGGCAAGCCTCGACATGTCTGTCTCATCCGCGCTGGCCGCAAATTTGCAGGATGCTTCGTTTGAATACCATGAGGTGCGAAACCAGCTGACCAAGACCGTGCAGGAAATCATGCACGGGGTTGTTGAAGCGATACTGCCCGATGTCGCCCGGCAAAGCCTCGGTGCCCATATTGTGCAGCTTGTCGAGGCTCATGCGCGCGACGCCGTAACGCGCACGATCCAACTGCGCGTCTCCGAAACGTCCCGCGAACGTGTGGAACGCGTGCTGCCAGAGACGCCGGTTGCCTACGAGGTGACCGTGGACTCGTGTCTTGCTCCCGATCAGGCGGTGCTTCAACTGTCTGAAATCGAAAATGAAATAGACCTTGGGCGCGTGGTGAAAGACGTGAACGCGGCGGTGGCCGACTATTTCGAAACGCAAACCTCCGAGGGAAAAGATGACCGATCTGCCTGATACAAAGACCCTGGCATCTGATGCGAACAACCCGTTCACGGGTGTTCCGATCGACATTACGGTGTCTGTCGGACGCGCCCGACCGCTTGTACGCGATCTGGTCATGCTTGGGCCCAATGCGGTCCTGACCCTCGACAAGCGCGTTGATGACCCCGTCGATCTGTTCGTCGGCGAAACGCTGATCGCGCGTGGTATGCTCGAAGAAGCCGAAGGTGCCGAAGAAGGGCAGTTGGTTGTCCGTCTGACCGAGGTATTGGACACCGGTTCGGGCGTGTAAAGCGATGAATTTCAGATATGTCGTCCTTGCGGCTCTGCTCCTTGTGCCATCTACCGGGTTCGCGCAAGATGTCTCGCTGTCCTTTGGCGATGATGGATCGATTACTGCACGAACGCTTCAGTTAATCGCTCTGATTACAGTGCTGAGTCTCGCGCCCGGGCTCGCGATCATGGTGACCTGCTTTCCGTTTCTGGTAACGGTGTTGTCCATTCTGAGGCAGGGTATCGGCTTGCAGCAGTCCCCGCCGAACATGCTGATCGTCAGTTTGGCGCTGTTTTTGACCTATTTTATTATGGAGCCTGTCTTCATGCAGGCTTGGACCGATGGTCTGGAGCCTCTGACAAATGATGAAATCACGGCAGAAGAGGCCTTTGCCCGCACAATAGACCCATTTCGCGTATTCATGGCAGGTCGCCTCGATGGAGACACGTTTGCGGCGATGGCGGATCTGCGGCCCGACACACGCGGGCTCGAGCTGTCGTCTGACGCCCCGCTTTCGGTTCTTGTCCCGAGTTTCATGCTGTCCGAGATTTCACGCGCTTTTCAGATCGGGTTCCTGATTTTCCTGCCGTTTCTGATAATCGACCTCGTGGCCGCGGCTGTCCTGATGAGCATGGGTATGATGATGGTTCCGCCTGCCATCGTATCATTGCCATTCAAGCTCGCCTTCTTCGTCGTCGCCGATGGGTGGAGCTTGATTGCTGGTAGCTTGGTTCGAAGCTATTTTTAAGCTTGGCACATCGCTATGAGCTACTCCCCATTTGTTGGACAGTTTCTGGCGTAGTCTAAGCTACTCTCTGCTCCTGCTGATCGGGTTGCATGTTTTTTCGCCGCAGCCAATGGACCATGGCTGGCTGCCTGCCGCCACGTGCGGAATGCGGGCGCTTTTGACTGCAAAAAACCAATCCACTTTCCGATCCCGGCCCTGGCCTCCGACCTGGTCTCCCAAGCGTGCAGGTAGACGCATTCGTATTCAATCGAGTGTCAAAGCCTTTCGACGAAGATTTTGTCCAGGAAGCAGCCTGGACCTATCGCGGTTTTGTGCCGCTCCAAGTGCTCGTTTACGCCACTTTTCGTTCGAATGCGACGGGGCTTTTCCATCCCAATGCTGAGTGGCGTTTTCGCGGATTGTAGAAGCCGTTGATATATTCAAAGATTGCCATC
>JBCBXB010000026.1:0-4554 GCA_039816785.1 Pseudomonadota bacterium
TATCTTCCGTGGGTGTAGGATACTTGAGAGGAGTTGCCCCTAGTACGAGAGGACCGGGGTGAACGATCCACTGGTGGACCAGTTGTCGACTACGGCAGTGCTGGGTAGCTATGATCGGACAGGATAACCGCTGAAGGCATCTAAGCGGGAAGCCCCCCTCAAAACAAGGTATCCCTGAGGGCCGAGGTAGACCACCTCGTCGATAGGCCAGAGATGTAAGTGCAGTAATGCATTCAGTTGACTGGTACTAATTGCCCGATAGGCTTGATTTGATCCAGTAGAAGCAAGACTTCGAACAATCAGAGCATACACATCACAAAGTTGTACGAGACTTGGACATTTTGATTTCGCGTTGAGCGGTTTTTTCGGTTTGGTGGTCATAGCGCAAGCAAAACACCCGGTCCCATCCCGAACCCGGCCGTTAAGTGCTGTTGCGCCGATGGTACTGCATCTTAAGGTGTGGGAGAGTAGGTCACTGCCAAACCTAAAAAGCCGCTCAACGCGCGTATCTCTCTACGATGACAAAACTCCCTTGTACTCTTTCCCTCACGACGCGTTGCTTTGCATTATTTTGCAAAACGTCGCATCTAACCTGCTCCCCCGAAAAGTCTGGCGTTTTGGGTTAGCCAGTTCTCCAACGGAGGAGACAGACGATCAAAAAAAGCCGTGTCAGCGAAGATCAGACTCTCGTTATGAATGGGGAGCATCGAGGGGCAGGTCAGAACAGTTTTGAGCTGTTGCGTAAGTGGATTTCCCGCTCGGTTACGCCGCGACCGGGATGGTTCGCGACGGATTGAGATATGCCTGATCGACCGTGTGCCCGTCCAGCGATGAAAGTGGCCGCCTACCATTGTAGGATGCCACAGGCCCCTTGGTTCGCCCCGGCTGACGCCATTGTGAGGGACGGTGCGCGGTTTGTGGTTGAACCAGGCGCCCCAAGCTTCAGGTATGGCGTCATGGAATTCGTGTTTGCATACGCAGCCGGCCTGCTGACCCTGATTAATCCGTGCGTTCTGCCGGTGTTGCCGATTGTCCTTGTCAGCGCGCTGAATGCCAGCCGCCTTGGACCTGTCGCGCTGGCGGCGGGGATGAGCGTGTCTTTTGTCGTCTTTGGCGTGCTCGTCACGGCATTCGGGGCGGCGATTGGGCTGGATCAGTACCTACTGGCGCAGATCGGGGCGGTGATGATGATCGCCTTTGGCCTTGTGCTAATCGTGCCCGCCTTTGCCCGCCGGTTCGAGATGGCGACCGCCGGGATGGCAGGGGGCGCAGATGCGCGGATGAACACGCTGGATCATGGCGGTTTGCAGGGGCAGTTCCTTGGGGGGCTGTTGCTTGGCGCGGTCTGGTCGCCCTGTATCGGCCCGACGCTGGGTGGGGCGATTGCGCTGGCCTCGCAAGGCGAAAACCTAGGCTATGTCACGCTGATCATGAGCTGTTTTGCCCTTGGTGTGTCGACCTTTATCCTGGCCCTCGGCCTTGGCGCGCGGGAGGCGATCCGAAGCCGGGCGCAGTCGCTGCGCGGACTGGCCGAACGCTCAAAGCCCATCCTCGGCGTGACGTTCATCGCCGTGGGGCTGATGCTGCTTGGGGGCGTGCACCACATGATCGAAGGCTGGGCGCTGGACGTGTTGCCGGCCTGGCTCATCGACCTATCCGTTGCTCTTTAACACAGAAGGACTGACTGACATGAACCGTCGCACTTTCCTCGTCGCCTCCGGCGCTCTGGCCATCTCGCCGCTGGCGCTGCATGCGGCCACCGGCTTTGTCGATTACACGCCCGGCTTGATCCAGCAGGAACTGGCCGCGGGCAAGACGTTGCTTGTGGACTACGCCGCCGTCTGGTGCAGCACCTGCCGCCGGCAAGAGCGTGTGATCAACGCCCTGCGTGCGGAGGACCCGGCCTACGATTCAGCGCTGACATTCGTGCGCGTGGACTGGGACGACTACCGCCGCCATGAGGTCACCACCTCGCGCAGTGTGCCGCGCCGGTCGACGCTGATCCTGCTGCGCGGCGATGAAGAGCTGGGGCGCATCGTGGCCGGCACGTCCGAAAGCCAGATCAAGGGTCTGCTCGACCTCGCGCTTTAGGCGGGTCACCGCCTGTCATCAAACCGTTGCGCAAAATTCACGCACACGTTGAGACGGTGACAGCGACTCACGGCATTCTGGAGCCCTCAGGACAAATCAGAGGGACTTTGCCGTGATGACCAGATTATTGACGACGACACTGTTATGCGTTGCGGCAGGGGCCGCATGGGCCAAGGACCCGACCTATATCGGGTCGGTTGAGGCGGTGCGCGGCGCGGGCGACGGCGCTGACACAGCGCGTGGCACGGTTTTCGTCGACGCCAACCGCAACGCGCAGCTGGACGCGGGCGAGGTCGGGTTGGCTGGTGTGCAGGTGTCGAACGGGCGCGAGGTGGTGCTGACGGGTGACGACGGCACCTACGCGTTACCCGCCTATGACGACATGAACCTGATGGTGACCAAGCCTGCGGGCTACATCACCCCGGTCAGCGCCGACATGGTGCCGCAATTTGCCTACATTCATAAGGTGGCTGGCTCGCCCGACCTGCGCTTTGGCGGGATCGCGGCGACCGGGCCACTGCCTGAGGCTGTGAACTTTCCGTTGATCGAGGACCCGGCGGGGGATCAGTTCAACTGCCTCGTCTTCGGCGACGCGCAGGCCTACACCAACCGCGAGATCGGCTATGTGCGCGACACGGCAGGTCAGATGCTGGCCACCGCCGACCTGAGCGATACCCAATGCCTGATCTTTGCCGGTGACATTATGGGCGATGACCTGTCGCTCTATCCCCGGTTCAAGTCGATCATCGCCGTGGGCCAGACCCCGCAATATTTTGTGGGCGGCAACCATGACGTCGACTTTGACGCTGAGGATGACAAGGACAGCTTTGACACCTTCCGGCGCGAGTGGGGACCTGAGTATTACTCATTCGACATCGGCAATGTGCATTTTGTCGGCCTCGACAACGTGCGCTACCCCTGCAACGGGGTCGACCCGCACCCGTTTTGTGCCACGGATGCCAACCATACCTACAATGGTGTGATCACGGGCCGGCAGCTCGAATGGTTAGCGAACGATCTGGCCAATGTGCCGGAGGACAAGCTGATCGTGATGACGGCGCACATCCCGTTCCAGACCTTCACCGACAACACGGCGGCCAAGCACCAGACCGATAACCTTGATGAATTGGTGGCGGTGCTGGGCGACCGGCCCGTGCTGGGCCTTTCCGGGCACACGCACACGACTGAAAACATCGAGAAGGGCGAACATTTCGAAGGCTGGGACGAGCACACGCATGTCGGCCCGGCCCCCTTTCACCAGATCGTCACCGGTGCACTGTCTGGCAGCTGGTGGGCCGGTGATCTGAACGCCCAAGGGGTGCCGCACGGCACGCAGCGGCTGGGCAGCCCGCGCGGCTTCTACCGCCTCGACTTTGACGGGTCGGATTATGTCGACACCTACCTGACGTTCCACACCCACGAAGACCAGCAGTTCCACGCGTCGTTCAACACCCCGCGCTTTCGCGGCTGGGCAGAGCGGCTGCTGGCCTACCGCGAGCTTTATGGCCGCAGCTTTGACCAGACACCGCCCGTGGTGCGCCGTGATCTGGGGGATATGCTGATGCTGACGTCCGAGGACCTCGAGGGTGGCACTTGGCTGGCTGTGAATGTCTGGAACGGATCGGCCAAGTCGCTGGTCTTTGCGTCGATCAACGGTGGTGACGCGCTACAGGCGGATCGCACGCAGTCCGGCACCGGAGAGGCCAAGCGGCGCGGGCCCGAATACGCCGACCCGCTGGCCATGGCGATGCAGGCCACACAAGGTTCCGTCGCTGCGCGCTCCGTCGATGGCGGGGACGAAACGGCAGGTTACACCACCTGGCAGGGTGTAGCGTGGCAGGGCGAGCCGGGTCCGTTCCAGGACTGGATGCTGACCAACAACAGCCATCACCTGTGGCGTCTTGACTTGCCGTCGGAATTGCCGATTGGCACCCACACGGTGGAGATCACGGTGACCGACCGGCACGACCGGGTTTACCGCGACATCATGGCGTTCGAGGTCGTCGAAGAGCTGCCGAACCCCGACTGGCAGGCCGAGTTTTGGGAGTGATTGGCGCGCCGTACGATGTGACAGTTTTCTGACAGCAATTGCGGGGGACGGTCTTGCAGTCCCCCGCGACTCGGCGTACATCACCCGAACCAAATGGCGCGGGATGGAGCAGCCCGGTAGCTCGTCAGGCTCATAACCTGAAGGTCGTAGGTTCAAATCCTACTCCCGCAACCAACTTAACCTGCGAAGCGCCCTCCGGGGCGCTTTCGCATGTCTGGGCCTCGCTTAGCGCAGCCATACCGGCTGCAAGCGAAGTTCCGTTGATGTGCGAGCTGGACCTGTCGCGGTTTGATGCCGCTCCTTTGATAGCATTTACTGCACCAAAGGAGACTGACTATGGGACTGAAACGGACGGACGAATTCCGCCAAGATGCGGTGCGGATCGCACTGACCAGTGGGCTAACGCGCAAACA
>JBCBXB010000013.1:0-137846 GCA_039816785.1 Pseudomonadota bacterium
CATGGAAACCTCCTGTCCGATTGAGAAACCTCAATCGTCAGGCAGGTCAGTCAGTTCGCAAAATCCGCCAACATGTGAGATGGTTCAATACGTCAGCCACAAGCGCCATTGCCGCGCGAGCGGCTTAGTCCTTGAGCCCAATTTGACCGATGCTGCAAACATCCTGAAAGTCAGCTTTCGCATCAAAGAGTAGCTCGAGGAAACGTGTTGTGTCCGATCCTACGCTGCCCATATTTCCTTCCAAGCCGTCACTGGCTTTTCAAAGCGTGGACATTACACACATGCCCAGGATCACTGCTGCTGCGACGATATCCAGTGGCCCAAACGCAAAGTCATGAGTATGGAGCCACTCCCGTTCTTGTTGCTTTTGAACGCGCGCGCAGTCGTGCGGATGTTTATCACACCATGTTCTGTTAGACATCTTGTTCTCCAATTCAGATTGGGAGGGCAGCATTGCCCTCCAAGCAAGAGGTTCTTTTCGTTTGACCTAGCTTTGAAGAAAGCTGAGCAGGTCTGGGTTCACCAGATCTGGGTGCGTAGCGAAGAAGCCGTGTGACAAGCCTTCGTACACCTTAAGGGTGCCGTTCGGCAGAAGCTTGATCGCCTCCTCCGCGGAGTTCGCGATGGGCACCACTTGGTCATCGTCGCCATGAAGCACCAATGTGGGTACATTCATCGCTTTCAGGTCTTCGGTCTGGTCGGTCTCAGAGAAGACAGCGATACACTGGTAATGCGCAGATGCGCTGCCCATCATGCCCTGACGCCACCAGTTGTTGATCAAACCTTGGCTGATCTCAGCACCGCCACGGTTGAAGCCGTAGAAGGGACCTGACGGTACGTCGAGGAAGAACTGCGCGCGGTTGGCGGCCAGTCCGGCCCGCAATCCGTCAAACACCTCAATCGGAACACCGTCCGGGTTGGCGTCGGTCTGCAGCATCAGGGGAGGGATGGCCCCCAGCAGTGCAGCCTTTGCGACACGGCCCCGCTCGGCTTTGGCCACGTAAGCCGCGACCTCACCGCCGCCTGTTGAGTGGCCGATGTGGACAGCGTTTTGCAGATCAAGCGCCGCCGCAAGATCGACAACGTCGTTTGAATAGGTCGCCATATCGTGGCCAAGGTCGGTCTGATCAGACCGTCCATGCCCGCGCCGGTCGTGTGCGATCACGCGGTACCCGTTGGCGAGGAAGTACAGCATCTGGTTGTCCCAGTCATCGCCGCTCAGCGGCCAGCCGTGGTGAAAGACGATGGGTTGCGCATCGCGTGGGCCCCAGTCCTTGTAGAAAATCCTGGTGCCGTCGCGTGTTTCGATAGTGGACATGATGATGTCTCCTTCGTGTTGAGCAAGGGTTTGAGCCGCAAGTGCGGCGGGCATCGCGGCGAGCAACGCGGTGGCTGCACCTGCCTGCAAAACGGTGCGTCTGGTGGGTTCGTTTTGGGTCATGGTCGCCGGGTCCTCGTTGCGTGTTCGATGACGCCAATGTTGCAATTTGGAGGATTATCCACGATTGTCACAAATGACAAAATGAGGTTCAAAAGTGACAGAAGTGAAAAATGACTGGAACTGCGAGATCGGCCTGTTGATTTACCCCGACTGCCAATTGTCCGCGATTTATGGCCTGACCGATCTGTTCCGGATTGCGGGTGAGTGGGCGGATGGCGGAAACCCGCGACAGGTTCGGGTTACGCATTGGCGCGCCGAGGAAGACGGAGTGCCCATGTGCGTCTGGGATACCCATTCGAACAAGACCCATCACCTGGATTACGTGATCACACCGCCCAGCATCGTCATGCCGGATAAGATGCAACCCATGCCGCAAGAGGCCGAGTGGCTTCGTTCGCAACACAAAGAGGGCAGCCGCGTTTGCTCGATCTGTGCGGGTGCCTTCGTTCTGGCCGAAAGCGGATTGCTGCAAGGCAGGCGTGTCACGACGCATTGGGCATTCGCCAAACACCTTGCGGAAAGCTACGAGGATATCGAAGTTGCCGACCGAAATCTGGTGCTGGACGATGGTGATGTCATATCAGCGGGCGGTATCCTGGCCTGGACCGATCTTGGCCTGACCCTTGTCGAGCGTCTCTTTGGACGAAGCACGATGCTGTCGACCGCACGGTTTCTGGTCATTCAGCCGCCGCGTGCGACACAGCTTCCGTTCACCGAGTTTGTTCCGGATTTCGATCATGGGGACGAAGCGATCTTGCGGGTCCAGCACCATATCCACGCAGATTTGACTGCATCGCTGAACTTGGGCGATCTCTCCGATGTTGCCCATCTGGGAAAACGGACCTTTATGCGCCGCTTTGCCAAAGCGACGTCGCTCAACCCCACCGAATACATCCAACAGGCCCGTGTTGCCAAAGCCCGGGGCATACTGGAACTGACCAACCGTCCCTTGGATCAGGTCGCGTGGGAGGTCGGGTACAAGGACCCTTCCGCCTTCAGCAAGATTTTCCAGCGTATCTCTGGAGTTTCAGCCTCAGAGTATCGGCACCAATTCGGTGTCTAGCCAACGCTGCCGTAGCCTCAGCAAGTACAACGAAAGCAGACCTCAGCGCAACGGTAGCGAAGTGGCGCTGTGTCCCGCACACCCGACATCATTGCCCTCCTCGGGTCAGCGCACTTGGCCCACTGCTCAAACCACCACACGCAGCCCACCGCCTCCCTCACGACACCGCACAATCCGGCCCGCGCTCCAGCGGCGTATCAATCGTCACCTCCGTCGGGATCCAGTCAAAGATCGCAAGCGCCTGCCCCGAATCGAAGCCCACATACAGTGTCCCTGTCTCAGGCTGCAGCGCGACACCTTCCGCATCCCGCCCCCATTCCGACAGTGGTGTGACCGACAGAACGCGCCCGTCCGGGGCCAGCTCAAACAGCGCGTTGAGCCCCTCATTGTCGTCCACCACCAAAATGTTGCCCGAATAGGGATCGCGCGTCACGCCCTGCGGTTCGATCATCGGCGGGTCGAAAAATTCGCCCTGCAACTCCATCAACACGGTGCCGTCCGGTGCAATGCGCATCAGCCGGGCCGGGTCATCCTCGACCACCAGAAACGTGCCATTCGCGTCACGGTGCAACCCTTCGGTATCATAGAGCGTCCCGCTCAGCTGAAATGGCGCGTCAAGCGGTCGCCCCTGTCGATCCAGCCGCCGGAACGTGCCCCAGCCATCGGCGATCAGCAGCCCGGCCCCGTCCACTGTCAGACTGCGCACCGACCGCATGCCGCTGTCGAACCGCAGGATCTCTGTCCCGACTGTGTTCAGCAGGACGATCTCCGGACCTTCATTGGCGACCCAGATGCCACAGACCTCGGCATCATAGGCCAGGCTGACCGCACGGAAATCGCTGCGCGTCTCTCGGTGCCAGATATCGGCGTGCACGGGTGCGCCCAGTGTTGCACAGGCGAAAACCAAGGCGGTCAGAATTTGGTACATTTTGTACTGTCCCGTGTAAGCGGCATACGCAAAATGGTGGGTCCGCGCGGGCCAAGGTCAACAGGCGGCATTCGCTCTGGCGACCGGACACGTGCCACGATAGGGTCCGCGCGACCCCGATCCGGAGCCTCGTCCATGCCCTTTAGCCTTGCAACCTGGAACATCAATTCGGTCCGCCTGCGCGAACCCATCGTGCTCAGGCTGTTGCAGGAACAGGGGCCGGATGTGCTTTGCCTTCAGGAATGCAAGAGCCCGGTGGACAAGATCCCCCGTGACGGGTTTGCGGCGGCGGGCTACCCGCACATGGTGGCACGCGGCGACAAGGGGTATAACGGCGTGGCGATCCTGTCCAAGACCCCGATCGAAGAGGCGGGCGCGTTTGATTTTGCCGGGCTCGGCCACGCGCGGCACATCGCCGGGCGGCTCGAAAACGGCGTGATCATCCACAACTTCTATGTGCCCGCAGGCGGCGACGTGCCCGACCGCGACAAGAACGAGAAGTTTGGCCAGAAACTCGACTATCTCACGGACATGCGGGACCATTTCCACGGCGCGGCACCAGCCAAGTCGATCCTTGTCGGTGACCTCAACATCGCCCCGCGCGAGGATGACGTCTGGAGCCACAAGCAGCTTCTCAAGGTGGTCAGCCACACGCCGATCGAGGTCGAACACCTGGCCGAGACACAGGATGCAGGCAAATGGGTCGACATCACGCGGCAGGACATCCCCGAGGGGCAACTGTATTCCTGGTGGAGCTACCGGGCCAAGGATTGGGACGCCGCCGACAAGGGCCGCCGTCTCGATCATATCTGGGCGACGCCGGACATCTCGAACGCCGCGCATAACAGCCGCGTGCTGCGCGACGCCCGCGGCTGGGAAAAGCCCAGCGACCACGCCCCGGTGTTCGCGACATTCGACGTCTGAACCGGCCACGGGCCGGCCAAGGGTCAGACCACCCCTTGGCAGCCCCGCCATTCCGATCCATATAACCCTCAACTTTTCATGGAAGGACCAGGATGATGGATTTGGGATTGTCTGCCGGCCCCGACGCGGCTGATCTGATCAAGGACGGCTCCGAAGCGACCTTCATGGAGGACGTCGTCGAGATGTCCCAGACTATCCCGGTCATCGTGGATTTCTGGGCGCCGTGGTGCGGCCCCTGCAAAACCCTCGGGCCGATGCTCGAAGACGCGGTGAAGGCGGCCAAGGGTGCCGTCAAGATGGTCAAGATCAACGTGGACGAGGCGCAGATGATTGCCTCGCAATTGCGCATCCAGTCGATCCCGACAGTCTATGCGTTCTGGCAGGGCCAGCCGGTGGACGGGTTTCAGGGGGCCTTGCCCGGCTCCGAAATCACCGAATTCGTGGACCGTGCGATCAAGGCGGCGGGGGGCGAGGCCCCGGGCGACAGCCTCAACGACGCCGTCGCCGCCGCCGAAGAGATGCTGACCGAGGGTGCCGCCGTCGATGCGGCCCAGACCTTTGCCGCGATTCTGGGCGAAGAGCCGAACCACGCCGGGGCCTATGGCGGCCTCGTCCGGGCGCATATTGCCATGGATGACCTCGATCAGGCCGAGGCGATCCTGAACGGCGCGCCTGCTGACATCTCCGATAGTGCGGAGCTGGAAGCCGCGCACGCACACCTGCAACTGGCCAAGCAGGCCGCCGATGCAGGCCCCGTGGCCGAGTTGCGCGCCGCGGTAGAGGCGAACCCCGACGATTTGCAGGCCCGTTTCGATCTGGCACAGGCACTGCATGCCAGCGGCGATGCCGAGGGCGCGGTGGACGCGCTGCTTGATCTCTTCAAGCGCGACCCGGAGTGGAATGAGGGCGCGGCCAAGACCCAGCTTTTTACCATTTTCGACGCGCTCAAGCCCAATGACCCGATTGTCCTGAACGGGCGGCGGCGTCTCAGCTCGATCATATTTGCCTGACGGGCTGTACGGGCTAGCTGACAACTCATGATAAAAGTGGCGGACCTTCCGGGGACAATCCCCGTGTTTCCATTGCCGGGTGCGCTTTTGCTGCCCCGCGCCCGACTGCCGTTGCACATTTTCGAGCCGCGGTACCTCCAAATGCTGGATGACGCGCTGAAAACGCCCGGTCGGCTGATCGGCATGGTGCAACCCAACGAGGTCGAAGGGCGCAAGGGCAACGGGCTGCAGACCATTGGCTGCGCGGGCCGCGTGACCCAGTTTTCAGAGACCGAAGACAACCGCTATCTCGTGACGTTGTCAGGCATTTCGCGGTTCCGCGTCGTGTCCGAGATCGAGGGGTTTACGCCCTACCGCCGCTGCGACGTGAACTGGGACGGGTTCGACCGCGACCGTGGCCGGACCGAAGCGGACCCAAGCTTTGACCGGCCCGCCTTTCTCGACACGCTTGGACGGTATTTCGACGCGCGCTCACTGTCGGCGGATTGGGAGACGCTGAAGGAAGCGGATGATGAGCTGCTGATCAATTCGCTGTCGATGATGCTGGACTTTGACGCCGAGGACAAACAGGCGCTGCTCGAGGCCCCGTCACTCAGCACGCGGCGCGAGACGTTGATCACCCTGATTGAGTTCGATCTGCGCGGCGGCGAAGGCGAGATGATGCAATGAGCGAGAGCCCGGTGGACCGCCGTGTGCTCGAGGCGCTGATCTGCCCGCAGACCCACGCGACGCTGCGCTATGATGCGGACCGGCACGAGCTGATTTCCGAAGGGGCGGGTGTCGCCTATCCCATACGCAACGGTATCCCGGTGATGCTGATCGACGAGGCGCGGTCGATCGACGACGATGCTAAAGCGCCTGACCTTTCATCAGACGGGGCAGGTCACCCGTAAGCCCCGCCGCCTCGCGGATAAAACCGCGGCGCAGACCGGGCAGGGCGTTCACGACGCCCATGCCGATGTCGCGCACCGTCCGTACCAGAGTGTTGTCGTTCGAAAACAGCCGGTTGAAGCTGTCGGTTGCCACCGCAAGCGCTGTGTTGTCAAAGCGCCGCCATTCCTCGTACCGGGCCAGGACCTGCGGGCTCCCCATGTCTTCGCCCCGGCGGTTGGCGTCGGTCAGCACCTGCGCAAGTGCTGCGATGTCCCGCATCCCCGCGTTCAGCCCCTGGCCCGCAATCGGGTGCACTCCATGGGCGGCGTCGGCGATCAGCGCGACCCGGTCGGCCACCAGCGTCTGGGTCAGCGACAGCGACAGCGGGTAGGTGTAGCGCGCGCCGGTCAGGCTGATCTCACCCAGAAAGTCGCCAAAGCGGGGGCGCAGCATCGTGAGGTAATCCGCGTCGGGCAGCGCATGAAAGGCCGCGGCGTTGTCGGCCGTCTCGCTCCAGACAATGGAGCTGACATTGCCGGGCAGCGGCAGGATGGCCAGCGGCCCCGGCGGCATGAAGAACTGGTGGGCGATGCCGTGATGCGGGTGTTCGTGCGCGATGGCGCAGACCAGCGCCGTCTGGCCGTAGCCCCAGCCAGTGCGCTTGATGCCCGCACGGTCGGCGGTGCCGCTGCCACGCCCGTCGGCCCCGATCAGCAGCGCGCCTTGCAGGGTCTGGCCATTGTCCAGGGTGATTGAGACTTGGCCGGGCCCGGCCTCCTGCGCCGTGACGGAGGTGCCGGGCAGGTGCGTGATACCGTCCGCCACGTCCATCGCGTCCAGCAGGGCGCGGCGCAGATAGCGGTCCTGGACCATGTGGCCCATCGGGCCTTCCTCGATCTCGGCGTGGTCGAAATGCATGAAAAAGGGCGACGGCCCTTCGCCCGCGCGCCCGTCCGATACCTTGATCTCGAGGATCGGTTGGGCGTGGTCCTGCAACGCGTCCCACAGGCCCAGGGCCTGCAACAGGCGGCACGAGGTCAGGGCCACCGCGTAGCTGCGCCCGTCAAATCCCGCATTGCGCCGGACCTTTTCACCCAGCGCGTCGATCACGGTCACGCGCTGGCCCGTCTGGGCCAGGGCCAGCGCCAGAAGCGGCCCGGCGAGGCCGCCACCGGTGATCAGGATATCGCGGGTCTGTATCATGGGCGGCAATATGGAGGGGGCCATGGGATTGTCCATGCGTTGCGACGTCGCTACCGTCACACGACTGGCAGACGGAGGGCGCGGTGCAGGATTTGTTTGAACAGAACGCAGCGGATCTGGGCCGCGCCATTGGCGCGGGCGAGGCGGACCCGCTGGACATCACCGAACGCTATCTGGAGCGGATCGAGGACCACGCACTGGCCGACCGCGTCTATGCCCGCCTGACGCGCGACCGTGCACTGGCCGAGGCGCAGGCGGCGTCGGCGCGTGCGAAGGCGGGCCAACGGCTGTCGCCGCTCGATGGTGTTCCGATCAGTTGGAAAGACCTGTTCGATACGGCGGGTGACGGGACGGAGGCGGGGTCAAACCTGCTCAAGGGGCGCGTGCCGGACCGCGATGCGGTGGTGCTGGCCAATGCCACGGCGCAGGGGCTGGTGTGTCTGGGCAAGACGCATCTGAGCGAGCTGGCGTTCTCGGGCCTGGGCTACAACCCGTCCATGGCGACGCCGCCGTGCGTGAATGATGCCGATGCGGTGCCGGGGGGATCGTCATCGGGCGCTGCCGCGTCGGTCGCGTTCGGGCTGGCACCGGCGGCCATCGGGTCGGACACGGGCGGGTCGGTGCGCATCCCGGCGGCCTGGAATGATCTGGTGGGCCTCAAGACAACGGCAGGGCGCCTGTCGCTCGAAGGGTGCGTGCCGCTGTGCCTGAAATTCGACACGGTGGGCCCGCTGACACGGTCGGTCGAAGACGCAGCACTGCTGATGGCGGCGATGGAGGGGACAAAGGCGCCTGATCTGCGGGGCGCGTCGCTGAAGGGCGTGCGGATCGCGGCGTTGCAGACAATTGTACTGGACGACATCCGTGACGCGCCTTTGGCAGCCTACCAGAGCGCGGTGGAGCGGTTGCAGGCCGCAGGTGCGACCGTTGTGCCGCTGGAAGTGCCCGAACTGGTCGATGCCTTTGCCCTGTCGGGGCCGCTGTTCACCGGAGAGGCCTACGGGCTGTGGCGCGATGTGATCGAGGCGAACCCCGGCGCGATGTATGCGCAAGTCCTGGAACGGTTCCGCGCAGGCGCGGAGGTGAGCGGGCCGGATTACACCGCCGCCTGGGCCAGGCTGGAGGCCGTGCGTCGCATCTGGGACGCTGCGGTGGCTCCGTTCGATGCGGTGCTGGCACCCACCGCGCCGATCCTGCCGCCCAATCTGGAGCGGTTGAACACGGATGATGCGTATTACAAGACCGAGAACCTGATGGCGCTGCGCAACACGCGGGTGGGCAACCTGATGGGGCTCTGCGCACTGAGCTTGCCGACCGGGGTGCCGAGCTGTGGTGTGATGCTGCTCGGCAAGCCCGATTGCGAGGCGGCACTTTTGCGGCTGGGGACAGCGGCGGAGGCGGCGTTGGCGTGATCCAAAGGACGCTGGCGCGACGCGATTCAATTTTGTGAATGGGGGCTCTGCCCCCAAACCCCCGTGGTATTGTCGGTCAGAAGAAACGCCGTGATTGGCGGATTTGTCACGGCGTGGCGTTTTGGTTTGGTTTTTGTGGACGCCGGAGTCTGCCTTGGGTTATTCTGGGTGAAACGGGGCATGAATGATCCCGACACCGAGGCAGTTTCATGAAGTTTCCCGAGCGGTTTTCGAACCTTCCGGCTTATGCATTTCCGCGCCTGCGCGCGCTGCTGGATCATCACGCGCCCGGTGGTGATGTGGTGCATATGACCATCGGCGAGCCGAAGCATGCCTTTCCGGCGTGGGTCACGGATGTGATCACGGCGCATGCGGCGGGGTTCAACAATTATCCGCCGAATGAAGGCATTCCGGAGCTGCGGTCGGCGTTTTGCGATTGGTTGGGGCAACGCTATGGCGCGTCGATGGACATGGACGCGAACGTGATGCCGCTGAACGGGACGCGCGAGGGGCTGTATAACGCCGGCATGGCGCTCTGCCCCGAAGAGAAGAACGGGCAGCGACCCGTCGTGCTGATGCCGAACCCGTTTTATCAGGTCTATATGCTGGCCGCGATTTCGGCGGGGGCGGAGCCCGTGTTGGTGCCTGCAACCGCCGAAACGGGGCATTTGCCGGATTTTGCGTCGGTGGATGAGGCGCTGCTGAACCGGGCGGTGGCGTGTTACATGTGTTCGCCCGCGAACCCGCAAGGGGCGGTGGCCGGTGCAGGCTATTGGCGGGATCTGATTGCGCTGGCCGAACGCTATGACTTTCAGGTGTTTGCCGACGAATGTTATTCCGAGATCTACCGCGACGTGCCGCCTGTTGGCGTTCTGGAGTGCCTTGAGGGCGCAGACCCCGAACGGGTTGTGGCCTTTCATTCGCTGTCAAAGCGGTCGAACCTGCCGGGGTTGCGGTCGGGTTTCATTGTTGGTGGGCCGGGCACGATCCGGGAGGCCAAGCAGCTTCGCACCTATGCCGGCACGCCCCTGCCCACGCCGTTGCAGCACGCCGCTGCTGCCGTCTGGGCGGATGAAGAGCATGTGGTGCAGAACCGGGCGCAATATCACGAGAAATACGACATGGCGGACGACATACTGGGACATGTGCCGGGATATGTGGCCCCGGAGGCGGGCTTTTTCCTGTGGTTGCCGGTCGATGATGGCGAGGCCGCCGCGTTGGATCTGTGGCAGAAGACCGGCGTGCGGGTGCTGCCCGGCGCGTATCTCGCGCGCGAAATAGACGGGTTGAATCCCGGTGACAGATATATCCGGGTGGCTTTGGTCGCCCCAATGGCAGATACGCGCCGCGGCCTCGAGGCTGTGCGTGACGTGATCTATGCCGCATAAAAGACGAGGACGAGGCATGGCATATCAGACGCGGCGTGACCCGCTATTTGATCCGAACACCAGCATGGCGCTGGAGCGCCGGGGGCGCGAGCTTGTTGGCATCGGGCTGTTTGTGGCGGGGCTTTTGGCGGCAGCGCTGATGCTGAGCTATACGCCTGCCGATCCAAGCTGGATGGCGGCGACGGATGCGCCGGTGCAGAACTGGTTGGGCCGTCCCGGTGCGTCGATTGCCGCACCGCTGTTTCTGATCGGTGGCTGGGGCATGTTTGCCTTTGCGTTGGTGTTCATGGTCTGGGGCGTGCGCTTTGCGCTGCATTGGGGGCAGGAGCGCGCGTTGGAGCGGTTGATCTTTGCCCCGATCTTTGTGGCCTTTGCCGCCGTCTATGCCTCGACCCTGCAGCCGGGGGCGGAGTGGACGCAGACCCATGCCTTTGGCCTCGGCGGGCGCGGGGGCGATACGGTTCTGGCCATGGTGCTGGCGGTGCTGCCGCTTGGCTCCGCCTTTGCGGTCAAGCTGATGTCGTTGTTGATGGCGATCGGTGTGCTGGTCTTTGGCGCCTTTGTGCTGGGCTTTACCCGGGCCGAGGTGATCCGGCTGGCGCGGTTCCTGCTGGTGGGCCTCGTTGTGACCTATGCGACCGTCATGGCGGTGATCACGCGCACTGTCTCCGGAACGGTTGCGGTCGCGCGCGGCCTGCAAGAGCGTCAAGCGGTGCGTCGGGCCGAACGGGCTGCCGCCGCGGCTGAGGCAGAGGCCTATGCCCATTCCATCCCCGTCATGCCCGAGGTGCTGGACGAGCCCATCGAAAGGCCGGGCCTGCTGTCCCGCATGCCCACGCTGATCAAGCGGGCCGAGGCGATGCCGGACACCATGCCCGAACCCGAACTGGTCGAAGCACCCTATGCCCCGGAGACCGAAGCGCCCAGTGACGCGCGGATCAGCGCCAAGATCACGGATGTGATCAAGGCGCGCGTCCGGTCGAACCCGGCCGTTCAGATCGAATCCGTTGCCCCCCTGACCAAGGGGCGGGGCCGCGGACCGGAGCCGCTGATTGCTGATGCCGGCCCGCGCGTGGGTCTGCCACCCGAACCGCCGCTGACGGGTGGTTTCATCCCCAAGGCGCCCGAGCCGCTGATCGACGAAATTGACGACATGGCGCTCTTTGAAGCGTCGGAGCCCGCGCCACGCATCCCGACGCCCGAGCCGCGCAAGGTTGTTCAGCAGCCCGTGCGCAAACCCATTCAGCCCAGCACGCAGGCCAAGGCCGAAGCGCAGCCCAAATTGCGGTTCGACGAAACCCATCCCGGCTTTGAACTGCCGCCGCTGAACCTGTTGGAAAACCCGGTCGCGATCGAGCGTCACCACCTGAGTGACGAAGCGCTCGAGGAAAACGCGCGGATGCTTGAGAACGTCCTTGATGATTACGGTGTCAAGGGCGAGATCGTCAGTGTCCGCCCCGGCCCCGTGGTCACCATGTACGAGCTGGAACCTGCACCGGGCCTCAAGGCAAGCCGTGTCATCGGTTTGTCGGATGACATTGCGCGATCCATGGCCGCGCTGTCCGCGCGGGTGTCGACCGTGCCGGGACGCAGCGTTATCGGGATCGAACTGCCCAACGAGAACCGCGAAAAGGTGCTGTTGCGCGAAATCCTTGCCGCGCGCGACTTTGGCGACAGCACGATGAAGCTGCCTTTGGCGCTGGGCAAGGACATTGGCGGAGACGCTGTGGTGGCGAACCTCGCCAAGATGCCCCACCTGCTGATCGCAGGTACCACCGGGTCGGGTAAATCGGTAGCGATCAATACGATGATCCTGTCGTTGCTCTACCGCCTCACACCCGAGGAATGCCGGTTGATCATGATCGACCCCAAGATGCTGGAACTCAGCGTCTATGACGGCATTCCGCACCTTCTGTCGCCGGTTGTGACCGACCCGAAAAAGGCGGTCGTGGCCCTGAAATGGGTCGTGGGCGAGATGGAGGAACGCTATCGCAAGATGTCCAAAATGGGCGTGCGCAATATCGACGGCTACAATGGCCGGGTAAAGGATGCGCTGGCCAAGGGCGAGATGTTCAGCCGCACGGTGCAGACCGGGTTTGACGACGACACGGGCGACCCGATTTTTGAAACCGAGGAATTCGCACCCGAGGCGATGCCCTATATCGTCGTGATCGTGGACGAGATGGCCGATCTGATGATGGTCGCCGGCAAGGAAATCGAGGCGTGCATTCAGCGTCTGGCACAGATGGCGCGGGCGTCGGGTATTCACCTGATCATGGCCACTCAGCGCCCGTCGGTCGACGTGATCACCGGTACGATCAAGGCGAACTTCCCCACACGCATTTCGTTCCAGGTGACCTCGAAAATCGACTCGCGGACCATTCTGGGCGAGATGGGGGCCGAACAACTGCTGGGCATGGGTGACATGCTCTACATGGCGGGCGGGGCCAAGATCACGCGTTGTCACGGGCCATTCGTCAGCGACGAGGAAGTCGAAGAGATCGTCAACCACCTCAAGGCCTTTGGCGCGCCGGATTACGTGTCGGGCGTGGTCGACGGGCCGGACGAGGAAAAAGAGACCAATATCGACGCTGTGCTTGGCCTTGGTGGTAATACCGATGGTGAAGACGCGCTCTATGATCAGGCGGTGGCGATTGTCATCAAGGACCGCAAGTGCTCAACGTCTTACATTCAGCGCAAGCTGGCCATCGGCTACAACAAGGCTGCGCGTCTGGTCGAGCAGATGGAGGACGAAGGCGTGGTGAGCAGCGCCAACCACGTTGGCAAACGCGAGATCCTCGTTCCGGAACAGTAACGTTAGCTGAACGGCAGAGCCTGTGACCAACCGCCGACCTCCGGGTCGGCCTCGATCACTTGCACGTCGCCAAGGGACGGGGCGCGCAGCAAACGCTTTTTGAAGGTCTGGTACATGGCCAGTGTCAGCCCGTCCCTGTGTTCGACCAGCACCTTGATCGCCGGGCTCTGATCCGGCCCGATATAGACGTTTTCGCTCACCGCGACGGCTTGCGTCGCTGCTTTGCCCGTCTCCGCACGCAGCCCGTCGTGGAGCAGCGGCAGCACCTCGGTGGCATCTGTCATGTCGTTCTCTGGTGCCGCTGCGGTCATCGCAGTCTTGCCGTACATGTCAAGAACCGCACCGTGCGGCAGGAAGTTGCCCTGCTTCGCGATGAACATGGCCGACAGGTCAAACAGCATCTCGCAAAGCGGTTTGACCTCTTCGAACTGCTCTTCTGGGCTGCTCTCGGGCATGCGTGCACCTCAGTGTTGTTTTGCGTCACTCTCCCGGATACCGCGCGTTTCCGGCTGAATTATGGCCCTGCTGCGCAACGCGCTGGCAGAGACATGCCGGCGCTTTGTCCCTGCGCGACGGCCGTGTTATCGCATATCAGGTGCGCGGGCCCTATATCCTGAGGCCAAGACCAATGATGCAAAGGATGCGAGCGGTATGGTGTTCATCAAATATGTGATCGGTGCGGTGCTGGCCCTGTCCCTGACCCCCGCGGCGATGGCGGACAAGCTGCCCTTGTCGGAGATTTCCGCCTACCTCAACGATCTCAAGACCGCGCAGGCCACGATCACGCAGATCAACGATGACGGGTCGGTCAACACAGGCAAGCTGCTGCTGAAACGCCCCGGGCGGATGCGGTTCGAATATGATGACCCTGCCGCTGCGCTGATCCTCGCCAGTGCAAATGCCGTCTACATCGTCGATCCCAAATCGAACCAGCCGCCCGAGACTTATCCGCTGCGCCGCACGCCTCTGTCGCTGATCCTGGCGCGCAATGTGAACTTGGGTCAGGCGAATATGGTGACCGGGCATTCCTTTGACGGGACGGCCACGGTGGTCACAGCACAGGACCCTGAACACCCCGAAAACGGCAACATCCAGATGAAGTTCACGGGCAACCCGGTCGAACTGCGCCAATGGGTGGTCAATGACAGCGGCGGTGGCTCCACCACTGTTGTGCTGGGTGAGTTGACCAAGGGCGGCACCCTGTCCAACCGGCTGTTCCAGCCGCCAAGCCGGGCAAACTAGCGTAGGGTGGGCATTTCTGCCCACCATCGCGTCCGGATCAGCAGCCGCGCAACTGTACCGCGTACATGTCGGCGCGCTGGTCCACTTCTCCCGCCACGCGCACCAGCCAGGATTTCGACTGATAGCTGCCGCGCGCATAACCCGACCGCCCCTCGTGATAGGCAAGGTACTGGTTGCGCGCGTCGCGGGTCGAAATGCCCAGCCGGTCCTGCGTCTCGGCCATGTACCAGCCCATGAAATCGGTCGCATCGCGGATGCGATCACGCCGGGCCGTGCGTTTGCCCTGTTCGCGTACATACTCGTCCCACGTGCCATCCAGCGCCTGAGAGTAGCCAAACGCGCTTGACTGTCGCCCGATGGGGATCACCCCGGCGGCATAGCGGAAGGGCGTGCGCGCGTCCGACTTGAACTTGGATTCCTGGTAGATGGTGGCCATCTGCACATGCACAGGCACACCCCATTTGCGTTCTGCGGCCTTGAAGGCCCTCAGGTATTCCGGGCGCTCACCGACAATGGAACAGGCGTTGTCGAGGTTGCGCGGGGATGTCCCCGAACCGCCACCGCAACTCGCCGCCAACAGGACCAATGCCAAAGCGCGAAAGAGTTTGCTCATCTGCCTCACTCGCTTTTTTATGTTTTTTTGCAGTTTAGCGAAAAAAGCTGCCTGTGGAAATCACGATTTGTCACAGCAACAGGGCAAGCAGCAGGGGCAGCGCGGCCACCGACATCATGGTGGAGGCGACGACAAGCCCCGCGACATCCTCTGCCGCGGCCCCGTATTTCTCGGCCAGCATGTAGGACGTGACGGCGACCGGCGTTGCCACCTGCAGCACCAGCACGCCGAAGGCGACCGGCTCCAGTTCGAACATACGCCCCACGGTCCAAGAAATGCCGACGCAAAGCGCGAGCTTGACCGCCGAAAGGGCTGCCGCCCGCGCCAGCCCCTTGGGAGACAGGCGGGCCACGGCGACCCCCAGTGTGATCAGCATCAGCGGGATCGCCATTTGCCCGATCAACTCCAGCGTGTTGGTCAGAAAGGGCGGCGTTTCCCAACCCTGCAGCATGAACAGCCCACCCAGCAGCGTCGCCCAAACCAGCGGCTCACGCAGTACCTTGGTCAGCGCGCCGGCCCCGGCCACAAGGGAGATGCCGTAGGTAAACGACCAGATCGCCATGATCGCGAACACGATGATCGCATAGCTGAACCCAACCTCGCCAAAGGCGAACAGCGCCAGCGGCAGGCCCAGATTGCCGGTGTTGCCAAAAATCAGCGGTGCCGCGTAGGTGCGCCGCTCCAGCCGGAGCAGGTGCACCAGCGCCAAGCACGCCAGCGTGACCGCGCCATAGGCCATCACGGTGGCGGCCGACAGGGCGGTCAGGGCGGCCGGATCGATCCGTGTCTGCATCAGCGCGACAAAGATCAGGCAGGGCACGCTGAGCGTCATGGCGAGCTGCGTGACGAACTGGATCCGGTACTCCAGACCGACCTTGACCCACGCAAATCCGATGGCCGCCAGCAGGAAGACGGGCGCCACGATCTCCAGGACTGTTAAGGCTAAGTTCACAGACTGTTTCCAGCGAAATGGCGCTCAAATGTTGGACAAAAGTCCCTTGCACCGTGTAGTCACGGACGGTAGGGGGCGCAATGTCATGCTAAGTACGCGCGCAAAATATCATCTCGGGCAGGTTGTCCGACACAAGAAACACCCGTTTCGGGGTGTGGTGTTTGATGTGGACCCCGAGTTCTCGAACACCGAGGAATGGTACGAGGCCATTCCCGAGGACAGCCGTCCGAAAAAGACGCAGCCGTTCTATCACCTGCTCGCCGAAAATGACCAAAGCTACTACGTTGCCTACGTGTCCGAGCAGAATCTCGTTGCCGATTATTCGGGCGAGCCTGTGGACCACCCCGATATCCCGGACCTGTTCGGCCCGTTCGAGGATGGGTCCTACCCCCTGCATTTCCAGCTGAATTGACGTGCGGTGGGCAGATTGCCCACCCTACATGTGCGGCATGAGTAGGATGGGCAATTTGCCCAGCACTGCTTCAATATCCCAGGGCGCAGCCGTCCTTGCGCGGATCACTCGCCCCTTCGAGCGTGCCGTTGTCGTGGATCATGATCGCCTGCGCACCGCCAATGGCGGTATCCGGCACCTCGACCGTGTGACCGCGCGCGGTCAGCTCTGCGCGCACGGCGTCGCTATACCCACGCTCGACCTTCATGGTGCCCGCGTCTGAAAAGGCCCGCGGCGCGTCGATGCTCGCCTGCGGGTCGAGGGTATGGTCGGTCAGGTTGGACACGAAACGTGCGTGCCCGTTGGGCTGATATGCCCCGCCCATCACGCCAAACGGCATGATCGGCTTGCCATCGCGAGCCAGCATGCCCGGTATGATCGTGTGCATCGGGCGCTTGCCGCCCGCCAGTTCGTTCGAATGGCCCGGCTCAAGCGTGAAGCCTGCGCCGCGGTTCTGGAACAGGATGCCGAACCTGTCCGAGGCGATGCCCGACCCGAACCCGTGAAAGATCGAATAGATCAGCGACACCGCCATGCGATCCTTGTCTACGACAGTGATGTAGATCGTGTCTTTGTGCACCGCCTCGCTCAGCTTGGCCGGGCTCTGCATCGCGCGTTTCGGATCGATCAGTGCCGCCAGCTGCGCGGCTGTTTCGGGCGCGAGCATGTGGTCGAGCCGCGTGGTGTGGTCCGCATCGGCCAGAAACCGATTGCGCGCGTCATAGGCGAGCTTGGCGGCTTCGGCCTCGATATGGGCGCGGTCGGCGCCCCATGGATCCATCGCTGCGATGTCGAAATGCTTGAGGATGTTGAGCATCAGATGCGCCGTCGCGCCTTGTCCGTTGGGCGGATGCTCGAACAGCGTCACGCCGTTGTAGTCGCTGTGCGTCGGGGTCGTGTCCGTGGCGGCGGTTGCGGCAAAATCCTCGGCCGTGTGCAGACCGCCCAAGGCGTTGAGTGACGCCACCATGTCCTCGACCACGTCGCCCGCGTAGAACCCGTCGCGCCCGTCCCGTGCAATGCGGCGCAGCACCTCTGCCTGGCCCGGGCAGGCGAACAGGTCGCCCACGCGCGGCACGGCACCGTTGACGGAATAGACGTCGCGCGCGCGGCCTTGAAGGATGCTGGCATCACTGGCCCAGTCGAATGCGACACGCGGCGCCACCGGCACGCCCGCCTCCGCATAGTGGATTGCGGGGGCCACGAGCCTGTCGATGCCCAGCGTGCCCACGCGATCCGACAGGGTGCAGAACGCGTCAATCGCGCCGGGCACCGTGACCGCATGCGGGCTGTAGAGCGGCACAGTCTCATGCCCCTCGGCGCGGAGGGGTTCCGCTGTTTGCGCCGCGGGCGCGCGGCCTGATCCGTTGAGCGCATGCATCGTCCCGTCCGGGTCCGACCACAGCACGAAACAGTCGCCGCCGATTCCGGTCATCTGTGGCTCGCAAATACCCAGCAGGATGGCACCGGCAATGGCGGCGTCCATGGCGTTGCCGCCTGCCTTGAGCGTTTCAAATGCGGTCTGTGCGGCCAGCGGATGTGACGTGGCGCACATGCCAGAGGTTGCCATCACAGCCGAACGGCCGGGCAAGTGAAAATCGCGCATGTCTAGGAACCCCGTCTTTTTCTTCCCCGGCAACTTAGCGGCATGCGCCATGTTGTCCATAAGGGTAGAGCCTCGGTACCGCGCACTGGGTGGGGGCAATTTCACGCGGCACCGAGGGAAGCCATATGCAGCTACAGGACCGTGTATGCCGTTTGATCTGGGCGAGATTGTGGAAAGAGCGAGACCCTTTTGCGAACCTGCGGTTTTCCGCCAGTTCATGCGCGGGGACATGCCACCGCGCGGGCAGGACATGTGCTGTTGTCAGCCCGCCAGACAGAGACGAAAGGTCAGTTGGTTGGCATCGTCCACCCGGTGATAAACGACATCCCTGGCGAGATCCTGAATGAGGAACCAGCCAAACCCGCCTTCGGGCAGTTCGTTGAAATCCACGCTCAGATCGACCGGCAGGCCGATGGGGGTCACCCCGTTGGGCATGGGCCGCCCGGTGTCCTTGATCAGGAAACGCAAGCCGCCCGCTTCGGGTGTGCACGTCAGGGTGATGGGCCCGGGGCGATCGCCGGGCGGATAGGCGTGTTCAACGATGTTGTTCATCGCCTCGGCCAGTACCAGTTCGATAGTCCCCGTCTCTTCGACATCCAGCATCAGGGGCTGCAGCGCGTCTAGCAGCCTGCTCAACGCGTCGCGCACCGCATACTCGCTGCTGGTAATAGAGATGTGGACGTGTGTCGCCGGTGGCGGTCCCTGCACCATCCGTGCGTTGCTATGCTGCATGGGCGTCAAGCGCGGTCTGAAGGGTCGGAAACACGCCGAATACACTGTCCATCCGGGTCAGGCGAAACACCTTGTCGACCGTTGGCGTCAGACCTGCCAGCACCAGCGACCGATCCTGCCCCATATGCTTCATCGAGGCGACAATGGCGCCAAGCCCGCTCGAGTCGATGAAATCGACCTCGCTGAGGTCCAGAATAACGGTTGGGCTGCCTGATTCCGTCGCTTGCCGCATCGCGTCCTTGAACTCGATGGCGACCGCGGCATCGATCCGTGCGTTATGAACGCTCACGATTTGCACAGTCCCGTCCTGTTGACTCCTCAACTCCATCTTTGCGCCTCATGCTTGCCTGCGATACGCATTGCTTAGAACCGAAACATTACCATTCTGTTGCGGCGGCTGTGATCGGAGGATGAGACATGAAAAACGTGGTGATCGCCGGAGCGGCGCGCACGCCCATGGGTGGCTTTCAGGGCGCGCTGGGGGACATGACGGCTGCGGAACTGGGTGGCGTCGCGATTGCCGGGGCCTTGGCGGATGCCAGCGCGCAGGCCGTGGATGAGGTGCTGATGGGCTGTGTTCTGCCAGCCGGGCAGGGGCAGGCACCCGCGCGGCAGGCGGGATTTGCCGCAGGGCTCAGTGAAACCGTGCCCGCAACCACGCTCAACAAGATGTGTGGATCGGGGATGAAGGCGGCGATGATGGCCTTTGACCAGATCGCTCTTGGGCATGCGGCAACGATGGTCGCCGGCGGGATGGAGAGCATGACAAACGCGCCCTACATGCTGCCCAAGATGCGCGGCGGCGCGCGGCTGGGGCATGGGCAGGTGGTCGATCACATGTTCCTCGACGGGCTCGAGGATGCCTACGACAAGGGCCGACTGATGGGCACCTTTGCCGAAGATTGCGCCGAAGCGTTCCAGTTCACCCGCGAGGTGCAGGACGCCTACGCGGTCATGTCGCTGTCGCGCGCGCAGGACGCCATCGGCAACGGTGCATTCGCGGGCGAGGTCACGCCGGTGGTGCGCACGACCCGCAAGGGCAGCGTCACCATCGACGAGGACGAACAGCCCGGCACGGCCCGCCCCGAAAAGATCCCCCACCTGAAACCCGCATTCCGCGATGGTGGCACGGTGACGGCGGCCAATTCCTCGTCCATCTCCGACGGGGCGGCGGCGCTGGTGCTGGCATCCGAGACGGATGCGGCCGTGCTGGGCCTGAACATCCGTGCGCGCATCCTCGGCCACGCCAGCCACGCGCAGGCGCCGGGCCTCTTCACCACCGCGCCGGTCCCCGCTGCGCAAAAGCTGCTGGAACGCATCGGTTGGGCCAAGGGCGACGTCGACCTGTGGGAGGTGAACGAAGCCTTTGCCGTCGTGCCGCTCGCCTTCATGCACGAAATGGGTCTGCCCCATGATGTGGTGAACGTGAACGGTGGCGCATGCGCGCTGGGTCACCCGATCGGCGCGTCGGGCGCGCGGATCATCGTCACGCTGCTGAACGCTTTGGAAACGCGCAATCTCAAACGTGGTGTCGCTGCCATCTGCATTGGCGGCGGTGAGGGTACCGCTATCGCCATCGAACGGGTGTAAGGCTCAACCCATACCACAGGCGGTGGTCGTTTTCCGCGTCGGAAAACGGCGCCGTCAGCCCTCGTTCGGCTCTGTGCTTTCCAGACCTTCGGGTTGGCCGACCACCACGAAATGCAGCGCATCGGGTGTTAGCAACTCTGCGGCGACCCGGTTCACATCCTCCAGCGTCACGGCCTCCACCTTCTCGTTGCGGGTGGCGATATAGTCGATGGGTAGGCCAAGCATCTGCATGCCCACCATGATCCCAGCAATCCGTCCATTGCCACTGAACTGCAGCGGGTAGGCCCCGGTGACGAATGTCTTGGCCGCGTTCAGCTCGTCCGGTGTCACGCCTTCGGTCGCTGCGCGTTCCCACTCGTCGCGGATCACCGACACCGCCTCGGCCACGCGGTCATTGGCCGAAGCCACCTGTCCCTGCAGCGTCGCCGCGTGATCACGTGGCAACAGGAAGGAATAGACCCCATAGGTCAGCCCGCGCTTCTCGCGCACTTCGGTCATCAACCGGCTCTCGAACCCGCCTGCGCCGAGGATCTGGTTCAGCACCCGCGCGGCAAAGAAATCCGGATCGTCCTGTTCCACCCCAAGCTGGCCAAAGATGGCCACCGATTGCGGCGTATCAAAATCGACCACAGTATAACCGCCCGCGATGGTCACATCCGCCGGTCCGGGCTGGGGGGCGCCGGTCTCAGGTAAAGCGCCCAGCAGGTTGTCCAGCAACGCACCCAGCTCTTCGGGCGTGATGTCGCCCACGGCACCCACATACAGCCGGTCGCGCGCCAGAACCTTGCCATGTGCAGCGACCATATCGTCGCGCGTGAGCGCCGCGACGCTGTCCAGCGTCCCGCGATAGTTCGAGCCATAGGGGTGATCGCCAAAGGCCATTTCGTTGAATGTCGAACGCGCGATCTTGCCCGGGTCCTTGGCGTCAGAGCGCAAGCCGGTCAGCACCTGTTCGCGCACCCGGTCAATCGCATCCTGATCAAAGCGCGGCTCGATCAGCGACGCGCGCAGCAGCGCCACGGCTTCATCCCGGTTTTCCGTTAGAAACCGCGCCGACACCGACAGCGAATCCGGACCCACGTCATAGTCCAGCGACGCGGCCAACCCTTCGAGCGTGCGGGCAAAGGCGCGCGCATCAAGGTCCGCCGCCCCTTCCTCGAGCAGGCCGGTCATCAGATTGATCGCCCCGCGCGTATCAGGATCATCCAGCGATGCCCCGCCGCGAAACCGCAGCTCAAGCGCGGTAAAGGGGATCGACGGCTCCTGCACCAGCCACGCGGTGATGCCGCCGGGGCTTATGACCTCCTGTATCTGCACCTCCGCCCGTGCGGGCAGGCTGGCGAAAAAGGACAGGATCAGAGCAATGGCGAGACGGGTCATTGGGTCACCTCCGAGGTGTCAGGGCGGGTCAGCCAGCCGGTCACGGATGCGTTCAGGTCCAGCACATCGCGTGCGGCGGCGACGATCTCGTCGGTGGTGACGGATTGCAGAACGTCCGGCCAGGCCTGCACATCCTCGACCGTGAGGCCGACCGACAGGGCCGCCCCGTACCGGCGCGCAATCCGGTCCACGTCATCGCGGGCATAGATCTGGCTGGCGCGCAGCTGGTACTTGATCCGGTCCAGCTGTTCGGCGTCCACACCGTCGACAAGGAACTGCGCGAGCGTCTCGTCCATTGCCGTTTCCGCTTCCTCGAGGCTCACACCGGGTGCCGGCACAATCACCACGTCAAAGGTCGTGTCGTCCAGCGACACACCGCGATAGAACGCACCGGAGAACACGGCCTTCTGGCTCTCGAATTGCAGCTTTTCGGTCATGTAGCTGGTCTGCCCACCGCCCAGAACCTCCGCCAGCAGCGTCAGCGCAGCGGCGGCCCGCTGGTCACCCGGATCACGTTCGGGCGCGAGGTAGGAGCGGCTCACATATTCCTGCGCCACACGCGGGTCGCGGTAGATCAGGCGGCGCTCGGCGGTTTGCGGCGGCTCGGCGCTGCGTACACGCTCGGGCAGGTCCGGATTGGCCGGGATCACGCCATAATGCTCTTGGGCCAGGGCGCGCACCTCGTTGGCATCCACGTCACCGGACACCACGAGGATGGAATTATTCGGGTAGTAATACGTGTCGTAGAACCCCAGCGCGTCGGCGCGGTCCAGCGTCTCCATCTCGTGCCGCCAGCCGATGATCGGCACGCCGTAGCGATGGTTGAGGTACTGTGCGGCATTCATCTGTTCGCCGAACAGGGCGCGCGGGTTGCTGTCGGTGCGCTGGTTGCGTTCCTCCAGGATCACATCCCGCTCGGTCGCGACATTGTCGTCGGTAAAGTTGATGTTGCGCATCCGGTCGGCTTCCATCTGCATCATCAGACCCAGCCGGTCCGCCGCGACGCGCTGGAAATAGGCGGTGTAGTCGTAGCTGGTAAACGCGTTGTCCCGCCCGCCATTGGCCGCCACGATCGCGGAAAACTCGCCATCCTCCAGCGTGTCGGTCGCCTTGAACAGCAGGTGCTCCAGGAAATGCGCCACGCCAGAAGAACCGACCGGTTCGTCCGCCGAACCGGCGCGATACCACAGCATGTGCTGCACGACCGGGGCGCGGTTGTCCTCGACCACCACAACCTCCATCCCGTTGTCGAGCGAAAAGGTCGTCACCGCATCATCCTGCGCCATCGCGGCACAGGTGAACGAGACGGTCGATAGTAGAAACGCGCCGAGCGCGCCACGCAAACGGGTCATGGTAAGTCCTGACAGTTATGTCGGTTGTCATACGAGATACGGCGGCCCGCCCCGGGTTCAAGCGGTGCTGGCACTTTCGTGAGGGATGCGCGTATCAGCGCCGCCGCCGCCGGGGGGGCGGCGCTGAGGGCGTCGGGATCCCGGCGCGGCGAAATTGTTCGGCCACGACAGCCGGGTCCAGCGACTGGCGGCGGTAGACCTGCGCATAGATGTCTTCGCGGAAGATGCGGATATTGGTCAGCCGCCGCTGCCGGTCGCGAAAGCGTTGATCGGCCTCCGCCAGTGTCGCGCGGATGCCCGCCTCGCGGCCAAAGCGGCCGGTGTGATTGACCAGTGCGGCGTCGCTACCGGGCACGGCGGCGTTGGGCGAGGTTGCCTGCCCGCCCAGTGCGGCCACCGCATCCTCCAGCGGACGTTGATCGGTGCGGTTGAACCCGCCGGGTGTGGGCGGCGGCAGGTCGGTATAGCTTTCGGGTTCGGCAAGCGGTTTGGCAGGGACAATGGTGAAATCGTCCGGACCTTCGCCCTGGCTGCGCAGATTGCGCAGGTTCGGTTCGCCACAGGCGCTCAGCAGGGTCACCGCCGCAAGGGCGCAGGCGATCAGCCGCATGTCCATTCCTCTTCTCTCCCCGCCCGCATTATCGCAGCTTGGCCCACCATGTCACGCACCCTTTTTGCGCCCCTTGCCCTCCTGGGCAAAGAAGACGAGGCCAAACGCACCCGCAAAGATAAAGATATCGGCGACGTTGAACACAAACGGATTGTTGATGCCGCAACACGACATGTTGAGGAAATCCAGAACGTAGCCATAGATGATCCGGTCCAGCACATTGGCAAGCGCACCGCCCACCAGCAGGCCTGCGCTCAGATAGGCCAGCCATGGTTGCGCGTGGCGCGATATCCACCAGACCACCAGCACACAGATCAGCAACGCGATGGCGATCAGCACCCAGACCGGAATGCCGTAACCAAGCCCAAAGTTGATGCCCCGGTTTTCCCCGTAGATGAACCGGATCAGCGGCGGCAACACGTCAATCGACTTGAACGCAGACACACTCAGCACATGGATCACCAGGTACTTGGTGACCTGATCCACCGCAAAGGCGAAAACCGCACTGATCCACAACAGCCGCATATCGCTCCTAATGCCGGAAATGGCGCATGCCGGTAAAGACCATGGCAAGCCCCGCCGCATCCGCCGCCTCGATCACCGCGTCGTCCCGCATGGAACCGCCGGGCTGGATCACGGCGGTCGCGCCCGCCTCTGCCGCCGCCAGCAACCCGTCGGGAAAGGGAAAGAACGCGTCGGACGCCACGACGGACCCCTGCGCCGGGGACTGCGGCAGGCCCAGCTCGTCGGCCATGCGCTGCGCCTTGGTCGCGGCGATGGTGGAGCTGTCGAGCCGGCTCATCTGGCCTGCGCCCACGCCCACAGTCGCCCCGTCCTTGACGTAGACAATCGCGTTGGATTTGACGTGTTTTGCCACCGTCCAGGCAAAGAGCATGTCGTTCAGCTCCGCCTCCGACGGCGCACGTTTGCTGACCACCCGCAGATCGTCGCGCGCAATGCGCCCCACATCCTTGTCCTGCACCAGATACCCACCCGACACCTGCTTGACCGCCAGCGCGGCGGTCGCCGGATCGGCAAGCCCGCCCGTGGTGAGCAGACGCAGGTTCTTCTTCTCTTTGAAAATGCGGACGGCACCGTCGCTGGCCCCAGGCGCGATCACCACTTCGGTGAAAATGCCCGTGATCTCCTGCGCCGTCTCTTCGTCCAGCGGCTGGTTCAGCGCGATGATCCCGCCAAACGCGCTGGTCCTGTCACAGTCGAATGCCCGGGCATAAGCGTCCCGCAACGTGGCCCCCGTTGCCACCCCGCACGGGTTTGCGTGCTTGATGATCGCACAGGCCGGGCCGTGCCCCGCAAATTCGCTGATCAGCTCGAACGCGGCGTCGGTGTCGTTGATGTTGTTGTAGCTCAGCGCCTTGCCCTGATGTTGCGTCGCGGTGGCGACGCCGGGGCGGGCGCTGCCGTCGGTGTAGAACGCGGCCGCCTGATGCGGGTTCTCGCCATAGCGCAGCACTTGGGCCAGCGTCCCGCCAAAGGCGCGGCGGCGCGGCGTGTCGCCCACCTGTGCGGCCATCCAGGTGCTGACGGCTGTGTCATAGGCCGCCGTGCGGGCATAGGCCGTCTGCGCCAGCCGCTGGCGCAGCGCGTAGGGCGTCTGCCCGTCATGCGCGGCCAGCGCATCCAGCACCACGGCATAATCCGCGACATCCACCACCACGGTCACGTCGCCGTGGTTCTTGGCCGCCGAGCGGATCATGGCGGGCCCGCCAATGTCGATGTTCTCGATCACTTCATCGTAGGCGGCGCCCTTGGCCACCGTTTCCTCGAACGGATACAGGTTCACGACCACCAGATCGATGGGCGCGATGTCATGCGCCTCCATCGCAGCCACGTGTTCGGGGTTCCCGCGCAGCGCCAGCAGCCCGCCATGCACCGCCGGGTGCAGCGTCTTGACCCGGCCATCCATCATCTCGGGAAAGCCGGTCGCGTCGCTTACGTCCTGCACCTCCAGCCCCGCCGCGCGCAGGCCGCGCGCGGTGCCGCCCGTGCTCAGCAGCGCCACCCCGTGACCGGCAAGCGCTGTGGCAAACTCCACCAAGCCGGTCTTGTCGGAAACGGAGATCAGCGCGCGGCGCATCGGGGCGAGGTCGGTCATCGGCAGGCAGTCCTAGTCTTCGATTGCAAGGCCCGGCTCTTCGCGGGCGAGGTCGCGGATGCCAATGGCAGTTTCCTGCGCCTTGGACAAGGACCAGCGCACCCGCGTCGCATAGCTCAGCGCCCGCCCCGACAGCACGATCTGCAACGCACCGCGCGGTTTAAGACGCCCCTTTTCCAGAAAAACGCTGGGCTGCAGGTCCAGCGACTGGGTGCCGTCGTGCCGGAACACCCAGATCTCTCCGCTCTTGAGCGCCATGGACACCGCCGCCCCGCCCAGATCGACCTCGGCGTCGACCTCCGGATGCAAGTGGAACCGGATGTCAAACGGCACGCCCGCCAGCTTGCGCGCGTCCATCGCCTGATCGAACAGCCGCTTTTCGCTGTCGTTCATGGCCAGCAGCATATCCTCGCCCGCCATCCCGCGCCCGTCAAAGGTCATCTCGAGCTGGCGCGCATGGGTCAGCCCGTGTGTCTTGAGGTAGCCGTCATGCCCGCCCTGAAAC
Source organism: Pseudomonadota bacterium (assembly GCA_039816785.1). Taxonomy (GTDB): domain Bacteria; phylum Pseudomonadota; class Alphaproteobacteria; order Rhodobacterales; family Rhodobacteraceae; genus Tateyamaria. Next base: position 26,207 of record JBCBXB010000013.1, read on the forward strand.
CGCAGCCCGTCGGGCGCGTGGCTGACCTCGATGGGCACATGTATGGGCGCATCAACCAGCGCCTCGCGCGCGGTGCGCCGCTCTGCCGGGCCCAGCCGGGCGCTGGAATAGCCATCAAGGCACAGCGTCGAATGCGACGGCGTCGCGCGCCCGGCCCGCCGCCAGTCGGGGCCGAAACTCGCCCCCGAGCCACAGTTCACAATCAGCGGACGCCTGCCCGAAGTCAGCTCGAACGCCAGCGTCGAGGCATGCGCGTTGAAGCTGGCCTCGGGCCGTGGCGGCTTGGCCGCGTCGATGATCACCGATGTGCGCCCCGCGCTCAGCCGCACAAACCCCATGGACAGCCCGTCGGGCGTCCGGCTCTTGATCCCGGAGGCGGCCAGCGCGTGATCCAGCCACCCTTCCTGCCCGCGCCCACCCCCGTGAAAGCGGGCAAGGCTGCCATCGGCATGGCGCAGTGTGCGCAGGGTCGGGGCAATGCGTTCAATGGCGGCCAGATGCGCGCGCGGCGTCTCCCGCCCGGCATCCTGCAACGCGGCGGAGGCCCATGTGAGCAGCGTGAACACCTCGAGCAGCTCTTCGGGGTTGCGCGTCGGTAGCCCGCCCTGCGCGTCGATCTGTCGGAAACACTCATTGGACAGCGCCTCGATCGCGGGCGGCGCGAGGCTCTCCAGCCCTTCCAGCGACAGGCCCGCATAGACGAGTCCCGTCAGCGCCTCGAACCGGGGCAGGCCGGGGGCTGCGGCGTGCCAGCGCTTGGACAGAAATCGCGTCTGCTGGGCGAGCGATTGATAAAACGCGTCCGATTGGGCGGATTCCTGCCCGCGCAGCAGGAACAATGCGTGGTTGATCCAGCGGATCAGCCGCCGCCCGGTCAGGTCAGGCGTCCAGCCGGGACCGCTGCCGCGCCCAAACCGCTCAATCCAGGCCCAAAGCCAGTCCTGCCCCAGATCGCGGGTCGACGCATCGCCGACCGCCACCAGATCATCCAGCCAGGCAAATCCGTGAATGGCGTTGCGATAGGCGCTGTCGGGGGCGGTCACATCCCAGATCAGGGTGCCCTTGGCCTCGATCAGACTGCCTGCAAACAGGTAATTCCCCGCCACCAGCTGCCGCCCCCGGGCAAAGCTGCCGATGGTCCGCGGCTCGGGGGCCGACACGAATGCCGTGGCCGCCGGCGCCTTGGTCGCGCGGTGGGCGTGCCAACGGTTCAGGAACCTGGCTTTGCGGGCGGCAAACCCGGTGCGGGTGGACATCGATCACTGCCTCAATGCGTCTTGGTGGCGCTTTTTCCGGCACTCTACCCCTTGGCCCGGATCAAGTCACGCCTTCTCAGCCCGCCTTGCGCAGCATCGCGACATAGAACCCGTCCATGCCCCCCAGATCGGGCCAATAGTCCGGGCGCAGGCGCAGCCCGCCTTCGTGGGTGATCCAGGCCGGGTCAATGCCGGGACGCTCCAGCGCGGCGCGGTCGATGCTCAGGGTATCGTGCCGCCCCAGCGCCTCCTCGACCTGCACCTCGCCCTCATCCGGCAGCAGCGAGCAGGTGCAAAACACCATGCGCCCGCCGGGTTTCAGCACTGTGACAGCGTGGTCGATCATGCGCGCCTGCAGCTCCATCAACCCGGCAAAGTCCGACCCGTCCTTGGCATGGGGCAGGTCAGGGTGACGGCGCATCGTGCCGGTGGCCGAACAGGGCGCATCAAGCAGGATGGCGTCGTATTGGCCCGCGGCTTCCAGCGCGTCGCCCACCACCACGGTCGCTGTCAGCTTGGTCCGGATGAGGTTCTGCCGCACCCGTTCCATCCGCCCGTCGGAGATATCTAGCGCGGTGACATCCGCACCCGTTGTGGCCAGTTGCAGCGTCTTGCCGCCGGGTGCGGCGCACATGTCCAGCACCGCCTCGCCGTTCTGCGCATCCAGAATGCGCGCGGGCAGGGCGGCGGCGGCATCCTGCACCCACCAGTCGCCAGCGTTGAAACCGGGCAGGGTGGTCACCTGACCGGGGTCTGCCAACCGGACGGAGCCTGTGGGCAAAACCGTGCCGCCCACCTGTGTCGCAACGGCGGCGGCGTCGCCCTTGGCCGTCAGATCAAGCGGCGCACCGGCGAAATGCGCCCGCTCCATCGCGGCAAGGCCCGCGCTGCCCCACGCGTCCACCAGCGGCCCGCGCAACCATTTCGGCATGCGCGGCACCCGCAATGTGCCCCAGTCGTCGGCCGCCGTCCGCGCCATCTTGCGCAGCACAGCGTTCACCAACCCCTTGAGGTGCCCATAGCGTTTGTGGCCTGAGATGATGTTGACCATGTCGTTGACGACGCCATGCGCGGCGGCGCCCTGTGCCAGTTCCACGGTGCCGATGCGCAACGCGTTGCGCACGGTGAGGTCAGGGTATTTCTGCAGGTTCTTGTGCAGCAACCGGTCCGCCCGTTCGAGCCCGCGCAGCGTCTCGTTCGCCAGCCGCTGCGCCCGCGCGCGGTCCGCCGGGTCCAGCCGGTCCAGCGCGCCTGCGCCCAAAAGCTCGGCCATCAGCTTGCCCTCGCCGATGATCTGATCCAGCAGATAAATGGCGCTGCGCCGCGCGGGAATGCCCTTGTTGCCTTTGGGATCAGTCATGCCTGGCCTTTATCGGAGTGCGCCCGGCTTGCCGAGGCTGAGGCGCGCCGTATATCAAGCGGTATGACACGCGAAAACCCCGATCCGACCAAAGAGTTGCCGCCCGCCGCACAGCGTGCGCTGGCCGAGGCCGCAGAACGCCGCAAGGCCGAACAGTCGCTGTCGCTGCCGACCGAGCTTGGCGGGCGCGACGGGCCCGAGCCTGTGCGTTACGGGGATTGGGAAAAGAAGGGCCTCGCGATCGACTTCTGATCGCGCCTCAGGGCTTAACGCAGGCGGAACATCGCAGAATCGCCCGCACCCTTGTCCGAGGTGAACTTGATCCGCCCATCCGGCGTTGCCCGCACTTCCTGGCAATTGTAGCCAAGCGCGTCGCCACCCCAAAACAGATCGCGGCAGAAATACCCGTCCTGCCACGACCACGACCCTTCGACATCCCAGCGCGCGCCACGGCCCGCGATGCTGCCATCGGGCGACACCGTCAGCTTGATCAGAGGGCGCGTCAGCGTCTTGTTCGCAACCAGCGTCACGAATTCCTGCTGGCTTTCAACCTTTCTCAGGTCCGCCAGCGCGGGCGACACGAGGGCAAAAGCAGCAGCTGTGGTGGCAACGAGCAGACGCATGGGTCAACCTCTTGGCAACAGAACACTCGAAACGCATACGGCGCAGAAACCATATCGGTTCACTTGTCAGACCAAAAATGTAACCCGCCACCGGTGAAGGGCAAGTTAATCGCGCAGGCCCAGCACATCGACCATATCGTATGCGCCCGGCGCCTTGTCCTGCGCCCACACTGCGGCCTTCAGCGCGCCGCGCGCAAAGATCGCCCGGTCCGTCGCCAGATGTCGCAGCACGATCCGCTCGCCCGCCGCGGCAAAAAGCACGTCATGCTCTCCCACGATGTCGCCACCGCGAATGGCCGTGAAGCCGATATCGCCCCGCGTCCGCGCGCCCGTTATCCCGTCACGCCCCGAATCGCGCACATCCGCCAGCGCCACGCCGCGCCCCTGCGCCGCAGCCTCGCCCAGCATCAGCGCGGTGCCCGACGGCGCGTCGACTTTGTGATGGTGGTGCGCCTCGATCACTTCGATGTCGAAATCCTCGTCCAGGGCCGCGGCGACCCGCTGCGTCAGTTGCACCAGAAGGTTGACGCCGAGGCTCATGTTCCCGGCCCGCACGATGGCGCAATGCCGCGATGCAGGCTCAAGCGCTGCAATCTGGTCGTCCGTCATGCCGGTGGTGCCGATCACATGCACCGCGCGGGCCTGTGCGGCCACATGGCTCAGCGCGATGGTCGCCTCGGGGGCCGTGAAATCAATCACCGCCTGCGCCCGCGCCATCGGCTCCAGCGCGTCGTCGTACACCATCACGCCCGAAGCCTGCCCGCCCAGCACCTCACCCAGATCGCGCCCGATCCAGTCATGGCCGGGCCGTTCCAGCACGCCCACCAGATGTGCCGCATCGCTGGCCGTGATCGTCTCGATCAGCATTTGCCCCATGCGGCCCGATGCCCCGGCCACCACGATCCCGATCCCGTCTGCCATGTGCACTTTCCCCTTGGCGATATCCCGCTGTCCTATCGTGCCACGCTTTGCTTGGCAAAGGGCAGGCGACCGCTTAGATGGGGGCGATGGCAAAGAACAAGTTTCATGACGGGCCCGGCCCCTCCCAGCGGCAGTTGCGCGTGGGCGAGCTGATCCGGCGCACGCTGGCGGATGTGCTGGCGCGCGGCGACGTGCATGACCCCGAGCTGAACCGCATGTCGATCACCGTGGGCGAGGTGCGCACCTCCCCCGATCTCAAGATCGCCACCGCCTATGTGCTGCCTCTGGGCGGCGCTGGTCAGGACGAGGTGCTCAAGCTGCTGGCCCGCAACAAGGGCGAGCTGCGCCGCGCGGTGTCCAAGAAACTCGCGCTGAAATTCGCGCCCGACCTGCGGTTCCAGCTGGACGAGACCTTTGACCGGATGGACGACACCCGCCGCCTCTTTGCCCAGGAGGTCGTGCGCGACGATGTCGAACGCGAGGATGATGTGCACAAGGATGCGCAGGACTGATGCGCGCGCTGGCCGCGCTGCTGTTGTGGGCCGCGCCCGCGTTGGGCGCGAGCTGCGAAGATACCCGTTATGACGGAAACAGCTACACCGTATGTACCGTCCTGCCCGCCGAGGAAGAGCTGCGGCTGTTTCTTTATGACGACACCGGCGCGCCCTTTGGCCAGTTCAGCGCCATAGACCGGGCGCTGCGCGCTGACGGCGCGCGTCTCGGCTTTGCGATGAACGCCGGGATGTATCACGACGACCGCGCGCCCGTCGGCCACTATGTCGAGGACGGCAAGGAGGTCATGCGCGTCATCCCAAACCCCGGGCCCGGCAACTTTGGTCTGCTGCCCAACGGCGTGTTGTGCCTGCGCCCGAACCGCGCGGACGTCTACGAAACCCTGCGTTTTGTCGAGGCCGCACCCGACTGCACCCACGCCACCCAATCGGGGCCGATGCTGGTGATCGACGGAGCGCTGCATCCCCGGTTTCTCGTCGACAGCACCTCCCGCTTTGTCCGCAACGGGGTGGGCACGACGGCCGACGGTCAGCGCGCCGTCTTTGCCATTTCGAACAACGCCGTGACGTTCCACGACTTCGGCACGCTCTTCCGCGATCACCTTGGCCTGCCGAATGCGCTGTTTCTCGACGGCAACATCTCGCGGCTCTATGCGCCCGATCTCGACCGCAGTGATTTCGGGTTTTCGCTGGGTCCGATCATCGGCACGGTCGCCCCCGCCGATTGACAAGGGCCGCGGACGCGCGATAGGCGGCGGCTCTCAAAGGGATCAAGGGTGACAGCGCATGGGCCGCTCCCGCAAAGGACGCGATATTTCCGGATGGCTGGTGGTGGACAAGCCCGCCGGCCTGACCTCGACCGCCGTGGTGAACAAGGTCCGCTGGGCGCTGCAGGCCAAAAAGGCCGGGCACGCCGGCACGCTGGATCCCGAGGCGACAGGCGTGCTGGCTGTGGCATTGGGCGAGGCGACCAAGACGGTGCCGTACGTCACCGGCGCGCTCAAGGCGTACAGGTTTACCGTGCGTCTGGGGCAGGCCACCAATACCGATGATGCCGAGGGGGAAGTGATCGCCACCTCTGACACGCGGCCTTCGGATCAGCGGATCAAGGATGCGCTTGGCGCCTTTGTCGGCGATATCCAGCAGGTCCCGCCAAAATTCTCTGCCGTCAAGATCGACGGTCAGCGCGCCTACAAGCTGGCCCGCGACGGCGCGGAGGTCGAGATTGCGGCCCGCCCCCTTTGGGTCGAGGAACTGGTGATGACCGACCGCCCCGATGCCGACCATGTTGAGCTTGAGATGGTGTGCGGCAAGGGCGGCTATGTCCGCTCCATCGCGCGCGATCTTGGCGCGGCACTGGGGTGCCATGGTCATGTGCTGAAACTGCGGCGCACCTGGTCCGGCCCGTTCGAAGCGTCCGACGGCCTGACCTTTGACCGGATCGAGGCGCTGGCCCACACGCCCGAGTTGGACACGCATGTGCGCCCCGTCGCCGAAGGGCTGGCAGAGCTGCCCGAATTGCGCGCCACGGCCGAAGGGGCGGTGCGCATGCGCAACGGCAACCCCGGCATGGTGCTGGCCAGCGACGTCGAATACGGCGACGAGGCGTGGGCCTCGCTCGACGGTGTTCCGGTGGCCGTGGGCCGCTACAAGGCGGGCGAATTGCACCCGGCGCGCGTCTTCAACCTGTAACAATCGGGCGCCTCGGCGGCTCCGCACCCACGATTCCACCGCTCAAGTGTTACAGAATCGCGGTTTGCCATCAGCGCTGCGTGAGCGGGCTACACATTGGGAACCGTTCAGTCCACATCTGTCTCATCGAACACGACGACAACGTCCCACTCGGAGAGACAGATCATGACCCGCACACATCTTCAGACCGCCGGTATCGTCCTGACCGCCGGCGCCTTTGCCACCATCGCCTTTGACGTCTTTGGTCAGGCGCTCAGCCCGCTCCTTGGGTATGCCAAGCTTGCGCCCGTCGGCCTCGCCGGTGCCTCGATCAAGGCGATCTTCGGTGCCAACCCCTCGGGTGCGGCCTACCTGCTGCACGCCCTGACTGGCCTCGTCTTCTACGCCGTCGGCTGGTTCGCCGTTGCACGTCCCATCCAGCAAGCGGTGATGCCGCGCCTGCACTGGTCGGTCACGGCTGTGGCCTACGGCGTCGCGCTCTGGGTCTTTGCCCTCTACGTCATGGCGCACCTTGTGACCGGCAACAAACCGTTCCTTGGCTGGACCGGGATCACTTGGGTCGCGCTCTGGGGGCACATCGTTTATGCCCTGATCGCCGCCGCCATCATGGAGGCAAAGGGCGCCGTGCTGACCCTGCGCCGTGACCCCGTGGCCGTGCCCGCCGAATAAGCCGCACACCCTCACCAAGTCCCCAGCCGCCCCTGTCACAACGGGGGCGGCTCTTGCCGTTTTGGCAGCCCGCTGGCATGACAGCGCATGATCACCCGCACCCATACCAAGGGCGACGCGCCCTCGACCGCGATCTACTCGGACTGCGAACGCTACCGCTACAGCCTGACGCGGGTGTGGGACGACGCGGGCCGCCGGGTGAATTTCGTGATGCTCAACCCCTCCACCGCGACAGAGGTGCAGAACGACCCCACCGTCGAACGCTGTGAACGCCGCGCGCGGGCGCTCGGCTATGGCAGCTTTGCGGTGACCAACATCTTTGCCTGGCGCGACACCGATCCCCGCGCCATGCGCGCCGCCACGGACCCGGTCGGGCCGGGCAATGACGCCGCGATCACGGATCGTGCGGCCTGGGCCGATGATGTGGTGGCCGCCTGGGGCACGCACGGGGCGCATCTGGACAGGGGGGCGGCGGTGCGCGATCTGCTGATCCGGTCCGGCAAACCGCTGCTCCATCTGGGCCTCAGCAAGGCGGGCCACCCCAAGCACCCGCTCTACATCCCATACGCCCAACAGCCCGCGCCATGGGGCGTCACGGAAGCCACGAATGGTTAACCAACGCCCACGAATTGTTTTGCGCCTTTTCTAGTTAAGCGAGTACGCTATGCTCAGGTGAACGTGTTTGTGGTGAGGTTTGTGCGGCGATGCTGTGGCTTGCAGGATTAATGGGGTTGTTGGCCGCAGGAACGGTCGGTGTTCTGGAGATGGACTCCGGGTCCAAAGATGACGCTGAATCAGATGCCCCCCCCGACGAGAGCGGAGATATCGCGGACATCGCGGATACGTTGAGCGTCACAGGCATAGGCGAAGCCGATGGCACCGACGTGTCACCGTCCCCGGAAACGGCCGGAGACGCGCCCGACGGTGAAACACCCGCCGCGCCCGACGTGAGCGAAGCGCTCGACGGCTCCGAAGATGATGACCTGATCGAAGGAACCGAAGCTGCGGATAGCATCTTTGGCGAAGAAGGCGATGACACTGTCAACGGTCTCGGCGGTAACGACACACTGCATGGTGAGGACGGCAACGACCAACTGAATGGCGGTGACGGCGACGACGCGCTCTTTGGCCATAACGCAGACGATACGCTGGACGGCGGCGCGGGCGATGATGCGCTGCAGGGCTCTGCGGGCAATGACGTGCTCGACGGTGGCGCTGGCGACGATGCAGTGCAGGGCGGCCTTGATGACGATACCGTCTCTGGTGGACTTGGCGCAGACAGCCTCTTTGGCGGCTGGGGCGATGATGTGGTCAACGGGGTCGAGGACGATCCGGACACCGCTGCGTTTGACGATGCCGACGACGGTGACTATCTCAATGGCGGCAGCGGTGATGACACCATCATTGCAGGCACCGGGGATGTGGTGACCGCAGGCGATGGCGACGACAGCATCGTTCTGGGCGACTGGATCGCCGAAGGCGGCACAGCCAGCATCATGGATTTCGACGCGACAGAAGACGACATCGTGGTGGTTTACGATGACGCCGACACCCCACCCGAGATTACGGTGCAGTCCGATACCGGCAACCCGACCTCTGTGCAAATCATGCTGGACGGCGTGGCGGTGGCGCAGGTGGCGGGTGGCGCCGCACTGGTCCCGGACGACATCGTGCTGATGCCACTGAGCGTCGCGCAAGCCTCCGGCATGGCCCCGGCGTAACGGCGCGCCGCGCACTTTCCCTTTGCCATCCCCGCGATTCGCTTCTATACGCGCGCATCCCGATCTGATCGGGCCACATGGCCCCGTGCTGGACGACATCCCGGCCGGCGGCGTCTTTGAACTCTAACGGACAAGGAGATTCCGATGTCGATCAGTGCAGAAGCCAAAGCACAAGTGATGAAGGACTACGGAACCAAGGAAGGCGACACCGGCTCGCCCGAGGTTCAGGTCGCAATCCTCAGCTCGCGCATCGCGACGCTGACAGAGCATTTCAAGACCCACAAGAAAGACAATCACGGTCGTCGCGGTTTGCTCAAGATGGTCGCCCAACGCCGCAAGCTTTTGGACTACCTCAAGGCCAAGGAAGAGGCGCGGTACACCGACCTCATCAAACGTCTGGGCCTGCGCCGCTAAGGCGTACGACCATTCACGAATAAAAAAGGCCGCGCCAGACCAAGCGCGGTCTTTTTACATCTGCCGGCTTGTCCGATTGCCGGAGCAAGGGATACTTTGCCGGCCAGGTTTGCCGGATTGGCTGACCAATAGCGAAACTAACCTGAGATGCAACCAGCGTGTCCACGCCTCCGTCCGGCGCGCGCAACGACTTTCCCGCCAAGGCATCACCCGGCGATAATATCAGGACGGCGGACGCCGGACCGATCTGGCGCCCAGATGTGCATCCAAATACCGCCCTATGGTCAGTGATAGCCGCAATTCACACTGAACAAGAATCTTGACAGCGCGCCGGATCGCGAGAAACATAATAATCGGAAATAAGTACAACTGCGCAACTTCTGCCCATGAGGCTCGGCGCGGTACAGACTTCTATAATACCCAAACTTGAATACACAAATTTACCAGAGACTCTCGTTTTTTTGGAGGTTTTCATGAATTTTTTGCGCTTGTCCTTTCTTCTCCTGTTGCTGTCCGTTAGGCCTGTATGGGCTGTTTTCGATGGCATTGCGCCAGCCGGTCAAACCGATTTTGGCATTGTCCGAATAAGCACCACTGATGGCGACAACAACTCGATCGGAAATTGTACGGCGAGTGTCGTCAGCGCATCGCGATCACGTAATGAAACGTGGTTGATGACCGCAGCGCATTGCTTTTACGGGGCAAGCTGGCGGTTCCAGCAAATCCGCCGTCCAGGTCCGCTGAAAGTCTCGGTCGATGGCTCGACCATTTCCAGCGACCAGTCCGAAGTGTTTGTCCATCCAAGCTGGGCCAATGACAGTGATCCGACATGGTTCGATAATCTCGACATCGCACTGGTCAGGATCAATGGCTTTGTAGGCGTTCGCGCGCCCAACGGCACCGTGATGCCCGAATACCGTCGGCCGATATATGTGGGTGGGCGGGACTACCTGCATGACCTGCCTGCCGCCAACGGCTTTGTGCCCAGGGCATCCTTTTGCGGCTACGGCGGCACCGGCACGCTGACCTGCGGAGTGTCGGAGAACCTCGAAGAGGATGACAGATACGTTGTTGTGGACGGCCGGGAATGGATCGGGCGCACCGGCGATGGGCAATTGGGGTCAAAGTTTCGGCCGGGCGATAGTGGCGGTCCGTTTTACGTCTGGAATACCGCACTTTGCAGTCGCGGCGAACGCCCCAGTCTCTCTGACAATGCAGATGTGGTCCGTGCGTTCGCGGCCTCGGGTATCCTCGTTGGAGTGGTTTCGGGGCCGGACGTCAAGAACGCATGGGATCTGGAACTGGACAGCTATGCCACGGGCACGTTTGGCCTGCGCGGTTGGATCGACGGCGTGGCTGGCGCGGGTACTCTGCTAACGGTCACCGGTAACAGTTGCGATGGTGGCGATCCTGTCGTTGGGGTGCGCGGCACTGGCAGCGTGATCTCAAGCCGTTTTGGCAACGTGCGGAACTTTGAACTGGTCGCCCCGCGCGAAGGGCGACGTATCATTCATTTTTTGAGAGACCTTTCCAACCCTGCCGCGCCCTGGCGGCGGACAGATCCATTTGGCGGGCTCGAGAATTTCGACAATGCCTCACTGATCCAAAGCTCTTACGGGATCCTCGAAGCCGTGGTGCGAAACGGGGACGAGATCACCCATTTCTGGCGTCACGCAGACACGGGCGAATGGAGGAGTGCCGGCACACTGACGCGCAATGCACGTGGCGCACCTGCCTTTATCCAAAGCACCTTTGGGCCGGCAGATAATTTTCAACTGGTCTTCCCGCGCGAAGGCGGCGACGGAATGGTGCATCGTCACCGCGAAAACGACAAGCCAGGCCTCCCATGGAGCCGCGTTGCTTTCTTTGGCCAGAGCTTTGGGCGTGTCGATGCCGTGTCTCTGATCCAAAGCAGCTATGGCAACCTGGAAATTGTCTTTCGTGATGGGGACAAGCTGTATCATATGTGGCGCCACAACCAGAACGGCTGGATGGAGAACCGCGTCACAGAACTGCCGGCGCGTGTGCGCGGCGTGCCAAGCCTGATCCAGGGCCGAAGCGGGTCGCCAGCAAACTTCGAAGTGCTCGCGCCAAGTGTCGTTGCCGGTGTAACGCATCTCTATCGCGACAACAGCCAGCCCGGTGAGCCGTGGATTCGAACGGCGACATTTGCACGCGAACTCGGGCGGGTGGATGGTGTAACGCTATTGGCAGGAGCGGGGGCTGAACTCGAGGCATTTGTGTACGAAGACAATCGGATGTTTCACTATCGGCGCGGCACGGATCTCGTTTGGAGAGGGCCATTGAACTGACCGATCTTTTTGCTGCCGGCTTGCAAAGGGCGGGCAGTGTTGCACGCTCGCTGATTGGACGCACCCCGCCGCGCGCCTATCTGGTCTGCCATGTCCGATCTGCCGCGCATTGCCCTGTCTGTTCGCCAGCCTTCGGCGTGGGCGATCATCGCGGGGCACAAGCCGATCGAGAACCGGACCATGGGGTCGATCCGGGCCGGGCGCATGGGGCCGGGGCGCATCTGCATCCACGCAGCGGCGGGCCTCAAGGAGGGCGAGTTTCGCTACCTCTACTGGCGTCTGGACAAGCACGGCGTGCAGTGCCCGCCTCCGCTGGACCTGCCGCGCGGCGCGATCATCGGCACCGTCGATGTTACGGGTATCATCACCCAAAGCGACAGCGCATGGTTCGGTGGCAAGGCCGGGCTGACGCTGGCCAATCCCGAACCCTGTGACCCCATCCCGGCATCTGGCGCGCTGGGGTATTTCGAGTGGTCGGCGGGCGGCGACCTTGCCGCGCCGACCCGGTGGATGACCCGTTGGGGCACGGCCAAGCCGGAGGCCGAAACGGACGAGATGTTCCCGGACGCGCCCATTCGGTTCAAGTCCCCGCCACCCAAACCCTGGAGCTGACGCACGGCCATGCTAGTCTGACGCCCATGCGCCGCCTTGCCCTCGCCCTCGCCGTGCTGATCGCCGCCGCCTTTGGCCTGCTGGAACTGTCCAGCGCCCGTACTTTTCAGCTGTTCGGTGAGGTGATCAGCGCAGGCCCGCCGGACCGTCCCGTGGTCGCGCTCACCTTTGACGACGGGCCCACCGCGCGCCACACGCCCGCACTGCTGCAGATGCTGGCGGACGCGGACGTGCGCGCCACTTTTTTCCTTATAGGCCAGTCGGTTGAGCAGAACCCGGACATGGCGCGGGCCATCGTCGATGCAGGCCACCAGATCGGCAACCATTCCTGGGATCACCCGCGCATGATCGCGATGTCGCCGCGTGCCGTGCGGTCGCAGATCACGCGCACCGATGCCGCCATTCGTGCGGCGGGCCACGACGGCCCCATCGCCTTTCGCCCGCCCTACGGCAAAAAGCTGGTGGTGCTGCCCTGGGTGCTGGGCGAGATGGGCCGGCCCAGCGTCATGTGGTCCATCGCCCCCGAGGATGCGGTGGCCCCCGACGCCCCTGCGCAAGCGCTGGCGCAATACGTGATCGACACCGCCCGGCCCGGCGACATCATCCTGCTGCACGGCATGTATAACAGCAACGCCCGCACCCGCGCGGCACTGCCTGCGATACTGGCCGGATTGCAGGCACGCGGCTTTGAATTCGTGACGCTCGAGGCGCTGACCGGGGCCGCCCGTTAGCGCACCAAATCATGCCGAAGCGTCGCGCCTCACTGCGCTTTCTTTTCCCGAAAAAACCCTGTATGCGCGCACAATCTGAAGCATGGCGCCCGGACCTCAGCGCCCGAAGACAGGATGGTATCAAAGACGATACCGAGGTCAGGGGGAATACGCCCCCTACGCAAATGGCCCCATCAACAGACATGGGCCTACTTAGGATACCTAGATGTTCAACGAAGTGAAAAAATCGATGGAGTGGGGCGAAGAGACGCTCACACTCGAAACCGGCAAGGTTGCCCGTCAGGCTGACGGCTCCGTGATTGCCACGCTGGGCGAAACCAGCGTCATGGCGAACGTGACGTTCGCCAAAAAACCCAAGCCCGGCCAGGACTTCTTTCCCCTGACCGTCCACTACCAGGAAAAATACTATGCCGCGGGCAAGATCCCCGGCGGTTTCTTCAAGCGTGAGGCGCGGCCCACGGAAAAGGAAACCCTGACCGCCCGCCTGATCGACCGTCCGATCCGGCCCCTGTTCGTCCCCGGCTTCAAGAACGAAGTCCTTGTTATGTGTACGGTTTTGTCGCACGACCTGGTCAATGATCCCGACATCGTCGCGATGATCGCAGCCTCCGCTGCGCTGACCATTTCGGGCGCGCCGTTCATGGGCCCCATCGCCGGTGCGCGCATCGGTTTCGAGGATGGCGAATACGTCCTGAACCCGACCGTCGACGACATGCAGGACCTGCGCCTGAACCCCGACCAGCGTCTCGACCTGATCGTTGCGGGCACCAAAGACGCCGTGATGATGGTGGAATCCGAAGCGTACGAGCTGACCGAGGCCGAAATGCTTGGTGCGGTGAACTTTGCGCATGAGCAGATCCAGCCTGTGATCGATCTGATCATCGCGCTGGCCGAGGATGCCGCGAAAGAGCCGTTTGACTATCAGGCGCCCGACTACTCCGACCTCTATGCAGCCGTGAAGGCCGCGGGCGAAGAGCAGATGCGTGCCGCCTTCGCCATCGGCGACAAGCAGGAGCGCACCGCCGCTGTGGCAGCCGCGCGCACCGCGATCCTCGAGGCGCTGACCGAAGAGCAGACAGAGGACGCCAACCTCGGCTCCGCCCTGAAAAAGCTCGAAGCGTCCATCCTGCGCGGTGACGTGGTCAAGACGGGCAAGCGTATCGACGGCCGCAAGACCGACGAGATCCGCGATATCGTCTGCCAGACCGGCTTTTTGCCCCGGACGCACGGCTCGGCGCTCTTCACCCGTGGTGAGACGCAAGGCCTCGTGGTTACGACGCTGGGCACCGGCGACGATGAGCAGTTCATCGACGCGCTGCACGGCAACTTCAAATCGAACTTCCTGCTGCACTACAACTTCCCGCCCTATTCGGTCGGCGAAGCGGGCCGCGTGGGCCCTCCCGGACGGCGTGAGATCGGTCACGGCAAACTGGCATGGCGCGCGCTGCAAGCCGTGCTGCCTGCGCCCACCGATTTCCCCTACACCGTCCGCGTCGTGTCGGAGATCACCGAATCCAACGGCTCGTCCTCCATGGCGTCGGTCTGTGGCGGGTCGCTGTCGATGATGGACGCAGGCGTGCCACTCAAGAACGCGGTTGCCGGTGTGGCCATGGGCCTGATCCTCGAGGATGACGGCGAATACGCGATCCTGTCCGACATTCTGGGTGACGAAGACCACCTGGGCGACATGGACTTCAAGGTGGCGGGCACCGAAAACGGCATCACCTCGCTGCAGATGGACATCAAGATCGCAGGCATCACGCCCGAGATCATGGAGAAAGCGCTCGAGCAGGCGAAAGCCGGCCGGATGCACATTCTGGGCGAGATGGGCAAATCCATCACCGGCGCGCAGGAATTCTCGGTCCACGCACCGCGCATCGAGACGATGAATGTGCCGACGGATAAAATCCGCGAAGTGATCGGGTCCGGCGGCAAGGTCATCCGCGAGATCGTCGAAGTGTCGGGCGCCAAGGTCGACATCAACGACGACGGCGTGGTCAAGATCGCATCGCCCAACGGCGAGTCGATCAAGAAGGCCTACGACATGATCTATTCGATCGTCGCCGAGCCCGAAGAGGGCGCGGTGTACACCGGGACGGTCGTCAAGATCGTCGACTTTGGTGCCTTCGTGAACTTCTTTGGCAAGCGCGACGGTCTGGTGCACGTGTCCCAGATCGAGAACCGCCGCCTGAACCACCCTTCGGACGTCTTGAAGGAAGGCCAGGAAGTGAAGGTCAAACTGCTCGGCTTCGACGATCGCGGCAAGGTGCGCCTGTCGATGAAAGTCGTCGATCAGGAAACCGGCGAAGAGATCAAGAAAGAAGAAGCTGCCGAGGGTTAAGGCCCCCAGCTGTGGGCCGGGGCGGCGTGACTGCCCCGGCCAAACCCCGAGGACCTGATGACCGAGATCACTGTCCTTCTTATCAACCTCGACAGCAGCCCGGACCGGCTCAAGGCAGCGGAAACGGCGCTTGCGGCACAGGCAACAGCCTGCATGCGCATCCCTGCTATCGACGGTCGCCACACCCCGGTCGAAGATGTCCCGACCTATGATGCCGCCGCGACGCTGCGCTATTTCGGGCGCGCGCTGAACGGTGGCGAGGTGGGCGCATTCCAGAGCCATCTGCGCGCACTGTCGACCTTTTTGGACAGCGGCGCGCCCTACGGCCTCATCCTTGAGGATGACATGGACCCCGACGCGCAGGCCATTGCATTTGTGAGCGGCATCCTCGCCTGGCAAAAGGCACGCTGGCAGGAGGACTGGCACGTCGTGAACCTTGGGGCCAAGCGGCAGAAACTGACATCCCCGCTGGCCGTGCTGGAGACGGGCGGCACCTCCATCGAAATTTTGCGCGGCCATTACTTTCCGATGCTCGCGACCGCACTGCTCTGGACCCGGAGCGGGGCCGAGGCGTTTCTGGCGCAGCACATCCCGGATCGATTGCCCCTGGGACCATGCCTTGCGCCGTTGGCTCACGCAGACCAATATGGGGCTGATGGTGTCGCTACCGCTTTTCCTGACCACGGGTGCCACAAGCCAGATCGACACCCCGCGTGCAGCACGCGGCACAGAGGGGCGCAGCCACCTCTATCGCTGCCGGCGGATGAAGCGAACCTGGGGTGGCAGGCCGAAAGCGTTCCGTCATAAAGCGCGCCAACGCAATCGTCGCCCCTGACCGGAGAAGAGTTCACGCATGCCCACGCCGGTCGTCCACAGCTTTTACCGTTACAACATCGACCCCCGCATGCTGGAGGCGCAGCGGCGTGTGTTCGACCATTTCGGCGTGCCGTTGCGGCAGTGGCGCGATGACAAGGCCGACCACGCCGGGTGGATGGACGCACTGCTGGCCGATGACAGCCTCGACGAGATCGTGATGGTCGCCGATATCGACGCCTTCCCGCTCAGCTTTGAAGCCTATGCCGACATGGCAGCCGAGGCCGAGCGCGGCGCGCTGGCCGGGCTGGCCCAGACGACGCATTACAAGCGGCCCGATCACATATATGCGGCGCCGATGTTCATGGCGTTCCGGCGCGACCTCTACCGCCGCATGGGCGCGCCGTCAGTCGCGCCCTATGATGACGGGGACGTCGCGCAGATCCTGACGGACCAGGCCGAAGCGCTGGGGGTCGACGTCGTGCTGACGCTGCCACGCTTTGCGCTGCGCCCGATCTGGCCGCTATCGGATGTGGGCGTGTTCGGCACCGGCACCTTTTATGGCGAGGATGCATTCTTTCATCTGTGGCAGGCCCGGCATGTCAGCTCGTGCGACCTGTTCTGCGCAGTGGCCGACGGTGCAATCGCCGGTCGGCACGATTGGGCGCGGTACCTCGAACTGGTCGAGGCCGCGCCCAACGAGGCCACAGGCCGCAGCCTGGGCCAGATCATGCGCAAGCTCAGGGGCAAGCTGGGCGTCGGCTAGGTCGGCGCCTTGGTCGTGCGCAGATAGGGCAGCACGGTGGTGAACTCGCCGAACTTGGCCTTGGCGTCCTCGTTCGACACGGTCGGCGGGATGATCACATCCTCACCCGGGACCCAGTTGGCAGGTGTCGCGACACCCTTGCCGATAGAAGTCTGCAGCCCGTCCAGCGCGCGCACCACCTCGGCAAAGTTGCGGCCCACGGTCATCGGGTAGGTCATCGACAGCTTCAGCTGCTTGTCGGGCCCGATGATAAAGACGGAGCGCACCGTGGCACTGTCCGCAGGCGTACGACCGTCAGGCAAGTAGGCTTCGGCAGGCAGCATGTCGAAGGCTTTGGACACCTCCAGCCCGTCATCGGCGATGATCGGGAAACCGGCGGGCGCGCCTGCGACCTTTTCGATATCACCTTTCCACTTCTTGTGGTCCTCGACCCCGTCCACCGACACGCCGATCACCTTGGTGCCGCGCTTTTCCCATTCCGGGGCCAGTTGCGCGACAGCACCGAATTCGGTGGTGCATACGGGCGTGAAATCCTTGGGGTGCGAAAACAGAATGGCCCAGCTGTCGCCGATCCAGTCGTGCAGCGAAAAGGTGCCGTGGTCAGTGGTGACCGTCAGATCGGGTATCGTGTCGTTGATGCGCAAACCCATGGTGTCCTCCGTCGGGATAGTTGTCGTCGCATTCAATCTAGGCGAAGCGGCGGCCTCTTGCATCCCCGTTCTGTGCGGTGTCACTGTGCGCGCAACGCATAGTCAGGGGAGAGCCGCCATGCTTGAAAAACGCGCATTCTATATCAACGGCCAATGGGTCGATCCGATTGCGGGCACCGACCACCATGTGATTGACCCCTCGACCGAGGACCCCTGTGCGGTGATATCGCTCGGTGGAGAGGTGGATGCCGAAGCCGCGATTGCCGCGGCCAAGGCGGCGTTTCCGGCCTGGATGCACACCGATCCCGCCGAACGGATCGCGCTGGTGGAAAAGCTGATTGCCGTCTACGAGACCCGCGCCGAGGATATGGCGCAGGCGATGTCAGCTGAGATGGGGGCCCCCATCGACATGGCGCGCAGCCAGCAGGTGGGCGCAGGCACCTGGCATCTGAAAAACTTTGTGCGCGACGCCAAGGCGTTCGATTTTGTCCGCCCGCTGGGTGATCACGCCCCCTCCGACAGGATCATCTACGAGCCGGTGGGTGTGGCCGCCCTCATCACGCCGTGGAACTGGCCGATGAACCAGGTCACGCTCAAGGTGGGCGCTGCGGCCATCGCAGGCTGCACCATGGTGCTGAAGCCGTCCGAGGAGTCACCGCTCAACGCGATGATCTTTGCCGAGTTGATGGACGAGGCGGGCTTTCCCGCCGGTGTGTTCAACCTCGTGAACGGGGATGGTCCGGGCGTGGGGACGGTGCTGTCGGGGCACCGGGATGTGGACATGGTCAGCTTTACCGGTTCGTCGCGTGCCGGGCGGCTGATCTCGAAATCCGCCGCTGACACGCTCAAGCGCGTGCATCTGGAATTGGGCGGCAAGGGGGCCAATGTGGTCTTTGAAGACGCCGATGAAAAGGCGATCAAGCGCGGCGTGCTGCACATGATGAACAACACCGGCCAAAGCTGTAATGCACCCAGCCGCATGCTGGTGCAGCGCAGCCGCTACGATGCCGCGGTCGATGAGGCGGCCGCCGTCGCCGCCAAGGTCACCATCGGCCCGGCCAGCGCCGATGGCCGCCATATCGGCCCGGTCGTCAACGAGGTGCAGTGGACCAAGATACAGGACCTGATCCAGCAGGGCATCGACGAGGGCGCGCGGTTGGTCGCGGGCGGTCCCGGGCGGCCTGACGGGCTGAACAAGGGCTTTTATGTCCGCCCGACCGTGTTTGCCGATGTGACCAACGACATGGCCATCGCACGCGAGGAGATCTTTGGCCCGGTGCTGGCCATCCTGCCCTTTGACACCGAGGAAGAGGCGGTCGAGATCGCCAATGACACGGTCTACGGGCTCACGAACTATGTGCAGACGCAGGACGGCGCGCGGCTGAACCGCATGGCGCAGGCGCTGCGCTCGGGCATGGTCGAGATGAACGGGACCAGCCGCGCGGCGGGCTCGCCCTTTGGCGGGATGAAACAGTCCGGCAATGGCCGCGAGGGCGGTGTCTGGGGGATCGAGGATTTCCTGGAGGTCAAGGCCGTGTCCGGCTGGGCCGCCGAGTAGCGCGATTTTTCGGCGAAAAATCGTATCCGTCCCCGGCGCTTATTGCACTGGGGACGACACGCGTTTGTACAGGTGCCAGGTCGCGTGCCCGAGGATCGGCATGGCCAGGAACAACCCCAGGAACGCAGGCAGCATCGCGGCGAGTGTGACCGCCGCGATGAACGCGCCCCAGCCGAGGTAGATCAACGGTGCCTGGGCCACCGCCCCGATGGAGCGCGTCAGCGCGGTGATAAAATCGACGTCCCGGTCCAGCAGCATCGGCATGCCCAGCACGCTCATCGCGAAGGTCAGGCTGGCAAAGGCCGCCCCGACCGCGCTGCCAAACAGCAGCATCGTCAGCCCATCGGGCGTCAGGTACACATCGACCGAGGTCGACACATTGGTCATCGGTGACAGGCCCAGAAACAGGGCAAAGATCATATGCCCCAGAAAAAACCAGAACAGGAATAGCACCACGACCATCACCGCCAGCCACGGCAGCTGCCCGTTCTTTTCGTCCCAGACGACGCGGGTGATCTGGTTGAAGTCGAGCGTCTCGCCCGCCTGCCTGCGGCGGCTGATCTCATAAAGGCCAAGCGCGGCAAAGGCACCGATCAGCGGAAAACCCAGCACCGCGAGGATCAGCCAGAACGTGGTGCCCGTGGCATAGGTGATGGCGGCCATGATCACTCCGCCCAGTACGTAGACCCCGGCGAAAAACAGCCCCATCATCGGGGCGGCGGCAAAGTCGCGCAGGCCCGCACGCAGGCTGGCGCTCAGGTCATTCAGGTTGGGCGTGCGCAGGTCGGGCGCGCCGTGGGGTCTGTCCGTCATGACGGAAAAGTAGCGACAGCGCGTGGCGGCTGTCAAATGCCCTCAGAACGGGGCAGGGGCGCGAAACCGCATCATCTTGCCGCTGTCGGGGTGCTTGATCCGCAGCTCTTCGGAATGGAGCATCAGGCGCGGATGCTGCAACGCGTCGCCGGTCGCATACAGCGGATCGCCAAGGATCACGTGGCCAAGTGCCAGCATGTGCACGCGCAGTTGGTGGCTGCGCCCGGTCTGGGGCATCAGCCGCACGCGTGTCTCGCTCGCACTGTCGCGCAGCACGCGCCAATCGGTGATCGCCGGTTTGCCGTCTTCGTGGTCCACCTGCTGGCGCGGGCGGTTGGGCCAGTCCACGCCCAGCGGCAGGTCCACGCGCCCGGTCTTGGGGCTGAGCCGCCCGTCCACCCGGGCCACATAGGTCTTGCGCGTCGCGCGCAGCTCGAACTGTTTGGACAGGAACCGCTGCGCATGCGCCGTCAGGCCAAAGACGATCACGCCGCTGGTATCCCGGTCGAGCCGGTGCACCAGCAGCGCCTGCGGCCACACCGCCTGCACCCGGGCGATCAGGCAGTCGGCGAGGTGTTCGCCCTTGCCCGGCACGCTCAGCAGGCCTGCCGGTTTGTCCACCGCGAGGATCTCGGCATCGTCATGCAGGATCACCAACGGGTCCTGCGGCGGGCTGTAGTCACTGCTCATGCCAACCGCCTGACAAATGCGCTGCATCTGTGCAAGGGCCTTCACGTTCTCGCGCGTATCCGCACAGCGCCTTTCCATGCGCTCGCAAATGTGCAGGCATGCGCGCATGCGTATGCTCCTTGCCCTGTTGCTGGCCCTGCCCACCCTTGCCGCCGCCCAATGCGGCCCCGACGCCCCTTGCGAGATCGACGGCGGCAGTTATCACATGATCGACGGCGGTGGCGGTCAGAAGGGTGCACCGGCGCTGGTGTTCTTTCACGGGCACAACGCGACGGGGCAGATGATCTTTCGCGGCGGGATCAAATCCGCCTTTGCTGAGGCGGGCTATGTCGTGATCGCGCCGAACGGCACGCCGATCGAAGGGCGCGACAGGCGCCGCTGGGCCGGGCGCGAAGGCGGGGTGCGCGACGATGTCGGCTTTGTCCTCGACGTTGTGGCCGATGCGCGGACCAAGGTGTCGATCCACCCCGACAAGATCTATGTCGCCGGGTTTTCCGCCGGCGGGTCCATGGCGTGGCTGATGGCGTGCAAGGCGGCGGATCACTTTGCCGGGTTCGTGTCCATCGCAGGTGCGCTGCGCGTGCCCAATGACACGGTCGACTGCCCAGGCGCGCCCGTCCGCTTTCTGCAAATCCACGGGTTCGCCGACAATCAGGTGCCGTTCGAGGGGCGCGCGATCCGCGACTGGCATCAGGGCAGCCTGTGGGACAGCCTGACGCTTGCCCGCCGCGCCAACAGCTGCCGCACACATCCCGACCGGATCGACATGGGCGACCAGTTCCGCTGCCGGGTGTGGGACAACAGTTGCGACGCGGGCGCCATCACCTTTTGCGAGCACGACGGCGGCCACGGCATGCCCCGCGGCTGGACCACGCTGGCCCGCGACTGGTTCGAGGCGGGCTAGACCTTCACCCGTTCCGACTTGGGATCATATAGCGGCTTGAGCGATGCTTCGGCCACCACACGCGTGCCCGCCACGTCGATCTCGTAGGTCGAGCCCAGCACGTCCGCCGCAGGCTCGCCCTCGCAGGGCACATAGCCCATGCCGACGGCGGCCCCGAGATGGTGGCCATAGCTGCCCGAAGACAGGTATCCGACGATCTCGCTGTCGCGCACAATCGGCTCGTTGTGATAGAGCAGCGGCTCCGGATCGGTCAGCTTGAACTGCACCAGCCGGCGTTCCAGCCCTGTCTCCTTCTTGCGCAGGACCGCGTCGCGCCCGATGAACGCGGGCTTGTCCGTCTTGACGGCAAAGCCCAAGCCCGCCTCCAGCACGTGATCCTCGCAGGTGATGTCGTGGCCAAAGTGGCGAAAGCCCTTTTCGGTGCGGCAGGTGTCCATCATGTGCATCCCGCACAGCTTGAGGTCCATGTCCTGCCCTGCTTCGTACAGCACCTCGAATACGTGGCCCGCCATGTCGGTGGGCACATAGACCTCCCAGCCCAGCTCGCCCACATAGGTGACGCGGTGCACACGGGCCTGCCCCATGCCGATGTCGATCTGCTGGGCGGTGCCGAACGGGTTGGTGGCGTTGGTGAAATCTGCGGGGCTGACCGCCTGTAGCAGCTTGCGCGCGTTGGGGCCCATGATGGCCAGCACACCTTCGCCCGCCGTCACATCGGTGATCACGACGCTATAGTCACCCTTGTTCCGCATCATCCATGTCTGGTCCGCCAGCCGCGTGGCCGCAGGGGTCACCACCAGATAGCACGTCTCAGTCAGGCGCGTGACGGTCACGTCCGCCTCGATCCCGCCGCGCTCGTTGAGGAACTGGGTGTAGACGATCTTGCCCACCGGCACATCATACTGACCGCCGCCCACATGGTTCAGGAACGCGGTCGCATCCGGCCCCTCCACCCGGAGCTTGCCGAATGACGACATGTCGTACAGGCCCACATTCTCGCGGATCGCGCGATGTTCCTCGGCGACGTTGTCAAAGAACACCTGCCGCTTCCACGAGTATTCGTATTCCGCATTCTGACCGGGTCGGGCGAACCAGTTGGCGCGCTCCCAGCCTGCCAGTTCCCCCATCACCGCACCATGTTGCAGCAGGTGCTGGTGAAACGGCGTGCGCCGCACGCCCCGCGCGGTGGCCTTTTGCCGGTAGGGGAAGTGATCGGCATAGAGCAGGCCCAGCGTCTCGGTCGCGCGTTCGGCCAGGTAGGTCTTGTTGCCCATGAACGGCTCCATCCGGCTGATGTCCACATCGCCCAGATCGAACGGTTTCGCACCATCCTCCATCCATTGCGCCAGCGCCATGCCTGCGCCGCCCGCCGACTGGATCCCGATCGAGTTGAAGCCGCAGGCGACCCACACATTGTCCATCTCGGGCGCGAGGCCCAAATGGTAGGCGTCATCGGGCGTAAAGCTCTCGGGGCCGTTGAAGAACGTGTGAATGCCCGCCTCGGCCAACATGGGCATCCGGTTCACCGCCGCTTCCAGGATCGGCTCGAAATGGTCGAAATCCTCGGGCAGCTGGTCGAACTCGAAGTCATGCGGAATGCCCTCCACCGCCCAGGGTTTGGCGTTGGGCTCGAACGCGCCCAGCATCATTTTCCCTGCGTCTTCCTTGTAGTAGGCGCATTCGTCCGGCACCCGCAGGACGGGCAGCTGGCTCAGCCCTGGGATCGCCTCGGAAACGATGTAGAAATGCTCGCAGGCCTGTAGCGGCACGTTCACGCCCGCCATCCGGCCCACCGCGTGGCCCCACATGCCCGCGCAGTTGACCACGTGGTCGCAGGTGATGTGGCCGCCGCTGCCATCCTCGCCCTGCCAATCCACGCCGGTGATGCGGCGGCCGTCCTTGGTCAGGCCGGTCACGGCAGTGCGCTCCTGCACCCGCGCGCCCCGCTGGCGCGCGCCCTTGGCCAGCGCGTGCGCGATGTTGCCCGGATCACCTTGCCCGTCCAGCGGCAGGTACACGCCGCCGGTCACATCCGTGACGTTCAGATGCTCGTACCGGTCCTTGATCTCGTTGGCCGCAATCTCCTCGACCTCCACGCCAAAGGCGCGGGCCATGGCGGCCTGCCGGTGCAGCTCTTCGAGCCGCTCGCCGGTGAGCGCCGCGGTGATCGATCCGACACGCTTGAAACCGGTTGCAACGCCTGTCTCGGCCTCGAGCCCGCCATACAGCTCCTGGCTGTACTTGGCGAGCTTGGTCATGTTCGCCGTCGCCCGCAGCTGTGCGATCAGACCCGCGGCGTGCCACGTGGTGCCAGAGGTGAGCGCCTTGCGCTCCAGCAAGACCACATCCGTCCACCCCAGCTTGGTCAGGTGGTAGGCAACCGAACACCCGATGACGCCGCCGCCGATAACGACGACGCGGGCAGATGTGGGCAGGTCGGGCATGGCAGGGCTCCTTGTCAGACGATTGTGTGGCCCGCGTCGCGCAGACGTCGGGCAATTTCGGCGATATGGGCGGGGCTGACTTCGCAGCAGCCGCCGACGATTGTCGCGCCTGCATCGACCCACGCCATGACGTGATCGGCATAAAGCGCGGGGGAAAAGTCGCAGCGCGTGGTCAGGGTGTCGACGGTCGGCTTGGCGCTCAGGAACCCGTCCGAGATGTTTTCGAACCCGTTGGCATAGGCGCCGATGGGTTGGGGTGCTGCGGCCAGTTCGGCAAGTGCTGCGGGGATGACTTCGGGGGTCGAACAGTTGATCAGCAGGGCGTCGGCACCTTCGGTGACACCCAGCACATCGCGCACCGGCTCGCCCGAGCGCAGGCGGCTGCCGTCGCGGTCGTCGACGGTTACGGAAATCCAGATGGGCTTGCCCGCAGGTTTGGCGGCGGCTAGGGCATCGCGCGCATGGGCGACGCAGGACACCGTCTCGAACAGGAGCACGTCGACCGCCGGGGCCAGCTTGCTGACGATCTCCGTGTAGATGGCCACGGCCTGTTCCGGGGCCGGGTGCAGATCGGGGCGGTAGCTGGCCCCGATTGGCCCGATGGAGCCGGCGACGCGCGGCGCGGCGCCTGCAACTTCGGACAATGCGCGGGCGTAGAGTGTGTCGAATGCGTTTTCGACATCCGTGCCTTCGAGGCGGTCGCGCAGGATCGCGTAGGTGTTGGTCGTCGCGACCGTTGCGCCCGCGGCGGTAAAGTCGCGGTGGATCTCGGCCACGAGGCCGGGGCGGTCCACCATCACGCGGGTTGACCACAAGGGGGTGGGTGTGTCCCCGGAGCGGTGGATGAGCTCCTGGCCCATCCCACCGTCGAGAAGCGTTACGTCAGCCATTCCAGTTCCTTCGGTGGAGGCGGAAACCGACACGGTTTCCGGTCCGTTTTCCGTGTCGGAAAACGGTTACGCCCGCAACCTTTCGTTTTCAGGATCCCAGAGCGGTTGCTCCGGCTGCACCGTCGCGGCGTAGCGTTTGCCATACATCTCGATCTCGAGCGCGGTGCCCGGTGTCGACAGCTCGGTCCGCACCACACCCAGAGCAACAGAGGCGTTGATGCGGTGCCCCCATGCGCCGGAGGTCGTTTCGCCCACCACTGCGTTGCCGTTCCAGATCGTGGACATATACGGGGCGTCCTGCGCACCCGCGTCCACCAACATCGTGACAAACCGTTTCTTCGAGCCTTGCTGTTTTTCGTTCAACAGTGCCGCCTTGCCCGGAAAGTCCTGCGGTTTGTCGAGCTTAACGAACCGGTCCAGCCCGCCCTCGAACAGGGTGTAGTCCGTGGACAGATCGCCCTTCCACGCGCGATACCCCTTTTCGATGCGCATCGAGTTCAGCGCGTACATACCGAAGGGCGTGGCCCCGGCGCCAGTGATCGCATCGTAGATCGCGGGGATGTCGTCCATCGCGGCGTGCACCTCCCAACCCAGCTCACCGGCAAAGCTCACCCGGACCAGCATCACGTCACGGCCCGCCACTTTGGCGGGTTGGTGCGTGAGCCAGCCGAGGTTCAGATCACCATCGGTCAGGGGCGACAGCAGGTCGCGCGACTTGGGCCCGCTCACGATCAGGGTCGATTGTTCGGTCGTCTTGTCGCGCAGGGTCAGACCGGCAGGCAGGTTATTGCGCAGCAACTCGCCGTCGTGCCATTGCGCGCTGGCCGCCGTGATCAGCGTAAAGACGTCGTCGTCGAACCGCAGCACAGACATCTCTGTCAGGATACGGCCCCGGCTGTCGGAGAAATAGGCGAGGTTCAGGCGGCCGATCTTGGGCAGGGCGCCCGTGATCATCCCGCGCAGCCATTCGGCCGCACCCGGCCCCTTGAGGTCAAAGCGCGAGAAGCCCGGCAGGTCCAGAACGCCCACGCCGTCACGCACCGCTGTGACCTCGTCGCGGATGCGTGCGTGCCAGGGCCCGTCGCGATCCCAGGTCTGGGCCGCCTCTGCGGATGTGTCGTCACCGTCTTGGGCGAACCAATTCGCGCGTTCCCAGCCATTGTAGGCACCCATCTGGCCGCCGGCGGCGCGGATGCGGTCATCGACCGGCGACAGTTTCTTGTCGCGGCCCGCGGGCCATTCGAAATGCGGAAAGTGCATGCCGTATTCGTGGCCGTATGTTTCCAGCGCCTTGGCGAGGGAATAGTCGTGGTCGGCATAGTCGGTGTAGCGGCGCGGGTCGGTCGCCCACATGTCCCACTCGGTCTCGCCGTGCATGATCCATTCCGAAAGCACCTTGCCCGCGCCGCCGCCCTGCGCGATGCCAAAGGTAAAGCAGTGCCCCTCGAACGCGTTTTTGACGCCCGGCATCGGGCCGATCAGGGGCAAGCCGTCCGGCGCGTAGGGAATGGGGCCGTTGATGTTGCGGCCCACACCGGCGGTGCCAAGGGCGGGCACGCGGGCCATCGCGTCCTCGATATAGAACTCCAGCCGTTCAAGATCGTCGGGGTATAGCTGGAACGAGAAGTCTTCGGGCATGGGATCGTCGGGTGTGATCCAGTGCGCCTTGCAGTTCCGCTCATAGGGGCCGAGGTTCAGGCCGTTCTTGTCCTGCCGCAGATAGTAGCTGATGTCGACGTCGCGGATAATGGGCAACTTGTGGCCCTTTTCCTTGGTCCAGGCGGCGACCTCTGCGATTTCGTCGGTCAGGAAATACTGGTGCGACATGGTCACCATGGGCACCGTACGCCCGCCAAAGGGCTTGAACATCTCGCCTACACGCTGCGCGTAGTAGCCCGCGCAGTTGGCCACGAATTCGCAGCGGATGTCGCCCTTGGCGGTCTTTACGATCCACTCGTCGCCGTCGCGTTCGATGCCCGTGGCAGGGCAGAACCGTTCGATCCGACCGCCCGCGTCGCGCGCACCCTTGGCCAGTGCCTGGGTCAGCTGTGCGGGGTCGATGTCGCCATCCAGTGGGTCCCACATGCCACCCGCCAGTTCGTGGGTTTCCATGAACGGGTGGTATTCCTGCATCTCGGCAGGGGTGAGGATCGGCATCTCGAGGCCCTGATACCGGCCCATGCCGGACACCCGCTCAAACTCCTGCATCCGCTCCTTGGAATGCGCCAGCCGCAGTGAGCCCGTCACATGGTAGTTCATCGGGTAATCGACATCGTCGGCCAGCGTCCGGTACATCTCGAGCCCGTAGCGCTGCATATTCATGATCGCCCAGGAGCCGGAGAAGTTCGGGCAATTGCCCGCCGCGTGCCAGGTGGACCCGGCGGTCAGCTCGTTCTTTTCGAGCAGGACACAGTCGGTCCAGCCCGCCTTGGCCAGGTGATACAGGGTCGAGGTGCCGACGACACCGCCGCCGATGATGACCACGCGGGCCGTTGTTGGAAAGTCGCTCATGTTCAGGTCTCCCGTTGCGGAACGCTGTCCGCGATGTCGTAGTAATCGCCCTTGGAGGCGGTAAAGATGTGCCGGTCGAGGCGCAGGCCGGTGTCCCCGTCGATGGCGCCGAGTGAAAAGCTGATCCTGGGCTCTGCCTGCATTTTCCAGAACAGAAAGCAGCCGCAGACGGGGCAGAACCCGCGCCGGGCAAAGCCGCTGCTGGCGTGCCATGTGACATTGCCGGTGATCGTCACGTCGCTGTCCGCTGCCAGTCCCGAGGCCCAGTGGTGCCCGGTTTGCTTGCGGCATTGGCCGCAATGGCAGGCCGAGCTGCGCTGGGTTCGGGCGACGGTGAACGTCACGGCGCCGCAATTGCACGATCCGCTCAGCATCTCAGACCCTCCGCCCCGGATCGCTGAGCCCGAGGGCCAGACCGTAGGCCACGAAACACGCCGCCAGCCCGCGTTGCAGCCAGGTGTTGAACACAGCACCGAGCGCTGCCCGGCCCAGTCCCGCACCCAGTGCCGTGAACCCGGAATAGCTGAGCGCGGTGAGCGTCAGCGCGGTGGGCATGATGACCCACATCTGGTCCCAGACGGGCACGTCCGGTTGCACGAATTGCGAGAACGCGGCGAGGTAGCCCGCGACGCTTTTCGGGTTGATCGTGGCGATCGCCAGTGCGCGGAGGTAGACCGATTTGCCTGATCGCGGTGGCGGTTGGGTGATCCGCCCCGCACGCATCCATACCCGCACACCCAGCCAGATCAGAAAGCCCGCGCCGATCAGCTTGGCCACGCCAAAGGCCGCGGGTGATGCGGCGATGAGTGCCGTGATGCCGAACGCCGACAGGACGAGGAATGCGCTGGCCTGGGTGAGGATCGCCAGAACACCCGGCAGCGACCGGCGAAAGCCGAGCGTCATGCCATTGGTGATGCAATTGACCGCGTTGGGCCCGGGGGTGGTGACGAACACGGCCCAGAACAGTGCGAATATGATCCATCCCTCGACCGACATCAGTAGACCGGCGGCGCGATGACCCAGATCGCGACGGCGGGGTGCGGGTGCGGGTTCATCCAGCGGAACGGCTCGCCCCGGACGCGAAAGCTGTCCCCGGGCCCGACCGAATAGACGCGTCCGCTGATCTCGAGGTCCAGCTGGCCTGACAGGATATAGCCGACCTCTTGGGTAGGGCGGGTGACGGTTTCGGTGATGGCGCTGTGCGGCTCAAAGGTGGAATGCACCACCTCGAAATCATCCGTGAGGTCGGGCGACAGCAGCTCTTCGACCAGACCGGCGGCGCGCGACCCTATGGGGCGACGGGCGTGCTTGCGCACGACATAGCCCTCTTCTTCGGCGGGGGCGGCTCCGTGGCGAAACAGGGTCGACACCGCGATATCAAGCGTGCGGGCCATGTGCCGCAGATCGGTGATCGACGGTTCGGACATGTCGCGTTCCACCTGGCTGAGCCAGCCCACCGACCGGCCCAGAGCATTCGCCATTTCCTGCAGGGTCATCCCCCGCGCCTTGCGCAGCGCGCGCAGATCAGCGCCGAGGGACCGTGCGGTAGGGGGATGGGTCTGCAACATGAGTCGTGAAAAATCCTTGGTTCTTTTCACGACACCGCAGTGGCGGTGAAAAAGCAAGCGAATTTTTCACGGACGCGGGTTCAGCGGGCAAAGACGCTGGCAAGGATCGCGGTCAGTTCATCGGCATCCTGGGTCGTGAACGCATCCGGTTGGTCGCTGTCAATGTCAAAGACGGCGATGAGGTCGCCACGCGCGTTCCAGACCGGCAGGACCAGTTCCGACCGGGTGGAACTGGCACAGGCAATGTGGCCGGGAAAGGCGTCTACATCGGCGACCAATTGCACCTCGCCCGTGCGTGCCGCCGCCCCGCACACACCGCGTGCAAACGGGATCTGCAGGCAGCCATGGCCGCCCTGATAGGGGCCGATCTTGAGCATCTCGGGACCCGTCACGCGGTAGAACCCGGTCCAGTCGAACCGCGCGTCGGAATGGTGCACTTCGCAGGCGACGGTCGCCATCAGTGCCACGGTGTCATCCTCGCCCTCGGTCAGGCTGCGGATCGTCTTGGCCAGCGTCGTGTAGTCGGGCATGCGCTCACTCGCCGTAGGGAATCCAGACGGTCTTGACCTCGGTCGCGGCATCGAGGAATGCGCGCCCTTCGCCCGCCGCCCCCATCCAGTCGCGCGCCATGCCGTTGTTGACCCATGCACGCTTGAGGTTCGTCGCCGCCCCGCGCTCGACCTCAGCCGACAGGTCGGTGCCGGAGAAGGACCAGGTCGCGTCCACGTTCATGTGCTTGGCCATATGCGGCGCAAGCTCGGCATGGCTGCCGGTCAGGATGTTGACGACGCCGCCGGGTACATCGGATGTCTCGAGCACCTGGTAGAAGTCGGTCGCGGCCAGCGGGAACGGCTCAGATGCGACCAGCACGGCGCGGTTGCCCATGGCAATCGCCGGGGCCATCAGCGACACAAGGCCCAGCAGCGGCGCGTCGTCCGGGCAGAACGCGCCGATGATGCCCACCGGTTCGTTCATGGCAAGTGCCACGCCGCGCATCGGCACGCCCTTGGCCGCACCGTCGTATTTGTCGGCCCATGCAGCGTAGGTGAAGAGGCGCTGGATTGCGGCGTCGACCTCCTTGGCCCCGCCCTTGCCACCCTGCAACGCGTCGAGGCGCGCCGCGAACTCATCGGCGCGCGCCGACAGGTTTTCGGCGATGTAGTAGAGGATCTGCGCCCGCAGGTGGCCCGTGGTTTTCCCCCAGGTCGCCGCGCCCTGAGCCGCCTCTACCGCGTTGCGGATATCCTTGCGGTTGGCGAGGCTGGATTGGCCCAGCAGCGCGCCGTTCTTGGCGTAGACGTTGCGGGAATAGCCGCCATCGGGCCGTGCCTGCTTGCCCCCGATATAGAGCTTGGCCGTGCGGTCCAGCGGATCGGCGGGGCCTGCGTCCCCGGTAAAGGCGGGAATGGGCTTCACGGGTTTCGCCTTGCCAACAGGCCGCGTGTAGGCGCGCAAGCCTTCCCATCCGCCTTCGCGGCCAAACCCG
This sequence comes from Pseudomonadota bacterium, assembly GCA_039816785.1. Classification (GTDB taxonomy): domain Bacteria; phylum Pseudomonadota; class Alphaproteobacteria; order Rhodobacterales; family Rhodobacteraceae; genus Tateyamaria. The sequence goes on from JBCBXB010000013.1 coordinate 56,464, forward strand.
CTTTCGCGGACACCGCCAAAACCGGCGGCAGCATCAAAGAGGTTTGTGGCGTTGACCCAGACCACGCCCGCGGCAAGTTTCGGGGCCACATCGAGCGCGAGGTTCACATTCTCGGTCCACAGCGTCGCGGCAAGGCCGTAGCGTGTGTTGTTGGCCAGTTCGACCGCCTCGGACGGCGTGCGGAAGGTGGTGGAGACGAGGACGGGGCCAAAGATCTCCTGCTGCATCAGCGCATCTGCCGTGTTCAGCCCGGTGATCAGCGTGGGCGGATAGTAGCAGCCGGTGGCGGGCAGGGCGGTCTGCGCCTGATATGTCTCGCCTGCGGTGTTGTCGCTGACCATCCTGGTGATCGTGTCCAGCTGGACCGGGTCCACGACCGCGCCCACATCGACGCTCTTGTCCAGCGGGTCGCCGATGCGCAGCTTGTCCATCCGCGCGCGCAGCTTGGCATAGAAGGTGTCCGCAACGGGCTCATGGATCAAGAGCCGCGAACCGGCACAACAGACCTGACCCTGGTTGAACCAGATCGCGTCCACCAGCCCTTCGACAGCGCTGTCCAGATCGGCGTCGTCAAACACGATGTAGGGCGACTTGCCGCCCAGCTCGAGCGTCAGCGCCTTGCCGGTGCCTGCCGTCGCCTCGCGAATGCGCCGCCCGACGGCGGTCGAGCCGGTAAAGGCGATCTTGTCCACATCGGCGTTCACGATCATCTCCCCCACCGCGCCGTCACCGGTGACGATGTTCACGACACCTTTGGGCACGCCCGCCTGCTGGCAAATCTCGGCAAAGAGGAGGGCCGTGAGCGATGTGTATTCCGCTGGTTTCAGCACCACGGTGTTGCCCATGGCCAGCGCGGGCGCGATCTTCCAGGCGAGCATGAGCAGGGGGAAGTTCCAGGGGATGATCTGACCGCAAACACCGAGGGCCTCACGGTCGGGCAATTCGGCGTGCATCAGCTGCGCCATGCCGGCGTGGTAGTAGAAGTGGCGCTGCGCCAGTGGCACGTCGATGTCGCGGCTCTCGCGGATGGGTTTGCCGTTGTCGAGCGTTTCCAGCAAGGCAAACAGCCGGCTGTGTTTCTGCAAGAGCCGCGCAATCGCATAGAGCACGCGGGCCCGGGCGTGACCGCCTGCGGCGGCCCATTTCGGCTGTGCGGCGCGGGCGGCCTTGACCGCAGCATCGACGTCGGCCTGCGTCGCTTGTGACAAGGTGGCGAGGGTTTCGCCGGTCGCGGGGTTCTTGCTGTCGAAGCCGTCCGCCGGGTCGGTAAAGCTGCCGTTGATGAAATGCCCGAACCGCGCGCCCTGATCCACGATCCATGCCAGCGCGTCGCCTGCCGCCTCGGGCGCGGGGCCGTATTCCATCGTTTCAAAGATGTCTTTGACAGTCATTCCTCATCCCCATTTCCGGCGTCCCCATTCCCGGATTGTGCCGTCACGGTCTGGGCGAGGCTGCACGTCTCGAACGGTTGCGCGCCGGTGCGGCTCACGAGCGAAAAGATGCAGCGCACCATCGCCCCGTCGCCGGCCCGCCAGAAGGTGACCAGCAGCCCGGTCTCCGGTCCGGCGGGCATCGCGGTGGTGCCAGTCAGCGTCCAGCCGAGCACCGCCAGATCGGCGCTGTCGAGGCCCTGGATCACGTTCCATTGGCCATTGGCGCGCGGCTCTTGCGCCTGTGCCGGGGCGGTGAGGGTGCTGGCGGCCAGCAGCAGTGCAGAAATCCAGCGCATTCGTCTATCCAATCGCATGGCGGTATCCGGCGGAATATGCGCCGGTCAGGTGGTGTTCGAGCTGCCGTTCGATGTCGCCCAGCAGCGATGATGCGCCAAAGCGGAACAGGTCCGGTTGCAGCCAGCGGTCGCCCAGCTCTTCCTTGATCAGCGACAGGTAGACAAGCGCGTCCTTGGCCTTGGAAATCCCGCCCGCGGGCTTGTAGCCGACGCGGTAGCCGGTGCGTTCGAAATAGTCGCGGATCGCGCGGATCATGACGAGGCTGACAGGCAGGGTGGCGTTCACGCTTTCCTTGCCGGTGGACGTCTTGATGAAATCCGCGCCCGCCATCATGCATACCAGAGAGGCGCGCGCGACATTGCGCAGCGTGCCCAGCTCGCCCGTGGCGAGGATCGCCTTGACATGGGCATCGCCGCAGGCCTCGCGCATGGCCTTCATCTCATCATAAAGCGCTTGCCAATCGCCGGTCAGCACGTGGCGGCGCGAGATGACGATATCGATCTCCTTGGCGCCGGCGGCGACGCTCTCGCGGATTTCCTGCAGGCGCAGCGGGAACGGTGACAGGCCCGCCGGGAACCCGGTGGAGACGGCGGCCACGGGAATGCCGGTGCCCTTCAGCGCGGCGACGGCGGCGGGGATCATCTCGTGATAGACACAGACGGCACCTGTGGTCAGGCCGGGCACACCCAGCGTCTCCAACATCCGCGCCTGCACGGGCTGGCGCGCCTTGGCACAGAGGCGCTGCACGCGCCGTTCGGTGTCGTCCCCCGACAGGGTGGTCAGATCGATGCAGGCAATTGCGCGCAAGAGCCACGCGGCCTGATGATCCTTCTTGATCGACCGGCGTCCGGGCAGGGTCGCGCAGCGCCGCTCGATGGCCGAGGTGTTGGCCTGTACCCGCGCGACCCAGTCCAGGTCGAGCGGCATGCCGGGATTGCGCGGCTCGGTCACCTGCGGCAGCTGAGCGGTCTGAGTTGTCGTCGCTGTGTCCAGCGCGGTTGGGTCTGTCATGGGACACCCTTCGAGGCAGTGCGGGCAGGCCATGGTGGTGGCATGACAGCGCCCCTTTGGCAAGGGGCCACGCCGCCCGGTCCCTGCACATCTGTTGCACAAACGTGCTGCGTGGCCTGCACATGGCGGTGGGATCACAGGACCCAACATCAACAGCAGATGACGAGGGGCAGGATGATGGACAGGGTTTCGATGCGCGGGGTGCCGGTGGCGATGCAGCGCGACGGCTGGTGGCTGGAGGCGGACGTGCAAAAGGTGGCGCAGCGCTGGCGCACCCGGCGCGGGGATGGCGTGCGGCTCGGCCTGCTGGCGGCACTGATCGCCTTGGGCGATGTACTGGTGTGGCAGGTGCTGCCGGGGCTGAGCCTCGCGCTATTTGCCTTTGCCGTGTTTCTGGCCGGGCTGGCGCTGGCCTGGCCCCGCCTTGCGTCCCGGACGCGGGTCGGGGTCGCTTGTGGCATGGTGCTGTGCCTGCTGCCGCTCATTGAGCTGGTGCAGCCCTTGTCGGTGCTTATTGCCTTGCTGGGCTTGTCCGTGGTCGCGGTCGTGATGGCGGGCGTGGGCCGTGCTGACCTTGTGCGCGCAGCACTCCGGCTGTGGTGGGTTGCCCCGGCGCAGTCGATACGCGACACGGCGCGCGCCGTGCAGGGCGCGGGGGACATAAAGCCGGTGCGCTGGGATTTGCGCGCGGTCGTCATGGGGTGGGCCGTGCCCGCAGTGGCCACGCTGATCTTTGCCTTGCTGCTGGTCGGGGCGAACCCGGTTCTGGATCGGCTGGTCGCCGACTTTGCCCGTTGGCAGCCGCCGCAGCCTGACCTGTGGCGCATGTTTTTCTGGATGCTCACGGCTGCCGCTGTCTGGCCGGTGCTGGTCACATACCGGATGCGCGAACGGTTGCAGTATCGCAGGCTGCAGCGAGCCACCGTGCGCCGCGAGGGGCTGATCAACGCCGCGTCCGTGGCGCGGTCGCTGGTTGCGTTCAACGCGCTCTTTGCGGTGCAGACGGGGATGGATGTGCTGTTTCTTTATGGTGACGCGGCGTTGCCCGGCGGCATCAGCCCGGCCACCTACGCGCATCGCGGCGCATACCCGTTGCTGGCCACCGCGTTGCTGGCCGGGCTCTTTGCCGTTGTGGCGCGCCCACACCTCAAGGGGCGTCCGATGGTGCGGGTGCTGATGATGCTGTGGCTGGCGCAGACGCTGGCGCTGGTCTTTGCCTCCGTCTGGCGGCTGGATCTGTATGTGGAGGCGTTTGGCCTGACGCGCCTGCGGCTGGCGGCCTATATCTGGATTGGGCTGGTGGCCGTTGGGCTTGGCGTCACGGCGCAGCAGGTCTGGCAGGACCGCCCCGCCGCGTGGATGTTGCTGCGCAGCGGTGCGTTGGGTGCGGTTGCGCTCTATGTCTGTGCGTTTGTCAGCTTTGACGCGGTCGTGGCCCGCCACAACCTGAGCCGCGATGTGCCCGAAGACCGCGAGATGCTGTGCAAGCTCAGCGAAGGTGCCATGCCCGCGATCGAGCGTCACTCAGGCCAGCGCACGGCAGCGTTCTGCCGGGGCCACTACTTTGAACCGCAGCTGTTCCACCCCACGGACTGGCGTGAATGGGGCTTTCGCAACTGGCGGGTGCGCCGTAGCCTAACCGCAATGAGAGTGACCGAGACTGCAACCCCATGAGCGCACGCACAGTGTTGGTGGTCGACGACGATCCACAGATCAGGGCGGTGCTGCGCATCGCCTTTGATCAGGCCGGGTATGCCGTGGTCGAGGCGGGGGACGGCGCCGAGGGGCTTGCCAAGGCGCGGTCGGGCCGGTTCGACCTCATCGTGCTCGACATCGGCCTGCCCGAGATGGACGGGCTGGCCCTGTGCCGCGCCTTGCGGACGACGCATGACACGCCCGTGCTGTTCCTGACCGCACGCGAGGACGAGATTGACCGCGTGCTGGGGTTCGAACTGGGCGGCGATGACTACGTGACCAAGCCGTTTTCCCCGCGCGAGCTGGTGGCCCGTGTCGGCGCGATCCTGAAACGCGGCACGCGGCAGGGTTCGACCGCAGCGCAGCGCGGCGTGCTGGTGGTGGACGCCTCGCGCCACTTGTGTGCGGTGAACGGTGCGGCCGTGACCCTGACGGCCCGCGAGATGGAGATCCTCGCCCATCTGATGCAGTACCCCGACCGGGTCGCCGCGCGGCCCGCGCTGACCGATGCGGTCTATGGCGCGGCGACGGGTGTCAGTGATCGCACCCTCGACAGCCATCTGCGCAACCTGCGGGCCAAACTGGCCGAAGCAGGCTGCCCCGACGCCATCGAGACGGTGCACGGCATAGGCATCCGGATGGGTCCATGCGCCGGGTGAGGCGCAAGTGGCGGCCGCCGCTGGCCCTCGTCATCGGGGGCACGTTGCTGGCCGTGTTCGTCTTGCCCTTGCTGGGGCTGGTGAACCTACGGCTCTGGGGCAATGTGCTGGGTTGGGGCGAGGCGGCATGGCTGATCTTCTGGCTCGCGCTGGCGGCCACTGCGGTGCTGGCCGTGCTGCTGTGGCGGCTCGTGCTGCGACCTGTCTATGCGCTGACCCGCTATGCCGATGCGATGAAGCGGGGCGACGGTGCCGACGCGCCCGATCACTACGGCACGCCCGAGTTCGGCGCGCTCGCGGCCAGCGTCATGGCGATGGGCGACAGCCTGAACAGCCGGGCCGAGGGCATGCGCGCCTATGCCGGTCACGTCACGCACGAGCTCAAATCGCCGCTGACCGCGATCCGGGGGGCGGCAGAACTGCTGCAAGCCGACCCGTCGCCGGATGATCGCGCAGCCCTGAGCGCGACCGTCTCGGACGCGGCGACGCGCATGCAAACCTTGCTGGATGATCTCGCGCGCCACGCTCGCGCGTCCGAAAGCGCCGGTACAGGGGCCGCGCGCCTGTCGGAGGTGGTGGCGACGCTTCAGCCGCCCATCCCGCTGACGATTGCCGAAGACGCGGTGTTGCCCATGGCCGCCGAGGACATCGCGACGGTCCTGACGCAGATGGTGCACAATGCCTCCGAACATGGCGCGACGGAGGTGACGCTGCTGGCCACGCCGCAGCGGCTGGCCATCACCGACAACGGCCCCGGCATCAGCACAGGCAACCGCGACCGGGTCTTTGACCCGTTCTTTACCACGCGCCGCGAGGCCGGTGGGACGGGCATGGGGCTGAGCATTGTGCGCAGCCTCGTGCAGGCCCGTGGCGGGCGCATCCGCCTTGCCGACGGGGCAGCGGGCGCCACATTTGTCATAGCGTTCGACGAATAGGCAAGCAGTCGCCTGCGAAAGCTGAGAATCATTCTCAGTTTCATTGACTTCCTGAGAATGATTCTCATATTCACTCTATAGTGTTGCCAGAACCAAAGAAGGAAAGGCTGGGATGACCCAAGATTTTGCTCTGTCTCGTCGCGCCGTTCTGGCGGGACTGACGGCCCTGGCGGCGACGCCGGTCTGGGCACAAGGGCAACTGAACATCGTCGCGACCACCGGCATGATCGCGGACCTTGTCCGTCAGATCGGGGGCGACACCGTTGCAGTCCAGGGGCTGATGGGCGCGGGCGTGGACCCGCACGCCTATCGCCAGACCCGCAGCGACATCGTCGCCATGACCCGCGCGGATACGGTGCTGTGGCACGGCCTGTACCTTGAGGCGCAGATGGAAGACGTGCTGGCCGATCTGGCTCGCAAGGGCCCGGTGACCGCGGTGGCCGAAACCGTGGACAAGGACCTGTTGTTGAGCCACGAGGATTACGCGGGCCGTTATGATCCCCACATCTGGATGGACCCGGACCTGTGGGTGCGTTGCGTGCCTGCTGTGGTCGATGCGCTGAGTGATCTGGCACCCGATATGCGGGGCATCTTCGAGGCAAACGCTGATATATTCGTTAACGAGGCGCGCGCGCTGGGATCCTATGCCGACGACCTGCTGGCGCAGGTACCTGCGGAACAACGGGTTTTGCTGAGCGCGCATGACGCCTTTGGCTATTTCGGGGCGACCTATGATTTTGAAGTGCTCGGCATTCAGGGCATCTCGACCGAGAGCGAGGCGGGGCTGAACCGCATCAGCGCACTGGTTGATCTGCTGGTCGAGCGCCGCCTGCCTGCGGTCTTTGTCGAGACCTCTGTGTCGGATCGCAACGTGCGCGCGCTGGTCGAAGGGGCAGCGGCGCAGGGCCATGAGGTGCGCATCGGCGGGTCGCTGTTCAGCGACGCGATGGGCCCTGACGGCACGTATGAAGGGACCTGGTTCGGCATGATCGATCACAACGTGACCACTATCGCGCGCGCGTTGGGGGCAGATGCGCCTGCCGCGGGACGTCTGGGCAAGCTGCGGGGGGCTGCATGAGCCTCGCGCTGGTCTCTGACGCGGCGGGCACCGCCGACCGCGCGGCCCGCACGGCAAGCCCCCTGTCGGTGCGCGGGCTGACTGTGTCCTATGGTGAGACGCCGGCGCTGTTTTCGGCGGATGTGACCGTGCGCGCCGGGGCCATGACGGCCATTGTCGGGCCCAACGGTGCGGGCAAGTCGACGCTGCTCAAAGCAGCACTTGGCGTGGTCAAACCGCTGGCCGGGTCGGTCGCGGTGTTCGGCCAGCCATTGGCCAAGATGCGCGATGCGATTGCCTATGTGCCGCAGCGGGCGAGCGTTGACTGGGACTTCCCTACGCGGGTGATCGACGTGGTTCTGATGGGCCTTTACCGCGATCTGGGTCTGTTGGGCCGGGTCCGTGCGCCGCACCGCGCGCGCGCCATGGCCTGCCTTGAGCGTGTGGGCATGACCGACTTTGCCACGCGCCAGATCGGGCAGCTGTCCGGTGGCCAGCAACAACGTGTGTTCCTCGCCCGTGCCTTGGCGCAAGAGGCGGATATTTACCTGCTGGACGAACCGTTTGCCGGTGTCGACGCGGCCACGGAAAAGGCGATCATCGCCGTGCTCAAGGACCTGCGCGATGCGGGCCGCACGGTGCTGGCGGTGCACCACGACCTGACCACCGTACCGGCCTATTTCGACGATGTGATCCTGCTCAACCGCGAGGTCATTGCGGCGGGTCCGGTCGACACGACCTTTACCGACGACGCGTTGCAGACGACCTATGGCGGACGGCTCGAGACCGCGCGGATGCAGCCCCACGGCACTGCCGGGTAACGGACCATGCTGGCCGACGCGCTGCTTTTCCAACTGGGCTACAACGCCTCGCTCGTGACGCTTGGCGCGCTGCTGCTGGGGATTGCGGCGGGGGTGGCGGGCACGTTCCTGTTCCTGCGCAAACGCGCGCTGGTGAGCGATGCGATTTCCCATGCGACGCTGCCCGGCGTGGGCCTTGCGTTCATCGCGATGGTGGCGATGGGGGGCGACGGGAGGTCGCTATTTGGCCTGCTCCTGGGGGCGGCGGTGTCGGCGGGGCTGGGGCTGCAGTGCGTGCAATGGCTGACCCGCCGCACGCGGCTGGGCGAGGACGCGGCCATCGGGGCGGTCCTGTCGGTATTCTTTGGCCTTGGCATCGTCATCCTGACCATTGTGCAGACGATGAATGCCGGGCGGCAGGCCGGGCTCGAAGGGTTTTTGCTGGGCTCGACTGCGGGCATGCTGCGCAGCGAGGCGCTGCTGCTGGCGGTGTCGGCGGGGCTGGTTCTGCTGCTGGTGCTGGTGCTGCGCAGGCCCCTGACGCTGGCCGCGTTTGATCCCGGTTTTGCCGAGGCGACGGGGTGGCGTCCGGCGCGCGTGGACCTCGCGATGATGGGGATTGTGCTGCTGGTGACGGTTGTCGGGCTCAAGGTTGTGGGGCTGATCATGATCGTGGCGCTACTGATTGTGCCGCCCGTCACGGCGCGGTTCTGGTCGGAACGGGTGGACGTTGTGGTGATCACCTCTGGTGTCCTCGGGGGGCTTGCGGGCTACCTCGGCGCCGCGATTTCGGCCACGGCGCCAGCGCTGCCCACGGGGCCGATTGTGGTGCTGGTGAGCTTTGCGCTCTTTGCGCTGTCGCTGCTGGGAGCGCCGGGGCGCGGGGTGCTGGCGTCGGTGCTGCGGCACCAGCGGTACCAGCGCCGGGTGCATCTGCGGCAGGGTTTGCTGGCGCTGGCGTCAGGGCAGCCGATTTATGAACGGTTAACGCATCGGTTGCTGCGTCGGGCCGGCCTGATCCGGGCCGATGGGGTGCCCACGACCCAAGGGCAGGCGGCGGCGGCCAAGGCGCAATTGGACGAAACCCGATGGGCCCTCGTGCGCGGGGATCAGGCATTCGCCAGTGCGGCGGCGCGCTATGACGGGCTGACGGCAATCGAGGATGTGCTGACCCCGGACCAGATCGGAGACGTGGATGCGCGGCTGGCTCCGCCGCAGGCGGTGACGTGATGGGGGCCGAATTTGTCAGCCTGTCGCTGACGCCGATCCTGATCGGAATTTGCGTCGCAGTGGCCTGTGCGCTGCCCGGCAATTTCCTGCTGCTGCGGGGGCAGGCGCTGATCGGGGACGCGATCAGCCATGTGGTTCTGCCGGGCATTGTCGTCGCCTTTCTGCTCACCGGGCTGGTGGCCACGGGGCCCATGTTGCTGGGGGCGGCAGCGGCGGCCATTGTCGCCGTCATCGCCATCGAGGCCATCCGCAGGCTGGGTCGGATCGAGGCGGGTGCCGCCATGGGGGTGGTGTTTACCGCGATGTTTGCGGGCGGTGTTTTGCTTTTGGAACAATCGGATACGTCGAATGTGCATCTGGATGTGGAACACGCGCTCTTCGGCAATCTGGAGAGCCTGATCTGGCTGGATGCCGACGGGTGGGCGTCGCTGCTGGACCCCGCCGCACTGGCCGGGCTGCCGGTGGAGCTGCCGCGCATGGCGCTGGCGCTGGTGGTTGTAGGCGCGTTTGTCTGGCTGTTCTGGCGACCGCTGGCGTTGATGAGCTTTGACGAAGGGTTTGCCCAGGGCCTTGGCCTGCGCACGGGTGCGCTGGGTCTGGCGCTGGTGATTGTGTCGGCGGTGGCGGCGGTTGCGGCCTTTGACGCGGTGGGTTCGATCATCGTGATCGCGATGTTCATCTGCCCGCCTGCCGCCGCGCGGATGATGACGAATGCGTTGGCCGCACAGGTGGGCTGGTCTGTTGGCTTTGCGACGCTGGCGGCCATTCTGGGCTATGTGCTGGCCGGGTACGGGCCGCTCTGGATCGGTGCGGCGGCATCGGTCAGCGCGGCGGGCATGATCGCGACGGTGTCGGGCGTGATCCTGGGAGTGGCAGCGCTGGTCGGCCCGCACCGCACGCGCAACGGTTAACGACCGCGCCCGGTGGGCAAGGTGCGCCGACGGGTTAACACCATGTTTTGAAGGCTTTGGGCCATGTCACAGCCCGTACACAACCTGTGCACAACCCGTGCACCGCGTGGCATACGATTTGGCTGAATTGTGGGTGTTAACGCCCCGCGCGGTCGCGTTCGTTAACAAATGGTAAAAGGTGGCCAGACCCCGCCGACCCCGTCTCCGGTCAGAGACGATCACCCGTCACGGCGTTGCCCAAGGCGGTCTGCAGCAGGTCGAAATTGACCGGCTTTTGCACAAAGGCGCAGTCCTGCAGAGAGGCGGGCAGATCGTTGACGCTGTTGCCGGAGAGAAAGACAACCGCCACCCCCTTGTCGCGCAGGGTAAGGGCGAGGTCGAATGACTTGGTCCCGCGCAGATTGACGTCGAGCAGGGCGAGGTCGGGCACTTGCGTTTCAAGCGCCGACATCGCGGCGTCTATGGTGCCGACAGCGGCGACGGTCTTCCAACCGCGATCCGACAACTCATCCTCGATATCCATCGCCACCAGACCTTCGTCTTCAACGATCAGGACTGTCTTTTCAGTGGTCATCGTCGGCCTCCGTCGGTGTGAGCAGAACTGCGCTGAAACCCGCGGTACCATATGCCATCTCAATCGACCCGTCCAGCGAGTGCGACAGCGTCGTCTCGATCAGGCGACTGCCGAAGCCACGACGTTTGGGGCGGGTGACGGGGGGCCGCCGCTTTCCTTCCAGGACAACCGCACATGGGGCCGGTCACGCCTGTCGACGGTGTCCCAGGTGACGTCCAGCCGGCCCTCTTCGACACTGAGCGCGCCGTATTTGGAGGCGTTCGTCGTCAGCTCGTGCAGCACCAGTCCCAAGGCGTGCGACACCGTGGGGCTCAGGGTGACAGCGGGGCCGTCCAGCACGACCTGCTGATCCAGATCGGCATAGGCGCCGATCTGGCCGCGCAGCAGGTGCAGCAGGTCGGCGCCACTGTGTTCGTTGCCGACGAGAATGTCGTGGGCGTTGGCAATGGCGGACAGCCGCCCGTTGAACGCCTCGCGGAACGCGCCAAGGCTTTTGGCGTTTCGCAGGGTCTGCGACGCCATCGCCTGAATGACCGCCAGCGAATTCTTGACGCGGTGGTTCAGCTCGCCCAGCAGCAGCGCCTGATGTTCCTGGGCATGCTTGCGCGTCGTGATGTCCTGCACCGTGCCGACGGCGCGCCCTTGGGGTGTTGCGTAGAAGGTGGCGTGCCACTCGATCCAGATTTCGGTCCCGTCGGGACGCAGGAACCGGTATTCGGCGGTTTTCATGCGTTCGGCGCTGTCCGGATCCAGTCCCTGTTCGACGTCCCCGAGCACCTTGTCCCGGTCATCGTCATGAACCATCGCGGTGAGTGCGTCGAAGGTGGTTTCCGCACGGGCGAGGCCCAGAATTTCGCGGGCGCGTTCATCCCATAACACAGTGCCGGTTTCGGTGTTGAAATCGAACGTGCCGAGCGCCGCGGCACGGGTGGCGAGCCGCAGCCGCTCGCGGCTTTCCTCCAGCGCTTCCTGCGCCAGTTTCCGTTCCGAGATGTCGGCCCCGGACGGCACCAGCGCGGTCACGCGCCCCTCTGTGTCCTTGACGGGTGTCACGCTGAAATCGACCCAGAGCTGTGATCCGTTGGGCCCGAGCCAGGGCAGGTCCTGCCGGACCGTTTCGCCACCGGCGGCACGGCGGATCGCATCGGCCACCTTGTCGCGTACCTCTTGCGAGATGTCCCACCACGGGGTGTCGGGAAAGTATTTTCCGATCACGTCGGATTTGGGCACCGTGACGACCGACATGGCCGTCTGGTTGATATCGGTCACCTTGCCGTCCGTGTCGAGCAGGCCGACCAGGGTTGCCACCCCGTCCAGCGTTTCCGACAATTGTTCGGCGTTTCTGCGCACCGCATCCTCGGCCAGCAGGCGTTCGTTGATGTTCACACCGGAGGGGATCAGCTCGACGACGTTTCCGTCCTCGTCCAGCAGCGGGACGATCTGGAAGTCGATGTAGATGAACTGGTCACCGGTCAGTCGGATCTTGACATCATAGCGCATCGTTTCGCCTTGGGCGGCGCGGGCGATGGCGTCCTTGAGCTGGTTTTGCACCGCGGCGTCGTAGTTCCACCATGGCGCGTCCCAGAAGGGTTTGCCGATGACGTCCTCGCGCGCGACGGCGGCGGCATCCAGCGCGGGCTGGTTCGCTTCGTAGAGGGTGCCATCGGTGTCCATCACGCCGACAAAGGCCACGACGCTGTCCAGAACCCGTTGCAGCCGCGCGGCGCTGGTTTCGAGCTGAAGTTCGTTTGCCTTGCGGTCCGAGATATCCGCAAAGCCGATGGCGATACCGTCGGCGACCTTGACCACACTGGCCCCGAACCACGCGTCCAGCCCGTCGCGCCGATAGGGCAGCTCGTATCGCCACGCCGTGCCGGTGTTGAGGACCTCGACATATTTGTCGATGAAGCCCGCCTCCTTGAGGCCCGGAAACAGGTCCAGCATGGCCGCGCCGATGAGTGTCTCACGGTCCCGGCCCATGATCTCGAGCGCGGCGGCATTGGCGTAGTCGTAGACGAAGTCCACCACCTGACCGGTCGGCGCGCGCTTGGCATGCAGCATCACGAAGCCGTCGGGCGCGGCCTGTTGCGCGGCGCGGAACCGCGCCTCGCTCACCTGCAGGGCATCGCGGGTCTGTTTGGCCTCGGTGATGTCGACAAAGGTCACGACCAGCCCCGAGGTGTCGCCGCCGCCCGTCAGATAGGGCGTCACGCGGCGCATGAAGATGCGCCCGTCTTCCAGCGTGGCCTCGTGTTCCACGGCATCTTCGGCGGCGCGGAGTTTCGCGGCACCGGGGATGGGCGGCAGGTCGGTGAAACGGTGGGTGAAATGCGACAGCGGTCGCCCGATATCGGCGTCGGTGATGTTGTAGAATTCCGCCGCCATGGGGGTAAAGCGCCGCAGCCTGCCGCCCTGATCCAGAAAAATCGTGGCGATGCGAGTGGAACTGAGCAGGTTGACCAGGTCGATATTACTGTCTTCGAGGGCTGCATTGCTGCGCTCGATCTCGTCCTAGGAAGCTTCGAGCTCTTCGTTGGCCGACTGCAGTTCCTCGTTCATCGACAAGAGCTCTTCGTTCGAGGATTTCATCTCTTCGTTGGCGGCTTCGAGGTCCTGAACGGAATGTTCCAGTTCCTCGCGGGCCTGAAACAGCTCGGCCTCGAGCTGGGCAAGCAGGTGCTCGCTGTGCGGGTTGGCAGGCGTCGCACCTTCGGGGTTTGCGGCGGCACCGAGGTCGTGAAAGACGACCATGTATGTGCCGGCCTCTTCGCCCAGATCGGGCATCGGCTGCACGATGATTCGCGTGCGGCGGTGCTGGTCCTGCGCGTCGACGGTGAGCCCCTCGTGGACCGTCTTGCGCCGCGCCTTGAGCGCTTGGGACCACGCCGACCGCAGGCCTGTGCGAATGCCCGGGCGGGCGATGCGCATCATGTTGTTGACGTATTGCCCTTCGGGCAACTGGATGAACGGGTCGGTTCCGGCAGACGCGTAGGTGATCTGTCCATCATCGGTCACGATGAGGTAGGGCGGCGCGAATTCGTCGAGGATGATGCGCTGCGAGATCGCTGCCACCTTTTCCGACGAGGGCCCGGACAGGGTGTTCCATTGCGCCGTCGCACCTGACCCCGGCAGCCGTGTCACCGTGCTACGCGCGCCGGTTTCCTTGCGCTGCGCGATGCGGGCACGGGCGTCAGTGACCCGGAACAGGTCGCCGTGGCCCGTCACCGCCTCGGAGGACCCGAGAAACAGATAGCCGTCGGCGCGCAGCGCATAGTGGAACAGGCTCACCAGTTTCTTTTGCAGGCGCTGCCCCAGATAGATCATGACGTTGCGGCAGGCGATCAGGTCCATGCGCGAAAAGGGCGGATCGGCGATCAGGTTGTGCGGCGAAAAGACGATGCGCTGGCGCAAGTCCTTGTTCACCTGATAGCGCCCGCCGGTCTTGGTAAAGTAGCGTTCCAGCCGCGCGGGGCTGACCTGTTCGGCAACGGCGGCGGGGTAGATGCCCTTGCGCGCGACGCTCAGGGCGCGTTCGTCCAGATCGGTTGCAAAAATCTGCACCTCCTGGTTGCTGTCGGTCGCGGCGATGCGGTCCTGCACCAGCATGGCGAGCGAATAGGCCTCCTGGCCGGTCGAACAGCCCGCCACCCAGATCCGGACAACGGCAGGCCCGCCGGGTCCGATCAGCTGTTCGATGACCTTGTGTTCAAGGGCCGTGAAGGCGTCGGTGTCACGAAAGAACGCCGTGACGCCGATCAGCAGATCGCGCATGAGGGCGCGCGCCTCGTCCCCATCGGATTTCAGCAAGTCCAGATAGGCGTCGAAGGTGTCGCAATGCGCCACGTGCAACCGCCGCAGAATGCGCCGCGACAGGGTGGAATCCTTGTAGTGCTTGAAATCATGGCCCGTCGCGGAGCGCAGCACGTCGCATGTCTCGCGGATTTCCTGCGTGCCAAGTGGCGTGACCCGTTGCGCGCGGTCGTCCAAACGACGGCACATCGCCGCAATCATTTCGCCAAGCAGTGCGGGCGGCCCGGCAAGGTCGTCATCGGTGCTGGCATCGCGTTGCGCGCCTTCGGCCAGCACCACCGCCCCGGCTTCGGCAAGGCTGAGGGCGCCGATGTCCAGCGGCGTCTCGCCGAGCCGCACCGCGACAAGCTGGTCGCCATATTGGCGCCCGATCGGATCGAGAACCGATGCGGGTTCCTGCGCGGTCGTCAACACTGTGCGGGGGGCAGGCTGAAACGGTTCGGTGAGCGCGGCGACCGTCCAGTCTGTGGGTGTCGCCACAGCGTCGCTTGCCCCGAGAACGACGATACAGAGGTTGTCCAGCGGGGCCAGCGCCGCAATCAGCGTGTCCAGAGACGCGGTCGCGCCGTCCGGCACCGCGATGGCGCAGATCAAATTCCGTTTCGATGTGTCGTTGTTCGGGGTCATGTTGGGCCTGAGCATGTGACATGGTTTGACAGGACCATGGGTCCCCCGCTGTTTTTGGCACATTCCCCGGTTGAATCAAACGGGGTGACAGACAGCACGTGCGATGCCGCGCGGCAGGGGGGCAAACGCCGGGATGCCATGCCGGTGCGCGTCCGGTCGTGGCGGCCTAGCTGCCCCGATACGTCGAATAGCCGTAAGGCGACAGCAGCAGGGGCACGTGGTAATGCGCGTCGGCGTCCGCCATGCCAAAGCGGATCGGGATCTGATCGAGGAACTTGAGATCACCCGTCGCCAGCCCCGCCCCTGACAGGTAGTCGCCGCAGAAAAAGATCAGCTCGTACTGGCCCGGTGCGAACTCCGCGGCGGGCAGGATCGGCGCATCGGTGCGGCCGTCGGCATTGGTCACAGCCTCGGCGATCTTGCTGTGGGAATTGCCCGACACGCGGTACAGGGCAATCGTGATGCCCGCTGCGGGCACACCGCGGGCCGTGTCCAGAACATGGGTCGTCAGATAGCCAGCCGCCATTGCATCCCGCCTTGTTTGCGCTCAGATTGGGCGCATCTCACTCTGATTGCTGGGGCAAGTCCATGGCCAATGCGCCACCACGGTATCCGCGCGACTTTCACGGGCATGGGGCCGACCGGCCCGATGCGGAGTGGCCCGGTGGTGCGCGCATCGCGGTGTCCTTTGTGCTGAACTACGAAGAAGGCGGCGAGAACTGCCTGTTGCACGGCGATGCCGCGTCAGAGGCGTTCCTGTCCGAAATTGTGGGCGCGGCGGCGTGGCCGGGACAGCGGCACTGGAACATGGAGTCGATCTATGACTACGGCGCGCGGGCCGGGTTCTGGCGGCTGCACCAGCTGTTTACGGACACACGTGTGCCAGTCACGGTCTATGGCGTGGCCACGGCCCTCGCCCGCGCGCCCGCACAGGTCGAAGCGATGCGGGACGCCGATTGGGAGATTGCGAGCCACGGCCTGAAATGGATCGACTACAAGGACCATTCGGAGGCGGATGAGGCGGCAGACATGGACGCGGCCATCGCCCTGCACGAAGCGGTGACAGGTGCGCGGCCCATGGGCTGGTACACCGGGCGCTGTTCGGTGAACACCGTGGCGCTGGCTGCGGCGCGCGGGTTCGACTGGATCAGCGACACCTATGACGACGATCTGCCCTACTGGGCCGAGATCGGCGACCGGGATCAGTTGATCCTGCCCTACACGCTGGACTGCAACGACATGCGCTTTGCCACGCCGCAGGGGTTCAACGCGGGCGATCAGTTTTTTGCCTATCTGCGGGACAGTTTCGATGCGCTGTATGCCGAAGGGGCGGCGGGGCGGCCTGCGATGATGAGCGTCGGGTTGCATTGCCGCCTGATCGGGCGACCGGGCCGGGTGCAGGCGCTGCGGCGGTTCATCGATTATGTGCAGGGGCACGAAGGGGTCTGGTGCGCTCGCCGGATCGATATCGCGCGCCACTGGGCCGCGACGCACCCGCACGCGCGGCAGGTGCGCCCCTCGCAGATGGACGAGGCGGCGTTTGTCGACGCCTTCGGCGGTGTGTTCGAGCATTCCGACTGGGTCGCGAGACGCGCGTGGCAGTTGGAGCTGGGCCCGGCGCATGACACGGCAGCCGGCCTGCACGCGGCCCTGTGCCGGGTGTTCCGCACGGCGGATAGCGACGCGCGGCGGGCGGTGCTGGCGGCACACCCGGACCTTGCGGGCAAGCTGGCCGCGGCACGGCGGCTGACGGCGGACAGCACGGCAGAACAGGCGAGCGCGGGCCTCGATGCGCTGACGGATGATGAGCGCGCGCGGTTCGAGGCGCTGAACAGCGCCTACACCGCCAAGCACGGGTTTCCGTTCATCATCGCGGTCAAGGACCACGACAAGGCGGGCGTCCTGCGCGCCTTTGAACGCCGGATCGACCACGACACTGAGACAGAGTTTGCCGAAGCCTGCCGACAGGTGGAACGCATCGCGCGGCTGCGGCTGGAGGCGGCCCTATGAACTACGCCTTTCCGCCCGGCGGATTGCCCGGCCAGAACGAACACCCCGAAAGCACAGCGGTTTTCACCGAGGCCTACGCGGTCATCCCCAGCGGTGTGCAGCGCGATATCGTAACGTCGTTCCTGCCGGGATGGGTCGGCACACGGGCCTGGATCCTGGCCCGACCGATGAGCGGGTTTGCCGAAACCTTTGCCCAATACGCGATCGAACTGGCCCCCGAAGGCGGCAGCGGCGACCCCGAGCCGGATATCGACGCGCAGGCCGTTCTGTTCGTGGCGCAGGGGCAGGCGCATCTGACCATCGGGCAGGACCTGCATGTGCTGCATCCGGGCAGCTTTGCCTATGTGCCGCCCGGCGCGCGGTGGAGCCTGTGGAACCGTAGCGAGGAGATGTGCGGCGTGCACTGGATCCGCAAGCGGTTCGTGCAGGGCGCGGGTGTGGCGATGCCGGACGCGCTGGTCACGCACGAGACGCAGGTGCCGCCGGTGTCGATGCCCGATTGCAACGGGATGTGGGCGACGCAGCGGTTCTTTGACCCGCTGGACCTGCGTTATGACTGCCATGTGAACATCGTGAATTTCCAGCCGGGGGGGCGCATCCCCTTTGCCGAGACGCATGTGATGGAACACGGGCTATACGTGTTGGAAGGGACGGCGGAATACCTGCTGAACCGGGACTGGGTCACGGTGGGGCCGGGCGATTTCATGTGGCTGCGCGCGTTCTGTCCGCAGGCCTGCATCGCCACGGGCACGGGGCCGTTCCGCTACCTGCTCTACAAGGATGTGAACCGGCATGTCCCGCTGTGAGATCACAGCACACCCGCTGACGGCGTCGGCCTTTGCGCCCTTTGGCGATGTGCTGGACTGCGCGGGCGAGCCGGACAGGATCATCAACGCCGGGCTCTGTGGCCGCTACCATGACCGCGCGACGCTCGACTTTGGCGACGGGCGCGCGGGCGTCAGCCTGTTTCGTGCCGAACCGCGCAGCCTGCCCTATGCGCTCGACCTGCTGGAGCGGCACCCGGACGGTTCGCAATGCTTTGTCCCGATGTCCCAACACGGCTTTCTCATCACGGTCGCGCCGGATGACCACGGACAACCGGGCACGCCGCTGGCGTTTCTGACCGTGCCGGGGCAGGCGGTGAACATCCACCGGGGCACGTGGCACGGGGTGCTGACGCCGTTACATGCGCCCGGTCTGTTTGCGGTTGTGGACCGGATCGGGGACGGGGCGAACCTCGAAGAGGTGGTTCTGGAGCCCGGTTTTCTGGTCGTGGGTGCGGGTGGCTGATCGACCCTTCGGGGAGGATTTTTTGGGACAGAGACGGGGAGGGCGCGGGACTATGTCGGGTTGCGTTCGGCCCATCCGGCAAAGACTTTTTCCAGCGCGACGACCACGTAATAGAGCACGATGCCCATGAGCGCCAAGGCGATCAAAACGGCGAACATCAGCGGGTAGTCGGCGCTGATCTTGCCGCTGTCGAACAAATGCCCGAGGCCGCGTCCATGCGGTTCGACAATTTCCATCAGGTTGGTGCCGATGAAGGCAAGCGTGACCGCGACCTTGAGCGCGCCAAAGAACTCCGGCAGGGTTTTTGGCAGGGCGATCTTCCAGAAGATGGTAAAGCGGGACGCACCGAGGGAGGCGAGGATGTCGCGGTATTCCGGCTCCAGCGTGCTGAGGCCGATGGAGACCGAGACGGCGATGGGAAAGAACGAGATCAGGAAGGCGATCAGGATCGTGTTCATGTCGTGCTGGCCCACGAACATCAGCGCGATGATCGGCACCACGGTCGCCTTGGGGATGGCGTTGAAGCCGACAAGCAGGGGATAGAGCGCGCCGCGCATCGTCTTTGACAGGCCCATGACCATGCCCAGGAGCGTGCCGAAGACCACTGACAGCAGCAGGCCCACCACCGTGCGCCACAGCGTTTCCCAACCGTATTCCAGAAACAGCCAGCGGAACTTCCAGAAGGCGGGCCACAGGTCCGAGGGCGAGGCCATTTTGTAGTTCGGCCAGTCGTTGACCCACACCAGCCATTCCCAGAACAGGCCAAAGAGCACGAGTGCAAGCAGCGGGACGGTGATCTGGCGCAGGCTCATGCGGCGTCCCTGCCTTGGGCGATGCGGATCTGCTGGCGCAGCACGTTCAGCGCCTCGGCGCTTTCGGGGGTGTAGAGCATTTCGATGTCGCGCGGCCCTTCGAGGTGCACATCCATGACGTATTGCGTGCGCGCGGGCCGCCCCGACAGCACGATCACCTGATCGGCGAGAAAGATGCTTTCGCGCAGGTCATGTGTGATCAGCACGCCAGTGAACGGCTCTTCGGCCTTGACCTTGTGCATGGTCTGCCAGAGGTCCTCGCGGGTGAAGGCGTCCAATGCGCCGAACGGCTCATCCAGGATCAGCACTTCGGGCTTGTGCACGATGGAACGGCAGAGCGAGGCGCGCTGGCGCATGCCACCCGACAGCTCCGACGGGCGCTTGTCCTCGAACCCGGTGAGGCCGACAAGGTCGAGCAGGTGGCGTGCGCGGTCTTCCTGCTGTTTGCGGGACATACCGGTGGACACGATCTCGAGCGGGAGCATGACGTTCTGCAGAATCGTGCGCCATTCCAGCAGCACGGGGTTCTGAAAGGCCATGCCGACGGTGGATTTGGGGCCCTGGACCAGATCGCCATGCAGCCAGACTTCGCCCTCGTCGGGTTTCATCAGGCCGGCGACGAGCCGGGTCAAGGTGGACTTGCCGCAGCCCGAGGGGCCGACGACCGCGGCAAAGCCGCCTTCGGGCACCGACAGCTCCAGCCCGTCGAGGACGGGCAGCGGGCCGCTGTCGGTGCGGTAGGCGTGGCGCACGCCCTTGATGTCGATGAGATGTGTCATCTGCGTTCTCTGTGGCGTGCGCCGGTTTCGTTACTTCAGCATCCGGGCGTCTGCGGCAGGCAGATACGCATCGGTGAAGTAGAAGCTGGCGTCGGGCGTGTTCTGGAACGCGTAGGTTTCGGCCAGTTGTGCCAGAGCGGCCTCCATCCGGGTGGCATCCACGGCGCCCATCCCAGCCTCGGCCACCGCATCCGTCAGCACATTGGCGTCTATCGCCAGTTGCAGGCGGCGCGTTTCAAGCGCGGCATCTGCCGCCGGGTTCCGTTCGATCAGGCTGGCCACGGCGGCCTCCGGATCGGCGATGGCGTCCTTCCACCCGGCTGCGACAGCGGTGAGAAAGCCGGTGACGATCTCGGGGTTGGCGGTGGCGAAGTCGGTGTTGACGATGATCGCGTTGCCATAAAGCTCAAGCCCGTAATCCGCCATCAGGATGGTGGAAATGTCATCCTCCGGCACGCCGAGGCGCACGAGGTTGAGGAAGGACGAGAACGAAAAGCCGGTCACAGCCGCCACGTTCCCTTCGGCCAGCATTGGCTCGCGGGTCGGGAAGCCCACGGGTTCCACGGTGATCTTGTCCACATCGAGGCTGTTGGCGGTGGCAAAGGCGGGGAATTGCGCCCATGCGCCGTCCGGGGGTGGCGCGCCCAACACGCGGCCTTCGAGGTCCTTGGGTTCGGACACGCCCAGCGATTTGCGGCCCACCACGGCGAAAGGCGGCTTGTCGTAGACCATCATGACGGCGGTGACGGGCGCGCCGGGGTTCTGGTCCAGGAACTTGATGAGCGAGTTGATGTCTGCAAAGCCCATGGGAAAGGCGCCCGTTGCCACCTTGGGGATCGCGTCGAGCGAGCCCTGACCGGCAGAGATTTCGACGGCGAGACCGGCTGCGCCGAAATGGCCATTATCGATGGCTGCGAAATAGGGGGCTGCGGGCCCTTCGAATTTCCAGTCGAGGGCAAAGGGCACGTCGGTTTCGGCCAGCGCCGCGCCGGTGAGCGCAGCCGTGGCGGCAAAGGCCGCAAGGGTTCGTTTGAGCATCAGGTGTCTCCCAGGTGTTTGATCGACCGGACCTTAGGCAGCGCACGCGGCGCACGGAATGTGCGACGCGGCCTTGGCCGGCCTTTATTGATGCTGGACTGTGCGATGTGCTGAAAAATTGTGCAAGCGATCCGATGCTTGTGCGGATGCGGTGTTCGGGGCCATGGTGGGCCAAAGCGATTGCGGAGGTCAGCGCCATGAAAGACGACAATTTCCTGCGGGCCAACAATGCGCGGCACATGTGGCACCCGATGGGCCATCCGGGCGAGGCGATGACCCATGCGCCGACGATCATCACGGGCGCGGACGGCTCGGTGATCGAGGATATCGACGGGCACAAGACGGTGGATGCCGTGGGTGGCCTGTGGTGCGTGAACCTTGGCTATTCCAACAACGTGGTGAAGGACGCGATTGCCCGGCAACTCTATGATCTGCCGTATTATTCGGCCTTCTCCGGCACGTCGAACCCCACCGCGATCGAGGCGTCATATGCGGTGCGCGAATTCTTTGCCGCCGATGGGATGGCGCGGGTGTTTTTCACCTCCGGCGGGTCGGATTCGGTGGAAACCTGCCTGCGGCTCGCGCGGCAATACCACCGGATCAAGGGCGAACCGGGGCGCACCAAGTTCCTGTCGCTGAAAAAGGGCTATCACGGCACGCATTTCGGCGGGGCTTCGGTTAATGGCAACAACCGCTTCCGCATTGCATACGAGCCGCTGATGCCGGGCTGTTTCCACCTGCCGTCGCCATATGTCTACCGCAACCCGTTTGATGAAACGGACCCCGCAGTGCTCGCCCAGAACATAGCCGCGGCGATGGAGGACGAGATCGCGTTTCAGGGGCCGGGCAGCATCGCGGCGTTCATCATGGAGCCGATTCAGGGGGCCGGTGGCGTGATTGTCCCGCACGAGACGTTCATGCCGCTGATGCGCGAGATCTGCGACCGGCACGGCATCCTGATGATCGCGGACGAAGTGATCACCGGCTTTGGCCGCACTGGCGACTGGTCCGGGAGCCGCCACTGGGGCGTGCAGCCCGACATGATGAGCTGCGCCAAGGGGATCACGTCGGGCTATTTCCCGGTCGGAGCGGCCCTGATGAACGATGCGGTGGCGGAAGTGTTCGAGACCGCCGACGCCGACGGTGCGATTTTCCATGGCTACACCTACTCGGCGCATCCGGTGGGGGCGGCGGCGGTGACGGCGTGCCTGTCAGAGACGCTGCGGCTGGACACCAAGGCGAACGCAGGGCCGCGCGGCAGGCAGCTGTTCGAAGGCTGCTGCAAGCTGATGGAGCACTACGACGTGGTCGGCGATGTGCGCGGCGGGCACGGGCTGATGACGGGGGTCGAGATTGTGAGCGACCGGGACGGCAAGGTGGCCGCATCGCCCGAGATGATGAAGCGCATCCACAAGGCCACCTACGAGGCCGGGGCGATGGTGCGCGTGGGCGGCAACAACATCATGATGTCGCCGCCGCTGGTGGTCACCGAGGCCGAGATCGACCGTGTTCTGAGCGCCCTCGAGGCCGGTTTGCGCGCCGCCTGAGCGGAGCGTTTTCCGGGGCGGAAAACGGCGGGAAACCGGGACGGTTTCCAATGCAGCGCCCTGCGGCAAGCGCCTGTGACAAAACGCCCGGGCCTTTGCCCTGCGCACCCTGTCGCACCCCTGCTGACCCCCTGAAATCCCGCCCTATCTGAAGATCAACGCAAAAAAACCCACCTCTCAGGCGGAGTTGACCAATGGATACACTGCTGCTGTCCCGCATCCAGTTCGGGGCCAATATCTCGTTCCACATCCTGTTCCCGACGATCACGATCGCTCTGGGCTGGGTGCTGCTGTTCTTCAAGTTGCGCTTCAACGCGACAGGCGACGGCAAATGGATGGAAGCCTACGGCTTTTGGGTCAAGGTCTTTGCCCTGAGCTTTGCCATGGGCGTCGTGTCGGGCATCACCATGTCCTTCCAGTTCGGCACCAACTGGCCCGGCTTCATGGAAACGGTGGGCAATATCGCCGGCCCGCTGTTGGCCTACGAGATCATGACAGCCTTTTTCCTCGAGGCCGTGTTCCTCGGCATCATGCTGTTCGGCTTTTCGCGCGTGCCGGGGTGGTTGCACACGTTGTCCACGTTCCTTGTGGCGTTCGGCACCAGCATGTCGGCGTTCTGGATCATCGTGCTGAACAGCTGGATGCACACGCCGCAGGGCTACGAGATGGTGGACGGCGTCGCCTTTGCCACCAACTGGCTCGAGATCATCTTCAACCCGTCGATGCCCTACCGCTTTACCCATATGATGCTGGCCTCTGGCCTGACCGTGGCCTTCCTGATCGCCGGGCTCAGCGCGTTTCGCTGGCTGCTGGGCGACCGGTCGGGGGGCGTGCGTGCGACGCTGAAAACGGGCGTCTACATGGGTGCGCTGCTGATCCCGGTGCAGATCTTCATGGGGGACCTGCATGGGCTGAACACGCTGGAATACCAGCCCCAGAAGGTCGCCGCGATGGAAGGCAACTGGGAGACCGGGCCAAATGTGCCGCTCCTGCTCTTTGCGATCCCGGACGAGGAAACACGCTCGAACAGGATGGAGGTTGGCATCCCCAACATGGCCTCCATCATCCTCAAGCACAAAGCGGATGGCGTCGTGCCCGGCCTGAATGGTTTCGTGACTGCCGAGGGCGAGGTCCTGCATCCGCCCGTCGCACCCGTCTTCTGGTCGTTCCGGATCATGGTGGGCACCGGCTTTGCCATGCTCGCGCTCAGCTGGTTTGCCGCCTTCATGATGCTGCGCAGGGGGCGCGGGGCTGAAGGCGTGCCGAAGCTGGCGCTGTACGCGATGGTGCCAATGGCGTTTTCGGGCTGGGTCGCGACGCTCGCTGGCTGGTACACGACCGAGATCGGCCGCCAGCCCTGGCTGGTGCAGGGCGTGCTGACCACCGAACAGGCCGTGGCGGATGTGCCCGCCCCGTTCGTCGGGATCACGCTGGCCGCCTATCTGTCGATCTACGTTCTGCTGCTGGGTGCCTATATTGCGGTGCTGTTCTACCTGGCGCGCAAGGGCGTGACAGGCGACGTGCCGCGCCCACGCACACCGCTGGCCGGTCAAGCGGTCGCCAGCAACGTCCCGGCGGAGTAGCGCGGATGGAAATGTTTGACGATCCGGCACGCTGGCTGCCCTTTACCTTTGCCGCGCTCATGGGCGTGTCGATCCTGGTCTATGTGATCCTCGACGGGTTCGACCTCGGCGTCGGGGTCCTGTTCCCCTTCGCCACGGACGAGGAAAAGGACACGATGGTCGCCTCCATCGGGCCGTTCTGGGATGCCAACGAGACGTGGCTGGTGCTGGCCATCGGCCTGCTGCTGGTGGCGTTCCCCACCGCACATGGCGCGATCCTGACGGCTCTCTACTTGCCGGTCGCGATCATGCTGATCGGGCTGATCCTGCGCGGCGTCGCGTTCGAGTTCCGGGTCAAGGCCCCGACGCCCTACAAGGCCTCCTGGAACATGGCGTTCTACGCGGGCTCGTTGATGACGTCGCTGGCGCAGGGCTTCATGCTGGGCAAGTACATCATGGGGCTGGAAAGCACGCTGGGCACCTGGGCCTTTGCCGCGATCACCGCCGTGTTCCTGACCGTGGCCTATTCCTTTATCGGGGCCTGCTGGCTGATCCTCAAGACCGAGGGCGCGCTGCAGGCCAAGGCCGTGCAATGGGCGCGCGGCGGCATGTTTGGCCTCGTCCTTGGCCTCGGGGCGGTGTCGCTGGCCACCCCGCTCGTCAGCACCCGCATCTTCGACAAGTGGTTCGCCTGGCCCGAGATGCTGTGGCTGGCCCCGCTGCCCATCCTGTCGGCCTTGTGTGTGCTGCTGCTCTGGCGGTCACTGGGCCGCCTGCCCAACCCCGAGGACAAGGGCGCGCGGACGCCGTTCCTCTACTCCATCGCGCTCTTCATCCTTGCCTTCGGCGGGCTGGCCTATTCCTTCTACCCATATGTCGTGCCCGAACAGATCACGATCTACGAGGCGGCCAGCGCCCCCGAAAGCCTGATGATCATCCTGGTCGGTGCGGTTGTCGTCATCCCCATGATCGGCGGCTACACCGCGCTCGCCTACACGGTGTTCAAGGGCAAAGCGGTCGAATTGCGTTACGACTAGGGTTTCTTCTGACCAAAAATACCACGGGGGAGGCCGAAGGCCGGGGGCGGAGCCCCTAATCCCTTTCCCACCCGCGCAACGCTGTTTAATCTGGCCGTCGGGAACCAGAGGACGCTTGCCCCATGTATGACCTTGCCGCCTTGGGCGCGTGGATCGAATTTGCCGTGCGCTGGCTGCACGTGATCACGGCGATCGCGTGGATCGGGTCGTCGTTCTACTTCATCGCGCTGGATCTGGGCCTGCGCCGCGACCGCAACCTCGCCTCCGGCGCGGATGGGGAGGAATGGCAGGTCCATGGCGGCGGGTTCTACCACATCCAGAAGTACCTGGTGGCCCCTGCGGGCATGCCGGACGGGCTGATCTGGCACAAATGGCAAAGCTACTGGACCTGGATCAGCGGCTTTGTCCTGCTGGTGCTGGTCTACTATCTGGGGGCCGAGTTCTACCTGATCGACCCCAACGTGCTCGACCTCGCCGCGTGGCAGGCGGTGGCGATTTCGCTGGCCTCGCTCGCCTTTGGCTGGGCGGTCTACCACCTGCTGTGCAAGGTGTTCGTCAACGCGGATCAGACGGTGCTGATGTTGGCATTGTTCGTCGTGCTGGTGGCCATGGCGTGGTTCTACGCACAGGTGTTCACAGGCCGGGCCGCGCTGCTGCATCTGGGCGCGTTCACGGCGACGATCATGTCGGGCAACGTGTTCTTTGTGATCATCCCCAACCAAAAGGTCGTCGTGGCCGATCTGATGGCGGGCCGCACACCCGACGGGATCTATGGCAAGATCGCCAAGCAGCGGTCGACCCACAACAACTACCTTACGTTGCCGGTGATCTTTCTGATGCTCAGCAACCATTACCCGCTGTCCTTTGCCAGCGAGTGGAATTGGGTGATCGCCAGTCTTGTGTTCCTCATGGGGGTCACGATCCGGCACTGGTTCAACACGCACCACGCGCGCCAAGGCAACCCGCACTGGACGTGGGGGGCGACGGCGCTGATCTTTATCGCCATTATCTGGATGAGCACGGCACCGCTCGACAATCGCGAGGCGCGGAACGTCACGCGTTTTGCCGAGGCGCAGGGCTTTGAGGATGTGCACAACATCGTGCTGGGCCGGTGCAGCATGTGCCACGCGGCCGAGCCGGTTTGGGACGGGCTCCACTGGGCACCCAAGGGCGTCGTGCTGGAAACACCCGCCGACCTGACGCGCCATGCGCGCGGGGTGTACCTGCAATCGGGGATCAGCCATGCGATGCCACCGGCAAACCTCAGCTACATGGAAGACAGTGAGCGCGCGGCGATCATTGCCTGGTACAAGGACGCGACCGGCCCCTGAGCCATGGTCGAATCGCGGCAAGCCATGCTAAGTGTTGTGGGATGAACACACACGCCCCCAACATACGTCCCGTCATCCGACAGCTGGATGAGGCTGCGATCAACCGTATCGCCGCCGGTGAGGTCGTTGAGCGGCCCGCCTCCGCGGTCAAGGAACTGGTGGAAAACGCCATCGACGCTGGCGCACGCCGGATCGGGATCGACATCGCGGATGGGGGCAAGACGCTGATCCGCGTGACGGATGACGGCTGCGGAATCGCTTCGGACGATCTGCCGCTCGCGCTTAGCCGCCATGCCACGTCCAAGATTGACGGGTCCGACCTGCTCAACATCCACACCTTCGGCTTTCGCGGTGAGGCGCTGCCGAGCCTTGGTGCTGTGGGGCGTCTGACCATCACCAGCCGCGTGGCGGGCGATGCGGGTGCGGAGATCACTGTGACCGGCGGCGAGACCGGTGCTGTCCGCCCCGCAGCGCTGAACGCAGGCACGGTCATTACCCTGCGCGATCTGTTCTACGCAACGCCTGCGCGGCTCAAGTTTCTGCGCACAGACCGGGCCGAGGGGCAGGCGATCACCGATGTGGTCAAGCGCCTTGCCATGGCGGAGCCCTATGTCCGCTTTGAGCTGCGCGAGGTGTCGGACACGCCTCGCACGGTATTTAAGGCCGAAGCGCAAAGTGGAGCGCCCACGGATGCCCTCCGTGCCCGGCTGGGCGACGTGATCGGCGCGGATTTTATCACAAACGCGATCCCCATCGATGCGGAGCGGGAGGGCCTGCACCTGACCGGCTTTGCCGCGCTGCCCACCTATTCGCGGGGTGCTGCGGTGGCGCAGTACCTTTATGTCAACGGCCGGCCCGTGCGGGACAAGCTGCTGACCGGTGCCTTGCGCGCGGCGTATTTCGATTTCCTCAGCCGGGATCGGCATCCGGCGGCGGCGCTGTTTGTCGACTGTCACCCGCAACTGGTCGATGTGAACGTGCACCCCGCGAAATCTGAAGTGCGGTTCCGCGATCCGGGGCTGACGCGTGGGCTCATCGTGTCGGGCCTGCGCCATGCGCTGGCCGAGGCGGGGCACCGCGCCTCGACCACCGTGGCGGACGCGACGCTGGGTGCCATGCGCTCCGAACCCACCGCGCCGCGCGTCTACCAGATGGACCGGCCCAGCCTTGGGCCACGCCCTGCACCGACCGGCTTTGCCGAGTTGGCGCAGGATTTCAGCGCGCAGGTGGCACCCCTGGTCGAGGATGATCCGACCGACCTGCCACTGGGGGTCGCGCGCGGGCAGGTCCATGAAAACTACATCGTCGCACAGACGGCGACGGGCGTGGTGCTGGTGGACCAGCACGCAGCACACGAACGCCTTGTCTACGAAAAGCTCAAGCGCCAGATGGCCGACACCGGCGTGGCGGCGCAGGCGCTGCTGATCCCCGAGATCGTGACCCTGTCCGCGGGGGATCGGGCCCGGCTGTTGGACGCGCGCGATGACCTCAGCCGCATGGGCCTGACGCTGGAAGCCTTCGGCGGGGATGCCATCGCGGTGCGCGAAACCCCCGCCATTCTGGGCGAAGTGGACGCCAAGGCGCTGGTGCTCGACGTGCTGGACGAGCTGACCGATCAGGGCAGCA
This sequence comes from Pseudomonadota bacterium, assembly GCA_039816785.1. Taxonomy (GTDB): domain Bacteria; phylum Pseudomonadota; class Alphaproteobacteria; order Rhodobacterales; family Rhodobacteraceae; genus Tateyamaria. The sequence goes on from JBCBXB010000013.1 coordinate 84,535, forward strand.
GCCAGTCTGTGCAGGCGCGGGTCGAGGCGATCCTGAGCCGGGTGGCCTGCCACGGCTCCATCCGCTCGGGCCGTCGCATGCGCGCCGAAGAGATGAACGCCCTGCTCCGCGAGATGGAGGCGACGCCGCATTCGGGCCAGTGCAATCACGGGCGGCCCACATATGTCGAACTTAAGCTCGCCGATATAGAAAGGCTGTTTGGCCGCACATGATCCAGATCGGCGACACCACACTCGACCTGTCGGACCCGTTGGTTTTGGCAGGTCTGGCCGCAGCGGGCGCACTGCTGCTGATCATGATCCTGCTGATCATGGCGCTGCGCGCTGCGGCGCGGTCGGCCCGTGCCGCGGCCCCGCTGGCGCAGCAACTGGGCCATCTGGGCCAGCATGTGCAGGGGTTGGCGCAGGGGCAGGAGGGGCTGCGGGCCTCGGTCCAGATGGTGTCGGAAACGGCCACCAACGGGCAGGCGCAACTGGCGCAGACGGTCGAACAACGGCTGGCCAGTGTGCAGCAGCAGATGCAGGACCGGCTGGCCGAGAACGCGATGCGCAGCCAGCGCAGCCTGACAGAGATGCAGGAGCGGATGAAGGAAACGCTGCACGGCTCGTCCAAGCAGACGACGACCAGCCTCACGCAATTGCAGGAACGGCTCGCCGCGATCGACAAGGCGCAGGACAACATCACCAAGCTGTCGGGCGACGTGCTCAGCCTGCAGGACATCCTGTCGAACAAGCAGACGCGCGGTGCGTTTGGCGAAATCCAGCTGCGCGATATCGTGGGCAAGGCGCTGCCCACCGACAGCTACGCCTGGCAGCCGACCCTGTCCAACGGCAAGCGCGCCGATTGCCTGATCCATCTGCCGAACCCGCCCGGGCCCATCGTGATCGACAGCAAGTTCCCGCTGGAGGCCTATGAGGCGCTGCGGCAGGCAGACACGGATTACGACCTGAAACAGGCCGTCGCCGCAATGAAGACCGCGGTAAAAAAGCACATCGCCGACATCGCGGCCAAGTACATCATCGAAGGGGAAACGGCGGACGGCGCGCTGATGTTCCTGCCCTCCGAAGCGGTCTATGCCGAGTTGCACGCGAACTTTCCCGATCTGGTGCGCGAAGGCTTTGACAAGCGGGTCTGGATCGTGTCGCCGACCACCTGCATGGCGACGCTGAACACGATGCGGGCGATCCTCAAGGACGCGCGCATGCGCGAACAGACCGGCGCCATTCGCAAGGAGCTGGCCATGCTGGTGGCGGATGTGGACCGGCTGGGCACCCGTGTGGGCAATCTGGACCGGCATTTTTCCCAGGCATCCAAGGATATCGAAGACATCAAGATCAGTGCGGAGAAGGCGGGCAAACGCGCGCACCGCCTCGACAATTTCGACTTCGAGGCGCTCGAGGAACCGCCCTTGCCCCTCACGGGCCGTGCGTCGGCTGCAGAATAAATGACGCCTGACACGCGCCGCATCCTGTTCGAGGCGGAGGCGCAGGCCGAATGGGTCATCGGCCTGCTGCGGCTGGTGATTTCCACGTCACTCTTTGTGGTGCTGGCTTTGACGCTTGCGATCTATGGTCGACCCACGTCCGAGGTCGTGGACCGCCAGCTGGCCTATGCTGTGCTCACCATGGGCTGCTATCTGGCGCTTGGCGTGGTGTTTGTCGTCGTGATCCGTGCAGGTCAGTTTCGGCGCTGGATGGTGTGGCTGTCGGCGCTGATCGACTGTGTGTTCGTGTTGTTGGGCACCTGGTTGAGCCTGAGCAACGTGGGGCTGTCGGGGCAGTATATTTCCGCGTTTCCGACGATCTGGCTGATCCCTGTTGTTCTGGCCTGTGGGGCGTTGCGTTTCAACCCGGCGCTGCTGGCGATGATGGCCGCGGTGCTGGTGAGCGGCTACTTGGTGGTGCTGAACATCCCGTTCCTGCTGCCCGAAGACGACGCACTTGCGGAATTGGATTTCTTCTTTGGCTGGCCGCCCAATCTGGTGCGTATGGCCATGATAGTGCTGGCGGCGGGCGTCCTCGTCCTGGCGTCTTTGCGGTTGCGCACGCTGCTGCGCCGTTCCATCGAAGAAGCGCAGGCGCGCGGTCGTTTGACCCGGTTTCTGCCTGAACAGCTTGAGACGCGTCTGGCGCAGACGGACGTGGACGAGATGCGCGGCGGGGCGGTCGCGCCGGTCGCCGTCGCCTTTGTCGATATCCGAGGCTTTACCGAGATGACGGCAGACATGGACCCAGAGGAGGTGTCGCATCTGCTGACTGGGTTTCGGTCCTGTATATTGCGCGTGGCCGAGGCGCAGGGCGGTCTGGTCGACAAGTTCATCGGCGACGGGGCCATGATCGCGTTCGAGGATGCGGATGGGCGGGCCGCGGCCCGGGCGTTGCGCTTTGCCACCGGTGCGGCTGACGCGGTGCGGGGCTGGCGCGCTGATGTTTCCCTAGGTATCGGTGCGCATTACGGGGCGGCGTTCACCGGGATCGTTGGCGATGCCGGGCGACTGGAGTTCACGGTGCTCGGAGACATGGTCAACGTGGCCGCCCGGCTGGAGGCCGCGACCAAGGGGCGCGATGTTACCATTCTGGTGTCGGATGCCGTGTTTAGTTCGGCCGGGGCTGATCAGTCTGGCTGGACCGCGTTCGATGCGCTGACACTGCCCGGGCGGGCGCAGCCTGTGGATGCTTGGGGGCGATAGAACCCCGGTGAGGAAATGCCGCGCCGCACGAATCAGCCGCGCGGCGCATGCAACACTTAGATCCGGGCGAAGCGCTGCGCGATCTTGGGCAGCAGGCCCTGGAATTGCAGCGGCGCGTCGGTGACCGCCAGGCAGATGCAATCCTCGTGGATGTCCGCCACGGGCGTGTGGTGCGTGTCGCTGTCGGCCACCTCCACGTCACCGCGGGCAAAGTAGTCGTCCTCGTCCTGAAACGCACCTTGCAGCACCATCGTCATCTCAAGGCCCTGGTGCCCGTGGTCGGGCATTGCCGCGCCGGCGGGGATGAACAGCAGCCGTGCGGATGCGTCCTTGGACGTTGGCAGAATGGCCTGCTTCACGCCCATCCCAATGCCACGCCACTGGATCGCATCCAGATCGCCGCCGACATAATCCTGCAACGGTCCGGGCAGAACCGACGCGGTTGCACGCGGCATTCGGATTTCATCCTGCGCGCCACCGGCAATCAGCGACAACGTCGCAGCCAGGCTGTCCGCGTCCATCGCCACTTCGTTGCTGGCGGGCTGGTCGAGCATTTCGCCGCCCACAGCCTCGAACCCTTCGAGTCGGACGCGGCACTCATCGCAAAGCGACACGTGGGTCGCGACCATCAGGTTGAATGCCTCGGGCAGGGTGCCGGCGGCATAGCCCATGAGTATGCTGTCCGTCAGGTGGTGTTTAATGTTCTGTTTCATCACCGTGTTCACTTCATCGCGTGGCGCAGTCGTTCCAACGCCAACCTAATCCTGGATTTGATCGTGCCCAGAGGCAGACCCGTTTGCTCGGCGATTTCGCTATGGGACAGGTCCCCGAAATATGCCTTTTCTATCAACTCCCGCTGGGCCGGCGGCAACTCTGCGATTGCCTGACCCAGTTGCGCACTTTCCTGTTGCAGGGCCATCACGTCGGCCTGATCAGGTTCTTGTTCCGGTCCCCATCCGAGATCCTCGGGTTCGGGGCGTCGCTGCTTGCGCAGCACGTCGATCTTGCGGTTGCGCGCGATGGTAAAGATCCAGGTCGCCACGGACGCCCGAGCCGGGTCGAACATGTGGGCCTTGTGCCAGCATGTCGCCAGCACCTCTTGCGCGCACTCTTCCGCCAGCGACGCGTCTGCGCCCGATTTCATCAAGAACCCTTTGACCCGTGGGGCAAAGTGTCCGAACAGATCGGCAAAGGCTGCCTGATCCTGATGGTCCCGGATGCGGATCATGTGGTCTACCCACAGCATCCGTGCACCGCTGTTGTCTTGCATGTTCGCGGGCCTCTTGGCCCGACCCGAAACAACATGTCCCGGCGCAGGGCCCTTCACTTCAATCGTTTCTAATCCCGCCAACATATACCGTCTACGCCATGGCGTTGAATCCGGATCAAAAATAAATGTCTGGCAAATGAGCATCCATTTCGCGCGCCCCGCCGTAACTATTGCAACTTATCGCATCACAGGACGACACGACCCATGCCCAAAGACTTCTCGCCCGCCCTGCGCCGCCGTATTGCTGTGATCGGGGGGGGCATCTCGGGGATGGGGGCCGCGCACCTGTTGTCGCGCGATCACCACATTACCCTGTTCGAGGCGGAGCCGCGATTGGGCGGCCACGCCCGCACCATCATCGCGGGCAAGCACGGGGATCAGCCCGTCGATACCGGCTTTCTTGTGTTCAATTACGCCAACTATCCGCACATGGCCAAGCTGTTCGCCGAACTGGACGTGCCGGTGACTGAATCCAACATGAGCTTTGGTGCGTCCATCGACGGCGGGCGGCTTGAATACGGGTTGGCGAGCCTCGATGCGCTCTTTGCCCAGCGGGGCAATGCGCTAAACCCGAAATTCCTGCGTATGGTGCGCGACATCCTGCATTTTAACAAAAACGCCCTGCGCATCGCGAACGAGGACAGGACACGGACCACCGGCCAGTTCCTGGAGGCGCTGGGGACGGGTGCGTGGTTCCGCGACTATTACCTCCTGCCGCTCAGCGGGGCGATCTGGTCGACGCCGACGCAAAAGATCATGGATTTTCCGGCGCACGCCATGATCCAGTTCTTTGAAAACCACGCGCTGCTCAGCCACACCGGCCAGCACCAATGGTACACGGTCGACGGCGGGTCGGTGCAATATGTCAGCCGGCTGGAGGCCGCGATGCGGCGGCAACTGGTCGACATTCGCCTGCATGCGCCGGTCCAGTCGGTGCGGCGCACCGCATCCGGGGTCGAGGTCAAGGCATGGGGCGGCGATTGGGAGGCGTTTGACGAGGTCGTCTTTGCCACCCATTCCGACGACTCCTTGGCGATGCTCGCTGATCCCACTGGGGTAGAGCAAACGGCGCTGGGTGCGGTCAAATACCAGCCCAACGACGTTGTCCTGCACCGCGACGAAAGCATCATGCCCAAGCGGCGGCAGACCTGGTCGAGCTGGGTCTATACCGAGGACAAGGCGGCCCAGACCGACCGGATCGACCTGACCTACTGGATCAACTCGCTGCAGCCGGTGCCGGTGGACGACCCGCATTTCGTGACGCTGAACACCAAACGCACGATCCGCGAAGAGTTGATTTATGACCAGACGGTCCTGCGGCACCCGGTCTACGATCTGGCGGCACTTGCCGCGCAGGACACGGTGCGCGCGATGAACGGCGCGAATGCGACATGGTTCTGCGGCGCGTGGATGCGCCACGGGTTTCACGAGGACGGATATGCCAGCGCGGTCGATGTGGCCGAGGCGATCATGGCGCGCGACACGGTGGTGCAGGTGGCCGCGGAATGACCGCAACGGTCGATCATATCGCGGGCCAGACCTATCATGGCCGAAAGGGCGCGATTGCCAACGCGTTCCGCTATTCGGTCGATTACGTTCTGTTCGATGCGGAGGCGGAGCTGCGCACGCCCAGCCTCTTTGCCCGCAACGGGCGCGGGCTGACGGCGCTGGACGATAGCGACCACGGTGGCGCGCCCAAGGCCGGGCGCGGGGCGGCGTGGGTGCGTGACGTGCTGCAAGAGCACCAGGTGACCGGCGTGGCGCAGATCGAACTGCTGGCGCAGCCCAAGGTGCTGGGCCACGTATTCAACCCGGTCAGCTTTTGGCTGTGCCGCCGCGCCGACAAGGCGCTGATCGCCGTGATTGCCGAGGTGACCAACACATTCGGCGACCGGCACAGCTACCTGATCCACCACTCCGATCAACGCCCCATCGCGCCGCAGGACCGCATGCAGGCGCAAAAGATCATGCACGTGTCGCCCTTTCAGCCGGTCGAGGGCGGGTACGAGTTCCGCTTTGACATCACCGACGACCGCGTCGGCATCTGGATCGACTACAGCCGGGGCGAGGGCGGCGTGATCGCCACGCTCACCGGGCGGCGCTGTGCGCTGAGCAATCGGTCCATCCTCGCCGCGGTGCTGCGCCGTCCCTTCGGCTCGCGCCGGGTGCTGGCGCTGATCCACTGGCAGGCGCTCAAGCTCTGGGTCAAGCGCGCGGTCTACCGTCCGCGTCCCGAGCCACCCGCCAGCGAGGTCTCGCGGTGAGCAACGCGCCCCCTCATCGTTTGCCCGCCTATGCGGTGTTCGCGGCCCTGCTGAGTGCGGCAGGGCTGCCGATCTATATTCACGCGCCCAAGTTCTACGTTGACGAATACGGCGTGTCGCTGGCGGCGTTGGGCGCGGTGCTGTTTGGTCTGCGGCTGCTGGACGTCGTGCAGGACCCGCTGTTCGGACGGTTGAGCGAGGCACTGCGCGGGCGGCGCGGGCTGGCGGTGCTGATCGGGTGCAGCGTTATGGCGCTGTCGATGCTGGGGCTGTTCGCGGTGCCGCCGCTGCTGCCGCCGCTGGTGTGGTTCGCGCTGATGCTGACCGGCGTGTTTTCCGCCTTCAGCTTTCTGACGATCAATTTCTACGCCCAGGGCGTCGTCAAGGCCGGGCACCTGCCCGGGGACGGGCATCTGGGCCTCGCGCGCTGGCGCGAGACGGGCGCGCTGTTGGGCGTCTGCGTTGCCGCGATTGCACCGGTCATGCTGGGCGGCATGATGGGCGCGCCCTTTGCCGGGTTTGCCGCGGGCTTTGCCGTGCTGGCGCTGGCGGCGGTGATCATGATGTGGGGTGAGTGGGGGGATGCGGGCCTGCCGCCGTCCATAGGCTTGCGGGCGGTGCTGGGCGACGCGCTCGCGCGGCGTCTGCTGCTGATCGCGTTCGTGAACGCGGCCCCGGCCGCTGTCAGCTCGACCCTGTTTCTGTTCTTTGTCGAAAGCCGCCTCGAGGCGCCGGGGTTAGAAGGGCCGCTCTTGCTGCTCTTTTTCCTGTCGGCCGCACTGGCCGCACCGGTCTGGGGCAAGCTGGCGGAACGGTTCGGGGTCAAACACGTCCTGCTGGGGGCGATGATCCTTGCCATCTTCAGCTTTGGCGGTGCCACGCTGCTGGGACCGGGCGACTGGGTCGCCTTTGCCGTTATCTGTGCGCTGTCCGGTGCGACGCTGGGGGCGGACCTGACGCTGCTGCCCGCCGTCTTTGCATCGCGCATGGCGCGCATCAGCCCGTCCGCCGCCGAGGGGTTCGGGCTATGGTCCTTCGTGTCGAAATTCACGCTTGCCTTTGCCGCTGTGACCTTGCTGCCTGCCTTGCAGAACGCAGGGTTCGACAGCGCATCGGCCAGCAACCCGCCGCAAGCGCTTGCGCTGCTCACCATTCTTTACGCCGCCGTACCCTGCGGCCTCAAAGTCGTGGCCATCGCCCTGTTGGCGACCACGAACCTCAAGGAGACCTGATATGGATGCTCTGTTTTTTGCCCTGCTGGGTGCGCTGACCATGGCCGCGCTGGTCTGGTCACGCTCGCGCTATGCCGATTTCCTCGCGCAGCGCCCCGACGACTACACCGACGGGCCCTCACAGTTCGATCTGCGCACGCATCTCAACGGCCCGATCATCTGCGAGGGCGTGATCTACGGCCCGTCGGGCCGCGTATCGTCCCGCTTTGTGGGGGAGTTTGACTGCCACTGGGACGGCAATGTCGGCACCATGAACGAGCTGTTCACCTACGACGACGGGTCGCAGCAGGAACGCTCCTGGCATCTGACGCTGGGCAATGACGGGCGGATCAAGGCGCTGGCCAATGATGTCGTGGGCGAAGGCTCCGGCCAGCAAATGGGCAGCTCCGTGCAACTCAAATACCGTTACCGGCTGCCCGACAGCGCCGGTGGCCACGTGCTGGATACGGTCGACTGGATGTATCTGGCGCCAAACGGAACGATCGTGAACCGGTCGCAGTTCCGTAAATACGGGATCAAGGTGGCCGAACTGGTCGCCACCATGCGCCCGGCAGAACAGGACATGAAAGAAGCAGCATGAGTGCGATTGACTTGACGGGTAAACGGTATTGGCTGGTTGGGGCCGGAGACGGACTGGGGCGCGCGCTCGCCCATCACATGAGCCGGGCGGGGATCGAACTGATCGTGTCGTCGCGCGGGGCGGACAAGCTGGCGTCGCTGGTGGAGGAGTTGCCGGGCAAGGCGACCGCGCAGACCGTCGATATTTCCGATGATGCAAGTGTCGCTGCCGCCGCCGAAGCCATCGGCGACATCGACGGGGTCGTGCTGCTGGCCGGGGTCTACTGGCCCTTTTCCGCCAGGAACTGGAACGCCGAGGAAGGCGTGGCGATGGCCGACGTGAACTTTACCGGGTTCATGCGCGTGCTGGGGCAGGTCATGCCGCAATTCGTCGAAAAGGATGCAGGCCACGTGGTGATCACCTCGTCGCTCAGCGGGTTCCGGGGCCTGCCCGGTTCCATTGGGTACACGGCGTCCAAGGCAGCGACCATGTCGCTGGCCGAATGCATGTACGCCGATCTGCGCAACACAGGCGTGCGGGTTCAGGTGGCCAACCCAGGCTTTATCAAGACGCAGCTGACCGACAAGAACCAGTTCGAGATGCCGTTCCTCATGGAGCCGGAGGTGGCCGCGCGCGAGATGTTCGAGCTGATGCTCACCGACAGCTTCAAGAAAAGCTTTCCAACCATCTTTTCGCTGTTCTTTCGGGTGGGGCAATTCCTGCCCGACTGGCTCTATTACCGTATCTTTGCCCGCTGAGCCTGAACCGGCGCCCATTTGAGCGGGATCAAAGACGCGTTCCCTAACGTGGCGCATCCTCGGGTCCAGGAGGATTCGTTATGGATACCGAACTGAACAGGGACTTGCTGGCGCAGATCGTACTGATGGGCCGCGAACTGGACCGGGCAGAGCCGGAATTGCGCGGCGTCATCGACCGCTTGGGCGAGGATGAACAGGCGGCACTGGTTGCCGTGATGTGGATCGGGCGCGGCGCGTTCGAGGCCGAGGAATGGCAGGAAGCGCTGGATACCGCGGCGGCAGAGGCGACCACCCCTTGCGCCGACTACATTCTGGGCACGCCGCATTTCACCGACCATATCGAGGCCGGGATGGAAGCCATGGGCGAAGAGCTGGGCGAAAGCGAATCCGGTCTGATCCACTTTGCCTGAGCCCACGGGTCAGAGGGCAGCACAGGCCTGATCAAACTGCGCCTTGGCGCGGGCCCAGACGCTTGCGTCGAGTTGCGGCAGGGTGCGCAGGCTTGGCAGCAGCTGTTCGGCGTAATCCTCCGAGCTTTCGACCGGCAGCATGGACGGCAGGTTGTCGATGGCGGTCACATCCAGCGGTGGGGTGTCGTGCACCCGCAAGGCGGGGGCCTCCCACGTGGTGGTCCGGTCGTAAACCTTGATCGGGGAAAAGTCGCTGTCCGGGTCGCAGGCGATGTCGCCGATCACGCTGAGCCTGCGCGCCGCATGCGGGGCGGAGGCGGGCACAAATACCGGCGTGCCGGGCCGGGCCAGGATGCAGTTGAAAAAGAGGTCATGCGCCAGCACCTCGGGGAACGGGCCGCCATGGGCGGTCTCGGCCATGTCCCACCGCGTCGTGGGCACGCCCATCGCAGTGCACAGATCCGCCGCACCCGTGCCGACGCGCCCCAGCGCGCCGATGATCAGCGCCGTTGGCCGGTGCGTGCCGGTCGCGACCAGATCGGATTGCAGATCGGCGAGCATGTGGTTGGCGCTGGGATAGGTGCCAACCGCACCGGCCAGCGCGCCGCGCTGCTGTGCCGCCCAGCATTTCAGCGCAACCGCCGCACCGGCATAGCCCGCCCAGTAGCCAAAGGCGGCGACGCGCCGCCCGTCCGCATCCACCAGGTATTCCAGATCATAGAGCGTTCCGCCACCCGCCTGAAAACGGCGCAGCAGCGCCTGACCCGCCGGTTGGCCCTTGTAGGCGTGGCCAAACATGATGTGGCGATGCGGCAGTGATGTGCCGTCCTCAGGCAGTTCCTTGAGACCAAAGATGATGGCGTCCTGTGGCGCGCCGGTCCAAGCGCCTTCGGGCGCGATCTGTGCGCCTGCGGCGCGGTAGCGGTCGATGGGGATGCAGCGGCTGGTGCTGGCCTCGACCGTGACGGTGAGGCCGGCGCTGATCAGCTTGGCCGCACCCTCGGGGGTCAGGCCGACGCGGGTTTCGTTGTCGCGCTGTTCGGCGCGCACCCACAGATGCGTCATGTCAGCAGCCCCTTGGCGTGCATCACCTCGATGCTGTGGCGACCTTCCATCGCGGCCATGAAGGCGCGGATGCGCGGGAACGGGGCCAGATCGACGCCGTCCCCGGGCAGCCACGTGCACACCACATAGAGGTAGCAATCCGCGATCGAGACGTGCGCGCCCAGCACAAATGGCCCGGTGATGCAGTTCTCCTCAACGAAGGTTGCGTTCTCGGCCATTGTGTGCGGCACCTTGGCGGCCATGTCAGCCCAGCTGGCCTCGGTATCGGCCCAGCGGTGGCCGCGCCTCATATGGGCGTGGTTCACATGCATGGTCGATGCGAGGTAGTACATGACGCTGCGCGCCTGTGCAGCGTGGACCGGATCAGCGGGCATCAGCCGTGGGTCATGTGCGGCGACAAAGTCGAGGATGGCCCCGGTTTCGGTCAGGATCGTGCCGTTCTCCAGCATCAGCGCGGGCACGCGGCCCTTGGGGTTGATGGCCAGATAGGCGTCCTCGCGCTGCGCGCCGCTGGCGAAATCGAGCATGTGCAGGTCGTAATCCACGCCCGCCTCTTCGAGGGCTATGGCGGCGGCAACGGAGATGGTGCGGGGGGCGGCAAAAAGCTTCATGCGGGCCTCAGACATGCGTGTGTGCGTGGTGGCGGTCCGGCGCTTCGAGATGCGGGATCGCGTTGAACAGGACCGGCGACCAGGTGCCACCGATGGGGTGCAGCCGGTGCACGGACGTGTTGAAGATCGCCAGCGCCACATTTGCCATGGCACCCACGTCGAGCCCCAGATGCAGCCGCATGGTCATCGCGATGAGCCCGCCCGAGGTGACGACAAGTGCGGGCCCCACGCCTTCGCCGATCTCGACCAGCGCGTCGCGGATGCGCGCCTCGAAGGCCGAGAACCGTTCGGGCGCGCCTTCGAGCCGGTCGTTCTGCCAATGCGTCAGCACCACGGGAAAATGGTGGACGAACTGGCTGGGATCGTCGGGCGCGCTGATGCCATGCTCGGCCTCAAGCGCCCGCGCCATTGTGAAGTATTCCAGCTCGTTCAGCCGGGCATCCTCGGTCGGGGTGAGCCCGGTGTTCATCGCCTCCGCCGTCTGGCGGTGCCGCTTGAGCGTCCCTGTATAAAGCCGCGTGTGGTGCTGGTGCGTGGCCCGCATATGGTCCCCGAGCCAGGCCGATTGCTGGCGGCCAAGCGCGCTGAGCTGGTCATAGCTGACCTCGTCGGTGGCGTGCGTGTTGGCCTGACCGTGGCGGATGAGCGTGATGTGGGACATAAGGTGCCTGTTGTTTGGTTATCGCCTTTCTATGCGGGGGCGGGCGATGTGGAAAGGACGGGAGCCTCCGGCGGGGATTTTTTTGGGACAGAGACGGGGAGGCGCGCGGATTGGCACCGGGTGGCGCGTTTCGGAAACGGGCGCGCCGCGAAAACGGGTTTTGGTGTCGGGAATGGGAGTCTGCTTGGGGGGTGGCGCGCGCTAGAACGGTGCGAGATCAGGGAGACGGGTGCGATGACCGAGACGGTGACATTCACTCTGGACGGTGAGCAGGTGCAGGCGGAGGCTGGCATGACCATATGGGAAGTGGCCCATGGCCGCGGCCTGGTGATCCCGCATCTGTGCCACAAGCCCGCGCCCGGCTACCGCCCGGACGGCAATTGTCGGGCCTGCATGGTGGAGATCGAGGGCGAACGGGTGTTGGCTGCGTCCTGCATTCGCGAACCTTCTGAGGGCATGGTGGTCAGGACCAATTCTGCGCGGGCTGAAGGTGCGCGCAAGATGGTGGTCGAGATGCTGCTGGCCGATCAGCCGGAGCGCGAGATTGCGCATGACCGCTCGGCGCATCTATGGGACATGGCGGAGGCCAACGGCGTGGCCCAAAGCCGCCTGCCCAAGTTGGAGGCGGAGCGCATTCCGCTGCTGGATGACAGCCACGTGGCGATGAGCGTGAACCTGGATGCATGCATCCAGTGCGGGCTTTGCGTGCGGGCCTGCCGTGAAGTGCAGGTCAACGACGTGATCGGCATGGCGGGGCGGGGGCATGACGCCTATCCGACCTTTGATTTTGCCGATCCGATGGGGGCCTCGACCTGCGTGGCGTGCGGTGAATGTGTGCAGGCCTGCCCGACGGGGGCGTTGATGCCTGCGACTGTGGTGGACGAGGCTCAGGTGGGCGACAGCAAGGATTATGACCGCGAGGTGGAAAGCATCTGCCCGTTCTGCGGTGTGGGCTGTCAGGTGTCGCTCAAGGTCAAGGATGACAGGGTCAAGTTCGTCGAGGGGATCAATGGACCCGCGAATGAGGGGCGGCTGTGCGTCAAGGGGCGGTTCGGCTTTGACTACATCCACCACGATCATCGGCTGACCAAACCGCTGATCCGGCGCGAGGATGCGCCGGCCAAGGGGCTGAATGTGGACCCGGGCAACTGGGGCGAGGTGTTTCGCGAGGCGACCTGGGACGAGGCGCTGGATTTTGCGGCCGCGGGTCTGAAGGGGCGCGGGCGCGAGGTGGCGGGCTTTGGCTCTGCCAAGTGCACGAACGAAGAGGCGTATCTGTTCCAGAAGTTCATCCGGCAGGGCTTTGGCCACAACAACGTGGATCACTGTACGCGGTTGTGTCATGCCAGCTCGGTCGCGGCGCTGATGGAGAATGTGGGGTCGGGGGCGGTCACGGCGACATTCAACGAGATCGAGAATGCGGATGTGGCGATTGTGATCGGGGCCAACCCGATCGAGAACCACCCCGTCGCGGCCACCTATTTCAAGCAGTTCACCAAGCGGGGCGGCAAGCTGATCGTCATGGACCCGCGCGGACAGGCGCTGAAGCGGTTTGCCTCGCATATGCTGCAATTCCGGCCCGGTGCGGATGTGTCGATGTTGAATGCGATCATGCATGTGATCGTGGAAGAGAGGCTGTACGATCAGCAGTATATCGAGGCCTATACCGAAAACTGGGAGGCTGAGAAGGCGCATCTGGAGGGGTTTGCCCCCGAGAAGATGGCCGATATCTGCGGGATCGAGGCGGATGTGCTGCGCGATGTGGCGCGGACCTTTGCCGGGGCGCAAGCGGGCATGATCTTTTGGGGGATGGGCGTGTCGCAGCACATCCACGGCACGGACAATTCGCGTTGCCTGATTTCGCTGGCGCTGATGTGCGGGCAGGTGGGGCGGCCCGGGGCGGGGCTGCACCCGCTGCGCGGGCAGAACAACGTGCAGGGCGCGTCGGATGCGGGGCTGATCCCGATGTTTCTGCCGGACTATCAGCCGGTCACGGATGACGTGGTGCGGTCGGCCTTTACCTCAGTCTGGGGGTCCGGGGACTTTTCCGGCGAAAAAGGACTGACAGTGACCGAGATCATGGATGCGGTCCATGATGGGGACATCAAGGCGATGTATGTGCTGGGTGAAAACCCGGCCATGTCGGACCCGGATGTAGAACATGCGCGGGATGCCTTGGCCAAGCTCGATCATCTGGTGGTGCAGGATATTTTCCTGACTGAGACGGCGAACTATGCGGATGTGATCCTGCCGGCCTCGGCCTTTGCCGAAAAGTCGGGGACCGTGACCAACACCAACCGGCAAGTTCAGATGGGACGGCCGGCGGTGCCGCCGCCCGGTGCGGCGCGTGAGGACTGGTGGATCGAAGTGGAGCTTGCCAGGCGCTGCGGGCTGGACTGGGCCTACGAGAGCCCGGCGGATGTGTTTGCGGAAATGAAGCAGAACATGGGCAGCCTCAACAACATCACCTGGGCGCGGCTCGAGGGGGAAAATGCGGTGACCTATCCGTCGCTGTCGCCCGAAGACCCGGGGCAGCCGATTGTGTTTGGCGACGGGTTCCCGCGGCCCGACGGGCGGGCGCGGTTCACACCCGCGGCGGTGATCGCGCCGGACGATGTGCCGGATGCGGACTATCCGATGATCCTGACCACGGGGCGGCAGTTGGAGCATTGGCACACCGGGTCGATGACGCGGCGGTCGAAGGTGCTGGACGCGGTGGAGCCGGAGGCGAACTGTTCGCTGCACCCCTCGACCCTGCGCAAACTGGGCGCGGTGCCGGGCGACACGGTGCGGTTGACGACCAAGCGCGGGTCGATCGAGATCATGGCGCGCGAGGATAGGGCGGTGGCACCAGACATGGTGTTTTTGCCCTTTGCCTTTGTCGAGGCGGCGGCGAACATCCTGACCAACCCGGCGGTCGACCCTTATGGCAAGATCCCGGAATTCAAGTTCTCGGCGGTGCGCGTCGAAGCGGTGGCGGGGGCTGTGGCGGCGGAGTGATCCGGATGAGCGCCTGACGGCGCACGCGATTCATTTTTGCTGATGAGGGGTTGCACCCCTCAAACTCCCCGCCCGTATTTTCCAAGAGAAGAAGCACTGGTGGCGCAACCATTTGCGCAATTTCCACGAAATGATTGACCTGCGGCGCGGAAGGGTCATTCTTGTGTGATACAAGAATCGAACAAGTGTTCAAATACGGCCCCACTGCGGTGGAGGATCGTACGGGAGGATCAGACGTTGAGTGGAACGCCCAAGGGCGAACATGATCTGTATTCGCTGCCGGCCCTGTTGCGGCGCAACGCGCAGATTTATGCGGACGCCCCCGCCTATCGCGAGAAAGAGTTCGGCATCTGGCAGAGCTGGACCTGGCGCGAGACATGCGACGAGATCGAGGCGCTGGCGCTTGGGATGCTCGACCTTGGGCTGGCGCCCGGCGATCATGTGGCGATCATCGGACGGAACCGGCCGTACCTCTATTGGTCGATGGTGGCGGCGGAGATGTGCGGCGCGGTGCCGGTGCCGCTGTATCAGGATGCGGTGGCCGAAGAGATGGCCTACGTGCTTGATCATTGCGGTGCGCGGTTCGTCGTGGTGGGCGATCAGGAGCAGGTGGACAAGGTGATCGAGGTGCAGGACAGGTTGCCCGGCTTCGAGCAGATGATCTACCTCGACCCTCGGGGATTGCGGAAATACGACCACACCAAGCTGCATCAGTATTCCCATGTTCAGGACGTGGGGCGGGCCAAGCGGGACGAGCTGCTGGCGACGCTGAACGCGCGTGTGGATGTGCTGGATTACGACAGCACCTGCGTGATGCTGTATACCTCGGGCACGACGGGCAAGCCCAAGGGCGTGGTGCTGTCGAACCGCAACGTGATCGAGACCTCCAAGTCGTCGTCGGAATTTGACGGGCTGCGGCAGAGTGATGAAATTCTGGCCTATCTGCCGATGGCGTGGGTGGGGGATTTCATCTTTTCCGTGGGGCAGGCGCTGTGGACGGGGTTTTGTACGAACTGCCCCGAAAGCGCCGACACCATGCATGTGGATCTGCGTGAGATCGGGCCGACCTACTATTTTGCCCCGCCGCGGGTGTTCGAGATGCAGCTGACGCAGGTGATGATCCGGATGGAGGATGCCGGGCGGTTCAAGCAATGGCTGTTCCGTCGCTTTATGGATCATGCGCGCAAGGTGGGGCCGGCGATCCTCGATGGTGAGCCGGTGAGCCTCATGGACCGGCTGACATACAGTCTGGGCGAGTTGATGATCTATGGGCCGCTGAAGAACACGCTTGGGTTCAGCAATGTGCGTGTGGG
This sequence comes from Pseudomonadota bacterium, assembly GCA_039816785.1. Classification (GTDB taxonomy): domain Bacteria; phylum Pseudomonadota; class Alphaproteobacteria; order Rhodobacterales; family Rhodobacteraceae; genus Tateyamaria. The sequence goes on from JBCBXB010000013.1 coordinate 100,367, forward strand.
CTATACGGCGGGCGAGGCGATCGGGCCGGAAATCTTTGATTTCTATCGGTCTTTGGGGATCAACCTCAAGCAGCTCTATGGGCAGACGGAGGCGACGGTGTTCATCACGGCGCAGCCCGATGGCGAGGTGCGGTCCGACACGGTCGGCGTGGCCTCACCGGGGGTGGAGCTGAAGATCGCCGAGAATGGCGAGGTGTTCTACCGCTCGCCGGGCGTGTTTGTGGAGTATTACAAGAACCCCGAGAGCACCGCGGGCACCAAGGATGCAGAGGGCTGGGTGGCCACGGGGGATGCCGGGTTTATCGAGAAGGACAGCGGGCATCTGCGGATCATCGACCGGGCCAAGGATGTGGGGCAGATGGCGTCGGGGGCGCTTTTTGCGCCGAAATATGTTGAAAACAAGCTGAAATTCTATCCCAACATCCTGGAAGCGGTGGTGTTCGGCAACGGCAAGGATGAGTGCACGGCGTTTATCAACATCGACCTGACGGCGGTGGGCAACTGGGCGGAGCGGAACAATATCGGGTACGGCTCCTATCAGGAACTGGCGCAGCATCCCCATGTGCTGGAGGCGATCCAGGGGCATGTGGAAGAGGTGAACCGGTCCGTGGCCGAGGACGAGATGCTGTCGGGCTGTCAGGTGCACCGGTTTGTGGTGCTGCACAAGGAACTGGATGCGGATGATGGCGAGCTGACGCGGACCCGAAAGGTGCGGCGGCGGATCATCGAGGAGAAATATGCCGACATCATTGCAGCGCTCTATGACGGGTCAACCGAGGTGTCGACGGTGACCGAGGTCACCTATGAGGACGGGCGCAAGGGCTCGATCTCGGCCACGTTGGCGGTGCGTTCGGCGGCGGTGCAGCTGGCGGCGCAGAAGATGGCGGCGGAGTGATGATGCGTGACGCTCGCCCGTTGGGCATCGCCCCACCCACCCTCCCGTTGGGCGCTGATCATGTGGCGTTGGGCCCGGTGGTCTATCGGCCCTTCGGGGAGGATTTTTGGGGGACAAAGACGGGGTCAGTCAGGCGCGAATACGTGGCGGACGGCGCACGCGAGGCGGTTGTCGCCGGTAAACGCGCCGATGCTGCGACGCATGATCTTGCGGGTGTCGGCGGCGCTGAGCCCCTCGCGGCGGCATTTATGGGCGAGTTGCAACAGGTAGCGGCGTTCCAGTGTGTCAAACATCGTGAGACCTCCAGTCCGGTGTGCTGCGATCCTGCGCATAAAATAGTTAACATGCCCCCAAAGCGGCGGGCGATGGAGGCGTGTCATGCTTGATCAGACGGACGGATATGTGACGGCCGATGGGCGGCAGATTGGCCCTGTGGTGATGGAGATGCGCAATATTACCCTGCGATTTGGCGGGGTTGAGGCGATCAAGGATATCTCGTTCGATATTCGCGAGGGCGAGATCCGGGCGATCATCGGGCCCAACGGGGCCGGGAAATCGTCGATGCTGAACGTGATTTCGGGGTTCTATGTGCCGCAGGAGGGGCAGGTGTACTACAAGGGTGCGCCGCGTCCGCCGATGAAACCCTTTGAGGTGGCGCGTCAGGGGATTGCGCGGACGTTTCAGAACATCGCGCTCTTCGAGGGGATGAGCGTGCTGGACAACGTCATGACCGGGCGGCTGACGCATATGAAGACGGGGATGTTTTCGCAGGCGCTGTGGAAGGGCAAGGCGGAAACGGAAGAGACTGAAAACCGTGAAGTCGCTGAAAAGATTATCGATTTCCTTGAGATTCAGGCGATCCGCAAGACGCCGGTGTCGCGGCTGCCTTATGGGTTGAAAAAGCGGGTGGAGCTGGCGCGGGCGCTGGCGGCGGAGCCGTCGCTGCTGCTGCTGGATGAGCCGATGGCCGGGATGAACGTTGAGGAGAAGGAGGACATGAGCCGCTTTATCCTTGATGTGAATGACGAATTCGGGACCACGATTGCGCTGATCGAGCATGATATGGGCGTTGTGATGGACCTGTCGGACCGTGTTGTCGTCATGGATTATGGCAAGAAGATCGGCGATGGCACACCGGATGAGGTGCGCAGCAACCAGGATGTGATCGACGCGTACCTCGGGGTGTCGCATGACTGAAAATCGCCTGTCACACGTCGTGCACACCCTGTGCACAACCTGTGCACCGCTGTGGTGCATCCTCGCGTTCATGCTGATGGCGGCGCGGCCCGCGCAGGCCGACGAGCCGCCGATCTGCGATCCGGCTCAGGCGGGCATGGCGGGCTTGTGCGCGGTGATCGAGGCGCAGTGCCTGCCCTACCTGGACGACCCGGCGAGCCTGTCGCCGCGCCAGATCATGCCGGTGCCGCGCACGTTCCGGCGCTATTTCGAGAGCACGCTGAATTCCTATGTGCTGGGCTATCAGGAGACGGAGATGCCGGGCACGCTGGTCGTGTTCATGTATGATGAGCCCGCCTGCGAGGTGATCACGCACGGGTTGGCCTATTCCGAGGTCTTGCCGGCCTATGAGGCGTGGCGTGCAGGTGCGGGCGCGCGGTTTGTGTCGACGACCGGGTTTGAGCCGGTGTCTCGCGTGACGATGGACCGGGCCTATGCGGCGGCGTTTTTGGCCGCACCGCGCACGGACGGGCGGGTGACGGAGGTGACGTTGAACTGGAACCTGACATTCGAGGGGCTGACGCGGCTGCGGGTGAGTTACCAGCCGCTACGGGACCACACGGCGGATTTGATGGGGGTTTCGGCGCAATGAGGTGGCTGGCCCTTTTCGTCCTGATACCGGGCGCGCTTTGGGCGCAGGGCGAGCAGGCGTTTGACGCGGCCATTGCGGAATGCGCACGTTACATCGCGGCGCAGCCGGACGGCGATTATGCCTTTCAGGCGCCGGTGATGGATCAGGACGCGGATGAGAGCGGGATCGACCGCACCATCGTGTACCCGCCGGGGTCGTTTGGTAATTTCGATTTCGCGCTCAGCTTTGACTATACGCGCGGAACGTCGACCGCGCCGGGGACATGGAGTTGCTCCGGCAGTGGGCCTGCGTCGCCGCAATGGCCGGCCTTTGTGACAACGGGCTGGATCGCGGCGGATGCCGCGCTGCGCTCGAACGGGTTGCAGGAGCTGAATTTTCCGGGGCCGCAAAAGGCCTATGCCAATTGCGGGGCGGCTGCGCCGGATATCTACGTGCTGTTCAATGCGGGCGCAGGCGACCGGGTCGTCTTTGCCGCGACAACGGGGCCGACAGCGGCGGCGTTCTGCACGTCTATGGGAGTGAAGGGATAAACGATGCCTGAACAAATGTTCTTTGCGATGGAAGTCATCCTGAACGGGCTGATGGCCGGGGTGCTTTATGCGCTTGTGGCCCTTGGGTTTGTGCTGATCTTCAAGGCGTCGGGGATTTTCAACTTTGCCCAAGGGGTTATGGCGCTGTTTGCGGCGATGACCTTTGTCGGTATCCAGAACGGGCAGGTGCCGTTTGCGCATCTGATCAACGCGATTTTCGGGACCAAGGTCCACTATTTCGGGTGGGAGGTGCATTCGATCCTCGCCATTCTGCTGACAGTGGTGGTGATGATCGCGCTCGCCTGGGCGGTGCAGCGCTACATCTTCAAGCATTTGGTGGGGCAGGAGCCGATCATCCTGTTCATGGCGACCATCGGGCTGGCCTATTTCCTCGAAGGGGTGGCGGACCTGATGTGGGGGTCGGAGATCAAGAAGCTGGACGTGTGTCTGGCCGAGGGCACCTGTCTGCCGCAGGGCATGAACCTGGCCTTTGATGAATTTTCCGCCGCTCTGTTCAATCAGCCGTTCGGGATGTTCGTGGACAATCTGGACATCACCGCGACGATCATTGCGATCCTGCTGGTGACGGCGCTGGTGGTGTTTTCGCAATACACCAAGCAGGGCCGCGCGATGCGGGCGGTGGCGGATGACCATCAGGCGGCGTTGTCCGTGGGCGTGTCGCTGAACTACATCTGGATCCTGGTCTGGTCGGTTGCGGGGTTTGTCGCGCTGGTGGCGGGTATCATGTGGGGGGCGAAATCCGGCGTGCAGTTTTCGCTGTCGCTGATCGCGCTCAAGGCGCTGCCGGTGCTGATGCTGGGCGGGTTCACCTCGATCCCCGGGGCCATTGTGGGCGGGCTGATCATCGGGGTGGGTGAAAAGCTGTTCGAGTTTGCCATCGGGCCGATGGTGGGCGGCGCGACGGAAAACTGGTTTGCCTACGTGCTGGCGCTGGTGTTTCTGGTGTTCCGGCCGCAGGGGCTGTTTGGGGAGAAGATCATTGAGCGCGTGTGAGATGGTCCGTTCGAGCGACCCCATTGAGCGTTGCTCAATGAGACCCGCCCGCCCGGAAACCACGCAGGATCATTCGAGCTGGCGGAAGAGCATGACAGTGAAGGCCGCCAGCACGGTGATGGCCAGCGTGGATGACAGCAGCAGATCACCGGTCAGCAGCAGGGCGGCACCTGCGCAGACCACCAGGATTACCGCGCAGAGCATGAGCATCGGCACCAGCCCGTTGCGGCGTTTTTCAGGTGGCAAGGGTTCGGCCGGGTCGGCGGAGACGTCGGGGATGGAATCCATCAGCCGCGCTTTGGCCGCGGCCAGTTCCACGGCACTCAGTTCGCCCCGCGCATGCGCTGCGTCGAGACGACGGATGTCATCCAGAATTGCAGTCATCAGACCCACTCCATTTTCCCGCGGCCAAGGTGGCGGCGAAATTGGGAAAGAATGTGGCAGCGCGCCGAAAGCTGACGGGCTGGTTAAGGCCGGGTTAACAGCGGTGCGGGTGGCAAAGACACGACCGGGCTGTGGCCCAAGGGGAGGACAAAGCTGATGTTTTACCGTGAGGCCGGGGATTTTTCGACGACCTATCCGCAGGACAGCCAGACCTTTCCGATCCGGTTTGACCGGTATCGCTATTACGTGGTGCTGGCGGTGGCGCTGCTGGTCATGCCCTTTGTGATGACGGATTACCTCGTCAATTCGATCTTTCTGCCGTTCCTGATCTATGCGATCGCGGCGATTGGGCTGAACATCCTGACGGGCTATTGCGGGCAGGTGTCGCTGGGCACCGGGGGCTTCATGGCTGTGGGGGCCTATGCCTGTTACAAGCTGATGACGGCCTTTCCGGATGTGAACATCTTTTTCCACGTGATTGCGGCGGGGGGGATTACGGCCGTTGTCGGCACGGCCTTTGGCCTGCCGTCCTTGCGGATCAAGGGGTTTTACCTGGCGGTGGCGACGCTGGCGGCGCAGTTCTTTCTCGTGTGGATGTTTAACAAGGTGTCGTGGTTCTACAACTACTCCGCCTCCGGCCAGATCAACGCACCCGAACGGACGGTGTTCGGCATTCCGGTGACGGGGGCCAATACGGATGCCTGGGCCACGTACCTGTTCTGTCTGGTCTTTACCGTGGGGGCCGCGATCATTGCGCGCAACCTCACGCGCGGGGCGATGGGGCGGCAGTGGATGGCGATCCGGGATATGGATATCGCCGCCGAGATCATCGGGGTGAACCCGCTGAAGGCCAAGCTGACGGCCTTTGCGGTGTCGTCCTTCTTTGTCGGCGTGTCGGGGGCGCTGTTCTTTGCCGTCTACCTGGGCGCGGTCGAGGTGGGCGAGGTCTTTGGCATCACCAAATCATTCCTGGTGCTGTTCATGATCATCATCGGCGGGCTGGGCTCGATCTTTGGGTCGTTCGCGGGGGCGGCGTTCCTTGTGGTGCTGCCGGTCGCGCTCAAGATCGTGGGCGTGGACATGCTGGGCTGGCCCACGGATATCGTGGCGCATTTCCAGCTGGTGATCGTGGGCGCGCTCATCATCATCTTCCTGCGCTATGAACCGCACGGCATTGCGCAGCTGTGGCGCGTGGGTAAGGAGAAACTGAGACTGTGGCCGTTCCCGCATTAGAGGGGAGCGGTGCGTAGGATGGGCAATATTGCCCATCTTGCGTCAAGACATCGGACAAAACCAAAGGGAGGAAACAACCGATGAAGATGAAACTGACGACAATGGCAGTGGCCGCCGTGATGGCGGCAGGGCCGGTGATGGCGGACCTCGTGTTCCCGTCGCTGAGCTACCGGACGGGGCCATATGCGGCGGGGGGGATCCCCTTTGCCGATGGCTATGCCGACTACATGACGCTGCTGAACGAGCGGGATGGCGGCATCGGCGGTGTACCGGCGCGCATTCTGGAATGCGAGACGGGCTACAACACCGAAAAAGGTGTGGAATGCTACGAGGCCACCAAGGGCGAAGGCTCGCTGGTGTATCAGCCGCTGTCCACGGGCATCACCTATCAGCTGATCCCCAAGGCGACGGCGGATGGCATCCCCGTGCACTCCATGGGTTATGGTCGGACGTCGGCCAAGAACGGCAACGTGTTCAGCCACGTGTTCAACTATCCTGCCAACTACTGGGATGGTGCATCGGGTGCGGTGAACTACCTGCTGGAGGCCAATGGCAACGACATCTCCGGCAAGAAGATCGCGCTGGTCTACCACAACTCCGCCTATGGCAAGGAGCCGATCCGGACGCTGCAGGGCCTTGCCGAGAAGCACGGGTTCGAGCTGATGGAAGTGGCCGTGGATCACCCCGGTCAGGAGCAGAAGTCGCAGTGGTTGCAGATCCGTCGTGAGCGTCCCGATTTTGTCCTGATGTGGGGCTGGGGCGTGATGAACCAGGTTGCCATCCAGGAAGCGGCCAACATCCGCTATCCGATGGAGAACTTTATCGGCATCTGGTGGTCCGGTTCGGAAAATGACGTGCTGCCTGCGGGTGACGCGGCGACCGGCTACAAGGCGCTGACGTTCCACGGTGTGGGCAGCGATTTCCCGGTTTTTGACGACATCCAGAAATATGTGGTGGATGCGGGCAAGGCTGCGGGTGCTGGCGATCAGGTCGGTACGGTGCTGTACAACCGCGGTCTCTATGCGGCGATGCTGGCGGCCGAAGCGGCCAAGAAGGCGCAGGAAATCCACGGTGTGGCTGACATCACGCCCGCGATGATGCGTGACGGCATGGAAGCGCTGGACATCACCGAAGCCAAGATGGGCGAGCTGGGTCTGCCGAACTTTGGGCCCGAGTTCACGGTGAACTGCGAAAACCACGGTGGCAACGCGCTGGTTGGCGTGACCCAATGGGACGCGTCGGCGGGCACATGGTCGCTGATCTCGGACTTCAAGCCGACCGATGGTGACATCATCGGGCCGCTGATCGAGGAAGACAGCGCGTCCTATGCCAACGAGAACAACATCCCCGCCAACTGCGGCTGATGTGAGATGACCCCGGCGGCCCGTGTGATGCGGGCCGCCGGATTTTGAGTTTATTTTGCGAGATGAAGATGCTGGACAGTGCTGTCGAACAGGAGACCGTTCTGGAGGTCAACAATATCGAGGTGATCTACAATCACGTGATCCTCGTGTTGAAAGGCGTCTCGTTGAAGGTGCCCAAGGGGGGCATCACCGCGCTGCTGGGCGGCAATGGCGCGGGCAAGACGACGACGCTCAAGGCGATATCGGGCCTGCTGGCGAGCGAGCGGGGCGAGGTCACAAAGGGGGCGATCACCTATCACGGGTCGAACACGGCTGACATGGACCCGGCGGACCTGGTCAAGGCCGGTGTCGTGCAGGTGATGGAGGGCCGCCACTGTTTCGAGCACCTGACGGTCGAGGAGAACCTGATGACCGGGGCCTATACGCGGTCGGACGGGTCGGCGGCGGTTCAGGCGGACCTCGAGATGGTCTACAATTATTTTCCGCGCCTGCGGGAGCGGCGCAAGAGCCAGGCGGGTTACACGTCCGGCGGCGAACAGCAAATGACGGCGATTGGCCGGGCGCTGATGTCGCGGCCCGAGACGATCCTGCTGGACGAGCCGTCGATGGGGCTGGCGCCGCAGCTGGTGGAGCAGATTTTCGAGATCGTGAAATCGGTGAACGAGAATGAGGGCGTGACGTTTCTGCTGGCCGAACAGAACACTAACGTCGCTCTGCGCTTTGCTCATTATGGATATATCCTCGAGAGCGGGCGCGTCGTGATGGACGGCCCGGCGGCGGAGCTGCGCGAGAACCCGGATGTGAAGGAGTTCTACCTTGGCATGTCCGAAGAGGGCCGCAAGTCGTTCCGCGATGTGCGGTCGTACCGGCGACGCAAGAGGTGGTTGAGCTGATGGCGTTGAGCAGGGCCGACGCTTGAACTGCGCGGCGAGATCGCCAGAGTGTGGGCCAAGGGGCGGCATCTGCTCCGCCTGACCTGACGCCCGACCACCAGCCACGCCGAAAGGCCCAGCCATGAGCAGCATGCATCCCGACGATCCGCACCTGATTGAACGGTCCGGCTGGTTGCGTGCGGCGGTGCTGGGCGGCAATGACGGCATCGTGTCGACGGCGTCCGTAATCGTCGGCGTTGCGGCGGCGGAGCCGGGCATCGAGGCGGTGTTGCTGGCCGGTGTTGCAGCGCTTGTGGCAGGGGCCATGTCGATGGCGGCGGGCGAGTATGTCAGCGTGTCGTCGCAATCGGATCTCGAGCGGGCGGATATTGCCCGGGAAAAGCGCGCCCTGGCCGATGATCCGGAGGGCGAGGAGGCCGAACTGGCCGACATCTACGTGGAACGGGGCTTGAGCGCGGACACCGCGCGGCAGGTGGCACATGAGCTGACGCGGGCCGATGCGCTCAAGGCGCATGTGCGCGACGAGCTGGGCCTGTCGGATCAGCAGGCGGCGCAGCCCTTGCTGGCGGCGGCGGCGTCGGGCGTAACCTTCATGCTGTTTGCCGCCATACCGCTTCTGGCGGCGTGGTTTGCGCCTGCGGGTGCCTTGATCGCCGTGGTGGTCAGCGTGACGATGGTGGCGCTTGCCGGTCTTGGCACCTTGGGGGCTTGGGCCGGTGGCGCGCCGTTTGGGCCTGCTGCGCTGCGCGTGATGATCTGGGGCGGGGCGGCGATGGCCGTGACCGCCGCTGTTGGCCGCCTCTTTGGTGTGGCGGTCTGAATTCTTGGAGGGGACATGACCCATTACGACGATCTGGAAACCCGCAGTGCGGACACCCGCGCGCGGGACCTCAAGGTGGCCTTGCAGGATCAGGTGGGCCGCGCGCAGCGGCTGGCCGGTTATGCCGACACGCTGGGCGGTGTCGATGCGCTCAAGATCGGGGGCGTGGGTGATCTGGCGGCGCTGCCGGTGCTGCGCAAGGCGGACCTTGGGGCCGCGCAAAAGGCGCATCCGCCGCTGGGCGGTTTCACCACCGGGGTCAGCCAGTTCAGCCATGTCTTCCAAAGCCCGGGGCCGATCTATGAGCCCGGCAGCCATGACAGCAAGGACTGGTGGCGCTTTGCCCGGTTCCTGCATGCGGCGGGCATCCGGTCGCAGGACGTGGTGCAGAACTGCTTTTCCTACCATCTGACGCCTGCGGGCATCATGTTTGAAAACGGCGCCACGGCGATTGGCGCGGGCGTGCTGCCTGCGGGCACGGGCCAGACGGAGGCGCAGGTGATCGCCGCGCGGGACATCGGCACCACGGCCTATGCGGGCACGCCGGATTACCTGAAGGTCATCCTCGACAAGGCGGACGAGATGGGTGCCACGCTGCGCATCACCAAGGCGGCGGTGGGCGGCGGGGCGCTGTTTCCGTCCTTGCGGCAGGAATATGAGGATCGGGGGATCAGCTGCCTGCAGTGTTATGCCACGGCGGACCTTGGCAACATCGCCTACGAGAGCGCGGCGATGGAGGGGCTGATCGTGGACGAAGGCGTGGTGGTCGAGATCGTGACACCCGGCACCGGGGATCCGGTGCTCGAGGGTGAGGTGGGCGAGGTGGTCGTGACCACGCTCAACCCCGACTATCCGCTCATTCGCTTTGCCACCGGGGACCTGAGCGCAGTGCTGCCGGGGCAGAGTCCCTGCGGACGGACCAACATGCGCATCAAGGGCTGGATGGGCCGGGCCGATCAGACGACCAAGATCAAGGGCATGTTCGTGCGGCCCGAGCAGGTGGCGGCGCTGGTGGCGCGGCATGATGCGGTGTCGCGCGCACGGGTGATCGCGCAGCGGGAGGGCGAGCAGGACGTGATGGTCGTGCAGCTGGAGGCGACGGGCGGCACGCCCGAGGACTACGCCGCAAGCGTGACGGACGTGCTCAAGCTGAAGGGTGTTGTGGAGGTTGTGGCACCGGGCACGCTGCCGCGTGACGGTCTGGTGATCGAGGACCAGCGCAGCTACGACTGAAGCGGCTGGCCCCCGGCACGGGTTCCTGACATAAAGCGTTGGACTTATGAGCGACGCGACCACATCCCCCGTTTCCGCCCGCCGGGCGGCAGGCCCGCACGGCATTGTCGTGATCGCCTGGGTCGTGGCCTGCATGTGCCTGCTGCCGATGGTGGCGGTGGCACTTGCGGCGGTGCTGGGCGGGACCGACACGGTGGGCCATCTGCTGGAGACGGTGCTGGGCCGCTATGCGGCCAACACCGCGTTGCTGGTGGTGCTGGTGGCCATGGGTACCTTTGCCGTCGGGGTCGGGGCGGCATGGCTGGTCACGATGACACGCTTTCCCGGCGTGCGCCTGCTGGAGATTGCGCTGGTGCTGCCGCTGGCGTTTCCGGCCTATGTGCTGGCCTATGCCTATACCGATTTGCTGGACCATCCGGGCATCGTGCAGACAACACTGCGCGACGTGACCGGATGGGGGCCGCGCGACTACTGGTTTCCGGAAATCCGCAGCCTGGGCGGTGCAGCGGTGATGCTGGTGCTGGTGCTGTACCCGTATGTCTACCTGTTGGCGCGCGCGTCGTTCCTGCAGCAAAGCGGCAGCACCTTTGTAGCCGCCCGTGCGCTGGGGTCGAGCCCCTGGGCCGCCTTCAGACGGGTGAGCCTGCCGCTGGCGCGGCCCGCCATTGCCGCGGGTGTCCTGCTGGCGGTGATGGAGACGATCGCGGATTTCGGCACGGTCGCCTATTTCGGGGTCCAGACCTTTGCCACCGGGATCTACACCAGCTGGTTTTCGCTGGGCGACCGGGCCGGGGCGGCGCAGCTGGCGCTGTGCCTGCTGGCCTTTGCGCTGCTCTTTGCCGTGCTGGAACGCACGCAGCGGGGCAATGCGCGCTACCACGATCCCAGCCGCAGCGGGCAGGCGCAGCCACCGATGCGCCTGCGCGGCTGGCAGGCGGCGGGCGCGTTTGGCCTGTGCGGGCTGCCGGTGCTGCTGGGCGCGGTGCTGCCCGCGCTGATCCTGCTGAACCTCGGGATCGGGTCCGAACAGGACCTGCTGAGCCCGCGCTACCTCGGATTTATTCGCAACTCGCTGGTGCTGGCGGGCACGGCGGCGGGGCTCACCGTACTGGCCGCCATCGTCGTGGGCTATTACCAGCGCTCGCGGCCCGGCGCGCCGTCGGCGAGTGCGGCTTATGCGGCGCGGTTGGGCTATGCGGTGCCGGGTGGTGTGATCGCCGTGGGGCTGATCGTCCCCTTTGCCGCGTTTGACAACGGGCTTGATGCCTGGATGCGCAGCACCTTTGATATCTCGACCGGGCTGCTGATCACCGGGTCCATCTGGTTGCTGGTCTTTGCCTATATGGTGCGGTTTCTGGCGGCCGCGCTGGGGGCCTATGAGGGCGGGCAGGCGCGGGTGCATGTCAATATGGATGCCGCCAGCCGGTCGCTGGGGCAGGGGCCGCTCGCCACGCTGCGGCGCATCCACCTTCCGATCCTGACGCCGAGCCTGCTGACCGCCCTGCTCATTGTGTTTGTCGATGTGATGAAGGAACTGCCCGCCACGCTGATCATGCGCCCGTTCAACTACGACACGCTGGCGGTGCAGGCCTACCGGCTGGCGTCGGATGAACGTCTGGCGGGCGCTGCCGTGCCCAGCCTCGTGATCGTGGCGGTGGGGCTGCTGCCGGTGATCCTGATCTGCCGTCAGGTGGGGCGCCGAAACGGATAGGGCGCGCCCGACGGCGCGCCCCGGAAGCGCGAGTGGCGCAAGGATCAGTCCTGCGGTTTCACATAGCTTTCGATGCCGATCCGTTTGACACGGAGGTTGGTGTCGATGCTTTGGCGCAGGATGACATCGAGATCGCGCGGCGGTTGTTCGATGTCGAGCAGTTGCGGGCTGCGCTGGACGTCGCGCAGGAACGTCTCGGCCTGCGGTTCGCCCGTCACACCCAGCGACAGGATGGCATAGCGGCTGATGTCACTGCGCAGTGCGGCGGCATTGCCACCGGCCTGTGCGGTCAGGCGCTGCATCCTTTGCGCAGGCTGCGCGGCTTGTGCGGCTTCGATCAGATAGCCGACCGCCCGGTCGTCACCGGTTTGCCCGGCAAGGTAGCCCAGACCGACGATTGCGCCGACGACGCCCTTGTAGGCCTGACGGCTGTCATCGCCCGGCGCGCCGCCCGCGTCGATGTATTCGATCATCGCCTCAGTCGACCGTGTGTCGCCGATCATGCCCAGCGTCAGACCGATATTTTCGTGAAAGGCCACCAGCTTGGGGTCGTTCAGCATGTCGACCAGCACCTGCGCGTCACGGGGTCCGTATTCCGCCGCAATGTCCAGCGGCAGGCCGTGGAAGTAGATCTGCGAGACGAATTCACGCACCGGCGGCAATGTATCCGTGCCGAACAGCTCGCTCTTGTCGTGGACGTGGTTGTGGTCGTGATCGTGGTCATCACCCGCCGCCGCGACAAGCGTTGCCGTTGCCGCCGTGCTGGCACCTGTTGCGGTGCTGGACCCGGCAGAGCCGACAAAGGCGTTGCACTCGGCCTCGGTCACGCGGAGGCGGTTTGTCCCGATGGATGCGAACATCAGAAAGTTGCTGTTCGTGTTGTGGGGCAGACCGGCGTTGTGGCCGTATTCGTGGGCCCAGAGGATGCCTTCCATGTTGGCCGCGAACCGTTCGACGATAAAGGACGTGCCGGGCGTCTGGCCGCACCCGATGAACGATGTGTTCAGCGTACCGGCGCACCAGTCCACATTGTCCACGATCTTGACGTTGCCCGCGACACCAAAGACCGTGCTGAGTTCGGCCTGCGTGTCCACGTCGCCGTCGGTGTTGTTGAACACCCCGACATTGCCCTGACGGCTGAATTCCACCCGGCATTCGCGGTCGCCGGTGCCGTCATTGACCTGCAGGACCTCGCTCATGTCTGCCATGATCGTGTCGGCCTCGGCATTGGTCAGGGCGGCGGTGTTGTGGCGCGATACGGAGTAGGGGATGCTGACATTCGAAACCGCAAAGTCCGGTTTGACACGGTAGCGGAAGGTGTTGCCGCGCGACGGGTTGTCATAGGCCATCATCACGAGGTCTGGCGTGCCGTCACCGGCAAAATCGGCAGCGGCGACAGAGGCCCCCTGACCTTCCCAGCCGACACCCGGTTCGGTTACGTGCGGGTTCGACCACGACGTGGCCACGCCGGAGCTGTTGAGGTCAAGCCCGATGCGGTAGCGGAACGTGTTGCCGCGGGCAGGGTTGTCATAGGCCATGAGGACCATGTCCGGGCGGCCATTGCCGCCGAAATTGCCGATCGTGATACCGGCGCCCTGACCTTCCCAGCCGACACCGGGCACGGTCACAAAGCCGGATTGCCACGAGGCGGCGACCCCGTTGCTGTTCAGGTTGTAGCCCACGCGGTAGCGGAACGTGTTGCCCTGCGCGGGATCGTCATAGGCCATCAGGATGATGTCGGGACGGCTGTTGCCATCAAGGTTGGTCAGCGCGACATCGGCGCCCGCGCCTTCCCAGCCGACGCCGGGCACGGTGATCAGGTTTGACCAACTGGCGGCCACGCCGTTGCTGTTCAGGTCACGGCCCACGCGGTAGCGGAACGTGTTGCCCTGCTGCGGGTTGTCATAGGCCATAAAGATGATGTCGGGGCGGCTGTTGCCCCCGATATTGCCAATGGCAACGCCTGCGCCCTGACCTTCCCAGCCGACGCCCGGCACGGTGACCATCCCGGACCAACTGGTGGCGATGCCGTTTGCGTTCAGGTTTCGACCGACGCGGTAGCGAAAGGTGTTGCCCTGGGCAGGATCGTCATAGGCCATCATGATCATTTCGGGGCGGCTGTTGCTGTCGAGGTTCGCAATGGCGACCCCGGCACCTGCCCCTTCCCAGCCGACGCCGGGCACCGTGATGTGTTGTGCAGATAGTGGTGTAGCTGTCACCACAAGTGCGGCAAATGCCGCACGAACAGGACGTGTCATGTCCAACTCCTTAACAAAATGTGGTGGGTCTGAAATGAAGGTGACCCGGATACAAAATTGCGCTGCGGAATGATCAACGCACAGCCTAGCGTAGCATAATTCTCGGTAAGGTAGAAGTCCGAACTATGCGCGCATCTGGCTGCCCCGCCAGATCGGTGGGCAATTGCCGGGCCTCAGCCGTGCCCGGCAGCGCGTTCCTTTGGATCGTGAGCCGTCAGGATGTGCAGGGGTCGAGCGGGAGCGTTGCGCTGCCGCTTGCGTCGAAAAGCGCGGTCAGACCGTCTGCGCGCAGCGTCGCGCCCACCATCTCGGAGCCATCCACGGTGATCTGCCGTCCGCTGGTCGTGTCGTCGATATCCACGGTAAAGGCGCGTACCTCTCCGGGTGCCCAGGCGTCCATCGACACGGTCAGCGCGGTGTCGCCGTCCGTCACGTCCGAGGTTTGCGCCGCACCCTCCACCCATTCCAGCGGTTGGAACACGTCCACACCAGCCCCGGCAGCCGTGATGTCAAAGATCAGCCCGGCAGGGGCCGTGCCCAGATCGATCACCAGCTGTGTCGGGCCGAGGGCGCAGGCGCCCTCATAGGTCAGCGTGAACCGGTCCTTGGGCGCGCCGTCGCGAAACTGCACGGTGACCCCCGCCGTGGCGGGCAGGGCAAGGGTGGTGGCAAGGCAGAGGGCGATCAGGCGCATGGGTTCTGGTCCTTTGTGCTGACCCATCACCTAGCGGCGCCTGCGGCCCGGGCAAGGTCACGCGGCCCCGATCTTGTCCTGCGTCTGCGTGTCAAAGTCGGACGCGTCGTGGCGGTTGTGCAATTGCAGCTCCGGCTCGCCAAAGGCGCGGTTGACCATGCGGCCACGCAGCGTGGCGGGGCGGGCGTCGATCTTTTGCGCCCAGGCCATGACGTTCTTGTAGCTTTCCACGTCGAGGAATTCAGCCGCCGAATAGAGCCGCCCGAGGCACAGCTGCCCGTACCATGGCCAGATCGCCATATCGGCGATGGAATAGTCGTCACCCGCGATAAAGGACCGTTCGGCCAGCTCGCGGTCAAGCACGTCAAGCTGGCGCTTGGCCTCCATCGCGTAGCGGTTGATGGGGTATTCGTATTTCTCCGGCGCATAGGCGTAGAAGTGGCCAAAGCCACCGCCGAGGAAGGGCGCAGACCCCATTTGCCACATCAGCCAGTTGAACACTTCGGTGCGGGCCGGGCCTTCTGCCGGCAGGAAGTGGCCGAATTTCTCCGCCAGATGGATCAGGATCGAACCGCTTTCGAATACGCGCAGCGGCGTGTCACCCGAGCGGTCGACGAGCGCGGGGATCTTGGAATTGGGGTTGGCCGCGACAAAGCCGGAGCCGAACTGATCACCCTCGCCGATGTCGATCAGCCAGGCGTCGTAGTCCGCGTCCGTTTCGCCTGCGGCCAGCAATTCCTCGAACAGCATGGTGACCTTGACGCCGTTGGGCGTGGCCAGTGAGTACAGCTGGAACGGATGCTTGCCCACGGGCAGGTCCTGTTCTTTGGTGGCCCCGGCGATGGGCCGGTTGATGGAGGCGAACTTGCCGCCGCTGTCCTGGTCCCAGGTCCATTTTGCGGGCGGTGTGTAGGTCGGATCGCTCATGTCTGCGCCTTTCTTGGGTGCGGTTGGGGCAAAGGTAAGGGCGCGCCGCCGGCCTGCAAGCGCCGAGGGGGTGTGCATCTGTGCACGCAAGGCTGCGCGCAACGAAAAAGGCCGCCCCGGATCGGGACGGCCTTTCGATACTTTACGCTGGTGCAGCTTAGCCCTGGCGAGCTTTGAACCGGCGCTGCGTCTTGTTGATGACGTAGACGCGGCCCTTGCGACGCACAACACGGCAATCACGGTGCCGGTTCTTGAGCGAGCGGAGCGAGTTGCGAACCTTCATGGCGCTTCTTCCCTTTTGCGATGGCGCGAAGCAGCGCCGGGTTGCGTTCTGGCACCTGCGTGCCGGTGTGACGTGCCGCGCGGGATGCCCCGTGCGGCGGAATAGGAGTGGTGGGCGATACAAGGATCGAACTTGTGACCCCTTCGATGTCAACGAAGTGCTCTACCGCTGAGCTAATCGCCCACTCTGACCAGCGAAAACAACGTTGCCTGCGTGATAAAGCGGTTGCCCACAATAAAAGCAGGCGCGGAGGTCCGCGCCGGGTGAGGGGTGCTATAAAAGGAGTCGGAACAGGGATCAAGGGCTTTTGGCTTTGTGACGACATGGGCTATGTTCCTCGGCAGAGGAGAGTGCATGCCCAAGGTTGCCTACGAAGTTCTACACCCGGAAAAACGCAGCAGCTGCGTTGTGTTCGCGTCGCCGCATTCCGGGCGTGACTATCCGGGCAGCTTTGTGGGCACGACGCTGCTGGACGAAAAGACGATCCGGTCGTCCGAGGATGCGTTTGTCGACCAGTTGTTCGACACCGCGCCGCGATACGGTGCCCCCTTGTTGACGGCGGGCGCGCCGCGCGCCTTTGTCGATCTGAACCGCTCTGCCGATGAACTGGACCCCGCGTTGATCGAGGGTGTGCGGCGTCAGGGGCATAACCCGCGTGTGGCCAGTGGCCTTGGCGTGATCCCCCGCGTGGTGGCCAACGGGCGGTCGATTTACCGAGGCAAGCTGCCCATGACCGAAGCGGACCGGCGCATATCGCTTTATTGGCGGCCCTATCACCAGATGCTGCAAAAGCTGCTGGACGGCGCATTCCAGAGCCATGGGCAGGCGGTGCTGATCGACTGCCATTCGATGCCGCACGAGGCGATGGACGGGATTGCCCGCACGGGCGTCAAACGCCCGGACGTCGTGCTGGGCGACCGGTTCGGTGCGGCGGCGTCCAGCGCGGTGGTGGATGAGGTCGAGGCCGCCTTTGCCAGCGCGGGTTTCACGGTGGCGCGCAATGCGCCCTTTGCCGGAGCGTATATCACGCAGGCCTATGGCCGCCCGTCGCGGCACCAGCACGCCATTCAGGTGGAGATTGACCGCGCGCTGTACATGAACGAGCGGTTGATCCGGCCCAACGCTGATTTCGACGCCGTGCGCCAGCGTTTGCAGACCGTGATCGCCGATATCTCGCGCATCGGTCAGACCCGCGTGCCGCTCGCCGCCGAGTGACGTCAGCGCAGCGCGCGCCCCTTCATGATCGCGTCTGACCCGAACCGCGCGCGAATGGCGTCCGTCGCACGCTCCGCCTCGCCGCGCTTTTGCGCATCGGGGTCCAGCAGGTCGCCGGCGGCGGCCGCCTCTTCGGCCTGCGACAGGTCGCTGATGCCGCAGCCCAGCAGGCGAAACGGCCCCTCGCCCTGCACCTGATCAAAGAGCGCACGCGCGGTGCGGTAGATCGTGTCGGCCAGCTGTGCCGGTTCGCGCAAGGACACCCGCCGCGTCAGGGTTGAATGGTTGTGCCGCTTGAGTTTGAGCGTCACGACGCGGCCCGCCTGCCCCTTGGCCTTGGCACGGTCCGATACCTTTTCGGCCATGCGCCACAGGTGCCCGTCGAGGATGTGCGGGTCGGCGGTGTCCTCGCCGAACGTCGTTTCGTTGCTGATGGATTTCATTGGCGCGTTGCGCGTCACCTGCCGCCGGTCCTGCCCGCGCGCCAGATGGTACAGCCGCTCGCCCATGGAGCCGAAGCGCGCGACCAGATCCGTCTGATCCCAGCGCAACAGGTCCGAGAACGTCCGAATGCCCGCCTTGTCCAATGACGTCTGCGCTGCAGGGCCGATGCCCCAGATCAGGCGCACGGGCTTGTCGCGCAGGAACGCGTCGGTGTCGCCCTCACCGATCACCGAAAACCCGTGCGGCTTTTCCAGGTCCGAGGCGACCTTGGCCAGAAACTTGTTGTGGCTGAGCCCGATGGAGCCTGTGATCCCCAGTTCATCCCGCATCGTGCGCACCAGCCGGGCCAGCATCACCGCAGGCGGTTTGCCGTGCAGCCGCACGGTGCCGCGCAGATCGAGGAACGCCTCGTCCAGCGACAGGGGCTCGATGGCGGGGGTCAGTTCCTCCATCAGGGCACGAATGGCGCGGCTGACCTCGGCATAGACCTCCATGCGCGGCTTGATGATCACCGCGTCGGGGCACAGCTTGAGCGCCTGGAACATCGGCATGGCGGACCGTACGCCGCGGATGCGCGCCACATAGCAGGCGGTGGAGACGACGCCGCGCCGCCCGCCGCCGATGATCACCGGCTTGCCGTCGAGGCTGGGGTCGTCCCGCTTTTCCACCGACGCATAGAACGCGTCGCAATCCATATGGGCGATGCCCAGGTCAAAAAGCTCGGGATGTTGCACGATCCGGGGGCTGCCGCAGGCAGGGCAGCGCCGTTCGGCATCGAATTCGGTCAGGCAATCGCGGCAGAGGCTGGGCATGGGCGGACAAAGTGGCTAGGCAGCGCAAGTGTAGCGCAGCGGGTGGGGAATGAACACATGGACCAACGCGTGATCGGGGCGAAACTGGCGCTGTTTGTCGGCGACAAGCTGGCCACCTTGCAGCGCGACGACACGCCCGGGCTGCTATGGGCCGCGCACTGGGACCTGCCCGGTGGCGGGATCGAGCCGGGCGAGACGCCGCTGGACTGTGCCTTGCGCGAAACGCATGAGGAACTGACGCTGACCGTGCCGCCATCGGCGGTGATCTGGGGGCGGGACTATGGCAGCAGCAGCGGTCACATCGCATGGTTCTTTGCAGCGCATATCCCGGCGGTCCGGGAGGCGGAGATCGTGCTGGGCGACGAGGGGCAAGGCTGGCGGCTGATGACGGTGGACGACTTTCTGGATGACGCGATGGTGGTGCCGCAGTTCAAACCGCGGTTGCGGGACTACCTGGCTGGGGTTCGCAGCGTAGATCGCGGTGTCTGGAGGTAGAAAGGCCCCCCGCGGGAGGGCGGGGGGAGGTGACGAACCTCAGGAAGAGCCGGTCCGTCGGGGAGTATCACCTGACATACTAGTTACCACCGGGCCGGGAGTTTTCACAGTCAGGATTCCCTGACCGTCCGATATGGTGTGGTCTGTTGCGTGGAAACCACAACCTGTTGATCCACAGGGGGATGTGGACAAGCGCGGCTTTACGTTTTGATTCAACGGTTTGGCGCGGTTGCCTGCGGGCTTTTCAGCTCTGTCAGGATGCGGTCGGCTGCGTCGCGTGGCGATGGCGATTGCCAGACGGGACGCCCGACCACGATATGATCGGCCCCGTTCGCGATGGCCTGTGCCGGGGTCGCGATGCGTTTCTGATCGCCCAGATCGGCGCCCACGGGCCGTACTCCGGGCGTCACGATCAGCCGGCCCTCGGCCTCCGGCAGGGTCCGGATCGCCGCCGCCTCGTTCGGAGAGGCGATAACACCGTCGGCCCCGGCCTCGAACGCGCGGGCGGCCCGGTCGGGGACCAGATCGGAGATTGCACCGGGCTGGATCAGGCTGTCATCCAGGTCGCTGCGGTCGAGCGAGGTCAGGATCGTCACAGCGAGGATCTTGAGGTCAGTGCCTGCCGCGCCTTCCTTGGCGGCGCGGACCACATGCGGGTCGCCATGCACGGTGAGAAAGTCGAGGTCGAACTGCGCGATCCCGCGCACCGCGGCCTCGATCGTGGCACCGATGTCGAACAGCTTCATGTCCAGAAAGATGCGCTTGCCGTGTTCGCCCTTGAGCTCATTGGCCAGTGCCAGACCGCCGCCGGTCAGCATCCCCAGCCCGATCTTGTAAAAGCTCACGCTGTCGCCCAGCGTGCGGGCCAGTTCCAGCCCGTCGAGCACGTTGGGCACGTCCATTGCCACGATCAACCGGTCATCCGCCATGCGCCATCCCCTTTGCTGTTGCGGGGTCATACGGCAGCGGTGCCGCGCCGTCCATCGCGCAAAAAAGCCCGGATGCGAGGGAATGCATCCGGGCCAGTGGTCAGAGACTAGCAGGCAGGCACCGTCTCTGGGGTCCGGCGCGCGGGCATGCACGGGGGGACAGAAATGTGCAGGGCGTCGCGCGCGGGAAATCGGTTGTGTCAGGCCGCGTGCGGTTGGCCTGCGGCCAGACGGTCGACAATCACCTTGCGCCAGCCGGTCATGCGGCCTGCACGCGAGGCCGGTGTCGCGGAGGGCAGCCGCGTGGCGTCGGCATGGCCGCGCCCGTGGCGGCGCATGGCCTGCGTGGCGAGGCCGCTGGCGGCGTCCGCGAATTCCATGGTAATCGGCGCGTCGATGGCGCAGGCATAGCTGCGCGCGCCGGTTTGGTCGTGCACGATCACGAGCGCTTCGAAAGACTGTGTCGCGGCGTTGTAGATCACATCGCTCAGTTCGAGGGGTACAGTCTGCATTTGGGTCACCTAGATTTTGTGGTTCTGCTCTTGTAACCAGCAAGATGGGCAGTTGGTTCCCTGAAAAAAGGGGTATGGGGTGTCACGGCCCTTCACGGATACGCGCGGTGTATGCGGGTGCGTATGGGGTTGATTGTCTTAAGTGTTTGAAAAATATTAACTTTGCCCTGAAATGCTGGGATGCGGCTCTGGGCGGGGAATCGGCGGCTTTCCGCCGTAATTGCATGATTCCCTTACGTAAATCGGATGCTTTGGCCGGGCTGCACCGGTCTCGGCCCGGGCCCACAGATGTGCGGATCGACCCTTGCGCGCGGCGGGAAAATCCCCATCTGATACTGCGTAGGCCCGACCGTCTGCGTGCCTCCGGGAGGGCGCGGCGAAACGGGCGCTGAACAAAGGAGAGACCCATGGACTTGTCGAAGTTCACGGAGCGGTCGCGCGGGTTTGTTCAAGCCGCGCAAACGATCGCCACACGCGAAAGCCATCAGCGGCTTTTGCCGGACCACCTGCTCAAGGCATTGCTGGACGACGATCAGGGCCTCGCGGCCAATCTGATCGCGCGCGCGGGCGGTGATACGGGCCGTGTCGTTGCCCATCTGGAACAGCTGCTGGCCAAGCAGCCGCAGGTCACCGGCGATGCGGGGCAGATTTACCTGGATCAAGCGACCGGCAAGGTGCTGGCCGAGGCCGAAGCGCTGGCCAAGAAGGCCGGCGACAGTTTTGTCCCGGTGGAGCGCGTTCTGATGGCGCTTGGCATGGTGAAATCTGGTGCCAAGGACGCGCTGGAGGCGGGCAAGGTCAGCCCGCAAGCGCTGAATTCAGCCATCAACGACATCCGCAAGGGCCGCACGGCAGACAGCGCCAGCGCCGAAGAGGGTTATGACGCGCTCAAGAAATACGCGATGGACCTGACCGAACGCGCCGAGGCGGGCAAGATCGACCCGATCATTGGCCGGGACGAGGAAATTCGCCGCGCGATGCAGGTGCTGTCGCGCCGGACCAAGAACAACCCGGTGCTGATCGGTGAGCCCGGCGTGGGCAAGACGGCGATTGCCGAAGGGCTCGCGCTGCGCATCATCGACGGCGACGTGCCTGAGTCCTTGCGCAACAAGCGTCTGCTGGCGCTCGACATGGGCGCGCTGATTGCCGGTGCGAAATATCGCGGTGAGTTCGAGGAGCGGCTGAAGGCCGTGTTGACCGAAGTCACGGAGGCCGCGGGCGAAGTGATCCTGTTCATCGACGAGATGCACACGCTGGTGGGCGCGGGCAAAACGGACGGCGCGATGGACGCCGCCAACCTGATCAAACCGGCGCTGGCGCGGGGTGAGCTGCACTGCGTCGGGGCCACGACCCTCGATGAGTACCGCAAATACGTGGAAAAGGACGCGGCCCTCGCCCGCCGGTTCCAGCCTGTGATGATTGCCGAGCCGACGGTCGAGGACACGGTCAGCATCCTGCGCGGCATCAAGGAAAAGTACGAGTTGCACCATGGTGTGCGCATCTCGGACTCAGCATTGGTGACAGCGGCGACGCTCTCGCATCGCTACATCACCGACCGGTTCCTGCCCGACAAGGCGATTGACCTTGTGGACGAGGCGGCAAGCCGATTGCGGATGGAGGTCGACAGCAAACCCGAAGAGCTTGACGCGCTGGACCGTCAGATCTTGCAGATGCAGATCGAGGTCGAAGCGCTGAAGCTGGAGGACGATCAGGCGTCCAAGGATCGGCTCGAGACGCTGGAAAAGGGCCTCGCCGAGGTGCAAGAGCAGTCGTCGGAGCTGACCGCGCGCTGGCAGGCGGAACGGGACAAGCTTGCCTCCGCTCGCGACATCAAGGAGCAGTTGGATCACGCGCGCGCGGCGCTGGATATTGCGAAGCGTGAAGGCAACCTCGCCAAGGCCGGCGAGCTGTCCTACGGGGTGATCCCGCAGCTCGAGGCGCAGTTGAGCGAGGCCGAAGAGGCCGAAAGCGACGTCATGGTCGAAGAGGCGGTGCGCCCCGAACAGATCGCGGGCGTTGTCGAACGCTGGACCGGCATTCCGACATCCAAGATGCTGGAAGGCGAGCGCGACAAGCTCTTGCGCATGGAAGACCAGCTGCACACCCGCGTGATCGGGCAGCACGCCGCTGTGCGGGCCGTCTCCAACGCGGTGCGCCGTGCGCGCGCCGGGCTGAACGACGAGAACCGCCCGCTGGGCTCGTTCCTGTTCCTTGGGCCCACGGGCGTGGGCAAGACCGAGCTGACGAAGGCGGTGGCAGAATTCCTGTTTGATGATGACAGCGCGATGGTGCGCATCGACATGTCCGAGTTTATGGAGAAACACGCCGTGGCCCGGCTGATCGGTGCCCCGCCGGGATATGTCGGCTATGACGAAGGCGGTGTGCTGACCGAAGCGGTGCGGCGCAGGCCCTATCAGGTGGTGCTGTTCGACGAGGTCGAAAAGGCGCACCCGGATGTGTTCAACGTGCTCTTGCAGGTGCTGGACGATGGCATGCTGACCGACGGGCAGGGGCGCACGGTGGACTTCAAGCAGACGCTGATTATCCTGACCTCGAACCTTGGTGCACAGGCGCTGTCGCAGCTGCCCGATGGGGCGGATGCCTCGGACGCGCGGCGCGACGTGATGGACGCGGTGCGGGCGCATTTCCGGCCCGAATTCCTGAACCGGCTGGATGAGACCATCATCTTTGACCGGTTGGGGCGGGACGACATGGACGGTATCGTCGACATCCAGATGGCGCGGCTGTTGCGGCGCCTCGCGGCGCGCAAGATCACGCTGCAACTGGATGATGGCGCGCGCAAATGGCTCGCCGACGAAGGGTACGACCCGGTGTTCGGCGCGCGCCCTTTGAAACGTGTGATCCAGTCGGCGCTGCAAAACCCGCTGGCCGAGATGCTTCTGGCCGGTGACATCGGCGACGGGCAGGTGATTGAGGTGACGGCGGGGGCCGAAGGGTTGCTGATCGGTGACCGTGTCAGCGCCTCCAACAGGCCGCGCCCGGATGATGCCGTGGTGCACTGACCCAAGGCTGTGAAACGGAAAGCGGCGGGGGGAGACCTCCGCCGTTTTGCGTTCGAGGGTTCGTTACCCGATGCCAACCTTTTCGGCGATGCGAGTCATGGAGGTGACAAAGGGCGCGCGATCCGCTTCGGGCAGCGCGTCGAGCATCGTCTTCATGGTGTCCAGCTCTTCGCTCTCCAACCGGGCAAAGGCGATCTGGCCCGCCTCGGTCAGCGCCAGTGCGATGGCGCGCCGGTTCGTTTCGGGCCGGTCGCGGCGCAGGAACCCACGCTCCACCAGCCGGTCCACCACGCTGCTGGCGGTGGTGGGCACAACGCCCAGATGTTCCGCCAGATCCGACAGCTTGCACCCCTGATGCCGCGACACGTAGCGCAGCGTCTGGATATCCGCGGGCACAAAGGCCAGCTCGCGATGCGCCACCTGCACATTGGTTTCCGCGATTTTCAGCGCCCGCAGGATCGTCGTGACGGCGTGGTGCAGCCTGTGAATGTCGGTCTCCATGGCGCGACCATAGGATTTCGCCGCGAAAACCGAAAGATCGGTGGGCGCAGAAAAAGATATTCCGCACTATGGAAATTACGATCATCGTATCTAAATGATCTTGCAAGCGATGCAGCACAGGAGGTCCCATGGCCATTTCATTCAACTTGAACGGCAACGTGGTGTCGGTGGATGTCGATCCGGACATGCCGCTGCTGTGGGTGGTGCGCGAGACCCAGGGGCTGACGGGTACGAAATACGGCTGCGGGATCGCGGCCTGCGGGGCGTGCACGATGCATGTGGACGGTGTCGCCACGCGCACCTGTGTGTTGCCGGTGGCCGCGATCGAAGGGGCGCAGGTCCGCACGATCGAGGGCGTCGGCCCGGAGACGCCAAGTGTGGTGCAGGCCGCGTGGCTGCAACATCAGGTGCCGCAATGCGGCTATTGCCAGTCGGGCATGATCATGGCCGTCGAGGCGCTGCTGGACGACAACCCGGCGCCGAGTGACGCCGACATAGACGACGCGATCACCAACATCTGCCGGTGCGGGACCTATGACCGCATCCGGGCCGCGGTGCACACCGCAGCGCAACTGCGTCGGGAGGGGTGAAGATGTCCGAAGATACGCAAACCCGCAAACGCTCGACCCTGGGCAAGTGGACGCGCCGGTCATTTCTCGCCACGGCGGGTGTCGTCGGCGGTGGGCTAGCGCTTGGCCTGACATTCTCGCCCAACCGTCTCAAGATGGCCGCCGATGATGCCGCCACCGGTGATGAGGTCCTGCTGAACACCTGGGTCAAGGTGACGCCGGACAATCGCATCACCGTGTTCTTTCCGCATTCGGAGATGGGGCAGGGGGCGGGCACTGGTCTGGCCCAGATGCTGGCCGAAGAGATGGAGGCCGATTGGGATACCGTGTCCATCGTGCAGGCCCCGGTGACGGACGACTATATCAACAGCGATCTCGGGCGCGGCTATATCGTGGGTGAGGGGGCGAACATCCCCGCCTTCATGTACCCGATGATCGATTTTGCGTTTTTGCAGATTGCGGGCAACCTCGTGGGGCAGATGACCGGCGGCAGCACTGCCATTCGCCTGACAGGCCATCACGGGATGCGCCGGGCCGGGGCCGCGGCGCGCGAAATGCTGATGCAGGCCGCTGCAGCCGAATGGGACGTGCCCGTAGGCACGCTCACCGCCCGTGACAGCGTGATCACGCATGAGGCCACCGGGCGCAGTGCCAGTTACGGCGCGCTGGCAGCACAGGCGGCGGCGTTTTCGCCCAACCTCAAGCCCGCGCTCAAGGACAGCGCCGACTACCGCATCGTGGGCAAGGCCAAGCCGCGGCTGGACCTGCCCGAAAAGGTGAACGGCACCGCTCAATTCGGCATCGACGTGACCGTGCCCGGCATGGTCTACGCCGCCGTCGCCCTGCCACCGATCCGCGATGCGCGCGTGGACAGCGTGGATGATGCTGCGGCACTGGCGCGCGCGGGTGTCCGTCGGGTGATCAATCTGGAAGACGCGGTGGCGGTCACGGCAGACAGCTACTGGACCGCAACGCAGGCTTTGGAGGCGTTGGAGGTCACGTGGACCGGTGGCCGGAGTGACCTGTCGTCAGCCTCGGTCCGGGCGCAGCACGTCACCGACCTCGAGACCGGCACGCTCGAAGAGATGCAGGCCGAGGGTGATGTGGCCGGGGCTATCGCCAGCGGCACCGCGCTGCAGGCTGAGTACGAGGTGCCCTATCTGGCGCACGCGACGATGGAACCGATGAACTGTACTGTCGCGTTGACCGCAGAGCGCGCTGACATCTGGGTGGGCCATCAGAACCAGCTCTTTGCCCGCAACGCGGCGGCGGAGGTGTTGGGCATGGACCCTGCGCAGGTCACGATGCACCCGGTCTACCTTGGCGGCGGGTTCGGGCGTCGCGGCGACCTCGACTTTGTCACGCTGGGCGTGCGCATCGCGCAGGCGGCGGATGCACCGGTCAAGACGATCTGGTCGCGCGAAACCGACATGGCGAACGACACCTATCGCCCCGCAATCCTGAGCCGAATGGAGGGCGCAGTGACGGGCGGGCGCATCACCGCCTTTGCCAACCGTTATATTGACGCAAAATCCGGTATGCCGGATAGCGAGCGTCCGTTCGCCTTTCAGTATGACGTGCCCAACCGCGATGTGGCCCGCGTGATCTGCCCCAGCCTGATCCCGGTCGGCACGTGGCGGGCGGTGGATTTCACGCAGATGGGCTTTTTCCACGAAAGCTTCATGGACGAGATGGCGGAGGCGGCGGGTGCCGATCCGTTGCAGTTCCGCATCGACCACAGCGACAATGTGCGCCGCCGCGTCGTGCTGGAGCGGTTGCGTGTGGAAAGCGGGTGGGACGATCCGCTGCCCGACGGGCACGGGATCGGCGTTGCCATGGTCGACAGTTTCGAGACGGTCGTCGCGCAGGCGGTACATGCCAGCGTCACCGCGAACGGGGGCGTGCAGGTGCACCGGGTCGTGTCGGTCGTGGATTGCGGCCGAGTCATCAACCCATCAGCGGCAGAGGCGCAGGTGACAGGCTCCGTTATCTACGGCCTCACATCGGCACTTTTCGGTGAAATCACGCTCGAGGGCGGCGCCATCCAGCAGACGAATTTCCCCGACTACGAGATGCTGCGCCTGTCCAACACGCCCGCGCAGGCGGTGCACTTTGTCGAGAGAGACGCGGCGCCCGGTGGCCTGGGCGAGCCGGCGGTGCCGCCGGTCACGCCCGCGCTGACCAACGCGCTCTATCGCATCACGGGGGAGCGTATTCGCAGCCTGCCGATCACGCGATCAGGGCTTTATGCCGTGTGAGGTGGTGCGCGGGTTCAGCACCTCGGCCAGCAGCGGATTGTTGAACCGGCGCGTGATGGTGACGGCGCAAAACACCTCCGTCACCTCATCGAGGCGTGCGAATTCGACGAGGCGGCCAGAGGCCAGTTCGTCCTGCACCACGATGGGGGGAATGACGGCGACGCCCACATCGGCGCGGGTCAGCAGGCGCAGCATGGCCATGTCATCCGCCTCTGCCGCGATGCGGGGCAGCAGGCCGAGCCGATCCAGCAGGGCGTCGAACCCGGCGCGCAGGGACGATTCCGGTGTTGGCAGGACCAGCGGATGGGCCGCCACGATATCGGGAACCGTCGCCGGTATGGGCAACGCGCGTTCCGGCGTTCCGATCAGGCTCACGGGCTGTTCATCCAACCGGTGGACAAGGTACGGGCTGGCCGCGTCGCGCGCGGGGATCAGGTTGGTCAGCACGACATCAAGCGCCATGGCGTCGAGCCCGCGCAACAGGGTCTCTTGCGCGCCCGAGCGCAGGACAACCTCCACATCCGGGCGGCGCATGATCGGCTCGAGAAACGCGATCTGAAAGTTGCGCGACAGTGTTGCCAGCGCGCCCACGCGCAGGGCCTGACGTTTGATGCCCGCGGTCTTGAGCGTGGCGGAGAGGTCTTCGGCGGCGCGAAATATCTCTTCGGCATGGTCCAGCGCGATGCGCCCCGCCTCCGTCAGGATCAAGGCGCGCCCGGCGCGTTCAAAAAGGTTCTGGCCCAGCGACGCCTCCAGCGCCTTGATCTGTGTCGAGACGGCGGATTGCGAGATATTCAGCCCGCGCGCGGCGCCGGTGAGCGTTCCGTCGCGGGCCACGGCGCGGAATAGGCGCAGATGGTGCAGGTTAAGTGTCGACATGAGTATCGTTCGGTTCTGTAGAATGGTTACCCGATGAATATGTAATTTTCTTTATGCACGCCAGTGCCTAATTGCTCCTCCAGCCCTGTCACGCTGGAGATGACCGATGGTATCCGCCTTTTCCCTGTCCTTTCTCGCACCTGTCGTTTTGGTCGTTGTGGCCATTCTGGCATTCCGCCAGCCGGGCCGCCGCCCTGGTCGGGTGCCGCACTGGTCGGAATACGCGGCAATCGGGGCAATGGCCTTGGCGGCGGGCGGGTTGATTCAGGTCCTGGTCAGCGGCCCTGGCCGGTTGGGCGTTGGCGACGGGGCAGCGGCATTTGCCATCCGGGCGGACCTGTTCAGCCTGAGCATGACGCTGCTGGTGGCCTTCATCGGCTGGGTCGTGATGCGCTACAGCCGCACAAATCTGGACGGCGAGGCGCGCGAGGGGGCGTTTCACGGGCTGATGCTGGGCACGCTGGCGGCTGTGCTGATCTTCGTGCAGGCGGCGAGCCTGTGGGTGCTGGTGCTGGCGACGCTGGCCGTCGGGCTGGGGCTCAAACGGCTGCTGCTGTTCTACCCGGACCGGGCGGAGGCGCGGCGCGCGGCGGCCAAGTTCGGACTGGTCTGGCACGGGGGTGATATTGCGCTGCTGCTGGCGACGGTCGTGCTGATGACGACCTACGGGACGGCTGACCTGACTGCGCTGGCGGATCTGGCAACCGAAGGGCTGAGCGTGGTGGGCCATGTCGGGGTTGCGCTGCTGGTTCTGGCGGCGGTGCTGAAAACGGCGGCCTTTCCGCTGCACGGGTGGCTGACCGAAGTGATGGAGGCCCCGACGCCGGTGTCGGCGCTGCTGCATGCGGGCATCATCAATTCCGGCGGTGTGATCCTGATCGCCACCGCCGGGCTGGTGCAGGCGAGCCCCGGCGCGATGGCGGCACTTGTGATGATCGGCGGATTTACCGCGCTGTTTGGGGCGGCGGTGATGCTGACCCAGAGCGCGATCAAGACATCGCTGGCCTGGTCGACCGTGTCGCAGATGGGGTTCCTGCTGCTGCAATGCGGGTTGGGCCTGTGGGCGCTGGCGCTGCTGCATGTCGTGGCGCATTCGCTCTATAAGGCGCATGCGTTCCTGTCGTCGGGCGGGGCGGTGGCGGCGGTCGCCGCGATCCGGCGCCCCGGTCCGGTGGCGGTGCCGAGCCTGAATGCGGTGCTGAAGTCCTTTGGCCTTGCCCTGATGCTTTATGCCGGGATTGCGCTGCTCTTTTCGCTGGTTCTGGGGCCCAAGAGCGCGCAGGCGCTGGCGCTGGGGGCGATCCTGATCTTTGGCGTGGCCTATCTGGTGGCGCAGGGTCTGGCCGACACGGCCCCGGCGGCGCTGACGCAGCGCACGGTGCTGGCCTCACTGACAGCGGCGGTGGCCTATTTCGCGTTTCAGGCGCTGGCGGAGGCGGTCTGGGGACCCGGATTGCCAGCCGCGCCGGTGCCGGGACCGTTGGAATGGGGGCTGATCGTTCTGGCGGTCACGTCCTTTGGGCTGGTGGCACTGGCGCAGGCGCTGTTCCCGCTGTGGGCGCACCACCCGGCGGCGGCAGGCCTGCGCGTGCACCTGGCGAATGGCCTCTACCTCAACGCGTTGCTCGACAGGGCCATCGGCGGGTTTCGCACCGCCGGGTCCAGCTAACGTCATGGAGATTGATATGTTCCTCAAGCATTCCGACATCACGCCTGCGCTTTCCACAGACATCCTCAAGGCGGCGGATGCAGCGGCCCGCGCGATCCCGCCGGCCTTCCCGCTGGATGCCACTGTCGCCGTCAATCCGTTCCTGGGCCAAACCGGCGAAGACCTTGCCACCGCGTCGGCGCGGCTGAGCCGGGTGGCTGGCGCGCGTGCCACGCGCGGCGCGGGCGATTACGCCGCCGCGATGCGTGACGGGCGGATTACGGACGGTGACATTGCCGACGCACTCGCGGCGACAGGCTCCGACCGGGACGTGGCGGGGGTAAAGGCCGTGCTCGCCGCCGCGCCCGCGCCGCGCGCCCTTCCCACGGTCGCTGATCTGGCGGCAGAGGAAACCGGGATCGATTGGCCGTCCGTGATCGACAACAGCATCGGCCTGTGGGCGGCGGGACAGTTCGACCGGGGGCAGGCGCTGTGGTCGCCCACGCCGGGTACGGGCTGCTACGCGGCATGGCGCGCCTGGGCGGCGCATGACCTGACGCCGGAGGTGGCGGGCCTCGCAGGCTTTTGCGCGCATGTCGTGGACGCACCGGACAGCGCAGCGCGGGCGATCCTGCGTGCCGCGGACGCGTTGGGCCTGAGCGGCCCGTCTGCAGAGACGGCGTTTCACCGGCTTTACATGGACCTTGGCGGCTGGGCGCAGCATGGGCGCTGGCTGTTGTGGCAAGCGGAACTGGCCGGGGGGGCGGACGACACGATGGCCGACCTGCTGGCCATCCGGTTGATCTGGGAAGAGGCGCTGCTGGCGCATGTTCCAGGTATTGCCAACGCCTGGGCCGACACGGTCGCGGCGCATGCGACGCCGGTCTGTCCGCAGGACGCAGACGTGGCGCTGGCCATCGTGCAGGACGCAGCCGACCGGGCACATCAGCGGCGCTTGATCACGGCGCTGGATGGACCGACCGCAACGCGGGCCCGCCCGTTTTTGCAAGCCGCATTCTGCATCGATGTCCGGTCAGAGGTGTTTCGCCGCGCATTGGAAAGCGTCGATCCGTCGATCGAGACGATTGGCTTTGCCGGGTTCTTTGGGCTGCCGGTATCGCACAAGGCGCAGGGTTCGGACGTCGCTCAGGCGCATCTGCCGGTGCTGCTGACGCCTGCGCTGCACTCAACCAGCCACGGTGACGCCGCGCATGAGCATGACGTGCGGATCGCTGCGCGGGCGGTGCGCGCCTGGGGCCGGTTCCGGCAGGCGGCGGTGTCGTCCTTTGCCTTTGTCGAGGCGGCAGGGCCGGTCTATGCGGCCAAGCTGGTGCGCGATGCGCTGGGATTGCCGGGCAAGGACAGCGCGCCCGAACCTGCCCCGCAAATTGTCGGCGGGCTGAGTGCGGAGGCCAAGGCCGACACGGCGGCGGCGGTGCTCAAGGCGATGAGCCTGACCGAAGGGCATGGCAGCATCGTGCTGCTCTTGGGGCATGGGGGCAGCGTCACGAACAATCCGCACCAGAGCGCCTATCATTGCGGTGCCTGTGGCGGGCAGACGGGCGAGGTTTCGGCGCGGCTGCTGGCCGCGCTGCTCAACGACCCGGAGGCGCGGGCCGGGCTGGTGGCGCGGGGTGTGACGGTGCCGGATGACACGCGGTTTGTGGCGGGGCTGCACGACACGACGACGGACGAGATCACGCTGTATGACACGCACGGCGGCGCGCCTGACATGCGCAAGCTGCGCGGTTGGCTGGCTGAGGCCGGGCGCATCGCGCGGGCGGAACGGTCGCCAGCCTTGTCCGGGTCAACGCCGGACACCGTCGCCGCGCGTGCGCTGAACTGGGCAGAGGTGCGGCCCGAATGGGGGCTGGCGGGGTGCGCGGCCTTTATCGCGGCACCACGGTCAGCGACGGTTGGCAAGGACCTGGCCGGGCGCGCCTTTCTGCACAGCTACGACTGGCAGGCGGATGACGGGTTCGGCACGCTTGAGCTGATCCTGACCGCGCCTGTGGTCGTGGCGAGCTGGATCAGCCTGCAATATTACGGATCGTCCGTCGCGCCGCAGGTCTTTGGCGGGGGCAACAAGCTGATCCATAACGTTGTGGGGGGCATCGGCGTGATCGAGGGCAATGGCGGGCGGTTGCGCCCGGGGTTGCCCTGGCAGGCGGTGCATGACGGTGAAGCGCTTGCGCACGAGCCCCTGCGGCTGACCGTGATGATCGAGGCCCCGCGCGCGGCGATTGCGGATGTGCTGGAGCGTCACCCGGAGGTGCAGGCGCTGTTCGACAATGGCTGGCTGCACCTGATGACGCTGAAGGGTGGCCGTGCCGATGCGCGGTATCGTCCGGGTCTGGTATGGGACGAAATGGCGGGCGATGTGCATATGGCGGCCTGATCGCGCCGGGTTGGGAGGGCGCCGCATGGCACCCTCCCGGTATAGTCGGTTTAGCTTGCGGCGTCGGGCAGGATCACCGCGTCGATCACGTGGATCACACCGTTCGACGTTTCGATGTCGGCGGCGGTCACGGTCGCGCCTTCGACGGTCACGCCGTTGTCGAGGTCGATGGTGACGGCCTCACCCTGGACTGTCGCGGCTTCCATGTCGTCGCTCAGGTCGGTCGACATCACTTTGCCGGGCACGACGTGGTAGGTCAGGATCGCGGTCAGCGTGTCGATGTTCTCGGGCTTGAGCAGGTTTTCGACGGTGCCGGCGGGCAGGGCGGCGAACGCCTCATCCGTGGGGGCGAAGACGGTGAACGGACCGTCGCCTTTGAGCGTGTCGACGAGGCCGGCGGCCTGGACGGCAGCGACCAGCGTGGTGAAGGAACCGGCACCCACGGCGGTGTCCACGATGTCTTTCTTGGCGGAGCCGGCCAGCGAGGCGGTGGCAAAGGCGAGGGTGGCGGCAGTGGCCAGAAGGGTCGAGCGGATCATGATGGTGTCTCCCAATTTATGAGCGATGCGCCATGTTGGCATCGGGAAAGAAACGTGTCCCGGTGCCACTTGGATCAGTGGAAAATTTTCCCACGCACCCTTGAACTGCACCCTTTGCCGCCTAAGCAGCGGCCTTTGAGCGCGTCCACTCACGACTTTGTTAAGGCAGGCAAAAAACCGCTCGTGACTTGTCTTGTGCGGGCGGGGTTTGCACAGTTGGCGCAGGTGGTTGAGGAGAGCAGTATGGGATTCGCGATGTCGGTGCTGGAGGGCTTTGTCCTTCTGTTCTTTCTGGTCATCGGGGTGTTCGTCGCGGCGCTGGTGGTGATGTTCGTGATGGACCGGATGCAGACCGGTGACGCGATCCGGCGCAACTATCCGGTGATCGGGCGGTTTCGGCACCTGTTCAGCGCGCTGGGGGAATTCTTTCGCCAGTATTTCTTTGCGATGGATCGCGAAGAGCTGCCGTTCAACCGCGCGCAGCGCGAATGGGTCAAGAGGGCGGGCGAGGGGCACAGCCTGACGGTTGCCTTTGGCTCCACCCGCAACCTGACCATTCCGGGCACGCCGATCTTTATCAACGCGGCCTTTCCGCCGCTGGAGGATCAGTTTGCACGCACAGCCCCCATGGTGATCGGGCCGGGGGCCACGACACCTTATACGGCGCGGTCCTTTTTCAACATCTCCGGCATGAGCTACGGCGCGATTTCCAAACCTGCGGTGCAGGCGCTGAGCCGCGGCGCAAAGGAAGCGGGCATCTGGCTCAACACCGGTGAAGGCGGGCTGAGCCCGATGCATCTGGAGGGCGGCTGCGACATCGTCTTTCAGATCGGGACGGCCAAGTTCGGTGTGCGCGATACCGACGGCAACCTGAGCGACGACAAACTGCGCGAGGTGGCCGCCCACAAGCAGGTGCGCATGTTCGAGATCAAGCTGGCGCAGGGTGCCAAACCCGGCAAGGGCGGCATCCTGCCCGGCGAAAAGGTCACGGCGGAGATTGCGGCGATCCGGGGCCTCGAGGTCGGGCAGGCGGGTATTTCGCCCAACCGCCACGCGGAGGTGGATGACTGGGACGACCTGCTGGACCTGATCCACCGGGTGCGCACGGTCACAGGCAAGCCGGTGGGGATCAAGACCGTCGTCGGTGCCGAAGAACCCATCGAAGAGCTGTTCGAGACGATCAATCGGCGCGGGCCCGACTGTGCGCCGGATTTCATCACCATCGACGGGGGCGAGGGTGGCACGGGTGCAGCGCCGATGCCGCTTATTGATCTGGTGGGTATGTCGATCCGCGAGGCGCTGATCGTGGTGGTGGACCTGCGCGACAAGGCGGGGCTGAAGGAGCGCATTCGCATCGTCGCCAGCGGCAAGCTGGTGAACCCGGGCGATGTGGCCTGGGCGATTGCGGCGGGGGCGGACTTTATCACGACGGCGCGCGGCTTCATGTTCTCGCTTGGCTGTATCCAGGCGCTCAAGTGCAACAAGAACACCTGCCCCACGGGTATCACCACACATGACAAACGGTTCCAGCAGGGCCTTGTGGTGACCGACAAGGAAAAGCGGGTGACCCGCTATGCCAAGGAGATCATTCACGAGGTCGAGACCATCGCCCATTCCGTTGGCGTGGCCGAGCCGCGCATGATGCGCCGCCGCCATGTACGGATCGTGCAGGAGGATGGCCGGTCCAGGCCGCTGAACAAGATCGCGCCGAGTTACAGCCCGGTGACAAGCGCGTGAAGTGATCTCATTTTGCCAGACGGCGGCCCCAATTTATGTCCCTGTAGAGACACGGACATGAAATGGAGTGCGCAGAGATGGCCCATCGCTGGAAAAACGACCTGACCCGGGCGGATGCCACCCCCCTTGCGGCGTATATGAACCGCCGCCAGCTGATGGGCGGTGCGCTTGGGCTTGGGCTGATCGGTGCGGCGGGGGCTGCGCGTGCGCAGGAGGCGGACGCGCTGGTGCCCAACCCGTGGGAAGACATCACGCAGTACAACAATTTCTACGAATTCGGCACCCGCAAGGAAGACCCCGCGCGCAATGCCCACACGCTGACCACTTCGCCCTGGTCGGTCACGATTGACGGGATGGTCGACAATCCGGGCGACTACTCGATGGAACAGATCCTCGAGGCGATGACCATCGAAGAGCGCATCTATCGCTTCCGCTGTGTCGAGGCCTGGTCGATGGTGATCCCGTGGAACGGGTTCGAGCTGTCTGATCTGCTGACGCTGGCCGGTGTGCAACCCGAGGGCAAATATGTCGCCTTCGAAACCGCGCTGCGTCCCGACGAGATGCCGGGCGTCCGCTTTCCGGTGCTGGACTGGCCCTATGTCGAGGGGCTGCGCATGGACGAGGCGATGCACCCGCTGACGATCATGGCGACGGGCATCTATGACAAGACGATCCCGAACCAGAACGGTGCGCCCATGCGGCTGGTGGTGCCGTGGAAATACGGGTTCAAGTCGATCAAGTCGATCGTGCGCATCACCGTCACGGACGATGAACCGCCGACCAGCTGGAACAAGGCGAACGGGCGGGAATACGGGTTCTATAGTAATGTGA
This sequence comes from Pseudomonadota bacterium, assembly GCA_039816785.1. Taxonomy (GTDB): domain Bacteria; phylum Pseudomonadota; class Alphaproteobacteria; order Rhodobacterales; family Rhodobacteraceae; genus Tateyamaria. Next base: position 135,224 of record JBCBXB010000013.1, read on the forward strand.
ACCCCGAAGTGGATCACCCGCGTTGGTCGCAAGCGTCTGAGCGTCTGGTGGGCGGGGGCCTCTTTGCCCGGCGTCAGCCGACGCTGATGTTCAACGGCTACGAGGAAGAGGTCGCGAGCCTCTATGATGGCATGGACCTGCGCGAATTCTACTGATGGTGGATCGGCTCAATACTGCGGCGCGCAAGCTGCCCCGTTGGGCGATCTACGTGTTCTGCCTGCTGCCGGTGCCTGTACTTCTATATCAGGGCATCAACGGCGGTCTGGGTCGTGACCCGGTCAAGGCGCTGGAACACGAGCTGGGCGAGGTTGCAATTCAGTTGCTGATTGTCGGGCTGTGCGTGTCGCCGCTGCGCCGGTTTGCCGGAGTGAACCTGCTGAGGTTCCGGCGCGCGTTCGGCGTGCTGGCCTTTGTCTATGTAGGGCTGCACCTGCTGGTCTGGGCGGCGCTAGACGTACAGACGCTGGAACGGGTGTGGGCGGATATCGTGAAGAGGCCCTATATAACTGTGGGCATGGCGTCCTTTTTGCTGATGCTCCCGCTGATCTTTACCTCAAACAATCGCGCGGTGCGCTGGCTGGGTCCGCTCTGGACGCGGGTGCATCTGCTTACGTATCCGGTGGCGCTGCTGGCAGCGGTGCATTTTATCTGGGTGCGCAAGGGGTTTCAGATCGAGCCGATCCTGTATCTTGCAGCAATTGTAGGGCTGCTGGCGCTGCGTTTTGTTCCGAAACGGGCGCGGGTTGCGGCCTGACACGGTCACCATTTTGCCAGAGGGCAACCCAAATCATGTCAAAGTAGTGGGGTACGCACCGTGCTATGTCGATCCGAGTATACATTTCACTAGCGGCCGCAGTCATTTTCTCTACGTCGCCGAGTGCTGCGTGGACAAGCGATGCGCGCTCCTTCGCGGTTGAATTGGCGGGCAAGACATTCCGATTTGCGGACAAACACAGGAAAGGCTTCGGGCAAGGTGACCTACAAGCGTGGTTTGCTTACATGCGCGACGACGGCGTCGCTTTTGTCTGGAAACCCGCTGACAACAAAACGCGCCAAATGAACTGGCGCGTCCGGTCGTCAAAATCCTTTCGGTGGCATGAGGGAAGCAGGTCGCATTACCAACCTCTCGAGTTGTGTATTGTCGAAACGCCAGTTTCACCTCGTTCGGATTTGGATTGCAGGTCGCTTGGGTCACCGCCAGCCAACAAAAACGCTACGTTGGACCGGAAAATCTCGGTTTGCATGAGCCCGGCGGATTCAGGCACAGTCGCATTTGGCCTGTCTTGCCACTCAAACGCTTCCTTTGAAGCGGGAGTGACAGACAGCATGACTGGTGATGTGCTTGCAATCGGCAGTGGGCAGGTACCGTGTCGGCTGTGCCGAAGAGATGCGAGCTTTGACGACGTGCTCAGAGCGACTGGTGGAACCAGATAGTTCCAGGCGACTCGCAACAGTGAACGCAGGCGATTCAAGTGAGTCTTGGCCGAGTCTGAGGACAGTCTTGGGGATAAGCCTGAGGAAAACCCAACATGTAGCGGTGCGAGTCGTCTCGCCGTCCGTTAGCGCCTCACAAAACCAAGGGGCAAAGGGGGAAATCGTAAAAAACGGCTACGCTAAGATCATGATTTTATGAGAAAAACGAGATTTCTGCAAAAAATATGACGTTTTCTGAAAAAAGCCCTTGCGGGTCTGAGCCCCTATACGTAAATACCCCCTCACCGGCGGCGCAGAGATGCGCCAACGGGGCGCCAGACGGGCCGAAGCGGAGACGCAGAGGCAACGAGGCGGAAGAAAAATCTGAGGTAAACGAGGCGGGGCGCGCCAAAGAAGTTAGGGCGCATCCAGTCACTTTTGTCTCTACGCTCTTTGAAATTGATAGATAACTGAAGAGATATGTGGGCGGTTTGGTTCATTTCGATGGATCAACGTCTGTATATCGCGCTGGTAGGGGCAACCCGATGATCCAGTGTCAGCTTCACTGTTTGAACGGCTTTCGGTTTCTGATGAAACCAGAAGCACATCAAACAGATGACTTCATCTGCCTTAGCCGGCAGATGAGATGTGCAGAGGTTCGAACGTCAAGGATATGTCGGCAACGGCATTTCAACTTGAGAGTTTGATCCTGGCTCAGAACGAACGCTGGCGGCAGGCCTAACACATGCAAGTCGAGCGCACCTTCGGGTGAGCGGCGGACGGGTTAGTAACGCGTGGGAACGTACCTTTCGGTAAGGAATAGCCACTGGAAACGGTGAGTAATACCTTATACGCCCTTCGGGGGAAAGATTTATCGCCGAGGGATCGGCCCGCGTTAGATTAGGTAGTTGGTGGGGTAACGGCCTACCAAGCCTACGATCTATAGCTGGTTTTAGAGGATGATCAGCAACACTGGGACTGAGACACGGCCCAGACTCCTACGGGAGGCAGCAGTGGGGAATCTTGGACAATGGGCGCAAGCCTGATCCAGCCATGCCGCGTGAGTGATGAAGGCCCTAGGGTCGTAAAGCTCTTTCGCCAGGGATGATAATGACAGTACCTGGTAAAGAAACCCCGGCTAACTCCGTGCCAGCAGCCGCGGTAATACGGAGGGGGTTAGCGTTGTTCGGAATTACTGGGCGTAAAGCGC
>JBCBXB010000023.1:0-22129 GCA_039816785.1 Pseudomonadota bacterium
GCCCGGTTCGGTCAAGCCGCACACCAAGTTCGAGGCCGAGGCGTATATCCTGACCAAGGAAGAGGGTGGCCGTCACACGCCGTTCTTTGCCAACTACCGTCCGCAGTTCTACTTCCGCACGACGGACGTGACGGGCACGGTGCAGCTGGCCGAGGGCACGGAGATGGTGATGCCGGGCGACAACGTGTCGTTCGGGGTTGAGCTGATCGCGCCGATCGCGATGGAAAACGGCCTGCGCTTTGCGATCCGCGAAGGCGGCCGCACGGTTGGTGCCGGCGTGGTGTCGAAGATCACGGAGTAGGTCGCAGGCGGTGTGGCGGGGTGACCCCCCGCGCCACGGCGACGCAGAGATGTAGGGCGGGGTTCACCCCGCCCCCACGACAAACAAAACAGGACCCCGCACGCATGTCTTGCGGGGTCTTTTTGATGCGACCGGACCGACGATCACCGATAGACCCCGCCCCCTTGTCCTTGTCTGGCTCCCGCAAAAGGGATAGCTTCGGGCAAAACAAGGTGAGGCGGATCGAGCATGACGCATCCCTATGACGACTTGGGCCCCGAGGCCTTCTGGAAGACCGCCGTGGCCGAACCCGGGGCCTTTGGCCTGTCCGGCCTGTGGTCGCCGAAATTCCCGATCCGGCCCAGGCACAAGATCGTCACAGCGGGCTCCTGCTTTGCCCAGCATATCGGGCGGGCACTGGCCGAGCGCGGCTATGGCTGGATCGATTGCGAACCCGCGCCGCCCTTCATGCAGACCGAACATGCGCGCAACCACGGCTACGGCGTGTTCAGCTTTCGGACGGGCAACATCTACACCCCCGCAATGCTGCTGCAATGGCTGGAGCTGGCCTATGACATGCGTGCCGACACCGGCGAGGTCTGGGTTAAGGACGGGCGGTTCCACGATCCGCTGCGCCCCGCGATCGAGCCCGACGGCTTTGCCACCGAAGACGAGCTGTGGGACGCCCGCCGCGAAACCTACGCCGCCCTGCGCCGCGCGGTCGAGACGGCGGATGTCTTTGTCTTTACCCTTGGCCTGACAGAACGCTGGCGCAACGCCGACACGGGCGCCGAATACGCGCTGTGCCCCGGCACGGTGGCGGGCACGTTCGATCCGGACAAGCACATCTTTATCAACGCCAACACGCGGCAGACGCAGGCCGCCTTGATGGACGTGATCCGCCTCTTTCGGGCCAAGCGGCCCAAGCTGCGGGTGCTGCTGACCGTCTCGCCCGTGCCGCTGACGGCAACGGCGTCGGGCAAGCACGTGCTGACCGCCACGCATTATTCCAAGTCGGTGTTGCGGGCGGTGGCGGGCATGGTCTCGGACCGCTACGGCTTTGTCGATTACTTTCCGTCCTACGAGATCATCACGCATCCTGTGTTCCGGGGCATGTTCTTTGCCCCCAACATGCGGTCGGTCGTGCCCGAAGGCGTGGCCACGGTGATGAAACACTTCTTTGCCGACCAGATCGCCGCCTTCCCCGAATTGCGTGAACTGCGGGTGATGCCGGAGGCCGCGCAAAGCGCCGAGATGGCCGAAGAGGACGTGCGCTGCGAGGAGGTCCTGCTGGATGCCTTCGCGCGCTGAACCGCACTCGCTCTGCATCGTCGGCGACAGCCAGATCGGCAGCGTCGCCCTGGCGCTCAAGGAGGGGCTGACAGCGGTGCCGGACGGCTATTCGCTGGAATTCTGGGGCGTCGAAGGACCCGCCTTTCGCACCATCGACTGGGTGGACGGGGCCATGCGCCCGGCACCCGCCGCGCTGGAGCGGGTGCTGGAGGTCAACGGCAACGGGCGCGATCATGTGGCCCCGGGCCAGTTCGATACGGTCATCTTCTACGGTGCGCGTTTGCGGGTGGCGACCTTCTTTGCCCAGTACTTCCAGTGGGCGTCCGGACGGGTGACGCAGCCCAGCCGGTCCGTGCTGGAAACCGCGGTGCATGACTTTGCGATCAGCACGCGGGCCTACCGGATGGGGCGGTCGCTGGCCGCCGCCGGTGACCGCGTGTTCTACATCCCCGCGCCCTTCTCCACCGACGGGGTGCGCGACCTTGCGGCACCGGGCAGCCTCTATCAACCTTACCCGGCCGCCTTTGCCGCCACGGCAGAGGACAGGGCATACCTGTGGGACGTGTTCGAACATGTGGCGGCCCGTGACGGCATGACCCTGATCCGCCAGCCCGAAGACACCGTGACCTCCGGCATCCTGACCAAAGCCGAATACAGCTGCGCCGGCGCGGTCGAGGAAGACGACATCGGCCACAAGTCGCCCGCCTTTGCCGCGCGCTGGCTCGAGGAGCTGTGGCCGGCGCTGGACGCCCGCGCGCGTGCGGCGTGATTTCGGGCCTTGCATTACACCCGCGTCGCAAGTAATCCACCCCTGCCCTGCAGGGGTATAGCTCAGCTGGTAGAGCGACGGTCTCCAAAACCGTAGGTCGCGGGTTCGAACCCTGCTGCCCCTGCCATTTCCCACCTTTGCCGCAGACCGACTCGTGCCCCAAATGCGCGCGCCCGCGACATGGTTTCGCCATGTTGCAGCCCTGCGCGGGAACCGATCCGGGCGCCACCCTGCGCACTGTTGCCGGGCCGTGCACAGTGCCACGGTCTTGCCACATTCCTGACACCCGAGCGGCACAGTCCGGCCCTAGCTTCGCCGCATCCCCGTTGTGACGGGACGTTCGATGACCCCGCTGTTCTGGGGAAGGGATGCTGCCATATGACCGAATACACATTGATGCCGGGCAAGCCCTTTGAGGGCACCGAAGAGGAAACGCTGCAGACGATCCGCGCGATCCTGACCGAAGAGCTCAAGGCCGAGCCGCAGCCGCGCAAGGGCGCGCTGGCGGCCAAGGCGTTCATGGACCGGACCGTGTCCGTCGCCAATTCGCCGCGCCGCCGCGCGGCCGACCTGCCCGAGCTGCGCGACACGCCCGCGCCTGCGCCCAAGCCGCGCAAGCTGGCCAAACTGTCGGGCCAGCTGGAACGCCTGTCGCGCCGGGTGCGGGGGTTCCGCCCCACGACGCGCCATCTGGCCATCGTGTCCACGCTGCTGTTGATGGTGGTGCGGCCGCACTGGTTCGTCATCGGCGGGCTGCTGGCGCTGGTGCTGGTGGTGGGCCTGTTCATGATCTTTGGCGCACAGCGCATCTGGGGCGTGATCCTGCGCGCGGTCGAACGCGCCGAGCGCAAGGACGCCGCCCGGGGCGCGCGTCTGCGGCACCGGCTGGACCGCTTTGCCTGTGGCTGGGACGGCCTGCTGGACCGGCTGCCCGACGGCATGGCCGACGACCTCTACATGCCCGACTTCCAGAACCTGAATCGCGACAAGGTCGCGGAGCTGGATCGCGTGGTGTCGGACCGCCTGAACCGTATGGTCGACGGGATCTGAGGGCAGCGGGCAGGCGCCGTGCCTCGGCGCTTGAATTCCCGGCGCGCGACCGTTACATGCGCCCTATCGCATGCATGAGGATCGCCACCCATGGCCACCACCAACCCGCTCCAGTTCATCCAGCAAGTCCGCGCCGAAGTCGCGAAGGTTGTCTGGCCAACCCGGCGCGAGGTGTTCCTGACCACCGTGATGGTGTTCATCATGGCGGCCCTGACAGCCGTGTTCTTTGCGCTGGTCGATATCCTGATCCGCTGGGGTCTGGAGACGGTGCTGACCACCTTTGGCTGAGGCCCCTCTTGCGCTTTGACGGGGTGCCGCGTATTCCCCAATCCTGACCTGAACATGGCGCGCGGCGATTCGAGCCCCGCGCCACTTTTATATCCGGGACCCAGCCAAGCGCCGGGCCACGACTTTGGACGAAGGGCAATACGCGACATGGCAAAACGGTGGTATTCCGTCAGCGTTCTTTCCAACTTTGAGAAAAAGATCGCCGAGCAGATCCGGACCTCGGTGGAGGAACAGGAACTCACGGACCAGATCGACGAAGTGCTGGTGCCGACCGAAGAGGTGATCGAAGTGCGCCGCGGCAAGAAGGTGACCACCGAGCGCCGCTATATGCCGGGTTACGTGCTGGTCCACATGGAGATGTCGGACCAGGGCTATCACCTGATCAACTCGATCAACCGCGTCACCGGGTTCCTGGGTCCGCAGGGGCGGCCCATGCCCATGCGCGACGCCGAGGTCGAGCAGATCCTGGGCCGCGTGGCCGAGGGAGAGGAAGCGCCCAAGCTGATGATCAGCTTCGAGATCGGCGAAAAGGTCAAGGTCAACGACGGCCCGTTCGAGGATTTCGACGGCATGGTCGAAGAGGTGGACGAGGACAACCAGCGCCTCAAGGTGACCGTGTCGATCTTTGGCCGCGAGACCCCGGTGGAGCTGGAATACACGCAGGTCAACAAACAGACCTGACAACGGCCCATATGTGAACTCGTCAAGGCGTGCGCAGAATCAGCGCGCGCCTTTTGCGTTTGTGCGGGCTGTGCCGCGCTGTTGCGGACCACCACATTTGCGCACGTTTCGCGTGCTTGCCCCACATCCTGTGCGTTTTTGGCTAGGGATGGGCGGCACCGGGATGTGCAATATTCCGCCTTGTTCATAAAGCTGTGGATAACCTGGATCAGATATTGACGGCTTTGGCGGTTTCCCGCCAACCTGTGGTTACAAGCACACGATATAGGTGTGCAGCCCTATCTTGAGCAGCTTATCTGGGGGGATATGCGATGGCGTTGAGGTATCTGAAGGACAGCCTGCCCTGGCTTGTGCCGTCCGCGGCGATTGCGTTTGCCGCCTTTGTGTTCATGGATCGCGACTTTGATCTCGGGCCCGCCGCATCTGTGCAGGAGGCCGTCGCACCCGTTGTCCAACCCGACGAAGAAGTCGTTGCCCGGCAGGCAACACCCGACAGCAGCCTGACAGCGGTGGCCGCACCGACGGCCCTTGCCCAGCCCGATGTCGCTGCGGTCGAGCAGCCAGAGCCACAATCGGAGCCCGCGCCCATACGACAGGCCGCACTGACGACGGCACCGGTGTTTGACACCAGCGGGTTTCAGGCCACCGCGAAACAGCAATGCGTCGAGGACCTGAGGAACATGGCCGCCGAAGCGCGTGTTTATTTCCCCAGCGGCGGGCTGACAGCGGATGCCGCCGGCATCGAGCAGGGCCGCCTGCTGGGTCAGATCGCGCAGAACTGCCCCGGTGTGCAGATCCGGGTCGATGGGCATTCTGACCCGTCGGGCGATCCAGCCGCGAACCTGCGGCTGAGCGAGGCGCGCGCGCAGGAGGTGATCCAGCGGATCGGGGCTGGTGGTATCGATACCACTGCGTTCTTTGCGCGCGGCGTCGGCGACCGCGAGCCGTCGGGCCGCGTGGGCCCGCGCCCCAGCGCATTCTATGACCGCCGCGTCGAATTCACGATTGTCGAAGAGGTGACGCGCGTCGCCGTGCGCACCACGGTCGCCGCGCGCCCCTGGGCGAACGCGTCTTGCGTGACGGACCTGCAGCGGGCGGTGGACAGCACGGTGCTGATCTATGCGCCGCAATCGGTGTCGCTGCGGCCCGATGATCTGGACACGGCGATGACCCTGGCCGAGATGGCCGTGGCCTGCCCGCATGCGCGCCTGCGGGTGATCGGCCAGCATGCGGGCGGTGTGCAAACGGGCGAAGAGGTGGCGACCGGACGGCTGCGCGCCAAGGCGCTGATGGCGATGCTGGTGGGGCGCGGTATCGCGTCCGAGCAGATCATCATTGCCGCGCCCTCGCGGCCCGTGGGCCTGTCGGATCAATCTGGGCTGCCCGGAAGCCGTGTCGACTTTGACGTTATCCTCGAAGAAGGCTGACGTGGCCGGGCACTGCCCCGCCACAGATTACCCCTTGAACAAACGGCAGGAGCGCGGTAACCGGCGCTCCTGTTGCGTTGCGCAACATCCCAGTGGGAGGCGAGGGTCTCGCGAGATCCGGACCGCACCACGTCAACAGGCGAGATTTTTCGCCGAAAAATCCTGGACGGCGCGCCGTTGCAGGAGTTGAAACAGGAGTATGGCTTATGGCCAAGAAGCTTGCTGGCACCATGAAATTGCAGGTGCCCGCCGGTCAAGCGAACCCATCCCCGCCGGTCGGTCCGGCGTTGGGTCAGCGCGGCATCAACATCATGGAATTCTGCAAGGCGTTCAACGCCAAGACCGCAGATCTGGAGCCCGGCGCACCGTGCCCCACCGTGATCACCTACTATCAGGACAAATCCTTTGCGATGGATATCAAGACGCCGCCTGCGTCCTATTTCCTCAAGAAGGCCGCCAAGGTGAAATCCGGCGCCAACACCCCCAGCCGCGAGACTGTGGGCACGGTGACGGTCGCGCAGGTGCGCGAGATTGCCGAAGCAAAGATGAAGGATCTCAACGCCAACGATATCGAAGGCGCGATGCAGATCATCGTGGGCTCCGCCCGTTCCATGGGCATTGAGGTGAAGTAAGATGGCAAAGCTTGGAAAACGCACCCGCGCGGCGCGCGACGCCTTTGCGGGCAAGTCCGACGTCACCGTGGAAGAGGCCGTGAGCCTGATCAAGGGCAACGCCTCGGCCAAATTCGACGAAACCGTCGAGATTGCCGTGAACCTTGGTGTTGATCCGCGGCACGCAGACCAGATGGTCCGCGGTGTGGTCGGCCTGCCCAATGGCACCGGCAAGACCGTGCGCGTCGCCGTGTTCGCCCGTGGCCCCAAGGCCGAAGAGGCGCAGGCCGCCGGTGCCGACATCGTCGGCGCCGAGGACCTGATGGAAACCGTGCAAGGCGGCAAGATCGAGTTCGATCGCTGCATCGCCACGCCCGACATGATGCCCGTCGTGGGCCGTCTGGGTAAAGTACTGGGGCCCCGCAACCTGATGCCCAACCCCAAGGTCGGCACGGTGACGATGGACGTGGCGGACGCCGTCAAGGCCGCCAAGGGTGGCGAAGTGCAGTTCAAGGTCGAAAAGGCCGGTGTGGTGCATGCAGGTGTCGGCAAGGCGTCCTTTGACGAGGCCAAGCTGGTCGAGAACGTGCGCGCCTTTATCGGTGCCGTGGCCAAGGCCAAGCCGGCAGGCGCCAAGGGCACCTATATGAAGAAGATCGCGCTGAGCTCGACCATGGGTCCGGGCGTGACTGTGAGCATCGACAGCGCAAACGCCGAATAAGGCCAATTTGCACATAAATTGAAGAAGGCGCGCCGGGTTCGGACGCGCCTTTTTTGTTGCGGCTAAGGGAATTTTAGGATGCAGCGCGTAGCCCGGTGATGTTGGCAAATCATTTGAGGCTGCAATGCAAATTTCGAAACGTACGTTCTGTCTGGCAACGCTTGCGAGCGGTGTGATGCTGCAACCGGCCTGGGCCAGCGCCGGGTTGGCGACACCGTCAGGCCCCGTTTTGCTCACCATCAATGGGGCGATCGATCACAAGAACGCCGGTGACGAGGCACAGTTCGATCGCGAGATGCTGAAGGATCTCGACTGGGTCGAGATCGAAACCTACACATCGTTCACCTCCGGTCTTCAGCGGCTGGCGGGCCCGACGCTTGCGTCGGTGCTGGCGGCGGTCGGGGTGCGTGGCGGGCAGATGGCCGCCTCTGCGATCAACGACTATACGGTCTCCATCCCGGTCGCGGACGCGGCGGAGCATGATGTGATCCTGGCGATGGACATGAATGGCAAGCCGATGCGGGTGCGGGACAAGGGGCCGATCTGGGTCGTCTATCCGCTTTCCGAGGATGAGGCGGAGAAAAAGACGTTCGATGCCGAGATGATCTGGCAGCTTGCGAGAATCCGCATCGAGTAACCGGATCGGGAGCGCTGAAATGAACGCGTTTCGGCGCAGCCTCGTCGCGATCGTCCTGTGCATGGGCCTGTCGATGGCGCTGTTTGCACATCGCGCCAACCTGCAGGAGGCTGAACAGCAAGTGGTGCTGTCGATCAGCTCCACCATGTGGATGTTCAGCGAACTGGTGTTCGAGGCGCAGCGGCTGCTGACGGTGCTTGCCGATGTGCATGAATCCGGTGTCGGCTTTGAGGAAATCGGAACCCGTTTCGACATCCTGTGGAGCCGGGTCGACCTCGTTGCTTCGATCAAGTTCCAGCGTCGGCTGAAGATAAAATCCGGGTTGGAGGAATTCGACCGGTGGCGGCGCAAATGGGACCTGGTCGTTTATGGCGACAGGCCGATCACCGACCAACAGATTGTCCAGATGCGCGCCGAGTTGGAGCCGATCCTGACAGGGATGCGCCGTGCCTGGGTCGCCGGGTTCCAGGGGGCGAATTTCGGCACATGGGAGAAGGCTGCCAGCTCAACACAGGCGGATATCCGGCGTCAGGAAACGATGATCGGCGCGCTGACCGTGCTCATCATCCTGTACCTTGGGGCGGAGGTCTATTTCGGCAATGTCGCCACACGGCGGGAACGGTCCCTGCGTGCGGCGGCTGATGCCGCGAACCAGAGCAAGTCGGACTTTATCGCGAATGTGAGCCACGAGGTGCGGACCCCGCTGAACGGGATCATCAACATGGCCTCGCATCTGCTGGACCATCCGATGACACGCGAGCAGCGGGAATGCCTTGGCGTGATCGAGGATGCGGGCGACCTGCTCTTGTCGACGATCAACGACGTGCTGGACCTGTCCAAGATCGAGTCCGGACAATTGGCGGTCGAGGCGGAGGTGTTTGACCCGATGCGCGGGCTGCGGCTGGCGCGCGATCTCTACCATGATATGGCGCGCGACAAGGGTCTGGTCCTCGATCTGGAACTGCCGCACGGCCCGCTGCCCAAGCTCGAAGGGGACGAGCGCCGCCTGCGGCAGGTGCTGCACAACCTCGTGTCGAACGCCGTCAAATTTACCGAAACGGGGCGCGTTGTGGTGCGGGCATGGTTTGCGGCGGGCGACGCTGCGGGGCTGTATATCGATGTGTCCGACACCGGCCCGGGCGTCGCACCGGAGGCGCAGGCGCGGGTGTTCGAGCCTTTCGTGCAGGAAAACGAAGGGTTGCAGCGCGGCGCCGCGGGCACCGGTCTGGGCCTGCCGATCACACGGGCGCTGTGTTCCGCGATGGGGGGCTCCGTCTCTCTCGACAGTGTGCCGGGTGAGGGGGCGTGTTTCCGCGTGTTCCTGCCGCTGGGTCGGGTCGAGGCGAAAACCACCGACCGCCTGCCCTCGGACGCCGAGACCGACGCTGCGCCCAGCCTGAACGCGCGCGTTCTGATCACCGATGACAACGCGACGAACCGGTTTGTGTTGCGCAAGCTGCTGAAGGATCAGGGGATCGTGATATTCGAGGCGGCGAGCGGTGCGGCGGCGCTGGACTTGCTGGCGGAGACACGCGTTGATGTGGTGCTGATGGACATCCAGATGCCGGGCCTCGACGGGATCGAGACGACGGCGCGTTACCTTGCGGCCGAAGCGGAGGCGGGCCGGGTGCCGGCAGCGGTGGTGGGCGTCACCGCCAACGTGATGCCGGAGCAGGTGGCCAGCTACAAGGATGCGGGCATGGTCGCGGTGCTGGCCAAGCCGGTGGCCAAGGCGATGCTGCTGAACACCATCGCCGCCCTGGCCGCCGACACCGATGAGATGCAGCCGCGCCGCGCATCGGGGTGACGGCGCGACGACAGGATTTTGTGCTTGGCATGCGCGCGCAGACGCAGTAACAGCCACCGCGAAGGGCCTTCGTGCGAGTCGCGCGGGCCCTTTGCGCGTCCGAGACGGTGGGTGGCGGGAATGGTCCCGTCATAATTCCTGCCCGAGACGGGAAGAGACATTCCAGCCTGGCAACAGATGTTCCGGGCTCTGGTCTGCGACGACCCGTACGGACTTGATTGCCGTGCCATATGGCGCGGTGAAACCGAGCCGGAGGGGTCCGCCCCTCCTAGTACTGGAGTGAAACTGTGGATAGAGCCCAGAAAGAGAAAGTGGTCGAGGAACTCGGCCAGATCTTCGAAAGCTCTGGCGTCGTCGTGGTCTCCCACTACGCCGGTCTGACAGTTGCCGAAATGCAGGACCTGCGTGCGCGTGCGCGTGATGCAGGCTCTGCCGTTCGTGTTGCCAAAAACAGGCTCGCCAAGATCGCCCTTCAGGACAAGCCCTGCGAAAGCATTGGTGAATTTCTGACGGGCATGACCGTTCTGACCTATTCCGAAGACCCCGTGGCAGCTGCCAAGGTGTCGGAGGACTTTGCCAAGGAAAACGACAAGTTCGTGATCCTCGGCGGGGCGATGGGTGAGAACGCGTTGGACCGGGCCGGTGTCACGGCTGTGTCGAAAATGCCGTCGCGCGAGGAGCTTATCGCTTCGATCGTCGGCTGCATCGGCGCACCTGCATCGAATATCGCCGGGGCCATTGGCGCACCTGCAAGCAACATCGCCTCCATCCTCTCGACCATCGAGGAAAAGGCGGCCTGAGGCACCTGTCACCGGCGTGAGGGACACCTTGCGCGTTGGAACACACATCAAACGGAAAGAGCTGATACAATGGCTGATCTGAAGAAACTGGCAGAAGAGATCGTTGGTCTGACCCTGCTGGAAGCACAAGAACTGAAAACCATCCTCAAAGACGAGTACGGCATCGAGCCTGCAGCCGGTGGCGCAGTCATGATGGCGGGCCCGGCAGACGGCGCAGGTGCCGCAGCTGAGGAAGAGAAGTCGGAATTCGACGTTGTCCTGAAAAACGCGGGCGCCTCCAAGATCAACGTGATCAAGGAAGTGCGCGGCATCACCGGTCTGGGCCTGAAAGAAGCCAAGGACCTGGTCGAAGCCGGCGGCAAGATCAAGGAAGGCGTCGCGAAAGACGAAGCCGAAGAAGTCAAAGCCAAGCTGGAAGCAGCGGGCGCCGAGGTCGAACTGGCCTAAGCGGCGATGGGCAGATTGCCCATCCTACGAGATCGAAGGGCGTCCCGGTTTGGGGCGCCCTTTTTCGTTGTGGAAGGGGCCGCGCCACGCGGTTTGGGCCCGCGACCCCTTGTGGAGGGGGCAGGCTGACGGCGTGTATATAAGAGGGGAAACGGCAAAGATGGGCGGCCGCCCGATTGTCAAGGGAACCGGCGCGGGGTTTGGCCCGCACCGAACTGCGATGGAACTCCATCACCTGACGAATGCGATCCCGGATAGCGCCCAGCAGGCTAACTTATGCGGCATCGCGTGTTGCAACGGGGCAGAGACCTATGCCGCGCAGGTTACGGTTGGGTAAATCCACCGTGCGCAGGGCCGGGGAATGGCTGGCTTGCGGACAGCCCGAACGGGTGAGTCATCGAGGTCGCCTTGGCTGATTTTACCGACGGGCGCGCGCTGTCTGGGTGGGCGTGACCCTGTCCGGCGACGGGCGAAGCGTGGCCGATCACGCATGCCACGACAGGCCGGGTCAGCACCTATGCGGGACACGCACGCAAGTGCCCAAAGCGCAGGCGATAAGGCGGCATGTTTCATCGCACTCGACACAAGCGCCCGGTTGTGCCACCATTTCTTAAGAAACCGTGGACAACTCCCGTCAGAGGGGTTGTCTTCTCTGTGCCATCACCTTATTTCGCAGGTTCTGGCGGGGTCGAGCGATTCGAACCCGCTCTTTTGCGTCACCAGGTAAAGGATCACGATCTCACCCATACCGAATTCGACGCCCTCTCAAAGCAAGCAGCCGCACATGCCCCGTTCCGGGGAACCACAGGCTGTTTTCTTGGAAAGGTCATGGTCGGGCGCGCACCACTGGGCCGGTGCGCAGGGATAGACCTCCTTTTCGGTCTTTGATGGCGCGCAGCCGGTAGCCCCGACGGCGTGTGCGCAGGCAAAGATGGAGTGCGTAAATCGCATGGCTAAATCGTTCCTCGGTCAAAAACGTCTTCGTAAGTATTACGGTAAAATTCGTGAAGTCCTGGACATGCCGAACCTCATCGAGGTTCAGAAATCGTCCTATGATCTGTTTCTGAACTCCGGTGATCAGCCGACCCCGCTGGATGGCGAGGGTATCATGGGCGTGTTTCAGTCCGTGTTCCCGATCAAGGATTTCAACGAGACGTCCGTTCTGGAATACGTCAAATACGAGCTGGAAAAGCCGAAATACGACGTTGAGGAATGCCAGCAGCGCGACATGACCTACAGTGCGCCGCTCAAGGTGACGCTGCGCCTGATCGTGTTCGATGTGGACGAGGACACCGGGGCCAAGTCCGTCAAGGACATCAAGGAACAGGACGTGTTCATGGGCGACATGCCCCTGATGACACCCAACGGCACGTTCATCGTGAACGGGACCGAGCGGGTGATCGTCAGCCAGATGCACCGCTCGCCCGGTGTGTTCTTTGACCACGACAAGGGCAAGACGCACAGCTCGGGCAAGCTGCTGTTCGCCTGCCGGATCATCCCCTATCGCGGGTCGTGGCTCGACTTTGAGTTTGACGCCAAGGATATCGTGTTTGCGCGCATCGATCGTCGCCGCAAGCTGCCTGTGACCACCCTGCTTTATGCGCTGGGTCTGGACCAGGAAAGCATCATGGATGCCTACTACAACACGGTTCCCTACAAACTGAAAAAGAACAAGGGCTGGGTCACGCCGTTCTTCCCCGAACGCGTGCGCGGCACGCGTCCGACTTACGATCTGGTCGACGCCAAGACCGGCGAAGTGATCGCCGAGGCGGGCAAGAAGGTCACGCCGCGCGCGGTGAAAAAGCTGATCGACGACGGCAAGGTCACCGACCTGCTGGTGCCCTACGAGCACATCGTTGGCAAGTTCGTGGCCAAGGACATCATCAACGAGGAAAACGGCGCGATCTATGTCGAGGCCGGTGATGAGCTGACGCTGGAATATGACAAGGACGGCGATCTGATCGGCGGTACGGTCAAGGAACTGGTGGATGCGGGTATCACCGACATCCCCGTGCTGGACATCGATAACGTCAATGTCGGCCCCTACATCCGCAACACCATGGCGAACGACAAGAACATGAACCGCGAAACCGCGCTCATGGATATCTACCGCGTCATGCGCCCGGGCGAGCCGCCCACCGTCGATGCGGCGTCGGCGCTGTTCGACACGCTGTTCTTTGATTCAGAGCGCTATGACCTGTCGGCTGTTGGCCGGGTCAAGATGAACATGCGTCTGGCGCTGGATGCCGAAGACACGCAGCGCACCCTGCGCCGCGAGGACATCGTGGCCTGCATCAAGGCGCTGGTGGAGCTGCGCGACGGCAAGGGCGACGTGGACGATATCGACCACCTCGGCAATCGTCGTGTGCGGTCTGTCGGTGAGCTGATGGAGAACCAGTACCGCGTTGGCCTCTTGCGCATGGAGCGCGCGATCAAGGAGCGGATGAGTTCCGTCGAGATCGACACGGTCATGCCGCAGGACCTGATCAACGCGAAACCGGCGGCTGCTGCCGTGCGCGAATTCTTTGGCTCGTCGCAGCTGTCGCAGTTCATGGACCAGACGAACCCGCTGTCCGAAGTGACGCACAAACGCCGCCTGTCGGCGCTTGGGCCGGGTGGTCTGACGCGTGAGCGCGCGGGCTTTGAGGTGCGCGACGTGCACCCGACGCATTACGGTCGGATGTGCCCGATTGAAACGCCCGAAGGGCCGAACATCGGTCTGATCAACTCGCTGGCGACGTTTGCGCGCGTGAACAAGTACGGTTTCATCGAGACGCCGTACCGCGTGGTGAACGAAGGCCAGGTCACGGACGAAGTGCACTACATGTCCGCGACCGAAGAGATGCGCCACACCGTGGCGCAGGCCAACGCGTCGCTGGATGAAACCGGTCGCTTCAACAACGAGATGGTCAACACGCGCCAATCCGGTGACTATACTTTGGCGCCAGTGGATCAGGTCGACCTGATCGACGTAAGCCCAAAGCAGTTGGTCTCGGTCGCCGCGTCCTTGATCCCGTTCCTGGAAAATGACGACGCGAACCGGGCGCTTATGGGCTCGAACATGCAACGTCAGGCGGTTCCGCTACTGCAAGCCGAAGCGCCGCTGGTCGGCACCGGCATCGAAGAGGTTGTGGCCCGCGATTCAGGTGCGTCGATCATGGCCAAACGTGCCGGTATCATCGACCAGGTGGACGCCACACGGATCGTGATCCGCGCCACCGAAGACCTCGAGCTGGGCGACGCGGGCGTGGACATCTACCGCATGCGCAAGTTCCAGCGCTCAAACCAGAACACCTGCATCAACCAGCGTCCGCTGGTGAAGGTGGGCGATCTGGTGACCAAAGGCGAAGTGATTGCCGACGGTCCGAGCACGGATATGGGTGAGCTGGCGCTTGGCAAGAACGTGGTTGTCGCGTTCATGCCGTGGAATGGCTACAACTACGAGGACTCGATCCTGATCTCGGAACGTGTCAGCCGCGACGACGTGTTCACGAGCATCCACATCGAGGAATTCGAAGTGGCGGCCCGCGATACCAAGCTGGGCCCCGAAGAGATCACCCGCGACATCCCCAACGTCGGCGAGGAAGCGCTGCGCAACCTCGACGAGGCGGGCATCGTTTACATCGGTGCCGACGTTGAGCCGGGCGATATCCTCGTGGGCAAGATCACACCCAAGGGCGAAAGCCCGATGACGCCGGAAGAAAAGCTTCTGCGCGCCATCTTTGGTGAGAAGGCCAGCGACGTGCGCGACACCTCGCTGCGTGTGAAACCGGGTGATTTCGGTACGGTCGTTGAGGTGCGCGTGTTCAACCGCCACGGTGTGGAAAAGGACGAACGTGCGCTGCAGATCGAGCGTGAGGAAGTTGAACGCCTTGCCCGTGACCGCGACGACGAGTTGGCGATCCTTGACCGCAACATCTATGCCCGTCTGGGCGACATGCTGCTGGGCAAGGAAGTGGCCAAGGGCCCCAAGGGCGTCAAGGCCGGTGCTTCGGTGGATGCCGAGATGCTCGAGATGTTCCCACGCTCCGCATGGTGGCAGATCGCGCTCAAGGACGAGCAGTCGGCGCAAGTGGTCGAGGCCCTGAACGAGCAATATGAGGCGCAAAAGCGTGCTCTGGACGCGCGGTTCGAGGACAAGGTCGAGAAGGTCCGCCGTGGCGACGATCTGCCCCCGGGCGTGATGAAGATGGTCAAGGTGTTCGTCGCGGTGAAGCGCAAGCTGCAACCGGGCGACAAGATGGCCGGACGTCACGGCAACAAGGGTGTGATTTCCAAAGTGGTGCCGATGGAGGACATGCCGTTCCTCGCCGACGGCACTCCGGTCGATTTCTGTCTGAACCCGCTGGGCGTGCCGTCGCGTATGAACGTCGGGCAAATCCTCGAGACGCATATGGGCTGGGCCGCGCGCGGTCTGGGCGTGAATGTCGATGAGGCGCTGCAGGAGTATCGCCGGTCGGGTGACATGACCCCGGTGCGCGAGGCGCTGCGGATCGCCTATGGTGAGGATGTCTACGAAGAGGGCATCACCGGCATGGACGAGGATCACCTCGTCGAGGCGGCGGGCAATGTGACCCGCGGTGTGCCGATCGCGACGCCGGTGTTCGACGGTGCCAAAGAGGCGGATGTGAACGATGCGCTGGAACGCGCGGGTTTCTCGACCTCGGGTCAGTCGGTGCTGTTTGACGGCCGCACGGGCGAGCAGTTTGCGCGCCCCGTGACCGTAGGCATCAAGTACCTGCTGAAACTGCACCACCTTGTGGACGACAAGATCCACGCCCGCTCAACCGGTCCGTACTCCCTTGTCACGCAGCAGCCGCTGGGTGGTAAGGCGCAGTTCGGTGGTCAGCGCTTTGGTGAGATGGAGGTCTGGGCTCTGGAAGCTTACGGCGCCGCCTACACCCTGCAGGAAATGCTGACGGTGAAGTCGGACGACGTGGCGGGCCGGACCAAGGTCTATGAGAGCATCGTCAAGGGCGAGGACAATTTCGAAGCCGGCGTGCCGGAATCGTTCAACGTTCTCGTCAAGGAGGTCCGTGGTCTGGGCCTCAACATGGAGTTGCTCGACGCCGAGGAAGACGAGTGAAGATGAGCCACGCAATGCTTGCAACTGCTGGCGCTTGTGCATTGTCTGCTTGCGGACCAAGAGTTGCTGAGTTGGCGGAGGATAATCCAATCCGCCAGCGCAGCGGCGCGACGCATAGCGTCAGTGTCGATGTCATCCGCTTGTCAGACTCAACTGCTGGCTATCAGCGCGCATTGCGCGGCGCTCTTCGGACTTGCGACCTGCCTACCAATACTAATGCTTCGGTCATCGAATTTTCGCGTACCCTTGCCGCCTATTCAGGCCGCTTCTACGCGTTCAAATGCCCGGAACCTGGAAAGGACACCCAATGAACCAGGAACTGACAAACAACCCGTTCAACCCGCTGACGCCGCCCAAGGTCTTTGACGAGATCAAGGTGAGCCTGGCGTCGCCCGAACGCATCCTCTCGTGGTCCTTCGGTGAGATCAAAAAGCCCGAGACCATCAACTATCGGACGTTCAAGCCCGAGCGTGATGGCTTGTTCTGTGCCCGTATCTTTGGCCCGATCAAGGATTACGAATGCCTGTGCGGCAAATATAAGCGCATGAAATATCGCGGCGTTGTCTGCGAGAAATGCGGTGTCGAGGTTACGCTGCAAAAGGTCCGCCGCGAGCGGATGGGCCATATTGAACTGGCGGCACCTGTCGCCCACATCTGGTTCCTGAAATCGCTGCCCTCCCGCATTGGTCTGATGCTCGACATGACGCTGCGCGATCTGGAGCGGGTTCTGTATTTTGAGAACTACGTCGTGACCGAGCCGGGTCTGACCGACCTGTCCTATGGCCAGATGCTGTCCGAAGAAGAGTTCATGGACGCACAGGACGCGTTCGGCATGGACGCCTTCACCGCCAATATCGGCGCGGAAGCGATCCGCGAGATGCTGTCCCAGATCGACCTTGAGGCCGAGGCCGAGACGCTGCGCGCCGATCTGAAAGAGGCGACGGGCGAGCTGAAGCCCAAGAAGATCATCAAGCGTCTCAAGGTCGTGGAGTCCTTCCTTGAGTCCGGCAACCGCCCGGAATGGATGGTGCTGACCGTGATCCCCGTGATTCCGCCGGAACTGCGCCCGCTGGTGCCGCTGGATGGCGGCCGTTTTGCGACGTCCGACCTGAACGACCTGTACCGCCGGGTGATCAACCGGAACAACCGTCTGAAGCGCCTGATCGAGCTGCGCGCACCTGACATCATCGTCCGCAACGAAAAGCGGATGTTGCAGGAATCTGTCGACGCTCTGTTTGACAACGGCCGTCGTGGTCGCGTGATCACGGGGGCTAACAAGCGCCCGCTGAAATCGCTGTCGGACATGCTCAAGGGCAAGCAGGGTCGTTTCCGTCAGAACCTTCTGGGGAAACGCGTCGACTTTTCGGGTCGTTCCGTCATCGTGACGGGCCCGGAGCTGAAGCTGCACCAGTGCGGCCTGCCGAAGAAGATGGCGCTGGAGCTGTTCAAACCGTTTATTTACAGTCGCTTGGAGGCCAAGGGGCTCTCGTCCACCGTCAAGCAGGCCAAGAAGCTGGTGGAAAAGGAACGCCCCGAGGTTTGGGATATACTCGACGAGGTGATCCGCGAACACCCCGTGATGCTGAACCGTGCGCCGACGCTGCACCGTCTTGGCATTCAGGCGTTTGAACCGGTGCTGATCGAAGGCAAGGCCATTCAGCTGCACCCGCTGGTCTGTTCGGCCTTCAACGCCGACTTTGACGGTGACCAGATGGCTGTACACGTGCCGCTGAGCCTTGAGGCGCAGCTGGAAGCACGCGTCCTGATGATGTCCACGAACAACGTTCTGTCGCCTGCAAACGGCGCGCCGATCATCGTGCCGTCGCAGGACATGATCCTGGGCCTTTACTATGTCACGCTGGAACGCGCGGGCATGAAGGGCGAAGGCATGGTCTTTGGCTCCATCGACGAGGTGCAGCACGCCCTCGATGCGGGCGAAGTACATCTGCACGCCAAGATCACGGCCCGTGTGCCGCAGATCAACGAGCATGGCGAAGAGGTCATGATGCGGTTCGAAACCACGCCGGGCCGTGTCCGGCTGGGCGCGCTGCTGCCGCTGAACGCCAAGGCGCCGTTTGACCTGGTCAACCAGCTCCTGCGCAAGAAGGACGTGCAGACCGTCATCGACACCGTCTACCGCTATTGCGGGCAGAAGGAGTCGGTTATCTTCTGCGACCAGATCATGTCGATGGGCTTCAAGGAAGCGTTCAAGGCGGGCATCTCGTTCGGCAAGGACGACATGCTGATCCCCGAAACCAAGTGGACCATCGTCGACGAGACCCGCGAGCAGGTGAAGGATTTCGAACAGCAGTACATGGACGGCCTGATCACCCAGGGTGAGAAGTACAACAAGGTCGTCGACGCCTGGTCGAAATGTAACGACAAGGTCACCGACGCCATGATGGGTTCCATCTCGGCGGCGCAGCAGGACGAGGACGGATCGGAACGCGAGCCAAACTCGGTCTACATGATGGCGCATTCCGGTGCGCGTGGGTCCGTTACCCAGATGAAACAGCTGGGCGGGATGCGCGGCCTGATGGCAAAGCCGAACGGCGACATCATCGAGACGCCGATCATCTCGAACTTCAAGGAAGGTCTGACCGTTCTTGAATACTTCAACTCGACCCACGGCGCGCGCAAAGGTCTGTCTGACACCGCTCTGAAAACGGCGAACTCGGGTTACCTGACCCGGCGTCTGGTGGATGTGGCACAGGACTGCATCGTGCGCGATCTGGACTGCGGCACCGAAAACGCGATCACCGCCGAGGCGGCTGTGAACGACGGTGAAGTGGTGGCGTCGCTGGCCGAACGTGTGCTGGGCCGTGTGGCGGCTGACGACGTGCTGAAACCCGGCACGGACGAGGTCATCCTGGCGGCTGGCACGCTGATCGACGAGCGTATGTCCGACATGATCGAAGAGATGGGCGTGCAGTCGATGCGCATCCGCTCGCCGCTGACCTGCGAAAGCGAAGAGGGCGTTTGCACCATGTGTTACGGGCGTGATCTGGCACGCGGCACCATGGTCAACACCGGTGAGGCGGTCGGCATCATCGCCGCACAATCCATCGGTGAGCCGGGCACGCAGCTGACGATGCGGACGTTCCACATCGGCGGCGTTGCGCAAGGTGGCCAGCAGTCGTTCCTCGAGGCGAGCCAGGAAGGCAAGATCGTCTTCGAGAACGCGCAGACGCTGGAAAATGCCGCCGGGCAGATCCTGGTCATGGGTCGCAACATGAAGATGGCGATCATCGACGAGAACGGTGACGAGCGCGCCAGCCACAAGCTGGGCTACGGCACCACGCTGTTCGTGACCGACGGTCAGGACGTCAAGCGCGGTGACAAGCTGTTCGAGTGGGACCCCTACACACTGCCGATCATCGCGGAAAAAGCCGGGACAACCCGTTACGTCGACCTCGTGAGCGGCCTGGCCGTGCGCGAAGAGACGGACGACGCCACCGGCATGACCCAGAAGATCGTGATCGACTGGCGGGCCGCGCCCAAGGGCAACGAGCTCAAGCCCGAGATCATCCTTGTGGGTGAGGACGGTGAGCCGGTGCGCAACGACGCGGGCAACCCGATCACCTACGCGATGTCGGTGGATGCGGTTCTGTCGGTGGAAGACGGTCAGGACATCGCCGCAGGCGACGTTGTGGCCCGTATTCCGCGCGAGGGCGCCAAGACCAAGGACATCACCGGTGGTCTGCCCCGTGTGGCGGAGCTCTTTGAGGCGCGCCGCCCCAAGGATCACGCGATCATTGCGGAAATCGACGGCTATGTGCGGTTCGGCAAGGACTACAAGAACAAGCGCCGCATTGCGATCGAGCCCAGCGACGAGACCATGGAAAAGGTCGAGTACATGGTGCCCAAGGGCAAGCACATCCCGGTGGCCGAGGGCGACTTTATCCAGAAGGGCGACTACATCATGGACGGCAACCCGGCGCCGCATGATATCCTCGCCATCATGGGGGTCGAGGCGCTGGCCGACTACATGATCAACGAGGTGCAGGAGGTCTATCGTCTGCAAGGCGTGAAGATCAACGACAAGCACATCGAGGTGATTGTACGTCAGATGCTCCAGAAATGGGAGATCGAGGATTCCGGCGACACCACGCTGCTCAAGGGCGAGCATGTGGACAAGCAGGAGTTCGACGCGGCCAACGACAAGGCGCTGTCCAAGGGCGGGCGTCCGGCACAGGGCGGTCCGATCCTGCTGGGCATCACCAAGGCGTCGCTGCAAACGCGGTCCTTCATCTCGGCGGCGTCGTTCCAGGAGACGACGCGGGTGCTGACCGAGGCGTCGGTGCAGGGCAAGAAGGACAAGCTGGTCGGTCTCAAGGAGAACGTCATCGTGGGCCGCCTGATCCCGGCGGGCACCGGTGGCGCGACCCAGGCCGTGCGGAAGATCGCCGGCGACCGCGACAACGTCGTGATCGAGGCGCGCCGCGAAGAGGCCGAAGCAGCCGCTGCGCTGGCGGCCCCTGCGGCGGACGATGTGGTGGGTGCGGACGTGTTCGACACGGTCATCGACCCGGTCGAGGACAGCCGCGACTGATCCTTGCGTTCAGCTGAAAATGAAAACCCCCAGTCGCGAGGCTGGGGGTTTTCCGTTTGCCGAAAGTGTGGAACCGGTCTTTGGTTGATGGTGAGAAGCAGGCCGTGCCGTTGGCGGTATCGGACAAATGAGGATCGAATTTGGCTTTTGCAAAACAGTGTAATTCGGCTTGGAGCCCAAAGTGAAGGATGCCACGCTTTTTGCGAGTGACCATTTCAGATGCCATGCTAGAAACTCTTCAACGCGTGGGACGACCGAGAAGTATCGGACGAATCTGAGATGGAAGAAGTTTCGGGTTTGGTGGGACTTGAAGCGGCAGCCGTTGCGCGTTTTCTCATCAAAGGTGGTCACGTTGTACAGTCGCGTGCGCGGCAATTATTCTCGATTTACCTCGGGGACTTCGGGTTTGCAGTCAATCAATTTGGTAGCAATTGTATGTCGCCCGGCAAAAATGCCGCCGACACGCGTCCAAAGGCACTGGCGGAAAGACCAATCTGCCGTTGTTTCTGATCCGCATGCCAGACGAAAGTAGGGCGCGCTACTATGTAACGCGCCCTTTCTTCTCGTGTCAGCAACGTTTAGCCACGCTTGAGACGGATTAGGCCAAGACCACCCAAACCTGCCAGCAAAAGCGGCAAACCCGCAGGCAGCGGCACCGGGGCAGGGCCATTGTTCTCAACAACCTCGAGGCTGGAGAATTGTGCAGTCTGGCTTTCCGTATATAGTCCGACTTTGCCGGAAGTTGTGGCAGAAGCAACGATTGTGTCAGTGTAGATCGTAGACCCACCGGAACCGAAATCAAAATTAATCGACGACCCGGTCACCGTCAAAGAAATGTCGTAGGTTTGCCCTGAATTGAAACTAAAACCCGACTGTTCATACAATAACGTAGAGACACCGGCAACTTCTTCGACAATCCAGAACCCGTTCGCCAGGTACGGGAAAGGCACTGCGTTGTCACCGAAGCCACCACCTTCCATGCCGATGCGAATGTGGTTGCTGCCGTCAGTCCAACCCAGCAAGAAGCCCATGTTGTCATTGTCGGAGCCAGTAGAGCGCACCGACCCAGAGTAAGTGTAATTTCCGCTGGACGTAAAGTCGCTGGTCAGAGAACCTCCAGAGTTTGACGTGTAGCTTGCGCCGGTGCCGCCGGTCACCCAGCTATCAGCGTTCAGGACGTAGGTGGGTGTGTCA
This sequence comes from Pseudomonadota bacterium, assembly GCA_039816785.1. Taxonomy (GTDB): domain Bacteria; phylum Pseudomonadota; class Alphaproteobacteria; order Rhodobacterales; family Rhodobacteraceae; genus Tateyamaria. Next base: position 21,644 of record JBCBXB010000023.1, read on the forward strand.
CCATGTGACCAATTGTTGGTATCAATAACAGCTGCGGAAGCCATGCTGGAAAAGCCAACAACAAGTGTTGCAACGGCCGCTGCAAGAATGCGATCTTTCACTAAGTTCATCTCCGTCAAAAACCAGTACAGGCGAAAAAGTACATCAAGATAGATGTTTGGTAAACAATAGGTTACTTCGTATATGGTGACAAAAAAGGCATATTGTCCGGCTTTCGCAAACAATCATCACGCTCTGCCACCATTGTTTCCCAAACTTGATAACAGCCGTGCGCGTCCCAGAGCTTACGCCCCCTTCGTGCTGACAGCAGCTGTCACGAGGCAAGTCAAAAACGTCTGCTTTGTCCCCTGCGGATTCAACGGATCGCCGCAACAGACTGTGCGAACTTCTCTGCTGGTGTTTCGTATTGCAAGGTCTTCCTCGGGCGCTCGTTGAGCTGACGTGCGACGGCGCTGAGTTTCGCTTGGCTGTAGGTCGACATATCGA
>JBCBXB010000020.1:0-57859 GCA_039816785.1 Pseudomonadota bacterium
CGCAGGCGCAGACTGACGCGCACCCGCTTCGCGGGCACTCTGAGTCAGCGGACGGGTCCTGCTACGCTCCACCATCCCTTCACTGTCGGTAACGGTCACCACCCCGGATCAAGCGCAGGCGCAGACTGACGCGCACCCGCTGCGCGGGCACTCTGAGTCAGCGGACGGGTCCCGCTATGCTCCACCATCCCCACACCGTCGATAACGGTCATCGCCCTGACGCGTGGTCAGGCGCAAACCATCCGCTTTCGCACCAAATCCCCGCAAACACGTCAAACTCCCGCCGCATTGGCGCAGCACCTTGCCCCACACAAACAAAATACCGGGACAGACCATGACTGACAACAAACCGACCCTCATATGGGCGCTCTACTTTGGCGGCCTCATTGCCGTTTTCACACCCTTCATCGGCGTCGTCTTCGCCTACATGTGGAAGGGCAAGGCGGACCCCGCGTCGCGTGCTGAATTTGACAAACAGATCAAGGTGTTCTGGCGCTGCGCACAGGTCTGGCTGGTTGCCGTTGTCCTGATGGGCGTGGCCGTGTCGATGGACAGCTCGCCCGTCGGCTCCGGCGTACCGACGATGTTCCTGATCGGCGTGTTGGTCGGCATCGTTGGCCAGTTCTGGTTCTACGGCCGTTCGGCCTTTGGCCTCGCCAAGCTGCTGCGCAACGGCCAGCCGAGTGTGGCCACCGCCTGAGGCGGCAAGGGTGGGGCCCGGTGGGCCCTGCCCGCAAAGACGTTGCGCGATTGGGCTGAACTGGCGCGTTAACCGACCCCCGGGGCTCCGCCCGCAAAGGCTACAAACCCTCCCCCGGAGGGTTTGCCGCGCCAGAGGCGCGGACTAGCCTTTGCCCTTCCATGGCACGAGCAGCCGTTCGGCCCATCGCATCAGCATGTCGATGCCGAACCCGATGATGCCGATCAGGATGATCCCCATGATCACGATGTCGGTGTTCTGGAACTTGGACGCCACCATGATCATCATGCCGGCCCCCTGCTCCGCCGCGACCAGTTCTGCCGCCACAACCGTGCCCCAACAGACACCCATCGCCACCCGCGCGCCCGTAAAAATCTCCGGTAAGGAATTCGGCACGATCACGTGTCGCATGATCTGCGCCTTGGACGCGCCCAGAGAATAGGCCGCGTGCACCTTGGATATCTTCACGCCTGACACGCCGGATCGCGCGGCAATCGCCATGATCCAAAGTGCGGCCAGAAACAGCAGGATGATCTTGCCCGTCTCGCCAATCCCCGCCCAGATGATCACCAGCGGGATCAGCGCCAGCGGCGGCACCGGGCGCATGAATTCCACGATCGGGTCAAACCAGCCGCGAAACCAGTTCGACAACCCCATCGCATAGCCCAGCGGAATGCCCACCAAAGCACCAAAGAAAAAGCCGACGACAACCCGGAACAGCGAATAGCCCAGATGTTCCCACAGGGTGGAGCCGCGGAAACCCTCGCTCGCAATCTCGCCGATGCGGACCACGACAGCCTCCGGCGAGGGCAGCCAGATCGGCTCCATCTGCCAACCTTTGGCGGGCACGATATTGGGCGTGCCCTTGTCCGAAATGGTGACCGTTCCGAAATCCACGCGGACCGAGTCACCGGGCGCCACCGCGGTGCCGTTGATCGCGGTGACCACAGCGCCCGCGTCCCGGCCCAACTCATCGTTGCGGTCCACGCGGATCAGGCCCGACCGCCACATGCCGATGGCCACGCTGTCATCCTTGGCCCAGCCGTCGCCGGGGGCGACCTCGGGGGCATCGGCATCCTCGTCGATCGGGTGCACCAGAACGGTGACGGTTGCCGTATCCGTCTCGCTGCCGTTGGAAGCGGTGTATTCAAATGTGCCGGTTCCCTGAAACGGGCCCGGCGCGTGCAGGAACCCCGGCAACATGGACGACCCGGTGAACATCCCCCACAGCACGAATATCGTCAGAACCGAAATGATGCTCGCCGCCCGGTTGGGGGTCACCGCGCTTTCGTCACCAAATGTCACGGTCTTGAGCGAGCCGTAATCCGCAATCGCCGTGCGGTTGGCGATGGTCTTGACCGCAAAGAACGCGCCCACAAAAATCGCTACATAGATCAGAAAGGGGATCATGCGTCTGCTCCTTCGGTCCGACCCATAATCTCTTCTTCCATGTCCCAGATCATGCCAAGGATCTCCTCGCGCCGCTCCCCGAACTCGGGATGCTTCTTGACCTCGCGCAGGTCCTGACCCACGCCCAGTTCGGCAAAGGGCAGGCGGTATTCCTTGTGGATGCGGCCCGGGCGCGGGGCCATGACCAGCAAGCGTTCCCCCAGCAACAACGCCTCTTCGACCGAGTGCGTGATCAGGATGATCGTCTTGCCCGTCTCTTTCCACAGCTTCAGAACGAGGCTTTGCATCTTTTCCCGGGTCAGCGCATCGAGCGCACCCAGCGGTTCGTCCATAAGGATCACGTCCGGGTCATTGGCAAGGCAGCGGGCCAGGGCCACACGCTGTTGCATCCCGCCGGACAGCTCGTAAACCGCCTTTTCCTTGAAGTCCTGCAGGCCCACCACGTCCAGCAGGTGATCAACGATCTCCGCCTTCTCGGCGCGGGGCGTCCCCTTCATCGACGGGCCAAAGCCCACATTCTCTCGCACGCTCATCCATTCGAACAGTGCGCCTTGCTGAAACACCATGCCGCGTTCGGCATCGGGCCCGTGCACCTCGTGCCCGTTCAGGATCAGCTTGCCTTCGGTCGGCGCCAGAAAGCCGGCAACGATGTTCAGCAATGTGGTCTTGCCGCAGCCCGACGGGCCCAGCACGCTCATCAATTCGCCGGCCTTGAGGTCAAGCGATACGTCCTGCAGCGCCTGAACATGTCCGCCATTGGGCAGATCGAACCGCATGGAAAGGTCTTGGATGGAAAGTCCCGACATCGCACCCCCGCCGGTCTTGGTGTGGTCAGGTGGGCAAGATTGCCCACCTGAGGTCTTTGGTGGCGGTGGGCAAAATTGCCCACCCTACACGTGGCTTTACTGCAGCGAGGTCAGCGGGCCGGTGTTGACCGTGCCGTCATAGCTGTCCAGCGCACTGTCGATGGAGCCTGCGCCCACGAACACGTCCGCCACACCCTTCATGAAGGATGCAGCCGTGCCGCCCAGCCATGCATCGCTCAGCTGTTCGTCAACCGTTGGGAACTTGAACGTCGCCAGCGTCTCGGCTGTCGCGTCCTCGTCCATGCCCGCGTCCTTGGCGATCACCGGCAGCATCTTGGCGTGGTTGGCCTCATCGGCCCACATCGCGTTGGCCTCGGCCGTCACGGCCAGGAACTGGCTCAGCAGCTCGCCCTCTTCGGCGATGAAGTTGGCAGGTGCTGTCGTGGCGTCAAACACCAGAATGCCCAGCTCTTCCTTCTCCGCACCGGTCAGCAGGACGTTGCCGCTTTCCTTCATGCGGCGCAGCGCGCCACCCCAGCCACAAGCCATGTCGACGGCACCCTGGGCTAGAGCCGCAGCCCCTTCGGCGGGCGCCATGTCCACGACGTCCAGCGACGCAAGGTCCACGCCAAAGTGGTTCATCTGGCTCAGGAAACCGTAATGCGCGGCGGTGCCCAGCGGCACGGCGACCTTCTTGCCGGCCAGTTCAGCGGCGGACTCCTTGTCGATCTCGAGGCCCGAGGACACGACGCAGTTGTCATTCTCCGAATAGGACACAGCCACATCCACGATCTGGATGTCCTGCCCGGCGGAAGCTGCAACCACGAAGGGCGGCACGCCTTGAGACACCGAAATCTGGACATCGCCAGACGCCATCGCCGCGGACATCGCGGTGCCGGTGTCAAAGCTCACCCAGTTGATTTTGGTGCCCATGGCCTCTTCGTACATGCCTGTTTCTTTGGCAAACTGGAACGGCATCGGCCATTCGAGGAAGTAGGCAACGGTGATCTCACCGCCATGGCCCGCGGCAACAGCGCCTTGTGCGCCCGCCAGCATGGCCGTTGCGGCAACCGCACCCATCAGCTTGGTCTTGAAAGTCATAGTGTTTCTCCCGTGTTATCGCGCTGGTTTGGCCCCTGCGCATCGATCTCGGCGGATGGTGATCCGCCTTTGTCGGGCCGCGTTATCGCGACGCTGGACGGATCGGAGCCGATAATGTCCGCCGTTTCAACGCAAAAACGTGCGCGGGCTGACAATTTGACAGGGCCAAACCGGACATGAAGATTCCCCAAATTCCGCGCATATGCCTGAAAAGCAGGACATTTCGGCCCATTTTTGCTATGATCCAGCCCGTGGCATCTCCCATCTGGCTTTACTTACGGGGCAAATCTGGCCCTACTGTCATGACCGGATTCTAGGCGATTGTGTGCCGCAGCGTCGATCTTGGCCCCTGAATTCGTGGGCGGGCGCGTATCCTTTAGGAAAGGTCAGGACAATGATGGACGGGACGTTCAACGAAAACGATATCAGCCGCGTGATCGAGGCGGACCGCGCCAATGTCTGGCATCACCTGATCCAGCACCAGCCGTTCTTTACCGGCGCTGACCCCAAGATCATCGTCGAGGGCAAGGGCCTGCGCGTCTGGGACCAGAAGGGCATCGAACATATCGACGCCGTGTCGGGCGGGGTCTGGACGGTCAATGTCGGCTATGGCCGCGAGAGCATGGGCGACGCCGTCCGCGACGCGATCGTCAAGATGAACTTCTTCGGCGGCACCGTCGGATCGATCCCCGGCGCGCTCTTTGCCGAAAAACTGCTGACCAAGATGCCGGGTCTCGACCGCATCTACTACGCCAACTCCGGGTCGGAGGCGAACGAGAAGGCGTTCAAGATGGTCCGCCAGATCGCGCACAAGCGCTATGGCGGCAAAAAGCACAAGATTCTCTACCGCGACCGCGACTACCACGGCACGACCATCGCCTGCCTCAGCGCGGGCGGTCAGGACGAGCGCAACGCGCAATACGGCCCCTACACGCCCGGCTTTGTCCGCGTCCCCCACTGCCTCGAATACCGCAAGCACGAACAGGACGGCGCGCCGGACCAGAACTACGGTGAATGGGCCGCTGACCAGATCGAAGAGATCATTCTGCGCGAAGGGCCAGACACCGTCGGTGCGCTCTGCCTAGAGCCCGTCACCGCAGGCGGCGGCGTCATCGTCCCGCCCGAAGGCTACTGGCCCCGCGTCGCCGAGATTTGCAAGAAATACGACATCCTCCTGCATATCGACGAGGTTGTCTGCGGCGTAGGCCGCACCGGCACGTGGTTCGGCTATCAGCATTACGGCATCCAGCCCGACATGGTGACCATGGCCAAGGGCGTCGCCTCGGGCTACGCCGCCATCTCGTGCCTTGCGACCACGAATGAGGTGTTCGACATGTTCAAGGACGATATGTCGGACCCGATGAACTATTTCCGCGACATCTCCACCTTTGGCGGCTGCACGGCAGGCCCGGCGGCCGCACTCGAAAACATGCGGATCATCGAGGATGAGGACCTGCTCGAAAACACCACGCAGATGGGCGATTACATGCTGGGCAAGCTGGGCGAGTTGCAGGACAAGCACGCCATTATCGGCGACGTCCGTGGCAAGGGGCTGTTCTTGGGTGCCGAACTGGTCGCCGACCGCGACACGCGGGAACCCGCGCCCGAGGCGATGGTGCAGGCGGTGGTCAAGGACTGCATGGCCCAAGCCGTCGTCATCGGCGCCACCAACCGCAGCCTGCCGGGCAAGAACAACACGCTGTGCTTCTCCCCCGCGCTCATCGCGACCAAGGACGACATCGACCACATCGTGGACGCAGTCGACGGCGCGTTGGAACGGGTGTTCGGGTAAGCACGCCTACGCCGAAACACGGACATTCGAACGCCCTCAAGGCCGCCAGTCCCATGGCGGCATTGACACAGCTGCAACCGACAGCACGACGTCAGCCAAGCTCCATCGTCGCGATGGCATGGAACGGTGCGGGGGCAACCGCCGGCGGGCGACCTCTGAACATCCGCGCCGTTTCAAACGCCGGTTCAAAGCCGCGCGTGCGGAGCAGGATGGCCAGAGGCGACGTGTGCTCCTGCACATCGACAATGACCGGTTGATCGCTGGCACCAAACGGGTTCGAGGCCAACAAGACCTCGACTTCAGCGCCCGACATGGCCTGAAGCGGGCCCACCTTGATGCCCTGTCCGCAGCGCCGAAAGGTCGCAAACCCCGCAACGTCATCGCCGTCCATCAGCACCATGCTCTGCCGATATGCCGACCCGGCAAACCACGTGGCCGCAAAGGCTGTTCGGTCAATACCGCATGCCCGCGCGTCGCGGGCGATCAACGTCGGCATGTCAGCGGGCAGGGCCGGGCGCACACGGGGATCAACCTTTGCCGTGATCTGTCCCTCGAACCGGACCGTGCTGCTCTGCATCTCAAAGCCGGAGCGCGCATAGTTTTCCTGCTGCTCCGGCACACCGTCCAAGCCGATGCTGCGGGCGCCGGCATGCGCGATCCCGGCGCGCCAGACCTCCATTCCATAACCCCGGCCCCGGAATTGTGGCCTGCAGATATACAGCCCGAGGAACGCAAAACCGGGATCGTGGTTCACGACGGATATCGCGGCAACGGGTGCGCCATCGACCGCCTTGATCAGAAACCCCTGCGGATCGGCCGCATGAAAGGCCTCTGCATCGTCCAGCCCCGGGTTCCACCCCTCGTTCGCCGCCCAGCCCAGAACCGTGCGCAGGTCATCGAGGGTCATCACCCGGATGGTCATGGCCCAAGCGCATCCTTGAGCGACAGCGTGCGCCCGTTGCGTTCCCGCAGGTCCAGCGCCGAATGCAGATCAACCAGATGGCTGCGCATCAGCTCTTCGGCCTGCTGTTCGTTGTGATCGGCCAGCGCCTGCACAAGGGCGTGATGCGCATGTTTTTCGCACAGCGCGCTTTCGCGACGCCAATACAGCGCGATGATCAGCGACGACCTCGCGATCAGCGTCTCGATGAAACTGGCGATGGTCGCCTGCCCGGCGATGCGCGCAATCTCGGTGTGGAACAGCCCCGAAAGGTAAAGCGCCCGACCCGGGTCATTTGCGTCAAGGGCCGCATGTTCGTCGTTGATATGACGTTCGAGCAGGGCAATATCCGACGCCGTGGCACGTTGCGCGGCACTGCGCGCGGTGCGCGGCTCCAGCAACTCGCGCGCCTCGAACACCTCGTGCGCCTCTGTGGTGGACGGGCAGGCCACCGACGCCCCCTTGTTGCGTCGAATATCGACCAGCCTGATATCGGCGAGGGTCTGCAAGGCCGCACGCACCACAGTCCGGGACACCCCATAGATCTCGGACAGCTCGTACTCGCCCAGCTTGGTGCCCGGCGCGATCCTGTGTTCATGGATGGCCAGCGACAGCGCTTGCGCGATGCTTTCGCGGGTCGCTGCGGGCGTGACTGTCGAATCTGCGGTTCGGGTCATGTTCTTCCTTCCGCACTCCACATGGCAGAGCCCTGCGCACGTCTCAAGACTATCAGATGTACGCAACTGGATCACATATTGTATACGATTTTGTGTTCAATTTTTAGCCGTCCGCAGCCTGACGTGTAGAAATACTGTGCACAGCCTTCAAAGAGGCGCGCGACCGCCGCCTCCGAAATTGCCTCACCCCCCGCCTGCTGAATTCAGTGATGCATCGCAGCGGGGGAACCATGAGCGCATCGACAAAAGAACTGGAGCTGGTGTCCGTGACCAAGCGCTACGGCGCGACCACGGCGGTTGACGCGATAAACCACAGGTTTCAGCCGGGCGGATATGCCTGCCTGCTGGGGCCCTCGGGCTGCGGCAAATCCTCGACCCTGCGGATGATCGCGGGGCACGAAAGCGTATCGGACGGATCCATCCTGCTGGGCGGCACCGACATCTCGGGCCTGCCACCGGCGCATCGCGGCACGGCCATGATGTTCCAGAACTACGCCCTCTTTCCGCACCTGAGCGTGGCCGACAACGTCGCCTTCAGCCTCAAGATGCGCGGCGATGACAAGGCCGACCGGCTGAAAAAGGCCGGTGAAATGCTCGAACTGGTAGACCTAAGCGCCCTCAGCGACCGCTTGCCGGACCAGCTTTCGGGCGGTCAGCAACAGCGCGTCGCCCTTGCGCGCGCCCTGATCACCCGCCCGCAGGTGCTGCTACTGGACGAACCGCTGTCGGCCCTTGACCCGTTTCTGCGCATCCGCATGCGGGGCGAGTTGCGCAAGCTGCAACGCGAGCTTGGCATCAGCTTTGTCCATGTGACCCACGGGCAGGACGAGGCGCTGGCGCTCGCGGACGAGATCGTCGTGATGAACAACGCGGTAATCGAACAGGCCGGCGCCGCGCGCGACGTGTTCAACCACCCGACCTCTGCGTTCGTGGCCCAGTTCATCGGCGGCCATAACGTGATTGCCCTGCCCGAAGGCCGCTTTGCCATCCGCACGGATGCGGTCAGCGTCCTGCAAAACGACACCGGCAAGCTGCAGGGCAACATATCAGCGGTCGAATATCAGGGCGCCCACGTGGCCGTTCTAGCCCGCATCGCGGGCGATCAGGAAATCAGCGCGCTGATCCCCGAAGACACCTTTTTCAACAACCCATTCAACCCGGGCGATCAGGTCGGTCTGATCTGGGACGACGCACATCTGCACAAACTGACGGCCTAGCAATCATCTGACATGGAGAGAAAAAACATGACCACATTATCAAGACGGAACGTTCTGAAAGGCGGCGCCGCCTTTGCCGCGGGCACAACGCTCGGTGCGCCGATGATCTGGGCGCAGAACATCAAGGACGTCACATTGCGCCAGTTCGGCACGGGCGTATCGAACCTCAACGACGTGGCCAACAAGGTCAAGGAAGACCTCGGCTTCACGCTCGAGATGACCGCGCTGGACAGTGACAGCGTCACACAGCGCGCCGCCACCCAACCGGGCAGCTTTGACATCGCCGACATCGAATACTGGATCTGCAAAAAGGTCTGGCCGACCGGCAACCTGCAGGCGATGGACACCTCCAAGATCAAGAACTACGACAAGATCGTCGGGATCTTTCGCGACGGCAAACTGACACCGACAAGCACGATCGCCCAAGGCACCGCACCCCATACGGTGGGGTTTGTCGAAGGCCCCGAAGGCCAGAGCTTTGTCGACAACGAATCCGGTTGGATGACGCTGATCCCGACGATCTACAACGCGGACACGCTGGGCATCCGCCCTGACCTGATCAACCGCCCGATCAGCAACTGGTCCGAACTGCTGAACCCCGAGTTCAAGGGCAAGGCGTCGATCCTCGACATCTCGTCCATCGGGATCATGGACATGGCGATGGTTGTCGAATCCATGGGCGAATACAAATACCCGGACAAAGGCAACATGACCCGCGAAGAGATCGACCTGACCATCGGCATCTTTACCGAGGCCAAGAAAAACGGCCAGTTCCGCGCCTTCTGGAAGTCCTTCGACGAAAGCGTCAACCTGATGGCATCGGGCGAGGTCGTGATCCAGTCGATGTGGTCGCCCGCGATCACGGCGGTGAAATCCAAGGGCGTGCCTTGCGTCTATCAACCGCTCGAAGAAGGCTACCGCTCATGGGGCGGCGGCATCGGCCTGTCGGCGGCCCTCACCGGGCTCGAACGGGACGCGGCCTATGAATACATCAACTGGTATCTCGACGGCTGGGTCGGCGGCTATCTGATGCGTCAGGGCTACTATTCGGCGGTGCCGGAGACGTCCAAGAACTACATGTCCGAAAACGAATGGGGCTACTGGTTCGAAGGCAAGGAAGCCACCGACACCATCACATCCCCCACCGGCGACGCATTGGCGCAAGCCGGCGAAACCCGCGATGGCGGCTCCTTCGAAGAGCGGATGGGTGCCGTGGCCTGCTGGAACGCGGTCATGGACGAAAACCAGTACATGGTCCGCAAATGGAACGAATTCATCGCGGCCTGACGACACCTGCGATGGGCGCAACAGCGCCCATCCTACCCCTTGCCCGAAAGCCTGCGACTTGTTGAAAAATAACACGTTTACCGGATGGCTCATGGCGCTGCCGATCATGGCGGTGCTTGCGTTTTTTCTGGTGCTGCCCATCGTGATGATCGTCACGGTCAGCTTTTGGCAGGCGACCGAATTCTCCATCATCCCGGCCTTTGACCTTGAGAATTACGAGTTTCTCTTTGGCTCGAACGTCACCTATCGCGTGTTCATCAACACCTTCAAATACGCCTTCATCACCTGGGTCTTTACCCTTGGTATCGGGTTTACCGTCGCCTATTTCCTGGCGTTCCACGTGCGCAGCCTGACCTGGCAAATCGTGCTGTTCCTGCTCTGCACCATCCCGTTCTGGACCTCGAACATCATTCGCATGATCTCGTGGATCCCGTTTCTGGGCCGCAACGGCATCGCCAATTCCACGCTGATCTCGTGGGGGGTGATCGACGAACCGCTGGATTGGCTGCTCTTCAGCGACTTTGCCGTGATCCTCGCCTTTGTCCACCTCTACACCCTGTTCATGGTTGTCCCGATTTTCAACACGATGATGCGCATCGACAAATCACTGATCGAGGCCGCGCGGGACGCAGGCGCATCGGGCGCGCAGATCCTGTGGAACGTGATCATTCCACTCACCAAACCCGGCATCATGATCGGCACGATCTTTGTGGTCACGCTGGTGATGGGCGATTTCATCACCGTCCGCTTCATGTCCGGGTCTCAATCGGCCAACGTGGGTCGGCTCATCTCCAACGACATCGCGCTTCTGGCCTACCCGTCTGCGTCGGCCACCGCCGTTGTCCTGCTGCTGACCGTGCTGATCGTGATCGGCATCCTGCTGCGCTTCGTCGATATCAGAAAGGAGCTTTGACATGGAGCCGCGCCCCCGATCCTTCTACGTGCTCAGCGCCTTTTTCGCGCTGTTCCTGCTGTTCCTCTACGGCCCGACGATCACCATCGCGATCCTGTCCTTTCAGGGCCCCGGCGGCGGGCTGACCTTTCCGATGCGGGGCACGTCGCTGCACTGGTTCCGCGATCTGTTCGAACAACAGGCCGTGGGCGACATCTGGGGCAGCTTCCGCCGCAGCTTTGCGCTGGGTCTGATGGTGATGGTCACGACCGTGGTGCTGTCGGTGATGGGCGGGCTGGCGTTCCGCAAACGGTTCAAAGGCTCCGGCATCCTGTTCTACCTGATCATCACCTCGCTGGTGATCCCCTCGATCCTGATCTCGCTGGGCGTCGGGCTGATCTTTTCGCAATCGGGCCTCAACGTGCACTGGTCCACCTCCGGCTTTGGGTCACAACTGACATGGACACTGCCCTTCGGCCTGCTGATCATGTTCGCCGTCTTCAACCGCTTCGACAAAAGCTATGAGGAAGCCGCCCGCGATCTCGGCGCGACCTCATGGCAGACGCTGCGCCACGTGGTGCTGCCCATCATCGGGCCATCGCTCATCGGTGTGGCCCTGTTCGGCTTCACGCTCAGCTATGACGAGTTTGCGCGCACGCTGCTGACCGCGGGCAGCTACAACACCCTGCCGCTGGAAATCTTCGGCATGACCACCAACGTCACGACCCCGGTGCTCTACGCCCTCGGTACGCTCACCACCGTGTTCTCGCTGCTGATGATCGGCCTGTTCCTCTGCCTCGCCCTGCTCAGCACCCGCCGCAAGGCGCGCGCAGGCTCGGATGCGGGCAAGGGCATGCTATGATCGTCCTGATCAACCCCAATAGTACGGCGTCGATGACCGACGCAATGCTGCGCACCGCACGGCAAACCATACCGACCGCCACGTTTGACGGCTGGACGTCGCACCATGGCCCCCCCGCAATTCAGGGCGCGCAGGACGGCAAAGCCGCCGAAGCGCCGCTGCTGAACCTCGTCGCCAAGGCCTCCGGTCAAGGGGCCTCCGCGATCATCATCGGGTGCTTCGACGACACCGCGCTCCATGCCGCGCGCGATCTTGCCACCTGCCCGGTGATCGGCATCGGCCAGGCCGCCTACCACCTCGCCGCCGTCGCGGGCGGGCGCTTTTCGGTGGTCACGACGCTCGATATCTCCGTCCCCATTCTGGAACACAACATCAGCGCCTACGGTCTGGCGGGCCAGCTTGGCCGCGTGCGGGCCAGCGGCGTCGCCGTGCTGGACCTCGAACAAAATCCGACCGCAGCCACGCCCAAGGTGCGTGCACAGATCGACAGCGCCGCGCGCGAGGATGGCATACAGTCGGTCGTGCTCGGTTGCGGCGGCATGGTCGATATCGACAAGGGGTCGGCGCACCACCACGGCATCCGCCTCATCGACGGCGTCCGCGCCGCCGCCGCATTCGCCACCCAACTCTGACCCCGGACAATCCCCAAGGGCTTGCCCTGTCGGACATCCCTGCGCGATAGTCCGACCGACATGGACAATCACACCAAACAACCGGCAGGCCAACGCGGCAAGGTCATCATCACCTGCGCCATCACCGGGGCGATCCACACGCCCTCCATGTCGCCGCACCTGCCCGTCACGCCCCAAGAGATCACCGCAGAGGCCATCGCCGCCGCAGAGGCCGGCGCCGCCATTCTCCACCTCCATGCCCGCGACCCGATCACCGGCAGGCCCGACCAAAGCGTGCAGGCCTTCGCCAGCTTCCTGCCCCGGATCAAGCAGGGCACAAATGCAGTTCTCAACATAACCACCGGCGGCAGCCCGTATATGAGCGTCGAGGAACGCGCCGCCCCCGCCGCGATCTACCAGCCCGAGGTCGCCTCGCTGAACATGGGCTCGATGAATTTCGGCCTCTACCCGATGCTCAAACGCTTTACCGCGTTCAAGCATGACTGGGAACGCGAGCATCTCGAAGGCTCACGGGATCTGGTGTTCCGCAACTCCTTCAAGGACATCGAATACGTGCTGGAGACGTGCTACGGCCACGGCACACGGTTCGAGTTCGAATGCTACGACATCTCGCATCTCTACAACCTCGCACACTTTGCCGATCGCGGGCTGGTCAAGCCACCATTCTTTGTCCAGTCGGTCTTTGGTCTGCTCGGCGGCATCGGCCCGCATCCCGAGGATGTGCTGCACATGAAACGCACAGCAGACCGGTTGTTCGGCGCCGACTACCGCTGGTCCGTTCTGGGGGCGGGTGCCAACCAGTTCCGCATTGCCGCGCAATCCGTCGCACTGGGCGGCAATGTGCGTGTCGGCCTCGAGGACAGCCTCTGGGCCGGACCCGGCGAACTGGCCTCCTCCAACGCGGTGCAGGTCCGCAAGGTCAAACAGATCATCGAGGGTCTCGGCCTCGAGGCGGCAAGCCCCGACGAGGCGCGCGCAGCGCTTGACCTCAAGGGCGGTGACAGCGTCGCGTTCTGACGACACCGTCACTGACGATTAGGCGTCTTTAGTACTCAAGGCCCATCCGCCGCCCGCTTTCGCGCATTTCTTCCTGCAACAGCCGCGCCTCGTGCTCCAGCCGTGGCAGCACCTTGTCCGATGGGTAGGCCTTGATGTGCCCGGCCAGCAGCGAACACCAGTAGACCCGCAAGATGCGGTTCAGCCGCTTTTGGTAGCCCGGCCCCAGCTTGCGAAACCATGCCAGCATATCACTGTCGAGCCGCAGCGTGACCCGCGTCGCGTGCCGGTCCACCGGATCGTCGAAATCCATGCCCTTCCAGTTGTCGGGTATGCTGTGGTCCCGCCACTTGATGAACAGGTCGTCTTGCAGCGCCTCCAGTTCGTACATCATCTGCACGTGGGCGTCGTTTCGGGATGGGGTGCGCATCGGGTTTTCCTTTCGCTAGACTGCCCCAAACCTCGCCCGATCCGGTAAAGGGCGCGTTGTATGACCGCGCGGTGCACAGGTTGTGCACAGGTTGTGTACGGGTTGTGCTTGCAGCGTTTTTCCAAAACTGATACATCTTGTCTCATTAATTGAAATTGTCTCGAAATCTCCACTCCGGGTTTCAACTGGCTATAATGCCAGTTTACCTGCGCACTATATCCAGTCTACAGTTGCGACATGACACTCCCGGTCGAGACATTCTTTCTCCAGCCGCACCATCAGGGCACCTTGCAGAACCAGGTGCAGCAGATGGTGGCGCACGGCATCCTGTCGGGCCGTTTCGGCGCAGGGGAAAAGCTGCCTTCGACCCGCAAACTGGCCGCGCATCTGGGCATCAGCCGCATCACCGTGACGCTCGCCTATACCGAGCTTGTGGCCTCCGATTACCTGATGTCGCGGGGGCGGTCGGGCTACTTTGTCTCCGACAACGCACCCGTCCCGCCCGTGTTCCGCCCGCAGGCCGCGACCGAGGATGCGGTGGACTGGACCCGGGCCATCGGGCAGCGTTTTGCGGGCGGTGTGACGCTGAACAAGCCCCGCGATTGGGCGCGTTACAAGTACCCGTTCATCTATGGCCAGACGGACCCGCAGCTCTTTGATCATGCCAACTGGCGGCAATGCGCGTTGCAGGCGCTGGGTCAGCGCGACTTTGCCTCGCTCACATCGGATTACTTCGATCAGGATGATCCGCAACTCATTGAATTCATTCAGCGTAATACGCTGCCCCGGCGGGGGATCGCCGCCACCAGCGACCAGATCCTGATCACGCTGGGTGCGCAAAATGCGCTGTGGCTGGCGGCGCAGGTGCTGTTGACCCAGCGCCGTACAGCCGCGTTCGAGGACCCGTGCTATCCAGCGCTGCGGGACATCCTGACCCAGTCGCGTTGCCATCTGGTGCCGGTGCGCGTGGACGCGGACGGCCTGCCGCCCGACGGGTTGCCGCCTGAAACGGACGTGATCTTTTGCACCCCCAGCCATCAATGCCCCACGACCGCGACCATGCCCATGGCGCGCCGGCAGGCCCTGCTGGACAAGGCCGCAGAGCTGGACGCGCTGATCGTGGAGGATGATTACGAGTTCGAGATGTCGTTTCTGGAGCCGCCCTCGCCCGCGCTCAAGTCCATGGATCAGGACGGGCGCGTGATCTACGTGGGCAGCTTTTCCAAGTCGCTGTTTCCGGGGTTGCGGCTGGGCTATCTCGTTGGTTCGGAACCCTTTGTTCGTGAGGCGCGGGCGCTGCGCACCTCTGTCCTGCGGCACCCGCCGGGGCACATTCAGCGCACGGCGGCGTATTTCCTGTCGATGGGCCACTACGACGCCCAAATCCGCAAGATGAGCGCCGCGCTTCAGGCCCGTCGCGAGGCGATGCAGCAGGCCATCGATGCGGCCGGTTTGAACGTTGCAGGCATGGGCGCGTTCGGCGGTTCGTCCTTCTGGATGCAGGCGCCACGGGACGTCGACACCGACGATCGTGCAAAGGCGCTGGAGGCGCGCAGCGTCCTGATCGAACCGGGCCACGCGTTCTTTGCCGGGGACGCGCCGCCCCGGAATTATTACCGCCTCGGATACTCCTCGATTCCGCTGGGCCGCATCGCCGAAGGGCTTGGCCTTGTGCGCGACACACTGCACAGCTAATCTGGCGTTAAATCGACATGTTATCTGGCCCTAACGCCGGGACACGCAGACCGATACCGTATCCCGAATCCTCATAATGGGCGAATCATCGCCCCCTTTCGGAGTGCCCGACATGAAAATGACCACCGAAGAAGCCTTTGTGAAATGCCTCCAACGCCATGGCATCGAACATGCGTTCGGGATCATCGGCTCGGCGATGATGCCGATCTCTGACCTGTTTCCGCAGGCGGGCATCACCTTTTGGGATTGCGCCCACGAAGGCTCCGCCGGATTCATGTCTGACGGGTTCACCCGCGCCACCGGCAAAATGTCGATGATGATCGCGCAGAACGGCCCCGGCATCACCAATTTCGTCACCGCCGTAAAAACCGCATACTGGAATCACACACCTTTACTTCTGGTAACACCACAGGCCGCCAACAAGACAATCGGTCAGGGCGGCTTTCAGGAAGTCGAGCAGATGAAGCTTTTCGAGGACATGGTCGCCTACCAAGAAGAGGTGCGCGACCCCTCCCGCGTGGTCGAGGTGCTGACCCGTGTCATCAGCCAGGCCAAACGCCTGTCCGGCCCCGCGCAGATCAACATCCCGCGTGACTTCTGGACCCAGGTCATCGACACCGACATCGTCGACCCGATCGAGTTCGAAGTGTCCCCCGGTGGCCAGAACTCCATCGCCGACGCCGCCACACTGATGTCGGAGGCGCGCAACCCGGTGATCCTGAACGGCGCCGGCGTCGTGTTGAGCGAGGGCGGCATCGCCGCCTCCAAGGCGCTGGCCGAACGTCTGGACGCACCCGTATGTGTGGGCTACCAGCACAACGACGCCTTCCCCGGCTCGCACCCGCTCTTTGCTGGTCCGCTGGGCTATAACGGGTCCAAGGCGGGCATGGAGCTGATCAGCAAGGCGGATGTCGTCCTGTGCCTCGGCACGCGGCTCAACCCGTTCTCGACGCTGCCCGGTTACGGCATGGAGTACTGGCCCGCGGACGCGAAGATCATCCAGGTCGACATCAACCCCAACCGCATCGGCCTGACCAAGAAGGTCAGCGTGGGCATTGTCGGCGACGCGGCCAAGGTGGCGCATGGCATCCTCGACCACCTAAGCCCCTCGGCAGGTGATGAGGGCCGCGCCGACCGCAAGGCCAAGATCGCCGAAACCAAGAGCCGTTGGGCCCAGCAACTGGCGTCGATGGACCACGAGGACGACGATCCCGGCACGAGTTGGAACCAGCGCGCACGCGACGCCAAGCCCGACTGGATGAGCCCCCGCATGGCATGGCGCGCGATCCAGAGCGCATTGCCCCGCGAGGCGATCATTTCGTCGGACATCGGCAACAATTGCGCCATCGGCAACGCCTACCCGGACTTTGACGAGGGCCGCAAATACCTGGCACCAGGCCTCTTTGGCCCCTGCGGCTACGGCCTGCCCGCCATCGTCGGCGCCAAGATCGGCCAGCCTGACGTGCCCGTGGTCGGCTTTGCCGGGGACGGCGCGTTCGGCATCGCGGTGAACGAGCTGACGGCCATCGGTCGGGGCGAATGGCCGCCCATCACGCAGATCGTGTTCCGCAACTACCAGTGGGGCGCGGAAAAACGGAACTCGACACTCTGGTTCGACGACAACTTTGTCGGAACCGAGCTGGACGAGGAAGTGTCGTATTCCGGCATCGCCAAGGCCTGCGGCCTCGAAGGGGTCGCGGTCAAGACGATGGACGAACTGACCGCCGCGCTGAACAAGGCCATCGACGATCAGATGAACAACGGCAAGACGACGCTGATCGAAGTGCTGCTGAACCAGGAACTGGGCGAGCCCTTCCGCCGCGACGCGATGAAGAAACCGGTGTCGGTGGCCGGCATTTCCAAGGATGACATGCGTCCCCAAGACGCGGCGTGATCTGATAGACATGGCGAGAGGGCAGGCTAGGCTTGCCCTCAATCCGTTGCAGCCAAGGTAAGTGCCCGTGCCTCAATCCTTTCTGTCAGATGCCAAAGCCGTCGCGCCCGCGCACATCATCGCGATGGCGCAACAGGCGGAGAGCCCGCGCGTGGCCATCGCCCGCGCTGGTGCGCCCCTGCCCATGCAGGCGGCAAAGGAGGCGACAGAAGCCAACATGATGGTGCCCGTCTTTACCGGCGAGCGGCATATGATCGAGGACGAGGCCGCGCGGCTCGACTGGGACATCTCCGGGTTCGAGATCATCGAGGCGGAGGGCGAAGTGGCGTCCGGCATGGCCGCCGCGTTGGCCTGCGGCGAGGGGCGCGCCGACATCCTGATGAAGGGGCAGCTCCATACGGATGCGTTCATGCGTGCTGCCGTGTCGCGCGAGGCGGGGCTGCGCACGGGTCACCGCTTTGTCCACATCTTTCACATCACGACGCCTGACGGCACCGGCTCCATCACCATCTCGGACGCTGCGGTGAACGTCGATCCAAACCTCGACACCCGCAAGGACGCCACGGGCGAGGTGGTCAAGCTGCTGCACCGGCTGGGCAATGCACGGCCCAGGGTCGCGTTTCTGT
The DNA here is from genome assembly GCA_039816785.1 of Pseudomonadota bacterium. Taxonomy (GTDB): domain Bacteria; phylum Pseudomonadota; class Alphaproteobacteria; order Rhodobacterales; family Rhodobacteraceae; genus Tateyamaria. The sequence goes on from JBCBXB010000020.1 coordinate 17,958, forward strand.
CCGCCACAGAAAGCCCCATTCCCGCCGTGCCATCGTCGGTCGAGGGGCGAGAGCTGGCCGACTGGGCCAAGGCTAATATCGAGGGCGCAGAGTTCTCCGGCCCGCTGGCCTTCGATCTGATCATGTCGCCCAAATCCGTCGCCGCGAAAAAGCTGACGGATGACCCGGTCGCCGGTCAAGCCGATGCGATCATCGTGCCGGATATCGTGTCGGGCAATGCGCTCTTCAAATCCTTTGTCTACCTCGCGGGTGGCTGCGCCGGGGGGATCGTGATGGGGGCCAAGGTGCCGATCCTTCTGACCTCCCGCGCCGATCCGGCGGCGGCGCGCCTGTCCTCCATCGCGCTTGGCGCGATCATGGCGGCCGCATGATCCTGGTTGTCAACGCCGGCTCCTCCTCCATCAAGGTGGGCGTGTTCGGGACCGACCTGACCGAGATCATGGCCGGCCAGGTCAGCGGCATCGGCGGCGCGCTCGCGCATCTGAGGCTGGGGGCCGAAGACCAGAATGTCGCCGCGCCCGACCATGATGCAGCGCTGGTGATGATCCTGGACAGCCTCGCACGGCAAGGCATCGAGGCGACCGCCCTGACCGCCGCCGCCCACAGGGTGGTACATGGCGGCACGTCGCTGGTGGCCCCTTGCGCCGTGGATGACACCGTGATTGCCGGGATCGAGGCCGCCACGCCGCTCGCCCCCCTGCACAATCCCAACAACCTCGCTGGCATCCGCGCCTTGCAGACGCTGGCCCCCGACCTGCCGCAGTATGCAAGCTTTGGCACCGCGTTCCACGCCAACCAACCGCCGGTCGCCACCGCCTACGCCCTGCCCAAGGAAGCACGGTCGATGGGCATCCGCCGCTACGGGTTCCACGGGCTCAGCTATGCGTGGATCGTCACGCAGTTCGGTGACGCGTTGCCGGACCGGCTACTCGCCTTCCACCTCGGCTCTGGCGCGTCTTTATGTGCCATTCAGAACGGCGTTTCCGTAGCTACATCAATGGGGTACTCCCCCCTTGACGGGCTGACCATGGGAACGCGATCTGGCGCAATCGACGGCATGGCGGTGTTGCGGCTGGCTGAGATCTACGGCGCCGAAGAGGCTGGGCGACTGCTCAACAAGGAAAGCGGGCTCAAGGGGTTGGGCGGCAGCAACGACATGCGTCTGCTGATGGCCGCCGACACTGATGCGGCCCGCTTTGCCATTGACCATTTCTGTTATTGGGCGGCCCGCCACGCTGGGTCCGCCGTAGTCGCCATGGGCGGCCTCGACGCCCTCGCCTTTACCGGCGGGATCGGCGAGAATGCAGCGCCTATACGTGACCGCATTGTCGAACATCTGGCGCTCTTTGGTGATGTGCCGGTACATGTGGTCAAGGCCGACGAAGAACGCCAGATTGCCACCGACGCCCTCGCCCTCATGAAAGGAGTGGCCTGATGCCCAAGGACCAACCGACGATTGACCTGTCGCCCAAGGTATCGGACGAGGTGCGCAAGACGACCTGCTACATGTGCGCCTGCCGCTGCGGCATCAACGTGCACCTCAAGGACGGCGCCGTCGCCTATATCGAGGGCAACCGCGACCACCCGGTCAATCAGGGCGTGCTGTGCGCCAAGGGCTCCGCCGGCATCATGCAGGTCAACGCCCCGTCGCGCCTGCGCGCCCCTTTGAAACGTGTGGGCCCCCGCGGATCCGGCGAATTCGAGGAGATCAGCTGGGACGAGGCGCTGGAACTGGCGACAGAATGGCTCGCCCCGATCCGCAAGGATGACCCGTCAAAGCTGGCGTTCTTCACCGGGCGCGATCAGTCGCAGTCGTTCACCAGCTTTTTCGCCCAAAACTTCGGCACGCCCAACTACGCAGCCCATGGTGGCTTTTGCTCGGTCAACATGGCGGCGGCAGGCATTTACACCATGGGTGGCGCGTTCTGGGAATTCGGCCAGCCCGATTGGGATCATACCAAGCTGTTTGTCCTGTTCGGCGTTGCCGAAGATCACGACAGCAACCCGATCAAGATGGGTATCGGCAAGATCAAGGCCCGCGGCGCCCGCGTCGTCGGCGTCAACCCGATCCGCACGGGATACAACGCCGTGGCCGACGATTGGTTCGGCATCACGCCGGGCACCGACGGCCTGCTGATCCTGTCCATCGTGCACTGCCTGATGAAGGCCGGGCGCATCGACCTCGACTACCTCGCGCGGTTCACCAATGCGCCCTGCCTCGTGAACGGTGATGAAAAGTCGCCCGAATTCGGCCTCTTGCTGCGCGACGCGGACGGCAAGGAACTGGTGATGGACCGCGCCACCGGCAAGCTGACACCGTTCGACAAAAAAGGCGTCAAACCGGACCTGTCGGCCTCACACCGGCACGCTGGGATCACGCATCGCACCGTCATGCACCACATGGCGGAACGTTACCTGCAGGACGAATACGCGCCCGAAACCGTCGCCGACCGGGTCGGCATCCCTGCCCCGCGTATCCGTGCACTGGCCGCCGAAATTGCGCGCGTCGCCTTTGACGAGGCATTCGAGCTGGATCAGGAGTGGACGGATTTCCGCGGCGAGACGCACAAGACGATGAAGGGGCGGCCCGTGTCGTTCCACGCCATGCGCGGGATTTCGGCGCATGCCAACGGGTTCCAGACCTGCCGCGCGCTGCATGTGCTGCAGATCATTCTGGGCACGGTCGAAGTGCCCGGCGGCTTCCGCTTCAAACCGCCCTACCCCAAGCCAGCCACCGCCCACCCCAAGCCACATTGTGGTGTCACGCCGAACGCACCGCTTGACGGGCCGCATCTGGGGTTTGTGCACGGCCCTGACGATCTGTTGCTCAAGGATGACGGCACACCAGCCCGCATCGACAAGGCGTTCACCTGGGAAAACCCGATGAGCGCGCATGGCCTCATGCACATGGTCATCTCGAACGCCCATGCGGGCGACCCCTACAAGATCGACACCCTGTTCATGTACATGGCGAACATGTCTTGGAATTCCTCCATGAACACACGCGGCGTCATCGATATGTTGACGGATCAGGACGCGGACGGCGAATACGTCATCCCACGCATCATCTATTCGGATGCGTACAGCTCGGAAATGGTCGCCTATGCCGACCTGATCCTGCCCGACACGACATACCTTGAACGGCACGACTGTATTTCCCTGCTCGACCGCCCGATCTGCGAGGCGGACGCCGCTGCCGACGCCATACGCTGGCCCGTGATCGAGCCGGACCGCGATGTACGCGGCTTCCAGTCTGTCCTGTGCGACCTTGGCGCGCGACTTGGCCTGCCCGGCTTCACCAATGACGACGGCAGCCAGAAATACGCGGACTACGCCGACTACATCGTCAACCACCAGCGCAAGCCCGGCATCGGCCCGCTTGCCGGGTGGCGCATGGGCGAGAACGGCCTGACCGAAGGGCGCGGCGACGTGAACGCCAGCCAGCTCGACAACTATATCGACAATGGCGGTTTCTGGGTCGGCCACGTCCCCGACGAGGCGCGCTACTACAAACCATGGAACAGCGCTTATCAGGACTGGGCGGTCAACCTCGGCCTCTTCGACAGCCCGCAGCCCTACCTCTTTTCGCTCTATGTCGAGCCGATGCGCCGCTTCCAGCTCGCCGCCGAAGGGCATGGCGACCGCCAGCCCCCCGACCACCTGCGCGACCGCATCCTCGAAACGATGGATCCGCTGCCGATCTGGTACGACCCCGCGCCCGACAACCGGGCCGAGGCTTATCTGATCACGGCACTCACCCAGCGGCCGATGGCCATGTACCATTCGTGGGGCTCGCAAAACGCGTGGCTGCGGCAGCTCCATGGTCACAACCCCCTCTATGTGCCGACCAACCTGATGCGCCTGCACGGTCTCAGCGACGGCGACTGGGCCCGTGTCACCTCGCCCCACGGCGAGATCACGGTGCCGGTGCTCGAAATGGCTGCGCTCAACGCCAACACCGTCTGGACATGGAACGCCATCGGCAAGCGCAAGGGCGCATGGGCGCTCGATGAAAACGCGCCGGAGGCGACCCGCGGCTTCCTGCTCAACCACCTGATCCACGAGTTGCTCCCCGAAAAGGGCGACGGCCTGCGCTGGTCCAACTCCGACCCGATCACCGGCCAGGCCGCATGGTTCGACCTCAAGGTGCGCATCGAAAAGGCCGAGGCACCCTCCGAAAGCCAGCCCGCTGTGGCGCCGATCAAATCCCCCGTGGCCAAAGGCCCATCCAAATTGACATGGAAGGTGGGCAAATGACCGGCATCCAGAAAGCCCTGCTGGCCATCGCTGCCTTCATCCTGCTGGGCGTTGGCACCTTCATCTACTTCATCACCAACTGGGACGCCTCCAAGGCCGAGCCCATCGGCGCCGCCACTCCGATCCATCCCGTCTCTGTCCCCGAAAAATCCCGGGGTCTGGGGCAGAGCCCCAGTCCTGCCCTCACCATGAGGACAACCGCATGACCACTCTTCCCGCACAGACCGACCGCAAACTCGGCCTCGTCATCGACCTCGACACATGCGTCGGCTGCCATGCCTGCGTGATCTCCTGCAAGGGCTGGAACACCGAAAACTACGGCGCGCCGCTGTCGGACACCGACGCCTATGGCGCCGACCCGTCCGGTACGTTCCTCAACCGCGTGCACAGCTACGAGGTCCAGCCAGAGGCCGGCACCGCCCAGCTTGTCCACTTCCCCAAATCCTGCCTGCATTGCGAGGACGCGCCCTGCGTCACCGTCTGCCCCACTGGCGCCAGCTACAAGCGGGTGGAGGACGGCATCGTACTGGTGAACGAGAGCGACTGCATCGGCTGCGGCCTCTGCGCCTGGGCCTGCCCCTACGGTGCCCGCGAAATGGACGCCGTCGAAAAGGTGATGAAGAAATGCACCCTCTGCGTCGACCGCATCTACAACGAAAACCTCCCTGAGGAAGACCGCGAACCGGCCTGCGTCCGCACCTGCCCTGCAGGCGCGCGGCATTTCGGTGACTTTGCCGATCCGGACAGCAATGTGTCGCGCCTCACCGCTGAACGTGGCGGGATGGATCTGATGCCCGAACAAGGCACCAAGCCGGTGAACAAATACCTGCCGCCGCGCCCCAAGGACACGATCGAGACCGACCAGATCGACATCCTCGCCCCCTACCTCACGCCCGTCGCCCAAGAGGCGACAGGCTTTCTCGGCTGGCTCGACAAGACCCTGGAGAAGCTCTGATGCATCCCGCACCATCCGTCATCTTCTTTACCGTGTTTTCCGGGATCGGCTTTGGCCTGCTCTTCTTTCTCGGGCTAGGCTACCCCTTTGTGACGGGCTGGGTCGCGTTCGCCTTTTTCACCATCGCTTATCTCTGCGCCGTGGGCGGGCTGGTCTCGTCCACCTTCCATCTCGGCCACCCCGAACGCGCGCTCAAGGCCTTCACCCAATGGCGCAGTTCATGGCTCAGCCGCGAGGGGTGGTGCGCGGTGATCGCTCTGATCCTGATGGCCATCTACGGGGCGGGTCTGGTGTTTTTCGGCACGCGCTGGGGGCTGATCGGCTTGGCCGGTGCCGTTTTCTCGGCGCTGACCGTCTTCACCACGTCCATGATCTACACCCAGCTCAAGACCATTCCGCGCTGGAACTCCCCCCTGACCCCGGTGATGTTCATGAGCTTTTCGCTCGCGGGTGGCGCGCTGCTTGCCGGACAAGTCACCTGGGCCATCGGTCTGATCGGCGTGGCAGCAGCTGTGCAGATCGTGCTGTGGCTGCAAGGCGACGGCGCGCTGGCGGGTTCGGGCACGGACCTGGCCACTGCCACCGGGCTGGGCACCGGCGGCACCGTGCGCGCGTTCGAGCCGCCGCATACCGGCACCAATTATCTGCTCAAGGAGTTCGCCTACACCGTCGGGCGCAAGCACAGCCTCAAACTGCGCGTGATCTCGATGGTGCTTTTTGCCGGGCTGCCGCTCGTGTTGCTGCTGCTGCCCTTTTCACACCTTCTGGCGGTTGTCGCGGTGGTCAGCCACGTGGCCGGTGCGCTCGCCGCCCGCTGGTTATTCTTCGCAGAGGCCGAACATGTGGTCGGCCTCTACTACGGCAAACGGTAAGCGTAGGGTGGGCAATCCTGCCCACCTCTAGCGCAATCCAAACACGTAGGGTGGGCAATCCTGCCCACCACCGTATTCAGTTGAACAGCCCCGCATGACGCAGACCGTCATCCACCAGCGCCTTGGTCTCGTCCGCCAGCGTTGTCAGCGGCAGCCGCACCTCGTCGGAACACAGTCCCAGACGCGACATCGCATATTTCGCGCCCGCCAGACCCGGCTCCGCAAAAATCGCCTTGTGCAGCGGCATCACCTTGTCCTGGATTTCCAGCGCATTGGCATAGTCACCCGCCAGGCACGCCTCCTGCATCTGGCTCAGCAGCCGTGGCGCGGCGTTCGCCGTGACCGAGATGCAACCAACGCCGCCCTGCGCATTGAAGCCGTGCGCTGTGGCATCCTCACCGGACAGCTGAATGAAATCCGCACCGCAGCTCATGCGCTGGTCACAGACCCGCGCCAGATCACCCGTGGCATCCTTGACCCCGACAATACGCGGCAGTTTGGCCAGCGCCCCCATCGTGTCAGGCGTCATGTCGATCACCGACCGACCGGGGATGTTGTAGATGATGATCGGGATGTCGGCGCATGCGTGCAACGCCTCGTAATGCGCCATCAAACCGCGCTGCGTCGGCTTGTTGTAGTAGGGCGTCACCACCAGTGCCGCGTCCGCGCCCGCCGCGGCGGCAAACTGGACAAAGCGCATCGCCTCGACGGTGTTGTTCGACCCCGCCCCCGCGATCACCGGAATACGGCCCGCTGCCGTCTTGACCACCGTGTCGATGACCAGCTCGTGTTCTTCATGGGTCAGCGTCGGGCTTTCACCGGTGGTGCCCACCGGCACCAGACCATGGCTGCCCTGATCGATATGCCACTCGACCAGCTTCTTGAGGGTGTCCAGATCCACAGCGCCGTTTTGAAACGGCGTGACGAGGGCAGGCATTGAACCTTTGAACATTCTCACGCTCCTGTTTGGACCCCGGTGCGGGGCCGTGTTTCACATTTGGCAGGCAGAGGGCCTGGATGAATTTTTCGCCTATGCCGGTAAGGTGAGTTGAAACGTCACAGGCCCGGCATATGCTCAAGGCTCTGACCATGGCCCAACAGGAAATGCAAGTGATGACCCGGTTTGCCTGCGCCCTGGCCCTTGTTTTTGTGACCGCCACGACGGCCTGGGCCGAGCGTCCGCGCCCGCTTGGCTGGGCGATGGATGCGCTGCGCAATGGCAATTGGGACACCGCCGCACGACTGGCCGAACGCGACGGCCCGGTCGCGGCGGACATCATCGAATGGCACCGCCTGCGCGCCGGGCGCGGCACCTATGCCGAGGTCATCGCCTTTCTCGAACGTCGCTCCGACTGGCCGGGAGAGGCGCTGCTGCGCCGCCGGGCAGAGTCTGCGGTGACGCGGCAGGACGATGCCGCCATTCTCGCCTTTTTTGCCGACACACCACCGCAAACGCCGCGTGGCGTGCTCACCCATGCCGAGGCGCTGGCGCGCGCCGGTCAGACCGGCGACGCAGAGGCCAACCTGGTCCTCGCCTGGCGCACGATGGAGATGAACGCGACCTCGCAGGCCCTTTTCCTCGCCCGCCATGACGCACTGCTGGCCCCGCACCACACCGCCCGCCTCGACACAATGCTGTGGGAGGGCGAGGGCGCGCAGGCCCGGCGCATGTTCGATCTGGTGTCCGATGGCCATGTCGCACTGGCCCGTGCGCGGCTGGGTCTGCAAAACCTGTCGGGCAATGCCGACGCCCTGATCGCTGCGGTGCCAGAGACGCTGGCCGACAACCCCGGCCTCGCCCGCGACCGTTTTGAGTGGCGGGTGCGCAAGGGGCTCTGGGACACGGCCAAGGCGCTCTTGCGCACGCAATCCACTTCGGCGGACACGTTGGGCCGACCGGAGGCATGGGCCAACCGCCGCCGTGCCCTGGCGCGGGACGAGATGCGCGACGGGGACCCGGCGGTCGCCTACCAGATGGCCGCCCGGCACCACCTGACGGGCGGTTCGGCCTATGCCGATCTGGAATGGCTGTCGGGCTACATCGCGTTGCGCCTTCTGGGCGATGCGGAACTGGCGCTGGGGCATTTCCAGAACCACCGCGCCGCCATCGCCTCTCCCATCTCGCGCGGGCGGGCGGGCTACTGGATCGGGCGCGCGCACGCCGCGATGGAACAACCCGCCGAGGCCGCCGCCGCCTATGCCGACGGCGCACAGTTCCAGACGTCGTTCTATGGCCTGCTGGCCGCCGAGGCGGGCGGCCTGCCCGCGGACCCCGACCTTGACGGGGCGGAGGATTTTGGCGACTGGCGCCTGTCCGACCTCGCCCGCCGCGACCTCTTCGAGGCGGGTCTGCTGCTGCAAGCCTCGGACGAGCGCAATCTGGCCGAACGTTTCTGGAGCCACCTCGCCGAAGATCTCGACAGAACCGAGGCGGGCCAGCTGGGGCAAGCCGCCCTCGACGCGGACCAGCCGCATCTGGCCGTCATGATCGGCAAGCGTGTGGCGCGCCGTGGCCTCACGGTGCACGCGCCCTACTACCCACTCCACCCGCTGGCCGACGCGGACCTGCCCATGGCCCCGGAAATGAGCCTCGCCATCGCCCGTCGCGAAAGCGAGTTCGACCCCGGCGTGCAATCGGGCGCAGGGGCACGTGGGTTGATGCAGATCATGCCCGCCACAGGCCGCGAGGTCGCCGCCAGCCTGGACCGCAGCGCCGATCACAGCACGGACCGGCTGATAACCGATCCGGTCTATAATGCGGAATTGGGCTCTGCCTATCTCAGCACGCTGGCCGGGCGGTACGATGGCAACGTCGTGCTCATGTCGGTGGCCTACAATGCAGGGCCGGGGCGTGCGAACCGCTGGATCGGCCTCTTTGGCGACCCGCGTGATCTGGACGCCGATTTCGACATCGTCGACTGGATAGAACACATCCCATTTCGCGAAACCCGCAACTACGTGATGCGCGTCACCGAAAGCCTGCCGATCTACCGCGCGCGTCTGGGGGGCGATCCGCACCCCACGCCCTTTTCCCAAGAGCTGTCAGGCGCGAGCCTGCTGCCGTTCGCGCCATAGGGTAAAGAGACCCGCAGCCACGATAATCGCCGCACCCAGGGCGACGTTCCACTGCAACGCCTCACCGAACAGGGTGATGCCAACACCTGCGGCAAAGACCATCTGGAAGTAGGCAAAGGGCTGCACCGCGCTCGCCTCTGCCACCTCATAGCAGCGGATCAGCAGCCAGTGCCCCAGCGCGCCTGTCACACAGAGCGTGCCCATCCACATCCAGTCCACCCCGCTCATCGGCTCCCAAAACCATGCGCCGACAGCGGTCATGGCAACCGCCCCCGTGGTCCCCGTCCAGAAAAAGCTTGTGGCGGTGCTGTCGCGCCGCGCGGCAAAGCGGGTGAGCAGGCCGTAGGTGGCAAACATCAACGCCGACAACACCGGAATGATCGCCGCCGGGTCAAACACGCCCAGCCCGGGCCGCAGGATGAACAGCACCCCGACAAATCCGACCCCGATCGCCAACCAGCGCCGCCAGCCGACGCTCTCGCCCAGGATCGGCCCCGACAGGGCCGCAACCAGCAGCGGGTAGGCGGCAAAGATCGCGTGGCTTTCCACCAGCCCCAAGACCGTGAACGCGGTCACCATCACGCAGATCTCCGCCGCCAGCAGCAGGCCCCGGAACGCCTGCAACACCGGCTGTTCGGTACGGGCCGCCGCCCGCACGCCACCTGCCTTGCGCGAGGCCACGGTGATGACGAAGGCGGCAAAGAACCAATATCGGATCATCACCACCATAAAGACGTTGTAGCCGTCCGCCAGATGACGCGAGATACCGTCCTGGGCGGCAAACACCACCGACACGGCAATCATCAGCGCGATACCCAGACGCGTGTTGGTGCCCGCGCTCACGCCAGCACGGCTCGCGTCATGTGCCGCTTGCGGCCAAAGCCGGGCACGCGGTCGACCGTGAACCCCGCCGCCTCGAGGCCCCGGCGCACGTGACCGGCTGCCGTATAGGTCGCAACCGTACCGGCGGGTGCGGTGTGGCGCCCGACCTCCGCCATCAGGTCCTCGCCCCACAGCTCCGGGTTCTTGGCCGGCGAAAAACCGTCCAGAAACCACGCATCGGCGCGGCCATCCCACGCCGGCAGCGCCTGCCGCGCGTCGCCGGTGATCAGCGTCAATTCCACGTCGCCCAGATCAAAAACAGGCCCCGCCCCACCCAGGGCATCCAGCATCGCGCGCGCCAGCGCCTCCACCTGCGGAAAGGCGCGCAAGGCCGTCTCCATATCCGCCAGCGTCATCGGAAACGCCTCGAAACTGGTAAATCGCAACCGCCCCGGCGCATCGGCCTGCCGCCACGCCTCCCATGTGGCCAGAAGGTTCAGCCCGGTGCCAAAGCCCAGTTCGGCCACGTGAAACCCGTCGCGAAACCGCGCGGGCAGGTTGTTGCCGCCCAGAAACACATGCCGCGTCTCCTCCAGCCCGTTGTCGAGGCTGAAATACGGGTCATCGAACCGCGTCGATACGGGCACGCGCCCGTCGCGCCATTCCAGCGTCGTGCTCTGGTCCTGCATTCAGTGTCCTTGTATGAGGCTCGCGGGCATCCTTGGCGAAAGGGACAGGGCTTGGCAACGGCAGACATCACAGTGCGCGGCGCGGGTATTTTCGGCCTGTCCATCGCGTGGGCCTGTGCGCGGCGCGGGGCGACTGTGCAGGTCGTGGACCCGCACGGACCAGCGGCGGGGGCCAGCGGCGGCATCGTCGGCGCGCTCGCCCCGCATGTGCCGGAAAACTGGAATGCCAAAAAGCAGTTCCAGCTCGAAAGCCTGCTGATGGCCGAGGCGTTCTGGACACACGTGGCCGAAGCCGGAGGGAGAACGCCGGGATACGCGCGCGTGGGCCGGGTCCAGCCCCTCGCCGACGCGCACGCGGTCGAATTGGCCCGCGGTCGCAGCGCGGGGGCAGCCTCGCTTTGGCGAGGTCAGGCCACGTGGGAGGTGCGTCCGGCGGGCGACACCGGCTGGCACCTGCCAAGTGCGAGCGGCTACGAGGTCTTCGAGACGCTCAGCGCTCACATCCATCCGCGACAAGCCTGCGCCGCGCTGGTTGCAGCCCTCAATGCGCACGGCGTGCAGGTTACACCGGACGCGCCGGACCAGGGCCTGACGATCCACGCCACGGGTGTCGCCGGGCTCGAGGCGCTCAATGCCGGGCATACGCGACTTGTCGGCGCAGGGATCAAGGGGCAGGCCGCCCTGCTGGATCATGCCGCAATCGGTGCGCCGCAACTGTTTGTCGACGGGCTGCACATCATCCCGCACGCCGACGGCACCACCGCCATCGGATCCACCACCGAGCGCGAATATGACGATGCCACCGGCACCGACGCACTGCTCGATACGGTGATCGACCGCGCCCGCGCCCACGTCCCAGCCCTGCGCGCCGCACCTGTTCTGGCACGATGGGCCGGGCTGCGCCCCCGCACCCGCAGCCGCGCCCCGATGCTGGGCGCATGGCCCGACAGGCCCGGTCACTTTATCGCCAATGGCGGGTTCAAGATCGGCTTTGGCATGGCGCCCAAGGTCGCCGAGGTCATGGCCGACCTGATGCTCGAGGGTCGCAACGCCGTCCCGCCCGGCTTCGAGGTCGAAGCGTCGCTTTAGGCCTCAGCCGACATGACCAGCCGCCCGTCCGGGCCTGCCACCCACAGTGCTGTGCCATCCCGGCAGAGCGTCCCCGCCTCGTCATGCATCAACGGGCTGGCGGCACGGAACGAAAACCGGCGCAGCGCGCGCAGTTCCCGCACCGCCTTGAGCATCAGCAACTGCGCCAAAAGCGGGCCGTGCACGACCAGCCCGTCATACCCTTCGACATTGCGCGCATATGTTTCGTCGTAGTGGATCCGGTGCCCGTTGAACGTCAGCGCCGAGTAGCGAAAGAGCAGCGTTGCATCGAACCGCACCACGTCCCCGTCGGTCCCCGGCGCGGCAGGTGGCGCAGGCGGCGGCGCGGTCAGATCCGCCTCTGGGCGGTAGACGATGTCCTGCCACTCGGTCAGGCACAGCCGCGCCTCCTGCCAGATCTCGTGCCGCAAGGTGACAAAGGCCAGCGGGCCGCTGCGCCCTGTCTTTTCCCGCACCGCCTCGCAGACGCTGCGCCTTTCGGCGACCGTTCCCAGACGCACCGGGTGATCAAACTGCAACCGTCCCCCGGCCCACATGCGCCGGGGCAGGCCCATATCCGGGATCAACCCGCCCACACGTGGATGCCCATCGCGCCCCAAGGCCATGGGCGGTCGCGCATCCCAGAAGTAGCTGGTGAAAGAACGGCGGCAGCACGTCGCCCGCCGACACACTGTCCGGCAACCCGAGCGTGGCAAACAAGGCCTGCGCCCGCGCGGGGTCCAACGCGTCGCTTTGACGGTGCTCTGTCGGTGCGGCATCCTGCATGAGGACGCATTTGACAGGACTTCGACCCCATGAGCCAGCCCCGTTTGACCCGGCTTGACCATCTGGTGCTGACCGTTGCGGACATCGACGCGACGGTCGCGTTCTACACGGAGGCGCTGGGGATGGCGCATGCGCCCTTTGTGGTGGCTGATGGCAGCACACGACACGCCCTCCGCTTTGGCCCGCACAAGATCAACCTGCACACCGCCGGGGCTGAATTCGAGCCCAAGGCCCGCGCGCCACGGCCGGGCAGCGCCGACCTGTGCCTGCTGACCGAAACACCGCTGTCAGAGTGGCAGGCGCATCTGGCCGAACATGGCATCGTGATCGAGGAAGGACCCGTGCCGCGCAGCGGGGCGCAGGGGCCGATCACATCGCTTTACCTGCGGGACCCGGACGGCAACCTGATCGAAATCAGTGTGCCGCAGCCTGGCTGACAGCATTGCGCAGCGCCGTCATCAGGGCCGTGAGGTCTTTGATATACAGCTCACTCTGCAAGGTGCCGTTTTCGTCAAATTGCTTGGACGACGCGGCCAGATGCACCTCCGGCCCGGTGATCAGATGCGGTCGGAACGGGACCATGTAACCGCGCAGGATCATCTGCGCCCGCTCACCGCCCGCCCTGCCCGCAGCGGCGGACATCACCGCGACCGGCTTGTCCGCCCACGGCGTACCCGGCACGCGGCTGACCCAATCCAGCGCGTTCTTCAGCACACCGGGCGGGCCCTTGTTGTATTCCGGGGTCGACACGATCACCGCGTCAGCCTCGGCGATCTGCGCGGCGATACGCTCGGCGGCCTCGGGCACGCCATCCGCTTCTTCCAGGTCACCATCATAGAGCGGCATCTGCAGATCCGCCTCCACATAGGTGCACTCACCAAAAAGCCGTGCGGCCTCGCGCAGGAGCTTGCGATTGGTTGATCCCGCCCGAAGCGCGCCGGAAATACCCAATAGCGTCATCGTCGCCATAATGCTGTCCCTTTTTCTGATGCGCAGTTTGACCAACTGGCCCCACATCGCAAGGGGCCCCGACGCATGCGCCGGGGCCTTTGACGGTCGAGACTGAATTTTGGTCGATCAGGCGTTGGGCAGGATCACAATTTCGACCCGGCGGTTCTGCGCCTTGCCATCGGGGGTCAGGTTGCTGGCCACCGGCTGGCTTTCGCCCCGGCCAAAGGTGCGGATGCGGTTGAACGGCACGCCACGGTCCAGCAGCACGTCCGCCACGGCATTCGCCCGCCGCTCGCTGAGTTGCTGGTTGAATGCCGCCTCACCATCGCTGTCGGTGTGGCCCACGATCTGGATCGTGGAATTGGGATAGCTGTCGAGGCTTTGCGCCAGCACACCGAGATCGGACTGAAGGTCAGACCGCACGGCGAAACTGTTGACGGCAAACAGGATGTCCTGCGGGAACGACACGATCAGCCGGTCGCCGGTATTGGTAATCGTCACGCGGTCATTGCCCAGATCGCGGCGCAACTCGGCCTCTTGCTGGTCGAGGTTGTAGCCGATCCCGGCCCCCACCGCACCGCCCAGCACAGCGCCCACAGCGGCGCCAGCGCCACGGTTGTCATCGTTGAGGATCGCGCCCAGCACCGCACCGGTGCCGGCACCGATCAGCGCGCCCTGATTTGCGTTGCGGTTCTCGGGGTTACCACCCAGTGTGCCTGGGTCCGTACACGCGCCAAGGGCGACAATCGCACCCAGTCCAAGCGAGAGGTGAAGTCTTTGCATGGTTCTATCCTACTGCCTTCGAGGTGGGGCCGTGTTCGGGCACTTCCCCTGTTTCTATACGCCCAAAATAGGGGCGTATGGTGTCCGCCAACAGGGGGAATTTACGATAAGCAGCATCCTGCCGAGCACTTTTTCGTTGGCTCAGGCCTCGGCGCGGGCCGATTCATAGGCCAAAAGCGCACGTTTGACCGGCAGTCCCCAGTGGTAACCGCCCAAGCCCCCAGACTTGCGCAAGGCACGGTGGCAGGGGATCAGCCAGCTGATCGGGTTGCGCCCCACCGCGGTGCCCACAGCGCGCACGGCGCGCGGGTTGCTGATGCTGCCCGCAATCTCGGAATAGGTGGTCACATGGCCCGATGGTACCCGTAACAATGCCTCCCAGACCTTGATCTGGAACGGTGCCCCGATGAGGTAGAGCGGCGCGTGGCTCAGCTCCGCCTCCTGCGCGCCAAAGGCCGCGAGCACCCAGGGACGCAGGCGCATCGGGTCCTCGACAAAGGTCGCCCTGGGCCAGCGGCGCAGGAGGTCCTGCATGGCCCAATCCTCGCCCATCTCGGCGGCAAAGCCGAGACCGCAAATGCCGCGCTCCGTACCCATGACGAGGGCGAGGCCAAAGGGGCTGTCGAACCAGCCCCAGTAGATCGTCAGGCCTGCGCCGCCCTTGGCATAATCGCCGGGGCTCATCGCCTCCCACCGCAGGAACAGGTCGTGCAGGCGGCCCGTGCCGCTCAGGCCAGCGGCATGTGCCGCGTCCAGCGTCGTAAACCGCTCTTCGAGCAGGGCCTTGGCGTGGCCCAGCGTCAGGTATTGCTGGTAGCGTTTGGGCGACACACCGACCCAACGCGAAAAGATGCGCTGAAAGTGGGCCGGGCTCATGTCCATATGCGCGGCAAGGCCGTCCAGCGTCAGCGTCTCGTCGGCGCCGTCGATGAGGTCGATCGCACGCCGCATGACGTTAAAGTGGTAGCCGGTTTCGTCGGTGGGGGAGGCAAGCTGTTCCATGACGCCCAAGATAGCCACGCCGCCTCCGCCGCGCGACCCGTTTCCTGCGCCTTTGGCATTGGTCTAAGCGGACTTGCCCGCCTGCGCCGCTGCGCGTGCCGCCAGAAACTGCACCGCCTCACGCCGGCCAAGGATCGGGGCCACCGGTTCCATGACGTGACCGCCAAAGGCACCCCAAATCGGGTCGTCGGGGCCAAGGTCCGCGGCAAGGTCGGCCAGAAACAGCGAGCCCATCCACGCGCCGTCCACCTGCAGCAGGTGATGGTCTGGCAGCAGCACGGAGACATAGGCAATTTCGTCGGTCGCTGGCCGGGTCGTGAGGTCAACCGGCGTGCCCAGGGCGGCGGCGGGGATCAGAACGCCGGGGCCTGCCCCGTCAACCGGGTCACGCGCAACATGGATCAGCTGCGATGGTGACACCGTCAGCGTGCGATCCGGCACATTGTCGCCCAGTTGGCCCGGTGCCACCTCAATCGGCGCCAGTTCCGGCAGATCAGCGATGGCGTTCAACTGCAACCGGGTCCGCTCCACCCACACGACCGGCTCGTACCCGCCCGCCTGCGTCAGTACCCGGTCGCCCTGCGCCAGCCACGCCAGCGGCATCGGCCCACCATCCGTCAGGACAATCGCCCCCGGATCGAACCCCGCCAGCACGGCAAACTCACGTTTGAGGCTCTTGCCCGCGTACCGCCGCGGGCGACGCCGTCGCGCCAAATCGTCCATAACTCACACACCTCTCAAGGCCCCCAACGCCTCCGAGATACCCGCGCAAACGTTAACGGCTGGCAAATGATCGCGGTCGCAATAGCTTGGATTTTAGCGCTTCGCACCGGCGGCTTGCCCCGGCCAAGGATTTTACGCATACGGACCGTCATGGCAAAGCAACTGGACTACCACACCATCCGCACGATCTTTGAACGCTTTCAGGCGGCAGATGCAGCCCCCGAAGGCGAGCTGGAGCATGTGAACGTCTACACCCTTGTCGTGGCGGTTGCCCTATCGGCGCAAGCCACGGATGCGGGCGTCAACAAGGCCACCCGCGCCCTGTTCAAGGTCGCCGACACCCCGCAAAAGATGCTCGACCTCGGCCTCGACGGGCTGACCGAGCATATCAAGACCATCGGCCTGTTTCGGCAAAAGGCCAAGAATGTCATGAAGCTCAGCCAGATTCTGGTCGACGAACATGACTGCGTCGTGCCCAACAGCCGCGCGGCGCTACAGGCGCTTCCCGGCGTGGGGCGCAAGACGGCCAATGTGGTGCTGAACATGTGGTGGCATCATCCCGCGCAGGCCGTAGACACCCATATATTTCGCGTGGGCAACCGCACCGGCATCGCACCGGGCAAGACGGTGGATGCGGTCGAACGCGCCATCGAAGACCACATTCCCGTTGATTTCCAACTGCATGCGCATCACTGGATGATTTTGCATGGCCGCTATACCTGCGTGGCGCGCAAGCCGAAATGCGGCGCCTGCCTGATCCGCGATCTTTGCCCTTTCAAGGAAAAAACCGAATGACCCAATACAAGCTCGCTGGCATCGGCAATGCCGTTGTTGATGTGATTTCCCATGCCGATGACAACTTTCTCGAGATGATGGGGATCGAAAAAGGCATCATGCAGCTGATCGAGCGCGAGCGTGGCGAGGTGCTTTATGCGGCGATGGATGATCGGTTGCAGACGCCCGGCGGCGCGGTGGCCAACACCATCGCCGGGGTCGGGGCGCTTGGCCTGCCCACCGCCTTTATCGGCCGGGTGCATGACGACGCGCTGGGGCAGTTCTATGCCCAGTCGATGCAGGACAGCGGCACCGATTTCGTGAACGCGCCTGTGCCGGGCGGTGAGCTGCCGACCTCGCGGTCGATGATCTTTGTCTCGCCGGATGGGGAGCGGTCGATGAACACCTATCTCGGCATCTCGACAGAGCTGGGCCCCGATGACGTGCCGAATGCAGTGGCCGCGCAGTCCGAGATGATCTTTCTCGAGGGGTATTTGTTTGACAAGGATCAGGGCAAGGATGCGTTCCGACAGGCCGCGCGCCTGACCCGCGGGGCCGGTGGCAAATCCGGCATCGCCATTTCCGATCCATTCTGCGTGGACCGGCACCGGGCCGATTTCCTCGACATGATCGGCAATGAACTGGACTACGTGATCGGCAACCAGCACGAGATCGCATCGCTATTCGAAACCGACGATCTGGAGGCCGCACTGGCCAGAACCGCCGACATGATCCCGCTGGTGATCTGCACCCGCTCCGGCGACGGCGTGACCATCATCGGCGACGGCGAACGCCACGATATCCCGGTCGAAACGGTGACACCTGTGGACGCCACCGGCGCGGGCGACCAGTTTGCCGCTGGGTTCCTCTTTGGTCTGATTGCGGGCCGTGATCTGGCGACCTGTGGGCGCATGGGCAACCTGTGCGCCGCCGAGGTGATCAGCCATGTGGGCCCCCGCCCGCAAAAGGACATGGCCGCCGTATTCAAGGCCGAAGGGCTGATGTGATGCTGAGCGACGGCTATCACGAGGTCCCGCGCGGCAAGCTGGCGATTGTCATTACATCGCTCGAGATGCGGCAGCCTGTGGATATCCGTCCTGTCACCCCGCCAGCCGGGTGGGAACTGGTCCGTCACCCGGCACCGAGCGTCGCGTGGTACCGCGCGATTTTCCACGCGGTCGGTCAGGACTGGCTCTGGTTCGGGCGCGCGCTGATGGATGATGACGCGCTGGCCGCGATCATCGAAGACCCCAAGGTCCACATCTACACCCTGCAACGCGACGGCATCGACGGCGGCCTACTGGAGCTGGACTTTCGCACCGCCGGTCAGTGCGAGCTGGTCTATTTCGGCCTGACACGGCCCCTGATCGGATCCGGTGCCGGGCGGTTCCTGATGAACAATGCCATCGAGCTGGCGTGGGCGCAGGCCATCACGCGGTTTCACCTCAACACCTGCACGCTGGACAGCCCGCAGGCGCTGGCGTTCTACCGTCGGACTGGCTTTGTGCCCGTGTCGCAAAAGGTCGAGATCGCCGACGACCCGCGCATCGCCCACGGCTATGACCGCAGCCTCGGGGCGCACATCCCGATCTTTGACCCTTAGCGGCAGGCGGCTCGACGACCTGACCCGATGCAGGCAAATCGACGCGCACTGCGTCGCGAATGGGTGAAAACGCCGGGTGGTCTTGCTATCTTAACAGCAGGAACCACCGGCAACGGAACGCCCTATGCGCGCATTTGATCCCCAACTGGCGGAAATCCGGTTTGGCTATGGCCTGTCGCCGCAGGTCGCGGCACCCCGCAGCGTGGACGCAATGCTGGCGGGGTTGCAAGGCCCGGACACTATGGCCGACGCCTTTCCGGTCGAGCCATTCGACACCTTTCGCCTGCGCATGATCGAGGTGGCAAAGGCCGCGCAGCAGCGTCGCGAAAACCGGGGCACCCCTAAGGCCGAAGCCGCGAAAAAGCGCCGCAACGAATTGAACGCCGCCGCCCGCAAGGACGGCCTGCGATGGGCCGGGCACGTCATGCTGCGCCGGGTCTGGACGCCGACCGCCTTTCGCGAGCGGCTGGTGGCGTTCTGGTCCGATCACTTTACCGCTCATGGCAAGCGCGGGGTGATCCGCCGCGCCACCTCGCCCTACGTCCAGGAGGCGATCCGCCCCCATATCGTGGGCCGGTTCGAGGATATGCTGCAAGCTGCCGTCGCCCATCCGGTGATGCTGGAATACCTCGACCAAAGCCGTTCCATGGGGCCGGGCAGCAAGCGGGCTGGCAAGAAAAACCGGGGGCTGAACGAAAACCTGGCGCGCGAAGTGCTTGAGTTGCACACCCTCGGCGTCGGCGGTCCGTACACGCAAGAGGACGTGCGCCAACTTGCCGAACTGTTCACCGGCCTGTCGTTCACCCCACAGGACGGGTTCACCTTTCGCAAGGATTTTGTCGAGCCGGGGGCGGAAACGGTGCTGGGCACCACCTATGCCGACGACACCACCACCGCCCCGATCCGCGCCGTTCTGTCGGACCTTGCCGCACACCCGTCGACCGCCGCGCATCTCGCGCGCAAACTGGCCGTACACTTTGTCGCCGACGCGCCTAACCCCGCCCTCGTGGCTGACCTTGAGGCCACGTATCTTGAGACGGACGGCAACCTACTGGCGCTCTACGAGGTCCTGCTGAACCACCCCGCTGCGTGGAAGCCAGAGCTGACGAATTTCAAGCCGCCGCTGGACTTCATGTCGTCGGCCATGCGCAGCCTCGCCGTGCCCGAAGCGCTGCTGATGCGGTTCAACGAAAAGAAGATGCGCCGCATCTTTGCCGCGCCCCTGACGCAGATGGGCCAGCAATGGCAGCGCCCGCTCGGCCCCGACGGCTGGCCCGAAGAGGATGCGCACTGGATCACCCCGCAGGGACTTGCGGGCCGCGTCGCCTGGGCCATGGACGCGCCGGAGTTTATCCTGCGCGTGCTGCCGGACCCGCGCCAGTTCGTCGACACAGCCCTCGGCGCGCGCGCCGATGACGCCGTCCGCTTTGCCGCCGCCGCAGCCGAAAGCAAGCCGGAAGCCATCGGGCTGGTCCTGATGTCCCCCGCCTTTCAGCGCCGATAGGAGACTGCCCATGCCCCGCCCCCTGTCCCGCCGCGCCTTTCTGCAACGCACCGGCTTTGTCGGCTGCTCGCTTGCCGCGAGCCCGCTGGTCACGCCCGTGACATTCGCCGCGACGCCCTGGGATGCGCGGCTGGTCGTGATCATCCTGCGCGGCGGCATGGACGGGCTCGACGTGGTCCGCCCCTATGGCGATCCCGCCCTGCGCAGCCTGCGCCCGACCCTGAGCGGTGGCCCCGATCAGGGCGCGCATGACCTCGACGGTTTTCACGCGCTGCACCCGTCGCTGGAGCCGCTGATGCGCCTGTGGAACGACGGCGATCTGGGCTTTGTTCAGGCCGTCTCGACCCCCTATCGCGACAAGCGGAGCCATTTTGACGGGCAGGATATGCTCGAGGCCGGGACGGACACGCTGGCCGGGGTGCGGGACGGGTGGCTTAACCGGATGTTGCAGGCGGTGCCCGGGATCACGGCGCAGACGGCCTATGCCATCGGGCGCAACGACATGCGGCTGCTGCAAGGCAGCGCGGACGTGGCCAACTGGTCCCCCGAGGCGCAACTGGGCCTGAGCCCGCAGGCGCAACAGCTTATGGACCTCGTGACCGAAGGCGACCCGGCGATACATGCCGCCTGGCAAGAGGCGCAGATGCTCGCGGCACTCGAAGAGGAGGAGGCCACAGCCTCTGGCAAGCAGCGCAAGGGCGCGCATGTGCGCATCGCCGAATTTGCCGCGGCCCGGCTGCGCGAGGATGCGCGGATTGCGGCGTTTTCGCTGAATGGCTGGGACACGCATCAGGCGCAGCGCAATGCCCTGCCCCGCGCGCTGGACCGTCTTTCCGAGACGTTGGTCACCTTGCGCAGCAAGCTGGGCCGCGCGCCGTGGGACAAGACGGCGGTCGTGGCGATGACCGAGTTCGGGCGCACCGCGCGCGAGAACGGCACCGGGGGCACGGACCACGGCACCGGCGGTATGATGGTGCTGGCGGGTGGTGCGGTGCAGGGCGGGCGCGTGCATGGCGATTGGCCGGGGCTGGCCCCGGGCGATCTCTATCAGAACCGCGACCTGATGCCGACGCGCGACGTGCGCGCGCATGTGGCGTGGATCATGCGGGGCATGATGGGGCTGGAGCGCGGCACGCTTGAGGCGTCGATCTTTCCCGGGCTCGATATGGGGGACAATCCGCACCTGCTGCTCTGACCCGGCAAAAGCGGCTTGGCCTTGCGCGGTTCTCCGCCTAACGTCCGCCCATGACGGCCCGCTATCAACCTCACCACGCGCCTGTACCCGGCTGGACACCACCGGCGCGACCCGAGCCTGATGGCGTTTTGGAGGGCCGATTTGCACGGCTCGAACCGCTCAGGGCAGAGACGCACGCGGCCCTGCTGTTTCGCGCCTATGTCGGGCAGGACCACGTCTGGGACTACTTGCCCTATGGGCCGTTTTCGTCGGCAGCGCAGTACCACCGCTGGGTGCGGGAAACGCAAAGCACGGCGGACCCGAAATTCTACGCGATCTTCAACAAGGTATCGGGCGCCTTCGAAGGGGTGGCCAGCTATCTTCGGGTCAACCCCGACGCGGGCAGCATCGAGGTCGGGCATATCAACCTGAGCCCCGCGTTGCAGCGCACGCCTGCCGCCACCGAGGCGATCTACCTGATGATGGCGTGGGCGTTCGAGGCCGGGTACCGCCGGTTCGAATGGAAATGCGACGCGCTGAACATGGCCTCGCGGCGGGCGGCCCAGCGGCTGGGCCTGAGCTACGAAGGCGTGTTCCGGCAGGCGGCTGTGATCAAGGGGCGCAACCGCGACACCGCCTGGTTTGCCGCTATCGACGCAGAGTGGCCCGCGCTGAAGGAAGCGTTTGGCGCCTGGCTGAACCCGTCGAATTTCGACGCCGACGGGGTGCAGCGTGAACGCCTTTCGGACCTGACAACCCTTGTGCGGCAGGTGGGTGATCCGGCCCTCGCAGCTGGGTAACACCCTGTTAAATCGCGACCTTTTCTGACAACCGCTCTTGCACCAGCCCGGCAATGCGGGCCATTTCGGATGCGGCACCATCACCGCGCGCACGCTTGGCTGTCAACGCTTCGGCGGCGAGGATGAGGTCGCTGTCATGTGCGCTACGCGCCACGCCGGACACGAATTGCGCCACATAATCCACTGTGCGCGTATCGCTCGCCTCTTCGAGCATGTCGGCCACATGGGCCATGTCGTCGCGATAGGCGATGGGGTCAGGTTGCACGATCTCCTCTGTCAGGGCGCGGGGGCCGATGGGGCGGCGGTCGGCGGGCAGATGCGCCAGAATCGCCTCCTGAAAGACGGCGAGTGAGGTCACGGGTTTCGGCAGGAACCCGTCGGCACCGGCGTCGCGCGCCTGCACCTCAGCCTCCGCATCGCCGGAACTGCCAAGGATAACCTCGGGCCGGTGCTGGCCGGCGACCAGCTCCGCGATCAGTTCCGCCCCGTTGCCGTCGGGCAGGCCCACGTCGATGATGGCCACGCTGGGGCGGTAGACCTGCAAGTGTCGTCGGGCCGCGCGCATGGTGTCGGCACGCCGGATGCGCGCCCCGCTGCGCAGACACAACAGGCGCAGCGCCTCGCAGGCATACCGGCTGTCTTCGATCACCAGAACGGTCAGGCCCAGCAGCGGGCGCATTGCGTTCGGGGCAGGATAGTTCGGCTTGAACGGGTCGTCAGAATCCATCTCATCCTCCTTCACAGGCTACGACTCAATGGTTACGTCCCTGTGCCTAACAGTGGGTTAACGCGCGCTCTTGCAGCGACCTTGCCCCACCGCCATAAGGCCCTAACCTTGGACCAAGAAGGAGCGCGAACATGATCGGACGCCTGAACCACGTGGCCATCGCTGTGCCTGACCTCGAGGCCGCGGCAGATCAGTATCGCAGCGCTCTGGGGGCCAATGTCGGCGCGCCGCAAGACGAGCCCGACCACGGCGTTACCGTCATCTTTATCGAACTGCCCAACACCAAGATCGAGTTGCTCTATCCGCTGGGTGACGACAGCCCAATCAACGGATTTCTCGAGAAAAATCCGTCGGGCGGCATTCACCATGTCTGCTACGAAGTCGACGACATCATCGCCGCGCGCGACCACCTCAAGGCCAGCGGCCTGCGGGTGCTGGGCGATGGCGAGCCCAGGATCGGCGCCCATGGCAAACCCGTGCTGTTCCTGCACCCCAAGGACATGAACGGCACCCTGACCGAGCTGGAACAGGTCTGATGGGCATCACCTCTGCCCTCGTCCTCTATGCCGTCATCTGGTGGATGTGCTTTTTGATCGCGCTGCCGATCAAGGTGCAGACCCAGGGCGACCTGAACGACATCGTGCCCGGCACCCATGCGGGCGCGCCCGAGCATCACCACACAAAGAAAAAGGCGTGGATCGTGACCTGGATCGCGCTGGTGATCTGGGCGATTACCGCAGGCATCATCCTGTCGGGCTGGATCTCGCTCAGCGATCTAAGCTTTCTGGATTTGACACCGGACGACCCACAGTAAGCTGATGATATATATGCGTAAACGTGGCGGCCCCGAGGATCGGGATCACCAGGTTGAGCAGTGGGATCGTCAGCGGGATCGCCATCAGCGTTCCCGCAATCCAGATGGTGCCGGAATGCGCGCGGCGCAGCACCTTGGCCTCGGCCCGGCCCACGCGGCGCAGGGCCACGAGGGTGAAATATTCCCGCCCCAGCAGGAACCCGTTCAGCCCCCAAAAGATGAACACGACCCCAAAAGGCAGGAAGACGTATAGGACAATCGCCACGATATTCGCGGCGACCAGCACGCCCAGAAAGTTGACCGTATCGACCAGCCCGTCGCCGAAACTGGTGCCCTTGGCGGGCGGCAGATGGGCGTAGTGGCGGTCTTCGACAGCGCTGGCCACGTCGTCGAGGAACATGGACGTGATCACGGAGGCCACCGGGATCATCAGAAAGATCGACAGGACGAGAAACACGAAGAACGACGCCCATGTCAGCACGTCATCCAGCCATGTGATCGTGCCGAGCCAGGGCACCTCGACGCTGTCTGCGGTCAGCCACCCGACCAGCCAGACAAAGCCTGACGTCGCCGCCACCAGCAGCGCGATGGTCAGCACGAACCCGATCAGCAGCACACGCCGGAACCGCGGGTCGCCCAGCTGCCCCAAGGCGCTGAAAAAAGCGTTCAGGATCATGCCGCGACCCATTCGGTGAGGGCCGTGAGGTCAGGGCGGGGGCGGTCCGGCGGGGCGTTGGTTTCGGTGGCGATGTGGATGAAGCCGGCGACGCGTTCATGCGGCTTCAGCCCCAGCGCTTCGGCGCAGAACCCGGCGTCATGGCTGGGCCAACCGCTCAGCCAATTGGCCCCCCAGCCTGCCGCGAGGGCTGCGTTGAGCAGCGCCAGACAGACCGCCCCTGCCGAGTAAGTCATTTCAATCGCAGGGATTTTCTCGGACGGCTTCTGCACTTCGATAACGGCCACAGCGAGGTGGCCCTGATCGAACTGGGTGCGCGCCTTGGCGATGTCCTCGGCGCTTTTGCCAAGGGCCTGCCCGCGCGCCTCGATGACGGCAGCGAGGCGGGGCATGGCGGCGCGCTCCAGCACGATAAAGCGCCACGGCTCCAGCTTGCCATGATCGGGCGTGCGGGCGGCGGCGGTCAGCAGGGGCATCAGGGCGGCGCGGTCCGGGGCGGGGGCCTGCAGGGTCTTGGCCGGGCGCGACCGGCGGGACAGCAGGAACTCCAGCGTTTCGGGGGAGGGTTTGGGCATATGTTACGCCTTTTTACATATCTTGATCCCATGTCGGGCGTGACAGGGCAAAGGTCAAGGGGTGGGCAGGTCAAGCAGGGCGGCCATGCGGTCTATCTCATTGATTAAAAACGCATCCAGCCGTGCGCCGGGTTGGCGGGATTGCAAGGCGCGGGCCATGGGATCGGGGGCGGTGATGCGGCTGCCCGACAGCGCCTCGAGCGTGGCGTGACCGGCGAAGGGCACGTAGACCTCGGAGTATCCCCCCTCGTGCACGAGCACCAGCCGCCCGTCGCAGACACGCTCTGCCAAGCCTTTGATCTTCAATGTCATTTCGCGGAACGTCTCGGCCGTGGCGAGCATCCGCGCCAGCGGGTCGATGGCGGCCGCGTCATAGCCGCAGGCGACGATGATCAGGTCGGGCGCGAAAGCCTCGATGGCGGGGATGGCGACGCGGTCCATCGCGTGCAGATAGGCGGTGTGCCCGGCCCCCGCAGGCAGCGGCAGATTGACGTTGAAGCCGGTGCCCGCACCGGTGCCACGATCCTTTAACCCACCGGTATCCAAAGGATAATTCCCCTCCTGATGGAAGGACAGCGTGAGCACGTCGGCGCGGTCATAAAAGATCGCTTCGGTCCCGTTGCCGTGGTGCACGTCCCAGTCCAGCACCGCCACACGCAGGTCGGGGCGCGTGGCCTTGGCGGCCTCGATCGCGACGGCGATATTGGCCATCAGGCAAAAGCCCATCGGCGCGCCCGCCTCGCAATGGTGACCGGGCGGGCGGCTGAGGGCGTAGGCATTCTCGTGTGCGCCGGTCAGCACCGCGTCGACCGCGCCAACGGCGAGGCCTGTGGACAGCGCCGCCAGCTCGTAGCCGCCCTTGGCGAAGGGCGCGTGGTGGCCGATCTCGCCCCCGCCCACGTCCGACAGCGCCTTGAATTCATTCAGGTATTCAGCGGGATGCACGCGCAAGAGCTGGTCCTGACTGGCCGCCTCCGCAGAGGTCACGGCGAGGTCGCCGGTCAGCCCGGTCACGTCCATCAGGTTCTTGAGCCGGCGCTTTGTCTCCGGGCTTTCTGGCAGGCCACCGGCGGCCAGCGGCTGCACCAGCCCGCCCAGCGGCACGGTAAAGGCATAGTTGCCGCCGCCATGCCACATGGTCCGTTCGTCCCAGTAAAATCCGGTGCTCATCCGTCCCTCCGCCACATGGGCGCACCGTGGCGGAAATCAGGGCCGGGCGCAACGCACGGTGCGGTCATCGGCGCAGCACCTGCGAATCGGGGTTAACGGCAAAAAAATTTGGGATTTGGCGTGGCACAACCCGTACACAACCTGTGCACAACCTGTACACCGGCGGTGCACCGGACCCGGGATTAACAGGGCGTGCGCTGCGCAACACCACCAAAGGGTTAACGCGCCTCGGCCAACAGGGCGGCGACATCCAGCGGGTCGTTGACCATGGTCAGCGCACCACTTGCATCACGTGGCCAATCCTCGGGCGCGCGGTCGCGATACAGTTCAATGCCGTTGCCGTCCGGGTCGTTGAAATAGACCGCTTCCGACACCCCGTGATCCGCTGCACCATCGAGCGGCGTGCCATGGTCCAGCACCCGCTGCAAGGCCGCCCCGAGCGACGCGCGGTCAGGAAACAGGAATGCCGCATGATAGAGCCCCGCCGCCCGCACCGGCGCAGGCCCCGCGCCGCGCGAATGCCAGGTGTTGAGGCCGATATGGTGGTGATACCCGCCAGCCGACAGGAACGCAGCCTGATTGCCGTAACGCTGAGTCACGGCAAAGCCGAGCACATCGGCATAGAAGTGAATGGCCCGATCCAGATCGGTGACCTTGAGGTGAATGTGGCCGACGCGGGTGTCGGCGGGGACCTTTGCTGGCATGTCTGCTCTCCTTTGCTGGCAAAAGTGGGAGATTGCGGGCGACAGGAACAGGGTCAGGCGCGCACAGCGATGGTGCGGGAGTGTCCGAAGCCGTGGCGGATCGGCGAGTGTTGGCGCCGACCGCGTGATCCGCTCAGAGCATATTCAGGAACGCCTGCACCTTGATCGAACGATGCAGATCCACATGCGTGACGATCCAGACGGGCACCTGCCAATCGGGATCAGGCGCGCCAATAGGCACCAGATCGGAATGCGCGCCCGCATCGGGAACAGGCGCAAAGCCAATGCCGATACCGGCCCGCAGCGCAGCGTCCGTCACCTGCATCTGGTTGGCGACGAATGTGATCCGCTCTTGGGGCACCAGATCTGCCAGCCATTTGGAGAACGGCGCGCGTTCGGCATCACCTGCTTCACTGATGAAGTGATGGTGATCCAGATCCGAGTTGATGTCGGGCAGGCCGTTGCGGGTCACGTAGGATTCGCTGGCATAAAGCCCCATCTGGATGGTCTGATAATGTCGGACCACATTGTCCGGATCGCTTGGTTTCGGGCCAACGCGAAAGGCGACATGCGCCTCGCCGTATTCAAGCTTCAGGAGCGACTGGGATGTCAGCAGCCTGGTCCTTGTGGCCGGGTATTGCGCTGTGAACTTTTGGACCACCGGCATGACAAGCGGCGCGATGACATCGATGGCGGTGATGACGATATCGCCGGAGATTTGACTGGCATGCCCCTCGGCCCGAACGCGCAGCTGGTCCATCTGCTCGGCTGTTGCGTCCGCAATCCTGAGCAGTTCCTGCCCAAGGTCGGTGGTGACATAGCCGCGGGCATGGCGTTGGAACAGCTTGGCACCCAGGTCGCGTTCAAGCGTTTCGATGTGGCGATTGATGGTCGCCCGGTGCACCCCGAGCGCCTCGGCGGCGCCGCTGATGGTACCGAGCCGCGCCACCTCGGCGGCGGATTGTATTTCGTTCCACATGGGCAACCCTTCATGTCGCAAAAAAGCGCACCAAATGCGCAAATGGGCATCTTTTGTCACCATGTGTGACATGAGACCAAGGAACACACCATACTGCCTGTCACAAGGATGCCACGCCATGAACACCCGAAATCAACGCCTCTCCTTCCTGCTGTCCTATGTCTCCATCGTGACCGTTGCGGGCGTTTACCTGTTCATCGCGAGCGCGCTTGTTCCCTATTGGCAAGGCCTGTCCGGGATGGGAATCCAGGACTGGTTCGCGGGGCCGTTCACGCGGTTTGCCTACATGATGATCCTCGTGCACCTGATGTCGATCGGGACGACGATCTGGGCATTCCTGCTGCATCGCCGCTCCGAACAGCCGCTGGGGATGCTGTGGCTCGTGGCGCTTGTCACGCTGATGATCTGTCAGGTGTTCAACTTCACGCTGTTCGGAGGCAACTACAACCTCGCCCTGCAATCCGGCGCGCTTGATCCCGAGGTGGCGCTGCAAACCTTGGATAACTGGGACTTTTTCCACAAGGTCAGAACGGCGTCGGTCTGCGTCAGTGCCATTGTGATGTCGGTGATCTTCATGCGCGCCACGCGGCAAAGCGCGGGTGCCGGGTGAGCGTGACGCAGCAAAACAGCAAGGGATATCGCGATGATCAAGCCAAAGCTGGCGGCACTTGCGTCGGTGACGTTGATGGGCGGCGCCGAAGCGCAGGCGGACGCGCACAGCCAGCCCCTGTCCGAGCGCCCCGCGATCGTGTTCTTTCTAAGCGGCATCAACCCCGAAGAGCCCGAAGCCTATGAGCGGTACAGCGCAGGATCGGCAGAGCTGTTGCGCGCGGCGGGGGCCGTGACTGTCGGACGGTTCGGGGTCACCGAGGCGCTGCGGGGCGACTGCAAGGGCAGTTTCTTTGGGTATGCCGAAGTGGAAAATGCCGAAACCCTGGAGGCGGTGTTTACGTCGGAGGCTTACAAGGCGCTTTTGCCGGACAGGGCAAAGGCGTTCACGTCGCTGGAACTCTATTTCGGGACGTCGAACGCGGTGGGCGCGAATGCCCTGACGCCGTCGGCGGGGGCGACCGTCTTGCTGACGCTGGGCGCGGGGTCGGCCAATCGCGACGATAGGGCCTTTCCCGAGGCAAAAATCCTGGCGTCATTCGGCGTTACGCAACACGTCGCGGGCGTATGTGCCGTGGATGTCATCGAGGTGCTGGAACAGGATGCGGGCGCAGGCCAGACGGCGCAGGGCTTGGGCGGTAGCGACAGCATCCTTGTACTGAAAAATTGAGGTCATTCGGGGTGAACCATATGTCAAAGCTTGTGAAAGCACTCGTGCTGATGATCGGCACAACCCTTGGGGCCGCTGTTCAGGCCGATACCCACCCGCAAGCCACAGGTGGCAACCCGGTCATCTGGTTTGAAATCCCCGCCACGGATCTGGAGCGCGCCATGCGCTTTTACGAAACCGTGTTCGTGGTCGACCTTCGGATCGTGGATGTCGGCCCCAGTCGGTTGGCTCTTTTTCCGAGCGAGGACGGTAAGGCAGGCGCTGCCGGGGCATTGGCGCAACGGGCCGGTTTCGAACCCGCAGCAGGTGGCGCGCTGGTGTTCTTTGAGGTGTCATCGATCCAAGAGACCATCGCGCGTGCAACCGAGGCGGGCGGGGTGATCCTGATGCCGCAAACCGACCTGCCCGGGCTTGGGTTGACCGCAAATGTCGGTGACACAGAGGGCAATCAGATCGCCTTGTTTGAACTCTACTGACACGCGCGCCCGAGGGCTGTCACCATTTGGCCAGACAGCAGAGCCAGTGTCTACACCCCGCCGGGCACCTTGATTGTCGAACCGCGTTGGACCAGTTCCACGGGCAGGCTGACGGGTGCGGGACGCATGCCGGTGTTCAGCCAGGATATGACCGCTTCTGCGGTCAACTCGCCCATGCGCTCAACGCTCAGCCTGACGCTGGTGAGCTGGGGGTATGTGAATTCGGAGCCGGGCAAATTCTCGATCCCCATGATGGAAAACGCGTCGGGCACACGGAGCCGCAACGCGTTCAACCGGTGCAAGGCGCCATGCGCGATAACGTCCGAAAAGCACAGCGCTCCGGTGATGTCGGGATGCCTGTCGCGGAGCCGGTCAATGCCGTCGCGGCCACCTGCCATCGAATGCGCCACTTCGAAAAAGGCGAAGTCTATTCCGAAGTCCTGCTCTTGCAGCGCCCTTAGCCGCCGCTGCGTGCGGTCATTGCCGACCACGGGGCCATGCAACACGCCGACATGCCTGTGGCCGAGATCGGCGTAGTGGCGCGCGGCAATCGTAGCGGCCTCCCAATTGTCGTAACCGATGGTCGGGAACCGGCTTGTTTCGTCATAGTAGGAAACAGCCACGGCCGGTCGTTGCGTCCGGTCGATCAACTCATAGAGGCCGGGATCATGCGTGACGCCGACCACGACGAGGGCCTCTGCGCCGATGTCGATCATTTTGCGGGCGCGGTCCAGTTCGACGTCGGGCGCATCGCCGGTCTGTGCCACGATCAGGGACAGGCCGTCATCTGTGAAACGTGTCTCCAGCCCTTTGACCACGCGGGCGTAGATCGCGTTGTCGAGCGTTGGAAGCAGGGCCGCCACGATGCCGGAGTTGCCCCGGTTCATCGCACGCGCCGCGGCGGAGGGCACAAACTTGAGGTCTGCGATGGCCTGCTCGACCCGGGTGCGCGTCTCGGTCGTGACTTTGTTTGGCGTGTTCAGCACGCGGCTGACCGTTGCAACCGAAACGCCTGATCGATGGGCAACATCCCGCAAATTGGACCGTTTTTTGATCTGACTGCGCATCCTGATCCAGAGCATAAGCGAGATTGTTGACGGATGTAACGCGTTACATGCACAATGTAACGCGTTACATCGCGAGAATTTGCAGCTTATGCCCATGGGGGAAACACTTTTTGGTTTCAGCAATGTCGGTGCGCAATCGTCGTTCCGGCGGTTTCCCGGCTTCCCGTCCTCTGCTCAGGACACGCTTTACCTTTGTCCGCGAGGATGTGTTCGATTTGCGATGGAGGCGGGGCAGCTCATTCATTTGACAGGCGCGGCCCCGTCGGTGACGTTTCTGGCGGTGAAAGGGCGCGGTGAGGATGCGCTGGCCGCCCTTGGCTTGTTCCCTGCCCGCCCGCTCAGTGCGCTTGCGTTTGATGACGCCCCCCTCACGGCATGGGCCGCAGGGATGGGATTTGATATCGCGGACGCGAGCACGGCTGATGTTTCGATTTCTGCGGCGAGCTTTCTCAGGGCATCCGAGGACTGCATCGTCTGGGCCATCCTTCCGGCGTTGGCGGCGGATGTGGTGGCGGGTGCAGTGGGCGGAGACGTCGCAATCCGCATTGATCGCGGCAACAGCCCCGCGCCCTTGCCGGAGCCGCTGGGCCGTGTGATCGACGAGTTCACCATCCCGCGCGGGACGGCGCGGGCCTACGAAATCGCCGCGACACAGTTTGTTCAGGTGATTGATGTCGAGGGGCAGCAGTGCTCGGACTTCATGGCGTTTGGAACGCAGGCGCTGGCAAGCGGTGTCGAGCGGATGATCGACAGTACGGCGACCCGGTCCATGGTGCGCCAAGCCTATCCGATGCCGGGCCTGTTGGACAAATATGTCGACCGCGACATGCGTCCGATGCTGCAGGTCGTTCAGGACACCTGCGGACGGCATGATACATTTGGCCTTGCGTGCACCGCACGGGGGTATGAGGATCGCGGCTTTCCGGGGCACCTGAACTGCTCGGACAACATGTCTGCCGCCGTCGCACCGTTCGGCGTGGCCAAGCGCGCGGCGTGGCCGGCGATCAACTTCTTCTGGAACACCTGGGTTGCCCCCCGCTCGGGCCATATCCTGACAGAGGAAAGCCATTCGCGCCCGGGCGACTACGTGGTCATGCAGGCGTTGGACGATCTGGTCTGTGTCTCGACCGCGTGCCCCGACGATATCGATCCGATCAATGGATGGAACCCGACGGATGTCCATGTGCGCATCTATGCGCCCGAGGCGCCCGTCACGCGCGCCGTCGGGTTTCGTGCAAAGGAGGACAGTGCGATGCAGGTGAGCCATGAAAGCGTCTTTCATGCGCGCACGTCCAGGCTGACGAAGGATTTTGTGGTGGCGCGGAACCTGTGGGTGCCCGCCACTTACCCGTCAACCGGAACGCTGGGCGAATACTGGGCCTGTCGGGAAAAGGTCACGCTGCAGGACATGAGCAGCTTGCGCAAGTATGACGTGGTCGGCCCGGACGCGGAGCGGGTGTTGCAGCGGCTTGTGACCCGCGATCTGTCCCGCCTGCCGCTCTGGCGGGCGACCTATGCGCTGATGTGCGACGAGACGGGCGCGGTTGTCGATGACGGCACCCTCTTTCGCATCGGTCCGCAGCTGTTCCGTTGGTGTTGCGGATCCGAAGAAAGCGCGCGCCGCATCGAAAGCCTGGCACAGGCCGAAGGGCTGCACGTCAGGCTCACCGATATGAGCGAGGCCCTGGTCAATGTTGCCTTGCAAGGTCCCAAGTCGCGGGAGTTGCTGTCGCAGCTTGTCTTTACGCAGCCGCATGTTCCGGCTTTGGAACACCTGAAATGGTTTGGCGTGACGGTGGGACGTCTGCGGGATCGCGAGGGGGCAGGCTTTTTGCTGTCGCGGACGGGCTACACCGGCGAGCTTGGCTATGAGCTGTTTTGCGCGAAATCTGATGCCATCGCGCTGTGGGACAGCCTCATGGCGCAGGGAGAGGCGTTGGGGATTGCGCCGATGGGCACGTCGGCGCTTGAGATCCTGCGGATCGAGGCGGGCCTCGCCGCGTCGGGCGCGGAGTTCCGGGCCGGTGTCGATGCGTTTGAGGCCGGTCTGGGCTTTGCGGTGGATTTCCGGAAGGCTGAATTTGTCGGGAAGGCGGCGCTGGAGCGGAATGCCGCGTCGCCGCGCGCCTGCCTGAAGGGTCTGTTGATGGAGGGCGATGATGTGCCGTTGCCCGGCGCCGCGGTCTATGCCGGTGAGCGGCAGATCGGAGAGGTCACATCCGCCACCAGATCACCGATGCTGGGCCACGGCATCGCCATGGCCCGCCTTGCGGTCGAGCATTCACAGACGGATCACGTGCTGGAAGTCGGTATGATGGACGGCCATATGAAGCGCCTTCCGGCCCGGGTTGCGGACATACCGTTTGTCGACCCCAAGCGGGAAAGGGCGCGGGCATGACCTGCGTTGGACAGACAAGACTGTGCACAAGCCTACCCGATGGGCAGCAGGCCGTCGCCCGGACGCCGTTCGAGAAACGTCCAGATCGCCCGCGTGGTGTGGTTGGAGCGCGCCGCGTTGCGAAACAGCCGGATGTCGAGCGCGATTTGCCACGTCTCGGGGCCGGTGGGGACAAGCAGGCCAGCGTCGAGGTCAGGTGCCACCAGCGTTTCGGGCAGCCACGCGATGCCGTCACCGGCACGCGCCCGCATGCGCAGGGCACCGGCCATGGAATTTTCGTAGACGGTGCGCAGTCGCGTCTCGAGCCCGAAGCGGGTCAGCGTTGGCGCGATCAAGGCACTGATCGCGGCAGCGTCACCAAAGCGAAGAAACGGCGTGGGCTCCGGCGATGTGAAGTCGAATACAGCGCCTCCGTCAGGCGCGGGCTTGGACACAGGGATCAACCGATCCCGTCCAATGAGGAGCGACGCAGGGCCGCTGTCCGACCGGGTGTCCGGCGCCTCATAGGAGATGACAAAATCCACCTGCCCGCTTTCCAGATCCTGCAGGCAGTTAGGCAAATCATCCGCGCGCAACCGCGACAGGATCGGCCCGTAGGCGTCTTCCAGCGCCTGCAACCAGCCGGGGTAAAAGCGCCACCCGACGGAGTGCTGCGCGCCGAACGTGACGACATAACGGTCCGGCAGGGCTTGGGCTTCGAGGATTTGACTGCGCTCCTGCTCGATGCGGTTGAGCGCCTGAAGCCCGGCGTCGAGCATCTGCTGACCCGCTTCGGTCAGCCGAACGGGTTGCCGCGACCGATCCACCAGAACCGCACCGACCCAGCTTTCGAGCGATTTGATGCGCCGCGAAAAGGCCGGTTGGCTCAGGTTCCGCAGGGTGGCGGCCTGGGAAAAATTTCCGGTTTGGTGCAACCGCTCAAGATCGCGAAACAGGGAGATGTCCATGACAGCCGCATAATGCAAAATTTGCATGATGTCATTCGAACATGACATTGGAGCCGACACCCGAATTGACGCAGGCTGGAGACTTGAATTTCAAGCTGGACAGGACCCATGACTGACACTGCAACGCTCGCCCCGAAGTCGACGAACCTGTCGCTTGACCGGTTCCCCAGAATGGCCCTGTGCCATCAACCGACGCCCATCGAAGAAATGCCGCGCCTGTCAGAGCACCTGGGCGGCCCGCAGCTGTTCATCAAACGCGATGATTGCACAGGGCTGGCCACGGGCGGGAACAAAACGCGCAAATTGGAGTTCCTCGTTGGCGAAGCGCTCAGGGCGGGTGCCGACATGCTGGTGACGCAAGGTGCCGTGCAGTCGAACCACGTGCGCCAGACAGCGGCGGCGGCCTGCAAGGCGGGCATGAAATGTCACGTGCTATTGGAACGTCGGGTTCCGGGCGTCGAGGCGTCTTACGAGCAGACCGGCAATGTCCTGCTGGATACGCTGTTCGGGGCCACACACGCGTTCCGTCCCGCGGGCCTCGACATGAATGCCGAAGCCGAAGCCGTGACCGATACACTGCGCGCCGAAGGGCATAATCCGTATTTCATTCCCGGCGGCGGCTCGAACCCGACCGGGGCTTTGGGATATGTCACCTGCGCGCAGGAAATCGCGCAGCATTGCGATGCGACCGGGCAGTCCTTTGACTGGCTGGTGATGGCCACGGGCAGCACCGGCACGCAAGCCGGACTGGTCGCTGGGTTCCACGCGATGGGCTACCCGTTGCCGGTGATGGGTGTCAGCGTCCGCCAGCCGCATGATCGGCAGGTCGGCGCGGTGCACGGGTTGACGCAGCGGACGCTCGACAAGCTGGACGCCGATCCGATTGATGTCAGCGAAATCCACGTCGACGACCGCTATGTCGGCGAGGGCTACGGCATTCCGGCACCGTCCACATTTGAGGCAATCCACCTCGCGGCGCGTCACGAAGGTATCCTTCTTGACCCCGTTTATTCCGCCAAGGGCATGGCGGGCTTGATCGGCATGATCCGGCACGACTTCTTTGCCCCAAGCGACAAGGTTCTGTTCCTTCACACCGGGGGTGCGACGGCACTTTTTGCATATGAGGATCAGCTCTTGCAGTCCCTTTCCTAAACCAAGCGCCGTGAACAGGCGAAATCCAACAGAGGAGATATCAATGAAAACCAACCTGAAAACCATGGGCCTCGCAGCGACCGTGAGCGTGTTTGCCCTGCCGGCGGTCGCGTCCGAAACGGTCGCCATCGGGGTTCCATCCTGGACCGGCGCGCAGGCGATTGCGCATGTGCTGGGCGAGGTTGTCCAGTCGCGGATCGGCGGCCAGGTCGAATATGTACCGGGCAACAACGCGACGATTTTCCAGGCGATGGACCAGGGCAAAGGCGATATCGACGTGCATCCCGATGTCTGGCTGCCGAACCAGGAGAGCTTTACCAAGCAATATGTGGACGGGGCGGGCACCGTCAGCCTGTCGTCGAACCCGTATCAGGGCAACCAGGGCTTCTGTGTGACCAAGGACTTTGGCGAAGCCAACAACATCACGGATATCACCGATCTGGGGCGTCCGGATGTGGCTGCGCTGATGGACAGCGATGGCGACGGCAAGGGTGAGATGTGGATCGGCGCGCCCGGCTGGGCGTCGGCCAACGTGAACGAGGTCAAAACCCGCGACTACGGTCTTCTCGACTTTGTCGAGCCGGTCCGCGCCGAAGAAAGTGTCAAGACCGCGCGCATCAAGGACAGCATCGCGAAAGGCGAAGGCTATGCGTTCTACTGCTACGAGCCGCATGCGGTCTGGTTCATGTTCGACGTGCAGATGCTGACCGAGCCGACATATGACCCGGCGAAATACGTCATGGTTCAGCCGTCGGACGATGCGGACTGGTACGAAAACTCGATGGTGGCCAGCAAGGACGCCCTGAAAGACGTGCAGATCGCCTGGTCGAATTCGCTGCCTGAGCGTTCGCCCGCCATCGCCGAGTTCTTCCAGAACTTCAAGCTGGACGCGTCGGATGTGAGCCAGCTTGCGTATGAGATCAGCGCCAACGGTCGCGATGCGGCGGACGTCGCAAAGGAATGGGTCGAGGCGAACTCGGACCGCGTCGACGCGATGCTGGGCCTCTGATCCGCCCCTGACCACAAAGAGACGGCGGCGCATCGACAGGTGCGCCGCCTTGCCGGGCTGCAAGGGGGTGGCACATATGCAAGATGAAACAGTCATCGAGATCTCCAACGTCTGGAAGATATTCGGCGCCAACGCGGCGTCCGCACTGACCGCGATCCGCGAACGTGGGCTTGGAAAGGCCGACGTCCTGGCCGAGTACAACGCGGTCGTGGGTGTCGCGGATGTCAGCCTGAGCGTGAACCGTGGCGAGATTTTCTGCATCATGGGCTTGTCGGGCAGCGGCAAGTCGACATTGGTGCGACACTTCAATCGGTTGCTGGAACCCACGGCCGGCAAGATTGAAATCGAGGGCACCGATGTCATGGCGTTGGGCCCGCGCGCGTTGCAAAAGTTTCGCAACGAAAAGATCGGCATGGTGTTCCAGAACTTCGCGCTGATGCCGCACCGCTCGGTGCTGGACAATGTCGCCATGCCCCTCGAGATCCGCCAGGTCGCCAAAAACGAACGGATGCGACAGGCGGCTGCGATCCTGGATATCGTGGAGCTTGGGGCGTGGGGTGCAAAATTCGCGCATGAGCTTTCGGGCGGGATGCAGCAACGGGTCGGCCTGGCCCGCGCGCTGGCGGCCAACCCCGATGTCCTGTTGATGGACGAGCCGTTTTCCGCGCTCGACCCGTTGATACGGCGGCAGTTGCAGGACGAATTCATCCGGCTGAGCAAGATCCTGAAAAAGACGACGATCTTTATCACGCATGACCTGGATGAGGCCGTGCGTATCGGCGACCGCATCGCCATCATGCGCGACGGCAAGATGGTGCAGATCGGCACCGCAGAAGACATCGTGATGAACCCGGCCGATGATTATGTGGCGGATTTCGTCGCGGGCATCTCGCGACTGAAGGTCGTGCATGCCCATGCCGTGATGCAACCGATTGAGGCTTATGTTTCGGCAAATGGCGGGCTGTCGGCCGACGCGATGCGCGTCAAGGACGACGAAAACCTGAGCACGCTCATCAACCTCGCCATCGACAATGACCACCCGATTGTCGTGCAGGACGCGGGCAAGGATGTCGGGATCATCACGCGGGCGGACCTGCTCAAAACCGTGATCGAAGGGACGGAAGTATCATGAAAGATCTTGGCGTTAACCCCCTCGAAGATACCGAAAGCGACGCCGCTCTGGCCTACGCCAAAGAGCGGCGCGACAGCATCCGCACCTTCGTGCGCACCGCACCCGACTATTACATCCGCGCCTTCGAAAAGATCGGCGCGTCCTCGCGGTTCACGCCGACATTCAACCTCATGGCCGGGCTCTTTGGCCCGATCTGGTTCGGCGCGCGCGGCCTTTGGAACTGGGCGTTGCCGTTTCTGATCATCGAGGCGCTGGCATTCGTGCAAATCGCGCGGGGTCTCTTTGGCGACCTCGGCGCAGATGCCATGGCGCGGATCGCCTCCATCGAGGGCACGCTGGAATTGCGCCGCCAACAGCTTCAGGCCGCAATCGAAAGCGGCTCTGACCGGGTCGATGCGTTCCGCCGCACGGTTGAATCGCTGGAGGCCAACATCGGGGGCATCCGCGCCGAAGCCGAGGCCATGGCCGCCGAAGGGCCGACCATTGCACTCACCGGGCTTGGCATCCTGATTGCGGTCAAGCTGACGCAGGCCGTCGTCGCCAACACCGCCCTCGAGGCGCGCTTTTCCGACTGGCTCAGTGATGACAGCATTCGATACGGTATGCCGCCACAGCACATCGCGCTGAGCGCGGTTTTCATGGTGCTGATCGTGGCGACGGCCATGGTGCATTACAGTTTTCCCGGGCGGTTCAGCCTGCTGAGCGTGTTTCCGACGGACCCCGATATCCGGCTGACCGGCATCGCCTGGGTTGAGAATTTCATCGCGTGGTGTATCGCCAACAGCGAGGCGTTCTTTGACGGGCTCACCTTTGGCATCCGGGCGCTGCTGGACGCGCTTGAGGTCATTCTGGTGCAGACCCCGTGGATCGTGATTGCAAGCCTGATCGTGCTTTTGACATGGCTGACGGCAGGCACCCGCACGTCGATCTACTCTGCCGCGTTTCTGGCCTATATGGGCCTGCTGGGCTTCTGGGAGGCGGCGATGACGACGCTGGCGCTGCTGGGCACTGCGGCGCTCTTGTCGATTGTGATTGGCATCCCGTTGGGCATGTTCTCGGCGCGGCGGCCCCGGTTTTATGCGTTCATTCAGCCGATCATGGACTTTATGCAGACCATGCCCGCCTTTGTCTTCATGGTGCCGGTCATCGCCTTTTTCGGGGTGGGCAAACCTGCTGCGGTGATCGTGACGATGATCTTTGGCGGCACGCCCGTCGTGCGACTGACGGTGCTGGGTCTGCGGGGCGTGCCCGAAAGCGTGCGCGAAGCGGCGATCAGTTTCGGGGCGAACAAGTGGTATCTCCTGACCAAGGTCGACCTGCCATTGGCCGGGCCGTCGATCCGTGCCGGGATCAACCAGACGATCATGCTTTCGCTTGCGATGGTGGTTGTGGCCTCGTTGATCGGCGCCAAAGGGCTTGGCGAGGACGTGCTGGAAGCGCTGCAATACGCCAATGTGGGGCAAGGCATTCTGGCCGGGTTCTCGATCCTGTTCTGCGCGATGATCCTTGATCGGATCGTGCAGGGCGGCAACCGGTGACACCGCTGATCTTCGTCCATGGTTTCATGGGCGGAAGCGCGCAGTGGGATTTGCAGGCGCCCCTTGGACAACGGCGCGCGCTGATCCGCCTCAACTTGCCCGGCTTCGGGCAAAACGCGGCCATGGCGCCGATTGACCGGATCGAGGACTTTGCAAGCTGGGCGCTGGATGATCTGACCGCGCGTGGCGTGGAGAGGTTCGACCTGCTCGGGCATTCCATGGGTGGGATGATCGTGCAGGACATGATCCGGCAGGCGCCACAGCGCGTGAACCGGCTGGTGCTATATGCGACCGGGGCGCACGGCGTCCTGCCCGGACGGTTCGAGACCATCGAAACCTCGATGCAACGCGCGCAACAGGATGGTGCGCAGGCGACGGCACGTCGGATTTCGGCAACATGGTTTTTGATGCGCGACACGGCCGAACGTTACGAGTACTGCGCCAAAGTGGCCGAGATGGCCGGGTTGGATGCAATCCTTGCCGGTCTGGCCGCGATGCGGGACTGGTCGGGCGCGCAGTATTTGCCCAACATCTCCGCCGAAACCCTGATCATCTGGGGGGATCGCGACCGCACCTACAACTGGCCCCAGATTGAGCGCCTGTGGCAGGGCATCCCGCAGAGCAACCTGGCGGTGCTGCCTTTGTGTGCCCACGCGGTTCACTTGGAGCGGCCCGCCCTGTTCAACAGTTTACTGGCTGAGTTCCTCGACGGCTGAAAGCGTGTGGTTGCAGCATGTGTCGGCACGGTCCGACGCCAACAGGAAACGCTGACATGCGCTATGGCTACGACAGTCGCGATGCCCGCACGGCAATCTGGTGCGTCCGCAAGTTGCGTCGCCCAACCTCAGATTTCGCAGATCGAACAGCCGTTTCGCCCGCCTGCGCACGTTCGATAATCTTCAACGTCCCCACGCGCGGCAAGTGTCCGAGACACGGGCTGCGTCGATAGACAGTGCTGTGTGGCCGGTGAGCCCAAGTGTCATTTTGTCGTAGCGACCTGATAGCGCCGTGGCTTACGCCTTTCGCAGGTAAAAACCAGCGGGACGGTAAGTTACATGAGCAACGCAATAGGTGATGGTACGCTCCACGCAACGCTCAACGATCAGCTAACCTCCTTGGTGAAAGGCAAGACTGTCAGTAAAACGGCAATCCATAATGGACGCGAATTGGTCGTTTTTTTTGAAGACGGCACGCGTCTTTTCGTAGACGCGGAATGTGACTTGCAATTGTCGGTCACCTGAACCCAACAGCAGCCTTGTCCCTGCGGATTCAACGGATCGCCGCAACAGACTGTGCGAACTTCTCTGCTGGTGTTTCGTATTGCAAGGTCTTCCTCGGGCGCTCGTTGAGCTGACGTGCGACGGCGCTGAGTTTCGCTTGGCTGTAGGTCGACATATCGA
>JBCBXB010000009.1:0-175795 GCA_039816785.1 Pseudomonadota bacterium
CAAGCCGAGATGGCAATCTTTGAATATATCAACGGCTTCTACAATCCGCGAAAACGCCACTCAGCATTGGGATGGAAAAGCCCCGTCGCATTCG
Organism: Pseudomonadota bacterium; assembly: GCA_039816785.1. Classification (GTDB taxonomy): domain Bacteria; phylum Pseudomonadota; class Alphaproteobacteria; order Rhodobacterales; family Rhodobacteraceae; genus Tateyamaria. Next base: position 95 of record JBCBXB010000009.1, read on the forward strand.
AACGAAAAGTGGCGTAAACGAGCACTTGGAGCGGCACAAAACCGCGACAGGTCCAAACCGACTGGCCAACTCGCTGACTGTCTCCTCACATTTTGCGCTTCAAATGCAACCTTGGCCTTTAACTCCGGGTGATGTTGCTTCCGTTTCGACATTTCTGATCTCCTTCGTGTTGAAGATCAGACGACAGCAAATCGCAGCTTACTTCTGTGTCCGAAATTAGCGGGGTAGCTCACTATGGAAACATACGGTAATGTGTCCGCATACGCCCTATGATCTTCCGGCGCCGGAATAGGCTAGATCCTAAAGCGTTCGACGCATTGGCTGGAAACAGTGCTGCGTGTCACCAAGATGTCCGAAATTCACTGTCGTTCGGCTTGGAAGGATGCCATGAACGCGATCCCCCAAGCCATGTTTGTTCCGAGATGCTATCGGCACAGCCGTCAGCAGGAACTATCGAACGATAAACTCAGCATGCAAAGCTCCGGCGGCCTTGATGCTCTTGAGGATGTCGATCATGTCGCGGGGCGCGACACCCAGAGCATTCAGCCCGCCGATGACCTGAGACAATGATGCTCCGTCCGGGACTTCGGCGAGGCCAATGCCTTCCTCCTCTTCGATGTCCACTGTTGTGCGGGGCACAACGACTGTTTCACCCTCGGCGAATGGATTGGGTTGCACTGTGATCGGTTGTTCCTGAACGCGGAGTGTCAGATTGCCCTGGGACACAGCCACACGAGAAATACGCACGTCTTCGCCCATCACGATTGTGCCAGATCTTTGGTCGACAACGACACGCGCCTTGCGCTCAGGCTCGACGGAGATGTTCTCGATCCGTCCCAGTGCATGCGCGACAGAGCGTGCACCAGTACGTTCGACGTTCAGACCGACCGTGCCAGAGTCCAGCATCACCGCGACCTGCCGCCCGAACTCGGCGTTGATCGCGGTTTCTATGCGGGCAGCGGTGGTAAAGTCGGCGTCGCGGAGCGCAAGGCGCATGTCATTCAGGCTGCTGAGCTCGAAATCGACCTCACGCTCGACCCGTGCACCAGCCGGAATAACCCCGGCGGTCGGAACGCCTTGGGTCACGCGGGCGCCATCACCTTCGGCCACCGCTCCACCGGCAATGACAGTCCCTTGGGCAACGGCATAGATCTGACCATCCGCCGCGTTCAAAGGGGTCATGATGAGTGTACCGCCTAACAGGCTCTGCGCATCGCCGATGGCAGACACTGTTATGTCGATCTGCGAACCTGTGCGCGCGAAAGGAGGCAAGCTGGCAGTCACAAAAACAGCGGCAACGTTCTTTGGACGGAATTGTTCGCCGGTGACGTTTACCCCCAGACGCTCAAGCACGTTGGACATGATCTCTTCGGTGAACGGCGCGTTCCGCAAGCCGTCACCGGTGCCGTCGAGACCCACGACCAGACCATATCCCACCAGATCGTTGCCGCGAACGCCGTCGAATTCCACAAGGTCCTTGATCCGGACCGGACCGGCCACTGCCGGCAGCGCAAGGCTTATTGCCAGCGCGGCAAGCCATAGCATCCTCACCGGACAAAATTCACGAGTGACAGATCGGACATGCGCGCGGTGATGGTATACAGGCTTTGCAACTGGAATTGGACTTCCTCCAACTTGGTGGCGGTTTCATACGGGTCAGCGCTGAGCAATGCGCCTTTTGCGTATTCGAGGGACGTGTTTTGCGCGTTGTTGCGCGTGGCGATACGGTCGATCCGCTCTTGTGACGCGCCAACCTCGGCGCGGACGGCCGTCAGCCCATCCTGAGAGACAAGGAGACTCACGCCGGTTCGGCCCAGCATGTCGCGTTTCTGTTCTGTTGACAGGCCAAGTGCCCCGTCCGCGGCCAACGCCGTGCTGGCGACATTCTTGATGACCTCGCGCAGGTCGGCATTTGCGGCGGTCGTCTGCACCGCGACGGTTTCGCCATCGCCGATGCGCATCGGGCTGAGCGGTGTGGTCGATCCGGTATATCCGACGGCGGCATAGCCGGTTGGGGTGGCAAACCAAGTGTCCACAGCCGTCAATATATCATCGACAGTCGTAGCGCCGGTGACGGCTGTGCGGAGTTCGGTCATGATCGTGTCAGCATCAGCCACGGGGTTCTGCCCTGTCGCGGTTCCCCCAAAAACTGCGCGGCCTCCGACGAACGTGTTCAGTGCGCTGATGATCGTTTCAAGCTCGGTCTTGGCGTTGCGCGACAACTGATCCAGCACGGGCTCCGGGCCATTCTTGGACGTGGTCAGGACATCCTGGCTCAGGTTACTGCTTGTTGTTTGAACGCGGTCTAGCGCCAATTGCATCGCCTCGGTAAAATACGCGGCTTCGTCTGCGGCTGTGCGATAGCCGGCCAAAGTGCGCAAGTCGTTTTCGATGCCTGACAGGTAGCTTGTATTGCCGGCCAGCACGGCTTTCACGTCTGCCACCTGACCGGTCACCAGCTCCTGGTTGAGGCGCGCCATTTCGGTTTTGAGGTCGGCACCGCGGCGTTGCAGCGAGAAAGACTGCGCCAGATCACCGAAGGAAGTCGCGTTCATCATTTCTATAGCCTCATGAGGGTGTCGAGCATTTCATCGACAGTCTGGATGACGCGCGCATTTGCGGCATAAGCCTGTTCGACGAGCATAAGCCGTTGAATTTCCACGTCTGTGTCGACGCCGTCTGCCAACTGAAGTTGTGTTAGTTCGTTGAACTGGGCGGACGCAAAGCTGAGCTGTTGATCGGACCGCAAACGATCTGTGCCCAGCTGCGAGGAAAAGGCGGATGTCAGATCGAGCGCCGAAAAGGTCCCGGTGCCGAAATCGCCCGACATCGGTGTGCGCGCATTGGACAGGGCGTCCGACAGCGCGTTGATGATTGCGGCGTTGCCGTTCTCGCCAGGTGCCGCGGCGCCCAACCCATCCCGTATGCGCCATGTCTCGCCGGTTTGTGCGGGATCAATGATTGCGTTCAGTGAGATGCGGCTGGCCAGACCTTCCTCGGCGATTGGGTTGAATGCCGCACCCTGGTCGGTGAATAGACCGGGTTGGCCCGGTGTCAGGGTCGGGTCCACTGCGGGGTCCGCAAACCGTTCGATCAGATCGCGGGCAAGCGCATCAAGCTGTGTCTGCATCTCGGGTCCCAGCTCATCGCGAATCTCAAACTGAGCGCCCAGAGTGCCGCCACGCAAGCGGCCCGTTTCCGACGAGGTGGACACTGAAAAACCGCTGATTGTCAGACCGGACAATGTGCCGTCTTCGACGGACATGTAGGGCGTGACAGCATTCGACGGGTCGAATTCGACTGACGCTGCGCTGCCGTCGAGCAGGATCGCGCCGCCCGTTGAAAACAGCGCAACCGCGCCGAAATCCCGTGGCACCACGCGGACGGGGACCATTTCACTGATCTCATCGATCAGCACCTGCCGCTGATCTTGCAGCGCGGCGGTGTCGTTGTTTCGCGACAGGGCGGCGGTGATCTGGCTGTTGACCTCCTGCACTGAGGCGAGCGTGTCGTTCAGGCGGTTCACTTTTGCGGCGATGTTTCGGTCGGCCTGTGATCGCGCATCCTGCAAATTCTCGGAGGCGTTGTTGATGGCATCCACGAGGTCGCGCGCGGCGAGCGCTGTTCCGTCCAAGCGTTCCGCAGCATCCGGGCGGCTGCTGGCAAGGATGAGGCTGTTGTCGAAATCTGACAGCCGGGCCGACAATGACCCGGCCTGATCCGGCGTGCCAATGACGTCCTCGATGGATGTCAGAAAGCGGGTCGTATCCGACCGGTAGCCAAACTCGGCGCTGGCCAGGCGTCGGTCTGCCAGAATTTGAGCGTCGGCGTGCCGGACCACGCCGTTGATGCGCACGCCACTTTGCAGTGCGCCGGAATTCGACGTGATCTCGAGCGTGCGACGCGCATAGCCCGGCGTCGACGCGTTCGAGATGTTCGACGAAATCAACTCCGACGACCGGCTGGCAGAGCGCAGCCCGGTCATCGCGGCGTTCAAGGCGCTGGAAAGGGTCATGACATCAGTCTCCGATCAGGCGGATTAGCGTTTGATGTTGGTCGTTTCCTGCAACATCTCATCCACGGTCTGGATGACCTTCGCGTTCGACGAATAGGCTCGCTGCGTCTGGATCATCGCCGTCAGTTCACCGGCGACATCGACAGATGACTCCTCGCGGGCGAAGGAGACGATATCACCTGTCGGACCGTCACTCGCATCCCACAGGAAAAAGCTGCCGCTTTCGGAGGAGGGCAGGTAAATCTGCTGATCCAGTGCCACCATACCGTTGGGATTGGGCAGATCAACCAGCGGGATCTGGTAGATTGTCCGATTGATGCCAGTATCAAAGAACGCGGTGACAAATCCGTTCGGATCGACCTCCACATTTGTCATATTGCCGACCGGTGACCCATCCTTGGAAATCGAAACGGGGGCAAAGCTGTCGGACAACTGCGTCAGCCCATCACTGTCGCCCAATTGGCCGATGTCGATCTCGATTGGACCGCCGCCAACGTTCACGATGATGTTTCCTGTGGCGGCGGCGTATGCACCGCCCGTCGATGTCGGCACGCCGCCGGCATCCGTTGTCAGCGCAACACTGGCCAAGGTGCCACCCGCCGTACGGCTGTCGTTGAATGTCAGGTCATACTGGCCAATCATCGCGCCACCGGACGCGGAATCGGTCATCGTCATGGTCCACGTGTTCGACGATCCTGTGGCAGGCACCGTTGGGTTGAACGTGATGTTGATGTTTTCAGACGTCCCCAGGTTGTCAAAATACTCAATGGACAGAGTCTGTGCTTCACCGGTCGCTCCAGCGTCCGTATCGGTCGCGGGCAGGTTGACGCCCAGTGCCATCTGCGTTGTGGGTTCACCTGAAAACTGGTTCACGTTGATCTGGACCGGCTCCAGCCCGTCGGATGTGTCGCGCGGAAAGTTCGGGATCGTTCCGTCAGGGCGCGCGGGCCAACCCAAAAGGACCAGACCCGAATCCGACACCAGATACCCTTCCGCATCGGTCCGGAACGACCCCGTCGTTGTCAGGTGCATCAGGGTTTCGCCGTTATCCACCTCGATCTCCGCGGCCTGCGCGACCGGCAGCATACCACGACCCCGCACGGCGAGGTCCGTCGCGTTCGAGGTTGAGACCAGAGATCCGCTTTGGTCGATCAGCCGCGAGGTCGTCGCCCGAACACCGCCTGCGGAATACGTGCCGCCAGCGGATGAAATCACCATGGAATGGAAGTCCGTGGTGACCCTTTTGTATCCGAAGGTCGATGAATTCGCGATGTTGTCGGAGATGGAGGCCAGTCGGGTGGCATTCGACTGAAGCCCTGCCACACCTGCGTTTAGCGACGAAGAAATTGTCATGGATACGCCTTTCTGCTGTATCGACCTGCTTTGATCGAACAGATAGGCGCCGCGGCCTTAAGACCGGCCTAACAGATAAAATGCAGACTATTCTCGCAGCAAAACAATCTCCAACCGGTTGTTGCGAATGGCCATTGGATTGCGCACCGACGGCTCGCGGTCGGCATGTCCGGTCATCCGCTCAATCCGCTCTTCCTCGAGGCCGGCACCTTCCATCAGCTTGCGCATCGCCATGGCGTGGTCCAGCGACCGCGACCAGATCGTGCTGTCGGCCAGAACGATCGGTTGCGCCTCTACATGGCCGCCGATGGCGATGGCGTTCGTCACCGTCTGCGATGTGTCCACGATCAGCGTCGCCAGCGCGCGCAACAGGTTGGTGGGGCGGTCTGTCTCCGGATCGAACAGGGGGGCATCGGGCAGGGAAAACAGCTCGATCACCAGCCCTTCGTCGGTGATGCGCGTCACGATGTGCTTAAGAGCGTTTTCCATCACCTTGGACTCACCGCCCTGACCCAGCAACTGCGCCTCGAGCGACTCGAATGTCTGGTCCTGTGCCGCTGTCTTGTCGCCCTCGGCGGTGCGCCCCATTTCGCCGCGCGCCTGCTTGGATTCGGTGGGCCGAGCGGATGTCGCACCCGTCCCGTTTTGCGGCAGCGTCATCTCGGAAAACACGCTGTCCCCGCCGAAATTGCCATCCCCGCCACCGGAAATCCGGTTGATCGGGATCGTCGGCGAAAAGTAGTCCGCGATCCCCTTGCGTTGCTTTTCCGTCGTTGCGTTCAGCAACCACATCAACATGAAGAACGCCATCATCGCGGTCACGAAGTCCGCATAGGCCACCTTCCACGCGCCGCCATGGTGACCACCGCCACCGACAACCTTCTTGCGCTTGATGATGATCGGTTGCGCATTCCCTTGCGCGCTCATAACCCACACCTCTTTTCACCCGGGCTCAGGTATAGTGCAGCGGCTCTTTCCACCGCCTTAACATCTGCAATTGTCCAGATTTCTGCGCGTCGAGGAGCTATAGCGCCCGTCAGGACCGCGCAGATTTGTCGCACACCATCGGCCCGGCAAGGTGATCCTCACCACGGGCACGGGCCAGTTCGATCTGTTTTTGCCGTTCGCGAAACCGCGCCTTGTCCTCGTCCGACGTTTCGCCAGCACAATGGTGACAACTGACACCGTCCTCGTATTCCGGCAATGTCCGATCCTGCGGCAGGATCGGGCGACGGCAGGCGTGACACAGCAGGTGCGGACCAACCTCCAGCCCGTGCCCGACGCTCACCCGTCCGTCAAAGACAAAGCATTCGCCTTGCCAGGCACTCCGCGCCGCAGGCACCTCTTCGAGATATTTCAGGATGCCGCCCTTGAGGTGAAACACGTCCTCAACCCCCTGACCCAGCAGGTAATTCGTGGACTTTTCACAGCGGATACCGCCGGTGCAGAACATCGCGATCTTCTTGTTGTGAAACCGGTGCCTGTTCGCCTCCCACCAGGCTGGAAACGCGCCAAAGCTGGCGGTTTGCGGGTCGACAGCCCCCTCAAACGTCCCAATCGCAACCTCGTAATCGTTGCGCGTGTCGATTACGGCCACATCGTCGCGCCCGATCAGGTCGTTCCAATCGGAAGGGTCTACATAATGCCCCGTCCGCGCCGCCGGATCGACATCCGGTTGGCCCATCGTGACGATCTCGCGCTTCAGCCGCACCTTGAGCTTGCCGAAGGGCGGCGTGTCACTGCTGCTTTCCTTCCATTCCAGATCGGCGCAGCCGGGCAGGGCGCGGATATGCGCCAGAGCGGTATCGACCCCCGCACGCGGACCCGCGATGGTGCCGTTGATCCCCTCGGGCGCCAGCAACAGCGTGCCCTTGACCCCATTGGCGCAGCAGATAGCGGCCAGCGGCCCCTTGAGGGCGGCAGGATCGGCAAATCGGGTGAAGTGATAAAGCGCGGCAATCGTGAACATGCCCGCCAGATACGCCCGCCGGCCCGTGCGTTCAAGCGGTAGGGCGGGGTTCACCCCGCCGCCTCTCCACGGTACAGGGTTAACCAAAGGAGGCCCGCCCATGTCCCACGCCCTGATCGTCATCGACGTGCAAAACGATTTCTGCCCGGGCGGCGCGCTTGCCGTGCCTGACGGCGACGCGATCATACCCGGCATCAACGCGCTGATGGCCGAGGCTGACACCGTTGTGCTGACACAGGACTGGCACCCGGCGGGGCATTCATCCTTTGCCTCCAGCCACGCGGGCAAATCACCCTACGACATGACCGAGATGCCTTATGGCCCGCAGGTGCTCTGGCCCGACCATTGCATTCAGGGCAGCGACGGCGCCGCGTTCCATGCCCAGCTTAAGGCGCACCGCGCCCAGATGATCGTCCGCAAAGGCTTCCGCCCGGAGATCGACAGCTACTCCGCCTTTTTCGAGAACGACCACACCACGCCGACAGGGCTCGATGGCTACTTGCGAACCCGCGGCGTCACTGCACTGACGCTCGTCGGGCTCGCCACCGATTTCTGCGTCAATTTCTCCGCCGTGGACGCGGCCAAGCTTGGCTACGCGGTGACAGTACGCACCGACCTGTGCCGCGCCATCGACCTCGACGGCTCGCTCGTCGCGGCACAATCCGGGATGACGGCAGCAGGCGTGACGCTGGCGTAACCCGGCACCGATCACAGCATGACGCCCAAGGCTCAGCGCCCGTTTTCCGCGTCGGAAAACAGCCGGAAACCGCGTCGGTTTCCGCCCCGCTTGGAATAGCGCACAACCTCTGGCACAAACGCCCAAACGCAAGGACATCGCCATGGTCGACATCGCCACCCGCGTCTGGAACCACAAATGGAAGATCGACCCCATCGTCCGGTCGCTCATCGACACCGATTTCTACAAACTGCTCATGTGCCAGTCGGTCTTTCGCAACAAACCCGACACCCAGGTCACCTTCTCGCTCATCAACCGCTCCACCCACATCCCCCTCGCCAACCTCGTCGACGAGGGCGAGCTGCGCGAGCAACTTGACCACATCCGCTCCCTCTCGCTCAAACGCGGCGAAAGCACATGGATGCGCGGCAACACCTTCTACGGCAAGCGCCAGATGTTCACGCCCGAATTCATGGACTGGTTCGAGGCCCTGCGCCTGCCGCCCTACCACCTTGAACGTGTCGGCGACCAATACGAGCTTACCTTCGAAGGCGCCTGGCCCGAGGTCATGCTCTGGGAAATCCCCGCCCTGTCGGTGTTGATGGAGCTGCGCTCCCGCGCCGTCCTCGGCACCATGGGCCGTTTCGAGCTACAGGTGCTCTACGCCCGCGCCATGACCAAGCTGTGGGAAAAGATCGAACGTCTCCGCCCCCTCGACGGCCTGCGCATCGCCGATTTCGGCACCCGCCGCCGCCACTCCTTTCTCTGGCAGGATTGGTGCGTGCAAGCGATGGGCGAAGGGCTGGGCAGCAGCTTTGTCGGCACCTCCAACTGCCTCATCGCCAAAAACCGGGACGTCGAGGCCATCGGCACCAACGCCCACGAATTGCCCATGGTCTACTCTGCGCTGGCCGAAACAGACGACGCCCTCGCCCAGGCCCCCTACGACGTGCTCAGCGACTGGCACGATGAACACGACGGCAACCTCCGCATCATCCTGCCCGACACCTACGGCACGACCGGTTTCCTCGAACGCGCCCCCGACTGGCTCGCCGGTTGGACGGGTGTCCGCATCGACAGCGGCGACCCCGCCACCGGTGCCGAAGAGGCCATCAACTGGTGGAAATCCCGTGGCGAAGACCCCAGGGACAAGCTCATCATCTTCTCCGACGGCCTCGACGCCGACAAGATCACGGAGCTGAACGCCCAATTCAAAGGCCGCGTCCGCGTAAGCTTCGGCTGGGGCACGATGCTCACCAACGATTTCAAAGGCCTGACGCAAGGCGACAGCCTCGCCCCGTTCTCGCTGGTCTGCAAAGCCGTGTCGGCCAATGGTCGACCAACGGTGAAACTGTCGGACAACCCCAACAAGGCGATGGGACCGGAGCGCGAGATCGACCGCTACAAGCGCGTGTTCGGGGTGGGTGAGCAGCAGGCCATGAAGGTCGTCGTCTGAAGTCGGCAACACGCGCAGCGCCTCAATGGCCGCCAGCGAGGCACCGTAGGGTGGGCAATCTGCCCACCATGCCCCAATATATCCGCCCCCCTCTCCACTGACGGTTCATCCACAACACCAACAAACCGCCATGCTTCAAGCCATAGGTTGAAGCCTACAAACCAGCCTCAGAAATCGGGAAACAATTACCATCGGAAGTAGGCCTTTAACCCGCTCCGCGAGATGATTCGTGAATATTTCTTAAACACTTTACGAACATGCGCTGCCTGAGCAGATTCTTGCTAATACGCCAGAATCGTTAATCCTTGAGGAAGGGTTATATCCGTCTCCAAGTCCCTGTGTGCCATGGTTCTGGCAACTGTTCTGCCCGCTGCTGCCCACGCCTCGACATTCTAAGAACTGTCCATGAAAAACGCGTTTGGCGTCTACAGCGCGGAGGCGGTTTCGTTCGAATTGGAGGTCGAGACCGAAGGCTCGATCACCGACCTGAACCTCATGATGCTTATCAGCAACGACGGCGAATCCGGCACAATCGCCTGGGGCGACCTGAACGCGTCGCTGACCAAGAATGACGTGACCGTCAATCTGTGGTCCAGCGGCAATCCCGGCAACACCGACCGCCTCTTTGTCGCTTTCGACGACGAATCGACCGAAGAGCAGACGCTGAACGACGTGCTTGCGGACACCGAACAAGCCGACGGCACGTTCGCAACTGCAAATGTACGTTCGCCCTATCGCAACCCGCAAGCGGCCAAGGATGGCAGCTTGCCCTTAGCAACCTACAACCCCGAAGACCCGTTTTCCGCCTTTGACGGGATGGAGCTTTCGGGGCTCTGGATGATCACTTTTTTCGATGATGTGAACCCTAATGAAGGGGACAGCATCATGGGTTCGCAGATCTACGGCACGACCGAGATGTCTGCGGTGCCACTGCCGGCCACTTTGCCGATGTTACTTGTCGGTTTTGGTGGTCTGGCCGCGTTGCGCCGCCGCCGCAAAAGCTGACGCATCATCCGCTGACCAGTTAGGAAAGGCGCCGGTAACGGTGCCTTTTTTCATGGGTTTCGCGCAGTCCTACCCCGCCAGCGCTGTCTCCACCTGCCCCGAATCCGCTTCGGGCCAGGTCACCAAAATTACCGCGCAGCCTGTGATCCCGTGCGCCAGGATATCCTCCGCCAGCGTCCCCAAACTCGCCGAAACATGCCGTTCCGATGGTTTGGACACATCCACGCAAATCTCCACCGGACTGGCCGCAGGCAACCCCCGCGCCATCCAGTCCGACGCCAGTCGCGCCGCTTGGCCCACCGACATATACAGCGCCGTCGTCGTCCCCGGCCCGGACAGCCGTGTCGCATCGGGCAGCGGATCATCCGCCCGTCCGGTCCCTGTCGCCAGCACTAGCGTGTTGGCCACGCCCCGCTCCGTCAGGCTCCGCCCGAGGCTCGCGCCTGCCGCCGACGCCGCCGTCACGCCCGGCACCACCTCTACCGGAATGCCTGCCGCGCGCGCCGCGTCGATCTCTTCGCCCGCGCGCCCGAAAATCCCCGGATCCCCGGATTTGAGCCGCACCACGCGCCGCCCATTGGCTGCCTCCGCCACGATCATGCGGTTGATCCGGTCCTGTGGCCACGAATGCGCGCCGACATGCTTGCCGACAAACACCCGCTCCGCATCGCGGCGCGCCAGTTCCAGCACCGCTTCATCCACCAGCCGGTCGAAAAAGATCACATCCGCCTCCTGCAGCCGTTCGACCGCCCGCAAGGTCAGCAGATCGCGCGCGCCGGGGCCTGCACCGACAAGGCTGATCTGGCCCGCCGACGCCGCCTCCGGTGCGCCGCCCGCCGCAATCGCGTCCTTGATCGCCCGCACGGCCTCGCGTTCGGCCCCACGGACCCAGGTGGCGCGGGGCGCGCCCTTGAACACCCAGGCCCAGAACGCCCGACGCCCGGCACGCGGCACCTGCCGGCTGACGCTGGGCCGCAAACGCCCGGCCAGCGCAGCCAGACCGCCCAGCGATTGCGGCAACGTCCGCTCCAGCTGCGTCTTGATCTCGCGGGTCAGTACCGGGGACGTCCCTTCGCTGCCGATGGCCACGACGATGGGGTCACGGTCCACGATGGCGGGGGTCGTCATGTCACACAGATCGGGTTGGTCAACGACGTTCACCGGGCACCGTGCCGCCTTGGCCAGCCCATGGACCGCCGCGTCAAGCCCCGGGCACCCCGTCCCGACAAAGGCCATGGCCGCGTCGTCGAACACCTCAATCGTCAGGGCCGTCACATGCTCCGCCCGGCCCGAGGTGACGAGGCCCTGCAACTCATCCTCCAGCGCGTTGGCCACCAGCACCAACTGCGCGTCGGTCTTGAGCAGCAGCCGCGCCTTTTGCGCCGCTTGCTCGCCGCCACCGACGATCACGACACGACGGCCTGTGGTGCGAATGAACATGGGAAAGGCTTGCATCGTCGGTCTCCTGTCAGGCGGCCCGCGCCGCTTTGCGCGCGTCCCAGAGGCGTTGTGCGGCATCGGCGCTGTCCGTCACGCCCAACGTGTCAAGGGCGAGGGCGGCAGTGCCGGTGATGATGTCGGTTTCAAAGGGCGATGGCCTCGTCAATCCAGCGGACATGTCCGCCGCCAGACGACGCGTTTCGCTGCGGGTCGCGGCAAATTGCGCTTCCCATGGCGCACCTGCACGCAGACCAAAGGCTGCGATATCCTTGGCCGGGTGACGCTCGAACTCGCCCCCGCCGCCCTTGATCACGGTCAGGTTTTGCCATCCCAGCTGCGCCGCGGCATCCGCCTGCAACAGCCGGTAGGATGGGTGAAACACGCCCTGCACACTTGCCGCCGCAGCGCCGGGGTTCAGCATCCGGCACACGGTGTTCACACAGGACCGCAGGCCCAGCACCGCACGCAGGTTCAGCAGGTCAAAGAGCGCAGGATGCGCGGCCTCCAGCGGCATGTAGGCGATGCCGTCGCGGTCCAGCAGGTCCTCCGCCTGATCCGGCGTGGTGGCCATGGCGATGCCGGCACTGCTCAGGCCCGAACGTACGGCATCGTCTGTTCCGTTCCAGCCATGCAACAACACGCGGTGCCCAGCACCCGCCACCAGTCGCGCGGACAGCAGGAACCACGGCACCCCGCGCGTCCGCCCCGCCGCGTAGCTTGGCCAATCCAGATCGACGCGCGGCATATCCGGCATCCCCGCCTGAGCCGCCGCAGCCAAACCGGCGATTTCGTCGGCTGTCTCACCCTTCATCCGCAGCAGCATCAGAGTCGCGCCGATGGCCTCGGGCGCGGTGCCGTCCTGCAGCATCAGGCGCATGGCGTCGAACGCCTCGTCCCGGGTCAGGGACCGCGCACGCCCCGGCCCACGGCCCAGCGTGCGTACATGTTCGGCGAGAGTCACTCCGCCGCCTCGCGCACCCTGACCGATTGCAGCAATTCTGCAAGTTCGGGGCGGCAAGAGCCGCAATTGGTGCCCGCGCCCAGCACGTCACCGATGTGATCGACTGACATGAGCCCCTGTGCTTCGATCGCCTCGACGATGGTGTTGATCCCGATGCCGAAACAAGCGCACAGCACAGGCCCCGCAACCGGCACCTCCGCCGCCGGGCGACCCGGCAGCGCGTGTGCGCCGTCCGTGCCGGGCAGGTCGGCGAGGTAGTCGCGCATGACGGCGACCGGCGTCGGCGAGACAAAGAGCGCCCCGATCAAAACACCGTCGCGATGTGCGACGATCCGGGCGCTGCCGCGTTTGCCGTTGATCAGTGAGGTCAGTTGCGCGCCCGTCGCGCCGAACATGCGCTGCGCTTCTCCTTCCCAATCCGCGATAGGCGCAGAACCAGCAAGCTCCGCTCGGTAACCCTGTGCTGTTGTGGCCAGCGCCCAATAGTCGCTGTCCAGTTTCATTTCGTCCCGCGACACGGCAAACCCGTACCATTCGGCAGCGTATCGCTGCGCAGCGACGACGCTTGCCTTGCTCTCGGGTTGACCGGATACCGGGTCGCATGCGGCTGCGACCAGCGCGTCGATGCGGGCCGCAGGCGCGGTTTCGCCCGTCCAATGCATCGGCGCAAATAGCTGGCCGGGTTGCACCGCATCGGTGATGCGCGCGCGCAGGATAGCCTTGCCCGTCGGGCTGCTCACCTGCACCAGATCGGCGGCGCTGATGCCAAGGTCACGCGCATCATCCGGGTGTATCTCAAGAAACGGTTCGGCCAGATGCGCCGACAAACGCGGGCTGAGGCCGGACCGTGTCATGGTGTGCCACTGGTCCCGAACGCGCCCGGTGTTCAGCCGGTAGGGGTAGCGCGGCGACGCCTTGGCGGCGGGTGGTTTCCACGTCACGGGCAACAGTCTGGCCTTGCCATCGGCATGAAAGAACCGCCCGTCGGCAAAGAACCGTCCGCCCGTCCGCGCCGCCGTGATCGGCCAGCGCTGCGGTGCGAGATCGGCATAGGCCGTGTCGCTGATATCCGACAGGCCCGAGATGTCGAAGTCGCGGCCAAACTGTCCTGCGACACCGGACAACGTGGCGTATTCGCGGAAAATCTCCGCCGCGCTGGTGTAGTCGAACGCCCGCACAAATCCCATGCGGCGGCCCACCTCGGCGAGAATGTCCCAGTCGGGGCGGGCTTGCCCGGGTGTTGGCAGCACGCTGCGCTGGCGGCTGATGGTGCGGTCGGAGTTGGTGACGGTGCCGTCCTTTTCCGCCCAGGCGGTGGCGGGCAGCAGCACATCGGCCAGCCGCGCCGTGTCGGTGCGGTCGGTGATATCGCTCACCACCGTGAACGGGCAGGCGGCGATGGCGTCGCGCACGGTGTCCGCCTCGGGCATTGAAACAGCCGGATTCGTATGGATGATCCACAGCGCCTTGATCCGACCATCCGCAACCGCGCGGAACATGTCGACCGCCTTGAGCCCCGGCGCATCCGGGACCGAGGGCGCGCCCCAAAAGTCGCGCACCGCCACCCGGTGATCCGCGTTTTCCAGATCCAGATGGCAGGCGAGCATATTGGCCAGCCCGCCAACCTCGCGCCCACCCATCGCGTTGGGTTGGCCGGTGACCGAAAGGGGGCCGCACCCCGGCTTGCCGATGCGGCTCGTTGCCAGATGGCAGTTCAGGATCGCGTTCACCTTGTCCGATCCGGAAGTCGACTGGTTCACGCCCTGGGAATAGATCGTCACGACCTTTTCCGTGCGCATCCACAGCTGACAAAACGCCTCAATCTCGGACGCACTCAGACCCGTTGGTTCCGTGCTGTCCGCCCGCGCCGCATCAAGTGCCGCGTCAAAACCATTCGTATGTGCCAGATACCCTGTGTCCAGCGCGCCGCCTTCATAAAGTGTCACCAGCAGCCGGTTGAACAGCGCCACGTCGCTGCCCGGCTGCAGCGCCAGATGCATGTCTGCGCCGTCACAGCTTGCCGTGCGCCGGGGGTCGATCACCACGACCCTGGTGCCCCGCGCCTTGCGCGCCGCCATCAGCCGTTGATACAGCACCGGGTGGCACCAGGCGAGGTTCGAGCCCACCAGCACCACCAGATCCGCCTCGTCCAGATCCTCGTACGTGCCCGGCACCGTGTCGCTGCCAAAGGCGCGCTTGTGCCCGGCCACCGACGACGCCATGCACAGGCGCGAGTTCGTGTCGATATTGGCCGACCCGACAAACCCTTTCATCAGCTTGTTGGCGACGTAGTAATCCTCGGTCAGCAACTGGCCCGAGACGTAGAATGCTGCGCTGTCGGGCCCGTGTTCGGCGATGGTCTGCGCAAACCTGTCCGCCACCAGTTGCAGCGCATAGTCCCAGCCGGTGTCCTGCCCGTCCACGCGCGGTGACAGCAGCCGTTGCGACAACCCCACCGTCTCGCCCAACGCCGCCCCCTTTGAGCACAGACGCCCGAAATTCGCTGGATGCTCCGGATCGCCGCGCACGTCGAGGCCGCCATGCCCCCCCGCCCGCAGCAGGACCCCGCACCCGACCCCGCAATAGGGGCAGGTGGAGCGTGTCTCGGGCAGGCCGGAGCCGTCCATCATGCCGCACTCCTGCGGCTGAGTTTGGTGCCGTCGATCAGGACGCGCCCCGCCTCGACGCGCACCGGGAATGTCGTGATGGCGCCATCCTCGCCCTTGGCCTGCCCGGTGTTCAGGTCGAACACCCAGTTGTGCAGCGGGCAGGTGACGGACTGGCCGTGCACGATCCCTTCGGACAGGGGACCGCCCTTGTGTGGGCACACATCCGTCGCGGCAAAAACCTCGTCCGGGCCGGTGCGAAACACCGCAACGCAGCCAAGCGCCGTCTTGATCTTGCGCGCCCCGCGCACGGGGATGTCGGCCACCGGCCCGATGTCGATCCAGCTCATGTGCAAAAGTCCCCGTAGAGTGTTGAGCGCAGCCTCCGACCGCGGGTGGGGGTGTAGCCCCCGCCCGGGGGGGCGGTCGGGGGCTGCGCGGCGGTGCCGTGCGGTGCAATAGTGCAATCGGAGTGCATCATTCCGCCGCCTCCAACGTCAAATCCGCGAGCGGCTGATAGCGCCCCGCCTCCTTGGCATGTTCGGCCCATGGGTCCTTGCGATAGATCGACTGGCTCAGCTCGAACGCCTCGATCAGACGCGCGCGTTCATCCAGATCGGCAATGCGGTCCTGCACCCAGTCCAGCCCCACCTTGGCGACCCACTTGTACGGCCGATCAAGGTATTTGGCGTTCTCGCGGTAAAGCTGCACAAAAGCGACCGTGACGTCGATCGCCTCGGCTTCCGTCGCCACATCGCACAGCCGCTCCGTCTCCTTCACGTCCATGCCAGCTGCCCCGGCAACACCCACCTGATAGCCGCTGTCGACACAGATGATGCCCACATCCTTGCAGGTCGCCTCCGCACAATTGCGCGGACAGCCCGACACGCCCAGCTTGACCTTATGCGGGGTCCACGACCCCCACAGCGCCTGCTCCAGCTTGATGCCCAGACCCGTCGAATCCTGCGTGCCAAAGCGGCAGTGATCCGTGCCCACGCAGGTCTTTACCGTGCGCAGCCCCTTGGAATAGGCATGCCCGGACACCAGCCCCGCCTTGTTCAGGTCGGCCCAGATAAACGGCAGGTCCTCGCCCTTGACCCCCAGCAGGTCGATGCGCTGCCCGCCGGTCACTTTCACCGTCGGCACGTTGTACTTGTCGGCGGCATCGGCAATCGCGCGCAGCTCGGTCGGGTTGGTGATCCCGCCCCACATGCGCGGCACCACGGAAAATGTCCCGTCCTTCTGGATGTTGGCATGCTTGCGTTCGTTAACGAACCGGCTCTGCGGGTCGTCCTGGTATTCCAGCGGCCAATCGGCCAGCAGGTAGAAATTCACCGCAGGCCGGCACACATGGCAGCCATTGCGTGTCTTCCAGCCCAGCTCCTGCCAAACCGCATCCTGAGACTTCAGCTCCTGCGATTTGATCAGCCGCCGCACGTCCTCATGCGTCAGATCACAGCACCCACAGATGGGCTGCGCCGCGGGCATCTGAAACGCGTCGCCCAATGTGACCTGCAACAGCTGTTCCACCAGCCCGGTGCACGTCCCGCAAGAGGCGCTGGCCTTGGTCGTCGCCTTCACCGCCCCCAGATCGGTTGCGCCTCCTGCAATGGCGTCGACGATGGTCCCTTTGCATATGCCGTTGCAGCCGCAAATTTCCGCATCATGCGGCAATGCTGCAACGGCTGAGAGAGGGTCCGCGGTGTCGCCCCCCTGAAACGCCGGACCAAAGATCAGCGTCTCGCGCATCTCGTCGATGGGCGTCGCGTCCTTGATCAGCTGAAAGAACCAGTTGCTGTCGGCGGTGTCGCCATACATCACGGCCCCCACCAGCACGTCATCCTCGATCACGAGGCGCTTGTAGATACCCTTGGCCGGATCGCGCAGCACGATATCCTCGCGCGTCTCACCTTCGGCAAAATCGCCCGCGCTGAACAGGTCACAGCCGGTGACCTTCAGCTTGGTCGACAGGGTCTTTTGCTTGAACGCTGCCGTGTCGCCCAGCAGCGTTTGCGCCAATACCTTGGCTTGATCGTAAAGCGGCGCAACAAGACCGAACAAAGCGCCATCATGTTCGACACACTCACCGACAGCGAACACATCCGCATCCGACGTGCACATCTGGTCATCCACGTGGATGCCCTTGCCCACGGCCAATCCGGTCTCTTGCGCCAGAGCCACGTTCGGGCGGATGCCCACGGCCATGACCAGCAGATCGCAGGGCAGTTCGGTGCCATCATCCAGCATCAGCGCCCGCACCTTGCCTTCAGCGCCGAGGATCTCCTTGGAGTTCGCCTGCAGCTTGACGGTAATGCCCTTGCCTTCGAGCGATTTCTTCAGCAGGTAGCCCGCTGCCTCGTCCAGCTGACGCTCCATCAGGTGGCCCATAATGTGCACCACGGTGACGTCCGCACCGCGCGCAGCCATGCCCGCCGCCGCCTCAAGGCCCAGCAGCCCGCCGCCGATCACGACAACCTTGCTGCCGCCGCCCATCTCCATCATGCGCTCGGTATCTTCGAGGTCGCGATAGGCGATCACGCCGTCCAGATCATGGCCGGGCAGGGGGATCATGAACGGGTTCGACCCGGTGCCAAAGATCAGCTTGTCATAAGGAACGTGCCCGTTTTCGCCCTCGACCACCTTGAGGTCCCTGTCGATGCTGACGACCTTTTCACCAAAGCGGCAGGTGACGTCATGCGCCGCGTACCATTCATCGTCATGGGTGACGATATCGGCATAGGTTTGATCGCCGGCGAGCACGGGCGACAGCATGATGCGGTTATAGTTGCCGCGCGGCTCGGCGTTGAACAGCGTGATGTCGTATGCATCCGGCGCCGCCTCCACCAGATGCTCGATCACACGCCCCGACGCCATGCCAGCGCCGATGATGACAAGTCTTTCCTTCATCACATTCACTCCGCTGCCACGGCCGCAGGGGCCTTGGGTTTCGAGGGCCCGCCCGGTGTGGGCGACTTGGGTTTGGGTTTCGCGCCGTGTTCGTATTCCTCGAGGAAATCGAGAACGTCCTGCCGGTAGGCGTAGTAATCCGGATGCTCCAGCAGCGCCTTGCGGGTGCGGGGGCGCGGCAGGTCCACGGGGACGATCTTGCCGATTGTCGCCTGCGGCCCGTTGGTCATCATGACCACGCGGTCGGCCAGCAAAATCGCCTCGTCCACGTCATGCGTCACGCAGATGGCTGTGACCTTGGTGCGTGACCACACCTCCATCAGCACCTCTTGCAGCTCCCAGCGTGTCAGCGAGTCCAGCATGCCGAACGGCTCGTCCAGCAGCAGCAGCTTGGGCGATAGGGCAAAGGCACGCGCGATCCCCACCCGCTGTTGCATCCCGTTCGACATGTCGCTTGCCGGTTTGTCCATCGCATCGGCAAGGCCTACGCGTTCGAGGTAGTACTCCACCACATCCTGCCGCTCCGCGCGGCTCGCCCTCGGGTACACCTTGTCCACGCCAATCGCGCAGTTCTCGCGCGCTGTGAGCCAGGGAAACAGGTTTGGCGACTGGAACACCACCGCACGCTCGGGGTCCGCCCCCTCCACATGCCGGCCGTCCAGCTTGATCGCCCCCTTGGAAATGTCGTTCAGCCCGGCGGCCATGGTCAGCACCGTCGACTTGCCGCAGCCGGAATGCCCGATCAACGAAATGAACTCGCCCTTGTTGATCTTCAGATCGAAATCCTCGACCACCGTCAGCGGCCCCTTGGGCGTCGGATACACCTTGTGCAGCTGCGAGAAGTCGAGGAAGCGGTTCTCGATCATCCCCTCCTGCGCCTTGGCCACCGCCGAGGGCACACCGTGGATCGGGGTCACATCCGGCAGCAGGCGCGTGCCTTCCACCTTTGCCTCGATCCCCACATCCATCAGGTACTTCGTCACATCCGCCCGCAAACGCTTGAACGTGTCGTTATTGTTCATCTCCATCCGGTCACGCGGGCGCGGAATGCTTACCTTGAACTCCTCGCCCAGCGTCCCGTCGGGGTTCAGCGCGATGATCCGGTCGGCCAGAATGATCGCCTCGTCCACGTCGTTGGTGATCAGCACACAGGTCTTCTTGTCCGCCTCCCAGATACGCTCGATCTCGTCCGCCAGGTTGGCCCGCGTCAGCGCGTCCAGCGCGCTCAACGGCTCATCCAGCAGCAGCATCTCGGGCGACATCGCCAGCGCACGCGCCACGTTCACCCGTTGTCGCATACCACCGGACAGCTCTGCCGGACGGCGCGTCGCGGCATGGCTCAGCCCCACCATCTGCACGTAATGCGCAACCTTCGCGGCCTTCTCGGCCCGCGACAGCCCGGGGAACACCGTGTCCAGCGCGAGGCCAACATTCCCGCTCACCGTCAGCCACGGCATCAGCGAATAGCTCTGGAAAATCACCCCCCGCTCGGGGCCTGGCCCGGTCACTGGCGCGCCCTTGAACGTAACGCTGCCTTTGCTGGGCTGTTCCAGCCCCGCCATCAGGTTGATCAGCGTCGTCTTGCCCGTGCCGGAAAAGCCCAGCAGAACCAGAAACTCGCCTTCGGCCACATCCAGGTTGATGTCCTTCAGGACATGCGTCGCGTGGGTGCCAGAGCCAAAGCTCTGGCTGACGTTTTCAAGCTTCAGAATACCCATCGCGCTCACCGGTTGTTCGTAAAGGTGAACAGGGACTGCAGCGCGTACATCACCCGGTCGAGAAGAAATCCGATGATGCCAATCGTCAGCACCGCCACCATGATCTTGGCGAGGCTCGACGACGATCCGTTCTGGAACTCGTCCCAGACGAATTTGCCCAGCCCGGGGTTCTGCGCCAGCATCTCGGCCGCGATCAGAACCATCCAACCGACACCGAGCGACAGGCGCAAACCGGTAAAGATCAGCGGCAACGCCGAGGGCAGCACCAGCTTGGTGATCTTGGTGTAGGTGTTCATCTTGAGCACCTTCGAGACGTTGACCAGATCCTTGTCGATGCTCGCCACACCCAGCGCGGTGTTGATCAGCGTCGGCCACAGGGAACACAGCGTCACGGTAATGGCCGAGATGACAAAGCTCTTGGGCAGCAACCCGTCATTCGATGCCGCCAAGGCCGACACGATCATCGTGACAATCGGCAACCACGCGAGCGGTGACACGGGTTTGAAAATCTGGATCAGCGGGTTCAGTGCCGCGTTGGCGATGGGCGACAGACCGGCGGCAATGCCCAGTGGAACGGCAACCACAGTGGCAATCAGAAAGCCAAAGAACACCGTCTGGATCGACGTCCAGATTTGCTGATAATATGTCGGCGCCCCGGTATAGGCGCGCTGCACCGGCTCCTTGCCCTGTTCGATGCGCCGCTCGTTCAGCGTTGCGACCTGCGCGTCGAACTTGGCCCTGCTCTCGGCCTTGGATTGCGCGTCTTCATGCAGGTTGACCGCTTCGGTCCAGACCTGCGCAGGCCCGGGCACCGCCCCCAGCGATGTCTGCACCTGTGGCGCCAGTGTGCCCCAAAGCAGCAGGAAACCGGCAATCGCCAGCAATGGCACCGCCAGCAGCCGCCAGATTTCGGCCATTTGCGCCCGCGG
Source organism: Pseudomonadota bacterium (assembly GCA_039816785.1). Taxonomy (GTDB): domain Bacteria; phylum Pseudomonadota; class Alphaproteobacteria; order Rhodobacterales; family Rhodobacteraceae; genus Tateyamaria. The sequence goes on from JBCBXB010000009.1 coordinate 21,130, forward strand.
GTTGTCCCCGGCAGCGGCCTTGGCGATGGGCGTGATCCAGGCAAGGCCAAGCACCTGAAACCATTTGTCGGCTGCATTGATCCGGGTGAACAGACGCGCCTTGCGGGCCTCACGGTCTGCGTCGGAAATCTGGGAGGGGTCGATGGCGGTCATGATCTGATCCTGCGGATGTGCCGCGACGCGGCGTTACGTGGATGCGTGCCTGAATTCTGCGCGGTTCGTCATTCTGCGGTGCGGCGGTGTACAGCCTGTGCACAGGTTGTGCACACCTTGTGCGCACCGTGTGCCGGGGTCGAATGCTGCGACTGCAAAGGTTCGCAACCGCAGCATTCCGTGGTCATCAGCCTTCGACTTCGTTGCCCACGACAACCTGTTCGCCCTTCAGGCCAATCGGCAGGCTTTCGAGGTAGGCGTTGGGTGCGCGGCCGTCATAGGCGATGCCGTCGATGATGTCGGCGGCGGGCGTCGGCTCTTTGTAGCCGTCGCTGTCCCAGGGGAAATCCGCCTCGTTCGCCAGACCTTCGTCCACCAGCAGGCGCGCCGCCTCAAGGTAGATCTCCGGCTTGTAAACCGACTTGGCGACTTCGTCATACCAGCTGTCGGATTTCGGCTCGGCGATCTGGCCCCAGCGGCGCATCTGCGTCAGGTACCAGATGGCGTCCGAATAGAACGGGTAGGTCGCGTTGTAGCGGAAGAACACGTTGAAATCCGGGATGTCGCGCTTGTCGCCCTTCTCGAATTCAAAGAACCCGGTCATCGAATTCGCGATCACCTCGTAATCCGCGCCGACATACTCAGGACGGCTCAGAATCTCCACCGCGGCGGGGCGGTTTTCGTTGTCGTTCTCATCCAGCCACATGGCCGCACGGATCAGCGCCTTGGTCACGGCAAGCGTCGTGTTGGGGTTGTCCTCGGTAAACTCCTTGGTCATGCCAAAGACTTTCTCCGGGTTGTTTTTCCACAACTGGTAGTCGGTGATGACCGGCACGCCGATGCCCTTGAACACCGCCTGCTGATTCCATGGCTCACCCACGCAATAGCCGTGGATAGTGCCCGCCTCAAGCGTGGCCGGCATCTGCGGCGGAGGCGTAACACTCAGAAAAACATCGGCATTTATCTGACCGCTGATGTTTTCGGGGCTGTAGTAGCCAGGGTTGATCCCGCCCGCCGCCAGCCAGTACCGCAGCTCGTAATTGTGGGTCGAGACGGGGAACACCATGCCCATGTTGAAGGGCTCGCCCTTGGCGTTGAACTCTTCGATCACGGGCACGAGGGCCTCCGCGCTGATCGGGTGCTGCGGGCGGCCATCATCCATCGACGGGATGTGCGGACGCATCATGTCCCACACTTCGTTGGACACCGTGATGCCGTTGCCGTTCAGGTCCATCGAGAATGGCGTGACGATATGCGCCTCCGTGCCGTAGCCGATGGTCGCCGCCAGCGGCTGGCCCGCCAGCATGTGCGCACCGTCCAGTTGCCCGCCGATCACACCGTCCAGCAGCACCTTCCAGTTGGCCTGCGCCTCCAGCGTGACAAACAGCCCTTCGTCGAGGAAATAGCCTTGCTCATAGGCGACCGCGAGCGGCGCCATGTCCGTCAACTTGATAAAGCCAAACGTCAGCTCGTCCTTTTCGAGGTCGAGCAGTTCGGCAAAGGACGGGCTTGCCAACGCGGTTGAGGCCACAAGGCCGAGGAGGAGTTTTTTCATGTGTTGTCCCTTCGTGGCGCCAGGTCCGGGAGGAGTTGGACCAGGCAAAAAAGAAAAAGGCCGACCACTGTCCGCCGATGCCTTCGGCGAAGAGTGAGCGACCTTGCTCAGACGATCCCTGTCAGTGGGAAGAATTACGGTGCTGCCGCGCCATTGCGGCCCCTCCCCACTTATGCCGCAATGCAGCGAGCGCTGGGAACAGAAAACTTTAAGGAGTCACTGATATAGCTGCGCCCGCCCTCGAATTTGCGTAGTTTTTGATCACTTGGCGGCACCTGGGTCGAAAATCTGGTCATCAAAAAACCGGTTGGGCAGCAAAGTCAGGCCGCCACCTGCGGTTGCAACTGCGGTTTCATGGCGAATCACGCCTTCGACCTTTTCCGAGGCGCCCGGCATGTCGACGGTCGCCGCACCAAGATGCGCGCGGTACAGATCTGCGCGAAACACGTGCGCGATCCGGTCCGGATCGAACGGCTCGGTCTTGTGGATTTGCTGGAGCTGCGCCGCGATCCACTTGGCCTGACTGCGCCAGGGAAAGCTGGCCGCACCGGCGTGAAACTCCACGAACCGCGCGACCTGCCGCACCTCACCACGTGCAGACACCGTCAGGTGGCCGGACAGGGCGCGGTCGATCAATTCGGGCGGCACATCCAGATAGGCCTTGCGCGATAACAGTTCACTTGCCGTCGGTCGCACGGCTGGATCGGCCAGCCAGCGGCCCGCACGCCATATGGCCCGCATCAGGCGGCCTGTCAGGTCCGGCTCCGTCTCGGCCCAATCGGTGCGCACCGCCAGCACCTTTTCGGGCGCAAAGGTCCAGATTGCCGTGCCGGGCAGCAACAGCGCGCCTGCGCCTTCGTCCACCGCAACCGATCCCCACGGCTCCCCGACACAGAACGCATCCACGTCGCCCGCCGCCAGCGCATTGGCCATCAGCGGCGGCGGCACAGTGCGGATCACGATCCCGTCCGCGCCCAGGGCGGTCGCACGGCTCCAGTACCGCAGCAGTTCCACGTGCATGGAAAACGGAAAGGGCACGCCGAACACGATGGGCCCGTCCCGGACCTGCGCCAGCGCCTCTGCCGCCGCGACCGGATCGGCAAAGTCGAACCCGTAGCCATTGGCGCGCAGACGATCCTCAAGCGGGGTGCCGACGCCGATGACGTTGCCGTTGACCGACAGCACCGACACCGCCGACAGCGCCGTGGACATGCCGCCCAGACCCATCGCCATCGCCACCGGCACGGGCGACAGCATGTGCGCCGCATCCACCCGGCCAAAGGCCAGCATATCGCGCACCGACGACCAGGACGGGGCCGCGATCAGGTCCAGCGCGATGCCTTCGGCCTCCGCAAACCCCATTTCCTGCGCGATGATCAGCGGCGCGGCGTCCACCAGCGGCATGTAGGCAACAGGCACAGTGACGTGTTTCATCCCAAGAGCCCCGATGCCGTCACCAGCGCCTCGGCCACATCCGCCACGCGCCGGCCCTGATCCATCGCCGTCTTGCGCAGCAAGGCATAGGCGGCGTCCTCATCGATCCCCTTGGCCTTCATCAGCAGGCCCTTGGCGCGGTCGATCACCTTGCGCTCTTCCAGTGCGCGCCGCGTCTCCGCCAACTCGTTGCGCATCTGGCGCACCATGGCAAAGCGGGCAATGGCGGTGTCCATCACCGGCTTGACCCGTTCCGGCGACAACCCGTCGACCACATAGGCCGACACGCCCGCCTCGATCGCTGTCTGCGCCATGCCGCCCGCCGCGCTGGACACGAACATGGCCACCGGACGCTCCAACGGGCCGGAGGCCAGCGTCAGCTCTTCCATCATGTCGCGGGTCGGGTTGTCGATGTCGATCAGTACGATGTCGGGCGCATGGGCCGCGATCTTGCGGGCGAGGCCCGTGGCGTTGCCGATCACGAACACATCGCACGCGCAGGCATCCTTGAGCGCATCGACAATCGCTATCGCGCGGTCGCGATCTTCCTCCACGACAACGATGGTCAACGTCTTGGTCATGCTTCGCGGGATGCCCCAGTCGCGGGGCCTGCGCAAACCATGCGGCGGCCAACGCGTGCCCCGCGCCGTATGTCGTTACGGCACTGCTCAGGAATTCATCATCTGCGCCCGTGGAACCGGCAAATGGCAGACGCCGCGCGTCAGTCGCGGACGCGCCCGAAGGTGGACAAGCGGTTGATCTCGTTCAACCGGTCGAGGTTGACGACCGTCGACAGCATCAGCCTGTCCTGACTCCAGTCGCCGGGCCGCTGGATGGCCAGCGTCGTCAGCGCCACAACGGCGACCAGCGGCACAACGAGGGCCGCGAACACCAGCCGTTCGTAGGCCAGCTTGCGCATCTCCAGCACCGACAGGATGCGCCGCTCGAGGAAACTGCGCTTGCCCTTGATCAGGGACCCGCGGTCGGCGGTGACAAGCGTCACCTTGGGCACCGCGATGACAAAGGACCGGTCCCGGCGCAGCGTCTTTTGACACACCGACAGCAGCGTGTCGCAATAGGCGCGCACATCAATGCGCCCCTTGGACAGCACCTGACTGTCGCAGTTGAACTCGCGCAGCGCTTCGACCTCGCGCTTCCAGGCGTGGTAGGCGGGGTTGAGAAAGAACAGCGGCTTGAGCGCCTCCAGCACGATCTCCCATTCCAGATCACCCTGACGGATGTGCTGCAACTCATGCGCCAGCGCTACGCGCAGCTCGTCCGACTGGCCCAGCATGTGCGACGGGATCACCACGAAATACCGCCGCCAGCCGCGTGTGGAAAACGGCACCAGCGTCCGGTCGGACACATGGATACGCACCCGCCCGATGCTGCGCCAGCGGTAGGACTGCACCACGATCCGCCGCAGGCAGTAGACTGAATAGGCCAGCCGCCCAAGGCCCACAGCGACCCCGGCGACAAAGACGATGATCACCGCCTGCGCCACGATCCCGGCCCCGGTCAGCACGTTCAGGATGAACGTGTCGCGCATCAGGATCAGGCCCTCAAACTCCGACGCCTTCATCTCGAAGCCGCCATTGAGATAGTAGGACACCACGAGATCCGACAGGTTCAGGTTCACTTGCCCGGCGACACCGGCCCCCTTCATCACGCCATAGCCAAGCGCCAGCAGCGGCGCGCAGATGATCACGACAAACACCGTGTTCAGCAGGCGCAGCTGCGTGCCATAGGCATAACGCAGCCCGACCCGGCACATCAGCGTCCGCACCGCGACCCAGAAAACAAAGGCCACACAAATCAGAATGTTGGCGTTCACGAACGCATCCAGCAGCGCTTCACCCGCTCTCATTTTTCAACCTCCGATCAACGAGTGCCCGGATTTGCCCCAACGCTTCTTCGGTGAGCGTGTCATCGTCGACCAGCCGCGCGACAAGCGATGCGGGCGTGTCGTCAAACAGCTTCATCGACAGGTCCTTGAGGGACCGCGTCTGATACGTGTCCTTGGCCAGGGTGGGGCTGTAGATATGGCTCTTGCCCGCCTTCCGGCTGGTCACGAATTCCTTTTGTTCGAGGATGCGCAGGATCGTCGCGCCTGAGGTATAGGCGAGCGCCCGCTCTTGCGGCAGCCGATCCAGTACGTCGCGCACCGTCCCCTCCCCTATAGCCCAGAGTTCATTCATGAACTCCAATTCAACCTCGGTCAGCAGCGCGCTTTTCTTTTTTTTCATTGCCGTCTCGCTTCAAGCGACCGCTGACGTCTTGTGCGGTCCGAGTAAATACGATGCATTTGGTTTTCCAAAGCAGAATCTCACACTTTTCTGAAGCAGAACGTACCCCAGGCAAGGCTCAACGCCAGCGGCCACCACAGTGGTTGGCCGAAAATACCGAGCCAGGCGAGGAAGATATAGGCAGACCCGAGCAAAGAGATGAACAGCCGGTCGCCCAACGTTGTCGTGAGGCCCAGCACGCCCTTGCGCTCGATCCCGTCGCGATACTTGAACACCTCGAGCAGGCCGATGATCGCAATGGCGCTGAAAATCGCGCAGAACACCAGAAACGTCGCAGGCGTCCAGGCCATCCAGAACGCGGGCCACAGCGGGTCGGTCCAGGAAAACCCCTTGTCCTCCTGCTGTTGTGCGACGTTGCCCCAGCCCTGCGCCAGCGCGGGGGTCGGCAGCAGCACCCAGATCAGACGTTTCATCACACCCTCCCCAGGGCAAAGCCCTTGGCGATGTAGTTGCGGACAAAGTAGATGACGATCGCGCCCGGTATGATGGTCAGCGTGCCCGCCGCCGCCAGCAGCCCCAGTTCGTAGCCCGCCGAGGACGCCGTCTTGGTCATCTCGGCGGCGATGGGTTTCGCCTCGACTGCCGTCAGCGTCTTGGCCAGCAGCAGTTCCACCCACGAAAACATGAAGCAGAAGAACGCGGCGACGCCCACGCCCGCCTTGATGGTCGGCAGAAAGATCGTGACGAAGAACCGCGGGAACGAATAGCCGTCGACATAGGCCGTCTCATCCAGTTCCTTTGGCACCCCGCCCATGAACCCTTCGAGGATCCAGACCGCGAGGGGGATGTTGAACAGACAATGCGCCAACGCCACGGCCAGGTGCGTGTCAAAGAGCCCGACCGAGGAATAGAGCTGAAAGAACGGCAGGGCGAACACCGCCGCCGGGGCCATCCGGTTGGTCAGCAGCCAAAAGAACAGCTGCTTGTCGCCGAGGAACCGATAGCGCGAGAACGCGTAGGCCGCGGGCAGGGCCACACAGACCGAGATCACGGTGTTCAGCGACACGTAGATGATCGAGTTGATATAGCCCCAGTACCAGCTGGGATCGGTAAAGATCACCGCGTAGTTTTCCAGCGTGAATGTCTGCGGAAACAGGCTGAACCCCGACAGGATTTCGTTGGTCGTCTTAAAGCTCATCGAGACGAGCCAGTAGATCGGCAACATCAGGAACGCGATGTAGAGGATCGGGATGAGGGACCGTTTTCTCATATCTGTGTCTCCCCCTTGGTAGGTTCGCCCGGCATCGCCGGGCAGCCCCCGACCGCCCCCCCGGGCGGGGGCTTCACCCCCACCCGCGGCCGGGGACTGCCCTCTGCTTCTCTGATGGGCATTTGGTGAAAGCCGAGGACCATCATTGCGCGTCATCCTTCGTCATCAGCGTGTAGAACAGCCACGACACCAGCAGCGTGATCGCGAAATATATCAGGCTCATCGCCGCCGCGGGGCCAAGGTCAAACTGCCCCAAGGCAATCTTCACCAGATCAATCGACAGGAGCGTCGTCGAATTCCCCGGCCCGCCGCCGGTCAGCACAAACGGCTCCGTATAGATGTTGAAGCTGTCCATGAACCGCAGCAGGATCGCGATGGTCAGCACCGTCTTCATCTTGGGCAGCTGAATGTAGCGGAACACCTTCCAGGGGCTCGCCCCGTCGATCTTGGCCGCCTGATAGTAGGCATCCGGGATCGACACGAGGCCGGCATAGGCCAGCAGCACCACCAGCGATGTCCAGTGCCACACATCCATGACGATGATCGTGATCCAGGCCGCCAGCGGGTCCTGCGTCATGTCATAGTTCACGCCAAGGACATCGTTCATGAAATAGCCCAAGAGGCCAATCTTCGGCAGGGTAAAGATGTTCCACATCGCGCCAACCACGTTCCACGGGATCAGCATCGGCAACGCCATCAGCACAAGGCAAACCGGCACCCAGAACCCCTTTTTCGGCATCGACAGAGCGATGATGATGCCCAACGGCACCTCGATGATCAGGATCAGGAAGGTGAACAGAAACTGCCGCCCAAGTGCGGCATGGAACCGGTCCGACCGCAGGATCTGCTCGAACCAGTCAAGGCCCTGCCAGAAGAACACGTTGTTCCCGAACGTCTCCTGCACGGAATAATTGACGACCGTCATGATCGGCACCAGCGCGTTGAACGCCACCAGGAACAAGACCGGCAGCACAAAGAACCACGCCCGTTGATTTTCGGTTTTCATGATGCCGTCGACCCCTCAATTTCCGTCGACAGCCACCCGTCGCGATAGAGCCGCGTCTGATCCTGCCGAAACGCCAGATGCACCTCTGCGCCCTGTTCGACCTCGGCGTGATCCACGACAGCCTTTACGGCGGTATCGCCAACCATCGTCTCGACCACCGCGTGGCGCCCAACATCCGACACCTTGCGCACCCGTGCGGGCAGGCCGGTGTCGGCCAAGGTCACGAACTCGGGCCGAATACCCAGCTCCGTTACGCCGCCGGTGCCGGTCACGGCACCTTCGACTTGCACCGCCTGCCCCTCGAACACGATCCGTCCGCCATCCTCGGACGCGGGAAGGATGTTCATCCCCGGCGAGCCGATGAAGTGGCCGACGAACGTGTGCTGCGGCCTCTCGAACAGCTCAACCGGCGTGCCGATCTGCACCACCTCGCCGTCCTGCATGACGACCACCTGATCGGCAAAGGTCAGCGCTTCGGTCTGGTCATGGGTCACGTAGATCATCGTCGCGCGCACCCGCTGGTGCAGCTCCTTGAGCTTGGACCGCAGCTTCCATTTCAGATGCGGATCGATCACCGTCAGCGGCTCGTCGAACATCACGACGTTCACGTCGTCACGGACAAGGCCACGGCCCATCGAAATCTTCTGCTTGTTGTCGGGCGACAGATGCGCGGCGCGCACGTCCAGCATCGGCTCCACATCCAGCATCGCGGCAATCTCCGCCACGCGCCCGGCGATGCGCGCCTCATCCACACCGCGATTGCGCAGCGGAAAGGCCAGATTGTCGCGCACCGTCATCGTGTCGTAGATCACCGGAAACTGGAACACCTGCGCAATGTTGCGCTGATCCGGCGGCAGGTCCGTCACGTCGCGCCCGTCAAACAGAATGCGCCCCTCGGACGGGACCAGCAGCCCCGAGATGATGTTGAGCAGCGTCGACTTTCCGCAGCCCGACGGGCCCAGCAGCGCATAGGCGCCGCCATCCTCCCAATCCAGATCGATGGATTTCAGCGCGTAGTCATCCGGCCCGGTGGGGTCGGGCATGTAGGAATGGCGCAAATTGGACAGTGTGATTTTCGCCATCAATGCGTCTCCGATTCGCAACAAAAAAAGAGACTGGATTTCGCGTTCGAGCCAAAGGCGAGAGGCAGCGAAAGCGAAGGCGATATGAATTGGAGGAGCGTCATGCCACGAGGCTCCCGTCAGGAGCAAAGTAAAACGCCTTGCTCGGGTTCATGTAAAACGCGTGATCTTCACCGACCTCGTAGGGGTGCACCCCGTGGGCCAGTGACACCCAGCCGTCATCGCCCATCTGGAAATGCGCGCTGGATTCCGAACCGGACAGTTCTGTCACTTGCACGACACCGTTCAGCGCGACGCTTTGGGCGTCGTTCTGCACCGGTGTGACGTGATGCGGGCGGATCGCCATGGTGTAGACGCCGTCGGCCAGCCCCGCAGCTTCGCCCGTCACCTCCCAGGTCACACCGGTGGCGAGGCGCGCTTGCGTGCCGGTCTTTGTGATCTCGGCCGCGTTGATTGGCGGATCGGAAAACACCCGCGCCGCAGTCAATGTCGCGGGTTTGCGGTAAATCTCGGCTGTTGTGCCGAACTGCGTGACCACCCCGTCATCCATCAGCGCCGTGCGCCCGCCCAGCAACAGCGCCTCCTCCGGCTCGGACGTGGCATAGACGACCACCGCACCGCGGCCCGCGAACAGCTCCGGCAGCTGTTCCCGCAACTCTTCGCGCAGCTTGTAGTCCAGGTTGGCCAGCGGCTCATCAAGGAACACCGCCCGGCTTTCCTTGGCAATGGCGCGCGCCAGCGCACAGCGCTGCTGCTGACCGCCGGACAATTCCTGTGGCCGCCGCGCCAGCATCGGGGCCAGTTGCAGGATATCCGCCGCCTCCTGCACGCGGCCTTCGATTTCGGATTTGGCCATGCCTGCAACCCGCAAGGGGGAGGCGATGTTGTCGAAAACGGTCATATGCGGATAGTTCACGAAAAACTGGTGGACGAGGCTGATGTTGCGCTTTTGCGTGCTCAGGCGCGACACGTCCTGCCCGTCCATGATGATCCGCCCGGACGCCAGCGGGTCCAACCCTGCCATCAGCTTGATCAGTGACGTCTTGCCCGCGCCGGTCTGGCCCAGCAGCACGTTGAAATGTCCCGTCTCCAGCGTCAGCGATGTCGGTTTGATATGTGTGATGCCGCGCACAGTCTTGGTGGCGTCAATCAGCTCGATGGACATGTACCCTTACCCCGATCGTCGGTTGGCCGGAATGCTGTTGGGGGCGTTCCGGCCAGACACCCGGCCCCGTGAGTGACGGGGCCGGGCGCGTTGCCTTACTGGTTCCAGCGCGCCACGAGGTCGTCGTAGTTGACGGTCTCGCCCTGCGGTTTCTCGTTCTCCAGCGGTGGCTTGGCGCCCCCGTTGGCGAACCAGAACTCGGCGTCCTGCTCCTCGTTCAGGCGCGGGCCGCAGCCGCCATAGACGCCAGCCGCCTCATCGGCCTGCTGCATCCGGGCCATGGTGATGTCCATCTCTTCGGCGAGACGGTCCATGGCTTCTTGCGGGGTGAACGCGCCCGAGTTCACGTCACCGATCTGCTGCCACCAGATTTGCGCCAGCTTGGGATAGTCAGGCACGTTGATGCCCGTGGGCGACCACGCCACGCGGTCAGGCGAGCGGTAGAACTCGACCAGACCACCCAACTTGGGCGCGCGTTCGGTGAACGACTCATGGTTGACGGAGCTGTCGCGAATGAACGTCAGACCCACGTGCGACTTCTTCACGTCCACCGTCTTGGAGGTGACGAACTGCGCATAAAGCCATGCGGCCTGTGCACGGTCCGCGGGCGTGGATTTCAGGAAGGTCCACGATCCAACGTCCTGATAGCCAACCTTCTGGCCGGTTTCCCAATAGGGGCCGTGCGGGCTGGGTGCCATCCGCCATAGCGGATTGCCATCCGCGTCAACGGTGTTGTTGCCCTCGGACCGGGGTTTGACCATGTCCGCGGTGAACGCCGTGTACCAGAAGATCTGCTGGGCCACGTTGCCTTGGCTGAGCGCCGGCAGCGACTGGTAAAAGTCGAAGGACGCCGCACCGGGAGGTGCGTATTTGCGCAGCCATTCATCCCATTTGCGGATCGCATAGACCGCCGCAGGGCCGTTGGCCGCACCGCCGCGAGACACGGAAGCGCCCGCCGGGTTGCACGAACCGGCTTCCATGCGGATGCCCCATTCGTCGATCGGGATACCGTTGGGCTCACCCACCGAACCGGCACCGGCCATCGACAGCCAGGCATCGGTCATGCGCCAGCCCAGGTCAGGCGCGCGCTTGCCATAGTCCATGTGACCATAGATGCGGGTGCCGTCGATCTCCTGCACATCTTCCGAGAAGAACTCGGCGATGTCCTCATAGGCCGACCAGTTGACCGGGACGCCGAGGTCATAGCCGTACTTGTCCTTGAACTGCGCCTGCAGGTCCGGATCGTCGAACCAGTCCTTGCGGAACCAGTAGAGGTTCGCAAACTGCTGGTCGGGCAACTGGTACAGGTTGCCATCCGGGCCAGTGGTAAACTGGATACCCATGAAGTCTTCGAGGTCCAGCGTCGGCGACGTGGTCGCCGCCCAGTCACCCGCCATCTGTTCGGTCAGGTTGTAGGCCAGTTGCAGTCGCGAGTGTGTGCCGATCAGATCGGAATCGTTGACGTAGCCGTCATAGAGGTTCCGCTGGGTCTGCATCTGCGTTTGCACGGCCTGCACCACCTCACCCTCGCCGAGGATCTGGTGGTTCACCTTGATGCCGGTGATTTCTTCGAACGCCTTGGTCAACACTTCGGATTCGTACCCGTGTGTTGGAATGCCTTCGGACAGGACGTTGATTTCCATCCCCGAGAACGGCTCGGCCGCCTGGATGAACCACTGCATTTCGGACAGCTGTTCGTCCTTGCTGAGCGTGGACGGTTGGAATTCCTGATCAATCCATTTTTGGGCTGCTGCCTCGTCGGCAAAAGCAGTCCCTGTCCCCGCGACGATGGCACAAACGGCCGTCGCGGAGATAAGATACTTGCGCATCTCTTCTCCTCCCAATTTTTTGCAAGCTGGACATCGCCAGCTGACCTCAACGTATGCGCGGGTGTCTGAGGGTGTCAAACTAAAATATTAGTAGGTATGGGCGATCCCGGATCTTGCGACGGGCGTTGCGGGTGACGTGGGTTGGTGTCAGCGGTCGCAGGCTGGTTGTTCGCGGATGTGCACCAATGTGCGCATTGGTAAGGGCCGGTCGGCGACCGCGGCGACGTCCACATTCATCGCCTTGGACCCACTAAGGTACAGCAAAACATAAGGAATTAAAGGTCACGGCGGAGACCAACATGCAATTTCCACCCCATCTGGTGCCGTACAAATTATTTCAAATTAGCAGACAATTGCCCCTGAATTGCCACGTTTGTCCACGATATTGAGGGCTCAACGACCTCCAAATCATTGAAGCGAGCAGTTAAAATGAAACGTCTTCTCCTGATCAGTGTTGTCGCCGCCACCTCTCTCGTTGCGGCGTGCGGTGAGGGTGACCAGAACGTCAGTCGAAATCAGGGCGCCCCCCTCGACCTGACGCCGGCGGAACCGGCACAACCGGGGTATTTCTCCTCCCGGTCGGCGCTTGACCTGCTGTCGTTCGGCTAATCGTCGGACTGCACGCGACCGCGGAGCGCCTTGACTGCGCCGCGCTCTTTCTTGGTCTTCAGCCGTCGCTTTTTCGACCCCAGCGTCGGCCGTGTGGCCACCCGCCGCTTGGGCGCGACCAGCGCCTTGCGGACCAAATCAACCAACCGGGCCCGCGCGATCTCTCTGTTGCGGGCCTGGCTGCGGGTCTCATCACATTGCAGGATCAGCGCGCCCTCATTCGTCCAGCGCCGCCCGGCCAGCCGCCGCAGCCGCGCCTTGACCGCAGGGGCCAGCGCCGGCGAACGCTCCGCCTCGAACCGCAATTCGACTGCCGTCGCGACCTTGTTGACGTTCTGCCCACCGGGCCCTGATGCGCGGACAAAGCTTTCGCTCAGCTCCCAGTCTTGCAGGATGATATCGTCGGTCACGTGCAGCATGGCACTCATATACGCCACGAACACGAAAAAGGGCCACCGTTTCCAGTGGCCCTTTCGAAAGTCATTCGGAGGTGGTGACGGTTAGGTCAACCGACCAACGCAGGGCGGCAAAAACCGCCAGGGGCTGCCCTACCGGACGTCCGCCTGCATTGTTCCGACACCTCTCTCCAATACCTTTCTCGACACTGGATCACCTCCTTCCGCTTTGTTGAACTCAAGGTGAGCGTCGCACAGCCACACCAAAAGTCAACGGATTTAAGCGGTCTGGCCCACCCGGCCCGTCACCCAGCGGAACGGTGCCAACGCAATAAGCGCCAGCGACAGCTTCACGCCCCAGTCCGCCACGCCCAGCGACACCCAGAGCGGGACCACAGGGCCAAAGCCCAGAAGCGGCAGCGCCTCATTGGCCCAGCTGACGTCATTGGACGGCTCAAGGAACGTCAGCGCGCCCGAAAACGCGATGGTAAAGAACAGGGCGGTGTCCACGGAACTGCCGACAAGGGTCGAGACCAGCGGCGCTTTCCACCACGCCCCGGACCGCAGCGCCGAGAATATGCCGACATCCAGCATCTGCGCCGTCAGGAACGCGAGGCCGGACCCGATGGCGATACGGAACGTTACCGCCGGATAGGTGAACCCGTCACCCTGCAGCATGATCTGCGTGCCCACGAGCGAGCAAAAGACACCGACGATGAAACCGACAAACACCACTGTGCGGGCAGGGCCCGCGCCATAGACGCGGTTCATGATGTCAGTCACAAGAAAGGCGAGGGGGTAGGTGAACGCCCCCCAGGTCAGCCAGTTGCCGAACAGGAACTGGACCAGAACATTCGAGGCCACAACGATCAGGGCCATGGCAATGATGCCGGGAAGATGTGCGCGTGTCATATATAGACCCGTTTTAACAAGGTTGCGGGGACTTGGCCGACGGTGAGGGATGCCGACGCGCGGTGCTTAGTCGCAACCCCGTCCCGCCGCAAGAGGCGCGGACAGAGAATATTCCACGATCTCGGTGCGCTGCACGCTCAGGAAATTATTGTCCGACACCATCGTGACGCAGACCTGCCCGGCGCGCGCGGTCCAGACCGTGATCCCTTCGAGGTTGTCATGCAGGCCAAGGCGCGTGGTCAACAGCGTCTCGACCTCTCCGTCGCTGTCGGGTGCCATCCGGCGGATGCGGCTGCGAAACCCCAAGGCACTGAACGCGCGTTCAAGCACGTACAGCATCCCGTCTGGCCCGATATCAGCGCCGACGGGCAGGAACGCGCCGGTCCGCGGAAACGTCCGCGCGATGTCCCACGTGCCGTTGCGGTAGCGGAAAACGGGAAATGGTTGCGATTTCCCGCCGGAGCGTTCGGGAATTGCAAACAGCGTACCATCCGGGGCGGCGGCCAACGCCTCAAATCCGGAATTGATCGACCAGCTGTCGAATGCCGGGTCGCGGGGCAACAGCGTACCGCGCGCGTCGCGCAGCTCCGCCGGCCCTTCGTAGCTGTAAAACAGATCGTCGCCCGCATAGGCCAACCCTTCGCTGTCGCGATCCGGCGCGGGTTGCGGGCGCGGCGCGATACGAACTGCATTCTGCCCTCTGTCAAAGGTCAGGTCATAGGCCTGCCCCCGGTCCGACAGGACGACAAACGACGTGCCGTCTGTCGTCTCGATCGCGGACAGACCGCCAAAGTCAGGCAGGTCAGACTGCAACGTGACGGACCGCACATGGCTCAGCGCAGGCTCTGCCGTCGCTGCCCCGGCACACAGCGCTATTGCGAGGCCAGCACACCCGCGCATTGCTGCGGCAAATCCGCGACGCGCAGCTCGCGGCGCGGCTTGGGCCGGGGCGCGTTGGGGTCGGGCGGCGGCGGGTTGAGGATGTTGTTCACCCATTGCTGCGCATCGGCGCAGCCATCGCCCGCCGGGGGCGGATCCTGGTTCACGCAGCCGCGCGTGCCGGGCGGACAGCTTAGCCGCACATGGAAGTGGTAGTGATGCCCCCACCACGGTCGCACCTTGCGCAACCATGCCCGATCCCCTTTTTCGTCGTTGCACATCTGCACCTTGGCCCCGGGAAAGACAAAGATCCGGGCGGTGCGCCTGTCGCTTGCGGCGGCCTTGATGATCTCGTGATGCTGGCGTGTCCAGTTCGAATTCACATAGGCCCCGCTGGAACGCCGGGTCGAGATCGAGCTGATGTTCTCGCGGTCGGTCGCAGTCAGGGTCAGGTTGCGCGCCGGCAGCATCCAGACATCGACATCCAGACCGATCTGGTGGCTGCGGTGCCCGGTCAGCATCGGCCCGCCACGGGGCTGGCTCATGTCGCCCACATACAGACCGCTCCACCCCGGTTGCGCCGCTGCCGCGCGGCTCAGGTCCTGCACGTAATCCACCAGTTCGGGATGGCCCCAGTTGCGGTTCCGGCTCAGCCGCATCGCCTGCCATGTCGGCCCTGTTTCGGCCAGTTGCTCCGCCCCGGCGACGCAGCCACGGGCATAGCTGCCAAAGGCGCTGGGGTCTTGCCGCGACGCGGCCCTCTTGCCGCCAAACTGCCCTTTGGCAAAGGCCTGCAAGGTGGCCGGGTCCACATCGGGCAGCGGTGCGCCGCTGATGTCGGTGTCTGCCCCGCCCGCGCAGGCGCAGAGCAGCAGTGTCGAGATTACGGTAAAGGCACGTCTGATTTTGACCATTGGGCGTGGTCTCCTTCGGGGTTCACGTAGCGTAGCAGGTACAGCCCTGCCAAGAACAAGAGGATAACCGGAATGTACCCCAACTGGGTGTTTCCAGTCACCGTAGAAAAGACCGCGATCAACAAAGGTGCCATGAACGCCGTCGCCTTGCCCGACAGGGCGAACAGTCCAAAGGCTTCGGTGGGTCGTTCGGGGTGGGTATGCCGTACCATCATCGACCGCGACGCCGCATACACCGCGCCACCGGCGCCACCGATTGCGGCCCCGCAGATATAAAAAATGATATCAGGGGCAGACGACCCTTCGGCAAAGGAGATCAGGCCAAGCAGACCCTCGCGCGACATGCCCACGATGATGATGCAAACGCCGATTAGAATGTAGCAACAAAACCGGATCACCGGCTTTGGCCCCATGCGCTTGTCAAAGATGCCACCGATCTGTGTCGCCACCGCCGCCGTCACGGCGCCCACGATGCCAAAGACAAGAATTTGCATGATCGGCCATTCCAGCACCAGCCGTGCATAGATTCCGCCCGCCACATAGAGCGCATTGAGCGCATCGCGGTAAAGCATCGACCCAATGAGGAAATTCAACAGCGATTTGCGCCCCCACGCCCCTTTGAGCGATTGCTTGAGATCGGCGAAAGCATCTGCAACGCCTCCCTGACGGTTCGCTATTCGCGGTTCGCGGACCCACAGGAAGAACGGGATCATGAACACGATGAACCAAACAGTGATGAAAGGCCCGACAGCTCTGAAGTCTTCGGACGTCTCGGGGTTCAGACCCAATGCCGGCGCATTCCCGAGGATCGTCGTTCCGTCCCCCTTGTTCACAAAGACCAGCAGCATGATGAACAGTGCGGCCACACCACCCCAATAGCCGATGGCCGCCCCGGTGCCCGAAATCTTGCCCACCTCATCCTTGTCGCCGAGCGACGGCAGGATGGCGTTGACAAAGATCAGCATGAACTCCGCCGCTATGAACGCTATGTTGAAGCATAACAGGATCAGATAGATGTTCCCGCCGCTGGGGTCCGTGAACCAAAGCGCCCAGGTGAATGGCAAATAGATGATCGCAAAAAGCCAGATCCACGGCATCCGCCTCCCCGTACTGTCTGCATAGGCTCCGATCATTGGCGCAGTAAAGGCAATGAGCAAACCGGCAATTGTCTGACCCCAGAACCATGTGGCCTGCGAGCTGGATTTGGCTGTTTCTTCGTCCGAATAGACAGTCAGGAAGTATTCCAGCGACACTTCTGCAAAGAAAGGCCCAAAGATGAAAGTCAGGCCCAGGGTGTAGAACGGTTGCGTCGCGCAATCGAAGGCCATCCAGCCCCAAATGCGCTTTTTCAGAGAAACGTCTGCCACTTGCCCCACCCTGTTTTATCGTTGGGGCGAGCAAAGCAGGCGGCAGCCCGCATGGCAAGCATTGCGTTAGGCGGCGTCGGCCACCGCGCGTACGGGTGTGTCCTGCATCGGGGGCCATGGCCGCTTGGCCTCGGCGCTGATCCACGCGGCGATCCAGTCGGGTGTGGGCGGCGATGTCGGGTCTTCGCCCATCGCGGCCAGCACGCGGTGCGGCGGCACGATCCCGTCCTTGTCCGTCACTGCCGAACGATAAAGCACGTGGCTCGCGCAGTCGCCGTCCGCCTTCCACATCGATTGCTCGATATAGGTGAACTTGTCGTCCCAGCATACGGCGCGCGTCCGCATCTCGAACCGCTCGAACCCGCGCAGGCGGCGGCGATAGCGCACCGAACTGCCGGCCATCGTCAGCCCCCAGCGCTCCCGCCGAAGCGTGTCGATCAGGCCGACACGGGCGCCCATGCCCATCCGCCCCAGATCATAGAGCGTCAGCGCCCGACCGTTGTTCAGCTCCAGAAACGCGTCCAGATCCCAGGGCCAGACCCTGTGATACGTGACATGCATGTCGGTCAGCCCGATGGGCGGTTGCCGCCGGGCGATCAGCATATCCTTGATCAGTCGCACGAATGGGAACATCGGCTTAACTCCTTTGGCGGTAATTTGCGGCAGTGCGGCGCAACATCAAGGGCCCGGCCAATGTGACCTTGCGCCACATCGCGGGGCGGCATACTTCTGGCACGACGAAGGCGAGGAACAGGCAATGGTCATTTATCAACTGCTGCAACTGGTGCTGGGCGTGGTTTACTGGATCATGATCATCCACATCATCATGAGTTGGCTGATCAGCTTTCAGGTGCTCAACACGCACCAGCCGCTCGTCAGCCAGCTGTGGCAAGGCCTGAACAAGCTGCTGGAGCCGATCTACCGCCCGATCCGGCGCTACATGCCCGACACGCACCCGCTTGATCTGGCGCCGCTGGTCGCCTTTGTGATCCTGATCGCGATCCGCTCGATCATCCTGCCCGCGGTCTTTGGGCTGCGCTGATCGGGCTTGTTTACGGCCCCTTAAAATGTGAGTCTGTATCCCAACGAGCAGACGAATAAAATTTTACAGGGTTCCCGATATGGCCAGCGCTGCCACGCTGCTGCACGACGTCTTTGGATTCGACGCCTTCCGCCCCGGGCAGGAGGAGATTGTGGATGCCGTCGCGGCGGGTGAAAACGCGCTCGCCATCATGCCCACGGGCGGTGGCAAATCCCTGTGTTTCCAACTGCCTGCGCTGATGCGCGACGGGGTGACGGTGGTGATCTCGCCACTGATTGCGCTGATGCGCGATCAGGTCCGCGCGCTGCAGGCCGCCGGGGTTGCCGCAGGCGCGCTGACCTCCGGGAACACGCCCGAGGAAACCGACGCCGTGTGGGAGGCGCTGGAGGCGCGCCGGCTCAAGCTGCTGTACATCGCGCCGGAACGGCTGGCAGCGGGCTCGTCTATCGGGATGCTGCGCCGCATCGGTGTCAGCCTGATCGCCGTGGACGAGGCGCATTGCGTCAGCCAGTGGGGCCACGACTTTCGCCCCGACTACCTGCGCATCGGCGCGCTGCGCGCCGCTCTCGACGTGCCGCTGGCCGCCTTTACCGCCACGGCGGACGCCGAGACGCAGGCCGAAATCATCGAAAAACTGTTCGACGGTCAGACCCCGCGCACGTTCCTGCGCGGCTTTGACCGGCCCAACATCCACCTCGCTTTTGCCGCCAAGAACGGGCCGCGCGCGCAAATCCTGAACTTTGCTGCTGCCCGCAAGGGCCAGTCGGGCATCGTCTATTGCGGCACCCGCGCCAAGACCGAGACGCTGGCCCAGGCCCTGCGCGAGGCCGGGCACGCGGCCATCCATTATCACGGCGGCATGGACCCCGAAGACCGCCGCATTGCCGAACGACGCTTCCAGCAGGAGGATGGGCTGATCGTCGCCGCCACGGTAGCCTTCGGCATGGGCGTGGACAAGCCCGACATCCGCTGGGTCGCGCATGCCGATCTGCCCAAATCCATCGAGGCATACTATCAGGAAATCGGTCGCGCCGGTCGCGACGGCGCACCTGCGGAAACGCTGACCCTCTATGGTGCCGAAGACATCAAGCTGCGTCGCTCCCAGATCGACGAGGGCCTCGCCCCGCCGGAGCGCCGCATGGCCGACCACGCCCGGCTGAACGCGCTGCTGGGTCTGGCCGAGGCGCTGGAATGCCGGCGCAAGACGCTGCTGGGCTACTTTGGCGAGGCCGAGGTGAGCTGCGGCACGTGTGACCTCTGCGACAGCCCGCCGGCGCTTTTCGATGGCACCACAGCGGTGCGCAAGGCGCTGTCGGCGGCCCTGCGCACGGCGGAATGGTTCGGGTCGGGGCACCTGATCGACATCCTGCTGGGCAATGATACCGACAAGATGCGCCAGCGCGGGCACAACACGCTGCCCACCTTCGGTGTCGGCAAGGATTTCTCCAAACCCGAATGGCAGGCGATCTTTCGGCAGATCATGGGGCATGACCTGATGCGCCCTGACCCCGAACGGCACGGCGCGTTGCGCATGACCGACTGTGCGCTGCCGATCCTGCGCGGCGAGGCGCAGATCACGCTGCGCCGCGACACGATCAAGGGGGCCACACGCCGCCCGGCGGTCAAGACGCTGGTCTCCGAAGAGGACGCGCCGCTGCTGTCGGCGCTCAAGGCCAAACGCCGCGCGCTGGCCGAGGCGGCCAAGGTCCCGGCCTATGTCATCTTTCCCGACCGCACGCTGATCGAAATGGCCGAACGGCGTCCCGCGACGCTGGACGACATGGCGGCGATCAACGGCATCGGCGCGAAAAAGCTGCAGAATTTCGGGGCGACGTTCCTCGAGGTGATCACCGGCGCCGCCGAAGAGATGCACCCGACCCGCGCCAAGCTGGCGGGCCGCGAGGCGGGCACGATCTATGACCAATTGCTTGCCGTGCAGGCCGATCTGGCGCGCGGCAGCGACGGCACGCAAAAGCCGCTCAGCTGTTCGGCGTCGCAACTGGCCAAGGTCGCGCAACTGCGCCAGCCCGACGAGGGCGCGCTGGAACGGCTGCTGGGCGATCGCAAGGCGGAACGGTTCGGCGACGCGTTTCTGGACGTGCTGCGGGCCGCGAGCTAGGTCTGCGGAAACAGGCACACAAGGGGGCGACACATGTTGGTGGTGATCTCACCGGCCAAACGGCTGGATTGGAGCGCGCGGGACGTCGAGATGACAGCGCCCGTGATGCAGGACGACGCTGTACGGTTGGCCAAAACCGCGCGCAATCTGACGCTGGGCAAGCTCAAGGCGCTGATGGACCTCAGCGATGATCTCGCCCGCCTCAACCGCGACCGGTTTCAGGCCTTTGCCGACGCACCCGGGGCGGAGGTGACGCGGCCCGCGCTCTATGCCTTTGCCGGGGATACGTATCAGGGCTTGGATGCCGCGACGATGGACGCGGCGACGGTCGACTACGCGCAGGACCGGTTGCGCATCCTGTCTGGGCTCTATGGGCTTTTGCGTCCGCTGGACGGGATCCAACCCTACCGCCTTGAGATGGGCAGCCGCCTGAAAACGCGGCGGGGCGCATCGCTCTATGATTACTGGCGCACCGATCTGGCCAAGGCGCTGACCGCGCAGGCCGAGGATGTGGGGACCGACATGCTGGTCAACTGCGCCAGTCAGGAATATTTCGGCGCGGTCCCCGAAGCAGCGCTCAAGCCTCGCGTCATCACGCCGGTGTTCATGGAAGACAAGGGGCAGGGGCCCAAGATCGTCAGCTTCTTCGCAAAGCGTGCGCGCGGGGCTATGGCGCGTCACATCCTCGACAATCGGGTGACGGACGTGGATGGTATCATGGCCTTTGATGCGGATGGTTACCGGTACCAACCGGACCTGTCGGACGATGCGCGCCTCGTCTTTGTCCGGCCTTACCCCGCCGCCTGATCCAGCAGCGCATCCTCCTCATAGGGGGCGGTGATGCCTTCGCCCCATGCCGCGACCAACTGCGCCCGGATCTCGGCCTTGCGCAGTGGTTTGGTGAGGTAGTGATCGATCCCCGCCGCCACAATGGCCTGACCGTCACCGTCCATCGCATGTGCGGTCATGGCCACGATCGGCACATGCCCGCCCTGTTCCGCCTCGATCGCGCGTATCTCGGCGGTGGCCTGCTTGCCGTCCATCTTGGGCATGGAGATGTCCATGAACACGATGTCGGGCACAAAGCTCTGGAAATAGTCGACCGCCTCCAGCCCGTTTGCAGCGAATTTCAGGTCAATCTCGGCGTCCTTCAGCATTTTTGAGAACACCAGCTGGTTGGTCCTGTTGTCCTCTGCCGCCAGCACGCGCATCAGGCGCGGGGCTGCCGGAGCGGTGGCTTCGGGCGTGGCTGGCATGTCCTCCGGCAGCGGCGGTTCTGCCGACAGGATCGGCCCCACACTTTGCAACAGGTTGAACAACTCGGCCCGTGGTACAGGCTTTTGGGCAATGGCAAACACATGCTGCGCACCTGGATCGTTCGCCGCAAAGGTTGCGTTCGATGTCAGCAGCAGCACCGGCACCGTATGGCCGCGCGCATGGATTGCCTCCGCCAACTCCAGCCCGTCCATCCCGGGCATGTTATGGTCCGTCACTACCAGATCGACGTCCGCCAGATGCTCCAGCGCTTCGGCGCCCGAGGCACAGCAGATCACGCCCAGGCCCAACTGCTCAAGCTGGCGGTGCAGGATCAACCGGTTGGCCGACAGATCGTCGACCACCAGCGCGCGGCGCAGCCCGTCAGGCACCGGTGGGTGCGCGGGCAGCTCCGCCTCGCTCATCGCCAGCGGGATACGGAAGCCAAAGCACGACCCGACGCCGTCCTCGCTGCTGACCCACATCTCGCCCTCCATCATCGCCACCAGCCGTTGCGAGATCGCAAGCCCAAGGCCGGTGCCATCGAACTGGCGGTTGCGGTCATTCTCGACCTGATTGAACTCGCCAAAGATGTGGTCGATCTTGTCTTCGGGGATGCCGATGCCGGTATCCTCGATGGTGATCGTCACCTGTGCAGTGCCGGTTTCGGTGTCGGGCACACCGGTCACACGGGCCAGCACGTGCCCCTTCTGGGTGAACTTCACCGCGTTGCCCATCAGGTTCATCAGCACCTGCCGAATGCGCCCCGGATCGCCGACAAAGGCGGTGGGCAGAAACAGGTCGTATTCCAGCAGCAGCGTCAGCCCCTTGTCGCGCGCCGACGGTTGCAGCAGCATGATCACCTCGTGAATGCAGCGTTCCAGATCAAACGGTTCGGGATGCAGCTGCAGCTTCTTCGCCTCGATCTTGGAATAATCAAGCACGTCGTTGATGATGGTCAGCAGCGCCTCGCCCGAATTGCGGATCGTATCCACATAAAGCTGCTGTTCCTCGTTCAGCCCGGTATCCGCCAGCAACTCCGACATGCCGACGACACCGTTCATCGGCGTCCGAATCTCATGGCTCATGTTGGCGAGGAAGGCCGACTTGGCCCGGCTGGCTGCCTCCGCTTCGGCGCGCGCGGCCTTCAGCTGTTTTTCGTACTCCACCGACTCCGTGATGTTGAGCCCGAGCGACACGATATCGCCCCCCTGCCCGCGCCGGTCCACCAGCCGGATATACTGGTCGTTCCACAGCCGTATGGTGGCCGGCTCCGGTTCGGGTTGCATCCAGCGTTCGACCATCATCTGGCGCCAGTCATCCGGCGCGAGGCTGCCGGTGTTCACGATCCCCTCGTCAGTGAGCACCTGCAGGACAGTGATGTAGTTCACCCCCGGTTTGATCACGTCGATGTTGTCGAAAATGGCCAGATAGCTGGCATTGGCGGCGAGCATTTCGTTGTCGGAGTCGAAGATGGCAAAACCGTCGGTGATCGTCTGAACCGAATGCCACAGCCGCCGCTCGGCGACCTCCACCTTTTCGTTGGCTTGCCCCAGCGCGCTGCGCACACGCTCGTTTTCGGTGCGGACATTGGCCACTTCGGCCCGGGTTTCCACGATCTCGCCCTGCAGGGCCGCCGCATGCCGTCCCAGCTTGCGGTTGGCGGCCGACAGTTCGGCCTCCTTGAGTTCCAGCAGCCGCTGCGCGGCCAACCGCCCGCGCCGCTCTTCGGCCAGCTTGTTTGCCAGGCTCATGACCCGCTCCGCACTTTGCTTTGCACCAGCTATGTCACAATCCAGGTGAACACGGACTTAATGCCAGTCCTGCAATTCCGTTGCACGGGCGGCGTGCCCCATGGCAGGCTCGCGGCATCGTCGACATTGTTAACCGGAGACGGGTCATGCGCCTTTTTGCCTACCTTGCTGTTCTTCTCACCGTGGTGACGGGGGCTGCGGCGCAGAAGGCCGTGCCGGACCACCGCTATGTCTACACGTGGGACGTGGATTTCTTTGGGGCGGACCGGTCGAACCTGTTCGATACCACCCAAGAGGCGTGCCAACGGGCGTGCAGCGCGGATGATCTGTGTGTCGCGTTCACCTTCAATGCGCGGTCGAACGCGTGCTTTCCGAAATCCGCCGTGAATGCGCGCGAGCCTTATGTGGGCGCCATTTCCGCCACGCGCGTGGCAACCCCGGACGCGGTCCTGCAAGCCGCGCAGGACCGCGCGCAGGCGCTTGACCCGTCAGAGGCGGACCGGCGCGCAGCACTTGCCCTGGCGCAGGCCATAGGCGCGCGGTTTCCGGTAGGGGAGCAGACGGCGGATGATCTGATCCGGGCGGCAGATGCGGCGTGGCAGCGGGGCGACCGCGCGGCGGCCCTGCGCTGGATCGGGACGGCGGTTGCGCTGACGGATGCGCCTGACCTGTGGGTGCGCTATGCCGATCATGCGCGGCGGTTGGGTGACGCTGTTTCATCAGCCCAGCGGCGGCGTGGCCGCGCCGAGGCGGTGCCCGCTGCGCTGAACGGCTACTTGCGCGCGGCATCGGCAGGCGCGCAGGCCACGGCCCTGATCGAACTGGCGCTGGCCTACGAGGCGACGGGGCGCGGGCGCGACATGATCGCACCGCTGCGGCTGGCGCAATCCTTGCAACCGCGCGACAGCACCGCCGACCTGCTGGACAGCGCAATTGGCAAATACGGCTTCCGGGTCACCGAACACCGGGTGGACAACGACGCCGCCAACCCGCGCATCTGCGCCACCTTTTCCGAGCCGCTGATCAAGACCGGGTTCGACTACGACCCCTATGTCAGCGCCGGGGAGGCCAATCTGGTGGCGCAGGCCGACGGGGTGCAACTGTGCCTTGATGGTGCACGTCACGGGGCGCGCTACCGCGTCACCCTGCGCGAAGGGTTGCCCGCCGCCAGTGGCGAGACGCTGGCGCGGGATGTGGAGCTTGCGATCTACGTCCGCGACCGCGCGCCGTCGGTGCGGTTTCCCGGGCGCGCATACGTGCTGTCGCGCGGTGGCAACGCGGCGCTGCCGGTGGATACGGTCAACCTGGATGAGGTCGATCTGACCCTGTCGCGGGTGAGCGACCGCAACCTTGTCCGCGCCCTGCGCGAGGACCTGTTTGGACGCCCTCTGTCGCAATGGCAGGAACAGTCGTTCAACGACACGATGGGCGAAGAGGTCTGGAATGGTACCGGTACCATAGCCGGCGATCTGAACGTTGACACACGCACACGGCTGCCGCTGGATGCGGCACTGGGCGACCAGCCTGCGGGCATCTATGTGCTGTCGGCCCGTGTGCCGGGCAGCGATCCTTACGATCAGGCGTCGGCCACGCAATGGTTCGTGCTGTCCGATCTGGGCGTGACCACGTGGCAGGGCAATGACGGCCTGACCGCCGCCATTCGCGCGCTTGGCGATGCCAGTGCCGTGCCGGAGGCGACGGTCACCCTGATCTCGCGCGCGAACGCGGTGCTGGCCGAGGCGCAAAGCGATAACGAAGGCTTTGTGACCTTTCCGCCGGGTGTGACCCGGGGCCGGGGTGCGGCAGCGCCTGCGGTGTTGCAGGTGCGCAAGGGCGACGATTTCGTCTTCCTGCCGCTGACCGACCCGGCCTTTGACCTGTCGGACCGGGGCGTCGAGGGGCGCGCACCCGCGCCGCCCATCGACATGTTCGTGACCACGGACCGGGGGGCCTACCGCCCGGGCGGGACGGTGCACGTCACGGCACTGGCCCGCGATGCGCAGGCCGCGGCACTGCCGGGCATGCCGGTGACCGCGATGCTCTATCGGCCCGATGGGGTGGAATACAGTCGCCAGCGCAGTGATGCCGACAGGTCAGGCGGCCACGTCTTTTCCATGCCGCTTGGGCAGGCGGTCCCGCGCGGCACCTGGCGGCTGGAGATCAGGAACGACCTGAACGCGCCCCCGCTCGCCAGCCGGACGGTGCTGGTCGAGGATTTCGTGCCCGAGCGGATCGATGTCACGCTGGACCTGCCCGACGCCCCCCTGCAACAGGGCGCACGCACGCAGGTCGCGGCGGAGGCGCGCTACCTCTTTGGTGCGCCGGGCGCTGATCTGGCGGTGGAGGGTGAGCTGCGCCTGACCCGCCGCGATACGCTGGCCGACCGCCCCGGTTATCGGTTCGGGCGGCACGACGCACCCTTTTCCGCGCGACAAGCGGCGCTGCCACGCTTGCGCACGGACGCGGCGGGCCGGGTCAGCGTTCCCCTGAACTGGCCGGAGGTGGAGGCCGAGGGCGTGCTGCTGCAAGCCGCCGTGACCCTGCGCGTCTCCGACGGTGCCGGGCGCCCTGTGGAGCGGACGGTGACCCGGCCCGTGGCCCCGTCAGGCCCGGTAATCGGCGTGCGCCCGGGTTTTGACGATGTGCTGCCCGAAGGGGCGGAGGCGCAGTTTGACCTGATCGCCGTGGGCGCGACCCAGCCGATGCAAGCCACATGGACCGTCAACCGGGTCGAGACGCGGTACCAGTGGTATCAGCTTTACGGCAACTGGAATTGGGAGCCTGTCACGACGCGCAGCCGCGTCGCCCGGGGCGATGTGATCTTGTCCGATGCGCCGGTACAGGTCTCGGTCCCGACCGATTGGGGGGATTACGAGATCGTCGTCGAGGCTGCGGGCGGTGGCTACACCGCGACGTCCCTTGGCTTTGCCGCCGGATGGTATGGCGCGGCGGACGGCAGCGACACGCCCGACGTGGCCCCGGTGGCCCTGAACGCCGAAGCCTATGCGCCCGGCGACACCGCGACCCTGCGCGTGGACGCACCGTTTGACGGGGTGGCGCTTGTGTCTGTTCTGGGCTCCGAGGTGATTGAACGGCGTGTGGTACCGATAACATCAGGCGAAAACGCGATATCGCTGGACGTGACCGAGGCGTGGGGGACGGGGGCCTATGTCGCCGCGTCGATCCTGCGAAGCGGGTCGCAGGACGCCTTTGGCCCCTCGCGCGCGCTGGGTATCGCGCATGCGACCGTCGATCCGGGCGCGCGTGCGCTGGACGTGACGATCACAGCGCCCGACACGGTGAGCGGGCAGGCGGGAGAGACGGCGGTCACTGTGCAGGTCGCGGGCCTTGGCGGCGCGCAAGGCTACGTTACGCTGGCGGCGGTTGATGTGGGTATCCTGAACCTCACCGGGTTTGATGCACCCGATCCGCAGGGCCACTACTTTGGCCAGCGGCGTCTGGGTGTGGATCTGCGCGACCTCTATGGCCGGCTCATCGATGCGCAAAGCGGTGCATTGGGCTCCATCCGGTCAGGCGGCGATGCCGCGGCACAGATGCAACGTCAGGGCCCACCCCCGACCGCAGCGGTGATGGCCGCGTTCTCCGGCCCCATCGCATTGGCCGCTGATGGTACGGCGACGATCCCGGTGCCGCGACCCGATTTCAACGGCACGATCCGCCTGATGGCGGTCGCGTGGTCGGCAGAGGGTGTCGGTCAGGCGCAGGCGGACATGGTGGCGCGCGACCCGGTTGTGGTGTCGGCGGCGATGCCACGGTTTATGGCGCCGGGCGATCAGAGCCGGCTGCAACTGGAATTCGTGCACGCGGCTGGCCCGGCGGGCCCGATGGCGCTGTCGGTCACGGCCCCCGGCCTGACCCTTGGCCGGGCACCCGAGCAGATCGATATCGCGGATAATGGAACGGTACGCGTCGCTTTGCCGTTGCAGGCCGACGCGGCGGGCGACCACGTGATCACCGCAACCCTGACAACGCCTGACGGCACAGCGATCCGCAAGGCGCTGACGCTGGGCGTGCGTGCCAATGACCCGACGGTGTCCACGACCCGCAGGCTGACGCTGGCCGCGGGCGAGGCGCTGACGCTGGACGACAACCTCTTTGCCGGGTTGCGCCCTGCCGGGGCCGAGGTGAGCGTGGCCGCAGGCCCGCTGGCCCGGTTCGACATGCCGGGGCTGATGCGCCAGCTGGACCGCTACCCCTATGGCTGCACCGAACAGGTGACCTCTGCCGCGCTGCCGCTGCTGCATGCCGCTGATCTGGCCACCGGGGCGGGGCTGGCGGATGTGGACAAACGGATCAACGACGCCATCGCGCGGGTGCTGACACGGCAGGCCAGCAGCGGGGCCTTTGGCCTGTGGCGGGCGCAGGCGGGGGAGTTTTGGCTGGACGCCTACGTGACCGACTTTCTCAGTCAGGCGCGGCTGGCGGGCTACGCGGTGCCGGACCATGCCATGACGCTGGCGCTGGACAACCTGCGCAACCGGGTGAACTACGCGCCCGCCTTCGACAGCGGTGGAGAAGACCTGGCCTATGCGCTCATGGTGCTGGCCCGCGAGGGGGCGGCACGCATCGGTGATCTGCGTTACTACGCGGATGCCAAGGCGACGGCCTTTGCCACACCGCTGGCGCGGGCGCAGCTGGGTGCGGCGCTGGCGCAATACGGTGAACAGGCGCGGGCGGACCGGATGTTCGGGCTGGCGCAGGATATGGCGCTGGCCAGCAGTTCCGACGCGCCCCGCTGGCGCGCCGATTTCGGCACGCGCATCCGGGATGCGGCGGGCGTGCTGCACCTTGCGGCACAGGCTGGCAGCACCCGCGTGGACCGCACTGCACTGGCCAGTGCAATCACCGGGCAATTGCGCAATTATTCCACGCAGGAGGCCGCGCAGATCGTTATGGCGGCGCAGGCGCTGCGCAGCCCGGGCGGGCCTGCGGCCTTTGCGGTGGACGGCGCGCCGGTGACCGGGCCGGTGGTGCAGACCCATGCACCGGGCGCGGCTGCATCGGTGATCGCCAACATCTCGGGGAGCGCGCAGGACGTCACGCTGACCACACTCGGCGTGCCCTTGGTCGCGCCCGAGGCGGGTGGATACGGATATGCGATCACGCGCCGTGCCTTCAGCATGGAGGGCACGCCGGCAGACGGGCCATGGCAGGTCGGGGAACGGCGGGTCATCGTGCTGGAGGTGACCCCGTTCGAAGAGGTGGGCGCACGGCTGATCGTGGATGATCCCCTGCCCGCGGGGTTGGAGATCGACAACCCCAACCTGCTGCGCTCGGGTGACATCCGGGCGCTGGATTGGCTGAAACCGGCCACGGCCCAACATGCGGAGTTCCGGACCGATCGTTTTGTGGCCGCCGTTGATCATCGCAGCGCGGACACGTTCCAACTGGCCTATATCGCGCGGGCGGTGAGCCCGGGAACGTTCCACCACCCCGCCGCTCTGGTCGAGGATATGTACCGCGCCGAATACCGCGCCGTGACCGGCACAGGCCGCACGGAGGTGCGGGAGTGACCATGCGCCTCGCGCTGATGCTGCTGGCGGTCAGCGTGCTGCCCGCGCTTGGCGTGCACGCCGGGTGGTCGCGCTGGGTCGACCGGACGGTGCTGCCGCCCGTTCTGGCCGAGACATCCGTGGAAATGCGGGACCGGGACGGGCACCTGCTGCGCGCGTTCGACGTCGAGGATGGGCGCGTGCGGCTGGCGGTGCGGACGGCGGATGTGGACGCCGGGCTCATCGATATGCTGGTGCGGTACGAGGACAAGCGGTTTTGGCGGCACGGGGGTGTTGATCTGCGCGCAATGGGTCGTGCGGTGGGGCAGGCGGTTTGGCGCGGGCGCGTCGTCTCGGGCGGCTCCACCCTGACCATGCAGGTGGCGCGATTGCTGGAGAACGGCCCGACCGGGTCGGTAACGGGCAAGCTGCGTCAGATGCGTGTCGCCTGGGCGCTGGAGCGTCGGCTGACCAAGGACGGGATCCTGCAGCTGTACCTGCAGCACGCGCCCTACGGCGGCCGGATCGAGGGGGTGCGCAGCGCCAGCCTCCTGTGGTTCGGCAAGGAGCCGCGCCGCCTGTCACCGGAAGAGGCGGCGTTGCTGATCGCGCTGCCCCAAGCGCCGGAATCGCGCCGCCCGGATCATCATCCAGCGCAGGCGCGCGCCGCGCGCGACCGTGTGCTGGCGCGGCTGGACCAGCTGCCGAGCGAGACCCCGGTGCCGGCCCGGATGCGCCGCGTGCCGCAGCTTGCACCGCATCTGGCTGACGGGCTGCGCGCCGCCGACCCGGATGCACGCCGCTTTGACACCACGCTGTCGCGCGGCGTTCAGATGCAGGTGACGGCACTGGCCCGCACCCATGTGGCGGGCCTGCCGACGGGTGTTTCGGTGGCGGTGGTGGTTGCCGATCACCAGACGGGCGCGGTGCTGGCACGGCTGGGCGCGCCTGCCTATTCGGATGCCGCCCGGACGCTGGGATTTGTGGACATGGTGCGCGCCGCGCGCTCGCCGGGGTCCACGCTCAAACCACTTGTGTATGCGCTCGCCTTTGACCGGGGGCTGGCGCATCCCGAGACGGTGATCACCGACGCGCCGATGCATTTCGGGCGCTACGCTCCGCAGAATTTCGACGGCTTCTTTCGCGGCGATATCGCAGTGCGCGACGCGCTGGCGCAGTCGCTGAACGTGCCGGTCGTGGCGCTGACCGACGCGCTTGGGCCGGACCGGCTGATGGCGGCGCTGCGCGGCTTTGGGGTGACGCCGCGCCTGCCGGGTGATGCGGCACCGGGGTTGGCGGTCGCGCTTGGGGGTGTGGGTGTGAGCCTCGAGGACCTCGTGACGCTGTATGCCGGGTTGGCGCAGGGCGGGCGGGCACGGCCATTGCATGTGCTGGGCGGACAGGGGCGAGGCGGGGCGGTGGTGCTGGCCCCGCGTGCGGCGTGGCAGGTGGGCGATATCCTTGCCGACATTCCGCCACCGCCGGGCGCGCGCGCGGGCCTCGCCTACAAGACGGGCACGTCATACGGACACCGTGACGCCTGGGCCGTGGGCTTTGACGGGCGGCATGTGGTGGGCGTGTGGATCGGGCGGCCCGACGGGACGCCGGTGCCGGGCGCGTTTGGCGGGGATCACGCCGCGCCGCTCCTATTCGAGGTGTTTGGCCGGTTGAAGCCGGACTACGACCCGTTGCCACCGCCCCCGCCGGACACGCTGATCGTCACACAGGCCCAACTGCCGCAGCACCTGCGCCGCTTTGGCGACAGCGGCGCGGGTTCAGACGGGCCGGTGGTCGCATTTCCGCCCGACGGGGCGGTGCTGGCGGCACCGGACACCGTACTCAAGATCAGGGGCGGGCGTTTGCCGCTGACCGTGCTGGTCAACGGCGCACCGGTCGAGGTACAGCAGCGCAGCCGGCAGATTGCGTTGGGGCCGCTCGGGCCCGGATTTTCCGATATCGCAGTGATTGATGCGCATGGCCAATCGGCCCACGTGACGGTGCAGGCGCGGCCCTAGCGGCGTCCCTCGCGCAGCCATGCTGCGGTGATGAACCCGGCGGCCAGCAACAGCACGAGCCAAGGCGGCAACAGCGCCGACTGACGCACATCCACCGTCTCGTAGGCACCGCGGGGAGTCAGGCCGATCCAGCCCCGCCCCGCAGCGGGCCGCCCCTCGCGGACATTGCGCAGGCGCGGCACGCCGTCCTCGATCCGGATGATACCGCCCCGGGTGCTCGCGATCCGCTCCTCAAGCACGTCACCGGAGGCGATGGTCGCCTCGAATTCCTTGGGTGCTGCGGGGCCGAGGCCGATCACCGTCTCTTGGTCGCCATTGGCCAGCCGATAAAGGCCGATCTCCGGCCCTTCGAAATCGGTCTCGAAGAGACCCGGTGCGGTTTGCACCATGTTGAGGGTTACGACGCTGCCGTCGGGGCCGGTGACAGTCACCGGGGGCACCGTTTCTTCGAGCGTGCGGCGGGCGATGCGCATGTTCTGGCCGGTGGCCACAGCGGTCAGCGCCTCTTCTTCCAGCTCGGGCTCTTTCATCATCCAATGGGCGAGGCGGCGCAGCAGTTCCAGCTGCGGGCCGCCGCCCTCGTAGCCGCGGTTCCACAGCCACGCATGATCAGAGGCCAAGAGCGCCACGCGCCCCTCCTCGACCCGGTCGAGGATCAGCAGGGGGCGGTCGTCCACACCCTCCATCACGGTCTGGCCCGAACGCGGCTCAACGTCGATCTGGCGCAGCCAGCGGCCCCAGTCCCCGGCACTCGGCAGGCCGGTTGTCACCGGGTGCCGCTCACCGATCTCGGACACTTCGGGGCGGTAGGCCTCCTCCAGCACGCGGGCGGAGGGTTGGGCCGGCATGACCTGACCCAAAGGCGACCGATAGAGGCTGTCGGCACTGGCAAAGTCCGGCCCGGCGGCGACCAGAACGGCCCCACCCTCGCGGATGTAGCGCGCCACATTGTCGAGGTAGAGCGCAGGCAGAATGCCGCGCCGCTTGTAGCGGTCAAAGATGATCAGGTCGAAATCGTCGATCTTTTCCAGAAACAGCTCGCGCGTGGGGAACGCGATCAGCGACAGCTCACCGACCGGCACGCCGTCCTGCTTTTCCGGGGGGCGCAGGATGGTGAAATGGACGAGGTCCACGGAACTGTCGGATTTCAACAGGTTGCGCCATGTGCGCCCACCGGCATGAGGCTCGCCCGACACCAGCAGTACGCGCAGCCGGTCGCGGATGCCGTTCATCTGGATCAGCGCGGTGTTGTTGCGGTCGGTCAGCTCGCCCTCGGCCTCCGGAACGGTGAACTGGATCACGTTGAGCCCGCCATGGGGCAGGGTCACGGGCAGTTCCACATCCTCGCCGATGCGCACGTTGAAGCGCTGCGGCTCCGCCCCGTCGACCGAGATGTCAAGCGGGGCAAGTCCTGTGTCGGTGGGGGCCGCGCCGCTGTCCTCGATCCGCAGGGTGAGGGTGACGGATTCGCCGATGATGGCAAAGGCGGGGGCGTTCTTGACGATCAGGCGGCGGTCCCAGTCGGTGTCGCGCCCGGTCAGCAACAGGTGCAGCGGCGCGGGCAGGTCCAGCGGCAGATCGGCGTCATGCACTTGCCCGTCGCTGACCGCGATCAGCCCGGCGATACGTGCGCGCGGCTCTTCGGCCAGCGCATCGGACAGGGCGGTCATCAGGCGGGTGCCGGCGTCTTCCTCGCCATCCGGGACGGTGATGCGGCGCACTTCGGCCCCGTCGCGGGCGTTCAGCGTCGCCTCCAGCGCGTCGGCTGCGGTGGCGGTCTGTTCTGGACGTCCGGGCAGTTGCTGGCTCGCGCTCTGGTCTTCGGCGATGATCACGATGTCGGTCAGCGGTGCGCGGTCTTCCTGCTGGAAGGCGGGACCAGTGAGGGCGGCCAGCACGACGAGCCCCGCCAGCCCGCGCAGGGCCCAGCCGCTGAGCCCGCGCATCAGCGCAAGGCCGACGCCACCCGCCACGAGGATGGCCAGCACGGCCAGGATCGGCCAGGGCAGCAGCGGGTCAAAGAGAACGGTACCGGTCATTGGCCCAACCGATCCAGCAAGGCAGGGACGTGGACCTGATCGCTTTTGTAATTGCCGGTGAGGACGTGCATCACGAGGTTCACGCCAAAGCGGTACGCCAGTTCGCGCTGCCGTTCCCCGCCAAAGCCGCGGCCCACGGGCAGCATCGCCTGACCGGAAGACGTCACCGCCCAGGCGGCGGCCCAGTCATTGCCGCCGATCACCACGGGTGTGACGCCGTCGTTGAGGTTGCGAAAGGGCATCCCTTCGATCTGTTCGGCACCGGGGGGCGCGGCCTCGACCCAGACCTCACCACCAAGGTGGCGACCGGGAAAGTCCTGCAGCAGGTAGAAGGTACGCGTGAGCACGTGATCGCGCGGCACAGGCTCCAGCGCGGGAATGTCGAGCGGTGCGGCGAGGTCCTGCAGCTTGCGCCCGTTGGGGCTGGCCGACCCAAAGCCCGCGATGTCGCCGTCGCGCGTGTCGAACAGGATCAGGCCGCCGGAGCGCAGGTAGTCGTTCAGCCTGGCATAGGCTTCGCGCGAGGGGCGCGGCTGATCCGGCGTTATGGGCCAGTAGAGCATGGGAAAGAACGCCAATTCGTCCGTCTCGAGGTTGACGGCGATGGGGTCCGCAGGCTCGACCGAGGTGCGGAAGAACAGCGTGTCGGAGAGGCCGCGCAGACCCGCCTCGGCGATCTCGTCCAGCTGTCGGTCGCCGGTGATGACATGGGCCAGCACGACCTCGGCGGCGGCGTTCAGGGCGGTGTCTTCTGTGGTTTGCGCGCGCAGATCCGTTGCGGGGATGACCAGCGCAAGGGCGATAGCGACCGACGCCGTCCGGCTGCCACGCAGCCCTCCGGTGAGGCGGCCAGACAGGGCGAGAGAGGCGATCACGTCCGCCAGCAGCAGCCCGATGGCAAGCGCCAGCAGCAGCCCGCCCAGCGGTTGCGGCGGCCGGTTGGTCAGACCCGACACCGGCACACTCACGGGCCATGCAGCCGCCACCAGCGTGGCGTCAGCGGTCAGCACATTGCGCGCCAGACTGCGATCAGTGGAGGTGTAGACGCCGGGCAACAGGTCCGGCCCGGCGGGGTCGGTGACCAGCTGCGGGCCCGGCACGCCGGGCATCGCGCCTGCATCACGCAGGCTGCCAAAGCCGTCCATGACGATCTGCGGTGTCCAGACCGTGCCCTCCAGGTCCTCGGCGGCGGGGCGGGCTGCGGTGGAGGATATCGCCAGCCGTTCCAGCATCTCGACGAAGAGGCCCGACAGGGGCAGCGTCGACCATTCGGCGTTGGCCGTGACGTGGAACAGAACGATCTGCCCTTGGCCCATGCGCTTGCGCGTGACCAGCGGTGTGCCGTCGCTCAATTCGGCGATGACGCGTTCGGCCAGGGTCGGGTCGGGCTGTGCCATGACCTGCGCCGTGATTTCTACATCTTCCCGGACCGTCAGGCCAAAGAACGGGGAGTTCTCGCGGAAGGGCGCCAGTGTCTTTGGTGATCCCCAGCTCATCGCGCCGCCGACGCTGCGCCCGCCGGAGCGCAGGCGCACGGGCATCAGCGGGTCTTCCTCGGCGCGGCTGATGTCGCTGGCGGCGACGCGTGGCCCGGCAAAGCGAACGAGCATGCCGCCCTCTTCGACCCATTCGGTTATGGCGTCAGCCTCGCCACCCGACAGGGTCGCCACGTCTGCCAGCACAATCACGTCGGGGTTGGCGGGCAGAACATCACCCAGCGCGCCGTCCAGCAGGTCGGCCGTCTCGACCAGCGCGCGTTCGAGGTAGTGCAGCGGGGACAACAGCTCCAACCCTTCGCGGCCTTCGCGCCCGGCGATCAGGGCAATCTCGCGCCGGCGCAGGCTGTCATCGACCAGCGTCACGGCCCCGGCAGAGCGGGTGGCCTGCACCTCGAACCGGGTGATGCGCGCGCGCAGTTCCGACGGCAAGGCGAGAGCGGTTTGCGCGTCGGTTGCGCCGTCCTCGAACACCGCGTTGGCAGAGGCAAGGATGGCTGCGTTGCCTGCGGGGTCGCGCCCCTGCGCAAGGATCGTTACGCCGCGTTCGGGGCCGGGTGCGGACCGGCGCGCGGTCAGTTGCACGGTGCCGTCCTCGTAGATCGCGGGGGCCAATGCCACGACGCTGGCACCGGTTTGTGTGACGCGGACGGGGCCGCGGGCTTGCAAGGCCGCCAGGATGTCCGGGCGTGCTTCGTATTCGAGGCCGTCGCTGAACCACACCGTCTCGAACGACCCGTCGGGCAAGGCGTCGGTCACGTCACTCAAGACCCCGGGCTGCCAGGGTTGTGGTGCAAGGCCCGCGAGCCGTGCCACAGCCGCATTGGCCGCCTGAAATGTTGCTGCGTCCGGGTCAGCTAGATGCAGCAACGCGACCTCGCGCCCGGCAGAGCCTGCGCGGCGCAGTTCGGCGTCCACCGCCTCCATCGCCTGCGCCCAGCGACTGGCCCCGGCCCAGCTGCCGTCGACCACGACCAGCAGGGGGCCGTCGCCGGCATCTGCATTGTCGTCGGGGTTCAGGATAGGACCGGCCAGCCCGATGATGATCGCGGCCACGGCCAGCATCCGCAGCAGCAGCAACCACCACGGCGTGCGGTCCGACACCGCCTCGTCATCTTGCAGGCCCAGCAGCAGCGCCACGCCGGGAAAGCGTTGGCGCAGGGGTGCAGGCGGAATGGCGCGCAGGATGATCCACAGGATCGGCAGCGCGACGAGGGCAAGCAGCAACCAGGGCGCGGCAAAGCCGATGGGGCCAAGGATCATCATGTGCGTGAAACCCCGCCATCCAGCGCCCGCCAGAGCCACAGCAGCCCCGATTGCGCCGACGAGCCCGTGTGATGGATGCCGTAGCGCCAGCCCGCCACGGAACACAGCGCCTGCAACTCGTCCTTGCGGGCGGCGAGGCGGGACAGGTAGCGGTCCTTGAGCTCGGACGCCTTGAGCGTTTCATGTTCCAGCGTGCCGCCGACGCTTTCGAATATGGTGCGCCCGCGAAAGGGGAATGCCTCTTCGGCGGGATCCAGCACGTGGTAGAGCACACCGCGCACGCCGCGATCCGCCGCCTTGGTCAGCGCCAGTTTCACCGCGTCAATGTCACCCATGAAGTCCGAAACGAACACGGCGCGCGCGTGCGGGATCATGGCCCGGTGTTCGGGCGGGGCGTAGTCATCGGTGGCGTCTTCGGAGAACATCTCGGCCAGACGCAGGATTTGCGCGTTGCCACGGCGGGGCGGCAGCGCTGTGCCGGTCAGGCCCACGCGTTCGCCGCCACGGATCAGCAGAATGGCCAGCGCAAGGCTCAGCACCCGGGCGCGGTCCGCCTTGGTCGGCAGGTCGGGCCCGGAGGCAAAGCGCATCGCGGCCCCCTGATCGACCCAGAGCATGACGGATTGCGCGATCTGCCATTCGCGTTCGCGCACGAACTGCACGTCGCCCATGGCCGACCGGCGGTGGTCGATCATGCGGCGGCTGTCGCCGATCTGCGCCGGGCGGTATTGCCAGAAATCATCGCCCATCCCGGCGCGCCTGCGCCCGTGGTCGCCCAGCAGGACGGCACCGGCCAGATGCTCTGCCCGCGCCAAAAGGGGCGGCAGGCGTGCGGCCTGTGTCTCGGCCTGCGCGCGGAGGGTGGTGGGTGTGATCACGCGGCGGCGGCTTTGCGGCTGAGTGTGGAGGCGGTCTCGTCAATCAGGTCGGCCAGGCTGTCCCCGCGTGCCCGCGCGGCAAAGTTCAGCGCCATCCGGTGGCTCAGCACCGGGCGGGCCATGTTGATCACATCCTCCGCCGAGGGGGCCAGCCGACCGTCAAGCAGGGCGCGCGCGCGCACCGCCAGCATCAGCGCCTGTGCCGCACGCGGGCCGGGGCCCCAGGCCACCGTCTCTCGAACCTTGTCGGAGGCGTCGGCCTCACCGGGGCGGAAGGCGCGCACCAGATCAAGGATCATCTCGACCACGCTGTCGCCCACCGGAATGCGGCGCAGCAGCGTCTGTGCGGCCAGCAGCCCGTCGGTGTCGAACACCTGCGTCGATTGCGCATCCTCGGTGCCCGTGGTGGCCAGCAGGATGTCGCGTTCGGTGCCCCGGTCGGGATAAAGCACATCGATCTGCACGAGGAACCTGTCCAACTGCGCCTCAGGGAGGGGGTACGTCCCCTCCTGTTCGATCGGGTTCTGGGTGGCCAGCACGTGGAACGGCACGCCCAGCGGGCGGTCCTGACCTGCGACGGTCACCGTCTTTTCCTGCATCGCCTGCAGCAGGGCCGATTGCGTCCGGGGCGAAGCGCGGTTGATCTCGTCCGCCATCAGCAGCTGGCAAAAGATCGGGCCGGGCACAAAGCGGAACGCCCGCGTGCCGTCTTCGGCGGTATCCAGCACTTCGGAGCCGAGAATGTCCGCCGGCATCAGGTCCGGCGTGAACTGGATGCGGTTGCCGTGCAGCCCCATGACGGTGGACAGCGTTTCCACCAGCCGTGTCTTGCCCAGCCCCGGCAGGCCGATCAGCAGCCCGTGCCCACCGCACAGCAGCGCGGTCAGCGTCAGTTCCACCACCCGTTCCTGTCCGATGAACCGGTTGGTGATCGACGCCTTGGCCTCCGCCAACTTGGCACCCAGTGCCTCGATATCCGTGACAAGATCCTCTGCGTCAGCCATGACTTCTCTTTCTTCCGGGGTATATGCTGTTAGCTAACAACCTATGCCTGCGACAGGGAATGGCAAAAGAGATGAGCGCACAAAAAACCGTGACACCCGATGCAGAAGGGCTGGTGGCGTCGATCACTGCCGCAAAAACACGCGGATTGCCGCCCGTACATCTCTGGAATCCGCCGTTTTGCGGTGATCTGGACATGCGCATCGCACGTGATGGGACGTGGTTTTACCAAGGCACGCCCATCGGGCGGCCGGGTCTGGTCAAGCTGTTTTCATCGATTCTCAAGCGGGAGGGGGGCAAGTATTTCCTCGTCACGCCTGTGGAAAAGGTCGGCATCGTGGTGGATGACGCCCCGTTCGTCGCCATCGACTTTGAGGTGCGGGGCGCGGGTGAGGCGCAGGACCTGCGCTTTGTCACGCAGGTGGACGACGTGGCCACCGCGGGGCCGGAGCATCCGATCCGGGTGGAGCGTGACCCCGAAACCGGTGAGCCGTCGCCCTATGTGCTGATCCGCGCGGACCTCGAGGCGTTGATTGACCGCAAGAGCTTTTACCGGCTCGTCGATCTGGGCGTGCATCACGATGGCTGGTTCGGTGTGTGGTCGGGTGGCCGGTTCTTTGGCATAATCCCGTCGGAGGAATTGCCCAGCTGACGCACAGCGCATGTGCGCGCGGTACGCTTTGGCTTTGACCCCGTGGCAGGCCATGATGCCCGCGAAATGCATCAACGAAACGCATCAACGGGGGGCATCCCAATGGCACTTGGCACAGCGGTGATCATCGGCGCAGGCAACGGGCTGTCCGCCTCGCTCGCGCGTAAACTGGCGGCGCGGGGGCACCCAATCGTGTTGGGCGCGCGCAATACGTCAAAACTGGATGATCTGGTGGCTGAAACGGGCGCGCAGGCCGTCGCACTCGATGGCAGCGATCCGGCGCAGATGGAGGCGCTGTTTGCCGGCATCCCCGAGCGCATCGATGTAGCGATCTACAACCCGTCGGCACGGGCGCGCGGCCCCGTCGCGACGTTGGACCCCGACGAGGTGCGGCGCGCGATGGAGATCACCGCCTTCGGCTCGTTCCTGCTGGGCCGGGCTGCGGCTGGCCGGATGCTGGAGCAGGAGCCTGCAAACGGCGCGCGCGGCACCATCCTGTTCACGGGCGCGTCTGCGGGGGTCAAGGGGTTCCCGCAATCGGCGTCCTTTGCCATGGGCAAGTTCGCGCAGCGCGGGCTGGCGGAAAGCATGGCGCGCGAATTGCACCCCCAGGGCGTGCACGTGGCGTGGGTGAACATCGACGGCGGTATCTCGAACATGGCGCGGGCAGAACGCACCGATGATGGCAGCGACAAGATGCTGGACCCGGACGCCATTGCCGACGCCTATCTGGGCCTGATGGATCAGCACCGGTCAACCTGGTCGAACGAGATCGCGCTGCGCCCGTGGGTCGAACGGTTTTGACCGGCTGGCGCCTGCCGCATCCGCCCGCTAGGGTCGCGCAATGCCCCGCTTTGCAGCCAATCTGAGCTACCTCTGGGCCGAGCTGCCCTACCTTGACCGGTTCGACGCCGCCGCTGAGGCGGGCTTTGAGGCGGTGGAGGTCCTGCAACCCTATGACGTGCCCGCGCCCGAGACGCAAAAAGCCCTGCGCCGCAACGGGTTGCGGTTTGTGTTGCTGAACGCGCCGGGCCCGAATTACACCGGTGGCGCGCGCGGATTTGCGGCTGTGCCGGGGGGCGAGAAACGCTTTGATTACGACATGCGGCGGGCGGTGCGCTACGCGCAGGCGCTGGGTGCGGGCGTTATCCATGTGCTGAGCGGTGTCGCCGAGGGGCCTGCCGCGCGCGGGACGTTGATCAGCAACCTGCGTCGCGCCTGCGTCGATGTGCCGGAGGGGATGCGACTGACGCTCGAGCCCCTGTGCCCCGAGGCGCAGCCCGGATGGTTTCTGAATGATTTCGATATGGCCGCGGATATCATTGCAGAGGTGGGA
The DNA here is from genome assembly GCA_039816785.1 of Pseudomonadota bacterium. Classification (GTDB taxonomy): domain Bacteria; phylum Pseudomonadota; class Alphaproteobacteria; order Rhodobacterales; family Rhodobacteraceae; genus Tateyamaria. The sequence goes on from JBCBXB010000009.1 coordinate 60,312, forward strand.
TCAGACCGGCTTGGGCTACAATTCGACAGTTTTCACGCACAGATGATCACGGGCGATGCCACCGCTGCGTTCGAAGCGCACGCGCCATTGATCCACCACATCCAGATCGGCGATGCGCCGGATCGCACCGCGCCGGGGACCGGATCGGTTGATTTCCCCGCACTGTTCGCCGCGATTGATGCGCGTGGCTATGCCAGTTGGGTGAGCGCGGAATACAACGCGGGCGACCGGACAGAGCGCAGCCTTGGCTGGATGCGCTAGCCCTGTGCGCCATCGCACTTTAACGCCGAACGCGTGCGCCATATTTTGCCGTTGGTCACCACAGCAAAAGGGGCAGCCCATGATTCCGGCTCGGTACGCGCACATTGTCTTTGGGTTTTTCCTCAGCGGGATGATGTCTCTTCTGGTGTCGGGCATTTCGACGTTTCTGGCGATCGGGTTAGTGTCGGACTTTGTCGCGCAGTGGATCGGCGCGTGGTTGCCAAGCTGGGCGATTGCATTTCCGGCGGTGCTGATTGTTGCCCCGTTCGCACGGCGCATCGTGGCCGCGATCACCGTGCGGGATGATGCCGCCGAATGACCCGTATCGGACAGGCCCCCTACCTCCGGAGCGGAGACGGTCGCCGCCCATCACGTGCTGACGTCGCGATGTCCGCGATGCGCCTCGCCCGCGTAGGTTCGGTTTTGGCCGTTTTCACCCACTCCAGCGCGCCGCGTTTCACGGATCTCGGATAGGCGTCCCATGCTGCCCGCAGGACAGACCCATCCAGCGCCGCTTGCAAATCCGCGGGCACCTCCAACCGTTCGACATCATCCAGAAAATGCCACATCCCGTTTGCCTTGGCCGCGGCGATCAGCGCCTCGCCGGCGGGTGTCATGGCACCGGACGCGCGGGCGGCTGCAACCTTGGCCTTGTTGACAGCCGACCATGCGGAGTTCGGATTGCGTGGTGAGATGCGATAGGAAGACCGTGCCTGATCGATCCGCCGGGTGACGGAATCGACCCAACCCCAGCACAGCAGCTCTTCGACCGCGTCGCCCCAGGGCAGGTAATGCGGCGATGGTTTTTTGTAGACCACCAGCCAGACTGAGCTCGCGGTGTCATGATGTTCGGCGAGCCAGGCGCGCAGGGCGGCGCGTGACTTTACCTCGATCCGGTCAGGTTCCATCTTGCGCGGCATCCCATTCCTTGAGGAACCGTTTCGGTGCCATGCTGCGCCATGTGGATTGCAGGCGGGCTGCGGCCCAGGCGGGGTCAATCTGGCCTGCGGCCACCAGGATCAGGCCGTGTTTGGCGTAGTGAGGGTGCAGGATGAACGTGTCTGGATCGGCAGCCATCAGAATGTCGCGCTCCTCGATGCTGCCCTTGAACACGGCAGCCTCGACATAAGGCGACCACCACGTCCACATCTTGCCGTGGGCCTTCAGGGTCTCGTTGCCCCAGGAGGTGCCCAGCTCGACATTTGGCAGGTCGAGCGACAGGGCGAGGGTTTTCAACTCTTCCCATGTCTGCAACATTTGCGCCTCCTGCGTTGCGGAGCCTAGTGCGCCTCCGCCCAGTTCTGGCCTTGCCCGGCATCCACCGTCAGTTTGACGTCGAGATGCACCACCGGGTCGGCGGCATTTTCCATGACCGCGCGGGCGGCTTCGATCACATCATCCACCGCACTGCTGTCAGTTTCGAACAGCAGCTCGTCGTGGACCTGAAGTAGCATTGCAGCTGGCAGCTCCTTGATCGCGTCGGGCATGCGGATCATCGCGCGTCGGATCACGTCGGCGGCGGTGCCCTGAATGGGCGCGTTGATGGCAGCGCGGGCTGCGAAGCCTGCGCGGGGGCCTTTGGACGCGATCTCGGGCGTGTGGATCTTGCGCCCGAACAGGGTCTGGACGTAGCCATGTTCCTTCGCGAACGCCTTGGTGTCGTCCATGTAGGTGCGGATGCCGGGGAACCGTTCGAAATACCGGTCGATAAATCCCTGCGCCTCGGCCCGCGGGATGCGCAGGTTGCGCGCAAGGCCAAAGCCGGAGATGCCATAGATGACCCCGAAGTTGATCGCCTTGGCCTGCCGGCGGATGTCGGGGGTCATTTCGTCCAGCGGCACGTCGAACATCTCGGACGCGGTGAGCGCGTGGATGTCGATGCCGTCGGCGAAGGCCTGCTTGAGTTCCGGGATGTCGGCGATGTGGGCAAGGATGCGCAACTCGATCTGGGAATAATCGAGGGCCACCAGCGTCTTGCCCTCCTCCGCGACAAAGGCTTCGCGGATGCGGCGGCCTTCTTCGGTGCGGATGGGGATGTTTTGCAGGTTGGGATCGGTGGAGGCGAGGCGGCCCGTGGACGCGCCCGCAATGGAGTAGGACGTGTGCACGCGCCCGGTATCGGCGTTGATGTGATCCTGCAGCGCGTCGGTATAGGTGGATTTCAGCTTGCTGAGCTGCCGCCAGTCAAGCACGCGGGCCGGTAGTTCATGGACCGTGGCGAGGTCTTCGAGCACGTCGGCACCGGTGGCGTAGGCCCCGGTCTTGCCCTTCTTGCCGCCTTCGATGCCCATTTCGTCAAACAGAATCTCGCCCAGCTGCTTGGGCGAGCCGACGTTGAAGCTGCGCCCCGCGAGTTCGTGGATTTCCGCCTCCAGCCCCGCCATTTTCTGCGCGAACGCGTTGGACATGCGGGAGAGCGTGTCGCGGTCGACCTTGATGCCCGACCGTTCCATGCCCGCCAGCACATGCACCATGGGGCGTTCGAGGGTTTCATAGACGCGCGTGGTCTGGGCCACGTGCAATTGTGGTTTGAACAGCTGCCAGAGGCGCAGGGTGATGTCGGCATCCTCGGCGGCGTAGGTGATCGCGTCTTCGATGGGCACCATGTCAAAGGTCTTGGCTGATTTGCCGGTGCCCAGCAGCGGTTTGATCGGGATCGGCGTGTGGCCGAGATAGCGTTCCGACAACGTGTCCATGCCGTGCCCGTGCAGCCCGCCATGCATAGCGTAGGACATCAGCATGGTGTCGTCGATGGGGGCCACGTGGATGTCGAGACGCGCAAAGATCTTGGCGTCGTATTTCATGTTCTGGCCAACCTTGACGATGCTGTCATCCTCGAGCACGGGTTTGAGCATCTCGAGTGCAACGTCCAGCGGCATCTGCCCCTCGGCCAGCGCGTCGGAGCCAAAGAGATCATCGCCACCCTGCCGATGCGTCAGCGGGATATAGCAGGCGTGGCCCGCATTCACCGCAAGCGATATGCCCACCAGGTCAGCCGTCATCTCGTTGAGGCCGGTGGTTTCGGTGTCCACGGCGACCCAGCCGCGCTCGTAGGCCAGGTCGATCCAGGTTTGCAGCTGTTTTGCGGTCTGGACATGCTCATAGGCGCTGTCCCCGAATGACGGTGCTTCGGGCGCGTCGGCGGGGGCTGGGGCGGCCTCCTTGATCTCCGGTGCCTCCACGCCCATCTGCTCGGCGATGCGCTTGGTGAGGGTGCGAAACTCCATCTCCGCCAGAAAGGACATCAGCGGTTCGGGGTCCGGGTCGCGCACTTCGAGGTCGTCGAGGGTGAAATCGAGGGTCATCCCTTCGTCCAGCCGCACCAGATCGCGCGACAGGCGTATCTGGTCGGCATGGTCGATCAGGGTCTGGCGCCGCTTGGGTTGCTTGATCTCGCCCGCGCGTTCCAGCAGCGCATCCAGATCACCGAATTCATTGATCAGCAGGGCGGCCGTCTTGACCCCGATGCCGGGCGCGCCAGGCACGTTGTCGACACTGTCGCCTGCGAGCGCCTGCACATCGACCACACGTTCGGGATACACGCCGAATTTCTCATGCACCCCGTCGCGGTCGATGCGCTTGTTCTTCATCGCGTCCAGCATCTCGACCCCGTCGCCGACCAGCTGCATCAGGTCCTTGTCGGAACTGATGATGGTCACGCGGCCCCCCGCGGCGCGGGCCTGCACGGTGAGGGTGGCGATGATGTCGTCGGCCTCGAACCCCTCAAGCTCCCTGCAGGCGATGTTGAATGCCTCGGTCGCCTGACGGGTCAGCGGGATCTGCGGGCGCAGGTCCTCGGGCATGGCGTCGCGGTTGGCCTTGTACTGATCATACAGGTCATTGCGGAAGGTGTGGCTGCCCTTGTCAAAGATCACTGCCACATGGGTCGGCGCGTCCGGGCCGTGGTTCCCTTCGACATAGCGCTGCAACATATTGCAAAAGCCGCTGACCGCCCCGATGGGCAAACCGTCCGATTTACGGGTCAGCGGCGGCAGTGCGTGGTACGCTCGGAAGATAAACGCCGATCCGTCGATCAGGTGCAGGTGGCAGCCTTTGCCGAAAGTCCCAGTCATGCGAATATCCCCTCGCTGTATGAGGAAGGTATTGCCATGATCCGCCTTGTCCTGCCAGCAACGCTGGTAATTTTTCTCGCACCCCCGGCACAGGCCGAAGAGCTGCGCGTCCCCGGTCTGTCCGAGGACACCCAGACGCTGGACCTGCCGGCCTGCGAGAACACGCGCGATCAGGACAACTGCGCGCGGGTGCTGGCCTGCGTGGGGCGCGATGGGCTGTGGCTCGACGGGCAGGCGCGTGGATGGAACAGCGGCAGACTGGCCGTGCAACGCAGCGATGGTGTGGTCTGCGCAGGCGCGTGGGCGGCGGATGACGGGCCGCTGGGGTCGGGCACAGCCCAGTTCGAATGCTCCGACGGCTCAAAGGGCCGGGTGATCTATTTCAGCCAGGATTCGGACACCGGCACAGCCATCGCCCGGGGCATGGACGACATGGGCCGCCACATCCGCGCGTGGACGGGCGAGAACGTGCTGCGCTACCTCGGCGACGGCGACGTAAACGCGGCCAAGTTGCCTTGTACCGAGGCCGCCATCCCGATCAGCTAGCCCAGCTGTTGCCAAATTGAGCGCCTCACGGCGCACGCCATATTTGACTCCGCGCGGGTGACGACGCCGCGACAGTCTTCAAGCGGCGTCGACGTGATCCCGGTGCACGTATTTGCAGTCGCAATAGGGGCATTCGACCCAACCGGTGTCTCCGGGGATTTGCAGCCAGACCCGCGGATGTCCCAGCGCGCCTTCGCCGCCATCACAGGCCACACGGTAGCTGTCGACGATTTTGGTCTCTGGCGCTTCGAGGGTCATGGGGCGGCGGTCCTTCGCGTGGTTGCGCGGGTGTTATGGGCCAAGCCCCATCACCAGACAAGAGCCTAGTCGTCGCGATCCACGCGCGCCTGATAACAGGTGTTCCGGCTCGACCGGACGTGAATGAACGCGACCGCCGGGTCGTCAAACAAGGCCGTCACCGCAGCGGTCATGTCCGCAGGCGTCACGATCCGCCCGGTGCCGTAGATGATCCGCTCATCCGCCGCATATCCCTTGATCAGGTAATCCGGCGATGTCGTCAGCGCCTTTGGCAGCGCGCGGCTGTCTTCATGACGCGCGCAGTCCGCCGCACAAACAAAGAGCGGCCCGACCTCTGCATAGGGGTGCAGCCTGTCAAACGGCCGGTGCGCCACGATCAGAAACGGCGCGCCTTTTGGGATCAGGCGCAGGCAGTGCCGGCACCGGTTGCCATTGCCATCCGACACGGCGTGTTCCGGTGCCTGACCATTCGCGTCAGGGCCGCAAGCGCGCCAGTGGTGCACAATCTCGGTGGGCAGGGCCGTGTATCTGGGCATCGCGGTTCTCCTTTGACCCCAGCCCTACCAAGCCCGACAGCCACGACACGACCCGGATGTTGCGCAACCCCCCGTTTCTTCTGACCAAAAATACCACGGGGGGCCCGAAGGGCGGGGGCAGCGCCCCCTCCAACACTTCAAATGAGAACAAAAATAGAACATACTGCGCGTCTCTGCTGCTGCGAATCTGTTCCCGATGTTTGCCGAACTGTCGATCACGTCGAATTTCACCTTCCTCACCGGGGCCTCCCACCCCGAGGAATACATGTCCCGTGCCGCGCTTTTGGGGATGGAGGCGTTGGCCATCGCCGATGACAACTCGGTGGCCGGGATCGTCCGGGCCCATACGGAGGCGCGCAAGATCGCCCGCACGGTCAAGGAACGGCAGGCGTTCGACGCGCTTCACGGGTTGATCGGGCCGCCCAGGCCGGACCACCTGCCCGCCCCGCCCCGCGCCACGATCACGGTCAGCCCCCGGCTGATCCCGGCTGCGCGGCTCCTGTTCACCGACGCCGCCCCGGTCACTGTCATCCCGCAGGACCGTACCGGCTGGCGCAGCCTCTGCCGCATCATTTCGCGCGGACGGCTCAGGGCGGAAAAGGGCCAGTGCGATCTCAGCCTGCGCGACCTCGAAGACTTTCCCGACGGTCTTCACCTGCTCCTGTGGCCACATGCGCAAACGGTGACGGGCGGCGCGTGTGATTGGGTGACACAGGCGGAACGGCTGTCGCGCCGCTTTGCCGGGAACATGCATGTGCTGATGGTGCCCCGCTATGACGGGCGGGACATGGGCCATTTCGACCACATCACCGATCAGGCGCATCGCCTGGGCCTGCAGACCCTCGCTTCTGCCGCCCCGCGCATGCACCACGGCAGCCGCCGCAAGCTGGCGGATGTGGTCACCGCGGTGCGGTTGAAATGCCGTGTGGACGATCTGGGCCGTGCCGCGCTTGCCAATGGCGAGGGGCGTCTGCGCGGTGCCACCGACATGCTGCGCCTTTTTGCCGGGCACGAGGACGCGGTGCAGCGCACCGCTGCGCTTGCCGAAACGCTGACCTTTTCCCTTGATGAGTTGCGCTATGAATATCCCTCCGAGATCACCGAAAACGAAACGCCGCGCCAGCGGCTGGAGCGGTTGGCCTATGAGGGGCTCAAATGGCGCTACCCCGCAGGTGCGCCGGACAAGGCACAGCGCCTGCTGCGGCACGAGCTGCAACTGATCGGCAAGCTCAACTACGAGCCCTACTTTCTCACCGTCCGCGACATCGTCGCCTTTGCCCGGTCGCGCAACATCCTGTGTCAGGGGCGGGGATCAGCGGCCAACTCGGTCGTGTGCTACTGCCTCGGCATTACCTCTGTCTCGCCCGAGATGGGCACGATGGTGTTCGAACGTTTCGTCTCCGAGGCGCGGGACGAGCCGCCCGATATCGACGTGGATTTTGAACACGAGCGGCGCGAAGAGGTGATCCAGCACATCTACGCACGCTATGGCCGTCACCGTGCGGGGCTGTGTGCCACGGTCGTGCATTACCGGGGCAAGCGCGCCATCCGCGAGGTGGGCCGCGCCATGGGGCTGAGTGAGGATACGATTTCGGCGCTGTCCTCCCAGCTCTGGGGCTTTTTCTCGACCAAGGGGATCGAGGCCGAACGCATGGCCGAGATCGGCCTGGATTACCGCGACCGGCGCCTCGCCCAGACCATCGAACTGGTCTACGAGATCAACGGCTTTCCCCGCCACCTCAGCCAGCATGTGGGCGGGTTCATCATCACCGACGGGCGGCTGGACGAGCTGGTGCCGATCGAGAACGCCACGATGGAGGACCGCACAGTCATCTGCTGGGACAAGGACGATATCGACACGCTGGGCATCCTCAAGGTCGACGTGCTGAGCCTCGGGATGTTGACCTGTATCCGCAAGGCGTTCGACCTGCTCAAGATGCACCACCAGCGCGACTATACCCTGGCGACCCTGCCGCCCGAAGACCCGCGGGTCTATGACATGCTCTGCGAGGCCGACTCTGTGGGCGTGTTTCAGGTGGAAAGCCGCGCCCAGATGAACTTTCTGCCCCGCATGCGCCCGCGCAATTTCTACGATCTGGTGATCGAGGTGGCGATCATCCGACCGGGGCCCATTCAGGGTGACATGGTGCATCCCTATATCCGCCGCCGCAACGGGGAAGAGGAGGTGTCCTTTCCCTCGGACGAACTGGGTGCGGTGCTGGGCAAGACGCTGGGCGTGCCGCTGTTTCAGGAACAGGCGATGCAGATCGCCATTGTTGGCGCAGGCTTCACCCCGGATCAGGCAGACCGGCTGCGCCGCTCGCTGGCCACGTTCAAGAAACACGGATCGGTCAGCGAATTTCGCACGCTGTTCCTGCAAGGTATGCGCAAGAACGGCTATGACGATGACTTTGCCGCGCGGTGCTTCAGCCAGATCGAGGGGTTCGGCAGCTACGGCTTTCCCGAAAGCCACGCGGCGAGCTTTGCGCTGCTGGTCTATGCCTCGAGCTGGATCAAGTGCCACCACCCGGGCATCTTTGCCTGCGCGCTGCTGAATGCGCAGCCCATGGGGTTTTATGCGCCCGCGCAGATCGTGCGCGACGCGCGCGAGCACGGGGTGGAGGTGCGGCCCATCTGCATCAACGCGAGCTTTTGGGACAATGTGATGGAGCCGGACGGCAAGGGCGGGCTGGCCCTGCGGCTGGGCTATCGCCAGATCAAGGGGCTGAGCGAGGAGGACGCGGGCTGGATCACTGCCGCACGCGGCAACGGCTATCAGTCGGTGCGCGACGTGTGGCGGCGGGCGGGGCTGGGCCATCAGGTGATCGTGCGGCTGGCCGAAGCGGATGTGTTCGCGGGCCTCGGTCTGGTGCGGCGGGATGCGCTGTGGGAGGCCAAGGCGATTGCGCCGGGTCCGATCCTGCCGCTTTTTGCCAGCGATATCGACGGGGAGGTGGTGGACGAGCCGACCGCTCTTTTGCCGCAGATGAGCCTGGGCGAGGAGGTGGTGGAGGATTACGTGTCCACCCGCCTGACGCTGCGGGCGCATCCCGTGGCGCTGTTGCGCCATGTGCTGACGCCGGATGCGACGCTTGCCCCTGTGACCGGCAAGGCCCCGGACCTGTCCAAGATCAGCTTTACCCGCGGCAATCCGGACTGAGGCCTGCCAAGGGCGTTTTCCGGCGCGGAAAACGGATGGAAACTGACGCAGTTTCCGGTCTGCGCTGGTGTTTTCCGCGTCGGAAAACAGTCGAAAACCGCGTCGGTTTTCGCCCCGGTCACCCTGGCGGGTCGAACCGGTCCTGCAGCGAGAACGCCTCTGTCGTGGGCCCGTGCGCGCGCAGGGTTTGCAACCGGTCCCAGGCCTCGTCCAGCGCCACGCGCGTGCCGCGCGGGGCCCACCACAGCACCATTGTGGCCCCATCCGACCGGTCCACCCAGTCGCGCAGCGTCTTCATCCCGTCCCGGTGCAGCGGATCGCGATAGGTAAACCGGTGCAGCGCCGCCGCATCCTGCCACCCGGCCATCGTCATGATGTGAAAATTGTCTTCGGTCCGGTCCGTGCGCAGGCCCAGGATGCCGTCCATATCCGAATACCCGCCTTGGGGCATGCGCGCGCCGTGGTTGTGCCACAGCAAGCCCAGATCCGCCTTGGCTTTGGCAAACACCTCGGGCAGTTGGGAAAAGAAATAGACCGCGTTCGGGTGGCTGGCGGAAAACGCCCCCTTGGGGCGCACCACATTCAGGTGCACCAGCATGTAATCGCTCATCCGTTCCCCCGTGACCATACCGCGCCTTTCTATACCGCAACGGCGCGCAGACACGAACCTTCCCATGCCTTGCAACGCAGGTTAGAACCCCAGACAAGCGAAACCACCAAGAGCGCGGCGCCCATGAGCACCCCCAAACCCGTAGTCCTGTGCATCCTTGACGGTTGGGGTCTGCGCGAGGACGCCCATGGCAATGCGCCCAAGCTGGCCAATACGCCGGTCTATGATCACATCATGGATACCTGTTCGCATGCGACGCTGATCACCCATGGCCCGGATGTGGGGCTGCCCTCGGGCCAGATGGGCAATTCGGAGGTGGGGCATACCAACATTGGCGCTGGACGTGTGGTTGCGATGGACCTCGGCCAGATTGATCTGGCGATCGAGGAGGGCAGCTTTTTCTACAATGCCGCGCTGCAGGACTGGATCACCGGGATCAAGGATGCCGGGGGGCGGGCGCATCTGATGGGTGTGATGTCGGATGGCGGTGTGCATGGTCACATCTCGCATCTGGTGGCCGCGGCCAAGGCCTGCGCGGACGCGGGTCTCGACGTGTTGGTGCACGCCATAACGGACGGCCGCGACGTCGCCCCCAAGTCTGCCGAAGACCACCTGACCGCCCTGCAACACGACCTGCCGCAAGGCGCACGGATCGTGACCGTCACGGGCCGCTACTACGCCATGGACCGCGACACGCGGTGGGAGCGGGTCGAGACCGCCTACCGCGCGATGGCTCGCGCCGACGGGCCGGTGGCCGAAGGGCCCGCCGCGGCCATTGCGAGGGCGTACGCCAATGATCAGACGGACGAGTTCATCCCCGCCACCGTCATCGACGGCTACAAGGGGGCCGCGAACGGCGACGGGCTGTTCTGCCTGAATTTCCGCGCCGACCGCGCGCGGGAGATCATGGCGGCCCTCGGCGATCCGTCCTTTGACGCGTTCGACATCGACGGCCGCCCTGCGTGGTCCGGCCTGCTGGGCATGGCCGACTATTCCGAAGACCACAAAGCCTACATGACCACCGCCTATCCCAAGCCCGAGATCGTCAACACCCTCGGCGCGTGGGTCGCGCAGGCAGGCCTGCGCCAGTTCCGGCTGGCGGAGACCGAGAAATATCCGCACGTGACCTTTTTCCTGAATGGAGGGGAGGAACGCCCCGCCGCGGGCGAGGACCGGGCCATGCCAAAATCCCCCAATGTCGCCACCTATGACTTGCAGCCCGAGATGTCGTCGGCAGAGGTCACAGACCGGTTTGTCGAGGCGATCGCGGCGGGCTACGACCTGATCGTCGTGAACTACGCCAACCCGGACATGGTCGGCCACACCGGTGACCTGCAAGCCGCGATTGCCGCGTGCGAGGCGGTGGATGCGGGGCTGGCCCGCGTGCTACCCGCGCTGGAGGCGGCGGGCGGTGCGATGATCCTGACCGCGGATCACGGCAACTGCGAGACGATGATCGACCCCGACACCGGCAACCCGCACACGGCGCATACGACGAACCTGGTGCCGGTCGCGCTGATCGGGGCCAAAGGTGCGTTGCACGACGGGCGGCTTGCCGATCTGGCGCCGACCCTGCTGCACTTGATGGGGCTGGACCAGCCCGCTGAAATGACAGGGGTCAGCCTGATCTCATGAGGCATGCGTTTGCCATGATCCTGTCGCTGTGGGCCGCCAACGCTTGGGCGCAGAACGATGCGGGTGCCTTGGCGGAACGCGCCGCTGTCGCCTTGTCCGAGGCGTCGCAGCAACTGGATGCTGCCGAAAACGCGCGCGACCGGGTGCGGGCCCTGACCCGGACGATCCAGGCCTACGAGGCCGGGCTGTCCGCGATGCGCGGCGGGCTGCGGCAGGCCGCGATCCGCGAGGATCAACTGCGCCGCCAGCTTGGGGCCCGTGATGCGGAGATTGCCCGCCTGCTGGCCGTGTTGCAGACCATGTCGCCGGATGAGGCGCCGACGGCCTTTCTGCATCCGCAAGGTCCCGAAGGCACGGCGCGTGCGGGCATGTTGCTGGCCGAACTGACCCCCGCGCTGAACCAACGCGCCGCCAGCCTGCGCCGCGACCTGCAGGATGTCGAAACGCTGCGCCTGTTGCAGGAGGACGCCGCCGACCGCCTGCGCACCGGGCTGGCCGAAGTGCAGACCGCGCGCACCGCTCTCAACCAGGCGATGGCCGAACGCACTGACCTGCCCAGCCGATTTACCGCCGATCCGGTGCGCACGGCGGTCCTGCTGGCCTCTGCCGAAACGCTTGATGCATTTTCCAGCGGGTTGGCGGAAATCATCGTGGATGAGGCCGCCTGGACCCCACCGGGGCTTGAGGATCGCATCGGCACGCTACCACTGCCCGCCCGGGGCGTCTTGCTGCGCGCTGCCGGTGAGGCGGATGCCGCCGGCATCGCCCGCCCCGGCATCCTGCTGGCCACACGCCCCGGCGCACTGGTCACCGCACCCACCGAGGCAACGCTGCGCTATGTCGGGCCGCTCCTGGACTTTGGCAACGTGGTGATGCTGGAGCCGCGGCCCGGCACGCTCTTTGTGTTTGCCGGGCTTGGCGTGACCTATGGACAGGCGGGCGACATCATCGCCGAAAGCACACCGCTGGGCCTGATGGGGGGGCTGCCGGGCGCTCAGGTGAACACCAGCTCCTCAACAGGTGGTGAAGGGGCTGGCGGAACCCGTTCGGAAACGCTCTATATAGAAATCAGACAAGACAACACGACTGAGGACCCCGACCGGTGGTTCGTCATCGATAAGGATGGATAGGCAAGAATGAAACGTTTCGTTATGGCCGCATTGGGCGGTACGGTCGCGGGTGTGATCGCGACCACGCAAATCGCGGGCCCGTTGCTGGCGCAAGAGGCAAGCGCGAATTCCAAGGTGTACGAACAGCTGGACCTGTTCGGTGACATCTTTGAGCGCATCCGCAACCAATATGTCGAAGAGGTCGAGCCCGGTGAGCTGATCGAGGCCGCGATTGACGGCATGCTGACCTCGCTTGATCCGCATTCCAGCTACCTGTCGCCCGATGATGCGGCACAAATGCAGGTGCAGACACGCGGCGAATTTGGCGGCCTCGGGATCGAGGTCACGCAGGAAGAAGGGTTCATCAAGGTCGTCTCGCCCATCGACAGCACCCCGGCAGCCGAGGCCGGGATCGAAGCGGGCGATTTCATCACCCATGTCGACGGGGAAAGCGTTCTGGGCCTGACCCTCGACGAGGCCGTGGACCGCATGCGTGGGCCGGTGGGTTCCGAAATCATCATCACCGTGGTGCGCGAGGGCGAAACGGAGCCTTTCGACGTCTCCATCATCCGCGACACCATCGAGCTGCAGGCGGTGCGCACGCGCACCCAGGGCGAGACGGTCGTATTGCGGGTGACCACGTTCAACGACAAGACGACGCCCAACCTCGTGACCAAGCTGGAAGAAGAGGTGGAAACGCTCGGCGGTATGGAAAATGTGGACGGCTTTGTGCTCGATCTGCGCAACAACCCCGGCGGTCTGCTGACGCAGGCGATCCGGGTGTCCGACGCATTCCTCGAAGAGGGCGAGATCGTGTCGACCCGTGGCCGCGACCCGGCGGATGGTGACCGGTTCAATGCAACGCCCGGTGATCTGGCGCAAGGCAAGCCGATGGTTGTGCTGATCAATGGCGGCTCCGCCTCGGCGTCCGAGATTGTGGCCGGTGCGCTGCAGGATCACCGCCGTGCCATCGTCGTCGGCACCAAGAGCTTTGGCAAAGGGTCGGTGCAGACGGTCATGCCCCTGCGCGGCTCGTCCGCGATGCGTTTGACCACCGCGCGCTACTACACGCCGTCGGGCCGGTCGATCCAGTCATTGGGCGTCAGCCCCGACATCGTCGTCGAACAACCCCGCCGCACCCCTGAGACCGAAGAAGAGGAAGAGGCGCGCAGCGCCGTCGGCCAACGCTCCGAATCGGAGTTGCGCGGCAGTCTCAGCAACGACTCGCTCAGCGAGGACGAGATCCGCCAGATCGAAGCGGACCGCGAAAAGGCCGAAGCCGCAGCCGCACTGCGCGAAGAGGATTATCAGCTGGCCTATGCAATCGACATCCTCAAGGGCCTGAACGCCCTCGGCCCGACCGACTAAGCCTTGGCCGGTTATGTGATTGCACCGCCGCCGCAGGCCTCTGTGGCGGCGGCAGGGTCGGCGGCGCGTTTTCCGATCCGCCGTGTGTTTTGCGTGGGCCGCAACTATGCCGCGCATGCCCGCGAGATGGGCAATGATCCGGACCGCGAGCCGCCGTTTTTCTTTACCAAACCCGCTGACGCCGTTGTGGATGCGCCCTGTACGGTGCCGTATCCACCGCTCACCAACGATCTGCATTACGAGATCGAGCTGGTGGTGGCCGTGTCCAGAGGTGGCGCGGACATCGCGCCTGACGCGGTATTGGATCACCTTTGGGGCGCGGGCGTCGGTATCGACCTGACCCGCCGTGACCTGCAAGGTGCTGCCAAGAAAATGGGCCGCCCCTGGGATTGGGGCAAGGCCTTTGACCACAGCGCGCCCATGGGTCCGCTTGTGCGCCTGTCAGAGGGTGTAGACCTGACAGCGGGGCGCATATGGCTGGCTGTGAATGGTGAGTTGCGGCAGGATGCGGATATCGCCGATATGATCTGGCCGGTGTTGGATCACGTAGCGGAGTTGAGCCGGTCCGTCGCGCTGGCACCGGGTGATCTGGTGATGACAGGCACACCCGCAGGCGTGGGTGCCGTCAACGTTGGCGATGTGATCACCGGCGGCATCAGCGGGATCGGTGAGATCGAAGTGACGATTGGGCAGCGCACACACGGTTGAGTGGGCCATTTTCCGATACGGAAAATGCACCGGAATTTGTGTCAAATTCCTGCCTGCTCAGACGGTTTGTGTTGCGGTCACAGCCCGTTGCCAGCGCGCGTAATTGGCGTTGCGGTCGGCCTCGGGCATCGCGGGCGTGAACTGCACATCGCGCGCCCATGTGTCCGCAAACCCTTGCAGGTCCGGATAAAGGCCCGCGCGCATGCCCGCCAGCCATGCCGCCCCCAGCGCCGTGGTTTCGACCCCGGCGGGTCGGTCCACGGGCGCGCCCAGAGTGTCGGCCAGAAACTGCATCGCCCAGTCATTCGCGCTCAGCCCGCCGTCGACGCGCAGCACGGCGTCCCCGCCATCGGGCCAGTCGGCGCGCATCGCCTCCCACAGATCGCGGGTCTGAAAGCCGATGCTTTCCAGCGCGGCCCGCGCCATCTCTGCCGGGCCCGTGTCCCGCGTCAGCCCAAAGACCGCGCCGCGGCAGTCGGGGTTCCAGTAGGGCGCGCCCAGACCGGTAAAGGCAGGGACGAGCGTCACACCCGCCTTGCCGTCGCGCGCCAGCGCTTCGGTCTCCGGTGCGGAGCCAATCACGCCCAACCCGTCGCGCAACCACTGCACCACGGCCCCGGCGACAAAGATCGACCCTTCGAGGGCGTATGTCGGTTTGCCGTCCAGCTGATAGGCAACCGTGGTCAACAGCCGGTTCTGCGACCGCACTGGCGCATCGCCTGTGTTCAGCAGGGCAAAGCATCCGGTGCCATAGGTGGATTTCAGCATCCCCGGCGCGAAACAGGCCTGCCCGATGGTCGCCGCCTGCTGGTCGCCCGCCACGCCATAGATCGGGGTTGTGCCACCTAGCAAATCGGTCACGCCAAAGTCGGCGGCGCAGTCATGCACCTGCGGCAACATCTGCAGGGGCACGTCGAGCATCGCACACATCTCGGCGCTCCACTGCCCCTTGTGGATATCATAGAGCATCGTGCGTGCCGCGTTGGTGGCGTCCGTCACGTGCTTGGTGCGCCCCGTCATGCGCCAGATCAGGTAGCTGTCAACCGTCCCGAACAGCAGCTTGCCCGCCCGCGCCCTGTCGCGTGCGCCATCGTATTGATCGAGCACCCATTTCACCTTGGTGGCAGAGAAATACGGGTCCAGCAGCAGCCCGGTGATGTCTGTCACCTGATCGCCGTACCCGGCGGCGCGCAGGCCCTCGCACATCTCGGCGGTGCGGCGGTCCTGCCAGACAATGGCCCGGTGCAGGGGCTCGCCCGTCTCGGCGTCCCAGATAACGGTCGTCTCGCGCTGGTTGGTGATGCCGATGGCGGCGATGTCACTGGCGCCAAGGTCGGGCTTGGCAAGTGCTGCCTGCACTGTCGACACCACGGTCGTCCAAAGGTCCTCGACCTCGTGTTCCACCCAGCCGCTGGCCGGGAAATGCTGCGTGAACTCTTCCTGAGCGGAGGCGATGGGCGTCATCGCGCTGTCAAAGACGATGGCGCGGGACGAAGTTGTGCCCTGATCGATGGCCAGAATATGGGTCATGCGGCTTGTTCCTTCATCCAGGTGTCGACGGCGGTCCGCTCATCTTCGGTCAGCCGCAGCCCCAGCTTGGTCCGCCGCCAGAGCGCATCAGCCCCTTCGCAGGCGTATTCACGGGTCATCATCCACCGCAACTCCGCCTCCGTCAACGTAGCGCCAAAAGCGTGGCCGAGGTCGTCGCTGGCCTTGGCCGCACCCAGCACATCCCACGCTTCGGTGCCGTATGCCCGGATCAGGCGCCCGGCCCAGGTGGCGTCCAGAAACGGGTAATCCGCAGCCAGCTTACCCGTCAGCCTGCCCACATCGGCCACGGCAAAGTCACCGCCGGGCAAGGGCACACCGGCGGTCCACGCCTCGCCCAGCCCCATCTTGGCTAGCGCCTGTTCGGCGAGCTTGCGGTAGGTCGTGATCTTGCCACCAAAGACGCTGAGCACAGGCGGGCCGTTGTCATCCAGCGCCAACACGTAGTCGCGGGTGGCCGCCGTCGCCGACGACGCACCGTCATCATACAAGGGACGCACACCGGAATAGGTCCATACGACATCGTCCGGCTTGACGTCCTGCTCAAAATACTCAGAGGCAAAGGCGCAAAGATAGTCGCGCTCTGTGTCGGTAATCTGCGGCTTTACATCCACGCCGTCGTGGTCGGCATCGGTGGTGCCGATCAGGGTAAAGTCCTGCTCGTAGGGAATGGCAAAGATGATGCGCCCGTCGGTGCCCTGAAAGAAATACGCCTTGTCGTGATCATAAAGCCGCTTGGTCACGATGTGGCTGCCGCGCACCAGCCGGATGTTATGCCGGGTGTTCTGGCGGACCACACCGGTCAGGATGTCGGCCACCCATGGCCCGCCCGCGTTCACCAGCGCCTTGGCCCGGTAGGTGCCGCGCTCGGTGTCGATGCGCCACAGATCGCCGTCACGCGCCGCCTCGGTCACGCGACAGCGGGTCAGGATCGTCGCGCCGCGCGCCTCGGCATCACGGGCGTTCAGCATCACCAGCCGCGAATCCTCGACCCAGGCATCGCTGTATTCATAGGCCATCCTGAACCGCGACTTGAGGCTCTTGCCCTCGGGCGCGGTGGTCAGGTCCAGCGTCTTGGTGCCCGGCAAGATCTCGCGCCCGCCCAGATTGTCATAGAGAAACAGGCCAAGCCGGACGAGCCATGCTGGCCGCCGTCCCTTTTCGATCCACGGCATGGTGATGCGCAGCAACCGCGAGGTGGGCGTGTCGCTGTCGAACCGCATGTCGGGCGCGTAGGGCAGCACAAAGCGCATGGGCCAGCTGATATGTGGCATCGCCTTGAGCAGCACCTCGCGTTCCTTCAGCGCGGATTTGACGAGGCCGAATTCGAAGAATTCCAGGTAGCGCAGCCCGCCGTGAAACAGCTTGGTCGAGGCCGAGGAGGTCGCGCCGCCCAGATCGCCCGCTTCGGCCAGTCCGACCCTGAGGCCACGGCCCGCCGCGTCGCGCGCGATGCCGGTGCCATTGATGCCGCCCCCGATGATAAACAGGTCAAAAACTTGGTCGTCCGACATGGCTCGTGCCCTCTGCTGGGATACGACGGACGGTTTAGGCTGAACGGTGGAGCGCTTCAAGTTAGCGTTAACGCTGCGGCGACATGTCCTTGAGGCCCAGCAGCACGGCGGCACCGATCATCAGCCCGCCGCAGACGCGGTTGATCGTGCGCATCGACATGTGGGCCAGCCGCGTCGCCACGCGGTCACCGGCCCAGCCCCAGGCCACCAGAGTAAGGCCGTCCACGAGCAGGTAGGTCGCGCCGAGGACCAGCAGTTGGGGCAGTACGACAGTCTCGGCGCTGATGAACTGCGGAAACAGGGCGGCAAAGAACACCACGGCAAACGGGTTCGTCATCGAGGTGACAAAGCCCATGCGAAAGAGCCGCGCAGGGCGGGCCGTGTCTGCGGCAGCGCCTCGTGCCGCGCCGGTACTGCGCATCATCTGCACCCCGACCCAGATCAGGTAGGCCACCCCCAGCCACTTGATCCAGCCAAAGGCCACGGCAGAGGTCCCGATGATTGCCGCGAGGCCAAAGGCGGCGGCGGTCATCTGCAACACGTTCGCGCTCAGATCCCCCGCAATCACCCACAGGCAGCGGCGCAGCCCGTGTTTCATCGCATTCGAGACGATCAGCAGCTGGCTGGTGTCCGGCGGTGTGGCAAAAAATACGGCAACCGCCGCGAGGTAGAGCAGGTATGCCTCGAGCGTCATACCCGTGCAGCGACGGCCAGATCAGCGCCAAAGATCACGTCGGCATGGTCGGCCAGATAGATGCGCAGCCACGGCGTGAACCGCTGCGGATGACGTTTCACCATGGCCATCAGGTCGTGATAATCCACCCACTTGTAGGCCATAACCTCGTCCGGACTGGGCGCGATGCCCAGATCACCCCGGACCCGTCCCAGATAGACGTCGACCACCTCGTGCTCCACCAACCCGTCGCCCACATCCGCGCGGTATTCCAGATGGTGGCGGTGATCCAGCGGCACGCCGGTAATCCCCAGCTCTTCGTTCAGGCGGCGGGCGGCGCAGACCGACGGCGCCTCGTCCCAGTCGGGATGCGTGCAGCATGTGTTCGCCCAGAGCCCCGGCGTGTGATACTTGCCCATCGCCCGCTGCTGCAAAAGCACCTCAGTGCCGCGGATGACGAACACCGACACGGCCTTGTGCTTGAGCCCGCGCCGATGCGCCTCCAGCTTTTCGACCGGGGTCAGCGTGCCGTTGACCCAAGCGGGGATCATGATGCTCATACGTGTTCTGCCTTTACCAGTCCGGTCAGGTGGGCAAGGTTCTTGATGCCGATCTTGACGTGCGCCATGGGCCGCGCCTTGACCAGCTTCTTGTTCATATACGCCTCGAAGGTCAGGCGCTGCACATCGATGTCGTGACAAAGTGACACAAACCGTTCGCGCCGGTCGTCGCTGCGATAGTAGGCGTTCTGCATCGAGGCGAGCACGCGGAACACTGTCTTGTGCTCGCGCATGAACAGCTTGCGGGCGAGTTTCAGGTCCTTGACCCGGCCCGAAGCGAGGGTTGCGGCGCAGGCCGTCGCGGCCACGCGGCCGCCGACCATGGCATAATAGATGCCTTCGCCCGACGAGGGGGCCACGACACCCGCGGCGTCCCCGGCCAGCACGACATCCTTGCCATTGTCCCAGCAGTCGAGCGGTTTGAGCGGGATCGGCGCACCTTCCTTGCGGAGCGTTTCGCAGTCGGCCAGGCCGGAGGCCTTGCGCAGGGCGGCGGTGGCATCCTTGAGGTTCACCGATTGCAGCTCGGTGCCCATTCCGACACTGGTGGTGCCGCCATGGGGAAAGACCCAGCCGTAGAAGTCGGGCGAGATCGCGCCGTCATAGATCACGTCGCAGCGCATCGGGTCGTAGGTTTCGGTGGCAGCCGGGGCCTTGATGATTTCGTGATAGGCAAAGACCAGCGGGACCTTGTCGGCATCCTTGACCTCGGCCAGACCGACGCGGGATTTGGCACCGTCGGCACCGATCACCAGCTTGCAGGGCAGTTCGCGCGTCTCTTGCGTGGCCTTGTCGCGGTAGATGACGACGGGCGTGCCCTCGGGGCGTTCGATGCGGACAAAGGTGCCGGTGAAGTATTCGGCCCCTGCCTCCGCCGCGCGGGCACGCAGGAACGGATCGAAATCCTTGCGGTCGACCATGCCGACATAGCCATTCTCGATCGGAATATCGACCATGCGCCCGGTGGGAGAGATCATGCGGGCGGTCGTGACCTTGGTCAGCAGCTGCTCTTCGCCGATGTGGAAATCCTGCATGAGCCGTGGCGGGATCGCGCCGCCGCAGGGTTTGATCCGACCCTCGCGGTCCAGCAGGGCGACCTTGTGACCCGAGCGGACCAGATCTTCGGCGGCTGTGGCACCGCAGGGGCCTCCACCAACAACAACGACATCATACATGAGCTTACTCCCCGGGGACCAAGGTTGCGTCTGAATAGCCGTCGCCCTGCATCACGCGTGCGGCGACGAATGCGGCGGCGAGAAACAGCGCCGCCTCCAATGTGAAAACGGTGGCGTAGGCCGTGGCATCCGGCAGGACGAGGCGCGCCAGATCCAGTGTGCCGGTCGCAATGAGGCCGGCGAGGCCTGCCGCAATCGCCTGTGCAGCCCCGAACACGCCCATGCGCGTGCCGGTCGCCTTGGCGTGCGCGGCGGCGAGCTGCATCATCGAGCCGACCGCGCCGACCACGAACAGACCGTTGCCCACGCCAAGGGCGACGGTCGACGGCATCAACGGAAGCTGTGCGCCGAGGCCCAGCAGGCCAAGCGCGGACAACACACAGCCCGTAACCGCCCAAAAGCGCAGTGATCCGAGCCGCAGATGCGACAGGACACCGGCCCCGATCATGCCCATCAACGCCGCGCCATCCTTGCCACCGGACAGCTTGGTGCTGTCCTCGGGGCTCAGGCCGTGCACATGCCCCGCAAAGGGCTCGAAGATCAGTTCGGACAAGTAGAATGCCAGGATCGACAGGAACACAAAGCCGGTGAAACGGCGCGCCATCGGGTCGGCCCATGTGCTGCGCAGCGCTTGTATCAGCGGTGCGTCCTGGGTCGGAGGTGCTACGGATGAACCACCCTCGACGCGCCATGTGGCGATCACGCACAGGACCAATGCGATGGAAACGACGACCGCGACGACGACAACCAGGCGCTCGGCACTGTAGGGTTCAAGCGCGATGCCAGTCCCGACGGAGGCAAAGATCGCGCCAGCGATCAGCATCAGCCACGCCAGCGTGGCCGCAGCGCCCTTGCGCGCGCCCGTGACAGAGGCGAGCAGGGCGAGGAACGACGTGCCCGCAGCCCCGATGCCAAGACCGATGGCGATGTAGGACAGGATCCAGATCGTCAGCGCCCAGCTGATCGAGGCCGCAGCAACCTGAATGCCCCAGGCAGCCCCCAGCACACCGGCACCGACCATGACCATACCGCCGAGGATGAACGGCGTCCGCCCGCCGCGCGTGTCGGAGCGGTGGCCCCAGACGGGTCGCGTGAGCTGCACGCCGTAGTGCAAGGCCACCAGCAATCCGGGCAGCAGCGCAGGCAGCGCCAGCTCCACCGTCATCAGGCGGTTGAACAGGTTTACGGGCAGGGCGGCGAGCCCGCCGATGGCTGCATTCACAAGGCACAGCCTGATCAAGAGACCCCAGCCCGCCGTCATGACAGCCCCCGCAGGGCAAAGGCCGCGACCATCATGCCGGACACATAGAGCAGCACGCCGGTGCCGTTGTACCAGGGCGCCTTGGCCTTGGGGTCGCGGAACATGATGCGCATCGCCCAGAATTGCAGCAACAGGACCAGCGCGACGCCTGCCGCATGTTGCGGGCGGTCCCACAGGGCGAGCAGGGCGATCACGACGATCTGCGGTGCGGCCATGACGGCACAGGCCACTTGCGCGGCGCGACGCGGGCCAAGGGCCACGGGCAGGGAATTCACGCCCATCTGCCGGTCGCCTTCGAGCGCCTTGAAATCATTGAGGGTCATGATGCCGTGCGCGCCCAGACCATATAGCAGCGCGACCACCAGCACTTCCCAGTGCGGCGCGCCCGCGCTCAGCACGGCGGCTCCGGTGACCCATGGCAGTGTCTCGTAGCTGAGCCCGACAAGGCCCGGCCCCCACCAGCCCGAGCGTTTCAAACGCACAGGCTCGGCGGAATAGGCCCACGCGGCAAGCACGCCGACGACCGTTGCGGCAAAGCCCCAGGGGCCCAGCTGCCAGCCGACAAAGAGCGACAGCGCCGACATCGCCAGCGCGATCCACAAGCCCCAGCGGCCCGGGATGCGGCCCGAGGGGATCGGACGGTCCGGTTCGTTGATGGCGTCCACATGGCGGTCGCACCAGTCATTGGCTGCCTGGCTCATGCCGCAGACAATCGGCCCGGCCAGCAGCACGCCCAGGAGCACCAGCCACCATTGACCCGCCGGCGACACGCCGGACGAGATCACGCCACACAGATAGGCCCACATCGGCGGGAACCACGTGATCGGCTTGATCAGGCGCAGGGCGGCAACCGGTTCGGGAAAACGGCGCGTGGTCAGGGAAGAGCTGACATCCATGTGTCAACTATGATTGACAACTCGAGTCGGCGCAAGTGTCTAGCGGAGTTGTCAGTTGTCCTTGGCGAGCAGCCCGTACTTGCGCAATTTGACGTAGAGCGACTGGCGCGACAGGCCCAGCATCTCAGCCGCGGCGACGCGGTTGTTGCGAGTCAGGTTCACGGCTGTCTCGATGCACATTTTCTCAACGACATCCGTGGTTTCCGCCACGATATCCTTGAGCGAGGCAGAACCGACAAGGTCCATCACGTTGCGGCCCGGATCGGGCAGGGTGTTACCGCTTTCGGGTTTGCGCACCCCTTCGAGGCGGCTGACGTCACGCACGATGATGCCGATGGCCGAGGCGTCGCCGGCCTCCAGCTGCGTCGCGGAAATCTCCACCGGGACGCGCGCGCCCAGATCATTGACCAGACGCGTTGCATAGAGCCGCATTTGCCCCGACCGGGTCACGTTTTCCAGCAGCACGCCCAGGTCGATCTGCCCGCGCGTCAGGAAATCCGCCAGCGACGTGCCGACAACCTCGCTCAGATGCGCGGCGCCGATGAGGTCCTGAAAGGCCTCGTTCACAGACAGGATACCCCCGCGCGCGTCCAAAAACACAATCGCATCTGGCGTCTGGCGGAACAGGGCCGCGGCATGGCTTGCCGCGGCGTCCGCCATCGGGGCCGGTTCGGCCTCGTCGATCAGGCGGCACATCAGTACACGCTGGCCCGCAGCGCGGAACACCACCGGGTGAATCTGCAGCCGCTGCCGGGTGCGCGTGGCGCGCACCGTCACGGGTGCGGCCTCATCCGACAGCGTGGAATTCATCAGGCTTTCGGTCAGCTCACTGCCCGACCGGTCGGAAAACAGCGTCGCGAAAGTGGCACCGGTCAGCGCCTCGGGCTTCAGCCCCAGCAGCGTGGCCGCCTTGGCATTGGCATCCTCGACCCGGCCCGTCTGAACCGACACGAACACGACCGCATCGTCCACATTGGCCATGACAACGCGGTAGCGCGCGTCAAACTCGCGCTTGGCCTCGTACCCTTGCTCCAGCGCGATCTGCGCCTGCACCAATTGCTGCTGCGTCTCGGCGATGGGGCGCAGGTCACGGCCCAGCAACAGCACGGCGTCTTCCTGCCCAAAACGGTGGAACGTATATCGCACCGGGTACTGCCACACGGCGTTGTCGGCGTGGTTCAGCTCAATCGATTTGCGCGCCAGCCCACCGGCCAGGTAGGCGTTGTGGGCATGCTGGAACTTGTCGATGCTGTCATCGGTCAGGAATTCGACGACCGGGCGCCCTTCCCAATGCTTGAGATTGCCAAAGCTGTCGTCCTGCGAATTGATCACCACCGACAGGATCGTGCCCGCCGCCGAAACGACAAGGGCGATGTCAGAGGCCGCGCCAATGATGCTGCTTAGAAACTCAGGCTCGATCAGGGGTACAGCACCGCTGGTCCAGAAAGTGCTCCCCCCGGTTGTCATCTTCGACCAAGCGCCTTGTGCCGCTTCGTATAGAAGCCAACCACATCCTTCGCCGAGTTAGTCACCAGATCTACGCCTGTCTTTTTCCGAATGCCGTCGAAATCACCCCGCAGCGCACCACCCAGAGCGATCACAGGTGCAGGGTCAATCGACGTTCTGATCTTTTTAACGTTTCGGGCGACGGTTTCAAGACCCGCCACCTGCGCGCAGGACATCAGCACCATGTCGGGCTGATCATAGAGCACGCGATTGGTGATCTGCTTGGGCGGCTCGGCGATGGACAGGCTCACATCGCACCCCAGCCGCCGCAACTGGGCCGCCACGACCGACGCCCCGAGAAAATGTTGCTCCCCCTCGGCCACGACGACCAACGCCAGCGGCGCGTCATGCGCGCCCGCACTGGCATGCATCAGCGCCGACGACGCCTCGCCCAACAGCGCCTGCAAACGCAGCGCGCCGACGGTCACAGAGGCAAAGTCGATATCGGAGGTCTGCCACAGCTCGCCCATCTGGGCGGCCACCTGCGGGATATAAAGGTCGATGATCGCGTCGATGGTCAGCCGGTAGCCGCGCAGCTCTTCCATGACCAGCGCCGCATCAAAGCTGTTGCGGCTCGTGGCTGCGCGCAGCAGGTAGTCGACAACGATCTGCCGCGCCCCGGAGGGCGCGCTGGTCTGGCGTTCGCACAGGACTGAAATGACCTGGGATGCCAAAGGCTCCAGGCTGTCTCCCGCACCCCTGTGGGCGTGGGTCGTGCCGAAAGGGTCGTCTTGCGCCATGGCTCACCTCGAACGGTAGACACACAACAGACAACTCTGGCGCGTCAGAGTCGTAGCTCTTGTGTAAGTCTCTGCTTTGCACCTATGTATGTCAATGCAGATTGACAATAATCCACAGGTTGATTGTTCAATAGCAAGCTAAATCTCGCCAAATGTCAATAAAATATGATGGTTCGCCCGGTCTGCCGGAAGTGCGGGCTGTAAGTGTGGTCAGACATCTTTGCGAAAAACTGTAAGTTATAATTGACACTTTTCCGCTTCCGCCCGTAATTTCAACATATGTAGCCACAGAGAGGCGCAAGTGATGTCCCACAAGGGAAAGCCCGGCGGCGTGCCGCATGGCCTCTACACTGCCGAAGAACGCGCGCGGCGTGACAGCACGATCTGGACGCCCATCCAGGGTGTCCTCGCGCCCGTCCAATTCGTGGTCTTTCTGGTCTCTCTGGCGTTGGTGGTCCGCTACCTGACAAACGGTGAGGGATACGCCCTTGCCACCTGGTCCATCGTTGCCAAGACCGGGGTGCTCTACGTGATCATGATCACGGGCGCGATCTGGGAAAAAGTCGTTTTTGGTCAGTACCTTCTGGCCCCCGCATTCTTCTGGGAAGACGTGTTTTCCTTCCTCGTGATCGGGCTGCACACCGCCTATCTCTGGGCGCTGTTTTCGGGCGCGCTGGCGCCGGTGCCGCTGATGTGGTTGGCCCTCGCGGCCTATGCCGCATACGTCATCAACGCCGCCCAGTTCGTGCTGAAACTGAGGGCCGCCCGCTTGCAGGCCGCCGCCATGCCGGAGGTGACCGCATGACCGAATTGCCACGCCTTCCCGCCAGCGGCGGATGCCGCGACACACCGATTCTCAAACAGCGCGGCCAGCGCGAAGTGTTCTGCGGGCTCACGGGAATCATCTGGCTGCACCGCAAGATGCAAGACGCGTTCTTCCTCGTGATCGGCTCGCGGACCTGTGCTCATCTGCTGCAATCCGCCGCCGGTGTGATGATTTTCGCCGAACCCCGGTTCGGCACGGCGATTCTCGAGGAAACGGATTTGGCCGGCCTCGCCGATGCTCAAACCGAACTGGACAAGGTGGTGGACGAACTGCTCGCCCGCCGGCCTGACATCAGACAGCTGTTCCTCGTGGGCTCCTGCCCGTCCGAAGTGATTAAGCTGGATCTGGCCAAGGCCGCCGAACGCATGACCCAGCGCCACGCGCCGTCGGTGCGGGTGCTGAACTTTTCCGGGTCCGGGATCGAAACGACCTTCACCCAGGGCGAAGACGCCTGCCTCGCCTCCATGGTGCCGGTGCTGCCCAAGACGGACGCACGCCAGCTGCTGCTGGTCGGTGCCCTGCCGGACGTTGTCGAGGAACAGGCCATCGGCCTGCTCGAGGCGATGGGCATCGGACCGATCAAGGTGCTGCCCGCGCCCCGCGCGGATGATGATCTGGGCGTGGGGCCCGGCACGGTCTACGCGTTGACCCAACCGTTCCTCGGCGATACGCATGACGCGCTGACCCGCCGCGGCGCACGGCACCTGCCCGCGCCGTTCCCCTTCGGCGAAGAGGGCACAACCCAGTGGCTCGCGGCCATCGCCGCCGAATTCGACGTGTCCCCGGACCTCTTCGAACAGGTCACTGCCGCCCCGCGCACCCGCGCCCGCAAGGCCATCGCGCAGGCGGCCGAGGCGCTGAATGGCAAGTCGATCTTCTTCTTCCCCGACAGCCAGCTGGAAATCCCTCTGGCCCGGTTCCTGACCCGCGAGTGCGGCATGACCGCCATCGAGGTCGGCGCGCCCTTTATCCACAAGGGGCTGGTCGGCCCCGACCTCGACCTGCTTGCCGAAGGTCCCACGATTTCCGAAGGGCAGGACGTGGACCTGCAACTGGACCGCGCCCGCGCCGCCCGCCCCGACCTCACGGTTTGCGGCCTTGGCCTCGCCAACCCGCTGGAAGCCGAAGGACTGGCGACCAAATGGGCCATCGAGCTGGTGTTCACCCCCGTCCATTTCTACGAACAAGCGGGCGACCTTGCCGGGTTGTTCTCCCGCCCGATCCGCCGTGCCGACCTCCTGAAGCTGGAGGCCACCACATGATCCCCTTCATCTTGCCACATAAACTCCGGGGTCTGGGGCAGCGCCCCAGCGGTCAGCCATGAAGCTCACTGTCTGGACATATGAGGGCCCGCCCCATGTCGGCGCCATGCGCGTCGCCACCGGCATGAAGGACCTGCACTATGTGCTGCACGCCCCGCAGGGCGACACCTATGCGGACCTGCTCTTTACCATGATCGAGCGGCGCGACCACCGCCCGCCGGTGACCTACACGACCTTCCAGGCCCGCGATCTGGGGGCCGATACCGCTAACCTGTTCAAGACTGCCGCTCAGGACGCCTATGACCGGTTCAAACCGCAGGCGATCATCGTGGGCGCCTCCTGCACCGCCGAACTGATCCAGGACGACCCCGGTGGCATGGCCGAGACCATGGGTCTGCCGGTTCCCACGATCCCGCTGGAGCTGCCGAGCTATCAGCGCAAGGAAAACTTCGGCGCGGACGAGACCTTCTTTCAGATCGTCAAGACGCTGGCCAAGCCGATGGAACGGACCAAACAGGTCACCGCCAACCTCATCGGCCCCACCGCCCTTGGATTTCGTCACCGCGATGACATCCAGGAAGTGACAGCGTTGCTGTCCGACATGGGCATCAGCGTCAATGTGGTGGCGCCCATGACATCGTCCCCCCAGGACATTGCCCGCATGGGGGCCGCACATTTCAACGTGCTGATGTATCCCGAAACCGCCGAAACCGCCGCCCGCTGGATGGAGCGGGAGTTGGAACAATCTTATACTAAGATTGTGCCGATCGGCGTCGGTGCGACCCGCGACTTCGTAAATGAAGTGGCGGCGCTGAGCGGTCGGGATGCTTACCTCGATACTTCGCGTCTTCGCCTGCCGTGGTATTCGAAGTCGGTCGACAGCACCTATCTGACGGGCAAGCGCGTCTTTCTGTTCGGCGACGGCACGCATGTCCTGACCGCAGCCCGTGTCGCGTCCGAGGAGATGGGTTTCGAGGTTGTTGGCCTAGGTTGCTACAACCGCGAGATGGCGCGACCCGTGCGGGCCAAGGCCCGTGAGATGGGCCTCGAAGCGACGATCACCGACGACTACCTCGAGGTCGAGCGGGTGATCGAGGCGCTGCAGCCCGAGATGATCCTCGGCACGCAGATGGAGCGGCATATCGGCAAGCGGCTGGGCATTCCCTGCGCCGTGATCTCGGCCCCGGTACACGTACAGGACTTTCCCGCGCGGTATTCGCCGCAGATGGGGATCGAGGGGGCGAATGTCCTGTTTGACACCTGGGTGCATCCACTGGTCATGGGGCTCGAAGAGCACCTGCTGCACATGTTCCGCGAGGATTTCGAATTTCACGATGCGGCGGGGCCGTCGCATCACGGCGGCCATGCGCCCAGTGGTGAGGCCGGGGGGCCAGCCCCCCAGACCCCCCGGAGTTTTTCCGGCGAGATGAATGAAGGATCGGTGATCTGGATGGCAGATGCCGAGAAGGAGCTGAAGAAGATCCCCTTCTTTGTGCGGGGCAAGGCACGGCGGAATACCGAGACCTTTGCTGCCGAACGGGGTGTGGCCGAGATTTCTGTCGATACGCTTTATGAGGCAAAGGCCCATTATGCGAGATGAGACTGGCATAGAGGGGCGTCGCCCCGGCTACCGCGTGGTGATCATCACGCTGGACAGCCATGCCGCAGGTCCTGCGCGCAAGGCGCAAGAGGCGCTGGTCGGTGACTATCCGGGCCTCGACATCCAGATCTTTGCCGCTGCCGAATGGGGCGAGACCCCCGGCGCGTTCGAGGCCGCCGAAGAGGCGGTGCTGCAGGGCGACATCATCATCGCCAACCTGCTGTTTCTTGAGGAACATGTGGCGCGCATACTGCCCGCGCTGCGGACTCGGCGGTATGCCTGTGACGCCATGATCGGCGTTGTGGCTGATGCCGAAGTGGTCAAGCTGACCCGTATGGGCACGCTGGACATGCAGGCGCCGCCCTCGACGATGGGCAAGCTGATGAAGCGGCTGCGCGGCTCCTCCAAACCGTCGACGGAGAGTGGCGCCAAGAAGATGGCGATGCTGCGCCGCCTGCCCAAGATCCTGAAGTTCATCCCCGGCAAGGCGCAGGACCTGCGCGCCTGGTTTATGGTGATGCAATACTGGCTGGGCGGGTCTGACGACAATGTGCGGGCGATGATCCAGTTCCTGCTGGGCCGCTATGCAGACAGCGCCGACTGGTCCGAACGCCCAGAGGCCGCGCTGCCCATCGATTACCCGGATACCGGCCTCTATCACCCTGATCTGCCGGGGCGGATCACCACGGACCCTGCGGACATCAAGGGACCGAAGGGCGCCGAGATGACGGTGGGGATCGTCATGTTGCGGTCCTACGTGCTGGCCGGGGACACCGCGCATTACGACGGCGTTATTCGCCGGTTCGAGGCGCAGGGCATTCGCGTACTGCCGGCCTTTGCCGGTGGTCTGGATGCACGGCCCGCGATT
The DNA here is from genome assembly GCA_039816785.1 of Pseudomonadota bacterium. Classification (GTDB taxonomy): domain Bacteria; phylum Pseudomonadota; class Alphaproteobacteria; order Rhodobacterales; family Rhodobacteraceae; genus Tateyamaria. Next base: position 89,005 of record JBCBXB010000009.1, read on the forward strand.
GACACGTATTTCAAGGACCGGATCGACGCGATGGTGTCCTTGACCGGATTCTCCCTCGTGGGTGGGCCTGCCTATAATGACAATGAGGCCGCCATTGACGTGCTGGCTGATCTTGACGTGCCCTACCTTGCCGCGCATGCGCTGGAGTTCCAGACGCTGGGGCAGTGGGCGGGCAGCTCGGGCGGGCTGGGGCCGATTGAAACCACGATGCTGGTGGCGTTGCCTGAATTGGATGGGGCCACCTGTCCGACGGTCTTTGGCGGGCGGCTCGGCCCCGAAGGTTGCGACGGTTGTGCGCATACCTGCAAGGCTGGTGAGCCGAAGGCGATGGTGCCGTGTCGGGAACGGATCGACAGCCTGGTGGAAAAGACCAAGCGCCAGATGCGTCTGCGCCGCAAGGAAAACGCCGACAAGAAGGTGGCGATTGTCCTTTTTGGTTTCCCGCCCAATGCGGGGGCCGTCGGCACGGCGGCCTATCTGAGTGTCTTTGAAAGCCTGCTGAACACTCTGCGTGCGATGCGTGCGCGCGGCTACGATGTGGATGTGCCCGACAGTGTCGACGCCCTGCGCGCCCGCGTGCTTGAAGGCAATGCGCGGCAATATGGGCAGGAGGCGAATGTCGCCGCTCATGTGGATGCAGACACCATTGTGCGGACGACGCCGCCCTTGCATGCCATCGAGGCTGTTTGGGGGCCGGCACCAGGGCGCATTCAATCGGACGGACGCGGTGTGTTTGTGCTGGGCGCGGAGCTGGGCAACGTCTTTGTCGGGGTGCAGCCCGCCTTTGGCTACGAGGGTGACCCGATGCGGTTGCTCTTTGAGAAAGGGTTTGCGCCCACCCATGCCTTTGTCACCTTCTACCTGTGGCTGCGGAACACCTATGGCGCCGATGCGGTTGTGCATTTTGGCATGCATGGCGCGCTGGAATTCATGCCGGGCAAGCAGGCGGGCTTGGGCGCGCATGACTGGCCCGACCGGCTGATCGGCGAGATGCCGAACATCTACCTTTACGCGGCCAACAACCCGTCGGAGGCGTCGCTGGCCAAGCGGCGGTCCGGCGCTGTGACGATCACGCATCTGACACCGCCGCTGGCGCAATCCGGGCTCTACAAGGGGCTGTCGGAGCTGAAGGATTCGCTCACCCGCTGGCGCGAGATGGCCGAAGGCGATACGGCACGCGCTGATCTGGAAGTGCTGATTGCCGAACAGGCCGAAGCGGTCGACATGGGTGGCGTTGCCCCTGCGGACCTGTGGCTGACGCTGCTGGAGACCGCAGACGCGCTGATCCCCGAGGGATTGCACGTGGTTGGCGCACCGCTGAGTGATGCGGCGCGGGGCGATTACCTCGACCTGATGGACCACGCCGACGACGATGCGCGGGCGCGGGTCGATGCCCTGTTGCAGCAGGAGACGGAGCTGTCGGCGCTGATGGCAGCCCTGGATGCGCGGTATATCGAGCCGGTGCATGGTGGTGACCTGCTCCGCTCGCCCGACATCCTGCCCACGGGGCGCAACATCCATGCGTTCGATCCGTTCCGCATGCCCACAGCCTTTGCCTGCCGCGACGGGGCCGCGCAGGCGGACCTGCTGCTAGAAACGCATGACAGCCTGCCGCGGTCGGTCGCGCTGGTGCTGTGGGGGTCGGACAATATCAAGTCGGACGGCGTGCCGATTGCGCAGGCGCTCGCGCTGATGGGATGCGTGCCGCGGTTCGACAGCTTTGGCCGCTTGGCCGGGGCGGACCTGGTGCCGCTGGAAGAGCTTGGCCGCCCGCGGATCGATGTGATCATGACACTGTCGGGGATTTTCCGCGACCTGCTGCCCTTGCAGACAAGAATGCTGGCCGAGGCGGCGCTGAAATGTGCCGAGGCCGATGAGCCGCTGGACCAGAACTATATCCGCGCCCATGCGCTGGCCTATGCGGAGGCACAGGGGTGCGAGCTGGCGCAGGCAGCGCTACGCGTGTTTTCGAATGCCGAAGGGGCCTATGGGTCGAATGTGAACCAGCTTGTGGACAGCTCGGCCTTTGGGGATGAGGACGAATTGGCGGATGCCTATGAGGGGCGCAAGAGCTTTGCCTATGGGGTCGACGGCAAGTCGGCGGCGAACCCGGCGCTGCTGCAACGGGCGCTGGCGGATGTGGAAATCGCCTACCAGAACCTCGAGTCGGTGGAACTGGGCGTCACGACCGTTGACCACTACTTTGACACGCTGGGCGGCATTGCCCGCGCGGTAAAACGGGCGCGGGGCGAAGAGGCCGCCGTATATATCGGCGACCAGACGCGGGGCACGGCCAAGGTGCGCACGCTCAAGGATCAGGTCGCGCTGGAGACGCGCAGCCGCGCGCTGAACCCGAAATTCTTTGAAGGGCTGCTGAAGCATGGCGCCGAGGGCGTGCGCCAGATCGAGGCGACGGTGACCAACACGCTGGGCTGGTCGGCAACGACCGGTCAGGTGGATGAATGGGTGTATCAGCGGATTTCCGAGACCTTCGTGCTGGATGACGAGATGCGCCAGCGCATCGCGGACCTGAACCCGACGGCGTCAAGCCGCATGGCCAACCGCCTGCTGGAGGCGTCGGACCGTCAGTACTGGACCCCCGACGCAGAGACCTTGGCCGCGCTGCAGGATGCGGCGGATGCGCTCGAGGACAAGCTCGAAGGGATCGCGGCCGAATGAGTGTTCGTGTGATCACATATGACAGGAGCCTCCGGCGGGAGTTTTTCTGGCGAGATGAAGCAGGGGATCGCGCCCCCGATGAGAGGAGGGTGTCATGAGCCCATTGGATCGCAACCCACCGGTTTTACGGGGACAGGACGGCGAAGGATCGGTGCAGGTGCATCAGGACGCCGAGGCCAGGATCGAAGGGGCCAAGGTGTTTTCCGTCTATGGCAAGGGCGGGATCGGCAAGTCGACGACCTCGTCCAACCTGTCGGCGGCGTTTTCGAACCTTGGCAAGCGGGTGCTGCAGATTGGGTGTGACCCGAAGCATGACAGTACGTTCACCCTGACCGGGCATTTGCAGCCGACGGTGATCGATATCCTCAAGGAGGTGGATTTCCACCCGGAAGAGCTGCGGCCCGAGGATTTCGTGACGACCGGCTACAATGGCGTGATGTGCGTGGAGGCCGGTGGGCCGCCTGCGGGCACGGGCTGTGGTGGCTATGTGGTGGGCCAGACGGTCAAGCTGCTCAAGCAGCACCACCTGCTCGAAGAAACGGATGTCGTGATCTTTGACGTGTTGGGCGATGTGGTTTGCGGCGGCTTTGCCGCACCGTTGCAGCACGCGGACCGTGCGCTGATCGTGACGGCGAACGACTTTGACAGCATCTATGCGATGAACCGGATCATTGCCGCCGTGCAGGCCAAGTCCAAGAACTACAAAGTGCGGTTGGCGGGCTGTGTGGCCAACCGCTCGCGCGAGACCAACGAGGTGGACCGGTACTGCGACACCGTTGGCTTCAACCGCATCGCGCATATGCCCGACGTGGATGCGATCCGGCGCTCGCGGCTCAAGAAAAAGACCCTGTTCGAGATGGATGACGAAGAGGACATCGTGCGCTGCCGGGCCGAGTACATCCGGCTGGCGCAAACGCTGTGGGACGGGACAGAGGGGCTTGCCCCCGCGCCGATGGAAGACCGCGATATCTTTGAGCTTCTGGGATTCGACTGATGGACTACTCCGCCACCCGCGCCCGGGTCGAAACTTATTTCGACCAGACCGCCACCAAGACATGGGAGCGTCTGACATCTGACGCGCCCGTGTCGCGTGTGCGCGAAACGGTGCGGGCGGGGCGGGACCGGATGCGGACGCTGATGCTGAGCCGGTTGCCGGATGATCTGCGCGGCGCGCGGGTGCTGGACGCGGGCTGCGGCCCCGGTATGGCCACGATCGAGCTGGCCAAGCGCGGCGCGCAGGTGGTGGCGGCGGACATCTCGCCCCAGCTGATCGATATTGCGCAGCTGCGCCTGCCCTATGATCTGCAGGGGCAGGTGACGTTCCACGCGGGCGACATGCTGGACCCGAAACTGGGCCGTTTCGATGCCGTCATCGCGATGGACAGCCTGATCTACTACACCGCCGAGGATATCGGCGACGCCCTGACCCGGCTTGAGCCGCGCGTCAGCGGCCCCATCGTGTTCACCGTTGCCCCGCGCACGCCGGCGCTGATGGCGATGTGGTATGCGGGCAAGGCCTTTCCCCGGTCGGACCGGTCGCCCGTGATGATCCCGCACGCGCACGCGCGGCTGGCCAAGGTGGCGAAATCCGCTGGTGTGCGGCGGATGCTGCGCCCCGTCGACCGTGTGACATCGGGCTTCTACATTTCCGAAGCGATGGAGCTGCGGCCATGAGCGGGCTGAAGTCCCTTTCGCTCAGGGCGTTGCCCTTTGCCGATGCGGCGTCCGACGGGTTGCCGATAGGGCAGCTCTTGCGGCTGTCGCTGTTTCAGGTGTCGGTGGGCATGGCGTCTGTCATGCTGCTGGGCACGCTGAACCGGGTGATGATCGTCGAGCTGAGCGTGCCGGCGATGATCGTGGCGATCATGATTGCGCTGCCGGTGCTGATTGCACCGTTCCGGGCGCTGCTGGGCTTCCGGTCGGACACGTACAAATCCTCCATCGGGTGGAAGCGGGTGCCGTATATCTGGTTCGGCTCGCTGTGGCAGTTCGGCGGATTGGCCGTGATGCCCTTTGCCCTGCTGGTGCTGGGCGGGGATGTGTATCACGAAATCCCCTTTGCAGGCGAAGTGCTGGCGGCACTTGCGTTCCTGATGACAGGTCTTGGCCTGCACATGACGCAGACGGCGGGGCTGGCGCTCGCCTCGGACCGTGCCACGGACGAAACGCGGCCCCGGGTCGTGGCGCTGCTCTATGTCATGTTCCTGGTGGGCATGGGCATTTCGGCGCTTATCATTGGCGGGCTCCTGAGCGATTATTCGGACCTTCGCCTGATCCGCGTGGTGCAGGGGGCTGCCGTCGTGGGCGTGCTGCTCAACCTGATCGCCTTGTGGAAACAGGAGGCCGTGCGCCCCATGACGCGCGAAGAGCGGGCCGCACCAAGGCCGCTCTTTCGCGATGCCTGGAACGACTATGCCGCCGGTGGGCAGGCAGGGCGTCTGCTGGCTTGTGTCTTTGTCGGCACCATGGCGTTCAACATGCAGGATGTGCTGCTGGAACCCTATGGTGGCGAAATCCTTGGCCTGTCGGTGTCCGCCACCACGCTGTTGACCGCGCTTTGGGCGGCGGGGGCGCTGTGCGGCTTTGCCTGGGCCGGGCGGCGGTTGGCCAAGGGGTCGAACTCCTACCGGCTGGCCGGGGGCGGTATTCTGGCCGGTGTCTGGGCCTTTACACTGGTGATCTTTGCCGCGCCCATGCAGGCGAATGTCCTGTTCTATGCCGGGGCCACGCTGATCGGGTTCGGCGGCGGCCTCTTTGCCGTGTCGACCCTGACCGCGGCCATGACCATGCCCGCCAAGGGTGCCGCCGGCCGCGGCCTCGCTCTGGGTGCCTGGGGGGCGGCGCAAGCCACCGCTGCGGGCGTCGCCATCGCACTGGGCGGGACCCTGCGCGACTGGATCGGCGCCATCGCCATGTCGGGTGTCTGGGGCGAGGGGCTGCAAACGCCCGCCGCCGGTTACGCCTTTGTCTATCACGCCGAGATTGGCCTGCTTTTCGTCACTCTCATCATCCTGGGACCGCTCGTGCGCCATTCGGGTCCCCCCACCGAAAAGGAGGAGCCGCAGCCCTTGGGCCTCGCGGACTTCCCCACATGACCTTGTCCAGGAAAGGAACACACACATGACTGGGACATTCTTTGGCGAATTTGACCTCGCCGCCTTGTCGATCTGGCTCTTCTGGGGCTTTTTCGCGCTGCTGATCTTTTACATCCAGCGCGAGAACATGCGCGAGGGCTATCCCCTCGAGAACGACGACGGAACCGAGGCGGGCAATCAGGGCCTGTTCCCGGTGCCGGAGGACAAGACCTTCGAACTGCCGCATGGGCGCGGGTCGGTGACTGTGCCGTCGGGCCAGAACCCCGAGCGCAGCGACATCTCGATGAAGCAGACGGCCCCCTCGAATGGCTACCCGTTCGAGCCGACGGGCGATCCGATGATCGACGGTGTCGGCCCGGCCTCGTGGGCGCCACGCCGCGATGCGCCCGAGCTGGACGGCCACGGCCACCCCAAGATCGTGCCGATGGCCGCGAATGAAGCGTTCAGCCATGCCGCAGGCCGCGACCCGCGCGGGCTGCCGGTGATGTCAGGCGATGACGAGGTCGTGGGCCGCGTCGTGGACATGTGGATCGACGAGCCGGAACAGCTGGTCCGGTACCTCGAATACACGCTCGACGCCAAATGGGGCACGGGCAACCGTCTGGTGCCGCTGACGCTGGCGCGGATCAAGTCGGACCGGGTGGTGATCCAGTCGATCTACGGCAAGCACTTTGCCACCGTGCCGACCATCGCGAGCCCGACGCAAGTGACCCTCCTCGAGGAGGAAAAGATCTGTGGCTACTACGGCGGCGGCCTTCTTTATGCCGACCAGGCCCGTCAGGACCCGCAACTGTGAATTGACCACCGGGGTGGGCAGGATTGCCCACCCTACACCCTGAAACCTCATCGGAAAGGACGTGCGCAATGCCTCATGATGATTTCGAGATCGAGCCGGTTGCCGGCTTGCCAGAGGCCCCGCCCGAGGGCGAGCAGATCCTGTGGCAAGGGCGACCCGACACCTGGGCGCTGGCCCGCGAGTCGTTGAATGTGAACTGGGTCGCGGGGTATTTCGCGATCCTTGCGGCGTGGCGGTTTGTCTCCGTCATCGATCTGATGCCGATGGGGCAAGCCATCGGGGCCATGGTGCCGTTCGTGATCCTGGGTGCCGTGGTCTACGGTCTGCTGCTGGCGATTGCCCATGTGCAGGCGCGGTGTACGATGTACACGATAACCACCGCCCGCGTGGCGATGCGGATCGGCGCGGCGCTGACGCTGACGCTGAACCTGCCCTACCGCGAACTGGGCACAGCCGCGCTTGACCTGCGCAAGGGTGGTACCGGTACCATCGCCTTTGACACGATGGGCGAGACCAAGCTGAGCTATCTGGTGATCTGGCCCCACGCGCGGCCCTGGCGGTTTGGCAAGACCCAGCCCGCGCTGCGCTGCATCCCCGATGCCGAACGCGTGGCCGCCATCCTGTCCGACGCGGCCGAGGCGCGCGTGAGCACACCGCAAGTGGTGCGCACCGTGCCCGCCAGCGCAGTGGCGGCGGAGTAGGGCGGATGTCGGACACACACACCACTCAGGCCCGCATCCACGCCCGCCCCGACGAACTCGTGCCGCGCGTTCTGGTGCGCGCCATGGTCGCACTGGTGCTGGTGATCCTGTCGCTGGTCACCGTCGCCCGCCTGACCGACCGCCCGCTGGAAAGCACACCGCCCCAGACCGAGATCATCGCCGAACGCGTGATCCACCTGTCGGGCAACGCCTCCGGTTCCGCCCGTGTGCTGGACGAGGCAGGCAGCGTCATCGCCAGCTTCCCGTCCGACAAGGGCGGGTTCGTGGCGGGCATCGACCGTGTGTTGCAACGCGAGCGTGGCAAGATCGGCGCGGACATGTCCGCCCCTGTCGTCCTGCGCCTGCGCGCCGGCAACCGCCTGTCGCTATACGATCCCGTCACCAATTGGTCGGCCGAGCTCATGGGCTTTGGCGCCGACAATCTCCGCACCTTCGCCAGGTTGCTGGAGTCCACCCAGACCCCCAATCAGACCCAGGAAGGAAGCCACCATGGGACTACTGACTAAGGACGTCGAACGTGCCCCCTGCACGGTCGAGATCAGCCACAAATTCGAAAGCCTGCATGCGCATGTGCGGTTCAACAACGGCGCCGTGATCTATCCCGGTGACGAAGTGCAGGTGAAGGGCCCCGAGATCATGGCCCCCTTTGGCGAAGTGGTGAGCGAGGACCGCGAGGCGGTCATCATCCGTGCATCGAAGCTGGAACAGCTCTGGACCCGCCTGACAGGCGATTTCGAAGTGATGGAACTCTGTGAATTCTCATTCTCCGAGGAGGTAACGCTATGAATATGCAAAACTCCAAACACACCGCCGACGCCACCAGCGTCGAAGAAGGTCTGGCCATCGCCCAGGAACAGGACAAACAGTTCACGTCCGAGTTCGCGACCGAAACGGCGATGCAGAATACACTGCTCACGCCGCGGTTCTACACCACCGATTTCGATGAGCTGGACGCCATTGACGTCTCGGGCGTGCGCGACGAGTGGGACAAGCTGATCGACCAGATGGAAAGCGACCCTAACAGGGGCCATTTCAAGAAGAACGAAGACTGGGACACCGTCGATTGGGACGGGATGGAGCCGGAGCTGAAAAAGGAATTCATCGATTTCCTGATCTCGTCCTGTACGGCTGAGTTCTCGGGCTGCGTGCTCTACAAGGAGATGAAGCGGCGCGGCAACAACAAGGACATCACGCAGCTGTTCCAGCTGATGGCACGGGATGAAGCGCGGCATGCGGGGTTCATCAACGACGCCCTGCGCGAGGCCGGGTTGCGCGTGAACCTCGGGTTCCTGACGCAAAAGAAGAAGTACACCTATTTCCGGCCCAAGTTCATCTACTACGCGACGTACCTGTCGGAAAAGATCGGCTACGCCCGCTACATCACCATCTTCCGTCACCTGCAGGCCAATCCGGAGCACCGGTTCCACCCGATCTTCAAGTGGTTCGAAGAGTGGTGCAACGATGAGTTCAGCCATGGCGAGGCGTTTGCCCTGCTAATGAAGACGGACCCCAAGCTGACGTCGGGCATGAATGTCTACTGGATCAAGTTCTTCCTCACGGCAGTCTACGCGACGATGTATGTGCGCGACCACCAGCGGCCGGCCTTCCACAAGGCGCTTGGTGTTGATCCCGACTGGTACGCCCACGAGGTGTTCACCAAGACGTCCAAGCTGTCGGAGCAGATCTTTCCGATCACGCTGGACATCGAGCATCCGCGCTGGCAGCGCGGTCTGGTGCGGCTGCAAAAGGCAAACGCCGACATGGCGCAGGCCTCGGGCCTGAGGAAGATTGGTGCGCAGATCAAGGCCGGGCTGGCGTTCGCGTCGCTGCTGACGATCCCGGCCAAGAGCCACACCGTGCCCGCCTCCACCCGGTTGGAGCCGGTCTATTGAGGGCTGCGTTTTCCGATACGGAAAACGGCTGGAAAGCGACACGCTTTCCAGTTGCGCGAGCGGTTGACGCTTGCCTGTTTTCCGCGTCGGAAAACGGCCGGAAACCGTGTCGGTTTCCGATCCCGGGGGGGTATGCATGACACCCTGGGTCGCAGCCTTGATCGCGCTTTTCATCTGGTGGTTCTCCACCGGTACGATCCTGATGGCTGTGAAATACGCCGACCGCGAGGGCCCCGCCATGCGCCGCCGCGCGACGTGGGGCGGGCTTCCGCTGGTCGCGCTGGGTGCTTACGGGGCCCACTGGTCGGCGACGCAGACGGATGTCATGGGCGTCTACGTCGCCTTTCTGTCCGCGCTGGCGATTTGGGGCTGGATCGAACTGGCATTCCTCACCGGCATCATCACCGGCCCCAATACCAGCGCCCTGCCGCCCCACACCCCCGAATGGGAACGGTTTATCCGTGCCTGGGGTACGCTCGCCTATCACGAGATGCTGCTGCTGGCCGCCCTCATCACCCTTGGCCTCGCCCTGTGGGACGCGCCCAACGCGTTCGGGTTCTGGACCTTTGCGGTGCTCTTTTTCGCGCGTGTCTCGGCCAAGCTGAACCTCTTTTTCGGTGTGCCGCGCACCCATGTGGAATTCCTGCCCGACGCGCTGTCGCACCTGTCCAGTCACTTCCGGGTCGCAGGGATGAACTGGCTCTTTCCGATCTCCGTGACCGCGCTGACTTTTGCCACTGCCTGCTGGCTCGAACGACTCTATGCCGCGCCCACCATGGGCGAGATCACGGGCTTTGCCCTGCTCACCGCGCTTACTGCGCTGGCCACACTTGAACACTGGGTGATGGTTTTGCCCATACCCGACGAACGGCTCTGGCGCTGGATGCTGCCTGCGCCTCAACCAGAAAAACACCAAAAGACCCAAGGGGGACATCATGGACTTTGATGCACTGTTCCAATCACAACTGGACGCACTGAAAGACGAAGGCAATTACCGCATATTCGCGGAACTGGAACGCCAATCGGGGGCCTTTCCCCGGGCCCGGTGCCACGACGCGGATGCGCCGGATGAGGTGACAGTCTGGTGCTCCAACGACTACCTCGGCATGGGCCAGCATCCATCGGTCGTCAAAACGATGAAGGAGACGATCGATGCCTGCGGCGCGGGTGCCGGTGGTACCCGTAACATCAGCGGCACCAACCACGCCCACAAGCTGCTGGAACAAGAGCTGGCCGACCTGCATGGCAAGGAAAGCGCGCTGCTATTTACGTCCGGTTACGTGTCGAACTGGGCCGCGCTCAGCACCCTTGGCAGTCGCCTGCCCGACGCGGTGATCCTCAGCGACGAGCTGAACCATGCCTCCATGATCGAAGGTATCCGCCATGCCCGTTGCAACAAGGTCATCTGGAAGCACAACGACCCCGAAGACCTGGACCGCAAGCTGGCCGCGCTGCCGGCCAACGCGCCCAAGATCGTCGCCTTTGAATCCGTCTATTCGATGGACGGCGACATCTGCCCGATGCAGGAAATCGTCGAAGTGGCCGAAAAGCACGGTGCGATGACGTATCTGGACGAAGTGCACGCCGTCGGCCTCTATGGCCCGCGTGGCGGCGGCATTTCCGAGCAGGAGGGGCTCGCCGACCGGATCACCCTGATCGAGGGCACGCTGGGCAAGGCCTACGGTGTCGTGGGCGGCTATGTCACCGGGTCCGAGGCGCTGTGCGACTTTATCCGCAGCTTTTCGTCGGGCTTTATCTTTACCACGGCCCTGCCGCCTGCGGTCGCCGCTGCGGCGCGCACGTCGATCCGCCACCTCAAGCAGTCGGATCAGGAGCGGATCATTCAGCGCCAGCGCGTAGCCTACCTGCGCAAGCGGCTGGATCAGGAGGGGATCCCCCACATGGACAACCCCAGCCACATCATCCCGGTGATGATCAAGGACCCGGTCAAGTGCCGGATGCTGTCGGACTACCTGATGCAGCGCTACGGCATCTACGTCCAGCCGATCAATTACCCCACCGTCCCCAAGGGCACGGAGCGGCTGCGGTTCACGCCGTCGCCCCTGCATTCGGTCGAGGATATCGAACATCTGGTCTTCGCGCTCAAGGACTTGTGGAAGCAATGCGCGATTGCCCACGCAGTGGCCTGAGGTCAATTCAAAGTTACTGTTGACTTGATCGTGAAGTCGCTACGTTCTGTCTCAAAGAACTGTTGGAAGGAGAAACCCATGTTCCGATCCCTCGCCCTCGTGGCCGCCACGACTCTGGCCGCCCCCGCCTTTGCTGATGGCCACGCCTCTGGCGACGCTGCTGCTGGTGAAAAGGCGTTCCGCCAGTGCGTGTCCTGCCATGTCGTCGTCAATGACGATGGTGAAACCCTTGCCGGCAACAAGGCCCGCACAGGTCCCAACCTGTGGGGCATCGTCGGTGGCCCGTTCGGTTCGGTCGAGGATTACAAATATTCGGACATCAACCAGCTCGCCGCCAGCATGGAAGGCCTTGTTGTGTCCGAGGAAGTGTTCCTCGCCTACGCCCAGGACCCGACCGCTTACCTGCGTGAAGTTACCGGCGACAAGGGGCGCAGCAAGATGACCTACAAGGTCCGCAAGGAAGAGGACGCGCTGAACATCTACGCCTACCTCGCCTCGCTGATGCCCGCGCCTGAGCCCGAAAGCTGATCCCGATCCCGGGGCGGCTGCGCCGTCATACTGGATACCAGATCAAGCGCCGCCCTGTCACCGGGGCGGCGTTTCTTATTGCGGACCGCTGTTGATGCTCTCGCGGATCATCTGCGCGAGCCGCTCGGGTTCTTCCTCGTGCATGAGGTGGCCCAGCCCGTCGAGTGTCTGCACCGTGGCGCTCGGCATGGTGGCCGCCACCCGTTCGGACACCGACACCGGCACCGTGGCGTCCTTGGTCCCTGCGATCAGGTCCACCGGCCCGGAATAGTCGGGCAAGGCGCGCAGCAGCGGGCGCAGGTCCCATTGCGCCATCATCTTGAGCGTGCCGTCCACATGCGCCTTGTCACCGACAAGCTGGCGGTAAAGGTCGTAGCCTTTGGAATCCAGCTCGGACCCGGTAGACGCGATCAGCGTCTTGATCCGGGCGGGATTGGCGGATGTGGTGGAAAACAGCGTCGTGGCAAACGGCATGGCCGCCAGCGCCTTGGCCATCAGCGGAAAGACCAGCCCGGCGAGCCCCGGAAATTCACCCAGTGCCGCGTTCAGCCCGATCACGCGCGGTGCCGCGTCCCCGCGGGCCACGGCGTTCATCGCCAGTTGCAGGGCGACAGCTGCTCCGGCGGAATGACCGACGATTGCTACCGGCTGCCAGCCTTCCTGCGCGCACAGCTTTTCGACGTCCTGCGACATGGCGTTCAGCCCGCTGCGCTGCCCCGCGCCCAGCTGCGTGAATCCGTGGCCGGGCAGATCAATCGCGACGACTGTGCGGTCGTTGCTCAGCAGGGGAATGAGGTCACGGTAGCTGTGCGTCGACCCGCCCGCCCCGTGCAGCAGCAGCAGGACAGGGCCTGTGCCGGTCACTTGCACATGCCAGCGGTGCACCGGCCCGTCGATCCGGCGCGAGCTGTCGCCCCGTGGCCACGACCCGATCTGCGCCCAATCCATGGTTTCAGCCAGCCAGAGCGGCGGTGACCGCGTCGGTCATCCGGTGCGCATCGGCGCGGGGCAGGGCGATGTAGCCACCATCCAGCGTGCGCCCGAGGTCCTGCAGGGCCGGTTGCGGACGGTTCGACATGTCGATCACCAGCGATTCCGTGCCCTGCGCCCGGATCGCACGGGCAACGGTGCGCGCGTCCTCGGCGGCGGTGGCGCGGTGGGCGGAGCCATCAAGCGCGATATTCGCACGCCCGTCGGTCAGCACGATGATGGTGGGTGTCATGCCCTGACCGGCGGATTGCGCGGCCAGCGTCATCGCGCTTTGCAACCCTGCGGCCAGCGGCGTGCCGCCCCCGCCCGGCAGCGCAGACAGGCGGCGCTTGGTCTGGACCAGCGACCGGGTCGGCGGCAACAGCGTTTCGGCCTGCGTCCCCCGGAACGAGATCAGGGCGACATGGTCCCGGCTGGCATAGGCTTCGGCCAGCAGCAGCTCGATCGCGCCCTTCGCCTCACCCAACCGCGCCATCGCGGCAGAGCCGGAGGCATCGACGGAAAAGATCAGCAGCCGGTCGGAATGCTGTGCGTAACGCTTGGTCCGGATGTCGGACGGACGGATCAGCAGGCCGGTGCGGTCCGGTTGATGTTTGCGGCGCAGCGGCTGCCACGGTGCGGCGGCGCGCAGGGTCGCGATCAGGTCGATCCGCGCGTCCCCGCCCAGCCGTCCGGGCCGCGAGGGCAGGGGCCGCCCCCGCCGGTTGGACTTGCGCAGCTTGCCCGCGCCGCTGCCCTTGGCCACCCGCGCACTGCGGGTCTGGCCGAGTGTCTGGAGCAATCCGGGTGGCAACAGCGCTGCAACGGCCTCAATCAGCATCTCGGTGTCGGGCAGGGCGGTCTGGGTGTCGCTGGTGCCCTCGTCCTGTTGCGTTTGCTCTTCGGGCGCCGGCTGTTGGTCTGCCGGGGTGTCTGCGTCGGGCACCTGCGTGGCGCGGTGCGGATAGACGAGGGCGGCGGCCAGTTCGATGTCGCCGCTGTGCGCATGTGCGCGGCCTTGCAACGTCGCGTGGGCCTGTGCCGCTTGCCATGCCAACAGCGGTGCCCGCAGCGACGCGATGCCGAAGCGTGCGGCGAGCAGGGTGAGCTGCGCGATGGCCTCGTCTGCCGCAAGGGGTCTGCCTGCGTCGATGGCGGGCCGCTTGGGCCAGTCGCGGGGCCTCCGACCCTCCGGTGCGATATGAAAGGCGAGGCGATCCGACAGGCTGTCGGGCAGTGCCTCATCCGCCTCGATCCCCTCGTCGAGGGCCAGAATGCCGTGTGTTAGACCCTTATCGGACAGCTGACACAGTTTGGCAGCCAGAGCAGGCGCGCAGCGTTCGGCCATGGGGATGACCGCTGTACAAGGCGTCGCGAAGAAGCCGGAACTGCGCACGATCTTGCCCGCCGCGAGGGTCGCGCCCAGATCGACGCCACCCATCAGTTGTTCGTCAGAGATCGAGATCGGCAGTTTGCGCAGTGGGAGCGCGGGCGCGAACGCCGCCAGCACCCTGTCGCGATCCGGGCTCGCGCGCATCCGCAACACGGCACCGCCCAACGCGGCCGGGTCCACCGCAAGGATGTCCAGGGCCGCTGCGGCAAGGTGCCATGAAGTGTCGGACATCGCCTCAGGCCAGCACGGTCTCGACCGTGCGGTTGACCCGCGTGCTGCTGCCCGCCTCGTCCAGCGGGTCGCGGCGCAATCGGTGGCTGAGCGCCAGCGGCGCGATCCGGCGCAGATGCTTGCGCGTGACCCTCTTGGCGCCCTCATAGGCCGCAAGCGCGCGCGCGGCGCGCAACAGCGTCAGTTCACCGCGCAGCCCGTCCGACCCGAGCGCAAGGCACAGTTCGGCGCAATCCCCCAGAATGGCGTTGCCCGCGGCAACCACGCCGATCCTGCCCCGCGCGTCGACAATTGCGGCTCTAACCTTGGCATCTTCCTTGGCATAGCGCTTCACGAACGCCTCCGGCTTGCGCTCGTAGGCGTCCCGGCGGCGGATCACCTCGATCCGTTCCGCCACGTCCTGCGGCGATCGGACCTCGACTGACAGGCCGAACCGATCAAGCAGTTGCGGGCGCAACTCGCCTTCCTCCGGGTTGCCGGAGCCAACCAGCACAAAGCGTGCGGCGTGCCGGATGCTCAGGCCTTCGCGTTCGACCACGTTCTCGCCCGACTGCGCCACGTCGAGCAGCAGATCGACGATGTGATCCTCCAGCAGGTTGACCTCATCAATATAGAGGTAGCCGCGATTGGCCCGTGCCAGCAGCCCCGGCTCAAACGCCTTTTCCCCACGGGTCAGCGCCCGCTCGATATCGAGCGCGCCGACCACACGGTCTTCGGTCACGCCGAGCGGCAGGTCGATCACCGGTGTGGGGCGTTCCTCGGTTTGATTCGTCTCTAATTCCGCCCAATCAGGGCATTCCGCAGAGGTCGCGGCGTTGATCGGACAGCCCTTGACCACCTCGATGGGCGGCAGCAGGGCGGCGAGCGCGCGGACGGCGGTCGACTTGCCCGTGCCCCGGTCGCCAAACACCAGAACGCCGCCGATCCCCGGATCAACCGCCGTCAGGATCATCGCCGTTTTCATATCGTCCTGTCCGACGATGGCGGAAAAGGGAAAGGGCTGTTTCATGTCGCAGGCTCCCGCCGGCTAAGGGGGCTGACACCGCCCCAGGTTCCGCTGTCGTCCAGAATGGCAAAGCGGGCGTACAGTTCTTCGCGAAACCACGCACCCTCGCGCACGGCGCGAATGGCCTCTGCGTGGGGGCCGTTGGTGCGGGCAAAGGCGGCCATTTCATGTGCACCCGGCCAGATCGAGAAGGTGACCTGATGCAGCATCGGCACCTCGCCGATACCGATCTTGAACATCACATTGGGATCAGAGCCGATCATGCGCGAGATATCCGGAACGCGACCCCAAAAGCGCGTCAGAATGCGCGGCTTGATCGTGGCGCGCGTCAGCGCCGCAATCGGGCCTAAAACAGGCTCTGATACGGGCAAAAACGGCTGTTGACCGCTCCATGCGCCGCGGGCGGATTCGGCACTCAGGTACACCGTCCAGTGTTCTGTCGCGCGCGCCCGGTAGCGGGCAAAGATGTGTTCATTGCCGAGCCTGTCGCGGGCGGTGTCCGCGTCGGGCCACGTGCACAGGATCGCGTAGACGGCGGTGTTGGGCAGCGGTGTGAACCCCTCGCCCGTCCCGGATCCGCAGAGCTTCCAGAACTGCAGGTCAGGCACCCGCGCCAGAGCCATCCGCGCCCCGCCCATCATGGCGAGCGCCCACGCCCGGTCGCGCCACCGCTCAAAGCGGAAAAAGGTGATCGTGGTTGTCTGGCTCATCTGTTCGCACTGCAGAATGCCGGAAAAAGGCACGGTCATCAGCCTATCGCGCATAAAGAAATTGTCAACTAAACTAGACACTCGTAGTGTGGGGAAAGAATGACACGACTTGACCCCATAGAATCGGACGCCAGCCTCGGCAACCGCGCCATTGTCATCGGTGCAGGCCTTGGCGGTCTGGCTGCCGCGATGCGGCTGGGGGCCAAGGGCTACAAGGTCACGGTGATCGACAAGCTGGACGTGCCCGGCGGGCGCGGCTCCGCGATCTGGCAAGACGGCCACCGCTTCGATCTGGGTCCGACCATCGTCACGGTGCCGCAGCTCTACCGTGATCTCTGGGCCGCCTGCGGGCGCGACTTTGACGACGACGTGACGCTGCGGTCGCTCGACCCGTTCTACGAAATCCGCTGGCCCGATGGCACCGTGTTCACCGCCCAACAGGACACCGAAGCGATGCGCGCCGAAGTGGCCAAGATCGAGCCGCGCGATGTGGCGGGCTTTGACAAGTTCCTCGAGGACAGTGCCAAGCGCTATTGGTTCGGGTTCGAAGACCTGGGCCGCCGTTCGATGCACAAGTTCATGGATCTGGCCAAGGTGCTGCACATCTTTGGCATGTTGCGCGCAGACCGCTCCGTCTATGCCCACGCGGCCAAGCGGTTCCGCAATGAAAAACTGCGTATGGCGTTTTCGTTCCACCCGCTCTTTATCGGCGGCGACCCGTGCCATGTGACGTCGATGTATATCCTTGTCAGCTACCTCGAAAAGGAGTTCGGGGTGCATTACGCGATGGGCGGTCTGGCCCATATGGCGCGCAAGATGGGCGACGTTGTCGAGGCGCAGGGCGGCACGCTGCTGATGGACACCGAGGTTGACGAGATCGTCGTGCGGGACGGCAAGGCGCAGGGTGTGCGGCTGGCCTCCGGGCTCGAGCTGGGCGCGGATGTCGTCGTGTCGAATGCCGACGCGGGCCACACCTATGATCAGTTGATGCGCGCCGCCCCCAAACGACGCTGGACGCCGGGGCGGCTGCGCCGCACGCGCTATTCCATGAGCCTGTTTGTCTGGTATTTCGGCACCAAGGGCACTGCCGGGCAGTGGTCGGATGTCGGCCACCACACGATCCTCAACGGGCCGCGCTACAAGGGTCTGCTCAGGGATATCTTTATCCGCGGACACCTGTCCGACGACATGAGCCTGTATGTCCACCGCCCCTCCGTCACCGACCCGAGCGTCGCGCCCGAGGGCGACGACACGTTCTATGTGCTCAGCCCGGTGCCGCATCTGGGCCATGGCGGTGTCGACTGGCAGACGGAGGCGGACACCTACAAGGCGAAGATGCTCAAGGTGCTCGAAGACCAGCTTTTGCCCGGTTTAGGGTCAAAGATCGTGACGGAACAGGTGTTCACCCCCGAGACGTTCCGCGATCGCTACCTCAGCCCGCACGGCTCGGGGTTCTCGATAGAGCCGCGCATTCTGCAATCGGCCTGGTTCCGCCCCCACAATGTCAGCGAAGAGGCCGAGGGCCTCTATCTGGTTGGTGCGGGCACGCATCCGGGGGCTGGTGTGCCGGGCGTGATCTCGACAGCCGAAGTGCTGGGCAAACTTGTACCGGAGGCGGTGAAATGATGGACCCCCGTGACCTTGAGGCCTGTACCGACGCGATCCGCCATGGCTCGCTGTCGTTCCATGCAGCCTCCAAGCTGCTGCCCAAACAGGTGCGCGACCCGGCACTGGCGCTGTATGCGTTCTGCCGGCTGGCCGATGACGAGGTGGACCTGAAGGCTGAAAAGGCCGAGGCAGTGCTGCGCCTGCGCGACCGGCTCGATCTGGTCTATGCCGGCATCCCGATGAACGCCGCACCCGACCGCGCCTTTGCCGCCGTGGTCGCCCAGTTCGACATGCCGCGCGCGCTGCCCGATGCGCTGCTCGAAGGGCTGGCCTGGGACGCCGAGGGGCGCACCTACGCCAATATGAGCGAAGTCAGGGACTATTCGGCCCGCGTCGCCTCTGCTGTCGGGGCGATGATGTGCGTGCTGATGGGCGTCCGCGACGCCGATGCGCTGGCCCGCGCCTGCGATCTGGGCGTGGCGATGCAGTTGACCAACATTGCCCGCGACGTGGGCGAGGACGCGCTGGAACGGCGGCTCTACCTGCCGACTGACTGGTTGGCGGAGGCGGGCATGACACCCGAGGATTTCTTTGCCGATCCGCGCCCCACCAAGGCCGTGCGCGGCATGGTCCGGCAATTGGTGATGGAAGCGAACCGCCACTATTACCGCGCCGAGGCCGGGATCGCCGCGCTGCCCATGTCCTGCCGCCCCGGCATCTATGCCGCGCGTTATATCTATGCGGGCATCGCCGGGCGCTTGACCGGCATGGGCTATGACAGCATTTCGGCCCGCGCCCGCACGTCCAAGGCGCAAAAGCTCGGCTGGCTGGCCCAATCCGTTGCGCTTAGCGCGAGCAGCACTGTCATGCCTCAATCCGCCGTGCTCTATGCCAAGCCGCTGCCGGAGGTGCAGTTCCTCGTCGATGCCGCCGCCAAGGGTGCCCGCCCAAGCCGGAGCGACAGCCTCTTTGACGCGCTGGCGGCACTTGAGGCCAAACGCCAATCCGACCGGGCCGCCCTGACCGGTGCCCGCGCGCGGGCAGGTTAACGGCCCATGTTCTGGCTGCTCCTCGGTCTGTTCTTTACCGCCTGCGTCGGCGCGGGCCTGACCGGTGGGCTGTTCCCGCCCGGCCCCTGGTATCGCGCGCTCAGCAAGCCGTCCTGGACCCCGCCCGACTGGGTGTTCCCGGTCACGTGGACAGTGCTCTATATCTGCATGGCCGTCGCGGGCGCACGTGTCGCCATGGCCGAGGGCAACGGCATCGCCATGGCGCTTTGGTCCGTGCAGATCGCGTTCAACGGCCTGTGGACGCCTGTGTTCTTTGGCCTGCGCAACATCCGCATGGGCATGGGCATCATCGGCGTTCTGTGGATCGTGGTATGCGCAGCCATGCTGGCGCTGGGTCAGGTCGACACACTCGCAGGCTGGCTCTTTGCGCCCTACCTGCTCTGGGTCAGCATCGCCGCCGCGCTGAACCTCAAGGTCTGGCAGTTGAACCCGGACGCAGCGCGCAACCCGTCACCCATGAACGGCTGATCCACCTTCATCTTGCCGGAAAAACTCCCCCCGGAGGGTCGGCCCGCCGACAGGCCGCCGCTGTCAGTCAAAGCGCCATTTCGGACGTCTGGGCACCCGCACCGCCAGCATCGGCTTGAGCAGGGGTGACCGGAACCGCACAAGATCCAGCGCCTCGTGCACGCCTGTGGTGCGCTCGCCATCGATCACCGTTTCGACCGCACTGCGCGTGTAAAAAGGCGCGTCCAGCATGGCGAGGCTTTGCCGCGCCCGCGCGCCCGCATCCCCGCGGGTTTCGCGTTTCACAGCCCAGAGCGACCGCGGCAGGCGCGCCTTGGGTGGCACCGGCACACTGCGCGCCGCGCCGTCCGCGTCGAACCGGAACCCGGCGGCCAGTTCCGACCCATCCAGACGTGTGGCGTCATAGAAACACGTGGCACCGTCGCGGGTCGGGAACCGGCCCCATGTCCAGTAGGAAAAATCCTCCTCAAGGGCACGCGTGCCGAAATTGGCGTCAAAATAACCTTCGCCGTTCCATTGCCAGCCGGGGCGGTCGATCTCGACCTCGATCCGGGCGCGCGGGGCAAAGGGGCGCCAGACATGGCTGTCGTCCGGGGTCAGCGCCAGTTCGACCCCCGTCACGGCAGACGGGATCACCCTGATCTGCCCGCGGATGCGTGACACCAGCGGCGGAGACGACACCTCGTCGATGTCGATCACAAGGTGATCGCCCTGCCACGTCATCTTGGACGGCCCCACCTCGAACCGTGACGCGGTCTGGCGCAGCGCGCTTTGGCCCCGGTCGGTCATGGTGAAGCGGCCACCGGGGCCATAGGTGGCGACGTTGATGCACACGTGGTTTTGCGGGTTGCGGCGGCCCGACCAGCGGTACCAGGGCGAAAACACCGACCCGATAAAACCGATCACAGACACCGCGCGGGTGCCGCAATCGCTCAGCCCGTCGACATACCACCAGGCATAGCCGTTGGGGCCGACCGCGACATTGAAGTTTGGTCGCTCAAGATCGCCTCGACCGCGTGCCGGGCGGAGAGGGTCGCCATCGGCACGCCCGCCCCCGGGTGCGTCCCGCCCCCCGCCAGGTAAAGGTTCGGGATAGACGTCCGGGCGCGCGGGCGCTTCAGCGCGGCGGTCATGCCGTGCGGGCTTTGCCCGTAGAGCGCGCCCAGACTGGCCGGGAACAGCCGTTCGAAGGCTTGGGGCGTCGTCACGGTTTGCGCTGTCGGTGTCGGGCTGAACGTCATCCCGAAATGCGCCATCTGCTGCGTGATCTGATGAAGCCATTGGGTCAGGTCCTCGGGATCGGTTGTGGTGTCTGTGTCGGTGCTGAGTGCGGGGGCATTGGTGATGATCTCGAACCGCTCGAGCGGTGGCGGATCGTCGCCTTGCCCCCGGTCGAGCGCGCAGATGTAGAAGGACGGCTGTGCCGGCAGGCGGCCCGCCATCAGATCGCGAAATTCGGCTTCGGCGTCGGCCTGAAAGAACACGTTGTGGTGGACCAGGTCATCGCGGCCCGGTGCTGCGGCAAAGCTGAGCACACGCGCGGAAAAGCTGCGCGGCGCGCGCATGGTGACCGGCGCGATATGGGCGACCGCGGGGCCCAGTGCGCCGGAGGCCAGTGCGCGGGGGTCGCCCGCATGCACCAGCACCTCACAGCGCAGGCGGATCCCGTCGGCGAGGTGCACGGCGGCGGCGCGATGGTCCTGCATTTCGATCCGGGCGACATGGGCGTCGGTCCGCACTTCGACGTCATGCACGCGCAGCAGCGCGGTCAGCGCCTCCACCAGCTTGTGCATACCACCCTGCACGACCCAGACCCCTGCCGCTTCGGCTTGCCAGATCAGCGACAACAGTCCCGGTGCGTGGGTCGGGCTGCCGCCGACATATGTCGCATAGCGGCCAAAGAGCTGGCGCAGGCGCGGATCGTCAAAGGCGGAGCGCAACAGCCCCTTGAGCGTCGACAGCGGCGCCATCGCCGGGACCAGCCCGGGCTGTTTCAGCACCGTGGTCGTGAGCGTGGCCAGCTGCGGGTCAGCCGCCTGCATCATCGGCGCGTCGAACGCCGCAAAAAGCCGCCGCGCCCGGCGGTTGAAGCGCGTGAACTGCGCGGCGCTGCGATCCCCGGCAAAGGCGCGGATCGCGCCGATGTTGCGTTCTTCGTCATGGCACAGGTCCAGCGTGCTGCCATCGGGCCAGAAGTGGCGGGCGAGCACGTCCTGCCGCACAAGCGTCAGGTGATCCTCGATCCGGGTGCCGAACGCGGCAAAGAGGTCGTCGAACACATGCCGCATCGTCAGCACCGTGGGCCCGGCATCGATCGGGCCTGCCTTGGACTGCACGGTGCGTATCTTGCCGCCCGGGGTGCCGTGGCGTTCCAGCACCGTCACCTGATACCCCGCCGCGCGCAGGCGGACGGCACAGGCCAACCCTGCGATGCCCGCGCCGATGATCAATGCGCGGGGCGCTTGAGGGGTCGGAGTGACTTGCATGGCACGATTGTTGACTCGTCCGCGCAATGTGTCCAGTATGATTTACACTTTGATGTCTAAATTATGTGACATATCGCAAACTCGGAGGCCCTTGCCATGGGATTGAGCACTCGGATTGAAACGGCGATTGCCAGCGCCGTTGCGCTCGGGCAGGGGCGCGGCGCGGATGGTCGTGTGTCCACCCCGCCCCGGTTGGCGGAGGCGTTGCACTATGCGACCGCCCCCGGCGGAGCGCGCATCCGGCCCACGATCTGCCTGTCCGTGGCGATGGCCTGCGGCGATGACCGACCCGGCCTGTCGGACGCTGCCGCTGCCGCGCTCGAGGTCATTCACTGTGCCTCGCTCGTGCACGATGATCTGCCATGTTTTGACGACGCGGATGTGCGCCGGGGCAAACCCAGCGTGCACCGCGCCTTTTCCGAGCCGCTGGCGGTGCTGGCGGGCGACAGTCTGATCGTCATGGCGTTCGAGACGCTGGCGCGACAGTCGCATCTGGCGCCCGACCGGGTTGCACAACTGATCCTGACGCTTGCGCGCCGCACCGGCATGCCCGGCGGCATCTGTGCCGGGCAAGGCTGGGAAAGCGAGGCACAGGTCGACCTGAGCGCTTATCATCAGGCCAAGACAGGTGCCCTGTTCATCGCCGCAACCCAGATGGGAGCGATCGCGGCCGGACAAGAGGCTGAGCCGTGGTTCGAGCTGGGCGACCGTATCGGTGAGGCGTTCCAGGTTGCCGACGATTTGCGCGATGCGCTTTACGACGCCGAAACGCTGGGCAAGCCTGCGGGTCAGGATGATCTGCATGGGCGGCCGAACGCCGTGACGTTGCTGGGCGTGCAGGGCGCGATCCAGCGGCTCAAGGATATTCTGGGCGGTGCGATCTCGTCGATCCCGTCCTGCCCCGGTGAAGCGCAACTGGCCGAGATGGTGCGCATGTATGCCGAGCGGTTGACCCCCGTGGTCAGCCCGACCCGCGTGCCCGGCGAATGACCGCAGACGCCCATGACCTGCCCGGATGGCGCGGCGGCTG
The DNA here is from genome assembly GCA_039816785.1 of Pseudomonadota bacterium. Classification (GTDB taxonomy): domain Bacteria; phylum Pseudomonadota; class Alphaproteobacteria; order Rhodobacterales; family Rhodobacteraceae; genus Tateyamaria. Next base: position 111,838 of record JBCBXB010000009.1, read on the forward strand.
GCTCAACCGGCTGGTGGCGCGCCCCGGGTTTCAGTCCTGGGCGGCCCGTTTTCCCCTGACGCGTGGACGGGCGCGGGCCGATGGGGCTGCGCTCTTCGAGATCGTGCAGGGCTTTGTCCATTCTCAGGTGCTGATGGCGCTAGTGGAGCTGGACGTCTTTCGCCGCTTGCGCGCGGGGCCGCAATCGGCCGAGGCATTGGGCAAGGCGTGTGCCGTGCCGACCGACCGGATGCAGGTGCTGCTGCAGGCTGGGGCCGCGCAGGGCCTGCTGAAACGCAAGCGCAACGGCTATGCCCTCGCCCGCCAGGGTGCGGCGCTGATGGGCGTGCCGGGGCTGGAGGCGATGATCCGTCATCACAAGGCGTTCTACGATGATCTGCGCGACCCTGTTGCGCTTTTGCGGGGCGAGGGCGACACACAGCTTGCCCGATTCTGGCCCTATGTCTTTGGCGGCGAGATCGACCCGACCGAGGCGGCCACCTATTCCGACCTGATGGCGCAGTCGCAACGGCTGGTGGCCGAGGATACGCTGCGTACGACGTCGCTCAAGGGAGTGTCGCATCTGATGGACATCGGCGGCGGCACGGGCGCGTTTCTGGAGGCTGCTGGCAATGCAGCACCTCAGATCGAGATGACGCTGTTCGACCTGCCGCAAGTGGTGCCGGACGCACAGGCCCGCTTTGACGCGGCAGGTATGGCCGACCGGGTGCGCAGTGTGCCCGGATCGTTTCGCGAGGACCGCTTGCCTGAGGGTGCGGACGCAATCTCGCTTGTTCGGGTCCTTTATGATCACGCGGATGACACGGTGCGTGACCTGCTGGCAGCGGTGTTCGACGCACTGCCGCCAGGTGGTCGTTTGATCGTGTCGGAGCCCATGGGCGGCGGTGCGCGGCCCGAGCGGGCCGGCGACGTCTATTTCGCGTTTTACACGATGGCGATGCAGACCGGGCGGGCGCGGTCCGCCGCCGAGATCACCGCCTTGCTGACCGAGGCCGGGTTCGACCAGATTCGCAGCCCGGCCCCGGCCCGCGCCTATGTGACCCGCGTCGTCACGGCAGTGCGTCCAGCCTGACTGACAGCAATCGCTGACGAAAGTGTCTAATCTAATTGACACATAGAATTGTCTAACTAGAATGACACTATGGGAAACAGCCGCCCCCTGAGTCTTTTTTACCAAAAAGAGCCTGGGCGCGCGGCGCGCAACACGGAGACCGAATTGGACACCGCTGCTGTTCTGCTGAAGGGGCCCAAGGACCTCGACCTCGACACCCTCGCGCTGAGCGCGCCGGGTCCGGCAGACCTCGTTGTCGAAATCGCGCATTCCGGCATCTCCACCGGCACGGAAAAGCTGTTCTGGTCAGGAGAAATGCCACCGTTCCCCGGTATGGGTTATCCGCTGGTGCCCGGCTACGAGGCGGCTGGCGAAGTCGTCGAGGCAGGCACGCTGACCGGCTTCAAGCCCGGCGATCACGTCTTTGTCCCCGGTGCCAACTGCTACGAAGGCGCGTTCGGTTTGTTTGGCGGCGCGGCGCGGCGCGTGGTCACCGACAGCGAACGTGTGACGCGAATCGATGCGGGCTTTGGCCCCGAGGGCGCGTTGCTGGCGCTGGCTGCCACGGCACGTCACGCGATGGCGGGCATGAACAAGGCCGTGCCGGACCTGATCATCGGTCACGGCGTTCTGGGCCGGTTGCTCGCGCGGCTGACCATTGCGTCGGGCGCACCCGCACCCACCGTGTGGGAGATTGACGCGGCTCGCCGCGACGGTGCCACCGGCTACGAGGTCGTGCACCCCGATGACGATCCGCGCCGCGACTACAACTCGATTTACGATGCCTCTGGCCGGGGTGATCTGCTGAACGATCTGGTGGGCCGCATCGCCAAGGGTGGCGAGATCGTATTGGCGGGGTTCTACACCGCGCCGCTCAGCTTTGCCTTTCCGCCCGCCTTCATGAAGGAAGCGCGGTTCCGCGTGGCCGCAGAGTGGACGCGCGACGACCTCGCCGCGACCCGCGCGCTTGTGGAATGCGGCGCGCTGCGCCTCGACGGGCTGATCACACATACACGGCCCGCGACGGATGCGCGCGCGGCCTACGAACAGGCATTCACCGATGGGGCCTGCCTGAAGATGATTGTGGATTGGGAGCACTGAAGCCATGAAAGACGAAGTGCCGAACCTGAAGGATTTCGACCAGCGGCTGCGCGACGAGGCGGGCGAAGACCTCGCCGACGTGCTGCCGACCGAAGCCACGAAGGACACGCAGATCATCGCGATCTACGGCAAGGGCGGGATCGGCAAATCGTTCACGCTGGCCAACCTGAGCCATATGATGGCCGAACAGGGCAAGCGCGTGCTGCTGATCGGGTGCGACCCGAAATCGGACACCACATCACTGCTGTTCGGCGGCAAGGCGTGCCCGACGATCATCGAAACCTCGACCCGCAAGAAACTCGCCGGTGAAGAGGTGAAAATCGGCGACGTCTGCTTTAAGCGGGGCGGCGTTTTTGCAATGGAGCTGGGCGGGCCCGAAGTGGGCCGCGGCTGCGGTGGCCGGGGGATTATCCATGGCTTTGAACTCCTCGAAAAACTTGGTTTCCACGATTGGGATTTTGACTATGTCCTCCTGGATTTTCTCGGAGATGTGGTTTGTGGCGGTTTCGGTCTGCCCATCGCGCGGGACATGGCTCAGAAAGTGATCCTGGTCGCGTCGAACGATTTGCAATCGCTGTACGTGGCCAACAACGTCTGTTCGGCGGTGGAGTATTTCCGCAAGCTGGGCGGTAATGTCGGTGTCGCCGGGCTGGTCATCAACAAGGATGACGGGTCGGGCGAGGCGGAGGCTTTTGCCGAGGCGGTCGACATCCCGGTGCTGGCGTCGATCCCGCAGGATGACGACCTGCGCAAGAAATCCGCGAACTACCAGATTGTCGGCACCGAAGCGTCGCAATGGGGGTCCCTGTTTGCTGAGCTGGGTGAGAACGTGGCCATAGCACCTCCGGTGCGGCCTGCACCCCTGACGCAGGATGGTTTGCTGGAGCTGTTCGACGGGTCCGAGACGGGCGCGGGCGTCACGTTGGAGCCTGCAACCGACACCGATATGCGCGGCAAGAACGCGGCCCCCAAAGAATCGCTTGAGGTGATTTATGATGACGCCTGAGCTGCACCGTCACGCCGAAGAGGCCGTGCTGGACACGTACAAGCTGCTCGTGGACAGCCACCGCCGTGTCAAGGACGCGCGCAAGCAACTGCTGCAGGCGCAGTCCCAAGCCGTAATGGCCAGTCACGGTAATCTCGCCGTCAAGAAATCCGTGGCAAAGCTCCGCGAGTCGTTGGTCCAATGACGTCCAAGGTCACATATGACGCCGCTGACGCGGTCGAGGTGACCAAGGGGCACCCGCGCGAGGGCGAGATGCCCGCGGCGGCAGCGCCCGTGGACGGGTTGGGCTGTCATTCCGGCTCCGAAATGGAAAAGGCCGCGCGCATCGCCGGCAATTCCGAGATGCTGGACAAGTTCGCCGCCGACTACCCGCAAGGCCCGCACGACAAACCGCAAAGCATGTGCCCGGCCTTTGGCTCGTTGCGCGTCGGCCTGCGAATGCGCCGGGTCGCCACCGTGCTGTCCGGCTCCGCCTGCTGTGTCTATGGCCTGACTTTTGTGTCCCACTTTTACGGGGCGCGGCGGTCGGTGGGCTATGTGCCGTTCAACTCCGAGACGCTGGTCACTGGCAAGCTGTTCGAGGACATACGCGAGAGCGTGCATGACCTGGCCGATCCCGACAAATACGACGCCATCGTGGTGACGAACCTGTGCGTGCCGACCGCGTCGGGCGTGCCGCTGCGGCTGCTGCCGAACGAGATCAACGGCGTCCGGATTGTCGGCATCGACGTGCCCGGATTTGGAATTCCCACGCATGCCGAGGCCAAGGATGTTCTGGCCGGTGCGATGCTGAACTATGCCCGCGCCGAGGTTGAGGCGGGGCCGGTGGCCGCCCCCGTGGGTGGGAAATCAGACCGCCCGACCGTGGCGCTGCTGGGCGAGATGTTCCCGGCGGACCCGATGATGATCGGGCAGATGCTGGCGCCCCTGGGTCTGGCTGCGGGACCCGTGGTGCCGTGCCGGGAGTGGCGCGAGCTTTATGCCGCACTCGATTGTTCGGTCGTGGCTGCCATCCACCCGTTCTACACGTCCGCTGTGCGCGAGTTTCAGGCGGCAGGCCGCCCGGTTGTCGGATCGGCCCCCGTGGGGCGCGACGGCACGGTCGACTGGCTGAACGCCATCGGCGATGCATATGGCGTGCCGCGGTCCAAGATTTCGGACGCCGAAAACATGGCGGTGCCGGCCATCCGCGCCGCCCTTGAAGCGACACCGATCAAGGGCACCATCACACTGTCGGGCTACGAAGGGTCCGAGCTGTTGGTGGCGCGCCTGCTGATCGAAAGCGGGGCGCATGTGCCTTATGTTGGCACGGCCTGTCCGCGCACGCCCTGGAACGCTGCCGATCAGGCATGGCTGGAGGATCGCGGCGCCAAAGTACAGTTCCGCGCCTCGCTCGAGGATGATTGCGCCGCGATGGAAGCGGTGCGTCCCGACCTCGCCATCGGCACTACGCCTGTGGTGCAGAAGGCCAAGGAGCTGGGTATTCCGGGCCTCTACTTTACCAACCTGATTTCGGCGCGACCCCTGATGGGTGTGGCCGGGGCCGGGTCGTTGGCCGAGGTGATCAACGCCGCCATCGCCAACAAGGGGCGCATGGACCACATGCGCGAATTCTTTGAAGGTGTCGGAGCCGGCGACACTGCCGGTGTCTGGGAGGGCGCGCCGAATGTGCGCCCCGATTTCCGGGCGCAGAACCTCAAGAAGCTTGAGCGTCAAGCCAAGGCGGCGCAGGCCGCGCAGATGATCTGATGGTGGTGCGCGTGACATATCTCCGGGCGGTGGGCAGCAAGTGCCCACCCTACGTAGGGTGGGCAATGTTGCCCAAAATTGGCGGTGCTGCATGCTGATCATGGATCATGACAGGGCTGGTGGATACTGGGGCGCAGTCTATGCGTTCTGCGCGGTCAAAGGCCTGCAATGCGTGATCGACGGGCCTGTGGGTTGCGAGAACCTGCCGGTGACGTCCGTGTTGCACTACACCGACGCGCTGCCGCCGCACGAGTTGCCGATTGTGACCACCGGTCTGGGCGAAGAAGAGCTGGGCCGGGATGGCACCGAAGGTGCCATGAAGCGGGCCTGGGGCACGCTGGACCCTGCGCTGCCTGCGGTCGTCGTGACCGGTTCCATTGCCGAGATGATCGGCGGGGGTGTGACACCCCAGGGCACGAATATTCAGAGATTTCTGCCGCGCACCATTGATGAGGATCAGTGGGAAGCGGCGGATCGGGCGATGACCTGGATCTTTACCGAGTTCGGTATGACCAAGGGTCGGATGCCGCCCGAGAAGAAACGCGAGGAAGGTGCGCGTCCTCGCGTTAATATCCTCGGTCCGATGTATGGCACGTTCAACATGCCATCCGATCTGGCCGAGATCCGCAGACTGGTCGAAGGGATCGGCTGCGAGGTCAACATGGTGCACCCGTTGGGTGCCCACGTGGCCGAAATGCGAAATCTGGTAAATGCGGATGTGAACATCTGCATGTACCGCGAGTTCGGGCGCGGGTTGTGCGAGCTTCTTGCCAAGCCGTATCTGCAAGCCCCGATAGGGGTCGAGAGTACCACCAAGTTCCTGCGCGCACTGGGGACCTTGGTGGGCCTCGACCCCGAACCTTTCATCCAGCAGGAGAAACACTCCACGCTGAAGCCTGTCTGGGATCTGTGGCGATCCGTGACGCAGGATTTCTTTGCCACCGCAAGTTTTGCGGTCGTGGCGAACGAGACCTACGCGCGCGGCATCCGCCTGTTCCTCGAAGAGGATATGGGCTTGCCCTGCGCCTTTGCCGTGGCGCGTGTGGCCGGCAAGAAGACCAACAACGAAGAGGTGCGCGCCTGGATGGCGCAGAAACGCCCCCTCGTCGTCTTTGGGTCGATCAACGAAAAGATGTACCTCGCGGAGATGAAGGGCGGCCATGGGCCGAGCCCGGCATTCATCCCGGCGAGCTTTCCGGGTGCAGCGATCCGGCGGGCCACGGGCACGCCGATGATGGGCTACGCGGGGGCGACATATCTCATTCAGGAGGTCTGCAACGGCCTTTTTGATGCGCTTTTCCATATCCTGCCTCTGGCGACGGATATGGATGCGGCGGAGGCCACCCCGACCACACTCCGTCGCGACTTTCCCTGGGATGCGGATGCCCAGGCCATGCTCGACCGTATTGTCGAGCAACACCCCATCCTGACCCGAATTTCCGCCGCAAAGACATTGCGCGATGCCGCTGAGCAAGCAGCGCTCGACGCAGGTGCGGACCGGGTCGTGATCGAGACCGTGCGTGCACTGGACCCGGCGCTGTCCGGGTCGTCAGACCAAGTTTCCGAGGAGGAAAGACATGACTGACATGACGTCCAACATCGCCACCGAAGCGCCGAAGAAGCGCACCGGTATCAAGACCGAATTCATGGTCTATTTCGCGATCATCTTTGTTGCGACGCTGCCGCTGGCCTGCCTGACCTGGGCGCTGGCCGCGATCAAGTCGCGCAGTTTTACCGACAAGGGCCCGATGGCCCGGGCCTGGACCCAAGCGCGGATCATCACGCCGATGATCTTCAACGCTTGATCGGCCCCGAGATGCATTCCGAATTTCTCAGCTGTCGTGCGCCTGCTGAGACATCGAACTGGACGCCTGGCAACAGGTGGACAGAGCCCGGAGGGGGCGACCCCAAAGGACCCGGCCGCGGGGTGCGCGGCGTCAGCATAACGTTCCGGAGGAATATTTATGGCTGATAATCACCTGTCTTTCACAGGTCTCACAGACGAGCAGGCGCAAGAGCTGCACGCTGTCTACATGAGCGGGCTCTGGCTTTTCACAGCCGTTGCCGTTGTCGCTCACTTGGCAGTGTTCATCTGGCGTCCGTGGTTCTGAGGAGGGATTAGCAAATGGCAAAGTTCTACAAGATCTGGCTCATCTTTGATCCCCGCCGTGTGTTTGTTGCACAGGGCGTTTTCCTCTTCTTGCTTGCAGCGATGATTCACCTCGTCCTGCTGAGCACAGGGGCGGAAGGCTTCAACTGGTTCGAAATCGCGGCCGCCAAGGCCGAGTAAACCCGTCGAACCGATCAAGACAGCGCCGCGGGCGGGGTAACAGTGCGCCCCGCCTGCCCGCGGCAAACCCATCATTTCAAGACGGTTGACGCCCCGAACAGGGCGCGCCGCCAAATGCGGAGAACAAGAAGATGGCTTTGCTATCCTTCGAACGTAAGTATCGCGTCCGCGGAGGGACGCTGATCGGCGGCGATCTGTTCGATTTCTGGGTGGGCCCCTTCTATGTGGGCTTTTTCGGGGTCACGACCGCCTTCTTTTCACTTCTGGGTACGGTGCTGATCTTTTGGGGCGCGTCCCAGCAAGGCACCTTCAACCCGTGGCTGATCAACATAGCCCCCCCCGACCTGAGCTATGGTCTGGGCCTGGCACCGCTGCTCGAAGGGGGGCTGTGGCAGATCATCACGATCTGTGCCACCGGCGCCTTTGTCAGCTGGGCGCTGCGCGAAGTCGAAATTTGCCGCAAGCTGGGCATGGGCTATCACGTGCCCATCGGCTTCAGCTTTGCGATCTTTGCCTATGTCACGCTGGTGATCTTCCGCCCGCTGCTGATGGGTGCGTGGGGGCATGGGTTCCCGTACGGGATCTTCAGCCACCTCGATTGGGTGAGCAACACCGGCTACGCCTACCTGCACTTCCATTACAACCCGGCGCACATGCTGGCGGTCACGCTGTTCTTTACCACCACGCTGGCGCTGGCGCTGCACGGGGCGCTGATCCTGTCGGCTGCCAACCCCGAAAAGGGCGAAGAGGCCAAGACACCGGATCACGAAGACACGTTCTTTCGCGATTTCATCGGCTATTCGATCGGCACGCTGGGCATTCACCGCCTCGGCTTTCTGCTGGCGATCAACGCGGGCTTCTGGAGTGCGGTGTGCATCATCATCTCCGGCCCGGTCTGGACCGCAGGCTGGCCCGAATGGTGGAACTGGTGGCTGAACCTGCCGATCTGGGGCGCCGATCCGCTGCCCGTCTATCAATCCGGCTTCGGGGGGTAAGATCATGAGTGTAAAACCTGAATATCAGAACATCTTTACCCAGGTGCAGGTCCAGGGGACCCCGGAATGGGGCATGGATGACAGCGGCCAAATGCTCGAAGAGCGTGTGGGCAACCCGTGGTTTTCCAAGCTTGCCGGTCTCTTTGGCAACGCGCAGATCGGGCCGATCTATCTGGGCTGGACCGGGATGGTGTCGCTGCTGACCGGTGCGATCTGGTTCGTCATGGTCGGCTTCAGCATGCTGGCGCAGGTCGGCTACAGCGTTCCCGAGTTCATCCGGCAGCTGTTCTGGCTCGCGCTCGAGCCGCCAAGCCCCGAATACGGGCTGAGCATGCCGCCGTTGAACGAGGGCGGTTGGTACATCATCGCCTCCTTCTTTCTGCTGGTGTCGGTGATGACGTGGCTCCTGCGGAGCTACCTGCTCGCGCAGCAGCACAAGATGGGCAAGCACGTGTTCTGGGCCTTTGCCTCTGCCGTGTGGCTGTTTCTGGTGCTGGGTCTGTTCCGTCCCGTCCTGATGGGTTCGTGGAGCGAGGCAGTGCCCTACGGCATCTTCCCGCACCTTGACTGGACCACGGCGTTTTCGATCCGCTACGGCAACCTTTACTACAACCCGTTCCACTGCCTGAGCATCGTGTTCCTTTATGGCTCGGTCCTGCTGTTCTGCATGCACGGCGCGACCATCCTGGCGGTGACCCGCTATGGCGGCGACCGCGAGCTGGAGCAGATCTATGACCGCGGCACGGCCACCGAACGCGCGGCTCTGTTCTGGCGCTGGACCATGGGGTTCAACGCCACGATGGAGGGCATCCACCGCTGGGCGTGGTGGTTTGCGGTGCTGACCCCGATCACGGGCGGCATCGGCATCCTGCTCACCGGGACAGTCGTCGACAACTGGTTCATCTGGGCGCAGGAGCACAACTTTGCGCCGATGTATGACGGTGCCTACGGCTACGAAGACTACGGCTCTTACGAAGCCTTCATCGGGAAGGAGAACTGATCATGCTACCCAAGTGGTTTGACCAATGGAACAAATCCAACCCGACGAACATCTTCGGCCCCGCGATCCTCGTGGGGGCCGTCGGTGGGGCGCTCTTTGTGGCGATCCTGCTGATCACATGGGGCAACCCGGCGCAGACCTCCAGCCTTCAGACCGGGCCTGCGGGCACGGGCATGTCGGTGCCGGAGTTCAACGTCGCCCGCCTCAAGCCTGATCCAACGATCGACGCATACTATACCGAGGCGCCCTACATCCCCGAGGGCGGAGAGCCGCTGGCCAGGGACATCTACGAGAACGTCCAGGTGCTGGGTGACCTGACCGAGGATAACTTCAACCGGGTGATGCTGGCCATGACGCAATGGGTGTCGCCCGAAGAGGGCTGCGCCTACTGCCACGGCGATGTCGATCTGGAGGAGTACGGGGCCGACGATCTCTATACCAAGGTGGTCAGCCGGCGCATGATCCAGATGACCCAGAACATCAACGAAGGCTGGGATGCGCACGTGAACGCGGTCGCCGACGTGGGGGTCAATTGCTACACCTGCCACCGCGGCCAGAACGTGCCCAGCGACATCTGGTTCAACGTGACACCGGTCAATCAGTCGGTGGACGGTTGGGCGGCGGTGCAGAACCGCGCCACGTCGATGAGCCAGTCTACCTCGCTGCCCTCGTCGGCGCTGGAGATCTACCTGACCGACTACGACAGCTACGTGAACGTCCACGATCTGGAAAGCCGCGTCGCCGGCGTGCCGGGCCTCGATGAGGACGTGCACACCATCCAGAAGACCGAGATGACCTATTCGCTGATGAATTACTTCTCGAATTCGCTGGGGGTGAACTGTGTGTTCTGCCACAACAGCCGCGCGTTCTATGACCCCGGCCAGTACACGCCGCAATGGGGCATCGCACAGCTGGGTCGCCAGATGGTGATCGAGATGAACCAGGAATACCTGATCCCGCTCAAGGACACGTATCCGCCGGAACGGCTCGGCCCCATCTTTGCCGATGCGCCCAAGGCGGCCTGCCGGACCTGCCACAAGGGCTATCAGCGGCCTCTGCAGGGCATGAACGTGACCGACGACTGGCCGGAGTTGGTGACCACCGACGCCCCGGTCTACGAATAGGGCCTCGCGCCCCACACCATGACACGTGGCGGTCAGCCGCCGCGTGACGCCAGGCACGGACCATCGGCTTCCTTGGTCCGGGCGCGGGGTCCTGACGATCCCGGTTCCCTTCCTGTTGGCTACAGGAACCTGGCGTCGTGCTTGTATCCGCAGGCACGACGCCTCTTTCGCCCAACTCATGTCGCGGGCAAGGCGGCGGGGCGACGAGATGAAAGGACGTGCGCTATGACAAAATCCCCGATACTGGACCGTGTGGCCGGCCCGCAGGACCTCAAGCACCTCAGCGACACCGAACTGGGCACGCTCGCGAATGAGCTGCGGCAGGACGTGATCGACTCCGTTGCCAAGACGGGCGGGCATCTGGGGTCGTCCCTGGGAGTGGTCGAACTGACCGTGGGCATCCACGCCGTATTCGACACCCCGCGCGACAAGGTGATCTGGGACGTTGGCCACCAGTGTTACCCGCACAAGATCCTGACGGGTCGCCGCCACCGCATGGGCACCTTGCGCCAGAAGGACGGGCTGAGCGGGTTCACCAAACGCAGCGAAAGCGAATATGACCCCTTTGGCGCGGCGCATTCGTCGACGTCAATCTCGGCTGCTCTGGGCTTTACCGTTGGGCGCGACATGGGCATGCCCACGGGGGATGCCATTGCGGTGATTGGCGACGGGTCGATCAGCGCCGGTATGGCCTACGAGGCGCTGAACAATGCGGGCCACGAAGGTCGGCGCATGTTCGTGATCCTGAACGACAACGAAATGAGCATCGCCCCGCCCACAGGCGCCATGAGCACGTATCTGTCGAACCTCTCCCGCAACTCACCCCTGGCACCCCTGCACGCCATTGCCGAAGGGATGGAGCAGGCGCTGCCCAAGCCGATGCGCGACGGCGCACGCCGTGCGCGTGAGATGGTGACGGGCGTGGCCAGCAAGGGCACGTTTTTCGAAGAGCTGGGCTTTGACTATATCGGCCCCATCGACGGCCACGACATGAACGAAGTCTTGAACGTCCTGCGCGCCGCCCGGACGCGTGCGGACGGGCCAGTCCTGATCCACGCCTGCACGGTCAAGGGCAAGGGCTACGCCCCCGCCGAAGGCTCCGCCGACAAATACCACGGCGTGTCGAAATTCGATGTGGAGACGGGCGAGCAGTCCAAGGGCAAGAGTAACGCGCCCTCCTACACCTCCGTTTTTGGGGCCACGCTGACCGACCTTGCCGCCCAGGACCCCGGGATCGTCGCGGTGACCGCCGCCATGCCGTCGGGCACGGGCGTGAACAAGATGCAGGACCGGTTTCCGGCCCGCGTCTTTGACGTGGGCATCGCCGAACAGCACGCGGTGACCTTTGCCGCCGGGATGGCGGCCAGCGGGCTCAAGCCGTTTTGCGCGATCTATTCGACCTTCCTGCAACGGGGCTATGACCAGGTGGTGCATGACGTTGCCTTGCAGGGCCTGCCGGTGCGTTTTGCACTGGATCGTGCGGGGCTGGTGGGTGCCGATGGCGCGACCCATGCGGGCGCGTTTGACATCGGCTATCTTGCGGCGCTGCCGGGCATGGTCGTGATGGCCGCCTCGGACGAGGCGGAACTGGTGCATATGGTCACCACCGCAGCGGCGCATGACAGTGGCCCCATCGCCTTCCGCTATCCGCGCGGCAACGGACGGGGGGTCGAGATCCCTGAACAGGGTGATGTGCTCGAGATCGGCAAGGGCCGGATGATCCAGGAGGGGCGCGATGTGGCGCTCCTGTCGCTGGGCGCGGTGCTGGATGATTGCGAACGCGCCGCGGCACAGCTCGAGGCCGAAGGGCTGTCCGTCAGTATCGCGGACGCCCGATTTGCCAAGCCGCTGGACATGGGAATGATCCGCGATCTGGCGGCGCGCCACGCGCTGCTGGTCACGGTCGAGACCGGGGCCATTGGCGGCTTTGGCGCGATGGTGTTGCAGACGATGGCTGCCGAAGGGTTGCTGGATCACGGGCTGAAGGTGCGCACGCTGTGCCTGCCCGACCGGTTCATCGATCAGTCCAGCCCCGAGGACATGTATGCCACCGCCGGGATCGATGCGAACGGGATCATCGCCGCCGTACGCGCCGCCATGGGGCGCGATGCATCCAATGTGGTCGATCTGGTCACCGCCGGAGAATAGCGCCTAGCTGTTCAGCGGCCCCCGGATCGGGTTCTTGTCGGCAAAGCGTGTCGTCAGCTCGGTCACCACATCCGGCGCATCCCAGTGGATCGAATGCCCGGCCCCTTCGACGATGTGGTGGGGCAGGTGGTTCAGCACGGCAAGGATATGATCCGGCGGCACGATCAGGTCCAGCGCACCGATCAGCACTTGGGTCGGGCAGCTGGGCCGCGCCAGCGCCGTCCCGTCAAAGCCGCGCAGAGCGGTCAACTGATGCTCCATCGCGTCGGCGCTTTGCCCATGGGAATAGGCGAGGCTGTCGGCGATGGCCTGATCCACGGCGCCCGGGTCATCATAGACCCGAGGGTTAAAGAGCCACGGATAGAGCGCGCGCAGCCACGTGTCCGCAGGCGCATCGCTGCGCCGGATCGCGATGAGGTTGGCAAAGAGTGCGGTGTTGCGTGCCAGCCGCACCGGGGCCGAGGCCGCGATATGGGTTGACGCCATGCGCATCGGCACAACCTGCGCCATGTGCAGCGCGATGATGCCGCCCATGGAATGACCGATGGTGTGGTACCGCTGGAAACCGAGGTGATCCATCACCGCCAGCGCGTCCTTGCACATCAGGTCGATGGACACGGGCGCGTCCCAGGGCCGGGTGCGCCCGGTGGTGCGGTTGTCGGGCCGGATGCAGGTAAAGCGGTGCCGCATGCGGGCGACCAGCGGGTCCCAGCTGCTGTGATCGGACATGAAGCCCGCCAGCATCAGCAGCGGCGGGCCTTCGCCCTCGGTCTCGTAGTGCAAGGTCACGTCCGGGCGTTCAAGCGTCGGCATTGAGCTGGCTCCAGGTCGGCAGGATATCGTTCGGGGCAGGCGTCGCGGCAAAGATACCGCGCGCGATGGCCCGCGCCAGACACAAGGATGCCGCATGGCCGATCAGGCCAAGTTCTGACGAATCTGGGAGCGGTTTCGCGCCGGTGGCGGCGGCAAAGACCAGATCGCCATCGCCCGGGCTGTGCGCGGGAACGCAGGCACGGGCGATACCGTCATGGGCGGCGATGGCCACCCTCTGGCACTGCGCCTTGTCGAGGGCGGCGTCGGTGGCGACGATGGCGATGGTGGTGTTGGCATGCTCCTGCATGGCGGTGACCTTGCGCCGGTCCATGGCGCGTCCGAGGCCGCTGGCCGGGTCTGGGCCAAGCCCGCCGAATTCGTCGCCGATCTCGAACGGTGCCGCCCAGAAGTGACGGTCCCCCGGTGTCGTGACGCTGCCCATCGGGTTGGCGGCGACCAGTGCGCCCACCGTGATGCCGCTGTCGAGGGTGAGGGAGGCGGTGCCCAGCCCGCCCTTCAATGCGGCGGTGGTGGCCCCGGTGCCCGCACCGATGCTGCCGACGCCGGTCTGGTGCGTCGCGGCCTCGAACGCGGCCCGACCCAGCGCCGGATAGGGGGTGTCGGTCCAGCCGTGATCCCCACCGGCCAACAGGTCAAAGAGGATCGCACCGGGCACAATCGGCACAATGGCCGGCCCCACCGGATAACCGCGCCCCGCAGCGCGCAGCCCGGCGACAACCCCCGCGCAGGCCTCGAGCCCAAAGGCCGAGCCGCCCGACAGCACCAGCGCATCCACTTGCGCCACGGATTTGTCCGGGGCCAGCAGGTCCGTCTCTCGTGTGCCGGGCGCGCCGCCCATGACGTGAACCGACGCGGTAAAAGGCGCGTCCGCCGTCACCACCGTGACCCCGGATTTGAGCGTGGCGTCCTGCGCGTGGCCGACCTTGAGCCCGTCGACATCGGTGATCGCGTTTTGCGGGCCTGGGATCATGAGATTTTATGCCTCCGGCGGGAGTTTATCTGGCAAGATGAAGGTGGATCAGATGTGTGGTTTGGGGGCTGCCGTCGCGGGATCGCCGGTATTGGGCACGCCCTTGGGTTCGATCAGGAGCACCTTGCATTCGTTGGCAGCGCGCGGGCGGTGGGTGACGCCTTTGGGGACGATGAACAGCTCTCCGCTCTTGACCTTGTGGCTGGCCCCGTCGAGGTCCATGACCATCTCGCCGTCGAGCACGAGGAAGAAGTCATCGGTGTCTTCGTGCAGGTGGAAGGGGAATTCGCCCTGAAATTTGACAACCATGACGTCGTTGCCATTGTAGTCGGCGACGACGTGCGGGTCCCAGTGGGTGGTGACCTGCGACAGCTTTTCAGCGAGGTTTACGGGCGTCATATGCAGCGTCCTCCGTCGATCTCGAGCGCGACGCCGGTGATCATCGATGCGGCGTCGGAGCACAGGAATGTGGCCGCGGCACCCATGTCCTGCGGTGTGGAAAAGCGGCCCAGCGGGATGGTGGCAAGGAACTTGGCCCGCATCTCGGGCGTATCCTCACCCATGAAGCTCTTGAGCAGGGGCGTTTCGCCCGCCACCGGGTTCAGCGCGTTCACGCGGATGCCGTGCGGGGCCAGCTCAACCGCCATGGCCTTGGTCGCGGTGATCATCCAGCCCTTGGAGGCGTTGTACCAGTTGAGATTGGGCCGTGGCGACACCCCGGCGGTCGAAGCGATGTTGAGGATCGCGCCTGCCTTGCGCGTCTTGAAGTGTGGCACGAGGCTGCGCGCTGTGAGGTAGACGGACTTGGCGTTGACAGCGAGGACGCGGTCGAAGTCGTCCTCTGTCACGTATTCCATCGCCTGCGGCAGGTGGGTGATGCCCGCGTTGTTCACGAGGATTTCGACATGGCCGAAAGCGCCCATTGCGGTGTCGACCATGGCCTGTACGGATGCGCCGTCGGCCACGTCCACGGTGCAGGGGGTGCCGCCGATCTCATCCGCGATCACGTGCGCGGCGTCACCGTTCAGATCAGCCACCAGCACACGCGCGCCCTCGGCGGCAAAGCTGCGCGCGATGCCCGCGCCAAAGCCGGAGGCGGCGCCGGTGATGATGGCGGTCTTGCCGTCAAGTTGCATAGGGCGTCTCCTTGATGAACTCGCGGATCAGGTGCAGCACGGTGGCGGGTTTGTCGGTGCCGAGCATGTGAGCGGCCCCGTCGATCAGGTGGTATTCGGCGTTGGGCAGCGCATCGGCGAGCCGTTCGCCACGGGGCGGCGGCATGACCGGGTCGCTGGCGCCGGACAGGACGAGGGCGGGGCATTGGACCTGCCCAAGGGCTGTGTGAAAGTCGAAGCGCCCCTGTTCGTTGGCGGGGCCGTTGTAGTGCATGGCCACGGGGTTCTTGACGATCATGCGTTGCATCACGTGCGGGTCGGGGACGGTGAGCGCATAGAGCGGCAGGCAGACATCAAAATAGTTCTGCCGCCCCTCGGGCGTCGGGTTGGACCAGTAGGCGCGGGCGACGCGGCCTGCCACCTCGCCGCCCAGCCGTTCGAAGGCCGAGTAAATCGCCTCGAAATCCGTGCGCGCGGCGGTGCACTCGAGGATCAGCGCGCCTGCGTGGCCGGGGTGCCGTGTGGCATAGGCTTGCGCCACGACACCGCCAAAGGACGCGCCGTAGACGATGGGCTTTTGCACGCCGAGTATATCGCAAAGCGTGCGCACATCGTCGCCCCATTGGGCGAGGGTCCAATCGGCCGGATCACCATCGTCGGACCGCCCGTTGCCCCGGTGATCGACGTAGATCACCTGCGCCAGATCGCTGATCTGGGTCATCAGCGGGCGCAGGATCGAATGATCCGCGCCGGGACCGCCGTGCAGGGCCACAACCGTATGGCGCTGGCGCATGAACGGGCCGTCGGGGACCAGCTTGGGCCCCTCCACATCGACAAAGAGCCGGGCGCCGTTCACCTCGATCCGCATCAGTAGGTGGCCCGCCCGCCGGACTGGTCAAAGCAGAACCCGGTGGTAAAGCTCGCCTCGTCCGAGGCCAGCCAGCAGGCCATGGCGGTGATCTCCTCGACCGTGCCGAACCGGCCCATGGGGATCTTGGACTGCATGAAGTCGATATGCTCCTGGGTCATCTGGTCAAAGATCGCGGTGCGCACGGCTGCGGGCGCGATGGCGTTGGCGGTGACACCCGAGGTCGCCAGTTCCTTGCCCAGCGACTTGATCAGGCCGATCACACCCGCCTTGGAGGCGGAGTAGGCGGGCGCATTGGGATTGCCGTCCTTGCCCGCGATGGAGGCGATGGTGACGATCCGGCCCCAGCCCTTGTCCCGCATCAGCGGTGCCGCCGCCCGGCAGCAGTAGAACACCGCGTGCAGGTTCAGCGCATGCACGGCCAGCCAATCGTCCACGCCGTAGTCCCAGGTGGTGGCGTTGGGCCCTGTGATCCCGGCCGAGCAGACGAGCACATCCGGTTTCGCCTCCGTCATGGCCCAGGATACGGCGTCGGGGTCGGTCACATCGATCTGGCGGGTGCTGATCCGGTCCTGATCCACATGCGCCAAGGCTGCGCCATTGATATCCCAGACCTCGACAGTGGCCCCTTCGGCGGCCAGACGGCTGGCGATGCCCTCGCCAAGGCCGGAGGCCCCGCCGGTGACCACGCAGTGTCGTCCCTTGAACCGATTTTCGTACATCCGTGTCCCCCTGGTGTTGGTGTTCAATCTGCGCTGCGGCGGGCAGGGTCGCAACGGTTTTCCTGTGGCCGGCCGACACAGCCCCTCGCACAGGGCTGGGATGCGCCTATGTTGGCGCTCATGCAGCGCCCGCTTTTCATCGGATCGGATATCTATCGCGGCTCGTCCTATGGCGGGTGGCACCCGTTGCGTGTCCCGCGTGTGTCCACGGTGATCGACCTGTCGCGCGCCATGGGCTGGCTGCCGCCCGAGGTCTACGTGCCCAGCCCGCGGGTCAAGCCGCAGACGCTGACGATCTGGCACACGCCGGACTACGTGCAGGCCCTGCACGCGGCGGAGCAGGCGCAGGCCGTCAGCGCGGACGTGCGCGCGCGCCATGCCATCGGCACCCCGTCAAACCCGGTGTTCCCCGAGATGTACCGCCGCCCGGCGACGGCGGCGGGCGGGTCGTTTCTGGCGGGAGAGCTGTTGGCAAAGGGCGGGGTCATCTACCACCCCGCGGGGGGCACGCATCACGGGATGCCGGATCGGGCCGGCGGGTTCTGTTACCTCAACGATCCGGTGTTGGCGATCCTGTCGCTGCAGCGCAACGCGGCGCGGCGCGTGGCTTATGTGGATATCGACGCGCATCATCCCGACGGGGTGGAGCATGCCTTTGGCGACGATCCGGACGTACTTATGATTTCGGTGCATGAAGAGGGGATATGGCCGCGCACCGGCGCGTTGGGTGTGGGTGGCGAGGGGAGCACGCTGAACCTGCCCGTGCCGCGCGGGCTCCACGATGATGAGATGGCGCTGATTGCGGATACGCTGATCCTGCCGCGCGTACAGGCGTTTCGCCCGGATGCCGTGGTGCTGCAATGCGGCGCCGACGGGGTCGAGGAGGACCCGCAGGCGCATCTGTCGCTGTCCAATCAGGCGCATTGGTCCATCGTGCGCGGGCTGATGCGGATGGCTCCGCGCTATCTGGTGCTGGGCGGGGGCGGCTACAACCCCTGGTCGGTCGGTCGGCTGTGGACCGGGGTGTGGGGCGCGCTGAACGGGTTCGACGTGCCCGACCGGCTGGGGCCCGCGCCCGAGGCGGTGCTGCGCGCGCTCCGCTTTGACGGCAACCGGCGGGGGCGCAATCCGCCGGAACACTGGTTCACCACGCTTGCCGACAACCCGCGCCATGGCCCGATCCGCGACGATATCCGGGCGCGGCTGGCCCATTTGCAGACCTGACGGCACGTTGCGACCCGATGCGACCGGTGGCGCTGGCCGCGCGCGCCTGCTATGGCCCTGCGCAGAATTCGACAGCGAAAGGCCCGCGACATGAGCGCCACCGCCCGCAAATCCGCCCCCATGCCCGATGACATCCGGGCCATGAAGGGTGGCACGCCTATCGTGAGCCTGACGGCCTATACCACCCCCATGGCGCAGATGATGGATGCGCATTGCGACTTTGTCCTTGTGGGCGACAGCGTTGGCATGGTGCTGCACGGGTTGCCGTCGACGCTGGGCGTGACGATGGACATGATGGTGATGCACGGGCGCGCCGTGGCGCGGGGCCTGTCCTCGGCGATGATGGTGGTCGACATGCCCTTTGGCAGCTACGAGGAAAGCCCGGCACAGGCCCTGCGGAATGCGGTGCGTATCATGGCAGAGACGGGCGCGGCAGCGGTCAAGCTCGAAGGCGGGCAGCACATGGCCGAAACGATCGCGTTTCTGGTGACCCGGGGCATTCCGGTGATGGCACATATCGGCCTGACCCCGCAGTCGATCAACACGCTGGGTGGTTACAAGGTGCAGGGGCGCGGCGATGCCGGGGCCGCGCTGATGGCCGATGCGGTGGCCGTGGCGGAAGCGGGGGCCTTTGCGGTGGTTCTGGAAAAGGTGCCGGCAACGCTGGCGGACGAGATCACGGCAGCCATAGATATCCCCACAATCGGCATCGGTGCATCAGCGGGCTGTGACGGGCAGATCCTCGTTGTGGATGACATGCTGGGGCTGTTCACAGCGTTCAAGGCCAAGTTCGTCAAACGCTATGCCACGCTGGGCGCGGACGGCGAGGCGGCGATTGCCGACTACGCAGAAGATGTGCGCGCACGCAGCTTTCCCGGGTCTGAACATGTATTTGGCGACGCGGCCCCGAAATGACGGCGCCCATCGTCCGGACGCGTGCGGCACTGCGCGAGATGACGCGTGGCTGGAGCCGCGCGGGTGAGACCATCGGCGTGGTGCCGACCATGGGTGCGCTGCATGACGGGCACCTGAGCCTCGTGGCGCGGGCCAGCGAGATGGCGGACCGGGTGATCGTCACGATCTTTGTGAACCCCAAGCAGTTCAACAACCCCGAAGACCTCGACAATTATCCGCGCACCGAACACGAAGACGCCCGCAAGCTGGAACGGTTTGCCGTGGATGCGATCTATGTGCCGGACGGGGCGCAGATGTACCCGGACGGCTTTGCCACGACAGTGAGCGTGGAGGGGCTGACGGATGTGCTGTGCGGCGCGCATCGGGCGGGGCATTTTGACGGTGTGGCGACGGTTGTGACCAAGCTGTTTACGCAGACGGCCGCCGATCTGGCGTTTTTTGGGGAGAAGGATTTTCAGCAGTTGCAGGTGGTGCGGCGGATGGCGCGAGACCTTGATCTGGGGGTCGAGGTGGTAGGCTGCCCGACCATTCGCGAGATCGACGGGCTGGCGATGTCGTCGCGCAACCTGCTGTTGTCCGATCAGGCCCGCAGCCGGGCCTCGGCGCTTTTTGACGTGATGGAGGAGATGGCGGAGGCGTTACAGACCGGTGCCGCGATGGGGGACCTGTTGCCAGCGGCGAGGTCCCGCATGACGGCGGCGGGGTTCGGCGATATCGATTATCTCGAGCTGCGGACAAATGACACGCTGACCCTGATCGAGCGGGCAGAGGCCCCGGCACGCCTGTTTGCAGCGGCGTGGATGGCGGGTGTTCGGCTTATCGACAATATCGACGTTCCCGTGGCCGGGTAGACGGACTTCGACGCGAAGTCCGGCGGTTTTCCGACGCGGAAAACAGGTTGCGCCGGAGGGTTGGTGTGTCGCGAACCGATCAGGCGCGCAGCAGCAGCCGTTCCAGCGCGGACCCCATGACCTTGGCACTGTCGAGCATGTCGGTGATCCCGACCCACTCGTCGGGCTTGTGCGCCAGTTCCAGCTCGCCCGGGCCGTAGGCAATGCAATTGCGCAGCTTGCCGATCCGGTCGATGTGTTTCTGGTCGTAGGAGCCCGGCGAGGCGACATAGGTGGGCGTGATGCCCAGCACGTCTTTGATGGCGGCGTGGATGGTCTCCACCACCGGCGCGGTCTTGTCGGTCATCGACGGCAGTACCACGTTCAACTCGCGCATCTCGTAGTCGAACCGGTCGCGCGAGCGGCGCAGGTTTTCCAGCAGGGCGACGACCTCGCCACGCACCTCGTCCAGAGGTTCCTCGACCAGAAACCGGCGATCGATCACGATGCGGCAGCTGTCGGGCACGCAATGGGTGGGCAGGCCGTCATAGTCCGGCGGCTGTTCGGGCTGGCCACCGTGGATGGCGTTGATGTTCATCGTGGATTGCCGCGCACCTTCGGGCACCACGGGCATGTCGGTGTGACGCTGTGCCATGGCGGGGTAAAGCTCGTCTTCGAACGCCTCAAGCACCGCGCCCATGTGGCGTACGGCGCAATTGCCCAGAAACGGCATGGAGCCGTGGGCGATCTCGCCCTTTGTCTCGATCTCGGCCCACCAGCCGCCGCGATGGCCAAGGCAGATGCGGTCCTTGTTGAGCGGTTCGGGGATGATCACGTGCTGAACGCGGGCGGGGTCAAAGTATCCCTGTTCGGCCAGATAGGCGACGCCGCCATAGCCGCCGGATTCCTCGTCTGCCGTAGCGCTGATTTCGATGGCGCCGGCATAGTCTGTGTGTTGCACAACAAAAGCTTCGGCAGCGATGATGGCGGCGGCAAGCCCGCCTTTCATGTCGCAGGCGCCGCGCCCGTAGATGCGGTCGCCCTCCACATCGCCGCCAAAGGGCGCGCGCGTCCAGCCTTGCCCGACCTCGACCACATCGTGGTGCCCGTTGAAATGTACGCAGTCGCCGGGATGCGCGCCCTCGTGCCGGGCAACGACATTCCAGCGGGGATAGGCATCGCTGTCGCCCGGAGTGCCGGTGGCGCGGATCAGTTCCACCGTGAAACCCGCGTCGCCCAGACGGCGGGCCAGCAGGTCGCAGATGTCGCGGTAGTGTGCGCCTGGCGGGTTCAGCGTCGGGATGCGGATCAGCGCCTGTGTCAGCGCGATCAGATCGTCGCGCCGGTCATCGATGCGTTGGGCGAGTGTCATGGCGTCAGTGTTGGGGTAGGCGCACCGATTGGCAAGGGTCGGCCCGGTGTCACCCGACCCTTCGGGGAGGATTTTTGAGGGACAGAGACGGGATCGGGCAGCGCCCTGTTGTCTACAGCTTGCCCAGCGGGACCTTGAGCGCCATGTCGCCGTGATCGTCGCGCGGCACTTCGCCGGCGCGGATGTTGACCTGCAGCGCGGGGATGATCAGCTTGGGCATGGCCAGTTGGGCGTCGCGTTCGGTGCGGAACTTGATGAAATCGTCGCGGGTCTTGCCGCCACCGACGTGGATGTTGCGGGCGCGTTGTTCGGCCACGGTGGTTTCCCAGGCAATCGCGCGACCGCCGGGGCCGTAGTCATGGCAGATGAACAGGCGGGTTGTGTCCGGCAGGGACAGGACGCGCTGGATGCTGTCATAGAGCTCACCTGCATCGCCGCCGGGAAAGTCGCAGCGGGCCGAGCCGCCATCGGGCATGAAGAGCGTGTCACCGACAAAGGCCGCATCGCCCATCACGTGCACCATGCAGGCGGGTGTGTGGCCCGGTGTGTGCATGGCGAAACAGGTCATGTTGCCGACGGCATAGGTGTCGTTGTCCTGGAACAGGGCATCGAACTGGCTGCCGTCGCGCTGGAACTCCGTCCCTTCGTTGAAGACCTTGCCGAATGTGTCCTGCACCTCGGTGATCTTGGCGCCGATGCCGATCTTGCCCCCTAGCGCCTGCTGGACATAGGGCGCGCCGCTGAGGTGGTCGGCGTGCACGTGGGTTTCGATGATCCACTCCAGCCGCAAATCGTGGTCGCGGATATGGGCGATCATCGCGTCCGCACCGTCGAAATTCAGTGCTCCAGCGGCATAGTCGATGTCCATCACGGCGTCGATCACGGCACATGCGGGGCCGTCCGGTTCCTGCACCACATAAGAAATCGTGTTGGAGCGATCGTCGAAGAACGGGGTGACTTTGGGTTTCTGGGAAAGGTCGGGTGTCAAGACATGCCTCCGGCAGTTGGGGGACTTTGGCAAAGAGTGCCAGCACCGTGCCTGCCTTGCAAGTCAGGCGTCTTGTGCCGCGTCCTCGAACCCCGTGCGACCGATGCTGGCATAGGCGACAAAGCCCGCGCGCTTTGCGTCCTTGACCGAGTAAATGTTGCGCAGATCGGCCAGCCGGGGCACTGCCATGCGGCGGGCGAGTTTCTTGAGATCGAGCGCGCGGAACTCGTTCCATTCGGTCAGGATCACCAGCAACTCGGCGTTCTGCACAGCCTTGTGGGCATCGTCGAACCAATGCACGCCGGGCAGCAGCGCCTCGCCCTCGCGCTGGCCCTGCGGGTCCACCACGCGGACCTTGGCGCCAGCCCCGATCAGCGCAGGCACGATCGTCAGGCTGGGCGCGTCACGCATATCGTCTGTGTTGGGTTTGAACGTCACGCCCAGCACCGCTACCGTCTTGCCATTCAGCGCGCCGTCACACAGATCGAAGATCTTGTCGATCATGCGGCGCTTGGTCTCTTCGTTCACCTTGATCACCGTTTCGGTAATCTGCATCGGGATCGCATGTTCTTGCCCGATGCGCGCCAGCGCCTTGGTATCCTTGGGAAAACACGACCCGCCATAGCCGGGCCCCGCGTGCAGGAACTTGTTCCCGATCCGCCCGTCGAGGCCCATGCCCTTGGACACCTGTTTGATATCCGCACCGGTGCGCTCGCAAAGCGCTGCGATTTCGTTGATGAAGGTGATCTTGGTCGCGAGAAAGGCGTTGGCGGCGTATTTGATCATCTCCGCGCTTTCCAGATCGGTGGTCACGATGGGGAAGTCGCGCAGGAACAGGGGGCGGTAGATGTCGGCCATGACCTCGGCGGCGCGCTCGGACTGGACGCCGACAACCACGCGGTCGGGCTTCATGAAGTCATCGATGGCCGCCCCTTCGCGCAGAAACTCGGGGTTGGAGGCGACGTCGAACTCAAGCGTCGGGTTGGCCTTGCGCACGGTCTGTTTGACCTGCCGATTGGTGCCGACGGGCACGGTCGATTTGGTCACGATCACCACGTAGTTTGTCGCCAGTGCCGCGATCTCTTCGGCGGCGGCCATGACATAGGTCAGGTCCGCGTGCCCGTCGCCGCGCCGGGTGGGCGTGCCCACGGCGATAAACACTGCGTCGGCCCCATCAATCGCTTCGGCCAGATCGAGGGTGAAGGACAGCCGCCCCGCCTCGACATTCTTGGTCATAAGCGCTTCGAGGCCGGGTTCGTAGATGGGAACCGCGCCGGCATTCAGCTTGTCGATCTTGGCCGGGTCCTTGTCGACGCAGACCACATCATGGCCAAAGTCGGAGAAACACACACCCGATACCAAGCCCACATAGCCTGTTCCGATCATCGCGATTTTCATGGCCTGCCCGCCGTGCTGATTTATCGTTGCCCGTGTGGTAGTGCGCCGCCTTGCACGCCGTCAAGGCAAGAGGCGGCAGCCCGGTTCAGCCGGTGTTCAGGTGCGCGCATTCCGGCACAGGTGTGACCACACGGCCCGTGTCCAGGTGGCTGAGCAGGTTGTCCACGACGAGGCTGCCCATGGCGGCGCGTGTTTCATGCGTGGCGCTGCCCACATGCGGCAGCAGGACGACGTTGGGCATGGATTTGAGGGCGTCGGGGATCTTGGGTTCTTCCTCGAACACATCGAGTGCGGCATAGCCGAGGCGACCGTCCTGCAGGGCGCTGACCATCGCGGCCTCATCCACGACCGACCCGCGCGAGACGTTGATGAGCGTGCCGTCGGGGCCGAGGGCATTCATGACGTCCGCATTCACGAGGTGTTTCGTGGCGGGGCCGCCGGGGGTGATGCAGATGATGACGTCCACAGCGCGGGCCATGTCCACGAGGCTGGCGTGGTAGGTGTAGGGCACATCCCGCTCGGTGCGGGTGTGATAGTGGATATCGGCGTTGAAGGCCTTGAGCTTGTCGGCAATGGCCTGCCCGATACGGCCAAGGCCAAGGATGCCGACAGCGCGCCCATCCGCGGAGCGCGACAGCGGTGCGTTGCCGTCCCGTGCCCAAGCGCCCGAGCGGGCATGCGCCTCGTCGCTCAGGAAATTGCGGTAGGTGGTGAGCATGAGCATGATGGCGGTCGTCGCCACCTCTTCGTTCAGGACATCGGGCGTGTGGGTTACTAGAATACCACGTGCTGCGCAGGTGTCGGTGTCGATGGCGTCGTAACCCACGCCATAGCTCGCGGCGACCTTGGCATTCTGGCAGGCCTCAAGCACCGCGGCGGGCACGCCGTCATGGCCGTTGGTCACGATGTGGGTGATCCCATCCGCCGGATAATCATCGCCCACCTGGTGGATTGTGAACCGTTCGGCGAGGCGCGCGCGCATGTCGTCGGTGATGCCACCGATTTGCAACAGATCAGGCATCCTGCTTCACCTCCTGACGCTGACGACCAAGGCCTTCGATCTCAAGCTCCATCACGTCGCCGACTTTCAGGTAGGTCTGTGGCTTCATGCCGTCGCCCACGCCGGGGGGCGTCCCGGTCGAGATGACATCACCGGGATGCAGCGTCATCAGACCAGACAGGTGTTCAATGATTTCAGCCACGGAGAAGATCATGGTCGAGGTGTTTCCGGTCTGCATCCGCTGCCCGTTCACATCCAGTGCCATGGCGAGGTTCTGCGGGTCGGCCACTTCATCGCGTGTCACGAGATACGGGCCCGTAGGTCCGAATGTGTCGCAGGATTTACCCTTGGTCCACTGGCCCGTCAGGTTCTGCTGGAACTCGCGTTCTGACACATCGTTGACGATGCAATAGCCTGCCACATGGTCCAGCGCGTCCCGTTTGCTGACGTATTTGCAGGTCTTGCCAATGACCACGCCGAGCTCGACTTCCCAATCGCTGCGTTTGGAGCCGCGCGGCATGACCACATCGTCGTGAGCCCCGACAATGGCCGAGTTCGCCTTGAAGAACAGGATGGGGTGCGCCGGGATGGGCAGGCCCTGTTCGGCGGCGTGGTCCGAGTAGTTGAGGCCGATGCAAAGGAACTTGCCGATATTGCCCACGCAGGGGCCGAGACGGATGTTGCCCTTGACCTCGGGCAATTCGGTCGGGTCCAGCGCGCGCAAGCGGTCCAGCGTTGCATCATCCAGGGCCGCGCCATCGATGTCGTCGACCACGCCTGACAGGTCTCGCAGAGTCTCTCCATCAATCATACCGGGCTGTTCTGCACCGGGTTTTCCGTAGCGTACTAGTTTCATGGTCGTCCCTTTAGTGATTGTCGCGCGGCATGTGCTTGCGCGAGATGTCCTTGTAGTCGGTCGCACCACGCAGGGTCATGCCCTCGTCAAAGCGGCCCACATATGCGCGGAATATCTCTTGCCATGGGCTCTGGCTTGTCGGCACCGGATAGCCGCCTGCGGCCATGATCGCCTCTGCCCGCGCCTTGAGCACGGTGTCGTCCACCAGCATATCCGCCGTACACTTGCGTAGGTCGATGCGCACCCGGTCGCCGTTTTCCAGCAGCGCAAGGCCGCCGCCATCCGCCGCCTCGGGCGAGGCGTTGAGGATGGATGGCGAGCCGGAGGTGCCCGATTGCCGCCCGTCGCCGATACAGGGCAACGCTTCGATGCCTTGTTTCAGCAGGTAGGACGGCGCGCGCATGTTCACCACTTCGGCCCCGCCTGGGTAGCCCTTGGGCCCCGCGCCGCGCATGAACAGGATGCAGTGTTCGTCGATCCCCTCGGCCTCGTCGTCGATGCGGTGATGGAAATCCTCGGGCCCGTCGAACACCACGGCGCGGCCCTCGAATGCCTCGGGGTCGTCGGGGTTGGACAGGTAGCGATTGCGGAAATCGTCCGAGATCACGGAGGTCTTCATGATCGCGCTGTCGAACAGGTTGCCCTTGAGGTTGATGAACCCCGCCTGCGGCTTGAGCGGGTCGGACGCGGGCCGGATCACCTTGGTGTCTTCGGACCGCGTATCGCCGCAATTTTCGCGCATCGACTTGCCGTTGGCGGTGATGGCGTCCGGGTGGGGCAGCAGATCGGCGGCGATCAACTCACCGATGACCGCAGGCACACCGCCCGCATGTTGATAATCCTCGCCCAGATACTCGCCCGCAGGCTGGAGGTTGACCAGCAGCGGCACGTCATGGCCAACCTTCTGCCAGTCGTCATTGTCGAGCGGCACGCCAAGATGCTTGGCAATTCCGTTGAGGTGGATGGGCGCGTTGGTCGACCCGCCAATGGCGGAGTTGATGACGATCGTGTTCTCGAACGCCTCTCGCGTCATGATGTCGGATGGGCGCAGGTCCTCCCACACCATCTCGACCGCGCGGCGGCCAGTTTCATAGGAAATCTGTCCGCGTTCGCGATAGGGCGCCGGAATGGCAGCCGCGCCGGGCAGTTGCATGCCCAACGCTTCGGCCAGCGAATTCATCGTGGTCGCGGTGCCCATCGTGTTGCAATACCCGACCGACGGCGAGGAGGACGCGACAAGCTCCATGAACCCTTCCTCGTCAATCTCCCCCTTGGCCATCATCTCGCGCGCCTGCCACACTATGGAGCCGGAGCCGGTTCGCTTGCCCCGGAACCAGCCGTTCAGCATCGGCCCGACGGACAGGGCAACAGCGGGGATATTCACCGTGGCCGCAGCCATGAGCAGGGCGGGCGTGGTTTTGTCACAGCCGATGTTCAGCACGACGCCGTCGAGCGGATATCCGAACAGCGTCTCAACGAGGCTCAGATAGGCGAGGTTGCGGTCCAGCATCGCCGTGGGCCGCTTGCCCGTCTCCTGAATGGGGTGCACCGGCACTTCGATACACGTTCCACCCGCCGCGATGATCCCGTCGCGCACGCGCTTGGACAGCTCGATATGGTGGCGGTTGCAGGGGCTGAGGTCGCTGCCGGTCTGCGCAATCCCGATGATCGGCTTGCCGGATTGCAGCTCTTCCCGGGTCAGGCCGTAGTTCAGGTACCGCTCAAGGTACAGCGCGGTCATCTCCGGGTTGTCGGGGTTCATGAACCACTTGCGCGACCGAAGGTCTTCGATTCCAATCTTTCTGCTCATTGGCCTGACCAGCCTCCGTCGATGATATGTGTGTGTCCCGTGGTAAACGCGCTTTCGTCGCTGGCGAGGTAGACGACGAGCGACGCAATTTCCTCGGGTTTGGCGACGCGGCCCATGGGCTGGCGCGCCACGAACTGGGCCATCGCCTCGTCGTAGCTGCCCAGCTCTTCACCCAGCGCCTTGACCCGGTCGTGCCAGCTTGGGCTTTCCACCGTGCCGGGGCAGATGCAGTTACAGCGGATGCCCTGTTTGATGTAGTCCGACGCCACAGACTTGGTGAGGCCGACAACGGCGGCCTTCGTGGTGCCGTAGATGAACCTGTTGGGCGCACCCATTATCGACCCCAGCGCCGACGACATGTTGATGATCGACCCGCCGCCGCGTTCCAGCATCCCCGGCAGCACCGCCCGCACCGACCGAAACATCGACCGCACGTTGAGGTCAAAGGCAAACTCCCACTCGTCCTCATTCGCGTCCATGATGGTGCCATGGTGGACAAAGCCGGCGCAGTTAAACAGCACGTCGGGCTGTGCGTGCCACACGCCCTTGCGGATGCTCACCGGGTCCAGGGCGTCGAGAACATAGGTCTCGATGCCGCTCCCGCTTAGCCCCTCCAACGCCTCCTCGTTCACGTCCGTGGCAAAGACCTGCGCACCCTCGGCTGCCATGGCCAGTGCAGAGGCGCGCCCGATCCCCTGTCCTGCGGCTGTGACAAGCGCGCGCTTTCCGTCGAGACGGCCCATGACATTCCCCCCATGCGATATGGTGTTGCGCAGACCGGCAGGCTGCGGTTTGCTGTTAGCGTATGACAAGCGATTGGTGATGACCAGACCGGTCATGACGATAGGGGAGGTTTGGACATGGCTTATGAAAAGGTGACGCTGCTGGGCACAGGGCTGATGGGCCTGCCCATGGCGCGCAACCTCGCCGCAGCGGGTGTGCCGATGACGGTATGGAACCGCACCGCGGCCAAGGCTGCATCGCTCGAGGCGCAGGGCGCGCGGGTCGCGCATACGCTGGCGGATGCTGTGGGCGGGGCCGATATCGTCATTTCCATGCTCAGCGACGGGCCAACCGTTCTGGCGGTGATTGACGAGGTGGCCGCGGTGCTGGGCGACGGCGCGCTCTGGATCGACATGTCCTCGACCAAGCCGGAAGAGGCGCGCGCGCAGGCCGCCGCCCTTGCCAAGGTCGGGGTGAGCCATCTGGACGCGCCGGTGTCCGGCGGCACCAAAGGGGCGGAGGCCGCGAGCCTCGCCATCATGGTCGGCGGCGGCATGGCCGATCTGGTGCGCGCCCGACCGGTGCTGGAGCAGATGGGACGGCCCGTACATGTGGGGCCCAGCGGGTCCGGTCAGCTGTCGAAGCTGTGCAATCAGGCCATCGTTGCCGTGACCATCGGTGCCGTGGCCGAGGCGATGCTTCTGGCCGAAAAGGGTGGCGCGGACCCGGCGGCTTTGCGGGCCGCGCTCAAGGGCGGCTTTGCCGACAGCACGATCCTGCAACAGCATGGCGAGCGCATGACAACCGGCAATTTCGAGCCGGGCGGGCTGTCGAAATTTCAACTCAAGGACCTCGACAATGTGCTGGTGGAGGCGCAGGCGGCGTGTGTGACCCTGCCCATGGTCGAGGACGTGCGGAACCGTTTTGCCCATTTCGTCAACGATATGAACGGCGCGGACAAGGATCATTCGGGCCTCTATCTGGAGCTGTGTGAGCGCAACGGGTTGTCCACATGACCCGGGTCCTGATCCTCGGTGGCGGTGGCATGGTCGGCCAGAAACTCGCCGCGCGTCTCGAGGCCGAAGGGCTGCCCGGCCATGACGACCTGCACCTGACCCTGCACGACATTGCATTCCCACCCGGCGGGGCGGGTACCGACCGGCGCGTCGGCAACCTTGCCAACCCGGCGGAGGTCGCGGCGCTGGCGGCAGAGCGTTTCGACCTGATCTATTTCCTCGCCTCCATCGTGTCGGGCGAGGCGGAGATGGATTTTGACAAGGGGTGGCAGACCAATCTCTGGCCCATGTGGGGATTCCTCGAAGGGTTGCGGGCGCAGCACCGTGCCACGGGCGGGGCCTATGTGCCGCGCGTCGTCTTTACCTCGTCCATCGCGGTGTTTGGTGGGCCGTATCCGGACAAGATCGACGACGATTTCCTCCAGTCGCCACAGACGAGTTATGGCGCGCAAAAGGCGGCATGCGAGCTGCTGATCCAGGATTTTTCGCGCAAGGGTTTCATCGACGGCATGTCGTTGCGCCTGCCCACGATCTGCGTGCGTCCGGGCAAGCCGAACCTTGCTGCGTCCAGCTTTTTCTCCGGGATCATCCGTGAGCCGTTGAATGGCCAACGCGCCGTGCTGCCGGTCGCGGATACGGTGCGGCACTGGCACGCCTCGCCGCGCGCGGCGGCGGGGTTTCTCGCCCATGCCGCGACGCTGGACACCGCACGGCTCAAGGGGCGGCGCGCGCTGAACCTGCCGGGTCTCAGCTGCACGGTCGCCGAACAGATCGAGGCGCTGCGCGCGGTGGCTGGCAATGACGTGGTCGCGCTGATTGACCCACAGCAAGACCCGGATATCGCGCGCATTGTGGAGGGCTGGCCGCGCAACTTTGCGCCGGAACGGGCCAAGGCACTGGGCTTTGTCGCGGAGAACAGTTTTGACGAGATCGTGGCGATCTATATGGCCGAAGACATGCCGCCTGGTTAGTATTAGACCATTTCGGGCAGGGACACGTTGACCGGCTTGCCGGGGATCAGGTGCCGCTCGAAATGCTCGAACACACGCTGCCGCATGGTGTCCGTGTCACCGCTTAACGCTGCATCGACAATGGCCTGATGTTCGCGGATGTTGTTGGCCACATGCTGGAACGCCCGGTCATATTCGGCCTTGACCTGGCGGTAGCGGTTGTAGACCTGCAAATGCAGCTCGATCAGGATGTCGGAGCCGCAGGCCGACAACAACGTCTGGTGAAACTCCAGCTCTGCCTCCATCCACAGTTTGGCCAGCTCGTCCGTGGGGCCCATCGCGGCGATACGCCGCTCGATGTGGCTCAGCTTGTGGTGCGCGGCGTTCAGCCGTGATTCCCATGCCACGCCGCCATGGAGCATGGACCGGCACGCGCCTTCGGTTTCCAGCATGATGCGCATCTGGGTGATGTCGTGCTGCCGCTCCTGGGAATACTCGGGCATCCGAAAGCCGCGTTGTTCCTGAAACTCCACCAACCCCAACGCGGCCAGCCGCAACAGCGCCTCGCGCACCGTGCTGGCCGAACACCCGTAGTCGTTGCGCAACACCTCCGCCCGCAGCTTTTCCCCATGCGCAAATGCGCCTGAGATCGCGCGGGTCTTGATGTCTTCGAAAACGTCCATATGCGGGCCTGAGGGCTGCGAAATATCTCCAAAGGCTGCATCAGAAATTTCGAGATTTCAAGAAAATCCTGAGATTGCGACAAATCCAAAATTATTCTTGCGCTATCGTTTCCTTTGGGCCTACGCTTTTTCACCGATCATACGAAGGGTCCGGCAAGAGGCCCCCGGTGCTAACATCCTAGGGAGGACCTGATGAAAACCATGTTCAAAGTGGCGGCGGCTGCGGCATTTGCCGCATCGACTGCTATGACCGCATCTGCGGACACAACCAAGCTGCGCATTCAGACGCACTACACGCCAGAGAACAACTCCGGCAAACTAATTCAGATGTTCATCGATAACGTTCAGACGATGTCGAACGGCGAAATCGAAATTGAGATGTTCTGGTCCTCGTCAGTGGTTAAGTCCGTCGAAGGATTTGACGCGGCCGCGACAGGTATTCTCGACTGTGAAATGCACGGCGGTGGCTATCAAACGGGCAAAAACCCTGCGTTTCAGTTCGTCGGTGACATCATGGGCGGCTACGACACGCCTTACCAGCAGTTGAGCTGGTTGTATTACGCAGGCGGACTTGAAGCGGCGCAGGAACTGTACAACAAGTTCGACATGCAGCTTGTTGGCTGGTGGGTCTATGGCCAGGAAAGCTTTGCTTCCAGCCGCCCAATCGCTTCCACCGATGATTTCAAGGACTGGAAATTCCGTTCGCCCCCCGGGATGGAAACAATGATCTTTGAACGTCTTGGTGCGTCGCCGATTGTGATGGATTTCACTGAAATCTTTACGGCTCTGGAAACAGGCATCATTGACGGTGCGGACGCCTCTGGCCTAGCGAACAACCAGGGTCTCGGCCTTTACGATATCGTGAAGCATGCTAACTACCCTGGGTTTCATTCGATGCCTTCGGATCACCTTGCTTGCAACAAAGCAGTGTGGGACGGTATGCCAGAACATCACCGTCGTATCATGTCGGTGGGAATGGAAAGCCTCGCTCTGCAAACGGCCCTTCAGACCGAAGTAGCCAACACACAAGCGTTGGCTGAACTGAAGGAACAGGGTGTGACGATCCATACTTGGTCGCCGGAAGAGCTCAAAAAGTTCCGCAACGCTGCACAAGGTGCTTGGGATGATTTTGCGACGACACCAGAAGCGAAAGCGCTAGTTGCCAGTCACAGATCATATCTGAGGGACTTGGGGCTGGTTGACTAAAATATCATTCTCTATCGACAGAGCCTCGCTTGCGGGGCTCTGATCCACCCCCGGGCCGATACCAAGGCATCGACCGGGGTCTTTTTCTGAATATCAAAGGGGGACCTTGGGATGCAGGTGCGCTCGGGCACTCCGGTCGAATGGCTTGTGCCGTTGGCCTTTATTCTTTGCGCCGGTTGGGTGGTGTGGCACATGCCCGCCTTCACGCTCGACTTCTACCCACCCTCGGACCCCTCGCAATTCGACAAGCTGTCGGCGCTGTTCAAGCGCAATGATGTCTCTGCCGAGATGGGCGGCCTCTTTGGTGGCTTTGCCGACATCATCGACTGGCTGGCCCTCATCGGTATCCCCCTGTTTGCCGTGATCGGCATGCGCACGGTGCGCCGTGCTGGCATGGAGTTCGAAAGCTGGCGCCCAGCCGACCGGCTGGCCGTGTTCATTGGCCGTGTCACGATGATGCTAATCCTGCTGCTCACCTCAGTGATGCTCTACGAGGTGGTGCTGCGCTACGTCTTCGAGCGCCCGACGCTCTGGGCGAACGAGATGAGCCTGTGGCTCGCCGGGTTCGTGTTCCTGTGCGCGGGCCTTTATGCGATGCAGCAGCGCAGCCACATCCGCATTGTCCTGCTCTATGATGCCGTGCCGCGCTGGTTGCAGCGGGTGTTTGACTGCATCTCGACCCTGCTGATCGTCGTGTTCGCGTTTTTCCTGATCTACGGCGGCTATGGCGAGGCGTTTGACAAATTCTACCGCTGGGAAACCTTTGGCACCGCCTTTGACCCGCCCATCCCCGCCACGATCAAGCCGATGGTGCTGTTTGTCGTGGGCATGGTGGCCATTCAGGCCATCGTCAACCTGATCTCCGACTGGAACAAGGAAGAGGTCCACTACGGCGGCGATGACCTCGACGAAGAAGAGATCGAGCGCATCAAGGCGCAGGTCGGCACCGAGGGCGTCAGCGACATCGACGTGACCGGTCAACACGTGACCACAAAGGACTAAAGCCATGGACATCGGTACAATTTCACTGGTCCTGATGCTTGGGCTGATCCTGCTGCTGGCCATTGGGATGCCGCTTGGTCTCGCCTCTGCCGTGCTGGCGGTCGCCGTGCTGGTGATGAAGTTCGAGCCGGCGCTGCTGACCGCGCCGTGGACCTTTGGCGACGGTATCCTGACGGGGAGGCCGGGCGCGGGACCGCTCAACATCCTTGCCCAGCGAATATACGGGCTCTTAACGGACTATGTCCTCATATCCATTCCGCTGTTCATCTTCATGGCGGCGCTGCTGGAACGGTCCGGCATCGCCAAGGAGATGTATTCGTCTCTGAACATCTGGCTGAACCGGACCCGTGGCGGCATCGCAATCGTCACGTCGATCATGGCCGTTATCATGGCCGCGATGTCCGGCATCATCGGGGGCGAGGTGGTTCTGCTGGGTCTGATCGCGCTGCCGCAGATGCTGCGGCTGGGCTATAACCAGAACCTCGCCATCGGTGTGATCTGCGCGTCCGGGTCGCTGGGTACGATGATCCCGCCCTCCATCGTGTTGATCATCTACGGCCTGATCACCGAAACGTCGATCAAGGCACTGTTCACCGCGTCCTTTATCCCCGGCTTCATGCTCGCATCGTTCATCATCATCTACATCATCATCCGCACGCAGTTGCGCCCGCAGGATGCCCCGCTGCCCGACCCGGTCGAGGGCGAGCCCCAAGGGCGCGACAAGACGATGCTGTTCTTTGCCTTCCTGACGGTTGTCATCGCGGGCTTCTCCGCGGCGCTGATGCTGCGCGCGATGTTCTTTGAGTTCTCAGGCTCCAATGCCGCGGCCACGGGTGAACAGGCGCGGTTCGGCACGGCACCATACATCACGTATTTCGGCGTGACGCTGGCTGTTGCTTTGGGCCTGATCTTTGGCGTTTTTGGCAGGGCGCGGACGGCACTGGGCTGGTCCATGGGCAAGGGGCTTGTGCCGCCCATCGTGGTGATCGGCGTGGTGATGGGGTCGATCTATGGCGGCATCACCGGCATCACCGAAGCCGCGGGCATGGGCGCGCTGGCCGTGTTCGTGATTGCGATGTTCCGGGGGGAGGCATCGTTTGAGCTGGTGTGGGAATCGCTGATGCGGACGCTCAAATCCACCGGCACGATCATCTGGGTGACCATCGGTGCGACGGCGCTGGCCGGGGCCTACACCATCGCGGGCGGGCCGACTTATGTCGCCGACTTCATCGTGGGCTCTGAACTGCCGACGATGCTGGTGATCCTGATGATGATGCTCATCTTGTTGTTCATGGGCGCGTTCATGGACTGGGTCGGCATCGTGCTGCTGATCATCCCGGTGTTCCTGCCCATCGTGCTGAAACTGCCCATCGACGAGATCGGCATGTTCGGAGAGTTGAACCCGCGTCATGTGGCGATCTGGTTCGGGGTGGTGTTCTGTATGAACATGCAGGTGAGCTTTCTCAGCCCGCCCTTTGGCCCGGCCGCGTTTTACCTCAAATCGGTGGCCCCGCCGCACATCTCGCTCACGGATATCTTCAAGGGGTTCCTGCCCTTTATCGGTATCCAGCTGATCGCGCTGTCGGTTCTGCTGATCTGGCCGCCGATCATTTCCATCCTGCTGTAGGGGGCACACATGCTGTCGCAGGCCCAAGTCGAGACGTTCCATAGCCAGGGATACCTGGTGGTGGAAAACGTCTTGCCGCTACAGGTGATCGACGCGGTGGTGCAGGAATATACGGGGCTCATGCACACCCTTTATGGCGGTTGGGCAGCCGAGGGGCGCGTGCCGCGCGGGGTGCATGATTTCTGGGCGCAACTCAGCGCGGCCTATGCGGCGGGCTGCGACTGGTTCCAACCGATGGATATCAGCCTGCCGGGCGGAGAGATTGCGCCCGAATGCCCGATGCATTTCGGACCAGCGATCTTTGATCTGGTTGTGCATGACCGCCTGCTGAACCTGATCGAGGCGTTGATCGGGCCAGAGATCACGTCAAACCCGATCCAGCATGTGCGCATCAAACCCCCCGCGCCGCAATTGGCCGAGGACGAGGTGCGCGCCCACATCACCACAACCGACTGGCATCAGGACCGCGGCGTCGGTCATGCCGACGCGGACCGCACCGACATGATCACAGCATGGGTGGCCATTACCCACGCGACGGTCGAAAACGGCTGCCTACAGGTGGTGCCTGGCATCGATCATGGCCTGTTGCCCCATTGCCCCCAAGTGCAGACGGCGATTGCGCCGAAACAGCTCGACACCACGCGGGCGGTGCCGCTGCCCATTGGGCCGGGCGGTGTGGTGCTGTTTCATCCGCTGGTGCCGCACGCATCGCTGCCGAACCGCTCAGACGGGTTTCGCTGGTCTTTCGACCTGCGCTACAATGTGACAGGCCAGAACACCGGGCGCGCGCATTTCCCCGATTTTGTCGCGCGCAGCCGCAGCGCGCCGCAGGCCGAACTGCGCGACTGGCGCGTCTGGCGGCAGATGTGGTTTGAGACCCGCGACCGGCTGGCAACCAAACCACACATTCCGATCCACCGATGGGACGGCGACGCGCCGTATTGCGCATGAGCTTTATTCGCCTCGATCCGACTGACACCGTCGTCACCGCGACCCAGGCGCTGGAAACTGGTGTCGCGGTGGAGGGTACGCAGACCCGCGCGCTCATTCCGTCGGGCCACAAGATCGCAACGCAGGCCATGGCCAAAGGCGACGTGATCCGCAAATACGCGCAAGTCATCGGCTACGCGGCGCAGGACATCGCAGCGGGTGCGCATGTGCACACCCACAACGTTGAGTTCCGCAACACCGACGCTGCCTACGAATTCGGCACAAACCTGCGCTCAGCGACGCCTGCCACGGGCGATACCTTCATGGGCTTTCGGCGCGAGAATGGCGACGTCGGAACGCGCAACTATATCGCCATCGTCACATCGGTGAACTGTTCGGCCACTGCCGCGCGTATGATCGCCGCGCACTTCACGCCCGAGGTGCTGGCGGACTACCCGAACGTCGACGGCGTCGTGGCCTTTGTCCACGGGACGGGCTGCGGCATGGCCGGCGATGGTGAGGGGTTCGAGGCGCTGCAGCGCGTCATGTGGGGCTATGCCAAACACCCCAATCACGCGGGCGTGCTGATGGTGGGCCTTGGCTGCGAGATGAACCAGATCGACTGGTTGCTTGAGGCCTATGGCCTGCAACAGGGGCCGTTGTTCCATACGATGAATATCCAGAACGTGGCTGGCCTGCGCCGCACGGTCGAGGTGGGGATCGACAAGGTCGCGGCGATGCTGCCACTGGCCAACGCGCAAACGCGCACCGCATGTCCCGCGTCGGCGTTGAAAGTCGCCCTGCAATGCGGCGGCTCTGACGCGTGGTCCGGCATCACGGCGAACCCGGCCCTGGGTTATGCCACCGACCTGCTGGTCGCGCAGGGGGGCACCGGGGTGCTGGCCGAAACGCCCGAGATATACGGGGCCGAACACCTGCTGACCGCCCGCGCCGTGGACCGCGCCACCGGCGAGCGGCTGGTGGACCTGATCCGCTGGTGGGAGGATTACACCGCCCGCAACAAGGGCAGCATGGACAACAACCCCAGCCCCGGCAACAAGGCCGGTGGCCTGACCACGATCCTGGAAAAGTCGCTGGGCGCCGCGGCCAAGGGCGGAACCACGCCCCTCACCGGCGTCTACAAATACGCCGAGCCTGTGCGCGCGAGCGGGTTCACGTTCATGGACACCCCCGGTTACGATCCCGCGTCGGTCACTGGCCAGATCGCGGGCGGGTGCAACCTTGTGTGCTTTACCACCGGCCGCGGCTCCGCCTTTGGCTCCAAACCCGCGCCCACGATCAAACTGGCCACCAATACGGAGATGTATGGCCGCATGATCGAGGATATGGATATCAACGCGGGCGACATGCTCAGCGCCGGTGTCAGCCTCGAGGACAAGGGCCGCGAGTTATACGAGATGTTCCTGCGCGTCGCCTCCGGTGAGATGTCCAAATCCGAGGCGCAAGGCCTAGGCGATTACGAATTCGTGCCCTGGCAAATCGGGGCGACGATGTGATGGAGTGTCTGACGCCCGACCAGAAATCCGCTTACGAGGCCAACGGCTACCTGCTGGTCGAAAATCGTATCCCCGACGACTGGCTGACGAAAATCCGTGCCGAAATTGCCCGGTTCGAGGCCGAAGCGGCCACCATGACCGACAGCAACGACCGCCTCGATCTGGAGGACAGTCACACACCCGGCGACCCCCGCCTGCGGCGGATCAAGCTGCCGCACACGATCTCGGATATTTTTTGCGACCTGATGCTGTCGGACCATGTGCTAGCCCCCGCCCGTGACCTGATCGGGCCGAACCTGCGCCTGCACACCTCGAAACTGAACATGAAATCAGCAGGCTACGGCGCGGCGGTCGAATGGCATCAGGACTACGCGTTCTATCCGCACACCAACGACGACATCCTGGCCATCGGTATCTGCATCGACGACATGGCCGCCGAAAACGGCCCGCTCATGGTCTTTCCCGGCTCGCACAGGGGGCCGGTGTTTGACCACCACGTCGACGGTGTCTTTGCCGGGGCGATGGTGCCGCAGGACAACGGCCTGAACATGGCCAACGCTGTGCCATTGACCGGTCCCGCCGGGTCGATCAGCATCCACCACGGGCGCATCGTGCACGGCTCTGCGCTCAACCGCTCTGACCGGCCCCGGCGTATCCTGTTCTACGAGATGATGGCGGCGGATGCGTTCCCGATCATGGGGTCCATGACCCGCTGGGACGGGATCGAGGATTACAACGCCCGCATGTTGTGCGGTGAACCCACGCTGCAACCGCGGCTCAAGGACATCCCGATCCGCATCCCGCAGCCGCAACCCGACGTGGCCATCTCGATCTACGAAATTCAAAAGGGGCTCAGAACGCGGGCCTTTGACACCATTTCCGGCAAGGAGACAGCATCATGAGCACACCAACCATCGGATTTATCGGCCTTGGCCTCATGGGCGGGGCCATGGTCGGGCGGCTGCAGGACAAGGGCTACGCCCTGACCGTCATCGCCAACCGGACGCGCGCGTATGTCGATGCCGCCGTGGCGCGTGGGGCGACAGAGGCAACAACGGCCAAGGCGGTGGCCGAAGCGTCCGAGATCGTGATGCTGTGCATGGACACCTCCGCCAATGTCGAGGCGCGGATGCGCGGGGACGACGGCGTGATCGCGGGGCTCAAACCGGGCGCAGTCGTGATCGACTTTGGCACATCGCTGCCCGGATCGACCAAGGCACTGGGCGACGAAGTCGCACAAGCGGGCGGAACGCTGCTTGACTGTCCCATCGGACGCACGCCGATGCACGCCAAGGACGGGCTGCTCAACCTCATGGGTTCGGGCGACAAGGCGGCGTTTGATCAGGTCAAACCGGTGCTGGACGATCTGGGCGAAAACGTCTTTCACCTCGGCGCACTGGGCACCGGCCATACGATCAAGCTGATCAACAATTTCTACGCGCAGGCCTGCGCCAACGCCATGGCCGAAAGCTTTGCCATCGCGGACGTGATGGGCGTCGAACGGCAGTCCGTCTACGATGTGATGTCCGCGGGTCCGCTGAAATCCGGCATGATGGATTTCATCACCGCCTACGCGCTCGAAGGGAACGACGCCAACCTCGCCTTTTCGATCAAGAATGCGGCCAAGGACGTCGGGTACTACGCGCAGATGTGCAGCGATGCCGGGGTTCAGTCGATGATGTCCGGCAGCACGCTCGACAGTCTGCACGCCTCGATCGACGCGGGCCGCGCCGAAGAGTTTGTGCCCCATCAGGTCGATTTCTTCGCCGACCAGTTCAAAGGCTGATCCATGGCCATCGCGGCCCAAGCCACACAGGACCGCGCGGCCCTCGGCATTCTGATGACGCTGGGGGCCTATTTCTTTTTCATGCTGATCGACACGTCGGTCAAATGGCTGGTGCTGGCGGGGCTGCCCGCGTTCCAGCTGGCGTTCATGCGGTACCTGCCGCATTTCATCATTTCCACCGTGCTCTTGCTGCGCAAGGGCATGTCGTGGTCATCGTTCCAGTCCGCGTATCTGGGGCTGGTGCTGCTGCGGGGGTTCCTGCTGGCCTCCGCCACGCTCTTCAACTTCATCACGCTGATCTATCTGCCGCTGACGGTGACCGGCTCCATCATGTTTTCCGCCCCGATCATCGTCTGCGCGCTCAGCTGGCCGCTGCTGGGCGAGCGGGTCGGCCCGTGGCGATGGGCGGCGATCATGGTGGGGTTCATCGGGGTGCTGGTCGTGATCCGACCCTTTGACGCCGATTTTCACTGGATTGCGCTGCTGAACGTCTACAACGCCATTTCGCTCGCGCTCTATTCGATCATCACGCGCAAGATCTCGGGCGTGGTCGCAGCTGAAACCATGCAGTTCTACATGGGCGCGTTCGGGGCCATCATGCTGTTCCCGCTGGCGCTTTGGTCATGGACGACACCGGCGACGACGCTGGATTGGGGACTGATGGTGGCGCTGGGTGTCTGGGGCTGGGCCGGGCACGAGATTTTCTCGCGCGCCCATGCCTATGCGCCCGCCAACACGCTGATGCCCTATACCTACAGCTTTTTGCTGTACCTTGCGGTGGCCAGCTACGTCGTCTTCAACGATGTGCCCGACAGCTACACGCTGACGGGCGCGTCCATTATCGTGCTGTCGGGTCTGGTGATCTGGTGGCGCGCCATGCGGAGGGAAGCGGAATGAAGGTCGCAGCCATAGGGGAGGCGATGATCGAGCTGTCGATGGTCGGGGACGTGCCGCAGATCGGCGTTGCGGGCGATACGCTGAACACTGCCATCTATCTGAAACGAACGGCACCGGACCTGACGGTCGACTATGTTACACGGCTCGGTGGGGATGCGTTTTCCCAGCGGATCGTGGATTTCATCGCAGCACAAGGGGTCGGCACGGACGCGATAGAGCGGGACGCCGACAAGACATGTGGCCTATACGGCATAACCACCGACGCTGCCGGAGAACGTACGTTTACGTATTGGCGCAGCCAATCGGCAGCGCGGTCGGTGTTTTCGGGCCCGGCGGGCGTTAGCTTTGACTGGCTTGGCGGTTATGATGTGATCTACCTGTCGGGCATCAGCCTCGCCATTCTGCCGCCCGAGACGCGCGATGCATTGCTACACTGGCTGGCGATCTATCGGACGCAGGGCAGGCGGGTTGTCTACGACAGCAATTACCGCCCGGCGTTGTGGCCGGATCAGGCGACCGCGCAGGTGGTCACCCGGTCCATGTGGCACATGTGCGACATCGCGCTGCCTTCGCAGGACGATGAGGCGGCGATCTTTGACGAAACCCTGGATGCGGTCGCCACCCGCTTTGTCGGCATGGGCAAGACCGGTGCGCTGAAACGCGGGCCGGAGGGGCCGTTGTGCCTGCAAACCGGGCAAGCGCACAGCTACGAGGCCGCCGCGCATGTCGTCGATACCACCGCGGCCGGGGACAGCTTTAACGGCGGGTATCTGGGCGCGCTGTTAAAAGGCGCCGACCAAGTGACAGCCCTGCGCACGGGCCACGACCTTGCCGCGCGGGTCGTCGGCCAGCACGGCGCGATCATTCCGGCGGACTAGCGGCCCACGCAGAACCTTGGCGCATGGCAATCGCGCCACCACATCAGGTCCGGGAGGGCGCGAATGAACAAAAAGTCGACCGGTATCGGGAACGTTGCAAAACGTCGCGGTGTTGACGACCGCTGTGGCCTCGGAACGGGCCTGCGGTCGGGCAGGGGCATGCCATGCCGAAGGGCCAGACCATGACGCGGGTCGCGATCCTTGGCGGCGGCATCGGCGCGCAGCACCTCACGGCCTATGGCGCGGTGCCGGGCCTCGACGTGGTGCTGATGATCGATCAGGACGCCACAAGACGGGCGGAGGTCGAAACGCTTGGCATCGCGACCTCCGACAGTATCGAGGCGGCGATGACCGATGGCATCGATCTGGTCGACATCTGCCTGCCGCCACATCTGCACGCGCCCGTGGCGCTTCGGGCCCTCGCGGCGGCCAAGCACGTGATCTGTGAAAAGCCGCTCGTCACATCGCTGGACGACGTTGACCGGATCGTGGCCGCCGCGCAGCAGGCCGATCGCCACGTGTTCCCGGTGTTCCAGTACCGCTTTGGCCCCGCCTTTGACCAACTCGCCGCGCTCCGCGACGCAGGCTTGACCGGCAAACCCATCACCGCCGCGCTCGAGACGCATTGGAGCCGGGGTGCAGACTACTACAGCGTGCCGTGGCGCGGCACGTGGGAGGGTGAGCAGGGCGGCGCAGTCCTGGGTCACGCGATCCACGCGCATGACCTGATGTGCCACTGGATGGGACCGGTGCGGCGGCTCACGGCAACCCTCGGCACCCGCGCCAACCCGATCGAGGTGGATGATACCGCAGCAATCACCTTTGAACTGGACGGCGGGGCGCTCGCCACAAGCTCGGTCACGCTGGGCGCCGCAACGGACGAAACCCGGCTGCGCTTCGTCTTTGAACACCTGACGGCCACATCACATACGTTACCGTATACACCCGGTGAAGGGCATTGGACCTTCACCGCCCGCAACCCCGCTCAACAACAGGATGTGGATGCGGTGTTAAGCGTAGTGACCCATGGCCCCGCTGGCTTTGCCGGCTTCCTGACGGAAATACGCCGCGCTCTGGATGGTGAACCCAACCGCGCCGTCACGCTGGATGATGGGGCGGCATCCATTGCGCTGGTGACGGCGATTTATGCCTCTGCCCGTGCGGGGGCACCTGTTGACTTGCCCTTGCCCCACGATCACCCGATGCGCAAAGGATGGCGACCATGATCGAATGCTGGCGCTGGTTCGGCCCGTCTGACCCCACGACATTGCACGACCTGCCACAGGTTGGTGCCACTGGCGTGGTCACGGCCCTGCACGACATCCCGCCCGGCACCGTCTGGCCTGCCGATGCGATCCGCGCGCGCAAGGCCATGATCGAAGCTGCCGGCCTGCGCTGGGAGGTCGTCGAAAGCGTGCCGGTGTCCGAGGCGATCAAGACCCAAGGCGCTGACAATGCCGCACATATCGCCGCCTACAAGGACACGCTCACCGCGCTCGCCGCCGAGGGGATCACAACCGTCTGCTACAACTTCATGCCGATCCTCGACTGGACGCGCACGGAAACGCGCGCACCGCAACCGCATGGCGGGACGGCGATGCTGTTCGATCTGCCGACCTTCGCCGCCTTTGACCTGCATATCCTCGCCCGACCCGGCGCCACGGATGACTACAACGTAGAAACCCGCGCCGCCGCCGCCCTGATACATGCGCAGATGGAGGAGGCCGACACAGCGCGCCTGACCCGTACCGTGATTGCGGGCCTGCCCGGGTCCAATGACGGCTGGACGCTCGCGAATGTCCGCGCGCGGCTTGCCACCTATGACGGCATCACGGCGGACAGGCTGCGGCAGAACCTCATCGACTTCCTGAGCGAGGTCGTCCCGGTGGCCGAACGGCTTGGCATCCGCCTGTGCTGCCACCCTGACGATCCGCCCTTTGCCCTGCTGGGTCTGCCGCGCGTGATGTCGTCGACGGATGACTATGCCACCGTGCTGAACGCGGTGCCGTCCATGTCCAACGGCGCGACGCTCTGCACCGGGTCGCTGGGCGTGGCCAGGGCCTTTGACGCGCCGGAATTCGTCGCCCGGCTGGGCCCGAAAATCCACTTTGCGCATCTGCGCAACACCGAACGCCTGCCCTCGCCCGATCCGGACCGCCCCGGTTTCTTCGAGGCGCCGCATCTGGACGGCGACACCGACATGGTCGCCACCATCCGCGCCCTCATGGGCGAAGAGGCGCGCCGCCGGGCCGAAGGGCGCGCGGATCATGCCATACCGATGCGTCCGGACCACGGGCAGGAGTTGCTGACCGACCGCACCCGCGACAGCCTGCCGGGCTATCCGCTGATCGGGCGGATGCGCGGGCTGGCAGAGCTGCGCGGCATCATGGCCGCCATCGCGGGCGGGGCATGATCCGGATCGGACTGGTCGGCGCGGGGCTGGTGGGCCGCCGCCATCTGGACGCGCTGCGCCGCACGCCCGGCCTGACCTTGTCGGCGGTGCTGGACCCGGCGCTGCCGCCGGACGACCCGCTGCCGCGTGCGGATACCCTGTCGGACCTGATCGCTGTCAGCGACGGTATCATCCTCGCCACGCCGAACCACACCCACCGCCCCATCGCCGACGAGGTGCTGCTCGCCCATCTGCCGGTGCTGGTGGAAAAGCCGCTCGCCGATACCGCAGCCAATGCGCGCCACATCGCCGAGGTCAGCGCCGCTACGGGTACACCCGTTCTGGTCGGGCACCACCGCCGCCACAACCCGCTGGTGGCCAAGGCCAAGGAGATTGTGGACAGCGCCGCGCTCGGCGCCATCACAACCGTGCACGGCAATTGCTGGCTGCCCAAGCCCGACAGCTACTTTGAACAGAGCTGGCGGCAGGGGGCCGGTGCGGGCCCGCTGTTCATCAACCTGATCCACGACGTAGATGTGCTGATGTACCTGTGTGGTCCGATCACGCATGTGCAGGCGTTCGAGGCCAACACCCAACGGCAGGCCGACGCCGAAGAGGCGGTCGCCGCCACCCTGCGCTTTGCCAGCGGCGCGCTCGGAACGCTCAACCTCAGCGATACCGCGCTTGCTCCATGGAGCTGGGAACTGACCGCTGGCGAAAACCCGGCCTATCCCAGGACCGACCAAAGCAGTTATCTGATCGGCGGCACGCATGGCGCACTGGCGCTGCCCAACCTCGCGCTGTGGTCGCAGGAAAACGGGCCGGACTGGTGGGCGCCCATGTCGGCCACGCGGTATCCGGTGGACAGCATCGACACGCTGGTCGCGCAACTGGTGCATTTCGGCGATGTCATTCAGCGCAAGGCCGCCCCACGGGTCAGTGCCACCGACGGGCTACGCGCCGTCGCCGTCGTCGAGGCGATCAAGCGCGCGGCACAGAACGGCGGCACGATCGCGCTCGAATAAACCCCTCGCGTTGCGGTGGGTTCGTGTTAGCCTGCGTATATCGCCAAAGGGCAGGGGGTGTCTTCTGGACCTGCCCGGCGCCTGCGTATGGCGTGAAACCCCATCCTGACATTGAGACAGCCAAAGGAGGCGCGCATGACACAAGTCGGCGTGATCGGCATCGGGGATATGGGCAGCGGACTGGCCAAAAACCTGATCGCAAACGGATTTGAGACATGGGGCATCGACACGCTGTCCCACCGGCAGCAGGCCTTTGCCGATATGGGCGGGCACACAGCCGCGTCGGTGGCAGAGGTGGGGCGCAACGCCCAAGCCGTCTTTGTCATGGTGATGAAAGGGGCAGAGGCGCAGGCGGTCATCCATGGCCCCGGCGGGCTGTCCGAGACGATGGCACCGGGCGGCGTCATCCTGCTGACCGCGACGGTCAAACCCGCTGAGGCGCGCAGCATCGGCGCGGCGCTTGAGGGCAGCGGTCTGCACCTGATCGACAGTCCGGTCTCCGGTGGCTA
The DNA here is from genome assembly GCA_039816785.1 of Pseudomonadota bacterium. Classification (GTDB taxonomy): domain Bacteria; phylum Pseudomonadota; class Alphaproteobacteria; order Rhodobacterales; family Rhodobacteraceae; genus Tateyamaria. The sequence goes on from JBCBXB010000009.1 coordinate 156,345, forward strand.
CCCGGGCGCGCAGGCGGGCACGCTCACCATGATGGCGGCGGGCACTGACACTGCCATGGCCGCCGCCCGCCCGGTGATGGAGGCGGTGTCGGCCAACATCCACCGCGTCGGCACCGCGCCGGGCGACGGCCAGACGGTCAAGGCGTGCCTGCAATCGCTGATCGGGGCGCAGTTCTCCGCCACGTTCGAGGCCGCCGCACTGGCGGCCAAGGCGGGCGTGCCCGGCCAGGTCATCCTCGACGTGTTCTCCACCTCGTCGGCTGGATGCGGCGTGGTGAACAACGCGCTGGAAAAGATCATCGACCGGGAATTCGAAGGCACCGGCAGCCACATCAACACCATGCACAAGGATCTCACCATCTCCATGGCGCTAGGGGAGGAGCTGGGCGTGCCGCTCCATACGGCAGCGTCCGCGATGCAGCTATTCCACGCCGGACGCACGCGATACCCGGATGGCGACAACTGGACCTGCACCCGTGTGATTGAGGATATCATCGGTGCCGAACTGCACCGTGACGCAGCCAAGGTCACACGGTGAAGCTGGGCGTGATCACCGACGGCATCAGCCGCGACCTCGCCCATGCGTTGCGTGTCATGGACGAATTTGACCTGACCCATGCCGAGCTGCAATTCGTGGGCGATACCGAAGTTGGCGACCACAGCCCGCAGGAGATCAGGGCGATCGACGCACTGCTGCGCGACCGGGGCAAGCCCGTCTCGTGCCTGTCGCGCCACATCTTTGCCGGGACCACCTCCGCCAACCGCCCCGGCGACGCGCTGCACACGCAGCATATGGATGCGCTCAAACGGGTGATCGACATGGCCCACGTCGTCGGCAGTCCGCTCGTCCGCATTATGACCCAGAAGAAGGAACAGATCCTCTGGGGCAGCCACGGTGCCGAAAAGTGGAACGTGGCCCACGGCGCGTGGGACAGCATGGCCCCGATGATCGCCCCGGCGGTGGAGCTGGCCCGCGCCGAAGGGATCACGCTGGTGGTCGAGACGGGCAATGGCACCATGGTCAATTCCAACTACACCGCCCGCAAGCTGATCGACGCGCTGGACGCCAGCGACGTGCTCAAGGTCCTGTGGGACCCCGGCAACAACTGCTGGTGCCACGAACGCGCCTACCCCGACGGGTACGCGGAAGTGCGCGATGGCTACCTCGGCCACATCCACATCAAGGACGTGCAGGTCGATACGCCCCGCGCCACGCTCGAGGTGCGCGAGATGGGCAAGGGCCAGCTTGGTCCGCTGTTCCAGCCCATGGCCGACGCCTTGCGGGCCGACGGATATGACGGCGTGATCAGCTTTGAGTCGGTCTACCACCCTGGCAATGGCGATTTCGAAGCGGGGTTTCGCGCCTGCATCGGCGCCTTCAAATCCATCTTTGGCCCTTGATTGCCCTCGCATTTTCGTGTGCAGGTCTGACAACGTCGCTCACGGATGCACACAGCTCCTGCATACCAACAGGCCTTAGGCCGAACCCCTGACCGCCTCACTTCCCACGCTCGACGATATCAAGGTGGCTGTGATCGGCCTTGGCTATGTGGGCCTGCCGCTGGCGGTCGAGTTCGGCAAGCAGCGCGCCACCGTCGGCTTTGACCTCAACGCGGCGCGCATCGCTTCGTTGCAGAATGGTACCGATACCACCGGAGAGGTGGACGACATCACCGCCGCCACGCATCTCAGCTATACCGATCAGCTTGCCGATATCGCCGACTGCAACGTCTACATCGTCGCCGTCCCGACGCCCATCGACAACCACCGTTAGCCCAATCTGGCCCCGCTGCTTGCCGCCTCCCGCGACATCGGCGGTGTGCTGAGGCGCGGCGATATCGTCATATTCGAAAGCAAGGTCTACCCGGGCGCCACCGAAGAAGACTGCCTGCCCATGGTCGAAGCGGCCTCCGGCCTCAGCCGCAACGTGGACTTCTCAGCCGGTTACAGCCCCGAGCGGATCAACCCCGGGGACAAGACGCGCCCGCTGCCCAAGATCGTCAAGGTTACCTCCGGCTCGACGCCCGAGGCCGCTGACCTGATCGACGCGCTTTATGCCACGATCATCACCGCAGGCACGCACAAGGCCCCGACCATCCGTGTCGCCGAAGCGTCCAAGGTGATCGAGAACACCCAGCGCGACGTGTCCATCGCCTTCATCAATGAGCTGTCGATCATCTTTTCCCATCTCGACATCGACACCAACGCCGTGCTGGACGCCGCCGCGACCAAGTGGAACTTCAACCGGCTGTCACCGGGCCTTGTCGGCGGGCACTGCATCGGGGTCGATCCCTATTACCTCGTCCACAAATCCATCGCGGCGGGGCATATCCCCGACATCATCCGCATGGCGCGCGAGATCAACGATGGCATGGCGCGGCACGCCGTTCAGGTGCTGATCAAGAAGATGATCCAGCGCGAGGCGCGCGTACACGGGGGCCGGGTCCTGATCCTCGGCGTCACGTTCAAACAGAACTGCGCCGACATCCGCAACACCAAGGTGGTGGATATGCTGGGCGAGCTGGCAAGCTACGGTCTGGCGGTCGATCTGCACGATCCGTGGGCCGATCCGGCAGAGGTCGCGGCGACCTATGACATCACCATGCTGCCGGAGATGCCTGAGGCCGCCGGTGCCTATGACGCCGTGATCCTTGCGGTTGCCCATGACACGCTGATTGCGCTTGGCCCCGACGCGCTGCGCGCGCAGTTGACGCCGAACGGCGTGCTCTTTGACATGAAGGCCGTGTTTGATCCGGGCGACAGCGACCTGCGCCTCTAGCGCCGCCTAGTCCGGCAGCATCTGGCGCAAGTGCCCCGCCTTGATCCACAGCCGCGCCCCGGTCTGACCTGCGGTGAGGCTGGCCGTCCCACCGGGCGGCACGCGCAGCCAGTCGCGCGGGCCCAGCGTGCTGTCATCCGCCGTCATCGTGCCGCTCAGCACCAGCACCTCCGCCCCGTCGGGCGCATCAAGGACGTGCGCGATACCGCCTTGCCAGTCCTCCAGCTGCACATGTTCGCGCGCATCGCGAAACAGTGTCGCCTGCGCTACGCCGGTCCGCGCCGGGTCGGGGTCCAGATCGGCACTGTTCATGTCGATCCGCACCTGTTCGCGATCATCAGGATCGAACTGCCACAGCTTGACGAAAATCGTCGCCCCGGGTGCCGAGGACGGCGTGTGCCGCGATGTGGGCGGATTGCGCACATAGGTGCCGACCGGGAAATCGCCCTTTTCGTCCTGAAACACCCCGTCGAGCACGATGTATTCCTCGCCGCCATCATGGGTGTGCGGGGCAAACGCGCTGCCGGGGGCAAAGCGGACAATCGTCGTGGCGCGCGCCACCTCGTCGCCGATCCGGTCCAGCATCTTGCGCTCCACCCCCGCCGACGGCGAGGCGCGCCAGGGGTTGTCTGCATCCGCCACGATAACCCGCTGGGTAAAGTCCGCATTCAATTCCATCAGATCGCTCCGGTCAGTTTGTCTACTCTTAGGTAGTTATTGAGGGCCATTCATGCAATCTACGTAGCCAAAATCTCTTTATCATACGGTTGTGAGCAAACCTACCATTCGGTAGATAAGCACCATGAACACGCGGTCAAACCTCCTCGACAGCGCCGAAACCCTCGCCCGCCAGCGCGGATTCGACGGCTTCAGCTTTGCCGATCTTGAAGCAGCGGTGGGCATTCGCAAAGCCTCGATTCACTACCACTTCCCGAAGAAGGGCGACCTGTCGCTGGCGCTCATGACCCGCTACGCTGATACGTTCGCGGACCGGCTGCACGCCATCACGGCGACCCACCCCACCGCTGGCGCGCGCCTGCTGGCCTTTATCGACCTCTACCGCCAAGCGCACGAGGGCGGGCGCAGCCTGTGCCTGTGCACAGCGCTCAGCGTCACCCAAGACGCCCTGCCGCAGGACAGCCGCGACGCGCTCGACCAGTTTCACCACAGCGCCAGCATGTGGCTCGCGGCGGTGTTCCGCCTTGCGCTCACCGACGCGACGATCTCCGCCGTCACCGACCCCCACGCCGAAGCCGCCGCCGCGCTCGCTCAGGTCGAAGGCGCGCAAGTCATGGCCCGCGCCGCCCGGGACCCCGCCCGGTTCGAGGCGGCCATAACCACCCTGCGCGCCCGCGCGCTCTGACCCGCATCCGCCCGCCCAAAAATTGTGATGTGCGTTGACGGGTCGCCTATGCAAGTCTCCAATCACAAGACAGATTTGGGACAAGTGCATGCAAAAAGAAGTCGTCGCGCAGCGATCAACCCTGCCGGACCGCAGCCCCGCATACGCGCTCGTGGGCGAGGTCGATCTGGTCGTCGTCCGCTTTGACGATGAGGTGTCGGTGTTCTACGGCCGCTGCCTGCACCGCGGCGCGCTCATGTCCGACGGGTTCGTGCGCGGCGATAACCTCATCTGCGGCGTCCACGACTGGGACTACCGCCTCGACAGTGGCGTCAGCGAATACGCCAACAACGAGGCGCTGCCCAAGTTCACCAGCTGGACCGACGGCGACGACATCTGCGTCGACGCGGACGAGGTCAACGCCTGGGGTCACGCCAACCCACAGCCCTTCAACCGCGACGCCTATCTGGGCCTCTACGCCGACACCTCCCACGGCACGGGGGAAGAGCCCTACAACGGCCTGATCCAGCAGTACGCCCGCGACGGGCTCAGCAAAACCGGCCACCACGGTGTCGTGGACGCGATGGGCGTGCCGCGCGATCAACTGCCCGACTGGGACGATATCCAGCTGCTCACCGCGCAGCTGCACAAGGCGCCGCTGCTTGACGATGTGCCCGTGGGCACCGATGTCGTGATCGGGCCGAACGCGCAGAAACCACTGCGCCTCGACATCCCCCTGTTCGTCTCCGACATGTCCTACGGCGCCCTGTCGGAGCCCGCCAAACTGGCGCTTGCCCGTGGCGCGGAAATCGCCGGCACCGGCATCTGCTCCGGCGAAGGCGGTATGCTGCCTGAAGAACAGGAAGCCAACAGCCGCTATTTCTACGAACTCGCCTCCGCCCGGTTCGGGTTCTCCTGGGGCAAGGTCCAGAAATGCCAGGCCTTCCACTTCAAGGGCGGGCAGGGGGCCAAGACCGGCACCGGCGGCCACCTGCCGGGCAACAAGGTCCACGGCAAAATCGCCGAGGTCCGCGGGCTCGATGAAGGGCAGGACGCCATCTCCCCCGCCCGTTTTCCCGACTGGACAGACCCCGCGCAGATCAAGGATTTCGCGGACGAGGTACGCGACCGTACGGGCGGCATTCCCATCGGCTACAAGCTCTCTGCCCAGCATATCGAAAAGGATATCGATTCAGCCCTCGCTGTCGGCGTCGACTACATCATCCTCGATGGGCGCGGTGGTGGCACCGGGGCTGCCCCGATCATCTTCCGCGACAATATCTCTGTGCCGACGATCCCGGCGCTGGCCCGCGCCCGCGCGCATCTGGACCGGCTCGACCGGCACGATGTGTCGCTTGTCATCACCGGTGGCCTGCGCAAACCGGCGGACTTCATCAAGGCGCTGGCGCTCGGCGCTGACGCCATTGCACTGTCGAATTCCGCCATGCAGGCCATCGGCTGCATCGCCATGCGCGCCTGCCATACCAACAATTGCCCGGTGGGTATCGCCTCGCAAAAACCCCATCTGGCGAACCGCCTTGTGGTCGAAAAATCCGCCCGGCAACTGGCCAATTTCTTTGCGGCCAGCACCGAACTGATGCAGGTCATGGCCCGCGCCTGCGGCCATGATCACCTGTCCAAATTTCAGCCAAATGACCTCACCACCTGGAAAAAAGACATGTCCGACATCGCGGGCATCGCATTCGGAGGCGTCGCATGACCGAACAGCTTGACTGGATTTCCGTGGGCCACACCGGCGACCTGCCCGAAGGGCGGGTCAAGACCGTCACTGCCCGCACCACCTCCATCTGCCTGTCGCATTTCGACGGCCAGTGGGCCGCGATGAACAACCACTGCCCGCATCAACGCGGCCCCCTGGGCGAAGGCTCGATCGAGCGTGGCGTGGACGGCAAATGCTGGATCCGCTGCCCGTGGCATGGCTGGGATTTCGACCCGCTGACCGGCAAACCGCCCGGCGGGCACGAGGACAGCGGGCAGGACACCTACCCTGTCCGGATCGATGGCGACGAGATTTTTGTCGGGCTCCAACCCGAGCCGCCGCACGAACGCACCGTCTCCGACCAGATGGCCGAAAGCATGGTGAACTGGGGCCTCAAGCACGTGTTCGGCATGGTGGGTCATTCGAACCTCGGGCTCGCTGACGCCATTCGTATGCGTGTGGAGGCGGGCGATTTGAAATATGTGGGTATCCGCCACGAGGGGGCCGCCGCCTTTGCCGCCTCCGCTTATGGCAAGCTCACCGGGCAGCCCGCCGCCTGCCTGACCATCGCGGGGCCAGGCGCGACGAACCTGCTGACAGGGCTTTGGGACGCCAAGGTGGACCGCGCGCCGGTGCTGGCGCTCACGGGTCAGGTCCAGACGCAGGTGTTCGGGCCGGGTGCGTTCCAGGACATCGACCTGGCATCGGCGTTCGACGCGGTGACGCAGTTCAGCCAGACCGTGCTCAGCACCTCCAAACACTCCGAGCTTGTGTCGCTCGCCATGAAAAATGCCGTGGTACAGCAGGACGTCGCCCACCTGATTTTCCCCGATGACATGCAGACCGACCCGTCCGACGCGCCTGCCTCGCAGCCGGACGGGCGCATGGGCCGCGTCGCCATCAACCCGTCGGATGCCGACGTGGCGGACGCGCTGACCATGCTCAACACGGCCAAGCGCCCGATCCTCGTGATCGGCCATGGCGCATGGGACCACATGGCGGCGATCACGGCGCTGGCCGAATCCCTCGGCGCGCCGGTCCTGACCACGTTCAAGGGCAAGGGCCTGTTGCCCGACGATCACCCGAACGCCGCAGGTGTTTTGGGCCGCTCCGGCACGCCGATTGCGTCGTGGTTCATGAACGAGGCGGACCTGATCCTGACCCTCGGCACATCCTTCTCCAACCACACCGGGATTGAGCCCTCCAAACCGATCATCCAGGTCGATTTCGAACGCATGCAGCTGGGCAAGTTTCACCCGGTGGACCTGCCGATCTGGTCCGAGATCGGCGCGTTCTGCGACGTCGTCACACCGGGCCTCGCACGACCCGCAGGCGCCGCCGATCAGATCAGCGAACTGGCCGAACGCTGGGCCATCTGGCGCAACGAAAAACGCTCCCGTATGGAAGAGGAAACCACCAAGGGCATCCACGCGTTCGCCATTTTCGATGCCCTGTCCCGCGTAGCCCCCGCAGATGCGATCATCGCCGTGGACGTGGGCAACAACACCTATTCCTTCGGCCGTTATTTCGAAACGAAGGGACAGCGGGTGCTGATGTCCGGCTATCTTGGCTCCATCGGATTCGGCTTTCCGGCGGCGATGGGCGCGTGGGCGGCGACACAGGATTTCGACTGGCTCAAAGGGCGCAAGATCATCTCGATCTCGGGCGATGGCGGCTTTGGCCAATACGCGATGGAGCTGACGACGGCCGTCAAATACGGCATGGATATCACCCACGTGCTGCTGCACAACGGTGAGCTGGGCAAGATCACCAAAGAGCAGAAATCCGGCGAATGGCCGGTGTGGGAGACGGGGCTGCACAACCCGTCATTTGCCGCATTTGCCAAGATCTGCGGCGCGCACGGGGAAAAGGTCGTGTCCTCGGACAAGGTCGAAAGTGCCCTGCAAAAGGCGCTTGCCGTCGACGGCCCGGCCCTGGTCGAGATCATGACGGACGCCGAACTGGTGTAGCGATGGGCAGATTGCCCATCCTACGCGGTGCATGAACGGTGCACAGGTTGTGCACAGGTTGTGTACGGCCTGTGCCGCCTAGTTCGAGCGCCCTTCGAAGGTCTGTACGGTGATCCCTTCGGCCTCCAGCGTCCGCCGGACCGATGCCGCAATCTGCACTGCTTCGGGCGTGTCCCCGTGGCAGCAGATCGTGTCGATCGGTGTCTCGATCCGCTTGCCGCTGTCGGTGATAATGGCCTGCGCCTTGACCATCTCGACCATCCTTTTCCCTGCAATATCAGCGTCATGGATGACCGCACCCGGCAGACGCCGGTCCACGAGCGTGGCGTCGTCGTTATAGGCGCGGTCGGCGAAAATCTCGCAGGCAAAGCGCGCCCCAAGGCTGCGTGCCGCCCGTTCCTGCGCCGTGGCGGCCAGAACCACAAGGATGCTGCCGGGATGCGCCGACAGCGCTGCCTCGTAGCAGGCCCGCGCCATGTCCTCATCCTCCGACGTCATGTTCCCGAGCGCCCCGTGCAGCTTGATATGCCGCACCTCAGCGCCGAGGGCCGCGGCCATCCCAAGCGATGCGCCCACCTGACAACGGATCGAATTCTGCAACGATTCCAGTGGCATCTGGATGCGCCTGCGTCCGAACCCCTGGATGTCCGGCAGCCCCGGGTGAGAGCCGACGCCGACGCCCTTGTCCAACGCGATGCCCATCGTCGTGGCCATCACATCCGGGTCCCCGGCATGGGCCCCGCAGGCGATATTGGCGGATGTCACCGTCTCCAGCAGGGCCGCATCGTCGCCCATTTTCCACGGTCCAAAGCTTTCGCCCATATCGGCGTTCAGATCGACTTGCATGTCCTCATCCCTCATCCATGGCAGAGACGACCCCGCCAACCAGTTGATAACTCAGCAGATCCTGCATGTCTGCCGGGTCGCGCACCAGCGGGTGAACCGCCTTGCCTAGGGCAGCCCACGCCGCATCCGCCCGCGCCTGCACCGCAATCCCCTCGTCCAGCGTGACAAAGGCAAAGCGCAGCTCTGCCCCCGTCGGGGCCTGCACCACGCGCGGCAGATCACAGGGCAGCACGGTGCCGATGCGGGGGTAGCCGCCGGTGGTCTGGCTTTCGGCCAGCAGGACAAACGGCGCGCCGTCGCCCGCGATCTGGATGTCGCCGGGCACGATCACCTCGCTGACCACGCTCAGCTGGTCGGGGTTGGAAAAGCCCTCGTTGCTGTCCATCCGCACCCCTTGTCGGTTGGCCCGCGGGTCACGCTGAAACACCGTGTTTTCAAAGCGTTCGCGGGTCTCGATGCTGAAATCCTCGGTCTGCATGCTGGGCACGATGCGCACCTGACCGCCGTTGAAACGTGCGTCACGCGGCAAGGTCATGCCTGGTGTCGCGGTGGCGTTGCCCATGGGCAACGCGTCCCCGCGCGCGACCAGGGCACCCAGCCCCGTCGACTGATGCGTCGCCCGCGCGCCCAGTACAGGCTCTGTCGCAAACCCGCCGCTCACATGGAGATATCCATAGGTACCCTCGCGGGTCGGGCCGATCACCAGCGACGCACCTGCGGGCAAGGCGTGGCTGGCGTTCCAGACCGCTGCGGCGCCGTCGATGCTCGCCGTCATGGCCGCACCGGTCAGCGCGATCACCGTGTCTTCGGTCGCCTCGAACGTGCCGCCGGTGCCCACCATTTCCAACACGGCGCGGTCGGGCGATTGACGCAACAGCGCGGCCCCCTCATGGACCGCGAGCAGGTCTGCCGCCCCCCCACGCGTCAGCCCTTTGGCAAGGTATCCGGGCCGACCAAAGTCCTGCACCGCCACGCCCGGGCCGACCTGATGCACACGCAGCGCCCTCATCCCAGGACCGTCCGTTCGGTGCCGTCGACGCCATGCGCCTCGAGCCGTTCCAGCTCGGTCTGCGACACGTCGGCAAACTGCACTTCATCGCCCGGCGTCAGCAAAAACGGCTCCGCCGCGTCGGGCCGGAAACAGCGAAAGGCCGACTGCCCCACATGCCGCCACCCCGTCGGCGTGTCCTTTGCAAATAGGCAGACCTGCCGCACCGCCGCGACCAGCGCCCCTTGCGGCACATGCGGCGTCAGACCCACCTGCCGGGGAATGTCCCAATGCGTGCCCAGCGTGCCCAGGTAGGGCTGGCCCGGCGCGAACCCGATGGTCAGAACGCGCAACCGCGTGCCTGTCAGCTCTGCCAACGCCGCCTCAGCCGTCAAACCGGCCGCCTCCGCCGCTTCGCCGAATTGCGGCGCGCGCGGCCCGCCAAAAACCGCCGGAATGGTCCATAACGTCCGGCCCGGGGGCAGCTCCGCGGCCAGCCAGTCCTGTTGTGCCACCACCTCGGCCAAAGCGTCACGCAGCGGCGCAAACCCGTGCTGCGCCAGATCAACCCGGAAAAACGCGGACACCAGCGTGCTGCTGCTCTCCTCGATCTGCGGCAGGGCCAGCGCATCCACCGCCCCGCGAAAGGCGATGGCGGCACGGTTCGCCGCATCCGTCGCCTTGTCACCAAAGGTGACCAGCACACCGCCAAGGCCCACCGACCTGATCTTGGGAAACTCCGTCATGTGCGCCAACCTAGACCCTCTGGCGGCACGCGCAATCGCTTAGACCGGATCACGCAGCCAGCCGTCCTCGAACATCACGCGCGACACGCCCGCCAGCCGTTTCAGGCGCTTCAACTCGCCTTCCACCGCACGCACGCGGCCCTTGCCCCAGCGCACTTTGCGCTCCGGCCACAGCGCGCGGACGCGCAGCGTGTCGGCGTCGCGAAACGCCTTCATGTCGATACGACCGACCAGCCTGTCCCCCTCGAGCAGCGGGAAAACGTAGTAGCCATAGGTGCGTTTGGCCTCCGGCACGAACACCTCGATCCGGTAGTCAAAGCCAAACAGCCGCTCCGCCCGCGCCCGGTCGCGCAGGGCGGGATCAAACGGGCTCAACACCCTGAGCCGCGCGGTCGGCTCAACCCTGATCGAAGGGTCATCGGCAATGCCCGGCAGCGCATAGGACGTGCGCAAGGTGCCGTCGACGCAAGTCACCTGCACCTCCACAATCCGGCCCGTTGCGAGCGCCTGCGCGCACCACGCCTTGGCCTCGGCGGGCGAGATATGGTCCCAGAACCGCGCCAGTTCCCCCGGCGTCGCAAAGCCCAACCGCATCAGCGCCTCGCGGCAGCACCAGTCGATGGTCTCTTCGACATCCGGGGCGTTGCCGATCTGCACCTGGTCCAGCACCCGCTCCGTCAGGTCGTAATATTTGCGAAATCCCTCGCGCCCGACAACGGCCAATGCACCGCTGCGCCACAGGAATTCCAGGGCGGTCTTGGACGGATGCCAATCCCACCAACCGCCCGATCCGCGCGCCTCGCCATCGCCGACATCCGCCGAACAGACCGGACCACGGTCGCGGATCATGTCGAGCACGTCCTGAAACTTGGCCTCGAACCCGGCGCGGCGCGCCTCGCCCCACCGCTTGCGCAGCAGCGCCGCGTCCCGTTCCCGGCGCAGGTGCCAGTACGGATAGTAGCGCATCGGGATAACGGCGGCATCATGCGTCCAGTGTTCGAACAGCGCGCGGTCGCGTTCGTAAAGAAGCTTTAACGATTTGGGCCGATAACGCGGCCTGCGCGAAAACAGGATCAGATCATGGGCGCGTGCGACGGTGTTGATGCTGTCCAGCTGCACAAAGCCCAGCCGTTCGATCAACGCCAGCAGGTCTGGCCCGTGCGCCGCCCCTTGCGGCGCTTCGCTGAGCGCGTGCCGATCCAGAAACAGCCGCCGCGCCTGCGCATTGGTCAGGGTGGCTGCGGTCACGTCCTCATGGCACGGCGCAACGTGTCGCCGTAAGAGATTTTCGGCGTCAGGGTGATGTGTTGTGGCGTGGGGTCGGCGTTCTGTATCATACGGTCACGTATGATCTCCGCGGCGGCGCGCCCGATCTCGAGCCGGCAGGCATCCGTTGTGGCCAGCTGCCGGGGCAGGCCTTGCAACAGCTCGACCCCGTTAAACCCGGCAAGCCCGATGTCACCGGGGATGTCGACGCCCTTGTCCAGCAGGTACAGCAGCCCGCCCGCACCGATCATGTCATTGGAATAATAAAGGAAATCGAGGTCCGGGTTCTGCTCCAGCATGGTCGCCGTCATCTCGCGCCCCTTGGCCAGCGCCGATCCGCCTTCGTAGAAATCACGCGCCTCGATCTCGATCCCGGCCTTGGCCAGGCCTTCGGTCAACCCTTCGAACCGCTTGCGGGCGCGGTGGTCACGCGGCATCGACGTGCCCATGAACCCGATCCGCGAATAGCCCTGTTTCAGGATCGCCTTGGCGATGTCCAGCCCCGCCTGCCGGTGCGAAATGCCTACCATGCTGTCGACCGGATTGCCGTCGGTGTCCATGATCTCGACCACCGGAATGCCGGCGTTTTGCAGCATTGCGGTGGCCGCATCCGAATGTTCCAGCCCCGCGATGATCACACCCGACGGCCGCCAGGACAGCATTTCGTAGAGCACGCGTTCTTCCTTGTCGCGCATGTAGTCTGTGACGCCGAAGACCGGTTGCAGCGGCGTGTCCTCCAGCACCTGATTGATGCCGGTGAGCACTTCGGGGAACACCATGTTGCTGAGCGACGGCACGATCACCGCGACGAGGTTCACATGCTGCGAGGCGAGCGAACCGGCGATCTGGTTGGGCACGTAGCCCAGTGTTTTTGCCGCTTCGAGGACCTTTTGCCGGGTGGCGTCCGACACGTCACCCCGGTTGCGCAGCACCCGGCTGACGGTCATTTCCGACACGCCCGAGGCCGCAGACACATCGCGCAGGGTGAGGGGGCGTTGGGGACGTTCGGTCACGGTCTGTCCTTGCAGTCATTTGCCCGAGTTAGCGCCAAATCCGCCCCAACATCAAGCGACCGCAGCGTCGCGGCCTGCATAATGTGGTGACAGCGCGCCGGTGTCGGGTTAGGCACGGGATACGCGCGGCCCCGTGGCTCAACTGGATAGAGCAGCCCCCTCCTAAGGGGATGCTGATTTGATCATGTCTCCTCATGGAAAAACATTTCTACATAAAAACAGTATGTTGAGGTCATGCATCTTCTCATGACACCTCATGCGTGATAGGGGTTGATCCGAGATTTGAGAGACAAAAAAGAGACAAAACTGCTATGCGCCTCACTGACGTGTCTCTGCGAGCGCTGCCGCTACAAACTTCCGGTAGCAAAAAATACTGGGACGACACCACTCCCGGATTTGGTGTGAGGTGCTCAGCCAAATCGAAGTCGTTCATCGTGATGTTCGGCAAGGATCGGCGGCTGATCACGTTAGGGAAGTACCCCGACCTTTCCCTGCGAGCCGCTCGACTTGAAGCAAAACTAGTTCTGGCCGCCAAGCCCAGAAAGCAGAGTTTGAAAGGCACTAAGGAAACGATTGAGGTCTTCATGGCAGATGCTTTGGATCGCTTACGACAAAACACATTGCGTGAGTACCGGAGACATTTGGATAAAGCTCCAGACAAACAACTGGCTGAAATCGCGAGAAGCGACATCGATCTGGCTGACCCACAAGCAATCAAAACTTGGAAAGCCTTCTTCAACTGGTGCATGCGGAACGAGATCACCGACCGCAATCCATTCCAGCACATTCCAGTCGTGTTCGGGCAGCGTAGCCGTGTCTTAACAAACGATGAGCTAAAACAAGTCTGGCGTTACGACTACCCGCCATACAGCGACTATCTGAAGCTGCAAATTCTTACAGGCCAACGCATCGGTCAGTGGAAACGGTACACCTGCACCGATGACACGATTGTTTTCGAGGCGGATACTATGAAAGGGAAGCGCGAGCACATCATCCCGCTTACGACTGCCGTAGCGCAGCTGCTCCCTGTACAACCATTCAACGGCTGGTCAAATGCAAAACGGCGGCTCGACCACCACGTCCCGCTTGATCCCTGGGCGATCCACGATCTTAGGCGCACGTTCTCTACAAATTGTGCTGCACTTGGTATCCCACTGCATGTGACAGAGCGCATTTTAGATCATCGCAGCGGTACAATCTCAGGCGTTGCAGCGATCTACAATCGGCATACGTATTTGCCAGAGATGCGCGACGCACTTGACCGTTACGCCACATATGTCTCCGGCATCACAGCGTAAATTGCGACTGTAGCTCAGCGCCATACATGACTAAGGTCGTCGCCATATGACGGTTGCAGATGCCCCCACACGGAACTATTTTTCGAGTGTTTACAATTATTTTTCAATTAGTTAGCTCAAAAGGCTATCTTTCAGACCACCCAATAGCACCACGCTTTTCTTTTCGTTTGCTTCGGCTACTAAAAGAAGAGATCAACCTAGCTTCCGAACTGAAGCATTCGAATTGCGATCTCGACACGTTTATGCACCATTAGGATGGCAATTGAGGCTCTCGCATCAACCTCGAGTTGACATGGCCTAAATACTTCGGGTGTAAGTGGTTTCAGGCGTAAGGAAATCTGAAAAAAAATTAGATGCATGAACTTCCAGTAAAGGCATTGAGTGTCGACCCGGCAAATCTCAATACTGCTGACGTCGAACTAATTTGTCACTGCGATGACGGTCAAGATTACGCCGTAAAAACTACCACAAAGAACCCACATGTTCCTCACTCCGAGTGGTTCTGTAAGCACCTTGGAGATCGTGTAGGCATTGCATCTCCGCCTTGCCGGCTAGTTGAGGTCAACGGGTTAGTGGGATTTGGTTCGCGTTGGGAAAGTGGTCACAAGCCTGGCAGTTGGTGGATGGAACTGCAAACTGGGGGAGCCGAAAAGGGTCGCCTTTTGCCGACAGTAAACCGCATTTTCGCTTTTGATCTGTTCGTTAACAACATCGACAGACATGGAAACAACTACTTGTTTCGTCAACAGGCGGGGGGATGGTCGTTGACCGCGTTTGATCATTCTCGTGCCTGGCTTGCAGTCGGATGGCCCTTACACAGTTTGCCGATGGGGGCTCACCTAAACACGGTAAAGATGATGCGTTGGCTGAATGCGACGTTGGGAGGCATATTGGACATCGGGGAATGTATGACTGTTATCAATAACTTGAGATCTGTTGATCCAAAATTCATAACTCAGATTTTAGATTGCCAAGACCCAAGCTGGTTGAGTACTCATGAACGGGACACTATCTTGATGTTCTGGGAAAGTTCTGCTCGTCAGAAACGACTGGATGAAGTTGAAAGAGGACTGAAGAATGGCAACTACTTATAAGTATTCGCTTATTCGCGTCATCCCTGATCAACGGCGAGGTGAGCAAGTCAACGTAGGTATCGTTGTCTTCGGGGGTGAGGAGCTAGACATTCGAGTTCTTGAAACACGCAAAGCGGCAGCAATTTCATCCAGGGATTGGGACGCGCAGGTAAAGAAGTTCTCAAGTGTGTTGTCCGAGGTACATGAGAGCGAACGTGAGGTCAGCGGGCTGATTGAGCTCATAAGCGTTCTAGAAACACAAATCAACTTGACTGAACCAGGGTGGTTTGAAGCAAGGGATGCGCGAGCTTATGAAGCGCAAATCAAGAGAATTATTACTGATCTAGTCAAAAAACCTGCCTTGGAGCGCAGGCGATCTGAAAGCAGCATCGCCTCCAAGATCGCCGTTGACTTCAAGAAGGCGAATATTCTGTCTAGTCATGGCGAGGCTTTGAATAGTGGCCGAGTAGTTCGGGATTATGTAGTGGACGACAACTCTGGTTTGGTAGCAGAATTTGCACTTCAGAACGGTCGGCTTCACTTGGCAACAACTCTCAGTCTCACAGCAAGTCAGCCGCACATCGGAACCGCTGCCAGCAAGGCAGTCACGATGGATAAGGCAAAACGCGCCAACTCAGATACAAAGGCTTACTGCGTTTATTCAGTCGCGCCCACTAGAGCAGGTGAGGTCAAAGAACACATATCCTTGTTGGGTGATTACTCAGATGGGATATTCAATTGGAACATAAGAGAACAAAGAGATGGCTTTAAGAAGCTGTTTTTCGATGCGTTTTCATCCAATCACCCAACTGAAGTCGAACAACGCGCTCGGCCAAACTAATTGACGACTAGTCCGATCGGTTCTTGGCGGGTTGTAATAGCCCCAGTGAGTGCTTCCAGCGAACTTCAATACTGATGAAGCGGTATGCCTGCTCGCAAACCCTTCATGTTGCTAGTGGTATTTTCACTGTTCAATGAGATCACTCTGCTGAAACCAACCCAACTGGTCTGCGCGGGGCACTCTAGGCCGCCCATGCAACGTAACAGCTCAGTCTTTTACAGTCAGCGGTTCAATCCATGGCTCCGGAGAAAAACGTCTCGCTTCCCACAAGTCTCGGTGCATTTGCAAACGCAGCCAATACTCAGGGGTTTGTCCAGTCAACTTTGACAACCTGTACGCCATTTCAGTCGAAACCCCACGTTTCCCAGACACCAATTCGTTTACTGAACGTCTTGAGACCCCTAGCCTTGCCGCTAGCTCACCTTGTGAGATGCCAAAAAAATCCAGGATATCGGACTTGATGAAATTGCCTGGAGAATACGGCTCCCAGTCAACCGAAGTTTCTTTGTCACCGTTCGGGCGTGTCGGGTCTAACAAGCTCAAGCTCCCATATTTCTTCATCGCCTGCGTTGATCTGCAAATACAGCGGTAGTGGCCATTCCCAGGCAAACTTAAGCCGCAATTGGTAGACTTTTCCACTGACAGATCTTGTGCGGAGTTTGAATGGAAACTCCATGTCCTGCACTGATGTAGCTGCCTTTACCTGATCGATACGCTGTCGAACTTCGTGCAGATATGCTGGTTCGATCTGTTTGAGGTTTAAGTCTGTTTGGTTTTTGGATGATGCGAGGAATTCTTTCAGCCTTGGGCCCAGAGAGTATTTCATTTTTGCCGTATCCTATCGAAAGTTGATGAAAGCGTGGTTCAAGGAAGCTTTCAACGCTCTTCGAAAGGAGGTTTAGTGACAGGTTGTGAATGCACCTTCCCAACAGTTTTGAGCGAAATTTTGTTACCCCAGAGCGCATTTGGATTAGAGGCGGCTGTTTGTCATATGTTCGAAGCTCGGCTTTCAGACGAGTAATCAACTTCTTCAGCCATCGGGCAGATTTTTCTTGCCGAACTGGCGTGGAAATGAACGCTGGGGTGTAATACCTAGTTCCACATAAACCCCAACAATGCTCAAATTTTGTCGGACGGAAGTTGTAGTAAAAGAACGGTTCGGGAAGAGACTGTCCTAAACCAATTGTGAAACCGCGCATGAGCGAGAGTTCTGATTGCTTCAGACCCTGATCATCAAGTCGAATGAAAACATCTATAGCCATGCAGCACTATGTAACGTGTTACATCACAGATTACAAGTTAATTCGATTGCTTTGCAAGAGCAAGGTCACCTACGCGGCATCAGACCTCCCCCTTTTCAAACCCTCCCAGAGCGACATGACAGAGCAAAGTGCCATCAAATGATGGAAAAGGCCAATCATGCACGGCACCCATACGATGAGCCCTCCCTCTTCAGCAGATGCGCGTGTGGTTGGTGCCTGAACAGTCGCAACTCCATGGCCAGGGGCGTCGAGGCGTGAGATATTGTGATCAGCGATTTAGCTAAAGACCGGGTTGAGCAAAGCCCAAGGAGCAATATCGCTCAGCTTGGCGGTTTGGATTAGGTTCAACAGACGCTTACGGAGCCGTGCATAACTCATGAGTTATGCACCACTTACATGATCCTATATTTTTAACGGTTTCTAACGGTGCATAAATCAGGTGCATAACTCAGCCCGAGTTCGGTATCATTAAGGTATGAAAACCATCGGATACGCCCGCGTCTCAACTACTGGCCAAAAACTCGACCGGCAGCTCGGCGCACTGCGAGCAGAAGACTGCGATACCATCTTTCGAGAGAAGGCGAGTGCCAAATCCATCAAGGGTCGGCCCGAGCTTGAACGCTCCATCGATGCGCTCGGCATCAGCGACGTGTTTGTGATCGCGGAGTGGGATCGCGTCACCCGCTCGATGATGGATGGTATCCAAATTATTCAGCGGGTCGCGGATAGGGGCGCGACGGTGAAAGTCCTCGACAAGCCCTGGCTCGATCTGACTACTCCCATGGGTAAAGGTATCCTAGCCTTCCTTTCGGCCTTGGCTGAAGACGAACGGCAGCGCATCGTGCGGCGGGCCAATGATGGCCGACAAGCGGCTAAGGCGGCGGGTGTGAGGTTCGGCCCCAAGGGAAAACTGACTGAACATCAAAAGCAGCTCGTCCGCGAACGAAAGCTCACCGGTGAGGCACACGGCGACATCGCGAGAGACCTGGGTGTATCGAGGTCAACGATTTCACGGTTGTAGGGATTACCAGCGGAAGGGGCTGAAATCCTGCAGCAATGAAAATCGGGACAACCAAGTCGGCTGTGCGGACGAAGTGCCACTTCGCTGCGGCTGCGCCAATGTCGGCTTTCGGTTCTAAGGTAATCTCCCCGAAATTTAGGGGTGTGCGGAAGTAGAATAAAGAACGTGCTGTTTAGCTTTCACATATCAGCGTGTGAGCTTGTGCAAGATCGACGATCTGTGACAAGCTATCTTGCAATCGCACCGTCGCCAAGGTCGACTGCATCGCAGGTTCTCGTATGCTGTCAAGGCGCCGTTCGAGTTCGTGTACGAGACTATCCTTCAATTCATCCGACACATTTTGTGTATTGCCTATAAAGTCGAGCCACTGATTTGCGCAAACGAAGACATCACGCATCCGGCGTGTCTGCGTTTCAAGTTTGGTACTGGCCTCAATTGCTTCACTGTACATCGTTCCTAGTACGTCAGAGTTCCAAGAGCACAGCAGTGACGCGTCAGAAATGTCTGAAGGATCGAAATCTAGAAGAGGGGAGATTTTCTCAAGCTCTTCTAGTACACTGTCAGAAACTTCTCTTCCTAGTTCTTCGAGAGCTACTACGTTACGCGAGCAACTAGGAGCACCGTCTAAAATTGGTGGCCGCGCCTCAATATCATGTCTGTCACCAATGCCAGCAATATCAGTTCTCGAATGTGATCCTTCGCTCGTTAGGCGTTCAAGTTTTGCCGTTAGAATTTTTGCTTCTTCACGTGCTCTTTCCAACTCCAATTGAAGCCTCTGTTCTCGAGCTTCCAGTTCTTTCAAAGGGAGTGTCACCACTGCTTCTCTATCACCAGGCAGTTGACCATCATCACTCGGATACAAATAGACAAAGGCCGCCACAGCAACTGCGGTGAAAGAGCCGATGATACCAAAAACCGTTTTTACAGCCCCTAGCTGTTTGGCGTTCTCATCCAACCATGCCCAAATTCTGGTAAACATGGTCGGGACTTTGCTAGCTAACGCTCAGCGTGACAAGTCCGCATATCGTGGGAGCAATTTCGTTGCCCAAAGCTTTTATCAAAGCGTTGTTTGATTTTGGCCGGTTTTTTGGTCGCGGCGGAACACCTGACATTCGCCATCTCGCAGCATTCCTGCACGTTGGGTTCTGAGCGGTCATCTGACAATTAAGGCCAGACACATTGCGCCTGGGCTCTCACGCTTCCCGCACTGAATAGCCCCTAGTATTGTAGACGCTTTCTTCCCTAATTTTGAGGCAAGGAGGCCGTTATGGGGAAGCCAAATTTCA